>PBFD01000003.1 GCA_002718595.1 Gemmatimonadota bacterium | reverse complement strand
TGAATCCATCCCGGGGACCGTGGCAGGCGGGTAGTTTGACTGGGGCGGTCGCCTCCCAAAGAGTAACGGAGGCGCGCAAAGGTTCCCTCAGCGCGGTCGGCAATCGCGCGAAGAGTGTAAATGCAGAAGGGAGCTTGACTGCGAGATCGACGGATCGAGCAGGTACGAAAGTAGGCATTAGTGATCCGGTGGTTCCATGTGGAAGGGCCATCGCTCAACGGATAAAAGGTACGCCGGGGATAACAGGCTTATCGCCCCCGAGAGTTCACATCGACGGGGCGGTTTGGCACCTCGATGTCGGCTTATCGCATCCTGGGGCTGGAGAAGGTCCCAAGGGTCGGGCTGTTCGCCCGTTAAAGTGGTACATGAGCTGGGTTTAGAACGTCGTGAGACAGTTCGGTCTGTATCCGTCATGGGCGTAGGAGTGTTGAGGAGAGCTGTCCCTAGTACGAGAGGACCGGGATGGACTGACCCCTCGTGTACCGGTTGTTCCGCCAGGGGCATTGCCGGGTAGCGACGTCAGGAAAGGATAACCGCTGAAAGCATCTAAGTGGGAAGCCTCCTCCAAGATTAACACTCCCAGAACATAAGTTCTCAGAAGGGCCGTGCGAGACTAGCACGTTGATAGGCGGCAGGTGGAAGTGTGGCGACACATGTAGCCGAGCCGTACTAATAGCCCGTGAGGCTTGACCAGTTCCCCAGATTCATCTTTTTAGATCTTCTGGCACCCTTGGATTATACAATGAGACACTCATTTTTCTGAGGTTTGCTTCTTTTCTCTCTACTCAAGTTGATTGTTGCTGGTGGCCTTAGCGCAGGGGATACACTCGTTCCCATCTCGAACACGACCGTTAAGCCCTGCCGCGCGGATGGTACTGCTGGGGAGATCCGGTGGGAGAGTACGTCGTCGCCAGCACATTTTATAAGGCCTGCTGACTCGGATAGGGACAGTGGGCCTTTTTAGTGTACCCTGCTATTTTATAGGACTAGCAATTTTGCTCTGTTCGCTTTGCTATTCAGAATCATTACTTCGGGTAAGTGTTTAGTTATACAATTTTTTTTGGAGAAATGTTTATGGTGGATCAGTTCAAAGAGAGCGATCGATAATGCCCCGGGCAGGTTATGTGGCTCTCGTAGGTCTACCCAATGCTGGCAAGTCTACTTTGTTGAATAGTTTTATGGATCAGACTCTTTGCATAGTAACCCCTAAAGCTCAGACAACTTGGAAGAGGATCCTGGGTATTCGGACGTCCGACCAAACGCAGGCAGTCTTTATAGACACCCCAGGACTACTCCAAGCAGATAATTTGCTTCATGAGTCTATGGTCAAAGAAAGTCAGGAAGCTATTAAGGATGCTGACATAGTTCTGCTGACGGTGGACGGGAATAACCCGCCCAATAAGAGTGAGAAGATCACTTTGATAGAGAATTTGTCGTTATCTGAGTCACCAATAGAAGTCATCATAAATAAGATTGACCTCGCCTCCCCTAAAAAGATTTCGCAGTTGACTGAATGGGCCGTTTCGGAGTTGAATTGCACTCCTTTCGGTGTATCAGCATTACGTGGTCATGGCTTAGAGGAAGTGTGGAGTCAGATCGAGTTAGCACTTCCAGAATCACCTTTCCTTTATCCAGAAGATGAGATTGGATCAGCACCAGTGCGTTTTTTCGCAGCAGAGTTCATTCGCGAGACTATTTTCGAACAATACAGCCAAGAAGTGCCTTATGCCGTATATGTGTCGATAGAGGAGTATAGGGAAGGCCAGGATCCTGTATATGTTAAAGCGAATCTTTTCGTCGAAAAAGAATCACAGAAAATGATAATTTTGGGGAAGAGAGGCCGTAGTGTAAAAAAGTTAGGGGAGCTTTCTAGGAGGAAAATAGAGCATTTCATAGGGGAAAGGATTTATCTCGACTTGTGGGTTAAGGTTCTACCTAATTGGCGCAGGAAGAAGCGCGACCTCGAGCGACTAGGATTTCATCTTCCTAAGTCTGACCCAAAATAGATTGAGACTTTGAGTCTAAGTTTTGGGGAAAGCAAATTGTCCATACACCGATTCATTGCCAGCAAAATAAGGGAAGCTTTCTTTTCTGAAAGCATTCCACGATTCGTAAATTTTTCGAAAATCAGGGTTCGCAGAACTTTGTTCCAACAGATATGAGTTACTTTCTTTCCAGGCTTCTTCTAATACATCATTGGGAAACTCTCGGACTTTTACACCATGGTCTTCGACGAGACGTTTGAGGACTCTGGGATTTTCTCCATCGTATCGAGCTAGTGTAACGAGATTGACCTCACTTAGAGCAGAGGCAAGAATTTCTCGATATTGTACTGGAAGCTCATCCCAGGCTGTGCGATTTACTTGAAACGCGGTTGATGGTCCAGGTTCCCACCATCCTGGAATGTAGTAGTTCTTGGCGATTTCATGGAATCCAAGCTTCTCATCGTCATAGGGTCCTACCCATTCAGTTGCATCTATTGCCCCTCGCTCTAATGCTGGGTAAATGTCCGCAGCTCCCAACACTTGTACGGTGACTCCTAGGCGAGACATGATTTCTCCTGCTAACCCAGGAATTCGCATTCTTAGACCTCTGAGATCGTTGAGTGATCCTATAGGTTCCCTGAACCAGCCTCCGAATTGAGCACCAGTATTTACAAAGTGAAAATGCATTATCCCAAAATCTGAATGAACCTCTCGTAGCAAATTTTGTCCACCACCCTGCGTTAACCAGGCAGTCTGTTGACGTGAATTAAATCCGAACGGGATGGATGTTCCGAAAGCTAGTGCAGAGTTTTTTCCTATATAGTAATAGTCACTAGTGTGTCCTGCTTGTACAGTTCCAGACTGGACTGCATCCATAACTTGGAGAGCGGGCACAATTTCGCCAGCTGCGAACACCCTTATCCTGAATTTTCCGTTTGTCATTTGTCCGACTCTGTGTGCCAGCATATCAGCAGCACCCGATAGCATGTCCACACTAGGCGGAAAACTGGTGGTGATTCGCCAATTAACTTCTGGTCCAGAGACAGCTGAATTTTGCTCTACCGAGGATTCCTCTGTAGAACAGGAACCAAGAACAGTGGACCCTGCCGTCCCTAACGCGGTTTTCTTGACAAATTTTCTGCGATCTAAAGCACACATAATCAATTCCGATTTGTTTAGTTCTTGATCAAATCATCACTTAACTTCGAAGAGTTGTGTGATACGTTCTGTTTCTATTTTTGCGCTTAAAGAAGCAACCAAAAGGTACACTAATGATGAACCGATGACAGCAGGAAATACTTGGTGAAGGTATTCTGACCATGGCCAAAAGGATAAGACGAGTAATCCGATTAGAAAGGATCCGATTACAGAACTACTGTTACCACGATTCCAGTACAGACCGAAGACAATGGAAGGAAGGAAGCAGGCGGCATACATGCTCCCAGACAATGCTGTTAAACCAACTATACTTCCAGGAGGATTGAGTGCAATGCCCGCTGTGATAGCTGCGAAAATTACCACGTAAAGCTTAGTGGCCTTTAGTGTTTTCTTGTCACTGTCTGTAGGCCACAATAACCCACGTATGTCTCGTTCTGCTGTTGACGCCATAACTAGTAGGACACTATCCAAAGATGACATAGCGGCGGCTACCATCGCAACCAAAAGAAATGAAGAAACGACTGGGAAAAAGACACCCTCAGTGACTAGAAGAGTTGGCACCACCAGGTCAGTATCTGTCAGGTTGTCACCTATTACTTTATGGGCGAAGATCCCGATGGGTACTAAAAGAAGATAGACTGAGGTGAAGGCAAGTGTGCTGACCATCATACCTTTGCGGGCATCACTCGTCCCGTCTAGTGCGTAGAATCTAGCTAATTGTCTAGGTTCTACCGCCATTTTTATCGTGGCTGAGACTAGGACACCGAACAGTGTGGGCAGGGCTACCCCACCATTCCAAGTGAATAGATGTGAAGTGGTACTTGTCTCACTAACTTCCATGAAGGACCCCAATCCTCCAGCAGCATTGACTGTTCCAATAAAAAGCAGGACAGCGGCGATAGACATGATGATGCCTTGGACAGCATCGGTTTTGACCACTGAAATAAATCCACCTGTTGCTGTGTAGGCTACGACGATAAAGAATATGACAATGATGGCAAGTTTGTAGGGGATATCCATGAATGTTTCTAATAGATTTCCAATTCCCTTGAAAACAGCAGTCATGTAGAATAAGCTTGCAAAAATTACAATAAATGAAGCCATAATACGCGCCGTTTTACTTTCAAAACGGAACCCTATGAAGTCTGGTATAGTCAGAGAATCTAGTAGCTGAGTGAACGATCTCAGTCTTGGGGCTACCACCATCCACGAAAAGAGGGAAAATCCTACCAGAAAAGGAACTAGTAAAAACCAAGGTGTTCCCCAGTTATAAGCTTGTCCAGAAAATCCTACAAAGCTATTTGTGCTGGAATAGGTGGCAAAAAAGGATAGCCCTAATATGAGGCCACCCATTTTCCTTCCTCCTATGTAGTAGTCCGAGATTTTCCGGGTTTGTTTGTGGCCACCGTAGGCGTGGTGGGCCATGAGCAATGTGTACATGAGCAAGAATAAGTACACAATCCAGAATTCTTGGATATTTTCGAATATTAAATTCATTGTTGTTATGACTCAACTGTTAAAGTCAATTCTGAAAGAACAGAACCTTCATCTAGGATAGTAAGATCGGTCAGTATTCCAAATTACACTATTCTTTCTAAGCTAATCAGATAAAACCTGTGAGTCATCAAAGTAGCTTGTTCACTATTGCGGGGCACGTCGGGGAATAGTATAAATGGCATCTATGAATAATGGAGCAAAGGGAGGATGGATAGCTATACTGATTTTGTTATCCATTATCGGATTCTTTTCGTGGTTGTTTCGAAATGGTCCTATATTCTAAAAGCAGGAAGTAATACCTTGGCATTTTTAGCTAATTAATCTCAGGGAGACTGTTGGGGTATTATGTTTGCAAAGAGTTTGAGAATAATAGCTTAACTTGTTCTTTTTGAACTTTCCCCATCGCATTTCGAGGTAATTCACTTACAAGCTTAAGTTCACGTGGTGTCTTATAGGGTGCTAGGTAGTTTTTGGTCCAACCAATGAAGTCTTCGAGGTCAAATTCACCATATGGTTCTTTAACAATGGCAACAGCGACTAATTCACCCCAATCTTCATTAGGAATGCCTACCACTGCGCAATCAGTCACTGCTGAGTGTTGACGGATGACCTCTTCTATTTCGAGGGCCGACACCTTGAAACCCCCTGTTTTAATTATATCTACCGACGTTCGACCTAGAAGGCGGTAGCTTCCTCCATCTACGACAGCCATATCCCCCGTTCGGAACCAGTTATTCTTGAAGCTGTCTTCTGTCATCTCCGGATTCCTCCAATATTCGAGAAATACATTTGGACCTGAGACTTCCAATTCTCCTTCTTGTTCCGAATCTCCCAGTTCCACGCCGTTTTCATCCACTCTTCTGACTTTGACTCCAGGAAGTGGGCTTCCGACGTAGCCAGGTCGACGCTTGCCATGTAGTGGGTTTGACAGGGCCATTCCAACTTCAGTCATACCGTAACGTTCTAAAAGGACCTGGCCAGTTATTTGTTCCCACTTTTCTAGGGACGTTTTCGGAAGGGCCGCCGATCCTGAAACCATTAGCCTAAGATTGCTAGCACCCCGGCTCCAGCGTGAACGATCACTTTCACTAGCTGCTTCCCAGGTTTTTATCAACAGCATATAAATAGTGGGAACAGCCATAAATAATGTGAGTTCTCCTCCCGATAGGTGATTCCAGGTATCTATTGGATCGAAATGTGAAGAGATATGACATGATGCACCTTTCCATAATGCACAGCACAGAACATTCACGATTCCATGTATATGATGGAGCGGCAAAACTAGCATAATACGATCATCCTCGCTCCATTCCCATGCTTCTACCAAGGAAGTAATCTGTGCCGAAAGGATGGAATGAGTGAGCACAGCACCTTTAGGTTTACCCGTGGTTCCACTTGTGTAAATCATCATAGCCCGCCTTTCTGGCTTCAGCGAAGGTAATTGTAGATTTGCTGAATTCGGATTGGGATCTGCATCCAGTAGTTGGGACGCATCAATCACCCTGGTTGTTTCAAAGTCGGCTTGTTGAATGCTTCTCTTCAACTTGGAACTGACGATAACAAGGATGGGATCTGAATCTTGTAGCGTGTGATGTAACTCGGGTGGTGGATGGGATTTAGCTAAAGGAACAACAACTCCTCCAGCTTTCCAAATTCCCCATTGAACAACTACGTAATCTAGCCCAGCCTCCATCAGAAAAGCGACTCGCGATTCGTTAAGGTCACTAGTCCCGAGTATTGTTAATAGTTCTGTAGCTACTTTGTCGGATCTTTGGTTTAGTTCCTCATAGGTAATGGCCTGATCTTTGAAGGTTAATGCAACGCGTTGTGAATACTTGTCAGATCTTTCACAAAGTGTCTTGAATGTCTTTTCTGAGTTGTTTGGAAATTGAGTCATTCTAGGGTTGGCTGTTCGATGTGCTACCTTCACTTGGCAGAATAAGTTTATTGGTGGCTAGTATATCTTAAATTTGTAAGATATACTAGCAGTTTGGATTCTATTGGAGGTTGATTTTCCTGGAAAATATCTGGGAGAATCATTGGAGTAGGACAACAAGATGAAACTGACAATAGGTTTAAAGTTGTTGAGGTGCTGTTAGGTGCCTAGTTTAGCGGATTCTGAGGATCTTACTGATCAAAATAATACAGTCGAATATTTATGAATGATTCTAACTTGATGGGCAAGATTACTTCTCTAGCTAAGCGGAGAGGTTTTGTGTTTCAATCGTCCGAAATTTATGGGGGGGCTGGTTCAGTTTGGGATTTCGGACCTCTTGGTAATGAATTGAAACGAAATGTCAAAGAACAGTGGTGGAGTACTATGGTGCATCGCAGGGGTGATATTGAGGGGCTGGATTCATCTATCCTCATGAATCCTAAAGTCTGGGAAGCTTCAGGACATTTAGATGGTTTCACAGATCCTTTGGTGGAATGCTCCAACTGTCATCGTCGCTTTAGGGCGGATACGCCTGGTGTTGATGAAGGGCAGTGTCCCACCTGCGGGCAACGGGATGTATTCGGAGATCCGAGGATGTTCAATTTGATGTTTAAAACCTTTATGGGACCTGTAGAAGACGCAGCTTCGACTACCTTTCTTAGACCTGAAACTGCTCAAGGCGCTTATGTTAACTTCATAAATGTTCAGAATTCTTCTCGTCAAAAGGTACCCTTTGGAATTGCTCAGGTTGGCAAGGCCTTCCGTAATGAAATCACACCAGGAAATTTCATTTTTCGGACTCGTGAATTCGAACAAATGGAGATGCAGTTTTTTGTGGAACCTGGCACAGATGAAGAATGGTTCGAATACTGGATGAATGCCAGGCTGGAATGGAGCTATTCTTTGGGTATATCAGAAGAGAAATTGCGAGTTCACGAGCATGGTCCTGACGAGTTGGCTCATTATGCTAAGAAAGCTGTGGATATAGAGTATGAGTTCCCATTTGGATGGCAGGAGTTTGAGGGCGTCCACAGTCGAACAGACTTCGATTTGAAACGTCATCAGGATCACTCTGGGAAAAGATTGGAATACATTGATTCGGCAAACAATAAAAGGTTTGTTCCGTATGTTGTCGAGACTGCTGTAGGTGTGGAAAGAACGGTTCTAATAGCTTTGTTGGATGCATATACCGAAGAAAATATTGATGGAAAGGAGAGAGTATTCCTCAGCCTTGATCCTAGGATAGCGCCGACTAAGGTGGCGGTTTTCCCTTTGATGAAGAAGGAGGGACTGCCAGAACTTGCTGATGGTTTGTATGAGGATTTGAGGCGTGCTTCCATACCTTCCTTTTATGACATGGCAGGATCAATAGGTCGACGGTATAGGAGGCAAGATGAGGCAGGGACACCCTGGTGCGTTACTATAGATAAACTGACTATAGAGGACGGTACTGTAACTATTCGTGATCGGGATTCATTAAACCAAGAAAGAATAGCTATAGAAAAGGTGTGTCAGTGGGTCTCCGATCGTTTGTCCAAATCTTAAATAACCTGGTGGTATTCGAATGAGCCGAACTTGTAGATGAGTTTGGGGTGGCTCTTGCACATAAAATCTGGAGGTTGTGTTGGCACCGAAAATTGAAGTTTTCAGCTCCCGTTGGGGAATGCTTTTAGCGATGCTAGGGATGGCAGTGGGCACGGGTAATATATGGAGATTTCCTCGAGTAGCGGCTTCCAACGGGGGTGGGTCTTTTTTGGTAGCATGGTTGGTTTTTCTAATGCTCTGGTCCGTCCCGTTATTGATTCTAGAATTCGGGATGGGCAAGGCAACACGCTCGGGGGCTATCGGAGCGTTCATGAAAACAGTCGGTGTTAAGTTTACATGGATGGGTAGTTGGATAGCGTTTGTAGCAGCGGCTATAATGTGCTACTACAGTGTAGTCATGGGTTGGACTTTGAGGTTTTTCTTGGCGAGTCTGCAGGGAGAGATTCCCACCGTCATACCTGAAGCTTTCTGGGAAAATTTTGCAGGTACACCATGGGCTCTTGTGACTCATGCCATTGCTATGGGAATGGCAATTTTTGTTGTTTCCAAGGGAGTCAAAGGCATAGAAAGAGCGACCAAGATACTGATTCCGGGTCTAATCATATTGATAGTGATCCTGGCAATTCGAGCGGTGACGCTACCTGGTGCTATGGAGGGAATAGCTTTTCTTTTTACCCCCAAGCTTTCCGAGCTCACTGATGCAAGAATTTGGTTAGAAGCACTGACACAAAATGCCTGGGACACTGGGGCTGGTTGGGGGCTGGTCCTGACCTATGCTGTCTACATGAGAAGCAGGGAAGACACAGCCCTGAATGCTTTTGTGATCGGCTTTGGGAACAACGCAATTTCGCTACTTGCTGGGATCATGGTTTTGGGCACCGTTTTCTCGGTGATGCCAGATGCTTCTGCACAGATAGTGGGTGCAGGCAATGAAGGTCTGACTTTCATTTGGGTTCCGCAGTTGTTTTCTCTGATTCCTGGTGGTCAGTTTTTTATGGCTCTATTTTTTATGGCTTTGCTGTTTGCTGCGTGGACTTCCTTAGTGGCTTTGATTGAATTGCCGAGTAGGATATTGATTGATCTGGGTATGAGTCGTTCCCGTGCCATAGCTTTGGTAGGTGTGGCTGGCTTTCTTTTCGGTGTTCCCAGTGCTTTGAATTGGACAGATACACCTGGAGCTGGTCCTTTTTTTGCTAATCAAGATTGGGTTTGGGGAGTTGGTCTGATGTTGTCAGGATTTTTCTTTGCTTTTGCAGTCTTGAAGTACGGGATAAAGGAGTGGAGGGAGCGATATATCAATACTGGCGATTCAGACATATACATCGGGGCTTGGTGGGATTGGGCGATTAGGTTGGTGATGGTGGAATCTGTCGTCCTGATGATTTGGTGGTTATACCAGGTCCAGGGTGAATCTTTCCGGGAAACCTGGACTCTTTTTTCGCCGCTGAACATCGGTACGGTTCTTATCCAGTGGTGTGTTGTTCTGACGATATTGTTAATCTCGAATAAATGGCTAAGCAAGAAAATGTTGATGTCAAAGTTTTCATCAGAGAGGGAAGGATCTACCGATTTACTTTAGCATTAGGGTGACCATTCCTTAGGAGTCAGCTGTTGCCTAGAGAATCAAAGAAATCTGTACGTGAGAGGTCACTCCAAATTTTTGACCTGCTTCTCCAAGAGTACCCAGACGCACATTGTGCCTTGGAGCATGAGGGGCCTTTTCAGCTAGGTGTTGCTACAATTCTCTCGGCGCAGACTACAGATGAGCGTGTAAACATGGTTACTCCCAAGTTATTCCTGGGTTACCCAAGTCCGAATGATCTTGCGAGCGCTAGTCAGAAAGATGTTGAAACCTTAATCCATTCGACTGGCTTCTTCCGGAATAAAGCAAAAAATATTATTGGTTTTGCTAAGGGCATTGTGGAGAAGCATGGTGGTAACGTGCCCCGAACTATGGAGGAACTTACAGCTTTGCCTGGAGTTGGAAGAAAAACAGCTAATGTTATTTTGGGGAATGCCTTCGGTATCAATGAAGGAGTGGTTGTAGATACTCATGTGAAACGTATATCAAATCTTCTTGCTTTGACGCGTGAGGCAAACCCAGAGAAAGTGGAAAAAGACCTCATACAGTTATTTCCCCGAGATAGCTGGACTCTCCTGTCTCACCTGTTGATTTTTCACGGTCGAGAAGTCTGTTTTGCGCGGAGACCTCAATGCCAGCTTTGTATGATGTCCGATCTTTGTCCGTCTGCAGCGATTTGATTTCTTTGCTAGACAATGATCTAGCGGATCAAGCAAGGTTGACCTATCTCGGTTTTGTGCTGACCTTGGACGTATTATCATGATGAGTGAATCAACTAGGAGTATAGCTTTGGCAAATATGTCGGTCAGTCGCAGTGCCTCTGTAGAACTTCTAGAGAAGTGGGTTGAAAATGTTGGACTAAGGAAGCATATGTTGGCCGTCGAGGCCGCAGTTCGTTTTTACGCTCGCATGTATGGAGAGGACGAAGATTTATGGGGAGTCGCTGGGCTTCTACATGATCTTGACTGGGAGCAATACCCAGATGAACACCCACATGTTGGTTTAAAAGAACTGAAACAGTTAGGCTATCCCAATGAAGTGTTGCAAGCGATACAGGCACACGCGCCAGAATTGACTGGGGTTGAGCCAGAAACACTGCTGGACAAGGTACTCTTTGCATGTGATGAATTGTCAGGTCTGGTCTATGCTTGTTGTTTAGTGAGACCGAATGGTATAGATGATTTAAAACCTAAATCTGTGGTGAAGAAATTTAAGGATAAAGCGTTCGCAGCTGGTGTTGATAGAACACAAGTTTCTCGTGGAATAGAACTTCTAGGGATTGATCGGACTGAACACATTAGTAATGTAATTGCTGGACTGAAAGAAATTGCCGATGTTCTTGAAATTCGATCTGTTGATCGGGTTTAACCTCAGCCGAAGAAAATCGGGTTAACAAGGGGTATATAGCAGATGACAACATCTACCGTAATTACAATGATACTGGTACTGGGATTTGTTTGGGGTGGATTCCTTTTTGCATTGGTAACGGCTGTCAGAAAAGAGTCTTCAAAAAGAGATTAGTAAGATTATAGTTAAATGCTGTTGCGGAAAGAGGGAATTAGGGTACTTTCTCCTCCGGTGTTGATGATTTTTTAGTTGGAGATTGTTTTATTTGTACTTTGAGAACTGAGACTCGCTCCAGTGCCTAGACGCACTGATCTTGAATCCATTTTGATATTGGGATCTGGCCCAATAATCATTGGACAAGCTTGTGAATTTGACTATTCTGGGACACAAGCTGTCCGTGCTCTTAAGGAAGATGGCTATAGGGTAATTCTGGTCAATTCCAATCCGGCGACGATTATGACGGACCCCGATCTCGCGGATAGAACCTACGTTGAACCTCTCACGGCTGATTGGGTTGAAAGGGTCATTGAAAGAGAAAATCCAGATGCACTGCTTCCCACTATGGGCGGTCAAACTGCTCTGAATATTGCCATGACTCTTTCCGAGAATGGAGTGTTAGAAAAACACGGGGTGGAATTAATCGGGGCCAATGCAAGGTCTATCCAGATGGCTGAAGATAGGGAACAGTTTACTGCTGCTATGCATCGCATTGGTTTATCAGTTCCACACGGCGGTTTTGCTAAGACCGTTGAAGAGGCATTTGGAATAATAAATGAGGTGGGGTATCCTGCTATAATTAGACCTAGTTTTACTATGGGTGGAACAGGTGGAGCGATCGCCTATAATGCCGATGAATTTGAGAAGTTTGTAAGTCATGGTTTAGAGGCTTCGCCAATTACGGAAGTACTCATAGATAGGAGTGTTATAGGAGCTAAGGAATACGAGTTGGAAGTCGTACGCGACGCTTCCGACAATGTTATAATCGTTTGTTCAATAGAAAATTTTGATCCCATGGGAGTTCATACCGGGGATTCTATAACTGTGGCTCCGTCACAAACTCTCTCAGACGTGGAGTATCACAGAATGCGTGATGCTGCGATCGAAATCATCAGAGAGATCGGGGTAGAAGCGGGGGGATGTAATATTCAATTCTCCATAGATCCAAACACTGGAGAAATGCTAGTTGTGGAGATGAACCCACGAGTTTCACGATCTTCAGCTCTGGCTTCTAAGGCCACAGGATTTCCTATAGCTAGAATTGGGGCCAAGCTGGCTGTGGGTTATTTGCTAAACGAATTGCCAAACGACATCACCAAGACAACCCCAGCGTCTTTTGAGCCTACTCTGGACTATGTCGTTGTTAAGTTTCCTCGTTTTGCTTTTGAGAAATTTCCTGAGTCTAGTAAAGTTCTTGGTGTACAGATGAAAGCTGTCGGTGAAACAATGGCAATAGGCCGAACGTTTAAGTCGGCTTGGCAAAAAGGAATTAGAGGGCTTGAAATTGGACGCCTAGGTTGGATGGAAGGGGACTCTCTGGAGGATGATGGGCTGAAAACTGACGATTTCCCATCACTTTTGGCTGCACTTAGAATCCCAACTCCCGATAGGCCATTCCAGTTAAAGAGAGCTTTGGCTGCGGCTATGGATCAGAAAGGAGGTGTTGATTTCACTGAAGCAATGGAGGATATCTACCAGGCTTGCAAGATCGATCCATGGTTTCTGCACCAATTGGTTGGGATTATCCAGATGGAAATGATGTACCAAGATTTGGATAAAATTGAAGTTGAAGACTTGAAATTAATGAAAAGAAATGGTTTCTCAGATGCTCAGCTGGGAGATTTAAGGGGTGAAAGTGAAGCTGCAGTGCGAAACAAGCGGCATGAGTTTGGTGTTCACCCAAGCTACAATGTAGTTGACACTTGTGCTGGAGAATTTCCTGCAGAAACACCCTACTATTATTCTTCCTATGAGGATGCAGACGAATCAAATCCATCAAACAAACGCAAGGTTGTCATACTAGGCAGTGGCCCCAATCGTATAGGGCAGGGGATTGAGTTTGATTATTGCTGTGTTCAGGCGGTTATGGCTCTAAAGGATTCTGGATACGAGACAATTATGATCAATTCGAACCCAGAAACTGTGTCAACTGATTTTGATGTAAGTAACAAATTATATTTTGAGCCCTTAACACTTGAAGATGTTTTGGAAGTTGTCATTAAGGAAAAACCAGAAGGAGTTATTGTTCAGTTGGGAGGTCAAACTCCGCTCAACTTAGCCCATGCATTATCTGAAGCTGGAGTTACAGTTTTAGGGACATCAGTAGACGCTATCGATCGTGCTGAAGATAGAGAACGTTTCGAAGAAGTGTGTCAGATAGTGGGTGCGACACCGCCAAATAATGGAATGGCTAGAAGTCAAAAAGAGGCTTTGGCGGTAGCTAAAGAAGTTGGTTATCCACTGTTAGTTCGCCCCAGTTATGTGCTCGGTGGTCGTGGTATGGAAATCGTTTATGACAGTGAATCACTAGAGAATTATTTCGAGAAAGCAATAAAAATCTCTCCAGATCACCCTGTGCTGATAGATAGCTTCATTGAAGATGCTTTTGAAGCTGATGTGGACGCACTATGCGATGGAGAAGAAGTTGTCATTGGGGGCATTATGCAGCACATAGAAGGTGCAGGTGTGCATTCGGGAGATTCGGCATGTGTGCTTCCACCTTACCTTCTCAGCACCGATGAGATAGGCCAAATAAGAGAACAGACCAGAAAATTTGCACTAGAACTTGGAGTAGTGGGCCTCCTCAATGTTCAATATGCGATCAAAGATGGAATTGTCTATGTGATTGAAGTGAATCCCAGGGCGTCGAGAACTGTTCCTTTCGTGAGTAAGGCAACAGGTCTCTCGCTGGGTAGAATTGCTGCGAACGTTATAGTTGGCAAGAAATTGAAGGACTTGAATGTCTCAGAGCCCAAAAGAACTTCAACTGTCGCAGTGAAAGAAGCTGTTTTTCCATTCAGTCGTTTTGAGGCAGATATATTGCTAGGCCCAGAAATGAAATCGACAGGTGAAGTAATGGGAATAGATGAATCCTTTGGAATGGCTATAGCCAAGGCACAGGCATCCTGTGACAATTTACTTCCCGTAAAGGGTGGGACTCTAATCGTAACTGTTAATGATAGGGACAAGCGAACGGTAGCTCCCATTTTACGCAGATTTCATGATATGGGATTCGAGATATGGGCCACAGAGGGAACACATCATTATTTGAAAGACAGAGGGATACCGTCAGAGTATGTCTATAAAGTGGGAGAAGGTCGGCCTCACATAGTGGATCGCATAGTTTCTGGAGAGGTAGATCTATTAATAAACACACCTTTGGGAAAGCAGTCTCAATATGATGATTATTCAATGCGTCGAGCTGCTATCAATCATAAGGTCCCATATTTCACTACGATGTCTGCAACTAGTGCGACCTGTGATGCCTTGATTGCTCTGCGTTCAAGAGTGTACTCAGTATGCACACTTCAAGAGAGAATCGCAGAATCAGGGAATCAGAATTAGTTGTCAGGTATGGAAGACAATGCACGTCCAGTCGGATTTTTCATTCATCCAGATGCCTCCCTGCATGATACAGGGTGGGGACATCCTGAGCATCAGGGGAGGCTCAGAGCAGTTGCATCTGCTGTCGGCCAGGACCTGTTAGCCATTGACGGAAAGGTAATCCAGGTTGAACCAGGGAAAATAGAGGACCAAGATATTCTCCGAGTTCATACAGAATCACATTTGAAAACCCTGAGGCAGGCTGTCGAAATATCGACTGAGGAATCTCGACTGGTTTCGATTGATCCTGACACCATCGTTTCTCCCAATTCTTTGAATGCTGCGTGTGGTTCTACCTCAGCACTAGTGACGGCAGTCAAGATGGTTCATGGAGGGGAACTATCCACTGCGTTTGTCGCAACTCGACCTCCAGGCCATCACGCCACTGCAGATCGAGCTATGGGTTTCTGTTTGGTTAATCATGTGGCGATAGCGGCCCGCTGGTTGCAAGTAAATTGCAATGTTCAAAGAGTTCTTATCATCGATTGGGATGTACACCATGGAAATGGAACTCAGGACATCTTCTATCGGGATGGGTCAGTCTATTATTTCTCGCTACATCAATGGCCACATTTTCCTGGTTCTGGATCTATTGGCGAAATCGGCGAAGGTGCTGGCGCTGGGATGACAAAGAACGTCCCAGTCAAAGCTCGTACATCAGCAAGTGAGTATTGTGGCCTTTTCCTAGATAATCTCGAGCAAGTATTAGGATCTTTTGATCCTGAGTTCATATTGATTTCTGCGGGTTTCGATGTGATGGAGGGAGATCCCTTGGGTGACCTATGCCTTGAACCAGAAGACCTCCATTTCTTGACAGCGGAAATCCTTCGTCGTGCACCTAAAGAGTGTGGAGTGACGGTGACATTAGAAGGTGGTTATGACCCCAAACGGACTGGTTTAGGAGTCAAGGCAGTTTTAAGAGCACTCGCGGCGGTGGATTTAGATCGATAAATTAGGATTGTCTAAGGCTTTTCGATTAGATTAATTCTATGATAATCGGCTGGATGTCATAAAATTTAGATATGGGGCTCTTTAAATAATGAAAGAGAAATTCTTGAAAGCGTTAGTGATCTACTTTTTGTGTGTGAATGCTCTATATACGGCGGATCTTTCTGGAGAGGCTCAGCAAGAATCACTGAGTAATCCGACAGAACCTCATCCGGTAGCTGAACAGGCGATTTCGAGGCTGAAGTCTCCCTACTGTCCTGGGCTGATGTTGGAAGTCTGTACATCTCTTGAAGGAGCAATGTTAAGAGATAGCCTCCAGGTAATGGCGAGAGAAGGCGGATCGATGCAGGAATTGGTTGATTGGGTAATTACCAACCACGGGGAAGAATATCTTGCTTACCCTCGGACTTCAGGTGCTGGGTTGATGGCTTGGGTAGTACCTCCCAGTGTTCTCATTCTTGGACTTAGCGTTTTAGTCCTTTTTCTTAAATATAAGCGTGAAGATGAGCCAGAGCCTGTAATAAATAGAGTGATTTCCGATGAAGAAGAGATTCTTCTGAGGGAGGCGCTCAAAGAAATGGAAGCTTCGGAAGAACCGGAACTTTGGTAGGTTGGTGACTGACTCAAAAGAAGGTCTGGAAAACGGTCCCATTCCAGTGGCTGAAGTACAGAAGTCTCTTCGAGAGGCGGATTTGGATGGGTGGTTGTTTTACGATTTCCACGGTCAAAATCCCATTGCCAAGGCCATGCTCGGCCTTCAGAAAACATCGCGTCGATCTTTCACTCTAATTCCTGCTCAAGGAGAACCAACTGCGTTGATCCATGCTATTGAGCATTGTTCCTGGGGTCATTGGCCTTGGGATCTCGTGGATTACCAGGGATGGAGTGACATGGAGCAGAAACTGACAAATTTATTGCAGGATAAATCGTGTATTGTGATGGAAGTATCACCCCGATCCAATGTGCCAACCTTAGATCGGGTCCCATCTGGTATATTGCAGCTCATCACCAAGCTTGGGGTCGATGTGGAAAGTTCAGGTGATTTTGTGTCAAATTTTCATTCTGTATGGACGACAGAACAGTTGCACGGACACAGGAGGTGTGCTGAGATTGCAAAGGAAGTGGCAATGAAAGCATTTGAAAAAGCTGCAGACCAGGTGAGAGAACAAAAGCCCTGGTTAGAAGGCGAATTGGCGGACTGGATAAGGAGTCAATTGCACAGCAAGGGGCTACAATGCCAGCCTAATTGTCATGTGGCCATAGGAAAGAATGCTGCGGATCCACATTATGATCCAGGGGAACAAGGTGATAAGATACAGAGGGGAGAGGTCCTCTTGATAGATCTTTGGGGGAAGGAAGATGTGGAAGGGGTTTTCGCTGACCAAACTTGGATGGCCGTTCTAGATAAGGAACCTTCGCGCCGGGTGAAGGAAATTTGGACATCTGTAAGGAATGCTAGAGAAGAAGCAATCCGTTTCCTAAACGATGCGCATGCATCAGGGAAAAGAATCTTCGGGTATCAAGTCGATGACGTTTGTCGTGACGCCATTGCAAAGACTGGCTTCGGAGATTTTTTTGTACATCGTACGGGACACTCTATGGATGTCGATCTTCATGGCAGTGGTCCCAATTTAGATAATCTGGAAACCAGGGATGATAGAACATTGATTACAGGGGTCGGGTTTTCAGTGGAGCCTGGCATCTATATTCCAGATGAGGTGGGGATCCGCAGTGAAGTTAACGTCTACTGGGGTCCTAAAGGACCAGAAGTAACTCCGAAGAATCGGCAACATGAAATCTTGGCACTACTGGGGTAATCAGTCTGAAGTCACGTAACGAATACGTCGAAGTCGCACTACCAATTCCTTTAGATAGAAGTTTCATTTACTCTTTAGGCGACTTGAGACCTGCCATAGGTAGTAGAGTGTTAGTTCCATTTGGCAGCAATGAAAAAATTGGATTCG
Organism: Gemmatimonadota bacterium; assembly: GCA_002718595.1. Lineage (GTDB taxonomy): Bacteria > Gemmatimonadota > Gemmatimonadetes > Longimicrobiales > Gaopeijiaceae. Next base: position 421,651 of record PBFD01000003.1, on the reverse strand, counting down.
TGGTGGATTTCGCCACGAAAACAACTCTTAAAACGGTCAAGCCCATCCTGGGGTTACTAGATGATCAGCCTGCTGTGACTAGCGGTCAGATGGAGTTGGCAGTTTGGATGGCGGCCTATTATGCCACTCCTTTGGGACTGATTCTGAAGGCCATGCTACCTTCCTTTTTGACCCGTGTTGCTAAAGAAAGGGTGATTCTTATAGACAGTTCATTGCCACCAAGGAACCCCAGAGAACAAAGAGTAATTGAGTTTCTTGAGGGTAGAGGTGCGATTTCTACGGATTTTCTTAGAAGAACACTGGATATTGGTTCGATTCGCAAAGAGCTTCGATCATTGGCAAGCGAAGGGATGATTGAGATTAAAACTGGGTCACCTGATGCTTCTCCAGTCAAGACTGAGAAAATAGTGTCTATTCATGAGTGGTTTGAGGATTTAGCGGAACTCGAGAATCTACTGGGAAGAGCCAAGAGACAATTCGAAGCTTATAGGATATTGGCTAGTTCTGGGGGGGAATTAGAATTGTCTCATCTTGTCAAACAGGCTGGATTTAGTCGAGGGGTCATTTCTGCTTTGGAAAAGAAGGGTGTGGTGCAGATTAAAGATAGGAATGTGAAAAGGGATCCGTTTGCTGACCTCCCAACCTCTGACAAAATGAAACACGTGCCTACCGAGGATCAAGCAAATGCGATCAAGATGATTTTGAATTTGTATGAAGGAAGTAAGGGGGCTTCGACATTATTACACGGCGTGACAGGTTCGGGAAAGACTCTAGTTTATGTGGAAGTAATTAAGGAAATTCTCGAAAGAGGAAAGGGAGGCATTGTCCTCGTCCCTGAGATTTCTTTGACTCCTCAAACTGTTTCTCGCTTTCGCGCTCGATTTGGAAACCAAGTAGCTGTATTACACTCCGCTTTGTCCGAAGGAGAACGTTTCGATGCTTGGGAGCAGCTGAAAAGAGGTGAAAGGATGGTGGCAGTGGGAGCACGCTCTGCTGTCTTCGCTCCAGTTAAGAACCTAGGTGTAATCGTGGTTGATGAAGAGCATGATGCAACATATAAGCAAAATGAAGCTCCTCGTTATCAGGCTCGAGATGTAGCTACAGTGAGAGCTGCGAAGGAGGGGGCGTTATGCATACTTGGATCCGCAACGCCCTCGCTGGAGAGTTGGCACAACAAAGAGAAGGGGAAATTTTACTACATCGCTTTGCCTGAGAGGGTGGGAGGAGGAAAATTACCACCTGTTCATACGGTGGATTTGCGAAAGGAATTAAAAAATCGAAAATCTAGCAGGGAATCAGTAGGGGATTTCAGTATTGTTTTGAGCGATCGCCTGAAAGACGCTATAGGCGATCGCCTTGCAAAAAGTGAACAGACTCTCTTGTTACTGAACAGACGTGGTTATTCCTCTTTTGTTCAGTGTCGTTCTTGTGGTAGCGTAGAAAATTGTAATAAATGTTCGGTCTCTCTGACTTTTCATAGAAATCGCGACCAGCTGGTCTGTCACCACTGCGGGCTTGCTAGGAAAGCTGTGGTGAAGTGTTCGGACTGTGAGTCCAGCGATTTGTCCTTCAGAGGTATGGGGACGGAGCAGGTGGAAAGAATTGTGCTTGAGACTTTTCCTAACGCAAGGCTGGCTAGGATGGACGTGGATACTACTTCCAGAAAATGGTCCCATCAGGAGATCCTGGGACGAGTCGAAAGAGGGGAAGTTGATATACTATTGGGGACCCAAATGATATCAAAAGGGTTGGATTTTCCTAGGGTCACACTTGTTGGAGTCATTAACGCCGATGTGGGAATGCATTTGCCAGATTTTAGATCTAGCGAAAGAACCTTCCAGTTGTTGAGCCAAGTAGCTGGGCGAGCGGGAAGAGGGAGCTTGGGTGGGGAAGTTTTTGTGCAGACTTTTCTTCCTGAACATTATGTACTTCAAGCTACACTCAAACATGATTATTTGGGGTTTGTCCAGAAAGAACTTTCAGAAAGAAGAAATCCTGGCTATCCGCCTTATGTGAGATTGATAAATGTTGTTATGAGCAGTCCAGACAAGGAGTGCGCAGCCGAAAATATTGAAGCAGCTGTCAGGTTTGTTCATGGCACGAATCAAAAGGGAAGCATTGGTTCTGAAGTGAGCATCGTGGGGCCAGCTCCTTGTCCTATCGAAAAAGTACACAACCGTTGGCGTTGGCATTTTTTGCTCAGGAGCACCTCTGTGGTCGCCCTTGGCCAGGCAATTAATCATCTCGCCAGAGAATTCAGAACTAAAGGTAGAGATGTCCGGTTGATCATTGACCGCGATCCCAGCAGTCTTCTGTAGGAAAACAAGAAACAAATTGCACTGAATAAGTGTATTTGGATAGCGTAAACGGATGCTGTAAACGTTTTGATTGTTGAGTAGAGATTTAACGATGTGGTTGTGTTGTGTATCTTTAATTCTATAAAGGATTGTTTGAGAGTTGTAAATAGGACTTTCCCATAGCGTTGGCCAACGAGAGGTTTATCCAATGAATCAAAGTTCACACTGGCTGTGCATGGTTTTGATGACCACAGCGGTTCCGGTATTTGCGCAAGAACCAGAGGCTGTTCAGGTGACCCTTCAAGATGCAATCCAGCGGGCTGTTATGGTCAGTCCACAGATAGCTCAAGCAGAACAGAATGTAGTTACTGCTAATCAATCGAAACGAACTGCAGTCGGATCTTTCTTGCCCACCATTTCTACTGGTTCTGGAATGTCTGTTCGCAGTACAGATCGGTTCGACTCAAACACGGATAGAATAGTTTCGGGTAGTGCCAATTCTTATAATGCTAGTTTAAACGCTCGGTATAATTTATTCCAAGGTGGACAGCGTTTCTCCGAACTTTCTCGGGTAAGAGCAGATTATGTTGCTGCAGAAGCTCTTCAAACGGATCAAAATTTTAATGTCATATTTCAGACGAAGAATCTTTTTTTTCAGGCCCTTCGGCAACAAGAGTTGCGAGAAGTCGCTCGCTTAAGGATAGAACAAGCCACTCAAAGTCTAGAGATGACTCGGATGAGACAACAACTTGGCGGGGGAACTGTTTCAGATACTCTGCGAGCTCGTCTAGAACTGATCAACGCACGTCAAGCTCTGCTCAGCGCTGAAAATCAAACACAAATAGCACGTTTTGGACTAGGTCGCCAAATAGGAATGTCTGAACCTGTAGCACCAGTGGCTCCAGAAGATTTGGGCCCAACCCCGCTTGGATTGGAGCAAATTGAGGTACTGAGAATCGCAGAGAGCGAATCCCCGTCTGTAGTGGCTGCCAATGCTAATTTGACTGCTGCAGAAAAAGCGTACTCCTCAGCGAAAGCAAGCTATCTTCCTACCTTTAGCCTGAATAGTGGCTATAATTGGTCAAACCAGCAGGCTTCATTTGAACAAGGACTGACTAGCTGGAATTTGAATTTCAATATGAGCTACCCTCTGTTTAATGGGTTTTCAAGGGAAGCGAGTGTGGTGCGGGCAGAATCATCGGCATACGTGGCGCGACTGCAAGAAGATGATGCTCGTCGAGGAGCTCGACAGGAAGCGGATGCAGCGTTTCGGTTCTTGGGAACGTCAGAAATAGCAATTGATATTGCGGAAGAGGCCTTGGCCGTAGCTAATGAGGATCTGCGTGTCACCCGGGAACGTTATCGAGTTGGAGTTGCTATAATTCTGGATGTGGTTACAAGTCAGATTGCAGTTGATCAGGCCAGAGTAGATTTGGTTAATGCCCGTTACGATTATGTTCTAGCTCGTGCTGAGCTAGAAGCAATTTTAGGAATGGAGTTCTAGAAAATTGGTTATTAAAACAGAAGACTTATCTAAGCATTATATTTTGGGTGTTGAGACCGTTAAAGCATTGGACGGAGTTGATCTCGAGATTGCCACCGGAGAATTTGTGGCGGTGATGGGACCCTCGGGAAGTGGCAAATCTACCTTCATGAATTTGATAGGATGCTTAGATACCCCAACAGCTGGAAATTATTGGTTGAATGGAGGTCAGGTCAGCAACCTAAGTGAAGACGAACTGGCTAGAGTAAGAAATCAAGAGATTGGATTCGTATTCCAGACCTTCAACCTCTTACCACGTGCCACGGCTCTTCACAATGTAGAACTCCCTCTGATTTATGCGGGTGTTGGAGTTAAGGAGAGAAGAGAGAGAGCTGAAGAGAAGTTGTCTTTGGTTGGATTGGGGGACAGGATGGGCCATCGCCCTCCAGAACTTTCAGGAGGTCAACGACAAAGAGTTGCTGTGGCAAGGGCACTCATTAATGAGCCTGCACTGTTACTAGCAGATGAACCCACAGGTAATCTGGACTCTACCACAGGCAAGGACATAATGAAAGTTTTTGTTGACCTGAATGCACAAGGTCAAACGATAGTCATTGTAACACACGAAAATGATATTGCGGAATATGCTGAGCGACAGGTCCACTTGCTTGATGGTTTGATAGATAAAGATTTCCGCAACGAAGACAGGGAGATTTAATATGAAAGTGATCTGGATTAGCAGGTCGTTTCTTTTGTTGTTCACTTCAGTTTGGAGTCTCTCCTCTTGTAGTGATACTGAAGCTAATAACGCTCCTGCCTACGATACGGCAGTCGTTAGTGAAGGTGATCTCAGTATAACTGTAGAGGCTACAGGAAATATTGAACCCATTCGTAAAGTGGAGGTGACATCTAAGGCCTCTGGAGAGGTGCTGGGGATGCTTGTAGATGTCGGAGATGAAGTGGGTCCTGGAGCTCTTCTTGCACGTATTGATCCGAGGGATGTTCAAAATGGTTTTGATCAGGCCAAGGCCGACCTAGAAGTAGCTCAAGCAAGACTGGATATTTCAAGTGCTCAAAAAGTGCGTTCGGAAGAGTTGCTTTCTTCGGGTGTCATATCGCTACAAGAACATGAGGCCAATAATTTGGACTATGCTAATGCACAAGCTAATTTAGTGAAAGCTGAGACCAACTATGAATTGAATGAACTGCGACTCAGTGATGTCACTATTCGAGCTCCTTCGCCAGGTACAATCTTAGAGAAGAATGTGGAGGAAGGACAAGTTATACAGTCAGCGTCTCAAAATGTTTCGGGTGGTACAACATTAGTTGTCATGGCTGATTTAGGAGTTATGCAGGTTCGCACTCTTGTTGATGAAACCGACATGGGAGACGTACGTAGTGGAATGGCTACCAGTGTTACTGTGGAGGCATATCCAGGCAGGCCATTTGCTGGGCTGGTAGAAAAAGTAGAACCACAGGCAGTCGTCGAACAAAGCGTGACTATGTTCCCAGTGATTGTACAATTAGACAATAGATCTGGACTGCTCAGGCCTGGTATGAATGCAGAAGTTGAGATTTTGATTAATGAAGCACCGGGGGTTCTGCTCATACCTAATAATGCGGTAGTGACTTTGCAGGATGCGACAGCCGCAGCAGCAGTGCTGGGACTGGACCCTCAGGATATCGACATGGGTTCGTTGTTTTCAAATCGAGGTGGTAGAGGCCAGACAATGCCAAGGGCAGCTGGGGCTCGCTCTGAGAATTTAGATGCGGGAATGGGAAATACCAGAAGGCCGAGAGGCCCTATGGCTGCGGAAGTAGATTCACTGAGATCAAAGGTCCAAAGAGGAGAGATTTCTCAAGACTCAGCCAGAGTGTTGATTCTTAATATGCGTCAGCGTCAAGGCAGAGATGCAGAAAATCCTACATCTGCAGAAATATCAGATTCCATCAGTGAACAAAGGGGCAATGTAGCTTCTAGCCGACAGGGAATTGTTTTCAAGATTATGGAGGATGGATCCATTGGTCCCCAATTAGTACAACTTGGACTGAATGATTGGGATTTTACGGAGGTCGTCTCTGGACTGAATGTTGGTGATCAGCTAGCAGTTGTTGGAGCCGCTCAACTTCGTGCTGGCCAAGATGAATTTATCAACCGAATAAGATCACGATCCGGAGGTGGTATGTTCGGTGGTGGGAGGTAATGTTTTAGTATGTTGATCAAAGAGATACTTTGGGTAGCATTAGGAGCTATCAGAGCGAATCTTTTAAGGTCCTTCCTGACAGCCTTGGGGATCATCATTGGTGTATCGGCAGTGATTGCGATGGTTGCATTGGGTGAAGGTGCTCAGCGCCGTGTAGAAGACCAGATTTCACGAATGGGTACCAACGTTCTGACTATTAGAGCAGGACAAAGGATGTTTGGTGGGGTTTCGACGGGAGATACCGAAGATCTGACTGTAGAAGATGCTGAGGCACTTAGGGATCAAAGTCCTGGTCTGTTGACTATCTCTCCTGAAATAAGTTCCAGGGCTCAAGTTGCTTATTTACGTTGGAATTCAAACAATCAGATTCGGGGAGTATGGCCCGAATATTTTGGTATGTACAATTTGGAGTTGGAACACGGAGCGTTTTTTGATCAAGGTCACGTTCAAGGCCGTCGAAGAGTTGCCGTTTTAGGTCATTCTGTTCCAGAAACTCTCGGGACTCCCGCTACGATTCTGATTGGAAAAACAATACAAATACGAGGTCAGCCTTTTGAAGTATTGGGTATTTTGACAGAAAAAGGTGAGGCAGGATTTAATCGTCCAGATGAAGAGGTTTTTGTCCCGACCAGTACGGCTCAGTATAGAGTTTTCGGAGGCCGCAATCGATTGTCTTCTATCTTTGCGCAAGTAGCATCGCAAGATCTAATGGATAGAGCCTTTGGAGAAATTGATGCGACATTGCGCCGTGAGCATCGAGTACGTCCAGGTGAAGCGGTAGATTTTTCAGTTCGCAATTCCAGTGATTTGATAGCGACGTTTAATGAAACCAATGAAACTTTCGCATTATTATTGGCAGGTATAGCGGGAATAAGCCTCATCGTAGGGGGAATTGGCATCATGAATATTATGTTGGTAAGTGTGACTGAAAGAACGAGAGAGATTGGTGTCAGAAAAGCTCTTGGTGCTACAAGAGGAGCAATTCTTTTTCAGTTCCTTATCGAGGCCTTAGTTCTGTGTGTAATGGGAGGGGTCATTGGAGTGCTGGCAGGAGTCGGAGGAGCGATGGCGATTAGCCGTTTTGCTGAGTGGAACACAGCAATTTCTCCCCAGTCCATCGTTATGGCACTTGCGTTTTCAGCTGGAATCGGATTGTTCTTTGGTCTTTGGCCAGCTCAAAGGGCGGCCAAATTGAATCCGATTGATGCTCTCAGGTATGAGTGATTGAAGGTTGCTGTTGAAACTGTACAAAAGATTAGTTCCAAAGACTTAGGTAGAAATATTCCCTACTAGGAAATGTTCAAGAACAGGAGAAGTATTCATGCATCCGAAAAATATTCTGGTCGCACTATTATTTCTGGTAACTATTGCATCGCCAGTTGTTGGTCAAGATCTGACTGGCACTTGGGAGATATCTACTCAAGGAGGTCGTATTGGCCCCCAGACTATGACATTAGTTGTGATTCAGGAGGGACAGGGTTTGACGGGCACACTGACAAGAACAGTCAGTGGTCGTGGTCAAAGTAGAACAGTTTCAAGTGATGTCGAAAGAGGGGTGATAGAAGGTGATGTTTTTAGCTTCCACGTGTTGCAAAGTACTGAGGGAATGCCACCGGCAATGAGAGATCGAATTGGGGGGGACTCATTTTCCCAGAGTTTTTCAGGTACATTCAAAGGTGGTTCGATAGAGGGAACGATCATGGGAATTCGAGGTCAGGGCCGTCCCTTTAGTGGTGAACGGAAGAACTAAAAATTAATACAGCAAGCTAACACTGATGCCTTCAATCTTTCGTTCCTAAAGCCGGTCTATGTAGGAGGCTTTTTTAGGCCATAGTGATAACTGAATTGAGGTAGAGGAACTATTCTTCGAGGATTGCCATTTGATGCGATCAGGCCAGGTGATTTCTTGACATAGAGAGCCCTGTTCAGAGCTAAGTTGGTACCGATACTGTGATCTGGACCTGGAAGATGCCAGTCAACTCCAAGGGGTATCCGGGCAAGAAAAGATGTTCCAGATGTTATTTCTGGATCATTGGAAAATTGTGTAGCGCCCCACAATCCTAGCCCAACAAAGGGTTGTAAGGTTCCATCTCTGAAATATTGTCTCAAGGTCACCGCCATTCCTAGGTCATTCTGTGTAAAGGTAGCCAAGTCGAAATTGATACTTCGGTTGTCTCGTCGCAGTTCTAAAGTTATGCCCAGTTTACCAATACCACCTAGAGAGATACCAGCTCTTAGCTCTGTCTTTTTTTCATGGGATTGTCCACAGCAAACTGATTGACCGTAGAGAGAATCTGATGGTACAAACATTGCTGTGGAAAGAAGTAGTAGTGGAATTCGCAGATCCCCTCGTCCAAGAAAATATCCTTTGGATCCACATGGTGACCTCAGCATAATCTACGGTTGAGCACTCAGCCCTAAATAGAAAGCTCGTTTTGGTCCTGGTTCATAGAACCTGCCACCCCAGGCGTTAACAGCAACTGCTGCAGAATGCGTCTTATTGAAAATGTTTGAAATGCCACCGAAAGGAGCCAGCTTAAAGTTGCCCATTTGTATTTCAGAAAATCCGCCTCTTAATTCCCATAGAAAGTAGGATGCTGTGGATTCACTGTTTGAATCATTGACGGCCATGCTACCCACATAATCTCCTCGGATTTCTCCGTACCAGTCATCGTCGGTATACCTAACCATTCCATCTAATCTTCGTTTGGGAGTTCCCGGTATGCTGTTTCCATCAAATATTTTGTTGTCCACGGAGAATTCTCCAAAGGAGGCGTCAACATAAGTATGGCTCAGGCGTGTGAATACTTTATCAGTTGCGACCACCTGAATCGCACTTTCAAAACCTTGGTAGGTAGATGATCCAGCATTACGGTAAAAAGTTCTACCAGCTTGAGCAGCGTCCTCAAATGGCACCAGTTCGTCCCTCATAGAGGTTCTGTAAACATTAAATTCAGTGCTTACTCGAGTACTCCATTGTCTTCTGAGACCGATTTCCGCTGTCAAACCTTTTTGTGGATTCAATTCTGTATTGAATCCCCCAGCTCCGTCGGGACGATTTGCCAGTTCGGTTGTTGTTGGAGTTGCAAACGAGGTTGCAAGATTGGCATATAGTGAAAAAGAGTTGTTAAGGTCAGCATGGATTCCAAGGGTTGGGCTCAAGGAGGTCATATTCCTTTCCCCCGATTCGTCTCCGTTTGAATCGGTGGTTAGATGGTCAGTAACACCAAATTGGAAATAGTCATACCTTGCCCCACCTATTGCGGATATTTTTTCGTTCAACATAGATCGTCCCTGAACGAAAAAACCAACTGCAGATACCGTTTCGAATTGATCGAGTGATAGAGATCCTTTAGCCCCTGAGTCGTTACCATAGTTTTTTCGGCTATCTCGCTGGTAGTCCAAATCTGTTCCGACAGACCACATGAGGTTTCCTAGTGTCTCATTCTTCATGTTGGACAATACAGCACGGGCACCAAACGCTTTTCTGCGAAGATCGATTATCCTAGGTGCAATTGGGTTATCTAAATTCCTGAATAAGCTCCAAGCAGTAAACTCAGCACCCATGTTTGAGAGATTTCCCGTCCAGTTCATTCCGAGTTGACCCTGTCGGGCATGTTTGTATGCGTTTTGCGCAACGTTATAACCCCTAGCGCTTACTACACCTGCGTCTAAATCTGAGCGATTCAGTGATCCCGGGTTTTGGGCATCCAGGTCGAGGATATTACCAGTAATTTTCAGAACCCCGTCCGCGACCTCTCGGGTGACATTGCTGTTGAGGTTCAGGCGTGCAGCAGTCCCGTAAGGATCTGAAGGACTTTGCGGATTAGTCCGGAATCCGTCATAGCTTAAGCGGGAAAGGTTTACCAAATAGGAAGTTTTTTGGTATGTCCCAGAAGTATTACTCTCCATGCGGGTCAATCCGTTGCTCCCAATAATTCCTTTTACAGTTTGTTGGATAGGTACATTGGGGGCTTCTGCTGTTTGCAGGCTTAACACTCCTCCGCTTCCATTACCATATAGAGCTGAAGCTGGACCTCGAAGAACTTCAGCTCTCCCCAGAGATCCAATATCAACATGGTCCAAGGTGGATTGTCCATCTGCCATAGTTGCCGGTATCCCGTCTACTATGATTTTTATACCACGCACTCCGAATCCAGCTCGTGCTCCAAAACCTCTAATAGAAATCCTTTCTCCTACCGCGTAGTTGTAGCGGTTCTGAACCTGAACTCCTGGCAAGCCTTGCAGCGCTTCTTCTAATGACAAGCCAGTGTTTCCAAGTTGCAGTTCTGCCTGATCTCTAATAGAAATCGCGTATGGTGTTTGATTAATTGCGTCGGATCCACGAAGAACAGTGACCGTCAGAGAATCTATCGATATCGCTGAATCAGGAAGTTGTTGAGCTCCCAATTGCAGGCTATTTATCCCAACGAAGAAGATTGTAGCCAGTGTGATTAGATCCAATGAGGGACCTAAATCCGTTTTAAAAATCGAAGTTTCTCTCATTCCATTCCTTGATTGATAGAGGGCAGCCTTTGTCTCTAGGCTATACACTACAAGGATTATCGAAGAACTACCAGTTGCACAATCGGAAACTATTCAGTTAGGAGAGGCACGCAATTGTGAATCCAGTTAGTTTAATCTATGCTGAAAGGAACTATCTGTGGTTAAATTGGTAGATTTCTAAAGTAGAATGTTTCTAGAACACAAGATTAAATGAACAGCTTGGTGAAGTGGGTTATTTCATTAAAAGATTTGAGAAAAATTATTTCTAGGACAGACGGAGGCTAATGTGAAAGCAATTCTGTGTCACAAGGTGGGTCCCTTGGTCAGTTTCTGTGTTCTTGTATTTTCGGCTTCTGAGAAGCTGGTCGGACAACAGAGAGGGCTTGAACCAAGTGGCTACTATGACATGGTTTCGGTTGGAGATGTTGAGATTTCTCCAGATGGGGATTTGGTGGCCTTTACGGTGACTAGAATTTTGGAGAATGAGAATACTAGACGCAGAGAAGTCTGGATGCAGGTCCTGAGGGGAGGTCGTCCAGAAGGGAAAGCTTATCGGTTTACCGATCCAACAGCGGATTCTCATTCCCCTGTTTGGTCTCCAGATGGGCAATTGCTCTCATTCACTTCAAATAGAGAAGGAGATCCCAATACTACGTGGTTCCTTAGAGTGGGTGGTCCCGGGGGGGAAGCTTTTCATATAGAAGGAGTGAGAGGTACTCCAGTGTACTCCAGAGATGGACAATGGATAGCCTATTTAGCTTCTCCGGTAACATCGGAAGGACAAGAGAGGGATGGATGGGTGGCTCCAGATGCGATCACAAATACTCTGGATTTGGAAAGATTCGATGGAAGAGTCATTACATCTACAAGGTACAAACGAGACGGAATCTTGACGTTCCAGAAACACTTTTCTACAAATGTTGCCGAAGAGATCTATTTGGTAGATGCAGACGGTGGGACTCCTCGGCGCTTGACAGAACTTCCCTTCGATAAGTCAGGAGTGAGTTGGTCCTCAAACGGACGTGTCATTTTTTTCTCAGGCGACAGAGAACAAAATGATGAATCTAATTCTCAGCTGACTGATGACCTTTGGGCAGTCCGTATTAACGACGGAGCGGTCGCAAGTATCACTGGAAATCCAGGATCAGAGACAGCGCCCACTCCTTCTCCTGACGGAACGAGGCTGGTCTTTCTATCGAATCCTGAACGTGGGTCAGAATTAGATGTGATGATCGCTGAAATAGGTTCAGATGGGTCGCTACGCGCAGAACCAGAAAACCTGACGAGTGGATGGGATCTGGATCCGGGAACACCAGAATGGACAGCCGATGGGACAGGAATTTTGTTTACAGCTGGTATAGGAGGGAATCGTCAGTTGTTTAGAGTCGCAACGTCTGGAGGTCCAGTAACCCAGGTTACAACTGGAGACCGTCAAATTGTGAGTATATCTCTATCCAGTAGGGGTGACATGATGGCTTATGCCTCTACCGATGCGGTTTCCCCCACGGAACTGTTTTTGGCTCGTGGTGATGGTACTGGTGAAACTAGAATCACAGATCTAAATGATGATTGGCTAGATGGGTTGTCATTAGTTTCTCCAGAGCGTTTGACTTGGGTTGTTGGCGACAGTGTTGAAATAGAAGGATGGCTGGTAAAGCCAGTTGGCTATGTTCCTGGAAGGGAATACCCCTTGATCTTGAAGATTCACGGGGGACCCCATGGAGCCTACGGAAATACTTTTTTTCCTACTTTCCATGTTCTTTCTGCATCAGGATTCTTTGTGTTGTATTCTAATCCTCGTGGTTCAGGGTCCTATGGACATGATTTCAAGTATGCTACTAGAGGTCGGTGGGGTCTTATGGATAGCGAAGATTTTCTAACTGGCGTAGATACAGCGTTGGAGGAGTATCCAGATATTGATGGAACCCGGATAGGAGTTTCAGGAGGAAGTTATGGAGGATTCATGACTAACTGGCTCAGTGCAACTTCTGATCGGTTTAGTGCAGCAGTTACTTCTAGATCAATAACTAATTGGGAGAGTTGGTGGGGAACGTCAGACGCACAGGGACTTACTGCTTATGAGTTCTATGGGCACCCCTGGGAGCGTAGAGAGCTTTACAGGAGACTTTCTCCAATTTCCTACGTAGAAAATGTCACTATTCCCACACTGATAATTCACAGTGAAAATGATTACCGTACGCCAATCGGAGATGGTGAACAGTGGTTCATGGCGTTGAAAAAATTGGGGGTTCCTGTGGAGATGGTTCGTTATCCTAGATCTTCCCATGGATTATCAAGGACTGGTGAGCCATGGCTGTTGGTAGATCGTTTGGAAAGGATGAGGAGTTGGTTTCTCCATTGGTTGGTAGAGGAACCGTTCAGTATGACAAGTAGATGACACTAAGGACAGTACGTAACTGAATTGCGGGTATTGGTCCTTAGGAAAAACTATGGATTGTAATTTGAAAGAACCGATGCTGGGTTTTTCACCAGAACTCTTTGAGGCACGGAGAAAAACAGTTTTTAGCAAGTTGGATAATTCAGTATTGTTATTGAGTTCAGGGTCGGTAAAGAAGAAATCTCACGACATCGAATTTCCATTTAGGCCAGAAAGCGATTTCTTTTATCTAACGGGCCTGTGTGAATCAGAGTGCGTCGCTTTATTGAGGTCCAATGGTTCCGACGGAGATCTAGTACTTTTTGTGCCAGTTCGAGATCTCAACAAGGAACGCTGGACTGGTGAGCGGATGGGATTAGAAGAAATAAAGAAACGATATGGAGCAACCGAAGTTCATGGAAAGCATCAACTAGGCCAACATCTTCCATCTTTATTGTCACAGGCTGGTAAGATTTATTTTCGTACTGGTACTGATCATCAATTAGAAGAGTTGCTCTTATCATCTCTGAATCATGACCAGGTCCAAGAATCCAGAGGAAATAGAAAGCCTGCTGGAATATTAGACCCAGGGTCTCTTCTGGACGACATGCGTTTGTTTAAAGACGCTGAGGAGCTGGATCGGATCAGAAGAGCAGCAGTCATAACCTCTGAATCTTTCCGGGAGATGTTAGCGTATTGTGGACCTGGTGTGGGTGAATGGGAGCTTGAAGCCGCCTTAGAATTTGGATTCCGAAAAAGAGGCGCATCGGGTCCGGCATATCCAACTATTGTTGGATCAGGTGGGAATGGCTGTGTGTTACATTATTCAAGTAATTGCCAAAGAATGGAAAGCGGCGACTTAGTCCTAGTCGATGGTGGGGCAGAGCTTGATCTTTATGCTGCGGACATTACAAGGACATTTCCAGTATCTGGGTCTTTTTCGGAAATACAAAAGTCGGTATATGAGGTGGTGAAAGAGGCCCATGGGTGTGGGATAAAGCGTTTGGCTCCTGGAGTTGCAATAGAAAACATACATGAAGTTACGGTGATGAAGCTGGTAGAAGGTTTGTTGGATCTGGGAATATTGAAAGGGTCTACTGACGAGATCTTGGAAAAGGAAACCTACAAGATATTTTTCCCGCATAAAACTTCACATTGGCTAGGCCTTGATATTCATGATGTAGGTACTTATATGGTTCAAGATCGATCTAGGGTGTTAGAACCCAATATGGTCTTGACGGTGGAGCCGGGGCTCTATTTTCCGAGCCTGAACAAAGGATTAGAAGAGTTTTTCAATATAGGAATTAGAATAGAAGATGATCTCCTGATTACCGACAGTGGGAGTGAACTCCTAACTCCTCAATTGCCAGTTAATGCTGAAGAAATAGAGAGTTTAGTCCAGGTTTCAAAATGACAAATGAAGAAAAGCTGTATCGAGGCACTCTGCTAAAGTATCTGAAACGGCCAGGATTGATGTATACGGTGGAATTGCGTCCTCCTTCCAGTGGTCTTGGGCAAATGGATGCTATGACGAGTTGGATTGATCTAAACCATTCCATTAGGGTTCTGACAGGCCATGACACTTTTGTGTTTTTCACGGACGATGCTATTGGATTAGCAGAAGAAGAGAATTTAGTGCACATTTCTTCCAATTTAGGAACAGACGTTTCAGCTTCGAAGATTGTACCGATTCTGACTTGCAATCATACACTGGAACACAGTTTGATGTACGTTGACCGCTTGAAGGCGCAGGGGTTTGAAGCGCTCACAGTTTTGGGAGGGGATTCGTTGCCAGACACTCCCAGGTGTTTTCCACACGCATTTATGTTAAGAAAAAGAATCCGATCAAGGTATCCCGATCTTGCATTAGGTGGCTGGATGAATCCGCATCGTGAAGTAAGTCAACAGGTAGGTTATCTAAGTGACGATGACTTCTGTGCTGATTACTATCTAACTCAAATAGTGTCACATCATTCTTTGGATAGAGTAGAAGCCTTCTTGGAAGAATGTGCTCGGCAAGGTGTTGAAATGCCTGGGATTTTCGGGGTTTTTTACTATTGGGGAGATAATCCAAAGACTTTGGAAACACTCAATCAATTTTTCCCGGTTCCGATCAGTGAACTTAAGAGAGAATTTGCAACGGGAGTAAGGCCAGAAGAGATTCTAGCCAAAACAATTTTAGGACTTAAATCTTTGGGTATAGAGAAAGTTTATTTAAGCAATTTGGGGAAGAGACAGGTTAGTCGCCGGTTCCATGAAACCATGCTTGCAATAGAAGACCTCCAGAGAGAAGGGGATTAGCCAGCTGTTTACTAGATATTCTTGACTTTGTTCAACAGGTTAAGGGCCTCCCCAAAGTTTTGTTCAGATGCCTTGATCTGAAGACCGGCGACCAGTGGCTGCATTGCATCGAACAATTCTCGCGCAATACGAGATCCCTCAGCTTTCGCCTCTACATCTCCTTTTCGCTCAGCCCTTTCCATACGATCAAAAATGGTTTTTGGTATCTGGATTCCGGGTACTTCATTATGGAGGTAATCTGCTTCTCTGAAGGAGCGGAGTGGCCACAAGGTGCCTATGACAGGTATTTTAAAGTCAGGAATTCCCTCAAGGAATTGCTTCAGTTTCTCCGTAGAAAAGATAGGATGGGTTGTCAAAAAGTGAACACCAGCGTCCACTTTCCAGTTAAGTCGGCTAATTTCCTTTTCCTGATCCATTGCGAGATGGTTCATTCTAACTCCGATCACAAAATTGGTTCGATGTGTCAGTTTGTTTCCTCCTGGGTCTATACCTTTATTCAAGCCAGTAACAACATTTGTGAGTCCTATTGAATCGATATCAATTCCAGAAAGTGCTGGCTGATATGGTCCAGTGGGAGGTGGACGTCCCGTCACCAAAAGAAGATTAGAAATTCCAGAAGCGGAAGCACCCAGTAAGTCACTGATCATTCGAGACATTTTCCTATCTCGACACGGGTAGTGAACCACTGTTTCTATTCCCACTTCTTTTTCTACTATTATTCCAGCAGGCAGACTACTCATTCGCCCTGGTGCATAAGGACTATCCAAGATATTGATGGAGTCTGCTCCGGCCGCCTCAATCAACTTGCATTGGTCTATCATTTCACTGGGATCGGGACCTTTAGGGGGGCTGATTTCTATACTTGTGGTAAAAGTCCCTTCTGATATCTTTCTTCCGAATTGGGACATCTCTGCCAAAGGAGTTGCTAACTCAAAAGAGGATTCATTCTCCGTGATGCTACTAACTCGTTCTACCTGAATTCCCGAAAGGGGTGGCATTTTTCCTAAAGATTCTTTGATTCGGTGTATATGGTCTGGTCCAGTACCACAGCACCCTCCTAAGAATCGAGCGCCCGCATCTGTCATGTTGCGAGCATACTGTCCAATGTAGGTTGGACTCGTGAGATACATCTTACGATCCCCCACTATCCTGGGAAGTCCAGCATTAGGCTGTGCTGATATAGGGCGGTCCGTGACTTTCACCATCCTCTCGATCACATCTAACATTACAGCTGGTCCGACAGAACAGTTTACTCCAACTACGTCAGCTCCCCAGTCACTCACCTCCGTTGCCACTGCTTCGGGAGAAGTTCCGTAAACTGTGCTACCATCTTCTCCCACTGTCACTTGGCAGAAAATGGGCAAATCCGACTTTGCACGAACTGCTAAAAAAGCTTGTTCTAGCTCGTTTAGATCACTGAACGTTTCTAGGATGAAACCATTAACTCCGCCTTCCATTAAACCAACTATTTGGCGGGTAAAAAGTTCCTGGGCTTCCTCTTTCGCTGTCGGTCCGAAAGGCTCTATCCGAACTCCCAGTGGTCCAATGGCTCCTAGTACGTGTGCATTATTACCGGCAGCTTTCCCAGCTATTTTTGCAGCAGTTTTGTTAATGAGCTCGGTTTTTTCAGCCAGTCCATAAGCAGATAGTTTCGCTGGGTTAGCTCCAAAAGTATTGGTTTCTATGATCTCTGCTCCCGCATTGACGTAGTCTTTGTGGATAGCATGAACTAGACTTGGGTTTTCAAGGTTCAGCCCATCATAGGAGAGGTTTACAAAAACCCCCCGGGCATAAATCTCAGTTCCCATGGCTCCATCCATCACATGGACATTTCCATCAGCAAAAAGGGATCGTAAGGTATCTTTTGGACTGTTCATCGACTTGGTTGTTTGGAATTGTAAGCCAAATTAGCTGATAGAAAATTTTCGGCTTCTTCAACACTTATGGATCTTCTCGTTGCGTAATCTTGAATTTGATCTGATCCTATAAGTCCCAATCCGAAGTAATGTGCTTGGGGATGTCCTATGTACCAACCTGAAACAGAAGCAGTAGGTAGCATTGCGTGCGTTTCAGTCAAAGTTACTCCTGTCTTTCCATCAGGATCTAGTAGTTGAAACAAAATTTCTTTTTGTGTGTGGTCTGGACAGGCGGGGTATCCTGGAGCTGGTCTAATTCCGACATACTTCTCTGAGATCAGATCTTCATTAGAAAGCCTTTGATTCTCTCCATAACCCCAGAGTTCTTGCCTAACAGTTTGATGCATTCTCTCAGCCAATGCTTCTGCCAGTCGGTCCGCCAGTGCTTTTGCCATTATACTGGAGTAATCATCATTCTGTCGTTCAAAAGATTCACATAATGAATCTAGTCCGATACCAGCAGTTACAATGAATGCTCCCATATAGTCTGTTAAGCCATTTCCAGTCGGAGCAATGAAGTCGGATAAGCACAGGTTCGGTCGTTTCTCGTTCTTGGAGAATTGTTGTCTCAAGCCAAACACAGTGATCCATCCTGAGTTCTGTTCAAGTCTTATATCATCACCCACACTTTCAGCGGGAAAGAGACCGATACGAGCCTGCGCTTTCAGAAGTTTTTCATCTACTATTCGATCAAGAAGTAGTTTAGCATCTTCGAGAAGGGTAGTTGCAGTGGCTGATGTTTCAGTATTATTCAAGACATCTGGATATTTCCCTTTTATTTCCCAAGTGTGGAAAAATGGGGTCCAGTCGATATAGTCAACCAAATTTTCAATAGGATAATCAGGGTAGGGTGTCACCCCTAATTGTTTCGGTGTTACTGGTTTATAAGCGGACCAGTCCATCTCCAATTTATTGTTCCTAGCCGTTTCCAGTGGTATAAGGCGAGAATTCTGCATCTTTTGGGCGTGAGCCTCTCTCTCACGATTATATTCGGCTTCAATATTCTCTGAGAATTCCCTGGTTTTCTTCGGATCTAGTAATGGTCGAAGTACAGAGATACAACGAGAAGCGTCAGGAATATGAACGGTCGTGCCACTATAGTTCGGATCTATTCGAACTGCAGTATGCCTTCGTGAAGTAGTAGCCCCTCCTAAAATCAATGGAATGCTGAAATTCAATCGATTCATTTCAGAAGCTACGTGAGCCATCTGATCCAGAGAAGGGGTGATTAATCCTGAAAGACCTACAACGTCTACTTGATTTTCCTGAGCTTCTTTAAGAATAACATCGGAGGAAACCATCACACCCAGATCTATTACCTCGTATCCGTTACACTGAAGTACCACGGATACAATGTTCTTCCCAATATCATGCACATCACCTTTCACTGTGGCCATCAAGATCTTGCCAGCTGATTTAGGGATGTCTTGATTCGAAACTTTCTCTGCTTCCAGGAAAGGCTCCAAGTAAGTCACAGCTTTTTTCATTACTCTGGCACTCTTGACCACCTGAGGAAGAAACATTTTACCGGATCCGAAGAGGTCTCCTACTTCATTCATACCATCCATTAAGGGTCCCTCAATAACGTCTATTACTTTAGGATACCGCAGTCGCACTTGTTCCACATCTTGTTCTATAAATTCAGTATTTCCGTGGACTAAGGCGTATCGTATTCGTTTTTCCAAGGATTCCGAACGCCATTCCTTAGGAGCTACTGATTGTTTGGGCTTTTGGGAGTATGTCTCTGCCAGTTTAGTAAGGTTGTCAGTTGCTTTATCACTTCTGTTGAGAAGCACATCCTCGACACTTTTTAGCACTGGTTCTGGCAATTCGTCATAGATGGGTAGTGCACCTGCATTCACAATTGCCATGTCTAGCCCAGACCTAATGCCGTGGTAGAGGAAAGCTGAATGCATAGCTTCTCTAATCCGATCATTGCCACGGAAGGAAAATGAGATATTGCTCAGACCTCCACTCACTAAAACTTTTGGAAGCTTTTTCTTTATTTGGCGTGTAGCCTCTAAGAAATCTAAACCGTAGGAGTCGTGTTCTTCGATACCTGTTCCGACCGCGAAGATGTTGGGATCAAAAATGATATCTTCGGGTGGAAAACCAACTCTATGGATCAGGATGTCGTAGGCACGTTGGCAGATGGAAACTTTTCTTTCAACTGAGTCCGCTTGGCCCTCTTCGTCGAATGCCATCACGATGACAGCTGCTCCATATCGTCGAACTAAATTTGCTTGGTCGATGAATGTAGTTTCACCGTCTTTTAGACTAATGGAATTGACGACACATTTACCTTGCACACACTTAAGCCCTGATTCTAGTACTTCCCATCTGGAAGAATCCAAGACAAAGGGGATTCGACTTACTTCTGGTTCGCCAGCCAATAGATTCAGGAAGATGGTCATGGCTTCTGCAGAATCCAAAAGGCCTTCGTCCATATTGATGTCCAGCATTTGAGCCCCTTGTTCGACTTGTTGCCGAGCAACGTCAACAGCTGCTTCATAGGAGCCTTTTTTGATCATATCTCTAAATTCTTTTGATCCAGTCACATTGGTGCGTTCACCTATGTTGACGAAAAGAGAATCCTCTCCAATGGTTAGAGGTTCCAGGCCACTAAGCTGGCAGAGAGATTCTTGTTTCGGAACACTTCTAGGAGCCAATCCTTCTGTGACAGATGAAATTGCAGATATATGGGAAGGTGTAGTCCCACAACATCCACCAATGATGTTTATAAATCCAGCTTCTGCGAATTCTTTTATAATCGATGCCATCAATTCTGGTGATTGGTCATATTCACCGAAGGCATTGGGTAGGCCTGCGTTGGGATGGCAGCTGACCGGAACGTCCGCGATTTTAGATAGCTCTTCCAAGTGGGGTCTAAGTTGGTTAGCCCCAAGGGCACAATTCAGTCCAACTGAGAATGGTTTAGCATGACGGATCGAATGGTAGAAAGCTTCAACTGTTTGGCCACTTAGGGTTCTTCCACTAGCGTCTACTATCGTTCCCGAGATCATCAAGGGCACTTTCTTTCCTAGGCTCTCAAAAACTTGACTGACTGCAAAGATGGCAGCTTTGGCGTTTAATGTATCAAAAATGGTTTCCACCATTAGGAGGTCCACTCCGCCGTCCAATAATCCAAGCACCTGTTCGGAATATGCCGCTACGAGTTGGTCGAAGTCTACATTTCGGTATTCCGGATTAGAGACATCCGGAGACAATGACGCTGTTCTGTTTGTAGGACCTATGCACCCACAGACAAAACGTGGTTTTTCTGGTGTTTTAAGGGTGACAGTAGACGCAGCCTTACAGGCAATTTCTGCTGACGCCTTATTCAATAAGTATGCCTGCTCCTCTAACTCATAATCGGCTAGTGATATAGATTGGGCATTGAAGGTATTTGTCTCGATTATATCGGCACCTGCATCTAAATAAGATCTGTGGATATCCTGGATGGCTTGAGGTTGGCTTAGGGACAGGAGGTCGTTCGCGCCTTGGAGAGGAATATGGTGATTCTTAAATAACTCCCCTCTGAATTCTTCTTCAGAAAAATTCAGATCCTGGATCATAGTTCCCATTGCTCCATCCAGAACGAGGATTCTATCCTTGAGAAGTTGTTCTAATATGGAGTTACCGTCCGCGCTACTCATTGTCCTTTACTCGTTACAGTTATTGGCAAGGGAAGGGGGTTTAGGCAGGAGGTCTCACCGACGGGTTGTTTATAAGAAACGTGCAGCTTTTTAGCGGTTGTCGATGGGTCGCAATATGCCATAAATCACCCTTTCCAGTTTCTAGTTAAAACTACTTAGATCTGTCGATGGTTTCTAGGCCTGGTTCTGCAACAGGGCTTCTTGCATGGATTTCTAAGCAGTACCTGAGAGTATGAGCGCTTTGACAGGGAATTAAAGTTTTACCAAGATCTTTCTAATCAGTATGGGCATTATTGAAACGGAACCTGTAGGTATCCTGTGTTATCAGAATCTATTTTTAAAGTTCAGAATCAGTTCTTTAAAGGCCATGGTTTAGGCAATGATTATTTGGTTTTTGAAGAAGGAGAGGATTTTCACGTTGATAAGCGGGCAATCATCAAGATTTGTGATCGTAAGCGTGGCATCGGTTCAGACGGTATAGTGTTGTTAGCTGGAAGAAGTGGTCCGCCCTATCAATTGCGGATGTTCAACCCAGATGGGTCAGAATTCGAAAGGAGTGGCAATGGATTAAGGATACTGGGTTCGTATCTCATGAAAGAAGGTCTTGTCGCTCACGATCCCTTCGAAATTTCTGTTGGTGGTGATCTGATCACCATGGAGATAATAAGTAATGATTCAAAAGGGAATTATGACATTAAGGTTGATATGGGCACTGCTAGAGTGGGCAATGATGCAGTCGATTTTGATTCTAGTGTCTTGGATGAGAAGGGGAGACTGCAGGTGAATGATTATGGCTCTTTTGAATTAAATCTTGTTTCAATGGGGAATCCCCATTGTGTGGTGTTCCTGGACGAATGGGAACCTGATCTATTGAATAAGATCGCCCCTATCTTGTGCGAGCATAAGGCTTTTAAATCGGGTACAAATGTGCAGCTAGCTCATTGTTTAAGGAAAGATGCGATAGAGGCACTGATATGGGAGAGAGGTGTTGGAATCACCTCGGCTTCGGGGACGTCTGCCTGTGCGGTGGCTGCAGCAGCTGTTAATTCGGGGAGGGTTTGTCCAGGACATATTTTGGTAGAAATGGAAGGTGGATCTCTTCAGGTGTCAGTGGATGACGAATACAGAGTCGTTTTGCGAGGGCCTGTCCAAGAATTATATGACGGTCGATTAACCGACGGGTTCGTCAGCCTTTTGGAATAGAAAAAATTATCGCGTTTAAGTTCTGACTCTTTTTAATAGAATCAGGCCACACACTAGAAAAATAAGATTCGGAAGCCAAGCTGCAAACACAGGAGGGATCGCACCCACCTTCCCAGCTGCTCCAGCGATACGAAAAAGTAATAGGTAGAGAATGGTGGAACCCAAAGCAACGCCTATACCGTAGGTAGTACCACTCCTTCCTGATCCTGTGGCGAGTGGACCGCCAAACAAAATGATGACAAGAGTAGCTACCGCGATGGCGGTTCGCTGTTCTTTTTTGACAATTAAGAAACTAGGATCACCTCCAGATCTACTTATGTTTGCTACCATACGATCTATTTCAGCGGTGGTCATTTCATCTTCATCTTGCGGAACCTCCAGAAGACTCGAAGGATTTTCATCGAAACCATTTGTGCGAAGAGAGTCGAAGTAGAATGTCAGGTTAAGTTCATTTTCTTTCACAATACGCAGGTATCCGTCCCTAAACATCCAACCTGATTCTTCACTGTAAGGAGCGTCACGGGCTTGAATGTGCTCAGCCAGTTTTCCCGTTATAGGGTTAGGCACTTCCATCAAGATTTGATTCAGAAGAGGTGGTTCAATTGTCAGTCTTTGAGCTGTGATTGTTCTTTCGTCGCTCCCTTTGAAAACAAAATCGGAACGAAGTAAAGAGCTATAACTTTCATTGCGTAAGATTTGGCCACTTTGTCTTTTGGCCAAGGGAACAGCTTGATTCAATATGAGCCCTACTCCAGTAAGCACTAATCCTATCGACAGGAGTGGTACCATGAGTCGATGAAAGGAGATACCTCCTGCTTTGGCTGCGAGGATTTCCCTGTGTTGTGTCATGGAATGCACCGTAAAGACTGCGGCAACAAGAGCTGCAATAGGAAAGGACCATGAAATAAATTCTGGCAACATGAACATGTATGCCGTCAGTAACTCATAAGGTGTGAGTCCTTGACCAAAATATTGATCGAGATTCTCTACGATATCGCCGATAAGGAACAATAGGGGTGCACCGATCACAAACAAGAGGAAGGTTGTTATGAAGGTCCTGATGATTAGCAGGTCAAGGATTCTCATTAGCCAGTAATCCTTGCAGAACTTAGTGCCTTGCTGACGGTTCTGCTAATGCCATTGAAGACTCCATCCAAGCTTCCACCTCTGTTGCTGTTTTCCAATCTTCCAAGCCCAATAGTGAGGAGAAAACCCAAGCAAAAAAATACTATATTGGGAGTCCACATTGCCCAGATTGGGGCAATAATTCCTCTATCAGCTAGGTTTTCTCCTCCAATGAGACCAGTCCAATAGATACCAAAAACGAATACTGACACTAGAATGACCATTCCGATACCGCCTCTAGGGAAACGTATTCCCAGAGGTCCTCCTATCAGTACAAAGACGATACAGGCAAAAGCTATAGCGTATTTTTTATAGACTTCCACTGAATAGCGATCCACTGCTGACTGCAAAGCCGCGATTTGAAGTTTATTTTGATTGGTATTAAGTGCATCTATGGTAACAGTTTGATCGATCCGTGATATGCCATCAATCCCTATTGAAGTAGTGATTTCAGACAGATCTTTCGTTATTGCAAAGACAGCAGCTTCAGTTCTTGCTAGGGTTTCATTTTGTATAGTTCTAATTTCGGCCGTTTTTTCATTGATTGCTTCTTTTAACATCGAGATCGACATTTCTCGATCGCTGCGCACGCTACCTTCTTCGTTTCGGTTTAACTCATTTGCTATGCCTCGTAACGGTATAATTTGTTTCTGGAATTCGGAACGATTGAATTCCCCAGATCGACTTAGGTCTACCTGTAGGACTTCGCCGGAATACAGAGTTAAGTAGAGGTCGGTTTGGTCTTGGTCAAAATTCATCTCTCCTTGCTCTGCGTAAGTAGTCCTATGGATGCCTGGGTCACTCAAGTCATAAATAACCACTTCCTCAAGATCGTTTGTTTCCCTGTCTATAGAGGAGGCCTGTAGGTATATGTTTCTAGTACGATCTTGCGTCTCAATTCGATTAATGACGCGTTCTCGGAGTTCAAGGGTGGGGCTTTTCTCACTTATATCAACCACCAGGTCTTTTAGCCGATGATTTGCCGAAGGTAGTATTTGGTCATTGAAATAAAGCATCACTCCAGCCATGCAAACCCCGAGTAGTAGGGGTGGTGCCAGAATTCGAAGGGGCCTAATTCCTCCAGCAGACATTGCCGTAAATTCGTTTGCCGCCGTCAGTTCACTGAAAGTGTAGAGAAGGGCAACTAGGATTGACATAGGGAGTGTCAGGGCAACTGTATGGGGAAGAGAAAGGATTAGGAATTCTCCGATGATTGACCAGGATAGTCCCTTGCCGACTAGATTCTCCATTCTTTGAGCGATGGCATTTAGAAACAGGAGTCCCGTTAGGGCTGAAAAAGAAAATAAAAACGGTCCAAGGTGCGCCCTGATCAAATATTTTGTGATTATTGTCATGGTTTCACACCAATTCACCTTTTATAAGAATCGGATGATCGAACAACTTCTATTCCTCTTCTCTTGCTCTATAGGTCAATGGAGAACTAACCTATGGCACTAGAATGTTGCCTAATTTTATTTTTATCATCTCTGGAGTGTATAATGTCGCCCTTTAATAATAACGAGGCCGATACCTCAGAAACAGTTTTTGGGAAAATCGTTCGAAGGGCTATAGATGCAGACGTAGTCTATCGAGACGAACTAGTTACAGCCTTTAGAGATATTCAGCCAAGGGCTCCAGTTCATATACTAGTCATTCCTAACAAGACCATTAGTACCATGGATGATGTGAGTGAAGATGATGAAGAAACGTTGGGGAGGATGCTAAGAGTGGCCTCAGATATTGCTAGGAATGAGGGTTTGGGCGAAGAAGGCTACCGTTTGATCATCAATTGTAAAGAACACGGTGGGCAAGAGGTTTATTATCTTCATATGCATATAGTAGGAGGAACCCGATTAGGACGCATGATTGCACAATGAGTATGACTCATTCTTTTTGGCTTGCATCAATTAGGGCAAGCACACACTTTTTCTTGTCTTTATAAACAAGGGAGATCCAATGGCAGGTTTTGAAAGCGTAATCAATCGTTTAGGTGATGTGGTCTGGAATTTTGGCATTCCTGTTGGGGATGCGTCCATTCCGCTTGTTGTTCTGGCTCTTATCGGAGCAGGAGGATTCCTGACGATTCGACTTGGTTTTATACAACTGAGACGGTTCGGGCATGGTGTCGCAGTGGCTACGGGGAGATATGACGATCCAAACGATACTGGGGATGTTTCACACTTTCAAGCATTGACTACAGCACTCTCGGCTACGGTCGGCATAGGAAATATTGCTGGTGTAGCTTTGGCTATACATTGGGGAGGACCGGGTGCCTTGTTTTGGATGTGGGTGACAGCCGCAGTTGGGATGGCAACGAAATTTTCTGAAGTGACACTGGCACAACATTACCGATCGGTTCACAAGGATGCTGGAGAGATAGTCGGGACAGTTTCTGGCGGACCTATGTACTACATAGAAATGGGACTAGGCCCAAAATGGAAGTGGATGGCGGTCTTTTTTGCTGGTGCACTAGGGTTCACTGCTTTCCTTACTGGTAATGCCATTCAGGCAAATACAGTATCCGATACTATGAACACAGCTTTCGGTACACCTCAGTGGATCACGGGATTGATCACAGTAAGCATAGTAGGAGCAGTAGTTCTGGGAGGAATCGGCCGAATTGGTCGAATTACAGGTATCTTGGCTCCATTCATGGCAGCTGTCTACGTTCTGGGGGCCCTGGTGATAATCATGATGAATCTAGGTGCTGTGGGACCTGCTTTCGCCGCTATTTTCACAGAAGCATTCAATCCTACCGCGGGAATAGCGGGAACTGGTGTTGGCGCGATTCTAACTACAATGATGTATGGATGTCAAAGAGGATTGTTTTCAAATGAAGCCGGCCAAGGTTCAGCTCCTATTGCACATGCAGCTGCAAAGACAGAAGAACCCGTTTCGGAAGGAGTCGTGGCTCTTCTGGAACCTTTCATAGACACCATTGTTATTGTTACGATGACCGCTTTGGTCATTATCATCACTGGAGTCTATGACGAACGTATTCCGACTGAAATTACGCTAGGTGAAGGCGATGTGATTTGGGTTTCTGGAGACCAGGAAACTGGTTATATAGGGGTTCAAGATCCTGAAGAAATAATGATTCAGGAGGGTCAGTATGTTGAAGGCACAAGCACTTTCGTAGGATGGCATGAGGTCAAGGTTGACAAGCTGTACACTGACGAAGAAATGACTCTTGGTTTTACTGGTTCTGTTCGCCCTGGGAGTGGCCAAGCAATCGGAGAAGATGGGACCATCACCACTTCTCTTTGGGGGATGGCGGTGGAGAGTGGTGCTCCGTTGACTATGCAGGCCTTCAAGAAAGGTTTGTCTCCTTTAGGTGACTGGGGACACTATGTGGTTATTTTTTCGGTATTCCTCTTCGGAATCTCAACAGCTATTGCTTGGAGTTACTACGGCGATCGGTGTGCTAATTATCTATTTGGGACAAGAGCTATTTTCCCCTATAAGATGATGTATATAGCCATGCATTTTGTAGGGGCGAACGTGGCTCTGAATCTTGCTTGGACGATGGGAGATATCGCACTCGGTATAGTCATTCTGCCAAATCTTCTCGCCTTGATATTACTCTCTGGAAAAATCAAGGAATTGACAGACGACTATTTTGAGAGAAAACCCTGGATGAACGATTAATCACTCTAAAGAAAGAAGACATTATAAATCTTGACCTTACCGAGTCATGGCGCCCCTTAGAATTGGCTTTAATGAGGTATCACGATTCTGGAAAAGATTCTGCGATTACGGTCCGGAACGATTTCGGTGATCCTGAGAAAATATATCCTTCTGTATTTTTTCGGGGTGAGGAGGGTTTTGAGGACTGGGAATTGATTGCTTTGGGACGATGCGGACAGAGAGTGTTAGATGTTGGTGCTGGGGTTGGTGCACATGGATTGGTGCTTCAGAACAGAGGCCATCAAGTCACCTCTCTAGAGTTGCTTCCAGGTGCAGTTCGCATAATGAAGGACAGAGGGGTCAAGGACACCAGGGTAGGACGTTTAGAAGATCTTTCGGAAAATGATCTTGACTATGACACCATTTTATTGCTTATGAATGGCTCTATGTTAGCTGGGACTACCGTGGGGTTGGAACATCTTCTTAGATCTTGTCTTTCCAGAACAACTGAGGATGGAGTAATCATCATGGACTCAACGGACTTAAGATTGGTTGGTGATTTGGGTGAACAGGTTAACCAAGAATTTGTGGGAGAATTACATTATCAATTGGAGTTTGAAGATCAGGTGGGAGAGGTGTTTCCCCAGCTTTTTATAGACCCGGAACTACTAGCGAAAGTGTCTGGGGATTTAGACCTTTTGACAGACGTGATTTGGCAAGGTGATCAAGGGCATTATCTTGCAGAACTGAAGAGGGGTTAGAAGTCCCATAAAATTATATTATTGTTGTTCATTGAATTGGAATGTCGGATTGAGTATGCATAAGACACGAGATCACCAAATAACTAGGAGACAGAATGGGGTATCCTTTTCAATTGCCTGAGTTGGGCTATGCCACTGATGCTTTAGAGCCTCACATTGACAGCAGGACCATGGAGATACACCATGGGAAACATCATCAGGCATACACAAATAATTTGAATGCGGCCCTCGAACATCACCCAGAATTGCATGGTCATTCTGGGGAGCAGTTGCTCGGAAGGCTAGGTGAACTTCCAGAGGGCATACGTGCTGCAGTTCGCAATAATGGAGGAGGATTTGTTAATCATAAATTATTTTGGGAAATAATGGCTCCAGGTGGTTCCAATAGTCCTACAGAAGAAATGTCCGACCTGTTGAGCGACTCTTTCGGTTCTTTTGACGAGTTTAAAAAATCTTTTTCTGGAGCAGCAGCTACACAATTTGGATCAGGTTGGGGTTGGTTAGTCGTGGATCCAGATGGTAAATTGCAGGTAATGGCCACCGCCAACCAGGATAGTCCAATTTCCTGTAATTGTGTGCCAATTCTTGGAGTCGATGTTTGGGAACATGCTTATTACCTCAATTATCAGAATAGAAGACCTGATTATTTGGATGCTTTTTGGAATGTCGTCAATTGGAGTGAGGTGGCTGAGAAGTATTCGCAAACCAGATAAAATTTGTCTGGAATTAAAGTCGGAGATCTTTGGGATCTATGAAGAGATTCAGAAAAGAATTTAATTGGCACCCTTCCTGGTCAGTTGGTTTGGTAGCAACGAGTAGGGAGAAGGGCTATCTCTTATTGTTGGGTTTATTTTTCGTCCTGGGTTGTTCACACTTGCAGGGACAGACTTTAAGGGGTTCAGGATCTTCAGTGAATCGGGCCTATCAAACAGCTAAAGATCACGATTTTACTTTTCTAGAGACTGGTGAACAGGTGCTTCGTTTTGTCGATGCTGGTTACTTGGTTCCGTTAAGGGATGGACTGAATTATACAATACACGACGTTTCTTTTCCTTATAGCAGGCCTGAAGTCAAACTCTTCATAGAGAGACTTAGCGCACAATATAGAAGTGCATGTGGAGAAAAATTAGTGGTGACAAGTTTGACCCGTCCCATTAACAGTCAACCGAGAAACGCTTCTTCTCTGTCAGTTCACCCGACTGGGATGGCCGTAGACTTTCGGAGGAGTAATTCATCGGTGTGCAGAAATTGGCTGGAAAGCACACTCCTCTATCTGGAAGAAGCAGGTGTATTAGAAGCTACAAGAGAGAGACGACCTCCCCATTTTCATGTGGCCGTCTTTCCTGATCAGTATGGTGGATATGTCGAAAGATTGCTGAGTAGTTCCAGCCGAACAGGATCAACCCATATTGTTCGTAACGGAGATTCGCTATGGAGAATTGCTCAGTTTTATGGGACGAGTGTTTCTGAGTTGAAAGAAGCTAACAGGATTAGAGGTGATCGGATTGTTCCGGGTCAGGTTTTAAGCCTTCCAGGAGGGCCTTGATTTGAAAAAAGCCTCAGGTCCATTTGAGCATAGAATTATTGATACCGATGAGGTGTCAGGTCTAGACCGATACCAGTTATTGACGTCTCTGGTTGTACCGAGGCCGATAGGTTGGGTTTCTACTTATGCAATCGACGGTGTTTTGAATTTGGCACCCTTCAGCTTTTTTTCTGCAGTGGCAGCATCTCCCATGTTGATTAGTGTTTCTATAGGAAATCGGATGGGGCATCCTAAAGATTCTTTGCGAAATATACTGGACCAAAAAGCATTCTGTGTGAACATTGTGACTGAGGTTCAAGTTGCTCAGATGAACGAGACTTCGGCAGATTTCTCACCAGATCAAGACGAGTTTGAAAGAACTGATCTTCCCGTTGGCATTGCTGACAAGGTAAATGCTCCCTATGTGGCTAATTGTCCGGCAGTCTTTGAGTGTGCGCTTTTCAAGGAAGTTGATCTGGGTGATGCAGGAGGATTGGTTTTAGGAGAAGTCAAAGCGGTCAGGCTAAACTCAGATATTCAATTCAAAGAAGGTTCTTGCCTGGTAGACACGACGGAGTTGAGGCCAGTGGCCCGCTTGGGGGGACCGGAGTATACCCTTTTAGGAGATATACTCGTCATTCCCAGGCCAACTATTAAGTGACAGAGGTTGGACATGCACCCGTCTGTCAATGATAAGTTAAATAATAATGAAATGACCCACTTGAATATGGATTCTGTCACTCTGTCTGTGGTGATCCCTTCCTATAATGAAGTGAATACCATAGAGGGCTTATTACGCTCCCTGAACGGCATGGCACTCTCCTTGGAGGTACTGGTTATTGATGATGGTTCGACCGATGGAACCAGACCTCTTTTGAAGGATTTATATAAAGAAGAGCTGATTGACCGTCTGCTCTTACAGGATTTTAATAAAGGTAAAGGTGCAGCTGTAAGACGTGGCATTGAAGAGGCAACCGGGGATCTTATAGTGATTCAAGATGCTGATTTAGAATATGATCCGAATGAGTATCCAATTCTGATGGAGCCCATATTGTCGGGCAAGGCGGATGCAGTTTATGGATCAAGGTTTTTGGGTGGTAGTCGAAGGGTCTTACTGTTCTGGCATATGGTAGGGAATCGATTCTTAACTCTTCTCAGTAATATGCTAACAGATTTAAACCTGAGTGATATGGAGACCTGTTACAAACTGATTGATGCGGATCTTGTGAAAAGTTTACCTTTATCGTCTAACCGTTTTGGTTTCGAACCTGAGATTACAGCTCGTTTGGCTCAAGCTGGTGCCAGAATCTATGAGGTGCCGATTAGCTATCATGGGCGATCTTACCAAGAAGGAAAGAAAATAACCTGGAAAGATGGAGTAGCTGCCATATTTCATATTCTGCGTTATAACCTTTTACCTCCCCCAATTAAGTTGTGGGATAAATCAAGAATGACGAAATGGAGCAATGAAAAACAATAGAAGTGTCGGCAACCACTTTATGCAGTTAATCTGGACTATTCATAGGACTTTCATTTATCCTATCATTAAGTCTTGGCGAGTAGAAAAAATTTATTATAGGAAGAATAGATAAATATGAGAAGGATCTCATTTAGTACAGCTGGTGAATCTCATGGTCGTGGCTTAGTAGCTATTTTGCAGGGAATTCCAGCCGGTCTGACCTTGGAAATGGCTCGACATGTAGATCCAGATCTTAAACGTCGACAGGGTGGATACGGAAGGGGACGAAGAATGCAAATTGAGTCTGACCGAGCGGAAATTATCTCTGGTGTGAGACTGGGAGAGACTATAGGATCTCCACTTTCCATGTTGATATGGAACAAGGATTGGGAAAACTGGAAAGTGGCAATGTCACCAGGCAAACCTGATCCAGAAGGCAACCCGAAAGCTCTGAGGAGTCTCTATTTGCCAAGGCCGGGACATGCCGATTTGGTGGGTCTCCTGAAATATGATCGACGAGACACTCGTGACATCTTAGAACGAGCGAGCGCGAGAGAGACCGCTGCACGGGTAGCTTGTGGTGCGGTTTGTAAGAGGTTGCTAGAGACTTTTGGAGTGACTATTGGAAGCCACGTAACATCTATTGGTTCCATAGAAGCCGATATTCCAAATGTTCTTCCCGAAAAATTAAATGAAAGTGTAGACGGTTCCGCTTTAAGATCTCTGGATACTGATGCTACAGAGAGGATGAAAAAAGCTATTGATGATGCTAAAGAAAATGGGGATACCCTTGGAGGAGTATTTGAAATCGTAGCTACTGGAATTCCTGCTGGTCTAGGAAGCTACGTGACGTATGATAGCAAGCTAGATGGACGTTTAGCCGGAGCTGTAATGTCAATTCAGGCTATTAAGGGAGTAGAAATTGGCGCTGGATTTTCGGGGTCTTTCAAACCAGGATCAGAAGTCCATGATCCGATCGTGGCTGATGAAAAGGCTACTAACGCGGGAGGAATAGGCAGGGAATCTAATAGGGCTGGAGGGCTGGAGGGCGGAGTCACAACCGGATCTCCGATCGTAGTCAAGGCGGCCATGAAACCAATTTCTACCCTCAGGAAGAGACTTCCTAGTATCGATATGAGAGATGGGTCAGTGGCGGATGCTGCAGTCGAACGCAGTGACGTTTGTGCCGTTCCTGCGGCAGCTATTGTCGGTGAAGCGATGGTTGCACTCGTGTTAGCCGATGCTTTCTTGGAGAAATTTGGGGGTGATTCAATAGCAGAAATCACTAGAAATCATAACTCCTACCTAGAGCATCTGGAGAAGCGTGGTTACGGTGAACGCTGATCCATACACCAGTGTGCTTTTGGTGGGTTTCATGGCCAGTGGCAAATCAACAGTTGGGAGAGAACTTGCTTTACTTCTTGGATGGGTTTTTGTTGACATGGATTCTGCCATCGAAGAGAGATACGGTGCTAATGTAGACCTCTTATTTAAAGAAAAGGGTGAAAGCTATTTTCGGCACTGCGAATCAGAAATCACACTCGACTTATTGCCAGTCAGAGGTACGGTTCTTGCATCTGGAGGTGGTTGGGCAGTCAGTGATAAGAATTGGCAAATTGTGCCTGAGGATACTCTCACGGTTTGGCTGAAGGTGACTCCAGAGGTAGCTTTTGAAAGGGCACAGAAAGGTGGCACTGTAAGGCCATTGTTAGATAACATTGACGGAGTGAAGGAGTTTTCTATGTTGTTGGAGCAGAGGCAGAAATGTTATGCCCGAGCTAAATACACAGTGGACTCCGAAATGGGAAAGCCAGCGGAATTAGCACAAAATATATTAAGCTTTATGGAGACATGAGGTTTTCTAATTGAGGAGTAAATAGAAAGATAAAATGAAATTAGTTGTGGTCGAATCTCCAGCCAAAGCTAGGACTATAAGTCGTTATCTGGGTAGTGAGTATGAGGTAATGGCCTCAGTTGGTCATATAAGAGATCTTCCAGATAAAGAACTTGGAGTTGATATCGAGAATGACTTCAAACCCAAGTATGTGACAACCAATAGAAAAATTTTATCCGAATTGAAAAAACAAGCTAAATCTGCCCAAACAGTAATCTTAGCGACAGATCCAGACAGGGAAGGGGAAGCCATTGCCTACCATATAGCTGAAAGGCTTGGTATGCGTAATGCTGAAAAAGAGAAGGATCAATTTCAAAGAGTCACATTTAGAGAGATCACAAGAGATGCGATTTTGAAAGCCCTAGATCAACCTGGTGCTGTCAATATGGAGAGGGTTGAAGCTCAGAAAGTTCGTAGAGTCTTAGATCGTTTGGTTGGGTTTCAAGCGAGTAGCTTGTTAACTAAACCTATCATGCCTGGTCTCTCGGCAGGTAGAGTCCAGACCGTGGCTTTGCGACTAATATGTGAACTTGAAGAAAAAATCAGAGCTTTTGTAGAAGAAGCATATTGGTCATTTAAAGCAGATCTCGTCGAGTCAGGCCAGACCTTCCAAGCGAACTTGGTTCGAATAGATGGAAAGGCACTTCGCAACCAAAAATCCTGGAAGATATCGATCGAAACGGAAAAAGCGGCCGAAAATTTGGTCGATGATTTGAAGGGAGTCCCTTTTAAAGCCAGTGAGATAATCCGAGAAGAAAAATCAGTTCGGGCGAAACCTCCTTTCACCACTTCCACCTTGCAGCAGAGGGCTTCTACCAGATTGAGGATGTCAGCTAAGCAAACTATGGGAGCAGCGCAGGCACTATATCAAAATGGCTTGATCACGTATATCCGAACAGATTCGACCCGTGTGTCAGCAGGAGCAGTAAATCAGGCACGGGATTGGATTGAAGAACAGTTCGGTAAGGAGTATATACCAGCGAAGGGGCAATTTTATGGTGGCAAAAATGAAGATAAAAGTGCGCAAGACGCCCACGAAGCCATAAGACCTACAAATATTTTTCTACATCCATCTGAAGCTTCAAAGAAACTTGATGCTAGCCAGGCTAAAGTCTACGAGCTGGTGTGGTTACGATTTGTTGCTAGTCAGATGTCGGCTAAGATATATGACAATACTCGGATCGTGTTCGTCCTAAAAGGTGCAAGTTCTAAGGATTATCAATTTCAAGCATCAGGATCTGTGGTCAAATTCCAAGGCCATGAGCGACTTTATATAGAAGCCAGAGAGTCTGGGAAAAAACCAGGTCGAGCAGATCTACCTCCTGTCCCAGATATGAATGAGGGTGACGTTGCCAAATTGATGAAATTGAATACAGAAAAACACTTCACAAGGCCACCAGGACGTTTTTCAGAAGCTGGTTTGGTAAAAAAAATGGAAGACGAAGGTATCGGAAGGCCATCCACTTATGCGGCAATTGTTTCGAAAATTGTGGAAAGAGAATATGTAGAGCTCAAAAATAGACGCTTCCATCCAACTGAGTTGGGCGAAGGAGTTTGTAAATTTTTAGTACACGTCTTCAAGAAAGAGTTCGAAGTTGAGTTCACAAAGCAAATTGAAGTCAGATTGGATGATATAGAGAGAGGTGCTTTGATCGGTAAAGACCTTCTTTCTGAAACTTATGATGGATTCAGAAAACAACTTGAGCATGCAGAAGCTCAGCCCGATTTACTAATGAAAGAAATTTTTGCGGCACAGGGTGAAAAATGTGAAGAATGTAGTCACCCCATGCTGATCAAGTGGAATCGTGGGGGAAGTTTTCTGGGCTGCTCGGATTATCCGACCTGTAAACATAATCGGCCATTAGCGGAAAAACAGGATAGGGACCTCGGGAGCAGCTCGGAGGGTAGGAATGTCCGCTTGAGATTTGGACGTTTTGGTCCTTATGTAGAAATGGAATCGGCAAGTGATGGAGGTAAGCCTTCAAGGGCTAGCCTAGAGGAATCGCATGATCCAGCAGAAATGAATCTTTCCCTCGCTCTTGAATTATTGGAGAGCCAGGGGGACAGAGTGCTTGGACCAGATCCAGACGAGACCGGAACTATTTTCCTGAAAAAAGGCCCCTACGGCCCTTATGTGGAATTGGATAAAGAAGAGGCAGGAAAAAAGCCTAAAAGAGTCAGCATCCCCAAAGATAAACCTGTACATGAAGTTGACTTATCTTATGGAATTCTCCTTCTTGACCTTCCTAGAACCTTAGGATCTGATCCAGAAACTGGAGAGGAGGTTCATGCAGGTATAGGTCGATATGGTCCATTCGTCAGACGCGATAAAGTTTATGCTAATCTCAAACGTAGCGAAGATATCTGGGAAACGAGTATTGAAGAAGCTATCGCTCTGATTAATGAAAAACGTTCGGGTGGACGTACCGCTTTGAAGGACTTGGGAGAGCATCCAGATACAGGGGAAAGTATAAGAATCTTGTCAGGAAGATATGGTCCTTACGTGAAGTGTGGTAAGGTTAATGCGACCCTACCAAAGGAGCAAGAACCAACTGATGTCAGCTTAGAAATGGCGGTCGAGTTAATCAAAAAAAAGCTCGAGAGGACCAAGAAAAAAAGTAAAGGCAAAAAATCTAAGTGAGTGACAAAGTAACGGTCGTAGGTGGAGGTCTTGCAGGATGTGAGGCAGCCTATCGATTAGCCAACTTAGGCCATCGGGTGAATCTGGTAGAGATGAGACCGGTTTGTACTACGGAAGCTCATCAAACAGAAAATCTCGCTGAACTTGTTTGCACAAACTCTTTTAAGAGCATTGACCCAACTAATGCGCATGGGCAACTGAAGAGAGAGATGAGACTATTGGAATCATTGCTTTTGAAGTGTGCTGATAAAACTTCTGTTCCGGCTGGTTCTGCGTTGGCTGTAGACAGGGGATTGTTCTCCCAGATGATGACGGAAATTGTCGGGAATCACCCGTTGATCAGACTGGACAGAGAGGAGGTAGTAGATCTGCCAGAGACTGCTACTGTAGTTGCAACTGGGCCTCTGACTTCAGATGGATTGAGTTCGAATATTCAAGAGGTGATCGGCGAAGAAGGGCTTTCCTTTTATGATGCTATAGCACCGATCGTTCACAAGGATTCTTTGAATCTGGATATAGTGTTTGAGGGTGGACGTTATGAAGAAAAGGGTGACTATCTGAATTGTCCCATGTCCGAATCAGAGTATGATGAGTTCACTAGAAGACTGCTGAATGCAGATGTATATCAGGGCCCTGAGTGGGATGCTGTACCCTATTTTGAAGGATGCCTGCCGATTGAGGTGATGGCTTCGAGGGGGCACGAAACACTGAGATTTGGTCCCATGAAGCCGATAGGATTAACCGATCCGCGAACAGGGGAAAGGCCTCACGCCGTGGTCCAGCTACGTCGTGAAGATCGGATTGGTCAAATGTGGAATTTGGTCGGTTTCCAAACACGGCTAAGAGTGAAGGGGCAAGAGGAGATTTTCAGAGGGATACCTGGCCTAGAAAATTGTGAGTTCTTAAGGTGGGGGTCAATTCATAGGAACACATACCTAAATTTTCCCTTGGCTTTAACAAGTTGGGGGTCTTTGAAGGCCCGAAAGGATGTAATTTTTGCTGGTCAGATGACAGGAGTGGAGGGATACACCGAATCTGCGGCTAGTGGAATACTTGCAGCTATCAATTTAGATCGATTACTGAATGGTAAAGAACCTGTTGTACCTCCTAGCACAACAGTGTTAGGGGGTTTATACCGATATTTAGGAGGGAATGGTTCTTCTAACTTCCAACCGATGAATTCTAATTGGGGTTTGGTGGACCCTCTTAAGGAAAGAATAAGAAATAAGAAGCAGAAGAGACAAATGTTAGCAAAAAGAGCTCTTGAAGATTTTAACTCCTGGATGGATGCTGAAGAAATTTTAGCTATCCCTAGTGATAACGAAAGATTAGAACCAGTTGGTATGGTTTGAAAGAATCTGAGATGGTTAGTCACGTGAATCAGTTCTTGGAACATCTTGAGTATGAGAGGAATCTGTCCGCCAGCACTCTTATATCCTACAGGAAGGATTTATTAGACCTGTCGGTATTTTTCATAGACCATTTCGGACTGACGGACTGGGATCTAAGTACAGTGGAGCGAACCGACTTGAGGGCTTTTATGGGGTGGTGTGAAAGAAAAGGATTGGGGCGGAGGAGCATTGCCAGAAAGCTTTCAACAGTCAGGAGTTTCTACAAATTTCTGTCTGCTGTGGGCTTGTGTGGCATGGAGTCTATTTCATTGGTTAGAACACCCAAATCAGAAAAAAAACTTCCTAAGTACGTAACTAAAAATGAAATTGATATAGTTTTTTCCCTAGCAGAAAGTAAAGCATCCGATGGTTCTTTGTCTAATACAAGAAATTTGGTGATTCTCGAATTGCTATACGGTAGTGGTTTACGCTTGGCCGAGTTGTACGGCTTAGATGTGGAAAATGTAGACCTGGCTGGTCAGTTGGCTAAAGTCTTAGGAAAAGGCTCCAAGGAGAGGATCGTTCCCATTACTAGATCTACAGTTAGTGCACTAAGGCCGTATCTCGAGATGCGAAGTGGTTTATTAGATCGTGTTGGAGACGTCGCAGAATCAGCTCTTTTGCTTAATCCTAGTGGTAGCAGACTTTCTCGAAGCTCGATACAGAAAATAATCAGGAAACTCTTGGCTGATACAGCTACAAGAG
The DNA here is from genome assembly GCA_002718595.1 of Gemmatimonadota bacterium. Lineage (GTDB taxonomy): Bacteria > Gemmatimonadota > Gemmatimonadetes > Longimicrobiales > Gaopeijiaceae. The sequence goes on along the minus strand of PBFD01000003.1, from coordinate 384,580 downwards.
ATGGTCTCAGCGCACATTCTCTACGGCACAGTTTTGCGACCCATTTACTGGATTCTGGGGCCAATCTAATAGCAGTCAAAGAACTCTTGGGTCACGTGTCATTGTCAACCACACAGGTTTATGTACACGTTTCTAAAGAGCGACTACTTCAAGTATATAAAGATAGCCATCCCAGATCGTGAGTCCTCTTGTGTAGATGGTGTGTTGAATAACAGGAGGTTAAGACCATGAATCCCATGATGGAATTCACGCCACGTGTTGTTAGATATATCTTATAGCTCACCCTGATTTGAGGATTGAGTATGGAAACTTCTTTAAAGAAAACTGCTTTGCATAGCAATCATGTTTCCTTAGGGGCTAAGATGGTGCCCTTTGCAGGATATGAAATGCCCGTGCAATATTCAGACGGTATCACTTCAGAACATCACTCTGTACGTAAAGAAGCAGGTCTATTTGACGTTTCACACATGGGAGAATTTTATGTTGACGGTCCCGACGCTTGCCGTTTTCTGCAATTTCTCACAACAAACGACGTTGGTGCTCTAACGATTGGTCAATGTCAGTATTCTCTTTTATGTCAGACCGACGGGGGCATCATAGACGATTTGCTAATTTATCGTAAAAGCAAGGGTTATATGCTAGTTGTCAACGCGGCCCGCAAAGAAACAGACTGGAATTGGTTGCAAAAATTCACTGGTAAATTTGAAGTTGAACTAAAAGATGATTCCGAAGATCTCGGTCTGCTAGCGTTGCAGGGCCCAAAGGCTCAGACAATCATTGATTCGATGACCGATCTGAATTTGGATGAAATTCCGTACTATCATTTTGCTGAAGGTAAGATTGCAGGTATCAATGCCTTGATCAGCAGGACTGGCTATACAGGAGAAGATGGATTTGAGTTTTATGTCGATACCGGTTCTATGGTCATATTATGGGAAAATCTACTAGAAAATGGACGGCCACACGGTCTGAAACCAGCCGGTTTGGGATCCAGGGATTCTTTGAGATTGGAAGTTGGATTTGCACTTTACGGGAATGATCTAGATCAGAACCATACACCACTAGAAAGTGGTTTGGATTGGCTAGTAAAGTGGAACAAAGGTGATTTCGTTGGCAGGGACTCTTTAGCACGACAAAAGGAAGAAGGTCTACCAGAGAAATTAATAGCTATTGCCATGGATCAAAGAGGTTTTCCACGGCCAGGGTATTCCATCACTTCTGATGGCGTGGAGGTGGGAAAAGTAACTAGTGGAACTGTAAGCCCGAGTCTGGGAGTGGGCATAGCGATGGGCTATATCCCAGGTGTGTTGTCGAATTCTAATACTGAGTTAGGCATTATCATAAGGGGACAGACAATACCGAGTACAAGAACCAAAGCGCCCTTTTATAAAGATGGATCCGTTAGGCGATGAATCAATGGAGGTTCCTATGCGGATAGTAGTGTTGACTGTTAGCGACGGATGTTTCGAAGGCAAACGCCAGGACCGAAGTGGTAAAGTTATCACGGACTGGATCGCAACTTCTGGTTATATCTTGGTTGAGAAGTATGTTGTACCAGATGAGAAGGATGTGATAGCAGATAAACTGAAAAGTTGTGCCGATTCAGGACTTGCGGATGTCATCCTGACTACTGGTGGTACAGGGTTTTCACTCAGGGATGTCACACCAGAAGCTACAAAAATGATTATTGAAAAAGATGCTCCTGGGCTTGCTAATGTCCTGCAGAATCACGGAATGAAAAAGACTCCCTTTGCAGCATTATCGAGAGGTTTAGTAGGGACTAGAGGACACACCCTGATAGCGAATTTCCCTGGGAGCCCTGGAGGTGTTCAGGATTGTCTAGAAGCCGTTGAGATGTTTTTACCGCACATTGTAGATTTACTTAATGGTCACACTCAAAAACATCCAACAAAAGATTGAACTTTAGTATAAAACACTAGAATTTCGACGCGAAATGTGCCAAAATGTCAGTATGGAAAGAATTACACTGATTGGTTTAGCAGGTGTTGGGGAAACGGTGAAATCTATGAAATGTCCCTTACAGAGAGGGTCAGTTGAGCAATGTTGAATGACTCAGATGCCATTAGAATCCTAGTTTCTACCCATGACCTAGAACGTGCTGGGAAGATAAGAGGACTTTGTGAGAATCTTGGATACCAGGTCGAATTGGTCACTCCAGAGGAAGACATAAGTTCATCGAAGCATTTTGAGCTATTGGTGATTACTGGAGCTGCACATAGTAAATCAGCATTGTACCTATTGAAACAAGCAAACTCCATTTTTGGCTCTCCGTGTTTGGCTATATCGGATACTACTAAGTCTCATGATGACTATCAGGAAGTTTTTCCAGAAGACTCTAACCTTGAAGACGTTGTGGGTGTTTCCAGGGCCATCATAGAGCGTAGGAGACTGCAGTTAACAGCTGGAATTGTGGGAGAAACTGACGCAATGAAGCAGGTCCTGGAAAGAGTAGTTGCAGTTGCTCCAGTAAATTCTACGGTTCTAGTCACTGGTGAATCGGGGACAGGGAAGGAACTGGTAGCTAGAGGGATTCACCATTTGTCATCTCGCCGACATAACTCCTTTATTGCGGTGAATGTTGCGGCCTTGACAGATACCTTGTTGGAAAGTGAACTATTTGGTCACCAGAAAGGTGCTTTTACTGGGGCGATTGATTCTAGAAGAGGGATCTTTGAGTTAGCAGATAAGGGCACTGTTTTTTTGGATGAGATTGGAGAAATGCCAATAGCTACCCAAACAAAGCTGCTTCGAGTTCTTGAGCAACAAGAGTTCAATCGAGTTGGTGGTGAAAAAGCTATCCAAGTAGACATAAGAATAGTGACTGCAACTAATCGTGATTTAAAACAATTAGTAGCATTGGGACAGTTTCGGAAGGATTTGTACTACCGACTGAATGTTCTTCGTATAGAGTTGCCTCCACTTCGTGAAAGAAGAGAAGATATACCTCTCTTAGTCGACTCGTTTGTTGAGGAATCGAGTAAAAGACACCATCGTAGTTTTGAAGGGATTTCATCGGAAGCAATGGAAATCCTTAAGGATTATCATTGGCCAGGTAATGTAAGAGAATTGAACAATTTGATAGAGAGTATGGTAGTTTTAGCTCCTGGAAGAAAAGTGACACCGGCAGATATCCCCGAAGAGGTGCGTACTGGAGAGAATGCCGCAGCTGTTGTGCCCATAGATATGATTAGCTCAGGTGTTTTGCAAAAATCTGAGGACAAGGGTATCCGACCCGAACTGGAATTCGTCTTTCGTACTCTGGTTGAATTGAGGATGGACGTAGATGATCTTAGAGGTGAATTCAGAGCTTACAAGGATCGTGAAGATGTAGTAGGGGGTCCAATTCCTGTTGCTGTTGACTCTGACACTTACGATTTAGAAGAAGGCGAGATCGAATTGGGAATCAGCCCGTCTGAAGGCAATGATGAAGCTAGTTGGGGATCAGATGCAGAAGTGAAATTGATGGCCAAGCCTAATGTGATGTACTCCTCTGGTGTGACGCTGGAAGAATTAGAGCGCAAGGCGATTGCAGCGGCACTACTGGAGTTCAACGGGAATCGGAGAAAAGCTGCACAGAGTCTGGCGATCGGTGAGAGGACTCTTTATAGAAAAATAAAATCCTATGGTTTGTAAGTAACTATCTTTGCTAGGCTCGATATAAGAATCGTTTAAATAACTCGCAGTACTTGCTTAGAAGCTCCATCCATTTAATACCAAATAGAGTGCAAGTAATACACACGCAAGTTTAAAGAAAAACTTTTCCCTAGTATCTTTGAACAACCTCATTTGTCAGTAACTATCCTGATAAAATTTCCATAGGTATAGACCACAAGGCATCCAAGGACATTGCCCACTATAACTCTCAGCCACAAGGGTTTGCCCCGATCGAATCTCCAGTCCAAGTATCTATTGAATGGCTGAGGTAGCAATCGAACTGAAAATTATAGTCCGGCCCAATTCACAATAGGCACTAATGTCCAAGTGGACATGTTTAAAATGCTCTCCGTCTTTTCTCCTCATCCAGGACTGATATGGGTCGTTTCACTAGATTGATAAGGCTTTTGTCAAAAGTCGATCCAGTGTTTCTGCGAATAATTTCTTATCCCTGCTGCCGTAGGGTTTCGGCCCACTAGTTTGGATTCCTGTCGATCTCAAATCATGCATGAAGTCTCTTATTGAGAGACGTTCTCCGACGTTTTCTTTATTATACTCTTCGCCCCTCGGACTTATTACAAATACTTCTTGATCAACCACTCTGGCGGCCAAGGGTATGTCAGCTGTAATGACTAAGTCTCCTTTGTCTACATGATCCACGATGTAATCATCCGCCAAGTCTTCTCCACTTCCCACTGGGATAGATCGCACGTAAGGATTATTCAAGGGAAGGGTGATGCGATGATTCGATACGAACAAGACTCTTACTTCACAACGGGATCCTGCCTTGCTCACTATAGTGATTACATCCCTTGGTGTTGCATCTGCATCAACCCAGATCTTTAGTTTGTCATAGTTGAAGTACTCCTCTTTGGTTTGTGTCAAACTAATATCCACGGTGATGGATGTGGTTTTGTGGATAAATTGACAAGCGATAAATTTGGGAATGGATCGTGAAGGTGATTATCGCTGACCGGGTGGAGAGTGGGTGGCTATGCATGCCTAAACATCCAATGAAGTGCCTTGAACAAGTATTTCAATGGCCTCTAGAAGTTCAGTTTTTCCTTTACCTGTTTTAGAGGAAGTCAGGACGACCTGGGTTTCTTCTATGTCTAGTTGTTCAGTTACTAGTTGCAGTGCCTGTTTTTGTTTTGTTCTATTTAGTTTATCTATTTTCGTCAATGTGATGAGAATGGGAGAGCCTTCGGTTACCAGAATGTCTAATAATCGCAGATCTACTGCTGTAGGGGCATGTCGAGCATCAATTAAATGCACGACACCTGCTAGATTCACATTTTCTTGGAGGTACTGCTTCACCAGAGCTTCCCATTTGTCGCGCATTTTTATTGGCACTTTCGCATAACCCCATCCGGGTAGGTCAGCCATGATGAAAATATCATTGATCCTGTAGAAATTGATGGACTGGGTCTTCCCTGGTGTAGCTGATACTCGAGCTATGTTTTTGTTTTGCCGATTTAAGAGTCTGTTAATCAGGGAAGATTTCCCCACATTAGAACGTCCAACAAATGCTATCTGAGGCAGATCTATCTTTGGGATATCAGACAACTCAAAAAAACTNCCCATAAATTCAATGTCATGGACTTCCATTTCATTGGGCCTGCTGGGGGTTTTCTGGGTGCTGAATTTCGTATGCTGAAGTCGAAATTTTTCTCGAAGCAACTAGAGTTTCTTTTATTACTTCATCCATAGTTCGCACAGGTATGAAATCAATTTCTGCCTCGAGAACTTCAGGAGGAAGTAATTCTAATTCTGATAAATTTGCTACGGGAAAGACTACTTTCGTTATCCCTTCACGNACTGCAGCAACAGCCTTTTCTTTAAGCCCGCCGACTGGGAGGACTCGTCCTCNTAGGGTGATTTCNCCAGTCATGGCAACGTCTTTGGAGGACGGTGTNGCGATCAAAGCTGAAATCAGAGCNCTGGCTATTGTTATACCAGCAGAAGGACCATCTTTAGGAGTTGCTCCTTCGGGTAGGTGTATATGTATGTCTAGAGTTTTGTAGAATTGAGGGTCTAAACCTAGTTCTGCTGCCCTTGAACGAGCGTAAGTTACAGCTGCAAAGGCCGATTCCTTCATTATGTCACCGAGTGTTCCAGTGAGCTGTACCTGCCCAGTTCCAGGAACTAATGCGACCTCTACATCTAGTACTTCNCCACCAGACTCTGTCCAAGCGAGTCCATTAGCCATTCCTATACGATCTTCTTNATCAATATTTTGTCGGAAGTGTCTTACTGGACCCAGGAGTGTCCTNATATCTTCTNCNNAGACCGATGTTGTTTTGTATTTNTCCCCTTCGGTTACGATTTTTCGGGCGATTTTTCGGGCGACTGCAGAAATGNANCGATTTAGTTCTCTGACGCCNGCTTCTCGTGTGTAATCATTTATTATTGTCTTAGTTGCTCGTAGGGTTAAGTCAAGATTATTGGGCAGTCCATTAAGTCTTGCTTGTTTAGGCCACAGGAANCTTTGTGCTATTTCAATCTTTTCAGTNTCTAGATATCCTGGGATACGTAGCACTTCCATTCGGTCTCTTAGAGGTTTAGGAATTCCAGAAAGAGTGTTTGCAGTTGCGACGAAGAATACGTCAGAAAGATCGTATTCGAGTTCCAAATAATGATCAGTAAATGTTTTATTCTGCTCGGGATCGAGTACTTCGAGAAGNGCTGAACCAGGATCTCCGTGAAAATCTTTTGATAGTTTGTCAATCTCATCGAGGAGAAATAAAGGGTTGGTACTCCCGCTTTTTTTCATCCCCTGTAAGATTCTGCCTGGTAGAGCTCCCACATATGTACGTCTGTGTCCGCGTATCTCTGCTTCATCTCGAATCCCCCCTAAGCTGACTCGGACAAAGTCTCTATCCAACGCTGTTGCGATGCTACTTCCCAGCGAAGTTTTTCCGACTCCAGGAGGACCAACTAGACAAATTATAGATCCACGAAGTTCACCGACTAGCGATAGTACGGCTATGTGATCTAGGATACGATCTTTAAGGTCTTTCAANCCATAGTGTGCTTCATCTAGACTTTGGGAAGCGCGCTCTAAACTCGAGGATTCAGTAGNCTTGGGGGTCCAGGGTAATCCTGTGATCCAGTCCAGATAATTTCGTATGACTGCAGATTCTGGGGTCATGGGACCTAGGTTCTTGAGGCGATCTAATTCTCGATGAGCTCTTTCAGCCACTTTACTGGGAAGAGAAGCAAGGGTGATTTTGCTGGCTATCTGGATCCATTCTTGATCTACAGGGAACATTTCCTGCTGCGGCTGATTTAACCTTTCCTTATCGTCAACAATATTTTCTGAATTTTCAATTATGGCTGGACCGATAGGTAAATCGCGAGCTTTTGACAAAATATTTATTTCTCTCTCAAGTATCCTATTCAGGGAATCATAGCGTATTGAAATGTTTTCTTCNTCCAATAACTCCTGNTTTTCTTCTAACTTGACGTCCAAACTGCTNGAGATGAAAAATCCAAATCTGACAGGGTCATTTGTCGAAAGAATGGGGCTTTCGAGTTTGATNGAATGTTTTTTCCGTAACCCACTGTATTNGATGAAAAGTTCATGCACCTTTTGAATNAGTTCGAGGNNATCNGNTTTTTTTTCTTCTAAAGGTTTTGAAGGCATTGGGAGGAATTTAGTTGTCAGGGAAGTTCCAGATTGATCTAGATTCTCACATTTAGCNCTCTCTATACCTTGGAAGACGACTTCTGCATGACCATTGGATAGCCAAGTAGTTTCGAGAATTCTGGAAATGACTCCAATTTGGTATATATCTGCTCCCAGTGGGTCCTCCATTTCACTGTTCTTTTGAGCCAAGAATAAGACATACCCCTCACCGTCAATTGCATTCGTTAATGCTTTNAGTGAAAGGGACCTACCTATGGTTAGTGGTTGAATTTGACCAGGGAAGAAAGTTAGGTCTCTCAGGGTGATTACTGGAATTCGTTGAGGGANTAGGTGGGTCTGATCGATTTGGATCAGTTTCTTTGTTTGACTCACAGTCTGGTCTGTCTCCCCGTNGATAGTTCTGCATAAAAGCTTTTTGTTAATCAGAACAAGGGTTATCCTACTCTGGAACTTGAGTCAGGGGAAGGACCTGATAGTGATTAGGCCTGTTGTTCTTTTTCCTCTGGACGGAGTACTAGAAGTGGGGTTCCTCCTGTCTCTATGCAGTCAGCTGTTAGGACTATTTGCTTTACATCAGTCCGAGAGGGTATGTCAAACATGACTTCCTGCATACAGCTTTCCAGTATGGATCTNAANCCCCTAGCTCCAGTCCCNCGGTCATTACTTTTCTTAGCAATTGANCTCAGTGCNTCTTTGTCAAAAACTAAACCTATATCTTCAAGTTCAAACATTTTTGTGTATTGCTTTACCAGGGAGTTTTTCGGCTCTGATAATATCCTTACTAACGACTCCTCGTCTAGATTGTCCAAGTGTACAGTAATGGGCAGTCTGCCTACGAGTTCGGGGATCAGGCCAAACTTCTGAAGGTCGTCTGGTTGTGCATCGCTAAGTAGCTGGCCTTCAGTTGTATTGCCTTCTTCATTATTAAATCCGATTTGTCTTTGTCCTAGACGTTTTTCAATGATTTCATCTAANCCATCGAAAGCTCCTCCACAAATGAATAAGATGTTTTTTGTATCTAGTTTTATATAATCCTGTTGGGGGTGTTTTCTACCCCCTTGAGGGGGTATCGAAGCGACTGTCCCTTCTAATATTTTTAAGAGAGCTTGCTGGACTCCTTCTCCTGAAACATCTCTTGTAATGGACATGTTCTCGGTTTTCCTTGCTATTTTGTCTATTTCATCTATATAGACAATTCCGCGCTCNCATGCAGCTACATCGTAATCAGCGGCTTGCAGNAGTCTNACTAGCACATTCTCNACATCCTCACCGACATAGCCCGCTTCAGTGAGAGTTGTAGCATCTGCAATAGTGAAGGGGACTTTAAGCATTCTCGCCAAGGTTTGGGCCAGAAGGGTTTTCCCAACTCCTGTGGGTCCAACAAAAAGAATATTAGCCTTATCTATCTCTACTTCGTCCATCTTTCCTTGGTTGTTTATTCTTTGATAGTGGTTATAGACNGCAACAGCNAGGGCCTTTTTTGCAGATTCTTGTCCAATNACATATTCATCGAGAAATGCCTTTGTTTCTCTAGGAATGGGGCTACTGAAAACCGATTGNGAGGCTTCCCGNTTNGCTTCTTCTCCTAGGATTTCGTTACANAGCGTGACGCATTCATTACAGATNTAGACCGATGGTCCAGAAATAAACTGTTTNACGGCTTCTTTGGTTTTNCCACAGAAGCTACACTGTAATCCNGACTGGTTTTCAGGCATGCCCAATACTCCTTTCAGGCTGGCGAGGTTTTCTAATCATTCGATTCTTTATCTTTCTCAGGTCTTATATTCAGAGGTCCTTCAAGTATTTGGTCAATCAATCCATAATCTACTGCTTCTTCAGCACTCATAAATCGGTCTCTGTCTATATCTTCATCGATCCGTTCTGATTTTTGCCCAGTATGTTGAGCTAATATCTGCGTCAGTCTTTCTTTGGTGGACAATATCTCTTTGGCTTGGATCTCGATGTCTGANGCTGTACCATGAGATCCCCCAGAAGGCTGATGGATCATTATCCGGGCATTCGGCAAAGCACTACGTTTGGATTCTGCTCCGGCTGCAACTANGANNGCACCCATCGATGCGGCGATTCCAACTGCTACTGTGGAAACGGGAGCTTTCATATGTTGGATAGTATCGTAGATCGCGAGACCAGCATATACGCTACCACCAGGGGAATTGATGTAGAGATAGACATCTCTTTCAGGGTCCTCTGCCTCTAGAAATAACAATTGGGCGATAACTATATTTGCGACGTTATCGTCGATGCCAGTGCCAAGGAAAATGATTCGGTCCATTAGAAGTCGGCTGAAAATATCGTAGCTTCTTTCACCTCTGCTGGTGCGCTCGATGACATACGGAGGATAAATCGCCATTTCTCTACCTAGCCCTTTTTAGTTTTAGTGTCTTACTCGTCGCTAATTTCAGACTGCATCATAAGAAACTCAAATACCTTATTCTCAGTAATTTCTCTTAGTAAACTATCTATTTGTTTTTGTTTCTGAAGGTTCGCCCGAATTTTATGGGCCTTCTCTCCAGTTTGTTCGGCTATTTCATCTATTCTTTTTTCTAAATCGACTTTCGTGCTCTCCAGAGATTCTAATTCGGCAATTCGATCGACTAGGAGNANTCTTTTGACTACATGTTTTGCTTGTGGTTCAATTTCTTTTTTTGCTTCCAATAGTTGTTCTTCGTCCATTTCATCCGGATTTCCTATAAGTGATTCTATGTACCGATCGGTCATTGATTCTGGAACTGGGAAAGGATTNGCGTCCATGATGGAATCTAAAAGTTTGGTCCTCACTGCATTTTCACTTCTTTCTTCAGCTTCCTTATTGAGATCCGTTCCAATCTTTTGTTNAAGTTCTTCCAAATCCTGAAATNCTCCTAAACTCTTTGCGAATTGATCATCTAGGTCAGGAATTTCAAGGGTCTTGTGAGAGTCTAATTCAATATGTAGCGTTTTTCTTTCTCCACGAAGTTCCTCATCGGGAAATTCATCGGGAAATTCNATCTTGAAGGTGTCGGACTNTCCAGGTTTAAGCGATTTGATCCCTTTTTCTATCTCTGGGAGAGCATGATTGTTTCCTAAGATGAACTCATAGGGTTTAGTGGTGGTGTTCTCNTCGCTGTCTTNGTCGCTCAGATTTCTAATTCTAACTGAAACAAGNTCACCGTCCTCAGGATGTTCTGTGGAGGGAGGTATCCAAATGCCATTTTGCTTTCTCAGATGGTCGAGGACGTCGTCCATCTGAGATTGGGAGACTTCGATCTTGGGACGTTTTATTTGAAAACCACCCAGCCTTGAAAGCTCTATAGCTGGCTTGACGTCAAAAGTAGCTACGAATGAAAGCTCCTCTCCAGGTTTGTAGTTTACGTCACTAATCTGCCCTTCTGAGATAGGAATCAGTTCAGTTTGTATCAGGGCCTCGTTATAAGTTTTCTGGATTAGATCATCCAACGTTTCACGGTCCAAAGTGTCTCCAAAGCGCTGTTCGACTACTTGCATTGGAACGTGACCTTTGCGGAACCCAGGCAGTTTTAATTTAGAACCTAATCTTTCAGCTACGGCTAGTCTCCCTGAAACCACTCGGTGTGAAGGCACTTTGACCCTCACTGTTTGCTTGCAACCTTGAATTTNATCTANNGAGAGCTCAAGCCTGTTTTCTTCAGTAACCATAGTTTCTTTTTCTGNTTAGATTGTAGTGTTGATAGATCAGGGACTATCAATGCGAAAGGGGGGACTCGAACCCCCACGGCACAAAGCCACAGGATCCTAAATCCTGCGCGTCTACCAGTTCCGCCACTTTCGCTCGATATGCCAAGCCTGCCCTTATGGGAAACCTTCAAAGATAACTGAGCCAGAAAATACCTTCAACAGAGAATCATAAATGGATAAAGGGGAATGTGCTGACGCAGCCTTGCACATTCCCCTTTTAGTCGGCTTTTTCTCTAGCTTATTCTGGAACTCTAATGTGTATTATTTGCCTAGCATCAGATGGTGCGGACAAATGAAGTGTGACGATCTCTCCTTCATTGAGTCCTTGCAGCACGGTATAGGCATCTTCAGCGTTTGAGATTGGCTGCCTATTGATTTCCATCACCTTCCATCCTGGAGTTACACCTCTGCGAGCTGCTGGGCCGTTTACTGCCACTCGACTTATNAGGGCGCCTGANGCGTCTTCGTAACCGAAAGNCGATGCACTTTCTGAATTCATGTCCTCAATAGCCAAACCTAGTTTGTCGTCCATTCTTTCTTCTCGCACAGGTCCAGTGGACGCNGCTGTTTCAGTTNTAGGTTGCAGGGGCGCCTCACCAAGTACAACNCTTACATCCATAGGTCGATTTTCTCTATAAATTCTGACATTTATGGCATCCCCAGGCCTCTTCATTGCAATATTTTGTTGCAGTTGTCCAACTCGTCCAATGGGAACGTCATCTACTTCTGTTATCACGTCATAGGGTTGGAGCCCATACTCTTCTGCCGGGCCGTCTTCTGTTATAGTTGTTAATTCGACTCCCGAAACTGAGGGGAGGCCATATGATTCGGCGGAAAGTGCGTCAATCGGTTTCATTGCGACACCAAGCCAAGCNCTTCTCACAACTCCGTAATCAACTAAGTCTTCCATAACTCGACGGGCTAGGTCGATAGGAATTGCAAAACCGTATCCCTGATAAAAGCCAGTCCTGCTTGCTATTGCCGAGTTGATACCGACGACTTGACCCTTCAGATTGACCATTGGTCCACCCGAATTTCCNGGGTTAATCACGGCATCGGTTTGGATAAAGTCTTCTATCGCAAAACCGCGGTTGTTGGCAGTTTCCTCATCTTGTGCCAGTTCTCTCTGGAGCAACTGAAGGGGGCGACCTATGGCACTAACAATGCCCACGGTCACCGTGTAATCGAGAGGACTGCTAGTCCCTCCAAAGCCAGGATTNCCAATAGCTACAATCCATTCTCCAACCCGGAGTTGTTCTGAATCTCCAAAATGAAGCTTAGTAAGGTTATCTCCTTCAATTTTGATNACTGCTACATCTGTGAATGGATCTTGTCCTACCAAAGTTGCTGGGAAAGATCTGCGATCTTGAAGAAACACCGTAAGACTGGTCGCATCAGTAACAACATGGTTGTTGGTCAAAATATAGCCATCATCGGAAACTATGAAACCACTTCCTCCAGCAACTTGGTCAGGTCGTGGTTGAGGGNTTTCATCGCGACGGAAAAAAGGATTAGAGAAAGGATTTGTATTTTGATTTCTTCGAGAAGCAACTTGTTTTCGTGCTTCAATGCGNACCACGGCTGGAGTGACAGTTTCCGCCACATTTACAAATGCATCACTCAAGTCTAAAGCTGGTTGAACGGCCTCTTGTGAGATCTGCGGNTCACTACTAGTCATNGGACTATTACTGTAGGGCGTGTTCGTCCAACCGATTCCAGATGCTATGCCTAATCCCGAAAGGCAACTGAAAATGGTGACGAGGGCGACCTTCAATTTATTACGCAGTGGATCGTACATGAGCTTAGTTCCTCATTCTTTAGTCGTGACTTTTTCCTATCACAATTTTAGTAAAAGTTGTCTGTGATTGTAATGTTTGTTATACACAGGATGGGNACCATATGGTCCCCATCCTGTGTATTTTGTTATTGTTCACCAACTTATTAGAACTTCCCATGCGTCTTACTCATCAACTATTTCGTAGTCTGCTTCAACCACNTCGTCATCCGATTCTTCCTGATCTTCCGGTGTCTCTCCACCCTCTTCATCCGAAGCCGCCTGGGCNTGGTACATTTCTTGNCCTGCTGCACTAAAGGCCTGCATTAGATTGTCACGCGATGCGTTCAAGTCTTCTGCGCCAGCCTCATGGTCGCTTAGTANAGTTTTTGCAGAGTCCAAAGCTTCTNTGAGATTTTGCTTGCTTTCGTCAGAGACNTTATCCTCCCATTCTGCCGAATCTTTTTCTGCTTGGTAAACCAGGGAATCTAGTTGGTTGCGGGCATCTACCTGTTCTCTTTTTTCTTCATCTTCTGTGGCATGAGCCTCAGCGTCTTGTACCATCTTGTCAATTTCTGAGTCTGAAAGACCGCTGGATGATTCTATACGGATTTTCTGNTCTTTTCCGGTAGCGTTATCCTTTGCAGACACATTAAGAATTCCATTTGCATCGATGTCGAAGGTTACTTGTATTTGAGGCATTCCTCTAGGTGCAGGGGGAATACCTGTCAATTGGAATTTGCCAATTGTCTTGTTGTCTAGTGCCATCTTGCGTTCCCCTTGGAGGACATGAATTTCTACAACTGTTTGGTTGTCCTCTGCGGTCGAAAAAACCTCTGTCTTTTCAGTTGGTATTGTAGTATTTCGTGGTATGAGTGCAGTCATGACGCTGCCGAGAGTCTCTATTCCCAGCGAGAGTGGTGTGACGTCAAGAAGGAGAACATCGGTTACATCACCAGCAAGGACTCCACCTTGTATGCACGCGCCCAGCCCAACTACTTCATCAGGGTTCACTCCTTTGTGAGGTTCTTTACCAAAGAAAGTTTCGACTATTTCTTGGATCTTAGGTATACGTGTGGAACCACCGACAAGGATTACTTGGTCTATCTCTGAAGCCTCGAGTCCAGCATCTTTCAGGGCCTTTTCCATTGGGGGCATAGTTCTTTGAATTAGGTCCTCAGCCAGTTGTTCAAATTTGGCACGTGACATGCTGTAGTTCATGTGTTTTGGACCATCCTGAGTAGCTGTGATAAAAGGGAGATTGATATCCGTCTGCTGGGTGGAGGATAGCTCCATCTTAGCNTTTTCAGCGGCTTCCTTTAATCGTTGTAGAGCCATGGCATCTTCAGATAGGTCGACACCTTGGTCCTTCTTAAATTCTGCAACTAGCCAATCGATAATCCTTTGATCGAAATCNTCACCACCGAGGTGGGTATCCCCATTGGTAGATTTGACTTCGAATACTCCATCACCTAATTCCAAGATTGAGATGTCGTAAGTTCCACCACCCAGATCAAATACTGCGATCTTCTCGTCAGCCTCCTTATCGAGTCCATATGCTAAGGCGGCTGCCGTTGGTTCATTGATGATCCTAAGGACTTCGAGTCCAGCAATTTTACCAGCGTCTTTAGTGGCCTGTCTTTGGGCATCATTNAAATATGCTGGCACGGTTATCACTGCTTGATCAACCTTTGTTCCNAGGTAGTCTTCTGCAGTTTGGCGCATTTTTTGAAGTATCATTGCGGAGATTTCAGGAGGGGACAGGCTCTTGTCTCCATTGGGTATAGTGACTTCTACAAGTCCCTTTGAGTCAGTAGACACTGTGTATGGAACCAGTTTCTGCTCTTCGGTCACTTCTGATCCTTTGCGACCCATAAATCGTTTGATTGAAAAAATGGTATTTTCAGGATTTGTTATGGCTTGTCGGCGTGCTACCTGGCCAACCAACCTTTCTTTTTCATTTGTAAAAGCCACGACAGAAGGAGTCGTTCTTCCNCCTTCCGAATTAGGAATCACTACTGGTTCACCACCTTCCATGACTGCAACGACAGAATTGGTTGTTCCCAGATCTATACCTATAACCTTACCCATACCTGCTCCTTATGATTTAGCATACTATAATTTTCGTGCTTTGNGGGTCNTTACCCATTAGGGCCAGACCTTCGCTCTATAAACTAGCGCAATGATCATGCCTGAAATCACTAACAGATTTGGNGCCAAAGTGACTGGTTTTCAGCAGAAATATGTCAGAGTGACAGGCTTCACTGCCAGCTATGGNTGTTTNATTGCGTAGATGCCGATCTAGCGATCGGNTCTATGCAACTTACAAACGCTCTTTTTTTACTAGTGAGGTCTTTCTTCCTCTGACATGGGCTCTAACCTGAGGATNGGGGTAGGGGCACCTCCCCTAGCTTCCACTGCTATGTAGATGTAGCCCTCNGGACCTTGGCGCACATCCCGAATTCTTCCNTGTNGCTTGACGATAGTNTCTTCCCCTACGATCCGTTGGCCTTGNAGCGTCAANCTNGCTAATTGTTGTCCANCCAANCCTCCAACAAAAANATTNCCNTTCCANTCGGGAAANTGATCNCCTGTNTATATCATCAGTCCNGATGTGGCTATAGAGGGAACCCAAAAATGATTAGGTGANTGCATATCGCTGTCNTGNNTTCCCTTGTGTATAGCNAGACCANTACNNTAGTTGACTCCGTANCCAACCACTGGCCATCCATAGTTAAGTCCTGGAGCAATCAGGTTTAACTCNTCGCCTCCTTGTGGGCCGTGTTCATTNANCCAGATATCTCCGGTAGTNNCATCNATTGCNAGGCCNTGAGGATTTCTATGTCCATAGCTCCAAATTTCAGGAAGTTTTCCTGANTGNCCTACNAAGGGATTGTCANCTGGCACNCTTCCATCGTCGTGGAGTCTGACGACNACTCCATGATGATTAGTAAGATCCTGNGCCGGATGAGTTTCAAGNTCNCCNNTAGGGGGTGCTTGTCTATCACCAGTAGTAATGTAGATATANCCTTGGNTATCAAAGGCTAAGCGGCCCCCATAGTGTCCTCGTCCCATTGAAACCGCCTCGAAAATTTCTTCCACGTTACTGAGTTGATAGTTTTCGTACCTCCCTCTAACGACAGCAGTAGTAGACTGAGTACCNCCAGATTTGGGCTTNGAGAAGGCTAAATAGATCATCTGATTGTTTTCATAATCAGGGTGTAAGACTACATCGAATAAACCACCTTGGCCTTGGGCCACCACTTCTGGCACTCCAGCTATGGGAGTCGGTAGCAATTCTCCATTTTCTATGAGACGGAGTCGTCCTGGNNNTTCCGTNACCAANATGTCACCANTTGGNAAGAANGCCATTGACCAGGGGNTAACAAGNCCTTCAGCTACTGTGGTNAGNCTAAAATCATAGAAGGCGGATCGGAGAGTTGGGTCTTGGCCTGAGACCGGGTTCCCGACAACCAGCGTGATCACAGCTAGAAGAACTGACCATTTGATTCGAACCATCTCTAATTTCTCCNTATTAAATTTTCGATAGTATTAAATTAAGATNATTATTGNAAAACAGATAGAAGCTCTTNAATGAATTNCACNGGCTATGTGGGTTTCNTGCGAGTCTATGTTACTTTATTCTTGGTTGTTTCCTCTGTTTATTAATGTTTAAATGTGAGCGTAGAAATGGTGAAGACCCTAGAGTGGAGGTACCACAGGCCTGGCTGAACCAGTTGCAAACGTACGCAAGAGTTCCTTGCAACGCATAACATTTCCGACGGATTGGTTCAAAGTGCTACGAAGGAACCCCTTGAGGGATCNAATGCCCTGTCNGTCTTGGAGAATGTTAACAGGATCTATGTAGCAAAAGGNCGCAAAGTAATAGATATGGATTTGTCACAAGATGAGGCAGAAGAATCTGAGCTTCTGGAACTACTTTTAGGTCGATCTGGAAAGTTGAGAGCACCCACGATTAGAGTTGGTGGGNCTCTGATGGTAGGTTACAGTCAAGAGATGTTTGCTTCGGTTTTGCTCTGAGTAACACTACCTCGGTTTTANGTCTACAAAGTGGTTTATGGGGCTAGANCCTCTTCCTAGCATTGGAGAGGATGCAAGGGCCCGATTAACGAAAGATATCGCNNTCTCAGTTGCAGTGCATAGGTCNGTACCTTTTGCAAGTTCTGCTNCCAGAGCAGCCGCTAGCGTACATCCAGTACCGTGTCCNGCTGTAGTTTTTAAGAGTGGCCTTGACCATGTTTTTTCNGTTTGCGCTGTCAGCAAGAAATCGGTCGCCAAGCCTTCTTCAAAGTGACCACCTTTTATTAAGACTGAAGAGGCGCCCATGCGAAGAAATTCTTCAGCAGCCGCTTTGATTTTGTCTGGGCCGTCAATGTCGTGACCAGTTAGCTTGCGGNCTTCGTGTAAGTTCGGAGTCACAATNTGGGCCAGGGGAATGAGNTTTTCTCTCAACAGTTTACGACCTTCNTGATCGAGCAGNGAGTGGCCACTAGTAGATACCATGACTGGATCTAGAACGTAATTNTTTAAGCTTCTTTTCTTTATGGTATAGGCTACTAATTCAACTAGAGGCGCAGTTCCCAGCATGCCGGTTTTTAAGGCAGAGGGTTCAATATCTGTAAGAACAGCTTCCAGCTGATCCTCTAGTAATTGACTGGNAAGACACTCTTGGCTGACTATCCCTAGAGTGTTTTGTGCGGTAACACAGGTTANGGCANTGCAACCGTAGACTCCAAACATTTGAAAGGTTTTGAGGTCGGCCTGTATTCCCGAACCTCCACTGCTGTCACTNCCAGCGATTGTCAATNCTACGGGAATTGAGTTATCCATAAGTAAACACACTGGNGGGAAACTGTATGCTAAGCAAGAGTGAAAAAAGATTAATAGAAGGGTTGAGACGTCCTCGAAGGCGTTCCAAGGAAAAATTAATTTTGGTGGAAGGNATTAGGACGGTCGATGAAGCTCTGTCCACAAATATTGAAGTGTCTTTCTGCCTAAGGTCACCCAAACTTCTTACCACAGACAGTGGTAAGCAACTTGCAGAGAGGTTGGACCATAATCTCAAAGAAGTACGGGATGTAAGCGATACTGAACTAGGGGCTATTTCTGATACAGCTAATTCCCAGGGGGTATTATTGGTTTGTCACGAACCTTCNNAGTGCCTTTCTGATTTTGGAGTCGAAGCTACGTCGACATTGCTGATAATTGACGGAGTTCAAGATCCAGGAAATTTGGGGACTCTAATAAGAGCAGCCAGAGCATTTGACATTTCTGCAGTAATTGCCCTTGAAGGTACAACTGACTTTTGGAACGCCAAGGTTGTCAGGTCATCAGTGGGTTCGATTTTTCACTCGCAGGTCTTCTCAGAATCTTGGGAGTATGTGGCTTCTTGGTTAGAAAGATATTCCACCGTGGTTCTTGCGGCAGATGCACAAGGGACTGACATAACAGAGTGCAATGTTAAGTCTCCTTGGGCGCTTGTAGTTGGGAATGAAAACAAGGGTATTAGGAAGAATATTTTAGACATAGCAAAGAAGATATCAATTCCCATGTCGAAGGATGTTGAGTCATTGAATGCCGGAGTGGCTGGATCTACCCTGTTATATCTCCTTACCACTAAGTAGAGACAGTGGAGCTAGACGGCTAGGGGTCAGAACAGTCTCTTTGATAACCGCAGACCTGACACATGATTTTGCAGTGGCGTTCCAACAGTGGGCCTCCGCAAAGTTCGCAGATCATGGTTTCTTGTCCTATACCTTCATTCATATATGCTCTGGACAAACGTATATAATGCTTCCCTCCGTCCTTCATCCACTCTGCAGACGATCCATCGATTACTTTTTTAATCGTTCCTGGGACTCCGGCGACGACACTTCTGTCTGGTATTTGCGTTCCTTCTAAGACCACAGAATTAGCAGCGATTACACACTCTCTTCCTANGTTTGCGTCGTTAAGAATGATGGCATTCATNCCAATAATAGTCCTGTTTCCGATGGAACAGCTTTCAAACTTAGCCCCGTGACCGATTGTCACGTTCTCACCTACCATGGTTGGTGCTGACTTGCCCACGTGGATCACGGCATTTTCTTGAACACTTGTACCGGCACCGATAACAATCCGATGTTTTGGATGGTCACCGCGGATGACCGCTCCAAACCAAATGCTTGCATTTTCTCCTATTTCTACATCACCAATTATTACTGCAGTTGGTGCAAGAAAGACTGACTGTGCAATCTTGGGGGTCTTACCGTTGAAGGAAAGAATTAGAGCCAAGTTATTATCCTCAACATCAAGGGCCAGGGTCTCTATCTGACAGCGATAGTTTTGTTAGACGGGTCANAATCACTTGAGTTTCAGAGGCTTCTAGGATTTCAATCAATACTCCTGAACTTTCAAAAGTTTCACCTTGAGCCGGAACATGTCCTAGTTCNGTCAGGATAAAACCATTTAGAGANCGATGATCGANCTGTGGAAGGGTAAGGTTGAACGCGTAATTTATCTCACGTAAATCAGCACTGGCTGGNGCCAGAAACTCAGTTCTAGATAACCTTGAGAGNCTGGCTTCTGNTACATCAGTTTCGTCTTCGATCTCTCCAACCAATTCTTCCAAAATATCTTCTAGNGTGACCAATCCATCTGTACCACCAAATTCGTCAGCTATGATTCCCATGTGTATCCTTCTACCCTGGAACTGTTTGAGTAGGCTAGTCAGTGCTAGGGAGCCAGGAACAAAAAAGGGATCACGCGACAGTTGGGACAGTGTTANATCTGTCATTCCTGCCACGTAGGTTTGGTAGGCTTCACGGATATACAGAATTCCCGTTATATCATCTGTAGTTTCACCAAAAACAGGGATTCTAGAGTAAGGTACATTGCTTAATTCATCTATTATGTCTTTCAACGAAAGGGAGTCTGGCCAGGCGAATATATCGACTCTTGGAGTCATGATGTCCCATGCCGTTAGTTCATCCAAGTGGAATGCTCTTTCCACCAATAAGTGTTCTTCCTCACCTACTAATCCTTCCCGTTTACCTAGTTGAGTTAATTCTCTGACATTGCGTTCCTCTTGTGTCGATTCCGGATTTTTATCTCCAGTCATAAGCCCTAGAAGAAATGAGCCAATTGGAGTAGCAAAAAAGTCTATTTTCTTCTGAATGTAGAGGATTGGNTTAGCCATTTTTAGTGAGATNCTTATGGGTTTTTCTTTACCAACTGATCTAGGTAGGATTTCACATACCACCACTACCACTATAGTGCTGAATAGCAANCCCATTANCCCNCCTGANATGCCTGANCTTACTGCGCCTATTATGACTGAAAAACCAACTACTAATCCATCTAAAACAGTGTTGAGGAAAAGAATGGATGACTTCATCTTTTCTGGGTTTTCTTTCAGAATCACCAATGATGATGATCCGCGAAACCCCTCGTCTTTNAGTGTTCGNAGTCTTGAAGGATTAACGGTCAGTGTAGCAGACTCNGCAGCAGATAACAGNGCAGAGAGACATGTTGATACTGCAATGGTCAGAACTANTAGCCAAATCATTGCTTGCTCGATGTGTAACGAAAGTGTGTACTACTTGGACCTAGGTCCATTTATGCGCTTCCTCTAGAATTTCNGCAATNATACTTTCGGTGGTTCTTCCATCTACTTCAGCTTCAAAATTAAGCACTAAACGGTGCCCTAGAATGGCTGGAACGACAGCTTTTACATCTTCATAAGAAGGTATAGGAGCGCCCCTAAATGCTGCTCTTGCTTTCGCTCCGAGTACTAAATATTGAGAAGCTCTAGGTCCNGCTCCCCAGGTTATNTATTTGTTAGCAATAGAAGTTGTATCTGTTGAAGTNGGACGGGTAGATGTTGCGAGTCTCACAGCGAATTTGACCAAAGAGGGAGCAGCTGGAATTCGACGNACCAATTGCTGTAGNTCTATTAGCTCTGGCGAGGATAAGANTGGTGTTATTGTNGATTCATCGTCTCCAGTGGTNCGNATTACGATTTCTTCTTCTTCCTGGTTAGAAGGGTATCCGATTTGGAGTTGTAGCATGAACCGGTCTAATTGTGCTTCAGGAAGAGGATAAGTNCCTTCTTGCTCAATTGGGTTTTGGGTTGCTAGAACAAAAAAGGGCAAGCTTAAGGGGTAGGTCTGTCCTGCGATTGTGACTTCACGTTCTTGCATCGCTTGTAGCAGTGCGGCTTGTGTCTTGGGGGGAGTCCGATTTATTTCATCTGCCAATANAATATTGGAAAAAATNGGTCCTTTGACAAAACGAAAGATTCGTTCTCCAGTGGTTTTGTTTTCTTCAATTACTTCGGTTCCAGTTATATCCGTTGGCATCAAATCGGGCGTAAATTGAATCCGACTAAAATTCAGATCTAAAGATTTGGCCAGTGTAGATACTAATAGCGTCTTGGCCAGTCCTGGGACACCTACCAACAGTACGTGTCCGTTAGCAAGCAATCCAGTCAGAAGTCCGTCGACAACGTCATGTTGACCAACGATNTTTTTACCGACAGCTTCTTTGAGCTTTTCAGTGACCATAGCAGCTTGTTCAAGCAACCTCAGGTCGTGATTGTCAACTGATGTGATAGTAGATNNTTTCATTAGACCAAACNTAGTTAATATTCAGTAGGAATCATACCTTCCNCTGTTTAGAAAGGCCGACTGTCCTAATAAAAAACATTANGCGAAAGTGATGGGAATACCNTCCCACGTCAAGCCGTGACAAAAGTATAGATTTTCGNCAAAAGAGGTGTCTGGAGGCCTTGCTCTTTTTTTCACAAAGTCGTAAATTTTCACTGAAATTAAGTGGTTGTGCGGGTTGTTTTAGGTAGTCAGTAGACTATATGGAGATAAGGTTGAAACCCGAAAATAGTGGGCATCTAGGGCCCGAGGCAGCAAAATACCTTGGCCACGGAATGACTTTCGCTGTCTCAGCTGCGTTATTCGGTTGGATTGGCAACAAGATAGGTATTCGAATTGGTGCCGAAGCTTTGATGACAACAGTAGGTGTATTTTTGGGTTCTGGGGGTGCTTTTTACAGGCTCTATGCAACTTTGAATGCAGGCCACGNTGAGAAAGATTAGANAAGAGAACNCTTTAGGATTGAATGCATTGAAACAGTATTCACTGGCCACNCTGTTGATTGTGGCTCTAGTATACTTGATNGCTGGCCTCTTNCTTGATAGTACCAACAGGGAAGGGGTTGGNATAGCTCTGTTGATTNCATATCCCGCACAGCTCATAGCCTTTTTTCTGCTAATTCAAAGCAGGAAGCCTGGNGCTAATTTCATTGTGTGGTGGGGAGCAGGTATGGCTTTGAGGTTTATAGTCGTCTTGATAGTAGCTTTGGTCGCCATACAGATCGATTTCTCAGCCAGAGAAGCACTACTACTGACTCTTATAGGGAGCTTTTTCTTCCTGGTCTTGGCAGAACCGAGATTCCTCAATCCTCCTGATCGAGCAGGAGCGTCCGGCTAATGTCGTTCTTTCAAGGTCATCAACAGGAATCACACGCAACGGATGCGAGCCACGGTCTGACTATGGAGGAGTTGCCCTATTTCATTGAACATCATATTGGGGACGCGAAAGAGATCGAATTCCTTGGAGGTCATTGGAGTCTGGAATCTTTAAGTTTCGCTCCAATCCAACTAGGGGGATTGTCAATTGATTTTTCGATGACCCGTCACTTGCTAGTGATGCTTCTCGTGGGATTGTTTCTTGTGCTTAGCCTTGTTCCGACAGCACGCAAACTTAGAGCAAACAGTGACTCTCAAAAAGCACCTAGTGGCTTTGGTAACGTAGTAGAGGCACTAGTTCTTTATTTTAGGAATGAGGTAGTCAGGAGGAATATTGGCCACGATGCGGACGGTTATACTCCTCTTATCTTGACTCTCTTTGTTTTTGTCTTGGGAATGAATTTAATCGGTCTCACCCCCCTTGGGATTACTCCGACTGCTAATGTTTCAGTTACTGCGGCTTTAGCTATCATTGGTTTTATTGTGGTGGAAATTTCTGGTATGAGATCTTTAGGCATTGCTGGATATGCCAAAACTGTCTTCTTCCTGCCTCCAGGTGTACCAAGAATCATGCAACCAGTCATCCTCTTGATTATGGTTCCAGTTGAAGCAATAGGTAAGCTAACTAAACCCTTTGCACTCGCTGTTAGGCTCGTGGCAAATATGGTGGCAGGCCATAGTATGGTCCTGGCGATCATGGGGATGATCTTGATCTTACAGAGCTATATTATGGGCCCACTTATTGTATTGGCGGTTGGAGCCATAATGATTCTAGAAGTATTCGTCGCCTGTTTGCAGGCTTACATCTTTGCAATGTTGGTTTCTGTTTTTATTGGATTAATTCGTCACGCTCACTAAATCACAAAAAAGAAAAGGAAAGACAATGTCATACGAACTACTCGCTATTGTGCAAGAAGCTGCCACAAACCCTGAAGCTGGTTTCTCAATAGGTGCAGGGCTGGGTATAGCTGGTGCTGTCATAGGTGCAGGACTCGGTATAGGTCCTATCGGTGCATCGATGGCACAAGGTATTGCCCGTCAGCCCGAGGCAGCGGCTCAAATTCAGACTGCTGCTATTATCGTGGCTGCTTTGATTGAAGGTGCCGCACTTTTTGGACTCGTACTAGTACTGTTGGGTTAGTCTCGAGATCTTGGTGTTTATAGAAGACATGAGGAGATTTTAAATGTTTGATATTAATCTCGGTCTCAGTATATGGACTATCGCTGTTTTTGTCCTGCTATTGTTTATTCTGAAAAAATTTGCTTGGGGTCCCATTCTGGGTGCTGTACAAGATAGGGAAGACCGTTTGAGAAGTACGCTGGAATCGGCGGCTTCTGAGAGGGAAGAGTCAACTAAACTTCTCGAACAGTATCGCAAGCAAATGCTCGAAGCTCGCAGGGAAGCACAGGACCTGATAGTGAAGGCTAAAGAGGCAGGAGGTGAGGTTCGCAAGGAAATTGAGGAAGATGCTAGAGCAGAAGCAAATATAATCATGGAAAAAGCTCGCGAATCTATTGAAAAAGAAAAGGAAGCCGCACTCCATGAGTTGCGACAGGGATCCGTAGATATTGCCTTAGCAGCCGCAAGGAAACTCCTAGAAGAAAAGCTCGATGAGGAAAAGGATAGAGAATTGGCGGTAAGTTTCGTAGATGAACTCAGTGCTGAAGTTCTAGAAGACTCTCGATGAGGAATGAAACAGTAGTAAGGAACTATGCGGACACTTTGTTCCAACTAGCTGCTTCTGAAGGCAACATGGAGGAGTACCGCCAGGGCATAGAGTTGGTCGTAAATTTAATGGAAGAAGATGCAGATTTTCGAAAATTCCTGGCAACACCTAGGATAGCAGTTACAGACAAAAAAGCTTCGATGAGTTCTGTTTTCGAAAATCGATTACCTCATCAATTGATAAATTTTCTTAAGGTCACACTAGATAAGAGGAGACAGGGTCTCCTGAAATCCATTGCTGAAGAGT
This sequence comes from Gemmatimonadota bacterium, assembly GCA_002718595.1. Taxonomy (GTDB): domain Bacteria; phylum Gemmatimonadota; class Gemmatimonadetes; order Longimicrobiales; family Gaopeijiaceae. Next base: position 360,254 of record PBFD01000003.1, on the reverse strand, counting down.
TTTCGCGTCTTGTGGATGATCACGAGGGACTATTGCACTTTGAGATTACTATAGCGAGGGACCCCGACGACGGTTTTACGGCGAAATTAAATGATCGGCTGAGTTCAGTATTCGATTGCAAACCGATCATTCATTTCGGAGTGCGCCCAGAGATTTTAGGGGGCATGATTTTGAGGGTCGGCGATACTGTTTTTGATGGATCTTTAGGAAGCAGACTAGATAGAATGCGTCGCATGTTAGGTGCTAAGCAGGTTAACACAATTTTATAGAATTTTTCCACAGGAAAAGATGATAAATGGCTAACGATTTTGGGCTACGTGCAAGTGAAATTAAAGAAGTTCTCCTTTCAGAGATCCAGAACTATGGGGAAGAACTTAAATCCGAAGAGATAGGTGAGATTCTGGAAGTCAAAGATGGGGTGGCACGCATCTATGGACTAACTAAAGCTATGGCCAGTGAAATGCTGGCAATCAGTCCAGCTGACGGTAGTGATCCAGTCACGGCATTAGCCCTGAACTTAGAAGAAGATAACATCGGTGCTGTAATAATGGGGGACTGGACTGGTCTTCACGAAGGAGATCAAGTTAAGCGAACCGGTAGGGTTTTAGATATTCCAGCAGGTCCTGGTTATGTGGGACGAGTAGTCGATGCTCTTGGCAATCCCATAGATAGCAACGGTGAAATTTCACCAATTGAGGAACGCAGGCAGATAGACGTTGTAGCTCCTGGAATCGTGATGAGACAGCCTGTTAATGAACCTTTGCAAACTGGTATCAAAGCAATCGACTCCATGATTCCCATCGGAAGAGGACAGCGTGAGCTGATCATTGGTGATAGAGGGACTGGTAAAACAGCTATAGCTTTGGATGCCATCGTGAATCAAAAAGACAGTGGTGTGGTTTGTGTATACTGTGCTATTGGCCAGCGAGCGAGTAAGGTAGCTGGAGTAGTGGAGACACTGCAGGAGTATGGGGCGATGGACTATACGGTTGTAGTTGCCGCGAATGCATCTGACCCAGCGCCTATGCAGTATATAGCTCCATACTCAGCAGCAGCTATAGCTGAGCACTTTATGTGGAAGGGTAAGCCTACTCTGGTAGTTTTTGACGATCTCTCTAAACAGGCCAATGCATATCGTCAACTATCCCTAGTATTGAGAAGACCGCCTGGTCGCGAAGCTTTCCCCGGGGATGTCTTTTACCTCCATTCTCGCCTTCTAGAGAGAGCTGCTAAGCTTTCTGATGCTGAAGGTGGAGGGTCCATGACCGCTCTACCAATTATTGAGACTCAAGCAGGAGATGTGTCTGCTTATATACCCACGAACGTCATCTCCATTACCGATGGCCAAATTTATCTTGAACCAGACTTGTTTTATTCCGGTGTACGGCCAGCTGTCAATGTAGGGATATCCGTATCTAGAGTCGGTGGAGCGGCTCAAGTGAAGGCAATGAAGAAAGTTGCTGGTCGTCTTCGTCTAGATTTAGCCCAATATAGAGAGCTAGAAGCTTTTGCCCAATTTGGCTCTGATTTGGACAAAGCTACGCAACAACAACTTGCGCGTGGTGAAAGAACTGTTGAAATCTTGAAACAAAATCAGTACCAGCCTATGGCCGTTGAGAATCAGGTGTGTGTACTCTATGCGGTGACTCAGGGGTATTTGGATGAAGTGGGAGTGGCTGATCTTAGGGAGTGGGAAAAAGGTTTCCATGAGTTCTTGTCGGGACAGCATTCTGATATTGTGGATGGGATAAGAGAGGCTAGTGAACTAACTGATGAGCTGACAGAATCTCTACAAAATGTCATTCCAGAGTACAATAAAATATTCCTTGAAGGTAAAGAAACGATGAAGGCTGAGAGTAACTGAGCATGGCTGGAGCCCGTGACGTCAAAAGACGCATAAAATCGGTTGAAAATACCAGACAGATAACTCGTACGATGGAGTTAGTGGCTACATCTAAATTAAAAAAAGCTACTGATAGAGTCCGGGAAGCTCGACCTTACGGTGATTCTGTAGTCTCCATTGTAGAAAAGGTTTGTTCGCCAGATTTCGTGGAAAAATTTCCCTTGCTTAGGAAGCCGGCTAAGTGTAGGAAAGCAGCGGTACTTTTGTTGACTGCTGATAGGGGGTTGGCCGGAGGTTTTAATGCAAATTTGATCAAAGAGGCTAATGTTCTTCTAGCAGAACTCAAAGAATCTGGGACGGACACAGACCTCCATATAGTTGGTAAAAAAGGCATTGCGTATTTCCGATTTAGGGACTATCCGATTGCTTCCGAAGTCGTTGATGTAGGCGATTTACCTTCGGTGAAGACAGCTGGGGATATAATCGCACCCCTAGGAGAGGAGTTTTCTTCAGGGGAGATAGATGCTGTGTACGTGGTGAGTTCAGAATTTCGCTCGGCCATGTCAACACCTCCTAAAATACTCAATTTACTTCCAATAGAGCCTACAGATGGAAAGGATAATTCAGACGAGTTCATTCTGACTCCAACAGCCGAGATAATTCTTAAAACATTACTGCCGCTTTATTTACGAAACTCTCTATATAGGGCACTGGTGGAGAATGTTGCGGCTGAGCAGGGAGCCAGGCGGACTGCAATGAAGAATGCTACAGATAATGCTGGTGATGTACTGGAACACTTAACGCGGACCTATAACAGGGCTCGCCAAGGACAAATTACTCAGGAGATAGCTGAGATTGTTGGCGGTGCGGCAGCACTAGAGTGATGATTTTAGCGAAAGAATTAGGATCGGAGAATGGAGATTATGACCGAAAGTAACGTTGGTAGGGTTGTGCAGGTAATAGGACCGGTATTAGACGTGGAATTTGATCCGGATGCACTGCCAGATATTTATAACGCATTGTCATTAAAATCAGATGGAGATAGTGAGCAGAATATTGATCTGGTTGCTGAAGTTCAACAACATATTGGAAGAGGCATGGTCCGTGCTGTTTCAATGACTTCTACGGATGGTGTGACTAGAGGTATGGAGGTTGTTGATACGGGGGCAGCAATTTCGGTGCCTGTTGGTCCGCCAGCACTAGGCCGCATTGTGAATGTTCTTGGGGAACCAGTCGATGAGCAAGGTCCTATTCTAGCCGAGGATGGAGAGATAGAAAGGTGGCCTATTCATAGAACAGCTCCAAGTTTTCACGACCTTGAGCCCAAAACAGAAATTTTCGAAACAGGTATCAAGGTAATTGACCTTTTGGCACCATACGTGAAAGGTGGAAAGACAGGTCTTTTTGGTGGTGCAGGTGTTGGTAAAACAGTCATAATCATGGAGCTGATTAACAACATAGCTATGGAACATGGTGGTCGCTCGGTTTTCTGTGGGGTAGGAGAAAGAACTCGAGAGGGCAATGATCTTTGGCTGGAGATGAAAGAATCAGGCGTACTCGATTCTACAGCACTTTGTTATGGACAGATGAATGAACCGCCAGGAGCTCGTTTGAGAGTTGGATTGAGTGGCCTAACTATTGCGGAATACTTTAGAGAAGTAGAGAAGCAAGACGTATTACTTTTCGTAGACAATATTTTCCGTTTTACACAGGCGGGCTCAGAGGTGTCTGCACTTTTAGGTAGAATGCCTTCAGCTGTGGGATACCAGCCAACTCTGGGTACCGAGATGGGTGAATTGCAAGAGAGAATCACCTCCACTAGAGAGGGTTCAATCACTTCTGTCCAGGCCATTTATGTTCCTGCGGATGACTTAACAGACCCGGCCCCAGCTACAGCTTTCACTCATTTGGATGCCCAGACTGTTTTATCACGTTCTATTTCTGAGAAAGGAATTTATCCAGCTGTTGATCCATTGGATTCGACTTCGCGTATTCTCGATCCTCAATTCTTGGGAGAGCGTCACTACAACGTTGCAGCAGAAGTACAGAGGATATTGCAGCGATACAAGGATCTTCAGGATATTATATCGATTCTGGGTATGGACGAGCTTACAGAAGAAGACAAAGTTTTGGTCAACCGAGCTCGTCGAATTGAACGTTACCTTTCACAGCCCTTCCATGTGGCGGAGACCTTCACAGGCATTACGGGCAAGTATGTGAAATTGGAAGACACCATCGAATCATTTGAACGGTTGACTACGGGGGAATTCGATCATCTTCCAGAACAAGCTTTCTATATGAAGGGTGGCATTGAAGAAGTGATCGAAGCTGGTAAAGAGTTGGCAGAGGCATAAGCATGAATGTTAGCTTGGTTTCTCCAGAGGGTGTGAGATTCGAAGGGGAAGCGGAATCGATTAGTCTTCCAGCATGGGATGGCCAGCTCGGTGTCCTAAGAGGGCACGCCCCAATGATTGGTTTATTAGGGTCTGGAGAACTACGCTTGAGTCTGGAGGACGGATCCCCAAAAGTCTTCTTTCTAGCGGGTGGGGTTTTTATGATTACGGGTTCTGCGACAACTCTATTGACTGACAATTGTTCTCAAGAGCCTTTGGATCAGGAATCCCAGGATAGTATCGCAGATGTAGATGAGATATGGGAGCAGATGGAGGATGTGGTAGTAGATAAACAGTCAACATGAGGCTGGATTTACACACTCATACGACAGCATCCGATGGAGTACTTTCTCCTAGTCAGCTAGTTGCACTTGCAAGTGCGGCTAATCTTGACGCTTTGGCTATTACTGACCATGATACAGTAGTGGGGTTGGCTGAAGGGGTGCAAGCAGGGCTGAACCATTCCGTACAGATTATTCCAGGAATCGAAGTTAGCTGTTCTGCTTCAGGGGTTCCTTGTCACATTCTTGGTTATTTCATTGATTATCAGTCATCAAAGCTCTCAGATTATACCTCCAGAGCTATCCGAGCTCGAGAAGATAGGATGCATGAGATGCTGTCTAGGTTAGCGAACCAAAATGTGATGGTCGATATGGATGATGTGGTTAAAGAGGCAGGACCAGAATGTTCTTCTTTGGGCCGTCCACATCTGGCAAGGGCTTTGGTTACAAAAAATTATGCTTCGTCGATTGGTGACGCTTTCGACAGATTGATAGGGGATGGACATCAAGCCCAAGTACCCATTCGCGTGTTAGAGGCCAATGAAGCGATTGGATTAATTCGTGATTCGGGTGGAATCGCTGTTTGGGCTCATCCTCGATTGGAAGTTTTGCAAGAGCTTTTGCCGGAACTGGTCACAGCTGGTTTACGAGGCTTAGAAGTATACCGGCCCAAATCCTCTCCAGAGCACGTTCGAAAGGTTAAAACTAGTGCTGAGGAAATGGATTTGTTGGTGACAGGAGGCTCCGATTGGCACGGCCCTGGCCTTGGTGCTGAGTTAGGAGCATTCTATGTCACACCTGATGATATTAGCCAATTCTTATTTGAAGGTCGGGTGTCATTCTGACCGATCTGTATAAGTTCTGAGGAATTCTTTGGTTTGGTTTCCTGGATCTGAAGAGTCCATGATGGCGCCGATCACGGCTACGCCTGAGGCACCAGCGTTCCAGATTTCGGTAGTATTCTGAGGTGTTATACCACCGATTCCGACCACTGGTATGCTGACAGCGTCAACCATCTTTTTAATGCCGTCTGGACCTATGGCACTGCCAGCATCTGGTTTATTTGATGTTCTATAGACAGTTCCACAACCGAGATAATCAGCTCCTTGGGATTCGGCTTCTTTGCCCTCCGAAGGGTCATCTGTTGAATAGCCGATGATAAAATTCTCAGGAACGATGTTCCGAACTTGAGATACTCGTGCATCATCGGGTCCTAAATGGACTCCATCTGCATTAGCTGCTAACGCTACATCGAGGCGATCGTTCACTACCAAGAGTGCTCCCGTTGCACGTGTTAAGACAAGTATCCTCATAGCTGATTCAAGTAATTCATTTGAGTTGGCATGTTTGTCACGAAGTTGGATCATGCCAGCTCCAGCTTCTAAAGTCGCTTCAATGGTGTTGATAAGACCGAACGGTTTAGAGAGTATAGGATCTGTAATGACTATGAGCCGAAGAAGTTCTGGTAGTGATCTGTTAGCCATGGCTACCTAAGGCCTTGTTGAGGGGATGCTACGAACTTCCTGAATAGCACGATTGTGTTCCTGCAAAGTGTTAGAAAAAATGTGCTGACCGTCTGGATGAGCTACGAAATACAGGTAGGATTCCTCACTTGGATATAAGGCAGCATCTACAGCCAATCTTCCAGCTGCGGCTATAGGTCCCGGGGGTAATCCACGCTGAGTGTAGGTGTTGTAAGGATTGTCTGCAACAGAATCAATGGCAGCAAAAAGAAGCCGGCTTCTGCGACTTCCCAAAGCATAAATTACTGTTGGATCTGCTTGAAGTAGGTATCCGAGTTTCAAGCGATTATGGTAAACTGAGGATATTCTCGGCATTTCTTCTTCGATTCTAGCTTCAGCTTGTATAATGGAAGCCAGAGTCATCAGTTCTCCTTCAGTCATGTTTAAGTCATCTAGTCGGGCAATCCTATCTGGTGTCCAAATAGATTTGTACTCCTCGATCATTGTTTCCAAAACAACTTCCAACTCAACTCCTTTAGGAAAACGGTAAGTGTCTGGGAATAAATACCCTTCCAGTCCAGGTCCTGGGAGGGACCAAGCTTTGTGTAAAGAAGGCTCAGATATGTCAGAGTATATGTCTTCTGCTGATAAAGTGATGTGATTAGATATTTTTTCAGCAATTTCCTGGAGCATTAGACCTTCTGGTATGGTCAAGTCAAAAGTCACTACACTGCCTTCTGTCAGTGTCCTCAAAGCGTCCTTCCAATGGCTATATTGCTGCAGGGAATATTCGCCTGCATGGATCCTACGGTCATCGCCAGTTACACGAGCATATAGGCGAAGTAATACAGGGCTTTCCACAATGTTTTTGCTAACCAGTGTGTCGACTAGAGCATCGAAATGCATTCCAGTGTGAACTTTTACCGTTGAAAAATTGCCAGGGGTTCTTTCGGCACACCCAATAATTATGGGTACTATTAGAAATAAATATTTCATAGGTTCTGATTTCGATCCAGCCAACTTTGGAGGATCAGGACAGCAGAAATCGTATCCACAAGTTTTTTGTCTCTACGTTTTTTCTTAGACATGTTTGAAGTACTTATTATTCGTTCAGCCCTAGAGGACGTGAATCTTTCATCGACTAAATGCACTGGAAGTTTAAAGGTTGTCTCAAGGTTTTTACCAAGTTCTCGCACTACTGTAGTCCAATCGGTGTCTTTTCCCGAAAGTGCTAAGGGTAGTCCCAGGATGATATGCTCAACCTGGTGCTCTTCGATAATGGTCTTCAGCGATGACATTGGAAACCTCTTACCGATTCTCCTTTTCAATGTAAGAAGTGGCTGAGCGATTAGTCCAGTTGAGTCGCTTACGGAAATCCCAATTCTCTTTTCGCCCAAATCGATTCCAAGTGACCGCATAAAAATCCTATCAGATGTGAATTTATAGTATCAAATATATAGGCAATTATCGAGGAAGCCCACATAGTAGTACATCGGGATAAATCCAGATTTTATTGATCCTGTGATCCCGATAACGGCCATACAAATTTGAGATGGAGTAATGAGAAAGGATCGGTTCAACTAGTCAATTTATTCCAGGTATTCTAAACCGGCTGATGTCTTCGGTGTCGCAGTACTCCTCAGGTTCAGTCCCAGGGAGAAACAATTCCATTATTTGGTTGTTTTGAGGACACCATTCGCTAGATCGTTTTCCAGAAGTTCTATCAATTTGACGGGTACTTAGGCCTTCTGGAACTGGCCATGGTTCTGGGATAGGGAGCAAAGGTGTTTGGAAGGATGATCCTTCTGCATTAGGATCACCGTAGTAGACTCTTCGCATGAAATTACCCCAGACAGGTGCGGCATCACCTCCACCAGTGGCTAACGGACGTATTTCTTCTGGGATATCCATTCCAAACCATACTGTGGCCAGCAGGTTGGGTGTAAATCCATTAAACCAGACGTCTGTAGCGTCATTGGTGGTTCCTGTCTTGCCAGCTGCGGCAACTTCGGTAGGAAGACCAGCAACCACTCTGATTGCCGTTGCTCCAGTTCCAGCTTCTACAACATTTTGAAGCATAGAAACCATAATGCGGGCAACCAGAGGATCCAGCACTTGAGTGCGTTCAGGTCTGGGATCCCAAATTGTTCTACCTTGTGAGTCTTCTACTTTTAATATAGGGAACGGGCGGACCTTGGTTCCTTCATTACTAAAACTGGAATAGGCCTCTGCCATTTCTAGTGGAATAACTTCAGCTGCTCCTATGGCAGTTGATGGGAAAGGTTCTATCTCACTTCTAATGCCCATTCGACGTGCGGTTTGAACTACACTCTCTAATCCCACCACGTCGGCTAGTTTAATAGCTACGATGTTTTGAGATTTCTGTAAGCCTGTTCTAATGGTCATTGGACCTTCGAAGACCTCGGTATAATTAGAGGGCCTCCATTCTGTTCCGTCCACTTGTAGAGTTACTACGGGCGCATCGACTATTACAAAATTTGGAGGGATACGATTGGCAATAGCCGTAGTGTAAACGAAAGGTTTAAATCCAGATCCAGCCTGTCGTAAGGCTTGGGTTGCGCGGTTGAACTTAGAAAATCGAAAATCACGGCCACCAATCATTGCTCGAACACCCCCAGTCCAAGGATCGAGCGCAACTAAAAGACCTTGTACATATTTCATGGAATCGACCTGGGGATTTTCTGAGGCCATTGCTTGTTGATAATCAGCAAATTTGGCATGCTCAAATCCTGGTCTTGCCTCAATACGGTCCCAGCCTTCCTTCATAGAAAGTTCGGCTGCCTCTTGCATACCGACGTCAAGGGTTGTGAATATGCGCAAGCCTGAAGTATAAAGCTTGCTCCCAAATCGGTCATCCAAGATCTGTCGGACCCATTCTTCGAAATAGGGAGCAGCAGTGTTAGTGGGAGTAGCCCTTTCCGTCGGTATAGGCATTTGCGTGTAGCTGTCTGCTTCATTCTCTGAAATGAATCCCTCTTGTACCATTCTGCTAAGCACTAGATTTCTTCTACTTTCAGCATTTTTAGGGTTTACAAAAGGACTATAAAAAGCTGGACGATTTGGAATAGAAGCAAGGAGAGCTGCCTCAGCTACATCTAATTCAGACGCATTTTTACCGTAGTAGTTCCTAGACGCAGTTTGAATGCCCCACCAACCGTGTCCATAATTAATTTCATTGATGTAGGCTTCAAGGATTTCATCTTTTGTGTAAGAGCTTTCCAGATCGAAAGCTACTTGTAGTTCTTTTAGTTTTCGTATAACTCGTCGTTCAAACCCGATCTGGTCTTCGAACATGTTACGTGCTAATTGCTGTGTTATAGTGCTTCCACCACCTCTATTTCTACCAGTTAATACACCGAGAACAGCTCTGGTTAGCCCTAGTGGGTCAATTCCTCGGTGTTGGTAAAACCTTTTGTCTTCAACCGCTATGAACGCTTGATATACATGTTCGGGAAGTGTTTCCAGTGAAACCGGAGTGCGTCGTTCTATGCCAATTTCCACCAACAACTGCCCGTCGTGACTAAACAGCTTGCTGGTTTGGTCTGATTCGAATGTTCTAATTTGTGCGACCGATGGACAATCTGAACAGAGATTTTTCCAGGATCCTATGGTTAACCCAGCACAGATCCCAACCAGGGTCAACAGTACGTAGAGGAAAGTCCGCGAATCATCTGTCTTCTTAAACAAGCGTTAATCTCCTGATATTTTGTGGTTCTCAGGTTCTTGTAATGTACCGAGTTTGAGTCTCTAGGTTCCGTTTAGAGTAGGATTTCAGAGCCAGCAACCCAATTAACAAACCTGTAACAAACTATTGAAGCCTAAATATAAAAGAAAAAACCTGTTAAAATTAATATAGGAAGTTATCATTGAGAAAGGTGTTTGTGAGCCATTATCACAGAAGCTGGTTGAATTATGTTGGACCTGGATGAATGTCAAACCTAGCGGTTAGGCTTAGGAGGATTTGTGAAGCACAAATCAAGAATAGTGGAAAAGCCTTGGGGTCATGAGCGAATTTGGGCGGAGACAGATGAGTATGTGGGTAAAATTCTACACATAAAAGCTGGCGAAGCGCTGTCATTGCAATACCATGAAGTAAAAGACGAAACGATTCACTTGTTCACTGGGGAGATGCTGTTTTATGTGGGCATGATAGACGGAGACCTACAAGAAGTAAAACTGTCGGCTGGAGAAAGCTACCATGTAGAACCGGAGACAGTGCACAGAATGGTCGCAGTCAGTGACTGTGACCTTTTAGAGGTTTCGACTCCACACTTAAAAGATGTGGTTCGGTTGGAGGACCGGTATGGTAGAATCTCAGGGAAAGATTGACTGTGTAACAGGTTTTAGCCTAAAAAAAATATTGCTTATTGCAGTAGTTCTGTTCCCACTCATTTCTTGCGGGTCAGCTCAGGAGGAAGCGAGTTGGATTAATTCCTCGGACGGCCAGTTAAGAAGGATGGGGGAAGCTATCTTAGTGGATGTGATAGAATCATCTGGCCTTGAAATACTAGAACAAATCCAAGTAGACTATCGGACGCCAGAGGAGATGTCTGATTATGTCAGATTCAAACTAGAACAAGATCTTCCAAAATCTAAGGAGAGTCATGTTGCTGAGAGTTACCGATTGCTCGGTTTATTCCCCGAAGACCTAAATCTCCGTCAAACACTTTCAAGCCTGTATGAAGAACAGGTGATCGGTTTTTATAATCCCGATGACAAAACTCTTTATTTGCAGGAAGAGGTTCCTATTGGCAACTTGGAATCTCTTTTAGCCCACGAGATGGTCCACGCCCTACAGGACCAACATTTTGATTTGAATGCTCTTACTGACGGGGCTCTGAATAACGATCAATCGGCAGCTGTAATGGCAGCCATAGAAGGCCATGCTACATTGGCTATGTTAGACCTTATGTCTAAGAATAATAGAAGTGCTGGCTTAGATATTGAGGATGTTTTAGAGTTTGGAAAATCGATTGTGAATGGATTTGAATCCGCTGAAATCGAAGGTGGATTGCTCGGTACGGTTCCCTTGGTACTTAGGGAAACGATGATTTTCCCCTATATAGAAGGTGCCCGATTTGTCCAAGTGATGCGTGACAAGGACGGGATCAAGTCGGTGCCTTTCGAAGCTAAACTGCCAAAGTCTACTCAACAGGTTATGCATTTCGACGGATCGGATATTGAGGAAATGATTGTTCCAAGGTCTATCGAGATCACTCCATCTGACAATTGGATTAAGTTGTATGAAAACACACTTGGGGAACTGGAAGTAAGTTTGTTCCTCGAAGAATTGACTGGACGAAAGAGTTCTGCCGAAGGTTGGAGGGGAGACAGATTTGTGTTGCTGGAAGGAATAGAGGACAATAGGACTCTCGTGTGGGTTAGTGTTTGGGATACTGTCGAAGATAGGAATGAATTTTCTGAAACCGTAGAATCTCACATAGAATTATTGGGGGAGGAAGTTAGGATATCCTCGATGAGTATTGACGGATTTGCTGGGCTGAGTATAAACATTGGCCCAGAGGCTGATGTGGAGGTGATACTTGAAACAAATTAGATCTGATTCCACGCTAATCCATGTAGGGACTAGAGAGGAATCGTCCTATGACGTTTTAGTCAAACAGGGCGCATTATCTTCTCTTCCCAGCCTACTTGGCGAATATACTTCCAGCCATCGTTACGCTATCATCTCCGACAGAAATGTCGCCTCGCTGTATGGCCACTCATTGAGAGATAATCTTAGGAAGGAAGGTCTCGACGTAGAGTTGTTCGTGTTCGATCAAGGCGAGGTTAACAAAACACGATCTACTTGGTGCGATTTGACAGACAAAATGTTAGCCAAATCATTTGGGAGAGATTCCTGTATTCTAGCGTTAGGAGGGGGAGTCGTTGGAGATGTTGCTGGGTTCGTGGCAGCAACATATATGAGAGGTGTCCCAGTAGTTCAGATACCTACAAGTCTCCTTGCAATGATTGATGCGTCTGTGGGAGGAAAGACAGGTGTTGACGTTTCAGCAGGAAAAAATCTTGTAGGAGCATTTCACCCTCCCAGACTGGTGATTGTGGACCCTACAGTAGTAAGTACTCTCTCTGTAGACGAGTGTAAGCAGGGGCTAGTAGAAGCAGTCAAACACGGACTGATTATGGACCCTCAATATTTTGCCCAGTTGAGCGAATTAATTCCAGAATTGCTTAACTATGATTTGGACAAAATTGAAGAAATAGTTTCTCGTTCTATAGAGCTCAAGGCGAGTGTGGTTACTGAGGATGAACACGAGCACGGCAAAAGAGAAATTCTCAATTTCGGACATACGTTCGGTCACGCAATGGAAGTAGCTCAGCATTATACTATGTCACATGGGACTGCGGTCGGTCGGGGAATGCTACTCGAAATCCGTTTGGGTATTGAACTGGGATTGACTGATCCGAGCACCTTTGAAGCGACAGTAAGCTGCTTAGCAAAACTAGGAATTTCAAATCATGGTTCTCAAGATTTAAATTCGGAAGAAATCATGGACCATTTGCGACTTGATAAAAAATCAAAGCTCGGAGGAAGACGATTCGTCCTGATTTCCGGAATTGGTTCAGTGTTGCGGAATGGGGAAGATTGGAGTCACACAATCGAAGAGGGAATTCTAATGGAATTTCTAGGGTCTCTTTGATAGTTTGTCCAGGGCCTACAGCAGTCTTTCTTTAATTTGAACTTATTATGGTAGGGTTTTAATGTTATATTGATTGGTTAGTAAGTCTAAAAAGGACTGAATGCTATAACTAACGACCCCTATGACCACTCTCAGGTGGCTCAAATTTGAGACTTGACTCTGGTCGAGAGGTCTTACAGTAGCATCAGTTCACAATACTGTGAGAAAGAAATGACAACTTATCTGAATGACCCTCAATCTGAGGGACAGGGGTTGCCGATTGTGGCAACTTCTAGCGTGGCCCTACTTATCGATTTCGACAATGTGACAATGGGCATGCGGAGTGATTTATCCAACGAATTGAAAGTTTTGCTGGATTCAGATGTCGTACCAGGTAAAATCACCGTTAGAAGAGCTTATGCGGACTGGAGACGTTACCCACAATATGTTGTGCCACTTTCAGAAGCATGCGTCGAATTGATTTTTGCACCGGCATATGGGAGTTCAAAGAAAAATGCCACTGATCTTCGTATGGCAATCGATGGGCTGGAGTTAGTTTTTCTCCGACCCGAAATTAGCACTTTTGTACTCCTGACAGGTGACTCAGACTTCTCTAGTCTGGTTATTAAGCTCAAAGAATATGGGAAACATGTTATAGGAGTGGGTTTACAGGAATCTACCTCGGACACATTGGTCCAAAACTGTGATGAATACTACTCATATAACAGTTTGACTGGACTGAGAAAAATGAGTGAAGAGGACGTTGATCCAAAAGATCCCTGGGATCTGGTGGCACAGGCAGTGTCCAAAATGATAGACCGAAATGACGTTATGAGGTCTGATAGATTGAAACAAGTTATGATCGAACTGGATCCTAGTTTTGACGAGGGGGACTTAGGATTTAACAAGTTTTCGAAGTTTGTCGTCGAAGCGGCTAATCGAAACAGTATAGGAATCCAGAAAATGGAGAATGGGCAATATGAAGTAATGCGTGGCGACAAGCCGAACGTTAAAAAATCTGTTGTGAAACTCAACGATTCATCTAAACCCAACAGTCCTGATTTGCAGACTGGGTATGCGCTCATGGTTGATTGCTTGCGGGATCAAAACGACAAAGGTCAGGAGTCTTTAATCGATTCTGATGTTAAGCGTAAAATGCTGAGAATAGATAGGAGCTTTGATGAAACTGAGTTCGGTTTTAAGAAATTCAGCAAATTTCTTCTCCAAGCAGAGCAGGATGGCGTGATTAAAATGGAGGTGGCAGAGACAGGTGGCTATAAGGTGTTCACGGGCCACCACTTAAGCGATATTGGAAGTATGGGTCTTCCCACGGAGAAGGATGCTATTGTAAAATATTTGACAAACTCTTATCAAGGGATTGGGAAAAAGACAGCTGAAGAGGTTGTAGTGGCATTTGGAGAGAAGGTTTTTGAAGTTTTTGAGACCTCTCCACAACTGGTAAAAGAGGCTTCTCCTAGACGTTCTGAAAAATTGTTAGATGGATGGAAAGCCGATATAACAAGAAGAAGAAAAGTCGAAATCAATGGGAAGGATTCTGACTAGAAAGCCTAAAGGGTTGTGGAAGAATCAAGTAGAATAAATTCGAATCAATAAAAGTTTACAAATTTATTGGAGTGCAGATTTTTGGAAATAATCGCTTGTATTAAACGAGTTCCAGACACTGAAACACGAATAAAGCTTTTGGAGGACGGTTCTGGAGTAAACCCCGAAGGCATTAAGTATATTACCAGTCCTTATGACGAGTTTGCTTTGGAAGCAGCTCTCAGGGCGAAGGAGACAGAGGAATCGTCAACTGTGACCGTGATGACACTAGGCAATGATGAAGCCCAAGAGAACTTGCGCAACGCTCTCGCCTTGGGTGCCGATGAAGCGACTCTCCTAAACGGTGATGTAACAATGGACGGTCTTGCCACAGCTAAGGTGTTGGCTCAAGAGATGAAATCTAAAAGCCCCGATTTGGTTTTATTCGGTGTTAAGGCAGGAGATGACGATCAGCAACAAGTTGGACCTATGGTGGCTACGTTGCTTGACTATCGATGTGTAACCAATGTCACAAACTTTGAGGTTCAGGAATCTATTGTTACCTGTAAGCGCCAAATTGAAGGAGGAAATGAAGTAGTCGAAGTCACACTTCCAGCAGTCATCACAGTAACCAAGGGTGAGTTCGAACCTCGTTTTCCTTCTCTCAAGGGTATTATGGCTTCTAAAAAGAAGACATTAGTCACCAAAGATGTCCAAGTTCCAGAGAGTCATCTAGTGGTGACAGGCATGGAGTATCCTCCTGAAAGGGATGGGGTATACATTGTCGAAGAGGGATTAGAGGGTGTTTCAGAACTGGTTAGACTCCTAAGAGAGGAAGCTAAAGTTCTGTAAGTATGAGTTCGATATCTATCATCAACCATTGGAGGTTATAGGGTACTGTAATGTCTAATCTTATGGTGTTTGTGGACCACAGAGATGGTTCTGTAAGCAATGTGACTAGGGAGATTCTTTCTGCTGCTTCATCACTCGCGAAAGAACTTGGTGTTGCTCTCCATGCTCTGGTCTTGGGTGACAGTGGAGCTGGTGACTGCAGTGGTCAACTTGCCGAATATGGTGCAGATAAGATTCTTGTGGCAGAGCATCCTGCTCTCAGTACTTATCTAAGTGAAAGTCACGGGGAGGTTGTAGTTTCAGCGGTGGAATCAGGTGATTACAGTGCGATCATTTTTCCAGCTACCGCTAAGGGTAAGGATCTTGCTCCTCGTGTAGCTGCTTCGCTAGATACAGCGATGGCTTCTGATGTCAGCCATTTAGAGATCGCTGAGGAGAACCTGGAGGCTACACGAGCCTTGTATGGTGGTAAGGTTCTGGTTCGACTGAGATTTACAGCCTTTCCAGCGGTGATAACGATCCGTCCTAATGTCTTCAGTGCCAAAAAAACCTCTGGAATAGGCCAAGTCACAAACATTGATGTTACCTTGCCAATGCCTGAGGGGTATAAGGTGAAGGAAATAGAGACTCTGGGACGGAAAAATCTAGATGTTTCCGAAGCCCACACAGTTGTTTCTGGAGGAAGAGGGTTGAAGGATCCAGCAAACTGGAGATTACTGGAAGATTTGAGGGATTCTCTAGGTTTAGAGGCAGCATTAGGAGCATCCAGGGCTGTTGTTGATGCAGGCTGGAGGCCTCATGGAGAGCAGGTCGGTCAAACGGGAAAGACGGTCGCTCCTAGGCTATATTTTGCTGTCGGAATTTCAGGTGCGGTTCAGCACTTAGCTGGAATGCGAACAGCACAAATTATCGTAGCTATCAATAAAGACGCTGATGCTCCAATTTTTGGTGTGGCCGATTATGGGGTCGTTGGTGATGCAATGGAAATTCTGCCTGTGCTTACTGAAAAAATTGCTGAACTGAATTCAGAAGAGTAGGTGCCAAATGACACCACAGGTTTGGACCGGATGAAAAAAGTTTTTATCGGCGTTTTAGTGTCAGCCATTTTTGTGCAATCCCCTGGAGAAACTCTCTCTCAAGTCTTTCCCGTAGATTTAGAAAGTCTCAAAAAGGAAAGGAGCTATTGGCTAAACCCAGAGTCTATGGAGGCTTATGACGGGGCAGTATACAAGATGGAAGAGGGTGAGATAGTGTTTAAGGGTCATTTAAGAAATGGCCTATTCCACGGACGTTATGAAGAATATCACCCAAAAGTAGACTCTCTGGGTTCAAGAGGATATGAAAGAGGTACCTATGAAGAGGGGCATCGGGAGGGTGGGTTTGAAGTTTATGAGAGCATTGGGAAACTTTCTGAAAAGGGGAGATATCTGAGGGGTGTCAGACATGGTCCTTATTTGGCTTATCATGATAATATGAGTCTTTGGATCAAGACCGAATACATAGAAGGTAGATGGGAAGGTCCATATGAATCCTTCGATAGAAACGGAAAGTTAGTAGCCAAAGGTCGCTATAAAAAGAATTTACAGTGTGGTCTTTGGATCCAAGAGGGAAAGATGGTTGAGTATCCTTCCTGTTAATCGAGTTAGTAATTAAGCAGGGCGGATTGAAATACACAACATCATTAGATTTATCTCAATAGGTGCGCACCACAGGAGAATCAAACGAGTCCCATTCGTATGTTTGTTCAATGCGCTTTCTGATTTCGTTGATGACTTCAGATCCTCGGTCACCGTTGGTCATGATAACAAGACCATATCCCTTAACTTTATGAGCGAGAGTCAGTGCCCTGAATCCCCAGTTACTCCCACTGTGACTGAAGTACCAGCCTTCGCCGTGTTTGCTTACTGAAAAACCGACTGAAAACGGTCCTACTCCAACTGGGTTTAACATCTCTTGAACCATAGTTTGAGAGAGAATACGATTTGAATTTCCTTGCGCAGATAGCTGTATTTCGATAATAAACATGGATAGATCAGTGGGCGTTGTCCAAAGGCCTGCCGCTGCATGCTCAGGATAAACATGCCATTTCGGACCACGTGATTCACCCTCTCTGTCGTGTGCTCGGGCGGCGTTTTTATCATGCTCTGAAGAAATTGGTTGGGCATAAGAACTACGTTTCATACCAAGTGGGTTAAGAATTTCCTCTCTCATTAAATCAACGAAGGAGCGGTTGTATACATCAGAAAGGGCGAGTTCCATTAGGGTGACACCGCCACCCGAGTACTCGTAGTATGTCAGCGGTTCACGCTCCATGAACACTCCTCCGACATTTGATAGATCGTGGCCTTCCAGTATTTGGACGGTTGTTGGAAGCGGTTCTTCTGGATCATACCCTGGGAATCCAAAGCCATCTCCAAGACCGGAGGTGTGGCTGGTGAGGGTCCGTGGTGTTACATGTCGATTTTCAGTGAATCCTTCGCCGTCAAGATCCCATGACACAAGAATGTCATTAATGTCGTCGTCTAGATCAAATAGACCATCTTGCGCTGCTTTGAGTACTCCCATTGCTGCTACTGGTTTGCTTATAGAGGCGGCTTGGAACATTGTTTCGGTGTTTGTGATTTGTCCTGTTTCTATATCAGCTACTCCATAACCTTTCGCCCAGTGGATCGCAAAATTGTCAATGACTGCTAGCGAAACGCCAGGAACTCCAAATTTCTCCATGAGTTCGATAATAGGCATACTACTCAGATCACTTGTCTCAAAGCCTTTATTGTCTCCATGCTCTATTTGATATTGAGCGTCAGAAATGGAAATAGAGCCAGCGTTTTCCAGGTTTGACCGTGTTACTTCCGATGTGTTGTTGGTGCAGGCTAGAATACAAGTGATCAAAAGAAAAAGTTTGGTTTTTTTCATCTGGGACTCCTAAAATCTAGCCTGAAAACTATCAGGTAACTTTCTACGATTTTTTAGACCAATTATTAAACCCTGGGGAATCATGAAGAAGTAGTAGGTCCAGGGTCGACCCTTCACTGACTCTGCTCATACCTTGGGGAATGATGGCTAAGGCATCTGCACTGCCAAGGCTCCTAACTAACCCTGATCCTTGTGAATCAGCTGGAAAAAAGACCAAACGTCCATCCCTTTTTTCTAATTGAACCCTGGGAAATTCAGTGAGATGTTCGGGAGAGCTAAGGTCAGTAGCGGAGACTGCGGTGATTATGGGTCGATGTATGTGTGTACATCCAGCCATAGCTAAGATAAAAGGTCTTACGAGTATTTCGAATGTTACCATTGCTGACGAAGGGTTTCCCGGTAATCCGAAAACTATTTGATCTTTATGGTTGTCTCTCGGTAGGTGTCCGAAAGAGACTGGACTTCCTGGTCTTATTCTTGTTCGCCAAAAATCAAGGTTGAATCCAGCCTGGTCAAGACATTCCTTGAACAAGTCTCCTTCACCCATGGATGCCCCACCTATTGTCACAAGAATATCTGCACTTTGGCCACTGGCTATATGCGATTTAATATCATTAATATCATCCTTAGCGATACCAAGGTTATAAGCTATTCCTCCGGCAGTCTTGACCGAGCTACTGATTAGGTGGCTATTTGATTCGGGTATCTTTCCAGGATCCAAAGAACTACTCGACAGTGACTCCAGTTCGTTTCCACTTGCCAAAACTGCTACTGTGGGCTTCTTGAAAACTTGTATAGAAGTTGCTCTGGTCGCTGCTAATACAGTTATTTGTCCTGGGCCTATACTTTGCCCTGCTTTTAGGACGATTGTTCCTTTTTCCCAGTCTTCTCCAGCTGGTCGCACATTTCTTCCCCGATCTCTATCTGAAAAAATGGCTATCTTCCCAGATTCGTTTTTTTCAGCGTCGGTATGTTCTACCCTGATTACGGTATCAGCTCCCGCTGGGACCGCTGCTCCCGTCATTATCCTCACGGCTTGATTTTCACGGACTTCACCCTCAAAGAAGGTTCCTGCGTGAATAACATCTACGACATCGAAAACCACTGGGTCAGTTTCAGTTACCTGTTTCAGATCTATACTTCTTATCGCGTAGCCATCCATTGCACTATTGTCCAGTGGTGGCAAAGTGCTAGGCGCAGAAATGTCTTTAGCTAGTACCCTGTCCAGGGCATCATCGATGGCAATGGATTCTTTTTCGGCAAGCACCACTGATTCAAGCACTCGTCTCTCGGCTTCATCTAAAGGGAGCCAGTCAGCGATTCTTTCTTCGAATTGAGCCATGATCGTCAATCAAAAACGATAACTAAAACCCACAAAGAGATTCTTTGTGGCGACCCACTCATCTTTAGGGTTGCTACCCAAAGGGTCTGTTTCTGTAGTCAGCCATCCAGCAGGAGTACCGACTTTCCAAAGGTTAAAAACTCCTTCTGTGAAGAGAGTGATTCGTTGTGACAGTTCAAAGTCGAGACCTCCAGCAATTACGGAAGCAAATTGGCTACCAAAATCGTAACGTTTTTCCTGTTGCATTCCAGCTGCTTCTTCGATTGATTGGTCGGCTGCCAGAGAGAGTGCCGCACCACCACCCACTGCTAGATATGGTTGTAAGGAACGCCAGGTTCGATGGCCAGTCAGATTAAGGCGAAATCTTAGATCAACCACCCCAAAATTCAACTGAGTATCACCCAGCTTTTTGCGGCCTTCCGACGCATTGAAATCGTAAACTGACCGGGTAGAATTGTATCGACTAGCGTTAATTTCAATAGTAAGTCCACTACCGACATTTATTCCATAGCGACCGCCAATGATAGATGCTGTTCTTGGCCCTATATCCAATTGGCCTGAACCTATTGTTGCTTGACCGTAAAAGAGTCTTCCACTGTGACGAGTGTCAACAAATTTATACGGTGAGGGAATCACCTGTGCTTTTGCTACATTAGAGACTAAACAGCAGATTGAAGCGATTAAAAATACCCTTAATGTAACTTTTACGATTGAATAAATAATTTTCTCTTTGGGATAGGTCTGCAAATTTAAGCCAGAGTAGGGAGTTCGTAGTGTCGATGACTTCATCAAGCTACATAAATTCACTCAACACTCCAAAATTGTTCAAGGAACATTCTACCAAACTATATGGAAAGCATCCTGTCTTTTATACACCCAGTGACGATCACCCTGTTCATCCAGGTAGGCCTCTTCTTCTTGCCGGCAAGATACTGGCTGGTCTCCCCATTCTGGAACTTCGGTCGTTGCTTGCAGTTCGATTGAATGCCAGACATTGGGTAGCATGATGGCTTCACCTCGAACGGGGACTCCTTCTTGAGCATCCCAACGACCTATCAGAGGGCCGGCTCCATGTCCGTGATCTCCGATCGGATGGGTATAAACGGTTCCGTTAATGTCTTCAGCACGCATCTGATCTAATGTCCGCTCTAATACCTGGTTTCCAGTTAAGCCAGGTATCATGTGGTCGAGTAATATATCTTGTAATCTGTTCGAGTTCGCCAAGCATTGTTTAAGACCCATTGGTACTTCTGTTTCTCCTCGGGGCATCACATAGCCGAGGTGTTGGGTATCTGTATGAAGATTCATTGCTACCAATCCGAAATCAGTCCATAGCAGATCTCCTGGCTGGATAGTTACGGGATCTTCTGTAGCATCGAGTCCACCGTGACGTTGCACGTCTACGTTTGTTTGAAACCAAGTCGTATATCCGAGCTCTTGCAATTTCTGGCGCATCCACCACCTAACGTCATCTGTTGTAGTGGTTCCTGGGGTGATTACAGAATTGGAGAAAGCCTCTGAAATTAGTGCATGGACCGATTCTTGAATCTTTCGGTACCTTGGTAACATTTCTGGGATTCTGAGAGAAATATAGTTCATGGCAAGTTTAGGTTCACGTATGACTCGACTGCTATATGTTTCTCCAATTGCCTCCATTAGGGCTTCATGCTCTCCCGTGTGCAGGCCATCTGAGAATGCCCATACAGGGTCAATATTGAGAACTATGTTATCTGGGTCTCTATCTTCAATAAGTTCGCGAAGTAAATTCCATTGTTCATTGCCAACGAGTTCTGCTGTAGGTTGTGTTGGAGCGGGACGGGTTGAACGGAATGCTTGGAAAAGTCCTCCTTGACTGGTACCGCCGAGGGCTAGCTTTTCCACCGTCCCATCATCCCTTTTCGTGAACACGTATATTGATCTGCGACGAGCGGCAAAGGTTGTCGGTGAGGTTATAGACCAAAAAACCGGATCTTCAGCGTATTCACGCATCGAAAGGATCCACATGTCAGTGTCGTATTCCAGCATTAATTTTGGCAATACTCTTTCTAACCGGATCTTCAGCCACTCCTGTTGTTCAACTGCTTGTTCTCTCAGAGTAGGAAGGGGTTGATAAGATTCGGTAGAAATACTTTCAGTTTGTTGAACATTTTGGCAACTCATTGGCAATAAAATGAATACCACTACTGCCATAGTTCTGATAAATGACATGGGATTAATCCAGCTTATAATTTTCTTATTTGTAGTCCACTCATAGTGCTACAACAACTGGGTTTTGCGCAACCTAAAAATGTTTTCGGGCTTTTGTCTGCCTAGGGTTTCTGTCCTATATTTATCTATTCTTTTTTCCACATCCTCTTCGGTGAATGCGTTGATAATATGATTGGGCAGATAGCAAGAGTGGGTCAGTTCGCTGTGATGTTATCCTTTGTGTGCAATTTTACGCCGGTGGAAGGGCTTTTTGCTCAAATTGCAGTAGTAGATAAAGAAGAGAATATACGAGCTAGTGAGAACGGAATACTGTTGGGACAGATGACAGAGGGCTCCGAGCTGGAATTCCTCGCTTCGAGGGATAACTGGTTACAGGTAAATTTAGAAGGTTGGGTCTGGGAAGAATCACTTCAAGCAGTGGATACAGATGATTTTGATTTGAGGGTATCCGCTGCGGAAGGTGAAAACATTCGCAATAGGCCTCAAGGATTGATTGTTGGGCGGCTGGAAAATGGCACTCTTCTAGAATCTGTTGAGAGAGTTTCTGGATGGATCCGTGTGCAAAGGAAGGTGTGGATTTGGTCCGAATCGGTCGATGTGCAGACGATGAATATGGAATCTGAAATTGGCAGTGCTAAAGTGGGTAAGATAGAGCCTGAGTGGTTAGCATTAGGAGAAGGCCTGGCTGTATTAGACGGTCCGAACGGTGATACCTTGGTCAGGGCTCAACAGCCTTCTACATTCGAAGTGCTCGCAAGACAGGGTAATTGGGCACAGGTCAGTATTAAGGGTTGGCTCTGGGCGCCAGAAACGTCTGAAGATCTTGAGAGACTTCCAGTACTGGTAGATGTGAATATAGATGACCTCTCAGATAGGCCACACGAATTCGAAGGAAGGTTTTTGCAATGGGATCTCCAATTTGTAACGATTGAAAAGGCTGATGGAATACGTTCTGATTTTTATGAGAATGAAAATTTTCTTGTAACAAGGCTGGCCAATACTGAGGATAATTTTATTTATGTCACTGTTGGTTCAGAATTTTTTGAAGAGGTATCGTTTTTAAATCCGATGGATGAGGTTCGCGTTGTGGGACGTCTCAGAACAGCTTCTGAAAAACTAACGAATGCCCCCATATTGGAACTAATGTCATTAGAACGGAAAATACCTTAGAAAAGGTTGACCACTTATCTCAACAATGAACTCTTAAGGATTTCTTTCTTTACTGACGTTGACCGTTCCAGAGTCCGATTTTTCCTGCCTTGTAAGCCATAGTCCTACTAGGATAACTACTGTTCCAATAAGTTGAGCTATGGATGGGATTTCTCCTAGCCAAACAAGGGCAGTCAGTAGGGCGATTACAGGAACTAAGTTCGAGAAGGCTGCTGTTCTCGGGGCGCCGATTTTTTCCAGGCTGTAATTCCAAAAGTAATAGGCAATAGCTAGAGCCATGACTCCAGCATATGTAACCCCTATCCAGGATAGCATGGGAACGCTCCTCAAATCCATGGACCATAGTGACTGTGCCCCAGCGAGTACTAGGCCTGGTGTAGCTATGCAAAGAGTCCATGTAGTTACAGCTAGGGCTCCATATTCGCGTGTTAAATTCTGAGAACCGACAGTGTATGTGGCCCAAGTTATAGCTGATAACAGTACTAACAGATCACCAACAGGGAGATTTTCAGATAATGAAAAATTCTTGTCGCCTCCTGAAACAACAAAAAAGATGCCAACCAGAGTGATAATGATACCAGCCCAAACCCCCATGCCATAGGTCTCTTTATTTATGGCTGTGGCCAGTAGTATCGTCCATATTGGAACTGTAGCTAGAAGAAGTGAAGAGTTGCCAGCAAGTGTTTTATCGATACCGTAGATAAAGAGAAGCTGGTAAACGATGTTACCCAGGATGCCAAGTAGGATGATTTTCAGCCAGTGTTTTTTCTTGGGCATTGGGATAGGTCCCTTGAGCCTTAGCATGGCGAGGAGAACTAGGGCTGCCATAGGGAATCTGACGGCATTAAATGCTAACGGGTCAAAATAGACCAGGGAAACCTTGATAACTGAGAAATTGATACCCCATATCAGACAAACAGTGACCAAAGCTAGATCATTCCATGGAATACCTGAGGAGATTTGTTTCCTAGGATCCTGGGATTGCGTCTTAACCAAGTAAGAGCCTTTCGATTTATAAGTGGCCTAAAGAACGATCCTTATACTTTTCCGAAAGATAGTCTTTAGTGTGTCTTGTTTCTATAACGTTGAAAACTACTGGATTATTCTTGGATGTCTACAGCAGGTTTTCATGACAAAGAACCATTAATTCCTAATCTACTTAGAGTTGTAATTACAGTGACTCAAGGAGATTCTTGAATTGCCAACTATGCTTCCATTTGACATTATGATGGCTAAATTCAAAAACTCCAAACAAATTGAAAGAACTAGTCTGAAGCTCCTTAATTCAAAAAAATGGGAACTAAATAAAATGGAAGTTTCATGAGAAAATTTTTGGATCATAATGGCAATTTTTGGATCGCAACAGCCAAGGAAGACTCCACTATGGATTATAAAGGTCGCTACTATATGTACCTGCGAGAGGAAAATGGGACTGAGGCTAAAGGCTATGCTCTTTCCGATGTCCGATGGAATAGCGAAGAAGTAGCTAGCAGAACACTGAAGACAATGTCTGATGTGGAATTAAGAAGACGTTTAAGATCAGCCAGAGGACGTGGCTGAAGGTTGCTTGATCGCAAAAGTAAACGAAGTAGACTTCAATTCACGGAAAACGTTTTTACTGGGTATGTTATTGCCAATGTGTTCCTGGTGTTCTTTGAAAATCAGCAAGATGAGAACCGATCAGGTTTTCGATCCGCTTAGAAGAATTTGTGGATCGTAGTCCGTTGGAAATAATACTGAAAAGCAATTCCTCTTGATCTCTGGTTTTAACAACTCCGGTGAGTGCGGATACCCCTTCTATCGTACCTGTTTTGGCTTTTAAATTTCTTGCTGCAGGAGTTCGATACATCCTCCTTAGGGATCGTCCAGCTTCGGGGAGTGTCGAAAGGAAAGTCTGCCATTGGCCACTTTTTGCTATGTGAGTAAGAAGTTGAATAAATGCTTCTGGAGTAGATTTATTGCTAGCTGATAAACCGGATCCGTCACTGATTTCGATGTGTTGTCTTTGAATTCCCACTTCCTCTGTTAAAAATTTCCGTATTGTCTTGGTCCCTCCTTCAAATGATCCGTTTTCGCCGGTAATTCGTCCCATTGTTTTAAATAAAGATTCTGCAAATAGGTTGTGACTTTCGTGATTCAGTACTTTTAAGTATTCAAGTATTTCGGGAGAGACATGTTGCGACACCAAATGTGGAGATTGGACAATATTGTCTGATGAATTCTGGTTGGTTGATCTGGAGATCTTGGAAAACTTTCTATTGTTGATTGATTTTGCATTCCCCCTTATCTCTATTCCATTAGAAAGTAACATTGTCTTGAGTTCTGTAGCCGCTAGTAAAGCAGGGTCTGGGACGGTTAAACGTCTCCAAATACCTGGACTTCCAGTTCGGATCTGCCCATAAATATGTACCTCAGAATCGGGGGTTTCTCTATCTAGCCACAGTGGGGCTGTTGGCCGACCAGCTACGGTGCGTGCAGTATTATAGATGGGTAACGAGAAATCTTCATGATCATAATAGATATAGGGTGTCGCGCCAGTGATTCCAGCAGGAAGAATTTGCAGAGTGACTACATTTTCATTAATAGAAAGGGCTGAAACAGGAGCAGTAAACCAGTCGTTCAAATCCTTGTTATTCCACTCCGGTCCAATTTCAGGACCAGAAAAATAGGTCGCATCGCCTATGACGTCCCCTTCAATAACTTTAACGCCCGCTTGCTCCAGACTGACAAGAAAGTCTTGGTACATTTGCGCTTTATTTTCAGAAAATCGCTCTGAAATTCCTGGGTCTCCAGTACCATATAGAATTAGATCCCCTTGCAGATGACCGTTTAGGACCGATCCATCTCGATAGAGAAATGTATTATACCTGAATTTGGATCCCATGAGATGTAAAGCGGCCACCGTTGTATAAAGTTTCATGTTAGAAGCTGGAGACAACTTTTTGTCCTTGGCATGTGCAAACAGGGTGTCCCCGTTCTCAAGGGATACCACTAATACTCCCCAGTTTTCTGATCGTTGCTCACGAGGCATAAGTAGTGCTGTTATACGATCCTTAAGTTGTCCAATTGCGGGATCAGTCACTGCCTTAAGATCTTCTGTACAACAGTGAATGGCACCGTTACTGATGCTAATTGCAGATACTTTAAACAACCCAACAAGAGGAAATGCTAAGACACACAAAAAGAAGCCGTGGCTTAAAATGATTTTTCTTGGGAGGTTCAGCATGAGTGCAACTAATTAGAGCTTCTAACTAAAGGAGCTTGGGTTACATTTTGGACAGTATCCGTTCAACTCAAGCTCATATCCGGTTATTGTGAAATCTCTAGCTTGGGTATGCACTTTAGAGAGTTCTTCTGCACCTAATGTTCCTGGGATGTCACTCACACTTCCACAACCAAGGCAGGTTGCGTGGTGATGAGGGTCACTACGGCAACAGTATCTACTAGATCCATCAACATGACTGACTCTCTTTGCTAGGCCACATGATACTAGAGTGTCAAGGTTCTTATATACCGTGGCTAATGAAATAGACGGTAGTAGTGATCGTGCTTCTAGGTAGATTTTTTCCGCTGTTGGATGAGCTGCAGTTTTGGAAACTATACTGAATACAACATCTCTTTGCCTTGTATAACGCTGACCATGTTTTGCCAGAACTCTTCGAAAGTTGTTTTTGGTAGAACTGTCCATATCGTCTAGAGCCTCGTTTGAATCTCCAAATTGGCCTGGTATAATAAACTAAGGTCAAAAGTAGATTGTCACTAGAGAAGCAAATTGGCCTTGCTCAGAGATGGTTCTAATGCCTAGAATATTTTTCCTGAGAATACGCGAATTTTTGGAGAACAATGGAATGAATGCAAAGCCAAACAATCTGGACGCTCTGTTAGACGAAAAACGACAGTTTGGAGCTTCCGCTGAGTTCAGGAAGAAGGCAGTAGTGCGAGATAGAGGGATTTATGACAAAGCTAAAGACGATCGCTTGAATTTTTGGGAATCTTGGGCTGAAACATTAAAATGGAATGAAAAATGGCACACCGTTCTTGAATGGACTCCTCCCTATGCGAAATGGTTTTTGGGGGGAAGGATAAATGTTTCGGAAAATTGCTTGGATAGACATCTGGACGAGGGCAGGTGCGACAAAACAGCTTTGATTTGGGAAGGGGAAAACGGAGAGTCCCGACACTATAGCTACCAGGATTTGCTAGAGGAAGTATCCAGGCTTGCAAATTCTCTGAAGTCATTAGGGGTGAAAAAAGGAGACAGGGTAGCAATCTATCTTCCAATGATACCTGAGGCTGCGATAGCTATGCTGGCCTGTGCTAGAATTGGAGCGGTGCATTCCGTGGTGTTTGGTGGGTTCAGTCCACAGTCACTAGCTGACAGAATTAATGACCTGAGAGCCACATGTTTAATTACAGCAGACGGTGGTTATAGGAGAGGTGGAGTTGTCCCATTGAAGATTAACGCTGATAAGGCATTAGAGTCATGTGTGACAATAGAGAAGGTTGTTGTTGTAGCAAGAGCAGGACAGCCCACGAAGGAGTTTTCGGCTGAAATGCAGAACGGTAGGGACCATTGGTATCACGAACTAATCAGAGGGGCTGAATCTAACTGTAGCCCCGAAGTAATGGATTCAGAGGATCTCTTATTTGTGCTTTATACGTCAGGAACTACTGGGAAACCGAAGGGGATAGTTCACACTACAGGTGGATATTTAACGCAAGTGGTCGCCACCACAAAATGTGTTTTTGACCTACAGGAAGATGATGTGTATTGGTGTACTGCAGATGTGG
Organism: Gemmatimonadota bacterium; assembly: GCA_002718595.1. Taxonomy (GTDB): domain Bacteria; phylum Gemmatimonadota; class Gemmatimonadetes; order Longimicrobiales; family Gaopeijiaceae. The sequence goes on along the minus strand of PBFD01000003.1, from coordinate 332,791 downwards.
GTTGGATTACAGGCCACAGCTACATCGTTTATGGACCTCTTGCAAATGGGGCTACTGTTTTGATGTATGAAGGTGCCCCAGATTGGCCTGATAAAGGAAGGTTTTGGGAAATTTGTCAGAAATACAATGTAAGCATCTTTTATACTGCTCCTACAGCAATCAGAGCGTTCATGAAATGGGGAAAAGAATGGGTACAAAAATACGATCTATCGTCCCTGCGCTTATTAGGTACGGTTGGAGAACCGATCAATCCAGAAGCATGGGTGTGGTACCACGAAGTCATAGGAGAGGAGCGATGTCCGATCGTAGATACATGGTGGCAGACTGAAACTGGCGCCATCATGATCTCCACATTACCAGCGGTTTCCCAGACACGTCCGGGAAGTGCAGGTGAAGCTTTTCCAGGAATTTGCACTACCTTGCTTGATGAAGATGGAGAGTCAGTGAAGGCAGGGTTTTTGGCGATAACGGAGCCATGGCCTTCGATGCTCAGAACCATATATGGGGATGATGAAAGATATGAAGATACTTATTGGTCAAAATGGAACGGAATTTACTTTCCTGGTGACGGGGCTAAAATCGATGAGGACGGTTTTTTGAGCATATTAGGACGGGTTGATGACGTTCTCAATACAGCGGGACATCGTATCGGTACCATGGAGGTCGAGAGTGCTCTTGTAGATCATCCATCAGTAGCTGAGGCAGCGGTTGTTGGAAAATTTCATGAGGTGAAAGGGGAGGCCATAGCAGCGTTTGTAATACTAAAAGAAAAATGGGACGCTTCTGATGAATTGGTGATGGATATAAGGAACCATGTGGCTGAGAAGATAGGTGCTATTGCCCGCCCAGATTCAATAGTCATAACTGCTGATCTTCCTAAAACGAGATCAGGGAAAATTATGCGAAGGCTGCTTAAGGATGTAGCTGAAGGTAAAGCTTTGGGGGATACAACCACTCTAGCGGACCCCTCGGTAGTACAAGGTCTCAAAAAGCAATATTTGTCTGAACAACAATAATTTTATCAGTCAGAAGAATTTGTTTTTGCAGTAATGGGCTTGTCTTTTATTTTCCTTGCTGGAATACCCGCATACACTGAATGAGGTTCAGTATTACGGGTAGCTACTCCAAAAGATCCGAGCATCGTCCCTTCCGCCATATGCACACCAGACATTACGGTGGCATGATAGGTGATCCGTACTCCATCACCAATTATGGTTACAGGAGTCTCAATTTTTTGTCCCTCCACTATATCGTGTGAATGACTGTAGATATTTGCAAAATCAGAGACTGACGCACCATCACCGATTTTGATTCCACCTCGGTCATCGAGGAGAACATGTCGGTGTATTATTACATCGTCCCCCACTTCCAGATTGTACCCGTATGACAATTTGACATAATGAAAAGCTTTGAAATTTTTACCGCATTTGTGAAAAATCCTCTTCGCTAGCATACGTCTAAACTTGACCCCCAGGTCTACATTTTCGGAGAGAGGACTTTGGTCGAACATCTCCCATAACCAAATAAGTGGTTTTACCCTGTAATATCTCTGCAAATCCACATCAGCATAATATTCAGGTTCCAGAGTTACATTTCGTGGGTCGAGATTTGCAATCAATACTTTGTCAGAAAGACTGAGATCTTGTGGTTTCTTATTAGTAAGTGTTGGGTAGTGTATATCAGTTAAAATCCTTCTACAGAGTTCGTAACGGTCGCAATCTTGGTTTTCTAACTCGGAGTCAATAGAGTGTAACCACTCACTGTACACCTGTTCAGTTGATGAAGGCAGATTGATTAGCCGGTTTGGAAGAAATCTCATTTTATGTGACCCTCATACATGGCTTCTGGATTCCGATATCCTATTTGTTTATAGAGAAAACAATAGTTTTTTTTTGAGTAAAAGGAAACTGACAGTGCACTATCAGTTTTTCGTTATTTTCAAAAAGGGTTGACACCTAAAGTCATTCTCGGATAAAATTTTACATGAAACTAGAAACTATCGAAACGCCTGTTCGTTTGGCACTGCCGTGGTGGAGTGCTCGAGCGGGCGTTCGTCTTATCAATGGACTGGGCGTGGTATGGCTCTAATACTGAAAGAATCTCTGACATTCGATGATGTGCTCTTAGTACCTCAGCACTCGACTGTTCATCCAGAGGATGCTTCAGTGGTTTCCTGTCTTACTTCAGGAATTTCTCTAAATGTTCCGTTACTGACAGCTGGGATGGACACCGTAACAGAATCAGCTATGGCTATTGCTGCGGCTCGGCAAGGTGGATTGGGAGTGATTCACAAGAACCTTTCTGTCGAGAAGCAGGCTCAGGAAGTTGACAGAGTTAAACGTTCCGAAAGTGGAATGATTAGAGATCCTATTACCCTGGCTCCTCAAAAAACTCTTAGGGATGCCCATCAATTGATGAAACGCTTCTCCGTTTCTGGTATACCTATTGTTAGGGAAGATGGCTTGTTGTTGGGAATCATTACTAATAGAGACCTACAGTTTGAAACCGATTTAGATCGAGAAATTCAGCAGGTAATGACTTCAGATAAATTGGTGACTGCACCGGTTGGTACCACCTTGGAGGATGCGGAAAGGATCCTGCATCAGTACCGGATAGAAAAACTTCCAGTTGTTGATGGTAATGGTATTCTTCAGGGTCTTATCACAGTTAAGGATATCAACAAGAGACGTTTATATCCTGATGCTTGCAAAGATGGTCATGGACGTTTACGGGTAGGCGGTGCGATCAGTGCTTCTGAACCCGACCTTGATAGAGCTGCATCTCTAGTGGAAGCTGGAGTAGATGTCTTAGTGATTGACACAGCTCACGGTCATGCAGAGGGGGTGCTTAGGGCGGTCGAACGAACAAAATCTAGTTTTCCCAAAGTGGATCTGATTGCAGGGAATATTGGAACGAAAGAGGGAGCCAAAGCACTATTGGACAGGGGTGTTGATGCAATCAAAGTAGGGGTTGGACCTGGATCTATCTGCACCACTCGTATTGTGACTGGGGTAGGACTTCCCCAGTTTACGGCCATCATCGATGCCGTTGAAGGGGTCAACGGACAGGTGCCTGTGATTGCAGATGGAGGAATTAGGTATTCCGGAGATCTGGTCAAAGCCTTAGCAGCAGGTGCAGATTCTGTAATGATAGGTTCAATGTTTGCGGGGACTGACGAATCTCCTGGTGAGAGTTTCTTGAAGGAAGGTAGGCGTTTCAAGACAGTTAGGGGAATGGGCTCACTCTCAGCGATGGAAGCGGGGTCGGCAGATAGATATTTTCAAGATTCAGGACTAGAAAAAAAGAAGTACGTACCTGAAGGAATAGAGGCTAGAGTACCATATAAGGGACCAATGTCAGATACAGTTTTTCAGTTGGTGGGAGGATTAAAGAGTGGAATGGGTTACTGTGGAGCTGCTTCCATCAAAGAACTGCAGGAAAAAGCTACCTTCGTTCGGGTCACTTCGGGTGGCTTGAGAGAATCACATCCCCATGATGTTACCGTAACACGAGATGCCCCCAACTATCACCTCTGAGGGCTATAGCATGTGGGTTTATGGGCCATATGTGAGCTGTAGATGACGGGCAATTCCACACTGGTTTTACCTTTGTTTTGTCTCCAGATACTAGTTCTGTCAGGATGTAACCGTAAGTATAACAATGGTCTGCCACCAGCATTCTTTCCAGACATTGAGATTAATACTGAAGAGATATGGTACGAGGATCTAGACAATCCTTTTGTGCTTCCTGAACCGCCTAAATATTTTTCTGATCCAATTGTAGACGGTGAGTTTTCCAGGGATAGAGTCCTCACTGAAGTAACAGATTGGTGGATTGAATATTGGACCAACAGGGGCTCTGGTGATTTTGCTATTTTCCTGAAAAGAATGGGCCGCTATTCAAGAATAATAGATTTGAGGATTGAGTCTCTTGAACTTCCTTCTTCATTAAGATATTTGCCTATTATAGAGAGTGGTTTCCGACCAGAAGCAACGAGTTCTGCAGAAGCTACGGGATTGTGGCAATTCATGCGGGCTACCGCTAGAGAGGCAGGCCTTAAGGTTTCAGCAATTCTGGATGAAAGGAGAGATCCGGTTCGTTCAACTGAAGAGGCTCTCAGAGTTCTTAAGGATCATTACGAACGTTTTAGTTCCTGGTATCTCAGTCTGGCAGCTTACAATGCTGGGCCTTCCAGAGTGACTAGATTGATAAGAGAGCATGCGCCACTGAGTCCTTTGGGAGATAGTTTATATTTAGCTATATATCCTTTTCTTCCGAAAGAGACACAAGAGTTTGTTCCCAAGTTTATAGCGGCAGCAACAATTGCAAGGTCTCCCAGTAGTTATGGATTTGATCCAGTTGAAGTTTCAGAAGTTTTGTTTGACGAGGTTGTATTGACGGATGCAACGTCGGTGGATGTAATAGCTCAGGCGGCAGAAACGACACAACAAGTAATCGAAGAGATGAATCCGCAACTCATCCGAGGTTTTACTTCTCCCGGGAGCGAGACTCGGATTATGCTTCCTTCAGGGAAAGGTGAAATTTTTAAAAGAAATTACCAATTGGTTCCAAAAGACGAGAGACTTAGTGTATTGGAGCATCAAGTGATCAGCGGGGATACTTTAGGTCATATAGCCTTGCGATATGGAGTGTCGGTTTCAGTGTTATTGGAAGCTAATCCTGGAGTGCAAGCTACAAGGCTTAGGATAGGATATTGGCTTAAGGTACCAGCTCAACAAGATTGAGCAGATATCTCTAGGAGTTGTTAAGTATTTTATGGATCTCCTGTGCCAATCCTCTCAGTCCGTCTATTTCTTTTCTGTAAACCATGGTCGATCGTTTATTTTGTGAATTAATGGATCAGATGGATATCTCGCCTTGCATATATTTTGCTGTTTCTCCTCCGATTAATACTCTCTTTCCATGAAGTTCACATCTGAGTTTGCCAGATCTAGTAGATAGCTGTTGAGCTAAGAGCTTTCCTTTGCCTAAAATTCTTGACCAATATGGAATCATCAGTGTATGTGCAGAGCCTGTTACTGGATCTTCATTTACTCCTGTTTGCGGAAAGAAACATCTGGAAACAAAATCTACTTTGTCACCTGGAGCACTTACTATCAGACCTCTGGAATCTAGTTTAGATAATTTCTCAAAGCTGGGGAGGATATTTTTGATAGTATCCTCATCCCTATAAACAGCCAAATAATCATCCTTTCCTCTATAGAGTTCTAGAGGAGTAACTCCGATTGCTTCATTAATCTCCTCCTTTTCTACAATTACTCCAGGGTGGTCTGCTGGGAAATCCAAGTAAATGAGCCTCTCTTTTTTTAATGCTTTTAGTCCACCGCTCCTAGAAGAAAATGAAATTTCTTCCATGTCTTCTGAAAGATAAAAGTCAAATAGGACCCGCGCCGTTGCCAAAGTAGCGTGTCCACATAGGTCTACCTCGACAGTTGGAGTGAACCATCGAATCGAAAACGGCATTGACGATATATCAACATATGCTGTTTCTGAGAGATTGTTTTCTGATGCTATAGATTGCATCACTTCGACTTCTAGGGGACTGCTGACTGGAATAACAGCCGCTGGGTTCCCTCCGAAGACTTTGTCTGTAAATGCATCTATGACAAAAATCGGTAGTATCAATTAATTACCTCCTATGATACGACGCACTTCTTCAAGGCCTTCTTCCTCCCATTTTGGGGAAATCGCTCCAGTGGCTATACGAGCGCCCAGATAGAAAACCATTTTTGCTAATCGGGTTGTCTTATCGAAGTCAATTTTATCGACTTCATCTGATGGCTTGTGGTAATCTGGATGTTCTCCTCCGGTGAAGAAGATTGCTGGGATGTCTTTGTTTATGAAATGTAAATGATCACTCCTGAAGAACAATCGATCTTCGGGAGCTGGATCTTCGATTACAGTAAGTCCCAATTCGGGGTGTTCTTGGAGTATGTCGTCAGTGAGTTTCCCAAGATTCGTATATTGTTTCCCCACTCCTATAACGGTATCTGGCTGGGGATTCCTACCTACCATATCTAGGTTAATGTTCAGTATTATGTCTTCCAATGGAATCGTGGGATTCTCAGAGAAGTACTGGGACCCTAAGAGTCCTTTCTCCTCACCACTAACCGCTAGGAATATTATGGATCTGGCTAGTTTTTGTGGTAATCTGGAAAATGCGGCCGCGGTTTCCAGGAGCACTGAAACTCCCGAGGCATTGTCGTCGGCACCATTATAGATAGAATCACCAGAGGAATCAGGAAGGCCAACACCAACATGGTCGAAGTGTGCTGAGTAGATGATATATTGATCTTTTAGCATTGGATCATTCCCAGGTATGAGTCCCACTACATTAGGTGGAAGATGTTCAGATACTTCATACGGTGTTTCCAGGGACATTTTAACCTGAGGCAAAATGATTGGAGACTGTGGCGTAGAATGCTCCGGAGAAGAGGGGAAAGGAATGCCAATTAGTCGTAGTAATTTCTGAGACTCACCGTTTGATAAGCCGACAATAGGGATGGGTATCACTAATCCCTGTCCTTCAATAGCTGCAGCTAGATCTAAAATACTGTCAGCTGTATTGGTTTCATCCAGGAGTAAAACGATCCCAGCAGCCCTGGTGCGGACTGCAGCTTGTAAGGCAGTCAAAGTTTCTTCACTCTGTAATGGGTTACCTGTTGTTGTATAAAGTACAATTTTTCCACTTCCTTCCCAGCCTAAATCTTCAACCGGATTCCCAGCATATCCTCCGAAAACAACTTCTACCTCTGAGGCGACTTCCTGGCCAGGCACAACCCAGAAATCTTTCGTCCATTCTGGGTTTTCTTGTCCAGCTTCTGTAGTATAATTGAAAGCCAGAGATTGCTTTGTCAGCGTGGTGCTAACGTAGGGAAATCTTTGGAAGAATGTTCCATCATTCCCCAAGGGTTGAAGCTCCGATTCCAACATTCGGTCTCTAATATAGCTAGCTGCGATTTCAAGANNTGAGNTTTGGGTGTCTCGTCCCAAAAGGTCATCGCTTGCGAGAAAGGAGANATGGTTATAGATNGCTTNATCGGAGATGTTGTCTCCTNCCTGTCNGATANTGGTTTGGTATTCGGCTAATGGAATTATCTCTGNTGGAGATAGANTATCCGTTTCGATNTTAGAAGAAGTANCACAGCCGAAACTGANNAAGACTAGCAATAAATNCTTCATGATNTTCTTCCTNGATTCGNTTGTGAAGTCAATTGTGGACGGCTATTCTGCTGACCATTGTCCTGATTTCCCACCTTCTTTGGATAGNAGCTTAACTTGAGACATCACCATGGCTCTGTCCAATGATTTCGCCATGTCATAGATAGTCAGTAACGCTATGGAAACGGCTGTGAGTGCCTCCATCTCTGCTCCAGTTTTCCCCACAGAGGAAGCTTCNGCTTCGACAANCAAACCTGGAAGGGTTTCGTTTACTGTGAAATTCACTTNTAGGGAGGTGACTTGTATAGTATGACAAAGAGGNATCAGNTCAGAGGTTTTTTTNCCAGCCATTATNNCAGCTATTCTAGCGACTTGCAGGACATCACCTTTGTTGACTTGATCCTGTCTGATTCTTGCTAACGTCTCAGGGGTCATGGAGATCTGCCCCTGGGCTATAGCGGTTCGATAGGTAGGTTGTTTATCGGAGATGTTTACCATATGCGCCTCTCCAGTTTNGTTTAAGTGGGTGAANTTCTTATGATCACTCCCTCGACTCTTAGTTAGATCGGTCACTTAGTGTCTCCTGGATTTTTACAAGAAGGTTTATAATGATTAACTGAGAATTCACATTGCCGTCTATTAGTTCCTTTGCTTGATCTAAGTAATGATAGCTTTCCNCTATAGATTGTGGATTGATTTTCCATTTCGAACAGGCTCCTTCCAGGAACTTCATNGTATCGGTATTGATTACTTTATTTTGCTTANCCAAGGCAAATAGTGCTAGGTCNCGCAAAGCATCCCCGANGCCNTCCAAGATATGTTCTAAGGTACCGCCAGAAACTCCACCCAATTTCATAGACTCTTGATAAATCAAAGTTTTATTTTCTTGGAGGCAAGCTCTTAAGAGATGGAAAGACTTCTGCCTTGCCGATTCTAAGCTCCCATCATTNTCACTCTCATTGTTTTTGATGAACGCTAATGATCTTCCTATTGAACCTCTTGATAGAAGTGCAGCTTGACTGGCATTTTCTTCTGTAAGTTGTAGGTTTTCCATAAGGAAATCCTTGACTTTATCGGTAGGGATTGCAGGAAGATGTATAGGGACTGTCCTCGAGATGATTGTTGGAGGTAGTCTTTTGAGTCTATCGCAAGTGATCAGAAAGAAAGTGTCAGAGGGTGGTTCCTCTAAGATTTTTAAGAGTGCATTGGCCGCTTCAGAGCTTGCATCTCTTGAGACCATCGCTTGGGCGTCTGCGATTAAGAATACTTGCATGGAACTCATAGATGGTTTCTTGTAAGCTTTTTTCCTGAGATGTTTGACTGTTGCTAGGTAAATGCCTCGGGTCTCATTGGACAAGGAGATAGGACGAAGCGAATTCTTTCGCTTTTCTATTAAGGAATCTAGTCTGGCAGTTTCCAACGCTTTTTCAAGATTACTGGNGTTCACATTTTTTGGTCTGGCCACTGGGAAAAACCAATGTAAATCTGGGTGCTCCACTTTGAGAGCTAACGAACAAGATTTGCATNCTGTACAGGGGCCAGTAGGGGTTCTATTGGGNCACAGCAAAACTTGGGCGACCCANAGTNCCAGATGTTGCTTCCCGACTCCTGGAGGGCCATGGATCAGCAGCCCAGAGGAAAGGCTGCCGACTTGACAGGCTCTTGCCAGAGAAGTTTGAAGGNGATCGTGACCANTCAGTGAATGNATGTGTTCCATCATTCGGGCTGTAGCCATTTGCGAGGATCTTGNGCCTGAGGTCTCCCTTCCTGTATGGGAACGCGAACTTGAAATTCAACGTGGGGACCTTGAGGAGTACCCAAGCCTCCAACAGATCCTAAGACCTCCCCCTGCAAAATACTGTGTCCCTCTGTCACCCNAATGTCCTCCAAATATAAGTANAGTGTGTAGAACCCTTCTNCATGGCTCAAAACTACTGTGGGACCATAACCTTCAAAGGGTCCAGCAAGGACAACGGTACCACTTTTGGCAGCACGNACTGGGCTTCCAACCTCAGCTTGGATACCGATTCCATTCCACCTCAACACATTTCCATTTGGTCTAGTGTCCCTTCCAAAATTATAAATAATAGGACCTCTGACTGGCCAGTCCATTGGTCCAATACTGCTAGAGTCAAAAGTTTCCTCTTCGGCATTGATTGCCGTTCTTCTCGCTAGTTCTTCTCTCTGTAATTCNAGACTTTCTATAAGAGAGGAGATTCTANTTTCATCAGCAGTTAGTCCGTCCATTTCACCTACAGCAGTTTCCTGCTCNGACCTGAAGTCTAGCAANGTTTCTCTNTAAACCTGTTCGATACCGTCAAGATTAATTACTTCATTTAATCTGGAGTATTGGAGTACACTCAGCCGTGAAAACTCTTCTTCGATGCGGTTTGCTCGGTCAACAATATTTTCCTCTAAAGTTCTAACCTCTCTNAGCATGGATCGATCCCTATAAGAGGCTAGGTATAAGTATCTATATTTTGTGAGGAGATCTGGGAAGGATTCNGAGCCNAGTAGGATTCTGAGGGTGTGTAGNGGCCCTCTCTTATAGATTTGTCTCAGGCGACGGTGNAGCACCGCTGACCTAAGGGAGATTTGGTCCTTAGTTCGAAAGAGTTCCTTCTGGTTGTTATTAATTTGGTTTGAGAGAGTCTGGACTTGAAAACGTGTCTCGTCCAGGATAGACCGAGAAGTACTTATTTGTTGCTCAATGTTAACAAGCCTTTCCGAAACATTCTCTATTTCTTGATCCAATATCTGGAGGTCTTGTTGNAGCTGTCTGCGACGTTCTCTGACGGCTTCGAGTCTTGTCTGACTCTGTTCCAATTCTTTCTCTACAGTCATTTGCTGGGCTTGAACTGGTACAATGAGGACCAAAGTCCAAGGCAAGAAGATCCATAATCTCACAATTTGTTTTGCAATTAGCATCACAGCTTTTGGAGTTGNCTTCGAACNGAGAATATACTGGTAACAATTCCAAGTCCTAAGGTGGNANTCATTCCGATCAGTACCCATGTAAAAGGAAGCCAGTTTACTGAGAATACATACCGTGACATTACTTGCCCAGTGAGGTAGGTAAGAATTACTCCGCCCGCACCACCTATTATTCCGGTGAGGGCGCCTTCAAGCAGGAAGGGGTACATTATAAAGCGACNCTGTGCGCCTACGAGCTGCATGATTTCGATNTCTTTTTTTCTTGCTACCACGTTGATTTTNACTGCNGTACCGATGATCAAAGATGCAGCGATGGAAAATGCCACACCNAAAAGTAAAGTGGCGGCCCCTGCTATGCGACTGAGCGCAAAAAAAGTACTCACCCATTCCTGTCCGTATTCTATTCCTTCTACAATGGGGTGAGACTCGATATGAGAGACCACGTTGTTGGTTCCTTCAGGAGTGCGGCTTTCTGCTACAAGTTGAATCTCGAGAGAAGCAGGTAGTGGATTATTCCTAAGCTCAGAAAANATTTCTCTGAACTCAGGAAGCTCATTGTTAGCCTTGGCTAGGGCTTCTTCCTTGGTCACCAGCTGAGTGGCAGAAACTTCTGGAAGTGTGTTCAATATATCTCTTAAATCCGATATATCTTCGACGGTTGCAACATCTCTCAAATAGGCAACAATCTGTATTCTCTCTTCCATGTCATTCAAAACAAGATAGAAATTGTATGTGCCNAGTGCGAATAGGCCAAGNATGTACAGGGCAAGNGAAATCATCGAGATAGACAACACCGTCAGTATNGGAGAACGGTAAAGGGAAGTGACAGTTTCTCTGAGTATGTAGTGCACTTTAATCNCGCTCTCTATTTCCAGAATCTCTTATCAAAATACCGTTTTCCANTTCCAGAAGTCTGGCCTTGGGGTATTCTTCTATGAGGCTTACGTCATGGGTTGCCATCAAGATAGTCGTCCCACTTCGATTGATCGTCCAAAAAAGATCCATTATTGTTTTCGTCGACTTAACGTCTAGATTGCCCGTGGGTTCATCTGCAAGTAGGAATGTAGGATTGCTTGCTAAGGCTCTTCCTATCGCAACCCGCTGTTTTTCTCCCCCGGAAAGGTCTTCAATCATACGATTACTTTTTGACTCTAGTCCCACTTTCTCTAAAAGTATCTGGCTTTTCCTTCCTATTTCATTACTAGGTGTGTTTATTACTTCGAGAACAAATGCGATGTTTTCAAGGACTGTGCGATTAGGCAATAATCGGAAATCTTGGAAGACGAAGCCTACTTGACGCCTTAGTTTCCAAACTTGTTTAGAAGTTGTTTTTTTAGAAGAAAAACCAGCGATATATACATCTCCGAGTGTAGGACGTTCAGCCATGTGAACCATCTTTAGTAGCGTGGTTTTTCCAGATCCAGAGTCTCCTGTGAGGAAGGAGAATTGACCTTCCTCAATTCGGAATGACACGTCCTTCAAGGCGGTTTCGGATTCTGCGTATCGTTTGGTTACAGACGTAAACTTGATCAATATGGTGATCAGGGTTGTGAGTTATTTTCTTTTGTATTGATCCTACATATCGTGCTTTACTGTTGCCAAGCTATACCTGCTAAGACTAGGTGTCAAAAGCATTATTGGACATTTCTAGGGCTAGCCGAACAGCCTCTGACATCGATGTAATGTTTGCTTTTCCTGTTCCTACTATATCAAAAGCAGTTCCATGGTCTGGAGATGTTCTAATAAATGGTAAACCTAACGTTACGTTAACTCCTTTTCCAAAAGTAGCTGTTTTAAACGCAGCCATGCCAACATCGTGGTAAGGAGCAATGACAGCATCAAAATTTCCATTCAGTGCTCGCAAGAATACCGTGTCTGCGGGGAAGGGTCCGTAAGCTTTTATCCCCATATCTACAAGTTCCCTCAGAGCAGGACGGAAGATCAGCTCCTCTTCATCACCAAAAAGCCCTTCGTCGGAAGCGTGTGGATTTAGTGCACAGAAAGCAATCCTTGGATTTTGGATGTTCCAGAATTTACGAAGGTTGTGATGTAGAAGTTTTCCTTGTGATACTAGCAGGTCCTTATGGATGGAATCTGTAACCCTATTGAAAGGCATGTGAGTTGTAGCTAGGGATACTCTCAATGGGAATCCATGTGGGGTATTTTCGGCACTCATAAGCATTCCCACAGTTGTGCTATTAGTGATGTCACAGAGCATGCTTGTATGATCTATATATTTAATTCCTGCTGCTTTCAAAGCGGGCTTACTAATAGGCCCAGTGACGATCCCTGAAACAACGCCTTCCATGGCTAAAGATACAGCCTTTTCAATACTTAGAGCTGAGATGATCCCTGCGGAGCTCTCTGTGCCTTCAAAAACACCTGTATTGATGTACTGGCCGATTTGTGGATCTAGCCCTTCTGGCCCTACACATATGAATTCCACGTCTGCGTACTGGAAACCCAGTTTGGGTGCGAGATGGTTGATTATCTCTGGACCCACTCCTCTCGGGTCACCCATGGTAATTGCTAGTCTTGTGACTGACATTTGTTATATCACGAGGAATCTGTAGGGAGAAGCCTTATTTCAACAAAAGTCCTATTGCGCAACTCTTCGATCAGACTTTCTGCACCTCGTATTGATCTTAATCTTTCCTCAATCAATTCACGAACGTCCTCGAATTCACTACTTCCTCCGCTTTTCATTTCGATGATTTTTGCTATCCCCCAGCTATTCTCCATTCTGGGACCAGTAAGCTCAATGGGACCTATTATGTCACCAGCTTGAGCAGTTACCATGCTCGCAGCATATTCCGGTGAAATCTCAGCTATTTGACCTAGCGCAAGATCCAATGTGTCAGGCGTAACTGCAACGATGTCAGTGGGAATTTCTCCAGAACCCAATTTTTCTACAAAGGATTGCGCTCTGACTTCGGCAGCTTCTATGTCGGATTCAAGGATGTCTGGTTCGATTAAAATGTGTCGCACTCTTCTCTCTCCTCCGCGAACACGTTCCAGCAGAATAAGGTGATAACCAAATTCGGTTTCGACTGGTGAGCTAACCCGACCTGGAGAGAGCTTAAAGGCTTCTTCCTCAAATTCAGGAACCATGCTTCCGTCGTGCCTGATCCATCCCAGTTCTCCTCCATTCTGGGCGGAGGGACCGTCGGAAAAACGGGTTGCTATTTCAGCAAAAGTTTGCTCGCCAAGCATTGCCAATTGAAGGAGCCTTTCTGCTTCCGCAAGCGCCTCTGCTTTTGATTCATCATTAGCTACTGGCGATAGTATAAAGTTTTCGAAGAGAATTGTGGCAGGGGCTTGAGGTATTTGCGACCGGTTTTCTTCAAAAAATGCTCTGGCTTCCTCTTCAGTGATTATGACTCCATCATCCCCAGTTCCGGATTTGGCAAAGTATCTCTCCTGAAGCAGATCACGTCTGATCATGTTCTTACGTTGCTCACGGAACTGAGCAACTGTCATATTTTGTTCCGCCAAGGCATCTTGGAATCGGTTAGTCGTTCCGAATTGCCTTACTTGTCCGTCAACTTCCTGCTGCACTCTTCCTTCGAGCTCAACTTCGCTTACTGTGAGTGTTGTATCTTTAATCGCTTCCAAAAGAATCAGCTGTTGATTAACGAGTTGATCTAGGACCTGGGTCTTGACCGTTAGTAATTCGTTTGGGTCGTCAGGTCGAGCCCATCCGCTTGCTTCCAGAGTTAGTAAATACTCGTCTAGTTCGGTCATCAAAATTACCGAATCACCAACTAGAGCCACAACTCGTTCAACTACATTGTCTTCTTCCATAGAGGTCTGAGCCTCAAGAGATTTTGTGTAATTCGAAATTGGCAAAAGAAGGAAGGTTACTATAAAAAGGTAGCGGCTCGAGTATCTATAGGGAGGAATAAGAAGATCTTGAATGTAGTTGAGCATAAATTACATCAGCCTGCTTTTTGTAGTTGAAGTATAAAAACTAATTGTCCAGTCCATTAATTTACACCGATTGAATCAGTAATGTTCTCTTGTTGGGGGGTCGAAGTAGGGTCTATTACACTTCCGTTGGATGGTTCAGTGGAAAACCCTTGTAATTCATCGAGTCGCTCTAAAGTCGCCAGTACAGCTTGATCATTAACAGACCAATCTAGCCTCCTTCTGGCACCTACAGTTATTTGTTGAAAGGAAGGGGGATTTCTTCCCGCTAGTAGTTCCCGGATGAGCTGTAAGGTTATTCGATCCAGGGCTTGTTTAGTAGTTTCACCGTCTTCAGTACTGAGGAGCCAAAGTCCCACAGCATCCGCTTCCATTTTCAACATATCTAGAAAATTGACAAACAAGGAGTCCTGGTGTGCAACGTAACCTTCTGACGTATGAATTTCTTCATCTATTGCAAGCTCAACCAGAATTCTGGATTGTGTCAGGTCCATCAATAACTGATCCAGTGTTTCTTCAGGGACATCTGCTAATTGGTCTAGCAAGTCTCTTCCTAAGGTTCGAAGAAAATCTAGTCCTTCTTGGACAGTGAAAGATCCGTCAGCGTAATCTACTAACGAGCGATTTAATGCGGAGCTACTTAGACCCGCTTCAGTGTTTCTAGCCAATTCTCTGACAATGGAGGAAGACTCAATGGAAATTCTAATATCCTTGGACTGAACTATGTCATTAAGAAAATCCGAGTAGGCTTGGTTAATAGTCCTTTCTACCATCATTTGGCGGAATTGAGAGACCGAAGATTGGAAGTCCATGGCCCTTCTGTCAGTCACCCTAAGCAGGTGGATCCCTGACGGTGAGATAAATGGCTCACTTGTTTGCCCTACTTGCAGATTGTAGGCCACTTCTTCCAACTCAGGCATTAACATACCTGGAAGGAAAAATCCCAGGTCGCCACCAACAGAAGAATTGCCTGTATCATCACTGTATAGTTGCGCCATACTTCCGAAGGATTCTCCTCGGTCTAGACGTCCTTTTAATCCAGATCCCAGATCAAAGAGGCTGTCTATTTCGAATTCAGTAGCAGTCTCAGGCAATGCTAGCAATATGTGAGCAGCTCGCACTGAATCTGCTGGTGGAGCTTCATTCCAAGCTTGCTGGAGCTGTTCTTCGGAAAAGACCGTGTCAAATTGTATGACTGATTCTAGATATCGATTGACAAGTTCTTCTTCCAGTTCCTGCCTTAGTATCAGGTTTAAATCGAGATTTGCAAGTGTGGAATCTTCGAGTGATAGTTCGCCCATTAGTGTGTAGTCTATCCAGTAATCGGCGAGTGTTTCGATTACTATAGCTTGGTTGGGCAGAGTGTTTTGCCTTGCGAGCATTTCGACTACTTGATCTATCGTCAGATCATGTCCAGCAGCAGTGGCAACTACGTTTTTATCCCCACCAGAACAGCCAATCATTAAAATTAGAATAGTACTTAGAGTAGCGATGGTCTTTTTGGAAGTAGTCACAGTTTTGCCTTGAGTGTTGTTGTTTTGCTCATTTAAAGTTGAAAATGTTGATACCATGTCAGTGTGCCGTCTTCCCTATTCCTCGATTAAAGTTTCGATCGATCTCAGTGTCTCCTCAAGTAAATTACAGTCTTTTGTCGGACGAAGCACTATCGAGAGCGGTGTTAGTCTTCGTATTTCAACATTTATTTCTCCCTGAGAAAAAGCCTCTTCTAAAGAAGTTAACTTAGGTAGTACCTCAGGATTGAAATTTAGTCGCACTTTTTTGTCTTGGAAGAGCAGGGTTTCGATACCTATTTTTTGACCCAGGATTCTTAACTGGGTTATCAAAAATAGGTTTTCTACTCGATCTGGAAGTTTTCCAAAACGATCTAGGATTTCTTCTTGTAGGAGTTCAGCCTCTTCTAGCTTTCTTAATTTAGAGATTCGACTGTAGAGTTCCAGTTTTTGGCTGCTATCTGCAATATAATTATCTGGAAGGTAGGCCATTTGAGATGTGGAGATATCTGTAGGTGGATATTGCTTTCGTCCGATTGGATTACTGATGCGCGCTGCTGTTTCTTCTAGTAGCTTCACATAGGTGGAGATGCCGACAGCGTGTGCAAACCCAGATTGATCTCCACCCAGGAGGTTTCCTGCACCTCTCAATTTGAGGTCTCGCAGGGCGACGGCAAATCCACTACCTAATTCTGTGTATTCAGTTAGTGTTTTCAGTCGACGTGAGGTTTCCTTTTTCATTTTGTCGGGTGTGATCAGGTAACAATATGCTCTTCTGTGAGAACGCCCAACACGGCCACGAATCTGATGAAGTTGAGACAGTCCAAATTGGTCAGCTCGATTAATAACAACTGTATTTGCGTTGGGCACATCCAAACCGTTTTCGATTATTGACGAGCAAATCAGAATATCAATCTGATGCTTAATAAAGCTTTGCATTACCTCATTTAAATCTTTTGCAGGCATTTGTCCGTGGGCTATTGCTATTCTTGCCTCAGGCAGGAGACGTTGAACCTCTGATGCGATGTCCTGTATTTCAGAAACTAAATTATGGAGAAAAAATGTCTGACCTCCTCTGTCGAGTTCTCGCTGAAGGGCTTGAGATAGCACTGAGTCAGACCAAGGAAGGGTATAAGTCAGAATAGGCATTCGATTTTGTGGTGGTGTTTGTATCAAAGAAAGGTTGCGGATTCCACTAAGTGATAATTGCATGGTTCTAGGAATAGGTGTGGCCGTTAGGGTCAGTACGTCCACAGACGTCTTCAACTCTTTTAGTTTTTCCTTGTGTCGTACTCCAAACCGCTGTTCCTCGTCAATAATAAGGAGGCCAAGATTTGGTATAGATACGTCTTTCGATAGCAAACGGTGTGTTCCTATGATTAGGTCGATTCTGGAACTAGCGACCTTTTCTAGGATATGTTTTTGCTTTTTAGGCTTAGTAAGTCTGCTGATGAGGTTTATATTTACGGGATAGGTGGATAATCTTCCTCTGAAGGTTTCATAGTGTTGTTCGGCGAGTATGGTAGTCGGTACTAATACTGCCACCTGTTTGCCGTCCTGCACGGCCTTAAATGCTGCGCGTATTGCGATTTCTGTTTTTCCGTAGCCAACGTCTGCACAGATAAGCCGATCCATGGGTGTGCACGATTCCATGTCGGTCTTAACTTCTTTGGTTACGACTCTTTGATCTGGTGTGTCCTCATGCAAGAACGAGGACTCCATCTCTTTCTGCCACTTTGTGTCTGCGGGGAACGCATGTCCTTTGATGGTCTTCCTCTCAGCATATATCCTTAGGAGGTCGACGGTGATTTTCTCAATATGGTCAGTCGTTCTTTTCTTGAGAGTATTCCATTTTTTGCCTCCTATCCGGTGAAGGTTTGGAGGTTGGTCATCTCCTAGGCTAGAACCCCACTTCTCGACTAGATTCAATTTGTGCATNGGTACTTGCAGGACTTCCTCGGCGGCATATTCTATTGCCAAGGATTCAAAAGTTTGTTCTCGGATCTTCACTTGGTCCAGTTTCTTAAATATNCCGACCCCGTGGTCTCGGTGGACCACNTAATCTCCTGGCTTTAACTGTGATAAACTNTGCAATGGGGACGNTCCACGAAAGCGTCTTGTTCGNGGAGGNTTTTTAGGTCGATTAAAAATTTCTCTGTGAGTAAATACGTGTAAAGGTGGNTTCGATGTTCCTAGGGAAAANCCTTTGGATAGCGACCCCACTAAGAGCAGGGTTCCATCGGGTATTTTTTTCTGACCTCCCAGGATTTCTTCTAAGCGTTCGACCTGGTTGATATTGTCACAATATATAAGGCATTTGTGTTGCGACTTATTTGCTTCTTCTAGGAAAGAGATGAGGAGTTTCATGTCTCTATTGATTTCGGGCAGCGGCTCGCTCGCTATATCAAGGGANAGCTTGCTAGTAGAACACAAATCAACCCTTGGAAAATTTTCCAATTTTTCNCTTGCGGTCTCTGGCCTCAGTACCAAATCCTCTATGGGAAGACTTTCTATATTTTCGTTTAATAGATGTTCTTTCATAGTGGCGGTCTTGTTCCAACNATNTNGGAGCATCTTTTCCCAAGGAGTTTCTACAAGGTTAAAGAGTATACTATTACCAGGAAGNATCTCGATCAGTGAATGATGTGAGAAGGACGAAGGTTCNGCAGTGAATCTGTCTACGAAGCTTACAGGAAGCAGATGAACTTCAGGAACTATTTCATCAGACCGCTGACTTAATACGTCGAAGAATCTTATGGATGATATCCTTTCATAGTCGAACTCGACCCTGAAAGGTTCGCGACTTCCGAACGAGAATACGTCTATGACTCCACCTCTGACAGAATATTGTCCAATTTCCTCTACCAGGGAGGATTTTTTGAATCCACGTTCTCCGAGACATTGGACTAATCGNGAGAAACCNAATTCTGATCCAACTTTTAAGGTNACAGAAAGGTTTTCTAATGATTCTGGTATGAGAATACGCTCTTGCATGGCTCGGATTGTTGTNACAAGCAAGCTTGTTCTGCCCGTNAGGATGGCCTCTAAGCTTTCAATTTGCATTCCATCGATCTGTCTATCAGGGTCNTCGGAGACCTGAGGCAACCTCTCTCTTTGCGGGTATGAAACGAAGGATCTTGGTCCAACTAGAGTGGTTAAATCGCTTTCTATTTCCATAGCTTTGGCTGGGGATGAAGCAACGAAAGTGAGTATCTGATTNGATAAGCTTTTGTTNAGGCTTATCCCGAAAAGCGTAGCTAAGGAACCCACCAGTTTATTTGTCGATGCCTTGTTGGTTGGGTCTGGAAATTGCGCACAGAAGTCCTGAAACTCTTGGCAACTTGGTAATGAGTCTAATATGAGGTTACTACCTCTATACATGCTTAGGGATTCTCNCCAGAAGGAGTTGTTGCAGTNTTTNCTCGACTTTGCTCGAGTCCTGATGCGGCCGCGACAGTTTCAGCTACTAGTATNACTAGCGCAATCATTACTAACCATTTCCAGATTTCCATTCCTTTCCGATTCACGAAAACAGTATTTCCCCAATTANCAGGGTCGTTCACTAGAANTGCAGATTCGGGCAGTAAATCTTTNAGNGTTTCTATCTCGATAGTCTCTAATTGTGANTCCTGTGCGGGCACATTGAAGGCCACTTTTGTAACTGTTGAGTCACTTCTGATTAANTGATAAATCCCTGGATTTCCAGTTGCGTTGAAAGTTTGCCCGCCTCTTATTTCCTGGGTGGTTCCGATAGGGTCTATTAGCCCAACTATATCCCCAGGTACTACAAGTGGATCNCCTGTGATGCGATTTTCATGAATGTCAGTAGAAGTAGTCCTGCCCGACAATATCCAATCAAGGAAAGGAATGAGAGCTGCTGTGACTGGTAGGCTAGTAGATTCTTCGTTCAAATCTGAAGCAATAAGCGTGTAGGGCCCCTGTGCACCAGAACCTTTCACCAGCCAAGGTGATCCTGATTCAAGTCGAACCAGAATGTCACCAATAGCTATTGGACCCGTAGGTATTAGACGATAGTGTCTCTTGACAGTCACACCTGACAATGCTGGTCCTTCATTCCACTCAGAAAGTTGAGATTCTCCTGTGGTATTGGAAAGCTGATATCTCCAAGGGATTCCTGCATCTAACAGTGATCGGTTGAGCCCAGGTAACAATGCAGGGTCGTATGATGGCACGACAAAAGATGCGAGATCTGCTCTGGCTGGCTGTCTCAAATTGTTTCCACCAATACTTATATGTAATTGTGCAGTAGCTCTAGGATGCAAATCAATCCTCGCTCTGTCGGCTAGCACAGAAAGTGCCTGGGAAAGAAAAAATGGAACCTCTCCTGACGTAGCTATTCTAGTGGGGGGACGCACCTGAAAGACAAAAAACCTGCGATCATCTACACTCAGAAAATCTGGGTCTCTCTCTATGTGTCCAGTCACCTGGTTTGAACTGAAAGGTCCAATCGGTAAAACAACTGAACTGCCAGATATTCCATTTGATACCCCAGAAATCCGATCATCGATTATTAGACGGANCGGCANCTGTGTGTTGCCTTTAGGTCCGAGCACTCGTATGGAAATGTGACTCAGTTCATTAGTCAGGGGAGCCAGTCCATTTCCAATCACAAGGCTGTCCAGGTAACCGTTATTAGGTTCCAGTAATTCTAGCGCAGAGACTATTAGTGGTGTGTCTTCAATATGTTCTAGTTTTGAAGTTATGACAAAAGCTGATTCCTGTAGGTCGGAGATGAGGTGAATTTCCTTTAATGGTAGATCTGAGGAAGACAGTATCGCTGCTGCCCTTTCAAGTTCTGTAAGTATATTGCTAGATGTTTGAGTTACTCGGGTGTTGAGTATTGCTTCTTGGATCTCTCTGGAAGATCCAGTTGTGGCTGGCACCCAAGGCTCAGCAGCTTTGATCAGCCAGAGTCTATCTTGGTCACTAGATGCTTCTACACCCTGCAGTGCCATTTCCTTCAGGCTATCCAGGATTTGACGGCCCTCGCGTACGAACCCTGAACTCATTGAGTTGTCCAGTATTATCACCGTTGCCGTAGGNTCATGCATTCCTTGATTATTTTTTAGGAACGGGCGAGATCCGGCTAATACTAGCAACAAAATCGCGCTCATACGAAGTATCAAGAGTAGAAGCTGCCTAAGCCTTATTTTCCTAGCGTGATCTTTTTTCATCCTTTGTAGATAACGTAGCGCAGGAAAAACTAAGCGTTGTCTATCTTGTCGGTGGAACAGATGAAGTATCAAAGGGATGACGGCTGCTACACCTGCTAAAAGGAACAGAGGGGTTAATACACCCATCATCCAAGCCTGCTTCTTTTATGCAGATAGTGGCGAAGAGATTGCGAAAGTGAAGTCTCTGTTCCTATGGTGACATAGTCTATGCCAAAAGGTTGTAGACCCTTGTGCCACTCTTCTAGAGTTTGTCCTACGGCTTCCCTATATGCTACCCTCACATCCGCGACATTAACGTTTAATTCTTCTCTTGTTTCGGGATCAATTAAAAGTGTATCACCTGTAGCCGGAAGTTCTCTTTCACCAGGATCGACAAGGTGAAAGACCATTANTTCGTGCCCTTGATGTCTCAATGATCNCAAAATTTTTCTTGCTCCCTCTGGATCNACAAGAAGATCGGAAATCAAAATTACCAGGCCTTTTCTATTTAATCTGGAGGCCACGTCGTTCAGTGCTGAGTCGATAGAAGTTTTCCCTTGCGGTCTGGAGGTCACCAAGTGTTGTAGGAACTTTTGCCAATAGTGCTGTCCTCCCTTTGGATCGATTCTATTGACCACAAATTCGTGAAAAGAAGTTAGACCTACTGAATCTCCTTGGCGAAGCAGTAATAGAGATACACAAGCAGCAAGATGTTGCGCGTACCATATCTTTGTAGGAAGGCTTGTAGGGTTTGAACTCCAGCTCATAGAGCTGCTGATATCCAGTAAGATATGAGCCCTTAANTTGGTTTCNTCTTCGAATTGCTTAACATANTAGCGGTCTGACCTAGCGAACATACGCCAGTCTACATGTCGGATGTCATCACCAATTTGATATGAACGGAGCTCTGCGAACTCTGCAGAGAATCCTCTGTGGGGAGAGCGATGTAGTCCCATTATGAATCCCTCAACGACTCTTTTCGCAATCCANTCGATGCCTCCTAGTTNAGACAANGTGTATGGATCCATNAGGTCAAGCCTTGAGGCCGTCCCTGGTGCAGTGGGNTTTGATATCTTCGCCATACTTGAAGACACTAATGACTTGTCGGCAAATGGCAATGGTTAGGAAGTGGCTTTAACAAATCCGATCACTTAGTTTTTTNGTGAGACAGAGCTGATCTCTAGGTTATGGNATCAGCAGNGGGGAACTTTGATTTCAGGAAAATCTTCCTAGTGAACCAAGATTACATACGGAATTTTTGCATAGTTGCCCATATTGATCATGGGAAGTCGACTATCGCTGACCGCTTGCTTGAGTCAACTGAGACTCTTGCCGAACGGGATATGCGTGAACAAGTCTTGGACTCTAATGAGTTGGAGCGAGAGAGAGGTATTACCATAAAGCTCCATGCGGTCAGGATGAACTATACGTCTGCTGACAATAAGGACTATGTCTTAAACCTCATCGACACACCCGGTCACGTTGATTTTACTTATGAGGTATCACGTTCATTGGCGGCGTGTGAAGGAGCAATACTAGTAGTGGACGCCACACAAGGCGTGCAAGCTCAGACCTTGTCTAATTTATTCTTGGCATTGGAGGCAAATTTAGAAATAATACCAGTTGTTAATAAAATCGATCTGCCTGGTGCGGAGCCAGAACGGAGGCAGGAAGAAGTAGCGGAGCTTCTGGGCGTAGATAAGGGGGAAGTCTTACTGGCTAGTGCCAAGGAAGGAATCGGTATAAGACCGATCTTGGAAGCTGTGGTGGCCAGGGTACCATCTCCGACTGGTGAGCCGGATGCGCCTTTGAGAGCTCTCATTTTTGATTCATCTTACGACCAATATCAGGGCGCAGTTCCAAACGTTAGAGTAGTCGATGGCAAACTAAGGGCAGGTATGTCGATTACTTTTGGTGCCGTTGACTATAGTTACGAAGTTACAGAAGTAGGAATTATGCGCCTGGGAAGAATTCCCCTAAAAGAACTTTCTCCAGGTGAAGTAGGGTATGTTATTGCTGCAATAAAGGATGTTTCACATACGCGGGTTGGTGATACTATCCTTGACGCAGATCATAAATCTCAACAATTACTGGAAGGTTATAAGGACGTCAACTCCATGGTCTTCGCGGGCCTCTATCCCACAGAGAGCGATGACTACGAAAACCTTAGGGATGCCTTGGATAGGCTAAAACTAAATGATGCCAGCTTGCACCATGTGCCCGAAAGCTCTGTCGCATTGGGTTTTGGGTTTAGGTGCGGTTTTCTCGGTCTGTTGCATATGGAGATCATACAGGAAAGGCTCGAGAGAGAATTTGGGGTGGATTTGATTACGACAGTACCAAATGTTGAATATCATATAATCACTGCTGACGGGACTGAACTCAAAATAGAAAATCCCACCTTTTTACCTGATAGAGGGATGATTGAGGAGATATCAGAGCCTATTGTACAAGCCAAAATCTTATGTCCAGCAGAGTACATTGGCAATATTCAAAAATTGTGTCATGATCGGAGAGGGATCTTTAAGAGTATGCAGTATATAGATGCACAGAGAGTAGAGATGGATTTTGAACTTCCTTTAGCGGAGATAGTTTTGGATTTCTATGATAAACTGAAGGGCGGCACCAAGGGTTACGCAACTTTGGATTATGATTTTTTTGAGTTTAGAGCTGGCAACTTAGTAAAGTTGGATATTCTAGTAAATGGCGATATGGTAGATGCGTTTTCGGTCATCATACATAGGGATAAAGCTGCAGAATACGGTAGGGACCTGGTCCGTAAGTTGAAGACCCTAATCCCTAGACAACAGTTTCAAGTGGCTTTGCAAGCGGCAATTGGAGGTCAGATAATAGCCCGTACAAATGTAAAGGCCTTGAGGAAAAACGTGACTGCTAAATGTTACGGTGGTGATATCACAAGAAAACGAAAATTGTTGGAAAAACAGAAAGCGGGCAAGAAACGAATGAAGCAAGTGGGGTCAGTGGAGATTCCTCAGGAGGCTTTTCTTGCGGTCCTGGAAATCGGGGAATGATGATCAAACTGGTTTTCGATTAAAAGCTAGAATACTTGGAGGTTTTGTTGCAGAAAATTTTGTTGCCGAAAGTGCTTGATTTTCAAAGTTATGATAGTGTTTTTTCAGAGGTTGCAGTCGATTCGTCTGAAAATGTGATTTTTGATGGCATGGATCTCAATTGGATCGATCCGAACGGAATGGTGAATTTACTGGCGGCTGGTTCTGTCGTTCGAGATGGTAGTGGCCATCTTCCCAGCTTGATTTTGCCCAAGGGAGAAGAGGTAACTAGTTACATGGCAAGGATGGGGTTCTTTCAGGCTGCAAATGGGATTTTTTCTGCAGAATCGTTCGTTAGTCGTGAGGACAAGCGAGCAAGTTCAGACGTACTGTTAGAGGTGACCCAGATTGCTAATAACAGTGACATTCACAAAGTCGTAGACAAAGTCCAGAAACGTGCTGGTGCGATATTGACCAATACTCTTGATTATGCTCCTAATGCAGTTGTGCAGTTCAGCGTAGTCTTGAGCGAAGTCTGTCAAAATATCATTGAGCACGCCGAATCATCTGGATGGGTGGCAGCTCAAACTTATAATTGGTCACATCGCTTGGGACGTTTGGTGGTTGTTATTTCAGTCACGGATCTTGGCATTGGCTTCAAAGGGTCACTTTCAGGCGAGCATTCCAGTAAATTCGGGAAAGAATGGGATGATACTAAAGCATTGGAGGCGGTATTTGTTCATGGCTTGACTCGCTTTCCCGATATGGGACGCGGACAGGGGATTCAACAGATCAGGAAACAGGTCAGGAAATGGAATGGAATGGTATCAGTGAGGAGTGGTACTTCGCGGATTATAGATGTACCACATTGGTTTGAATCGGATTCCCTCCAGGAGGGTCTCTCGAATTTTCCAGGAACACAGATCAATATCGTCGTTCCGAAGAGGATTCAACATGAGCTTTAAAAAATGGATGTCTTACATCTCGATTGATGTGGGAAGCATATTGCAAGGCTTGGGTCCAATTCCTAATACACACTTAGTAACGAGGACTACTGGCCGAGCTGTTAGAGCAGTAATTGAAGATAGACTGTGTAACATACAGGCTCCTGGACTATCTCATATCGATTTTTCAGAAATTGGAGTGATGGATTTTTCCTGTGCAGATGAGGTGGTAGCTAGACTATTGGTCCGTTTTGTTGATACCAGCCGTCCGAGAGAAATCTTCTTCATTCTAAAAGGTCTCTCGCCTAGTCATTTAGAACCATTGTCTGAAGTTTTAGAGAGACAGGAGATTCTAGCAATTCATCAGGATCCCTCAGGCTCAGTCGAACTCTTGGGGAGTGTCTCTCCTGCAGAATCAAAGGTTTGGGATTTTATTGAGAACAACAAAGTAGTAAGCAAGAAAGAGATAAAAAGTGCCTTTGTAGAAGAAGATCAGAGGGCCTGGACTCGGTTGGCGAATCAAAGAGTAATTTTCCAGGAAATCAACGCAAATCGTTATCATTCGTTGGGTAGCCTGATAAAAGACACAGGACAGTAATATTCTTGTTGATTTAGTTGATGGAACTACTCGGTGGGTAGCGTACTAGACCTCGCGTCAGTGGGGCTATAGATTTACCCTGAAAGTACTATACGGTTTAAGAAGGAACTGGGGTGATGGACACATTGCGGACAGAGATAGATGCGGTACTAGAATCGATACGACCTGCGATCCAGGCTGATGGCGGAGATGTTGAGTTTGTCAGTTTCAATAAAGAAAGTGGAGTGGTTCAGCTACGACTGCTAGGTGCGTGTGAGAGCTGTCCTATTTCTATGAGAACTTTAAAAGAAGGTATAGAGAAGCGCATGAGACAACGGGTCGTGGCTGTGACGGAGGTACAAGCAGTCTAATCTTTCAAATCCCTCTCTTTTAATCTTGACTTTTGTCAGCATGAACCTGCTGGTTTTGGGTCAATTCCTAGGGCCCTTGTACTGGTTAAAACTTGATTGTGATAGTCGTGTAACTTTTGGAGTTAAGATGACTACAGCTAATGTCGAAAAAGAAGTGCTTAGGATTTTGTCGGGTGTAGTTCACCCAGTTACTGGTAAGAACATTGTCGAAAGTGATCATGTTCAAGACCTGCAAATAACAGGTGAATCTAATGTGCGTTTTTCTTTTGTGCCCAAGGCCGACGATCCTCCAGGATTGGTTAAAGAAGCACGAAAAGCTTTGGAGGCTATAACTGACTTGGGAGAGCTGAAGATTAAAGTGCAATTGCCCCAGTCAGGCGCGACTGCCCCAAGTGCCAATCAAGTCAATCCTCCTGATGCATCGGTTTCGGGGAGTGGTCCTGGGAAGGTGCCTGAAGTAACAAAGAAACTAGGTGTACTCGGTGAGAAGACTAAGGTTTTAGCTGTCAGTTCTGGAAAGGGTGGAGTTGGTAAATCAATGGTGGCCACGAACCTGGCTGCGTCTCTTGCGTCCCATGGCAAATCTGTGGGCCTTCTGGATGCTGATATTTACGGTCCCAATATTCCGTTGATGTTTGGCACCAAGGGCCGTCCAACGGTTGCAGGAGCGAAGGGTCAGGAAATGATCCAGCCTATGGAGGCTCATGGAGTGCGTTTGATGAGTCTGGGGTTCTTGTTGGATGAGGATCAGCCAGCAATAATGAGAGGGCCATTGATATCTGGAGTTCTGAAACAGTTTTTGGAGCAAGTTGATTGGGGCGATCTTGAATTTTTAATTGTGGATATGCCGCCCGGAACAGGTGATGCTCAACTTTCATTGGTGCAGAGCATCGACATAGATGGAGTCATTATGGTTAGCACTCCTCAAGTGGTTGCCACAGGAGATGTGGCGAGAGGGATTAAGATGTTCGAACGAGTGAACACAAGGATATTGGGTATCGTAGAAAATATGTCTGGTCTAGCTTGTCCACACTGTAATGAAGAGATAGATGTTTTCGGACAGGGCGGGGTGCATTTGTTGGGAGAAGAAATGGATCTTCCAGTGCTAGGTAGAGTTCCCTTGGAACCGTCCGTCAGGATTTCTGGAGATGAAGGAAATCCTACTGTCGTTTCCAACCCCGAGTCAGTTGCTGCTGAATCTCTCATGAAAATTACTAGCGTCGTTCTGAAAATGCTTGATCTTAAGTCGAAAACCGTCTAAGTCTATTTCTCATCTGTGAGCGGTTTAATGAATGATTTAGAGGAACAGGGGATTTACGACGGGCCTAGCAAAGAGGTCCAAATACAGAAGATTTTTTCTGAAATAGCCCCCAGATATGACCTACTGAATCATCTACTGAGTGCGAATATAGATAAGGTATGGAGAAAAAAGGCCATCGGTCATTTGGGATGGGAAGTTTGCCGATCGGGTTGCTATCTGGACTCCTGTGCCGGGACCTTTGATCTGGGTTTGGAGTTAGTTAAGGAAGATGACTTTTCTGGCGCAGTCGTTGCTGGTGATTTCGCACTACCTATGCTGAAGCGAGGACTACCAAAAATCACTTCACAAATTCTACCAGTTTGTGGAGATGCTTTGAGAATGCCTTTCCCTAATGAGATTTTTGATGGGGCCATGGTAGGATTTGGAATAAGAAACCTTTCAGATTTAGATACAGGATTTGCTGAATTGGCAAGGTTGTTACGACCTGGAGCTAAGCTTGTAATCCTAGAGTTCAGTGTTCCTCCCAACTGGATTCTTCGCAAATTGTATCACTTTTATTTCCACAATATTCTACCAGTGATAGGACGAATGTTATCAGGTCACACTTGGGCATACACTTATTTGCCTGAATCGGTAAAAGACTTTCCTGAGCCTCAAGAATTGAGTGAAAGCCTGTTGCAGGCTGGTTTTCAGGAAGTTGACTGGAAATATCTGACTGGCGGTGTAGTGACGATACATATAGCTGTCAGGTAGAACTAGCTCCATAGAGCTTGAATGGAGAGACTCAGCGAGGTTCGATTATGTATAAAGGCCCTAAGTTTTTTAGTCCAGCTTCGACAATTGCAGGATCACCAACGACAACAGTGACCATATCGTCCAAGTTTCCTTCTCCAATAAATTCACCGAAAGTATTGTGAATGTCTTTAGGACTCACTTGTTGGATCCCTTCTAAATAAGCAGAAAGCCAATTTAAGGGCAGTCCTTGTGTGAGATAAAACATCTGTCTGGAGATTACTTGTGCGGGGTTCTGAAAATTAAAAATAAATCCATTCGAGATTTCATCGACTGCATCCTGAACTTCTCTAGAATTCGGTGGTTTCTTGGTGATCTCTTTCAAAATCTCGGAGATAAGTTTGATTGCACGCGCAGTAGATTGAGCCTCTGTTTGGGTCATCGATGCTAGGACTCCGGGAGGATTCATAGGTGTAGTCCAAATCGAAGATGCTGAATAGGAAAGACCGGCTTCGGTGCGAATGCGGCTAGACAAGCGACTGTTCAAGCCAGAACCTCCGAGTATTAAATTGCCAATTTGGGAAGCAAAGTACTCTACAGTGCCGTTTAACCCTATTCCGCTGAGTTTACCTGTGATTATTGTGGCCTGCGGAAGATCGATTGGTATCAAGTATATTCCTGGGTCAGCAGAGGTAGGAATTTGGGATCTCTCCTCAAAAGATCTCTCACAAGGTGCAATCGATCTAACTAGTTTGCTGAGCTTAGGGATCAGTTCTTTCCACTTAATATTGCCTGTTACTCCTAGGGTTAGGTTATCCCGACAGAAGATCGCTCCGTGCATGTCTCTAAGGTTTTGGATTGCTAAGTCTTCGAGCTCTAAGTCTTCAGGACGCAATGCCCATCCAGTTGGATGCTGGTCTCCAAAGATCAACCGATTAAAGGTTCTAATAGCTAATGTGTTCGGATCTCTTTCACTTCTTTTTAAGTAGTCCAGTTCTTGATTTCTCCAGACCTGGACCATGTCTGGAGAAAATCGTGGCTTGGTTATTAAATCACCCCAAATCTCCAGTGCCTCATCCAAGTAATTGGTCAAGGTGTTCAAAGCACTGAAGGAGGTTCTTCCATCTCTTCCGAAAGAGATGTCTATCGCATGATATTCTAGTAATGCATCGACTGAATCCGAAGGTAAATTTACTGTCCCCCCTGATCGCAAGAGCATTGGGACTGCCGTCACCACACCCTGTTGCTCTTGGCTAAAATGAGAAGTTCCACCTCGGAATCTTGCAAAAACCGACACAAGAGGTAGTGAGTTGTCTTCCAGGAATAGTACATCCACATCTTCCAGTATTTTGTAGGCTTTGACGTCAGGCTGGTTGAAAGTCAATGGTTCGAATTCGAGATTCTCATACCTAACCCCGTTTAGTGACTGTGCATCTAGTCTGAAAGGATTGACTAAACAGAGGTATAGCGCAGCTGTTTTGGTTTTTACCCAGAAGCATGCCCAGTCAGTCTGAAAAATCATCTGATTGCAGGTTTGTTGGGTATCAAAGTTGCGACAGTCCGGTTCTCAGCGGTAAGAAATTTCCTGACCACCTGGCTTATCATTTCTGGAGTGACCTTTTCTAGGTCTTGGGCCAAACTGAAACCGTACTTCCAGTTTCCGAATATCGCTGTAGAGTGAGCCAACTGGATTGCCAAGTCAAAATTATTCGCCAATCGCCGAATTTGTCCTGCTGAGATCTGATTACGAATTCTTAGAATTTCTCTTTCCGATGGGGGCGTCGCCTCAAGTATTGCCAGTTCATCGTATATAGCTTTTTCTACTCGTTCTGTTCCAGTTGGAGATTGAATGTTTACGTTGATTGAAAAAAGCTTTGGGAATAAATCTCCTGGCCCTAATGACGAGCTCACATTGCTGGCTGTTCGATCATCGACAACAAGCCTTTGGAAGAGCCGTGAGCTTCGATTTCCAGTCAGTAATGCTGAGAGGACCAGCAGAGAAG
This sequence comes from Gemmatimonadota bacterium, assembly GCA_002718595.1. GTDB lineage: Bacteria > Gemmatimonadota > Gemmatimonadetes > Longimicrobiales > Gaopeijiaceae. Next base: position 303,164 of record PBFD01000003.1, on the reverse strand, counting down.
GGTTGAGAGGATGAGCAGATTCTACTGTGTGCCAGCCGATACGCAGTTGAGGTTCTGCTTCAAAGGCTACCGAAACACGTCGTTCTTGGCGTTGTACTGGTTCGCTTGGAGGGGTCTTTTGCTGAAAACCAATAGGGGGAATATGTCCAAAATATTTATTCGCCCATTGTTCAACTGATTCTGTTCTTACATCGCCTACTATCGCCACCACAGCGTTATCTGGACCATAGTATTGTTGGTAGTGAGATTTGATATCCTTTCTGGTTAGATTCTGTATATCGTCCATGACTCCGACGACTGGTTCTCCGTATGGATGAGTTGTAAATGCTGCACGCAAATGAGCTTCGTAAAGCAAATTTCCTGGTTGGTTGTCGACCCTCAAACGACGTTCTTCAGCAACCACATCTCTTTCAGTGTAAAACTCTCTGAAAACTGGGTGGCTCATACGTTCTGACTCCAGCATAAACCAAAGTTCAGTTCTATTTGAAGGAAGTTCCAGGTAATATTTTGTCGATTCAGAGTCGGTACTTGCATTCAGGCCTCTTGCACCATTCCTGCTGAATATCCGTTCGAACTCGTTAGAAGCGACATATATTCGGGCACGATCTTCTAATTGTATGACACTTTTTTTAAGGTTGTCTATCGTTGGAGATGATGGGCTATTCTTTTGCAAGTGGAATATAGAATCCTCTAGTAAGTCCATCTGATCAAGGAGAATTTTTTCCTTTTCGGCATCCAGGGTGCCTATGTCGTTAGTCCCTTTAAAAAGTAGGTGCTCTAGAAGGTGAGCAGTTCCGGTACTCCCCATGTTGTCATTAATTCCTCCAACCTTATAATGGAGTACGAATGAAACTGTTGGTGAGGTCGACCTTTCCAGTATGATGAATTCCATTCCATTGGCCAGTCGGTAGTTGGTGACAGGAAGGTCTTTACCGTCGCTGATTTGAGTCGTGGCTTTATTCGGCACTAGGAAAGTAACCATTAGCAAAATCATAAGGACTGGCATTAGGAGTTTACCTCTGGCAACTGGGACAAAAGAATGCGGAACGATTAGAAAAACTTATTCTTTGCACTTGGTCTGAACAACTAAGACATTTTTCCCCGTGACGGCCATAGATTCTTAGTTTTGAGCTATTGTTTCCGCTTTTGCCTGATACGTCCCGGTAATTATTTAGAGTAGTACCTCTATTTTGTATGGCACTTATTAGAATCTTCCGCAGAGCTTTGTAAAGCAATTGTGATTCTGTCTTGGTGATTCTGTTGGCTGGTCGTTGTGGATGTATCCCAGAAAGATGCAGGGACTCGTTAGCATAGATGTTTCCTACTCCCACAATGTTTTTTTGATCCAGGAGCCAAGATCGTATCGGTGACCCAGATGAGTTTAACTTTTCGTGCAGATCAGTGTGTTTATACTCTGGAGATAGTGGCTCAGGTCCCAGTTGTGCGGAGCGGTCTAGCCACTCTTGTTCACTGTAAATATCCAGTTTTCCAAAGCGGCGTACGTCATCATAGACCAGAATTTTTCCAGAATTTAGGGTGAAGTAGATGGCTGGATGGGTAAACAGACAATCATCCTGTTGTAATCCCAGGCGTCCCGTCATTCCAAGATTCACAACAAGGATAAGCCCATAATCCATATTCGCGATGATATTTTTACCCCTGCGAGATATGGATTGAAAAGTTTTTCCGATCAAGTTGTCCTTAAATATTGTGTCGCTTCCTCGGATTACATTGGGTCGTAAAATCTGCAGATTTTTTATGGTCTTCCCAAGTATTAACTCTTGCAAGTCTCTTACAATGGTCTCTACTTCTGGTAGTTCAGGCATATTAGGGTTAGTAGCCTAAGCAGACTGGATATTGGAGCGAGCGAGTTCTCTCCACCCGATGTCCTTTCTATATTGTTTCCCCTCAAATCCTATCTTTTTGGAAAGTTCAATACTTTTGAGTGATGCTGCTCCCAAGCTATCTGCTATAGCTGTTACTGCGAGCACCCTTCCTCCCGAGGTTACCAGGCCAGATGTATCCATTGAAGTTCCTGCGTGGAAGATGACAGCTTGAGGGTCATCAGCAACTTCTTTTGGAATGTTGATAGGTAGCCCTTTGGGATACGCTCCGGGATAACCTGATGACGCCAACACTGTGGTCAGTGCTGATTTTTTACTCCAATCGAGCCGAAGGTTAGAGATATTCTCACCATTGGCTATTTCAGTCATGGGTTCCAATAGGCTACTGTTCAGTAGGGGAAGTACGGCTTGTGTTTCTGGATCTCCAAAACGGCAGTTGAATTCTACTACTTTAGGGCCTTGGTCAGTGACCATTATTCCTGCATAAAGTAAACCTTTAAATTCTGAATTGTCCTTAGCCAAAGCCCAAAGAGTCGGTTGGATTATTTGATCCTGGATCTGACCCAGCAAGGTCTCTGTCGCTAGGGATATTGGGGCATAAGCTCCCATGCCTCCAGTATTCGGCCCTGAATCTCCTTCACCTATTCGTTTATGATCTTGAGATGGTAGCATTAGACATGAGTTTTGACCGTCAGATAAAGCGAAAACAGATAGTTCCTCCCCTTCCATGAACTCTTCAATGACAACTTCTTCTCCTGCTGCNCCAAATGTCGAGTGATTCATNATGACTTNCAGAGCTTCTCTAGCTTCTTCAGAATTTTCNCACACTATGGCACCTTTGCCGGCAGCGAGTCCCGATGCTTTTACTACAATTGGACCCCCTCTTTTTTTGATGTATTCCTGCGCACCAATGTTATCAGTAAANGATTTGAAATCGGCAGTCGGAACTCCTGTTTGGACCATGAGATGCTTGGCATAGCTCTTACTGGATTCAATTCTTGCTGCTGCTCTGGTCGGACCAAAAGCTGGGATNCCTTTTGTGGTCAGTAAATCGACTAGACCTGTNGCCAGAGGTGCTTCTGGTCCCACGATGACCAGATCTATTTGTTGGCTAGATGACCATTCGGCAATGGATTCTATATCCTCAGGTGATATATNTACAGGCCTCGAGTCAATCAACATACCCCCATTCGGTCGTGTAGAAAAAATTTCATATTCAGAAGAATCTTTCTTCAACTTCCAGGCCAGCGTGTGCTCTCTACCTCCATTTCCGACTATGAGGATTTTCATTTTGATATTCCAGGTTCTATTTGATTATGCACGCTCACGAATCCCTAAGCCTGTCAGTCTAATGTTCAAAGCTGAATCACGACAGTGAGTTGCATTAATGGCAAAGATTACAAATACAGGGGTCATAGGTAGTGCTATGGTTTTTGATAAGATGATATTTATGGAGTAGTCATTCGGGTCCTTTGCTAGCATGGAACCTGNTNGGGGCANATAACTCAGCCTAAAGCTTGCTCTATATCCTCTAGTAAATCATCGATGTCCTCAATTCCTACCGATAGNCTCACTAGACCCTCTGTTACACCCATCTTTTCTCTCAGGGCAGGTGGAACGGAGGCNTGAGTCTGAAGGGCTGGAACACTTATGAGGGATTCTACACCACCAAGGCTTTCAGCAAGCTGGAAGAGTTGAGTGCTCTCAGCAAATTTCTTGGCAGCCNGAGGATTGCCTAAATCTAGTGATACCATGCCACTGAATCCATTCATCTGCTTTTTTGCCAATTCATATTGTGGATGAGATTCTAGTCCAGGATAAATGACANGTTCTATANCTCTGNTGTTTTCTAGGTGTCTGGCTATNGCTAGTCCGTTTTGATTGTGTCGTTCCATTCTCACATGGAGTGTTTTTGTNCCTCTTAGGCAAAGCCAGGCATCCATTGGTCCTGGCACTCCACCAGTCGATTTCCTTACAAATCGAATTTGGTCAGCGAGTTCTGAATCGTTTAGTGCCAAAATACCGCCGATGATGTCGCTATGGCCGTTTAGGTATTTTGTAGAGGAGTGAACCGTGAGGTCTGCTCCGAGCGTTAAGGGTTGCTGATTAAAGGGTGAGGCAAAGGTGTTATCCACCATCAGTAGGCATCCAGCAGTCTTAGTCATCTGTGCAATAGATTTGAGATCACAGATCCGCATCATTGGATTAGTGGGAGTTTCTACATGTACCAGACGCGTTTGAGGTCTTATGGCTTCTTCGATTTTGTTCAGATCGCGTGTGTCTACGAAGGAGAATTCTAAGCCCAAATTTGATAGTACTTGCGTGAATAGCCTAGTCACTCCGCCATAAGTATTTTCTTCACAGATTATATGGTCTCCGGCTGAGAAACATTTCACGACAGCTTCAATAGCGGCAAGCCCACTTGAAAATACAATTCCGTGTTTTGCTCTTTCCAGTGCTGCAAAGTTGCCTTCTAACGCTTCGCAGGTAGGGTTCTTTACCCTTGCATAGTCGTATCCATCAANAGGGTCTGCGACTCCAGGCTGAACAAAGGTGGAAGTTTGGNAAACAGGAGTGATGATNGCTCCTGTTGAGGGATCTGGCTGTTGTCCAGCGTGTATACTTAGTGTTCCAAAACGCAGGTTTGGATTTATTTTTTTCATTGTTAGTATGCTCGTATATGTTCCATGTTTGGAAAAGGCGATCAATTTCCTACTGCAATGTAGCAAAACCTCTAGTGACTTTGCTACGGCTAGTCGTTGAGGTCGTTTACTAATATTGGTAGTGTTGTATGCAGTAAATAGGGCATCAAAACCATACTGTCCACCCTAAAATGGCGGAAAATGACACAGAAAATCCCAGAAGGCCTGATGGTCAGTGTATCGGGATTCCGTGGTCGAGTGGGCGATCCTCTGACCCCTGAACTTGTTTGTGAATTGGCTGGGGAGTTTACTTCTTTTCTCAGAGAGCGGAATAATGGCAAAGTATTGGTTGTGGCGAGGGATTCAAGAACTTCGGGATCAATGCTAGCTCGAGCAGTTTGTGCGGGCATCTTGTCCAGGGGTGTGANCGTTCTAGATCTCGGGATAGTGGCGACTCCAACTGCTATGCTTACAGTAGAAAAGAAAAATGCTTTGGGTGGCATAATGATTTCAGCNAGCCACAATCCCGCAGANTGGAATGCGCTCAAGTTGGTTTCTCATGACGGAAGTTTTCTAGATGTCACGATGATGACTTCTTTCCTCAATTNTATCTCTGAAGAAAGCCAAGGGAATCTTGCNCCTTGGGATCAGTTGGGGAGTTATCAATCAGAAGAAAATGCTTCTGACACACATGTAAAAGAAATCCTGNATTTGTCTGTTTTAGACTTGCAGAGATTACGAAAGCGCAAGTTCAAAGTTGCTTTGGACTGTGTCAGAGGAGCNGGAGGAGTCATTATGCCTTTATTGTTAGAGGCTCTTGGATGTGAAGTTGTAGCGATACATACGGAAGTCGATGGNAAGTTTCCGAGAGANCCTGAACCAACCGCAGACAACCTGCTGGAGCTAAGTCATCTAGTGAAAACAACGGGGGCNGAGGTGGGATTTGCGGTTGATCCAGATGTGGATCGCCTTTCCTTGGTTGATGAGCATGGAACGCCCTTAGGTGAAGACATGACTTTGGCTTTCGCCACCGATGTAGTTCTTAATAACAGACCAGGAAGCGTAGTGACTAATTTGTCNACCAGTCAGGTCATCGATGATGTGGTACGCCATCATGGAGGCCAACTGACTCGCACGTCTGTTGGGGAAATNAATGTAGTAAGGGGAATGCAAAAACAAGAGGCTCCTATAGGTGGAGAAGGGAATGGCGGTGTAATTCTATCTGAGCTTCACCACACCAGAGATGCTCCTTTGGCAGCGGCTCTGGTTTTACAGCATTTACTTGAAAGGAATGAAGCNCNGTCAGAATGTGCTAGCAGGTGGCCTAGGTACGTTATACAAAAAACAAAAATTACTATTTCCAAAGAGAAACTTCCCCAAGTATACGATGTTTTGAAGTCGGAGATGTCGGGTGCTCATTGTGATGAAACAGATGGACTAAGAATGTATTGGTNAGGTGAAAGGAAATGGGTACACATAAGACCTTCGGGAACAGAGCCAGTAGTTAGATTGATAGCGGAAGCATGTGATCAGAATACTGTGCAGGCATTGATTGATGATGTGGTGAGACATTTGGAGGATGTCCGATGACGCTATCCAAATCCATTATCCCGAAAGGAGACACAGCATGTGTGGTATAGTCGCTTATGTAGGGCCTAAACAGGCGGGTCCTATTCTTCTGGAAGGACTTCGTCGTCTCGAGTATAGAGGGTATGATTCCGCNGGGCTATCAGTTTTGGGACCAGATATGCACTTGTCAACAGTTAAGAAAGACGGGAAACTGAAAGAGTTGGAAGGTGAGCTTTTGGGTAAAATGCCTCAGGGGTTTTGTGGAATCGCGCACACTCGTTGGGCGACTCACGGCCGGCCCAACATTCCCAATGCCCACCCTCATGTAAACGAGGATGGTGATATATCCTTGGTACATAACGGCATTATTGAAAATGCTGAAGCACTTCGGTCTAGGTTGACTGATGTTGGATATCGATTCTGTTCAGATACAGATACTGAGGCGGTAGTGCATCTCATAGATGAAGCTTATGGGGATTCTGATACTCTTGAAGTTGCAGTTCTTAGAGCTCTTCATCAAGTGGAAGGAACCTTTGGGATAGCCGTTATAAGTAGCAGGGATCCAAATAAACTAGTGGTTGCGCGTAACGGGAGTCCGTTACTCATAGGGATTGGAGACGAAGGTGAAAACCTAGCGGGGTCAGACGTCTCAGCCGTGATCCAACATACTAGAGACGTTGTGTATTTGGATGACGGAGACTGCGCAGTATTGACTCCAAACGATTACAAGATACTCCATTTGGAACAGGGTGAGGTAGAGCGTTCTGTTCATCAAGTAGAGTGGGGTTTGTCTGCAGCGGAAAAAGGTGGCCATGAACATTTCATGCTTAAAGAGATCTGTGAACAGTCTTCGACACTGAGGGATGTCATGAGAGGTCGTCTTCTAGAGAAGACAGGAGACGCAAGGTTGGGAGGTCTAAAGTTGCATGAGGCAGACCTGGCCAAGATTCGTCGCATAGTAATAACTGGTTGTGGAACCAGTTGGCATGCGGCGCTTCTCGGGGAGTACATGATAGAGGAAATCTCTGGAATTCCAGTTGAAGTCGAATATGCTTCAGAGTTTCGCTACAGAAGTCCCGTGATAGAGAAAGACACGTTAATCGTTGCTATCAGCCAGTCAGGTGAGACTGCAGATACATTGGCTGCATTGAGGGAGGCTCGCAGTTGGGGTACACATGCAATGGGCATTGTAAACGTTGTGGGCTCTTCAATCGCTCGCGAAACAGATTTCGGCATTTATCTGCATGCCGGGCCAGAAATCGGTGTGGCTTCCACCAAAGCGTTCACAAGCCAAATTGTTGCTCTAGCTCTCTTCGCCCTCTATTTGGGTCGACGCAGAAAACTCTCTGTTCTGCAGGGAAAGGAGCTAGTGGAGGCATTGATTAGACTCCCTGAACAGGTTTCCAAAACGCTGGCACTCGAACCCATGTTGAAAGAATTGGCTGAGCAGTACGGCGCAGCGACTAATTTTCTGTATCTGGGTCGTGGATATCAATTTCCTACTGCGTTGGAAGGAGCACTAAAATTAAAAGAAGTGAGCTATATACATGCGGAAGGTTATCCAGCTGCAGAAATGAAGCATGGACCTATTGCCTTGATTGATGAGAACATGCCTGTGGTGGCTTTGGCACCGCGAGATCCAGTCTATGGCAAAGTGGTATCTAACATTGAAGAGGTCAAAGCGAGAAATGGCAAAGTCATCGCTGTCGTTAGTGATGATGCTTCAGAACTAAGGGCCAAGGTAGACCATGTGATCCAGGTTCCTCAGACCATACCGGCCTTGTTACCAATTTTGACGAGCATTCCTCTGCAACTGTTGGCTTATCATGCCGCCATTCACAGAGGGTGTGATGTTGATCAGCCTAGGAATTTGGCAAAATCCGTTACAGTGGAGTGATTTTGGGTAGTAGGGTTTTACATCTAACTCTCAAAAAAGAATGGTTTGATTTGATGATCGAGTTTGGGGTTGGCACAGAGGCTTCAACATCATTTGAAACATACAAAATAGACGAGGATTATTTTTCTGAATGAAGGATAAAGAATCAAATCACTGTTTTGTTCAAGTCAGTCACGATCGAGTAATTTCGTTTACCGAATTAATTGCTAGGCAATTTAAATAAATCCTCTACTTTACATTCAAGAGTTTTAGAAATTTTTAAAGCAAGAACAGTAGAGGGGACATATATGCCATTTTCAATTGCATTGATGCTTTTTCTTGAAACCTCAGCACTTACAGATAATTCTTGCTGAGTTAGCCCAGCATTTTTTCGCAGTTCTTCAAGATTGTTTAAAAGTTTTTTATGGTTCTTACCCAAAATTATCTCTCCACGAACTCTTCACGATTATTTTTAATAAAATTTTTTATGCTTATATCCTTTTAATACTTCTCAAAGTTATCAACTACTTCATTTATTTCTTCACTAGTATTTGGATAGAGATAACCTGCAATTATTTGTCCCATACCTATAGCGGCAACCAGTCCACCAACACCCTTAAGAACTGAACCTAGAAAAAATATTCCCAATAGAAATAGACCCACACCAGTAAATAGCGTAACTACACCAGTTCTTCTATAATCAATTGGTTCTTTTTTTCTTTCATCAAGCATGCCTATCATACCCTCAATTTTTGCAGGATCATCTAGGTTTTTAGATATCTCTAAAATTGTTTTATTCTTATCTTTGCTTTCTAAATATTGCCAAACAAAAACTGACAATGGAATGATTATTCCTGTAAGAATTCCTAAAATTGGTATTAAATTTTCCATAATCTCCTCTTAATAACAGAATGTAACGTAAACTTATCATTATTGTAATGAGAAGTAAAGGTTACATGCTATATGGTTATATAATATTTTGATGGAAAAAATATATGAATTTTTATAAAAAGTTTATTCTGCAAACGAAACCCTTAATTTGGATAAATTTGAGTGCAGAATTAAATAGCTTGTTCATTTCGGGATAAAAACACTGTGACTTTTTTTTATTTGGTTCTCGTCTTCGTCTCACTTACTTATTTGTCCATTGGTTTTTTCATCAATAAATCCAATGCTAAGATTTTGTTGGCGGGTTATAACACCATGAGTCGAGAACGGCGCGAGCGCTTTGATATAGAGCGCTATTTACGACATTTCAAAACATTTTTTATACGCTTGAGCATTTATCCCCTCATCTCTTGGCTTGCATGTGTATATGTTTTGAGGTTTGAGAACGCCTTAATCGTTTGGGCCATTGGACAAAATCTTCCATTTGTTATTTTTCTGTGTAAGCACAAACAGACTAAATATTTAAAGTAAGTAGGTTTACTATGACTTTTTCTGGATCTATCAGTAAATGTTTCAGACATTACGCTGACTTCAAAGGGAAGGCAGGACGAGCCGAGTTCTGGTTTTTTTTCCTGTTTACCGGAGTGTTAGATGGGAGCGGATCGATCGTCGACTATCAAATGATGGGGAATGATTTCTGGGACGTGACTGTGTTCCATCCAGCTCGAACAATTCTCATGGTTCCTATCTTCCTTCCATTTATGGCTGTGGGATGTAGAAGATTAAGAGACGCAGGCAGATCCCCATGGTGGCAACTCCTGATTTTTACAGGGATTGGGTTCGTGCCATTACTTTACCTGTGGAGTAGGGAAGGACGCTCCAGTTAGTTCTTCCAATGTGTTCTGATGCATTGGTGATAACTACGTGAAGTTTTATGTTTGTACTGAAGAATCGCTTGCAGTTAAGTATGCTCTTTTGTAGCACAAACTGAAATCGGATGGATAATCACGTGGATGAAAGCAGGAAGGCTTTAGTCACTGGAATTACTGGACAGGATGGTTCTTACCTGGCCAAATTTCTATTGAAAAAAGGTTATGAGGTTCATGGAATTAAGAGGAGAACTTCGATTTTTAACACGGATCGCATTGATCCTATTTATAAGGACCCTCATTTAGGAGACAATCAATTCATACTCCACTATGGCGACATGACCGATGGTTCCAGCCTGCTAAAGACAATAGCTGAAGTCAGGCCTGATGAGATTTACAACTTAGCAGCTCAAAGCCACGTTTCGGTTTCATTTGAAAAGCCCGAATATACTGCGAATTCTGATGCATTGGGGCCCTTAAGAATGTTAGAAGCCATAAGATTATCGGGACTGATTGAAAAGACCAAGTTTTATCAGGCTTCTACTTCCGAACTATTTGGAAAAGTACAGGAAACTCCACAGAAGGAAACAACCCCATTTTACCCAAGGTCGCCCTATGCTGTAGCAAAGCTCTATGCTCATTGGATAACTGTGAATTATAGAGAAGCGTATGGGATGTTCGCGTGTTCTGGCATTTTGTTCAACCACGAGTCTCCTCTACGTGGGGAAACTTTTGTGACAAGAAAAATCACTAGAGGGTTAACTAAGATTGCCATGGGAATAGATGATTGTTTATTCCTCGGAAATTTAGACGCTCAGAGGGATTGGGGGCATGCAGCTGATTTTGTGGAAATGCAATGGTTAATGTTACAACAAGAAGAACCTAAAGATTATGTCATCAGTACTGGCCAGCAGTACAGCGTCAGGGAGTTCGTTGAAATGGCAGCGAACGAGATCGGGATAAACCTTCGATGGCAGGGTACAGGATTGGATGAGGTGGGAATCATCGATACGATCAATGATGAAGCAAGAGGAAGGCGTGGATCTTTGGTGGAAGGCCAGGAAATAATCAGAGTGGCCGAAGACTATTTTAGGCCATCTGAAGTCGACACTTTACTTGGGGACTCTTCTCTAGCGTGCGAGGAGTTAGGTTGGAAACCGCAGACTTCTTTTTCCGAGTTGGTTAGTGAAATGATTCGAGAAGATCTCAAGAAAGCCGAGCAGTATTTACTATTGAAAGACCATGGATATCAAGTTGACTATCGCTAGGACTTGAAGAGCCAACGATGCTAATTGAGAAAATACAATCTGGCCAAGAGGATTTGGCTATTATCGTCAGATCTCAGTTCCATAAAGATGGCGTCGATTTTATCACACCAGATGACTCGATAATTCAAATGGGTTATATGAGCTATGAAAAGGGCAAAGAAATCCAAGCACATGTTCATAAGCCTTTCAGAAGGGAAACTTACGGTACGCAAGAGGTCATATTTGTGAAAAAGGGTAAAGTGCAAGTCGATTTTTTCAGCGCAGACCTAAAACCCGTAACATCGAGAATCCTTGAAGAAAATGATTGGTTAGTTCTACTATCAGGAGGTCATGGGTTTAAGATCTTAGAAGACGCGCAGATGATGGAAGTAAAGAATGGTCCCTACGCAGGGGATCAAGATAAATCGAGGTTTTGAGGGGATTTAGGGAATGAATGAACTAGAAGTTATTGAACATAATAGGTGTAGGCTATGTGGTAATAGTGATTTGGAATTTATTTTTTCGATCGGTGATCAATACATCAACGATTTTGTACTGGAGGAGAAGATTGATCAAGGAAAGACTGCGCCACTTGATATTGTCTACTGCTCTGAGTGTGATCTGACTCAGTTAAAACACACAGCTCCTCAAGAGTTATTGTACTCAAGACAATATTGGTACCGTTCCGGCGTCACTGATACCATGAAAAGGGAATTGAAAGATGTCGTTGACAATATTTTGGCAAAGACTGATCTGGAAAAAGGGGATGTAGTTCTTGATATTGGAGCTAACGACGGAACTCTGTTAGAATATTTTCCGAAATCCACAATTAGGGTAGGCTGCGAACCGGCAAATAATCTAGTGGAAGAATTGGCGACTCGGTGTGATAGGGTTATTCATGATTTTTGGTCTGAGAAATCATTTTTACAGGCCGTGTCCGATCTGGATCATCCCAAAGCTAAAGTGGTAACTGCGTTAGGGATGTTTTATGACCTAGATGACCCAGTATCTTTTGTTTCCGATATCCAGAAAGTTCTAGATGAAGATGGAGTTTTTGTGGCTCAGCTAATGACTTTAGCGCCAATGCTTGAGAAAAACGATCTTGGCAATATATGCCATGAGCATATTGAATTCTATTCGTATAAATCTTTGGTGTATATGTATGAGAAATGTGGATTAGAGATTTTTGAGGTGTCTGAAAATAATGTGAATGGTGGCAGCTACAGAATCTTTGCGAGAAAATATCGCACAGGTTCAATAGACTATGAAGAAAAGGGTGGTAGGGAGGACCTGCTGGAATTCAAAAATAGAATTGATTCTATCAAGAACAAATGTCTAGAGTTCGTGCGGCAGGCCAAAGAAGATGGTAAAACAGTACACGTCTATGGAGCATCGACCAAGGGAAATGTGATACTCCAGTATTTTGGTTTGGATACTAACTTAATTGACTACGCTGCAGAACGTAGCCCAGAGAAATTTGGCAGGTATACCATAGGTTCTTGGATACCCATAATTTCAGAGCAGGAAAGTAGGGCCATGAAGCCCGATTACTATTTCGTGTTGCCGTGGGCATTTTTTGACGAGATGTACGAGAGGGAGTCTGAGTGGCGTGCTGGAGGAGGAAGGTTCATCGTGCCTTTTCCAGAATTCAGAGTAGTGCCCTAAGTTGGTTTCACAATTGTTCTAGGATAAACCCAATTTAAACATTACTGAGAATGGGGTAATGGAAATTAAAGCGTATTTTAAAAAGCCTTTAGTTTTTATCTGGATGCTTTCTGGAGTGGCCTGCGGATTTCTAATCTGGCTAATTTATTTTCAAGAGGGAGTTTCTGATTACAGGGGATGGATAGGGAGCTTACCTGCTATCAATGCCCTGTTGAATGCATCCTGTGCATTTTGTCTAGTCGGAGGTTGGCTGAATATAAGAAAAGGCAAAGTAGACATACACAGAAGGTTTATGCTTGCTGCTGTCTTGTTTTCAGGATTGTTTCTGGTGAGTTACATTACTTACCATTACTTCCATGGAGACACGCCTTTCTTATCTCAAGGGTTGGTGCGACCTATTTATTTCACAATTCTGGTCAGCCATATTTGTTTTTCGATAATTGCATTGCCAATGGTTTTCACTACTCTTTATCATGCCCTTGACCAGAGCTTTGAGAGTCACCGAAAAATAGCACGCTACACTTTTCCAATATGGCTATACGTTTCTACTACTGGAGTTCTAGTCTTTGCACTTTTGAAAGTTTTTGGCTAAGTCTCTGTTTATTGTCCTTGACCGTTGGACAACCCAAATACGTAGATGCTATTCCCGCCAGCAAAAACAACATATTCATTACTATCGAGCCTAAAGGACATCGGGTTTGTGCGTGCTCCTGCACCAAAATAAAATGACCATAAAGCTTCTCCACTAGTAGCGTCTAAAGCAAAAAAGTTTCCCTCGTTCGAAGCTCCGAATACTAAATTTCCTGCAGTTGACATTACTCCTGACCATGGTGGGGAGTGCAATCGAAATTCCCACATTCTTTTGCCTGAGAGTGCATCGAGAGCGTATATCCATCCTTGAGCTTGGTCTCCGTCCAGTCTCTGTTCGCCTCCGCCCATATATGGACGACCTTCTTCATATTCGACATCTGTTTTGTAGTAGATGGCGCTCATTTCCCTCACTGATACATAGAAGTTTTTGCTCAAAGGCGAGTAGGAAGGACTAAACCAGTTAGTTGCTCCTTGGAGACTGGGCCAGACTAGGGTGCCTTCATAAGAAGGTTCCATCCCAGGAATTTTGATTGGACGGCCATTATCGTCTAATCCCTCGGCCCAAGTTTGTTTGGCGTAGGGTAGGCCGTGAAGGAACTCTCCCGTTTCACGATCCAACACATAATAAAAAGCATTACGATTTGCATTAAGCAGAAGTTTTCTGGGTTTTCCTTCCCATTCGGCATCCAATAAGATTGGAATCTGATTTGAATCCCAATCATGTGTATCATGTGGAGTGGCTTGGAAGTGCCATCTCATTTTACCAGTTTCACCTTCTAGTGCCATGATGCCACTAGTGTATAGGTTGTCTCCTGGTCGCACATCTCCGTTCCAATCAGGCCCAGGGTTACCGATGCCCCAGTATAGCAGATCCAAATCAGGGTCGTAGCTTCCAGTCAGCCAAGTAGCTCCTGCTCCGTGCATCCATGAGTCACCACCCCAAGTTTCATTACCAGGTTCGCCCGGGCCAGGAATTGTCCATGTCCTCCAGGAGAGTTCTCCTGTTTCGGAATCGTAAGCATCTATGAAACCTCTTATTCCAGCTTCTCCACCACTAATACCGACTATTACTTTTCCATCGATGGCTAAAGGTGCCAATGTTAGCGAATGAGCAAGTGCATTGTCAGCTACATGGGTTTCCCATCGAACATTGCCAGAGCTTGCGTCAAGTGCGACAAGGTATCCGTCGAGCGTGGCTACGAACACCCGATCATCAAGGACAGCGACTCCTCTGTTTACCCTGGGGAAACCAATGATGATTAAATCGTCTGGCATTGGTCTGGTCCAGCGCCAAAGAGTTCTTCCTGTCTCAGCATCTAGGGCAGTCACGTTACTCGGTGGCTCTGTAACATACATTACTCCATCAACCACTAAGGGAGTTGTTTCTACAATTCCAGGAGTTTTTACCTGATAAATCCACTTCGGAACCAAATCCTTGACTGTTTCGGTGTTGATTTCAGCTAGAGAGGAGAACCGGTGCCCATTGTATGTACCCGAATAAGTAAGCCAATTGTCGTGATCGGATTGAGCGTCAAGTAATCTCTGGTAAGGAACTTGAGCTATTGTTGGAGTAGCAAAGCAGAATGACAATCCTAACACCAACCAATTAACCCTTACATTTAGCATAGGTCCACTCATCTCCTCTATCGCAAGCTTGCCATATATGCGACTAAATCTGTTATTTGTTTATTGCTCAAAGTAGATCCGTATTCGGGCATTATACTTTCACCAAACTCTCGTGTCATGCTTCGCATTTCTTCCTTCTGTAACATGTAGTACGAGCCCTCAGTGTCTCGCAAGTTAAGTATGAAGGCATCTTCATTTATTCGCATACCCCTCATCTTTCTGCCATCATTCATTTCAACTCTTACAGCAAGGAAACTGGAATGTGATCCTCTGCTTCCTTTAGAAATGGAAGTGCCTGGAGCTAATACGGACTCTCTTAGAAAGGGAAGACCCCTTCGTACACCAACGTTAGAAAGGTCAGGGCCGATACCAACTCCTCGTCCGCTTACAATGTGGCAATTGATGCATCCGCCTATACCGTTAAAAATCTCACGCCCAGAGGAGACGTCGCCTAAAGCGGGTTGGTTCTCAACCCTAGCTAGAGACCATACGTAGGATGCTATTTGACTAGCTTCTTCCCTAGTGACCCAGGTTCTGGACATTACTGTTCCTGATATTCCAGTGAGTACGAGTCTCGCAAGGTCTGATTCCTCTGTAGCTCTGACGAACTGTCTACCCTGTAGAGACGGTCCTTCTCCCCCTGTACCACCTATACCGTGGCAACGAGAACAGTAACCTACAAAAAGAGTTTCACCCTGCACGGGGTTTTGTTGTTGTGCAAACGTTTCTCCTGTCGTAGTCAACAACAGAAAACCGACTAGACAAGATGAATATCCTGCTAACAAAGTCCATTTGTAGAAAGTGATAGGCGTTTTCATCTGTATAAGCAGTGACTGGTGAGTAGCCTTTAGCTACAGAGTTGAATGTATTAATGAGCGTGCTACTGATACACTCGAGATACTACACTTAATCGAAATTCTCAAGGGTTTCTATTCTATAAGACTCTGGTCAGTATATCCTCTGAATTAGACGATCCCGAAGAGTTCTTATAGGATTGGTATAAAGGTGTCGATCGCAACCAGGACGTAAATTTCTGATGAAAGTAGTTTTGCAGAGGGTGACTGAGGCTCAGGTAGTGGTTAAGAATGAGCTCAAGGGTCAAATAGGAGTCGGATATCTGATTTTAGTGGGTTTTACCCGAGAAGACGATCAAGATGTCGTAAAATGGATGGCGGATAAAATCACTAGTCTAAGAGTATTTAATGATGAAGACGGAAAGAAGAATAGATCTTTGGATGATGTAGGGGGATCTGTTCTAGTAGTCAGCCAGTTTACGCTCTATGGAGATACAAGGAAGGGTCGTCGCCCCAGCTTTCTGAATGCGCTTGGTGGAGCCGAGGCCAGAGTCCTGTATGATCATTTTATAGAGTGTCTTTGTGACCTATTGACGGTGGAAAGGGTGGCCACTGGGGAATTCGGTGCCATGATGGATGTAAGTATAGAGAATCAGGGTCCATTTACACTGGTGTTGGAAAGGTGACTCGTCCCAAATTGGTTCTGGCTTCGGCATCTCCGCGCCGGAGTGAGTGCTTGAGACAGCTAGGGCTGAATTTTGTGGTAAGTCCAGCAGACATCTCCGAACAGCTCAACCCAGGGGAGTCGAGCTCTCAGTACGTAGAGAGATTGTCGAGGGAGAAAGCCACTAAAGTCCAGGGGGAATATCCTGGAGCAATCGTAATTGGGGGTGACACCATAGTTTGGACGGGTAAAGAGATCCTGGGAAAACCTAATAATGAAAAACATGCAACTGAGATGTTGCTGGCTCTTTCTGGGAAGAGACATACCGTTTTTAGTGGGTTAGCTGTATCACTACCTAACGGAAAAATAGTAAGCGGTTTTTCCTCTACCGAAGTGCGTTTTAGAGAATTTGAAAAAAAGTTTGCTGAGGCGTATGTAGATACTGGAGAACCGATGGATAAAGCTGGTGGCTATGGAATCCAGGAGCGGGGAACTGCTCTCGTGGAGAGTATAGTAGGGGATTTTTATACCGTGGTGGGTCTTCCAGTTCCACTGTTGTTGGAATTGTTCGATCGGTGTAACCTAGTCTATAATTTTGGTTCCCTGCACCAGAGTAAATAATTTAAAATGCCAAAAATTCCTTCAATCCTTGCCATTGATCAGGGGACCACTGGAACGACTTGCCTGGTAGTAGGTCAAACTGGTGAAGTAATCAGTCGTGCATATTCAGAATTCACTCAGTTCTTTCCTCAGCCTGGTTGGGTAGAGCATGACGCTATGGAAATATGGACAACAACGCAGAAAATGTCTCGTTTGGCGATTAAAGAAGCTGAGAATGCAGAAATACAAGGTGTCGGAATAACGAACCAGAGAGAGACCATAGTCTTATGGAACAGAGAGACTTTAGAACCGTGCTGCAACGCGATCGTCTGGCAAGATCGCCGGACTGTAGATATCTGTTCAGAACTCAAAAACAAAGGGTACGAAACTGATGTCAAAGCTAAGACGGGCCTGGTATTAGATCCATATTTTTCTGCAACAAAAATAATGTGGCTCTTTAGGGAAAGACCAGATCTAAAGGTTTTAGCGGAAAGGGGTGAAGTAGTAATCGGAACAGTGGATAGCTGGTTGGTTGCCCGACTCACGGGAGGGAGCGTGCATGCTACTGATCCCACTAATGCGTCCAGAACTCTTTTGTACAATTTGGAAGCAGGAATCTGGGATTCTGATCTCATGGACTTAATGGGGATTCCAGAACTTGCCTTGCCTCAAATACGATCTAGTAGTGGATCCTTTGGCTCGGTCTGTCCGGAAACCATAGGTGTGGATGCGCCTATTTGTGGAGTGGCTGGAGATCAACAAGCAGCATTATTTGGACAGGGTTGTTGGTCCCAAGGGCTGGTAAAGAACACCTATGGAACTGGAGCATTTTTGCTCATGAATACAGGAAACAAGCCTGTCATATCAGAAAGTGGACTTTTGACGACGGCAGCGTGTGATAGTGAGGGTAACCTTTGCTATGCTCTTGAGGGTTCTATTTTTATTGCCGGCGCTGCAGTTCAGTGGTTAAGGGATGCTCTGGGAATTATAGAGAATGCAGAAATAACAGAGGCTATGGCAGCTTCCCTGGATTCAAATGACGGCGTTTATTTTGTTCCTGCTTTTGTTGGATTAGGTGCTCCTAGGTGGTTACCAAAAGCGAAAGGGGCAATTTTAGGAATTACTCGTGGGACTGGTAAAAACCATCTTGTAAGGGCTGCTCTGGAGGCGATGGCATATGGAACGGTTGAAGTTCTGAACGCTATGGAGAAGGATTCCCAAATGAGCATTAAGGAGCTCAGAGTTGACGGAGGGGCTTCTAAAAACAATTGGCTGATGGAGTTCCAGAGTAGCCTTATAGATGTTTCTGTTCGGCGACCTCCGATCGTGGAAACGACAGCGTTTGGAGCAGCTGGCTTGGCTGGAATTTNTGCCGGNGTNTGGGCTGATTCAAGTGAATTCATTTCCTGTCAGGGGGAATCGGATACATTTTCTGTGCATCTAGAGNACAAAGANAAAGGTAGGNTGATGGAGGNTTGGTCACGTGCGNNTCAGGCGGTTGAGATNCACGCNTTAGACTGAGTTCTGTTCCAGNCCAACAAAGANTTTATCATCTCNCATAAGTGACTTTGCTCGCTGGCGGACTNCCCTTATATTACTTTGTAGGTTNAGGACGATTTCACCGTTTGCTCACTGGTAGCGGGGCCGAAAAAATGAAGAGTAATNCTAGATTCTTAGCAGCGGTTGGGGGAGTTTCTCTAGTCGTGGGTTATTTGATATGGACTGGGGTTACTCAGACCATGACCTACTACCTCACACCAATAGAATTAATGGACCGGGTAGAAGTCGATCCAACTTTTCACCAGGTTGGTGTGAAAGTGAGTGGTCGCCTGGAGATGGGGTCGTGGTCAAGGGATTCTGATGAGCTATTGCATCATTTCACNGTTGCAGATTTGGAGGATGAATCTGTGAGGTTTCCAGTTGAATATAGAGATATTCTTCCAGACACCTTTAATGACAAAGAACTTCAAGATGTAGTGCTAGAGGGTCGTTACAGGGAAGATGGTGTNTTTGATGCCACAGTCGTGCTTACAAAGTGNGGGAGTCGCTATGAAGCTTCTCCAGAAGAGCTTGTGGGGGATGTCATAGAGTGACCCAGCTCGGAGAGTACGCTCTCTGGATCGCACTACCAATAAGTATTGTGGGTGCAGTGTTGGCCTTTTGGGGCGGTGCCAAAAGAAGAGGAGATCTGGTTCTCGCTTCAGAATTAAGCGTTTATACGGTGTTTTTCCTTCTGATTCTGACTTCCATCGGAATAGTAGTTGCNTTCCTGACCGATCGTTTTGATTACTGGTACGTAGCAAATTATTCCAATCGAGAATTAGATACTTATTTCAAAGTGTCTGGTCTCTGGGCAGGTCAACGGGGCTCCTTAGTTTTTTGGGTGCTATTGCTGTCATTGTTTTCCGTNGTAGCTACGTACTCCAATAGATTCAANAACCGAGAGTTTATGCCCAATGTGGTTGGTGTTTTNCTCTCTATCACAGGGTTTTTTCTTGTGGTACTTTTATTTGCTGATGTAAATCCATTCGAAAGGATGCCTTTCGCTCCAGCGGATGGAAGGGGTTTAAATCCACAGCTACAGAACTATTGGATGACCATTCATCCTCCCACACTCTATTTAGGATTTACTGCATTCACTGTACCATTTGCATTCGCTGTTTCTGCTCTACTGAACGGACGTTTGGACACCCGGTGGATTGTCATTACTCGGAGATGGATATTATTGTCATGGTTTTTCTTGGCAAATGGGATCATTTTCGGTATGAGATGGGCCTATGAAGAACTAGGTTGGGGAGGTTTTTGGTTCTGGGATCCTGTTGAAAATGCTTCGCTGTTGCCATGGCTCACTGCAACTGCATTCCTGCACTCTATTCAGATTCAAGAAAATCGTGGAATGTTGAAAATTTGGAATATGGGACTCGTTGTTGCGACTTTCCTACTTACCATATTTGCTACTTTTCTGACTCGTTCTGGGCTGATTGAATCGGTTCACACTTTTGCAGAAAATACCAAGATCGCATTTATTTTTCTGGCATTTATGGGGGTAGTCACGGTTGCTTGTATTATGCTGATTGTGTGGAGGAAACCTATGCTTCAGAGTGAGCGTCAAATTGAATCATACCTCTCTCGTGAATCTGCTTTCCTTTTCAATAATGTAATTTTCCTTGCTGCAGCTTTCGCGGTAATGTTTGGAACATTGTTCCCCCTTATTACTGAGGGTATAACAGGCCAAACCATAACTGTTGGCCCTCCTTACTTTAATAGGATCAACCTGCCCCTAGGACTGGCTTTGTTAGCACTCATGGGAATCGGTCCAGTAATTGCTTGGCGAAAGGCTTCTCGGCGCAATCTAGTGAAAAATTTTGTGACCCCAACGATAGTGGGTATTGCTGTAGCTCTTTGTTTCTATCTGCTCGGGGCCCGTCAAATCATGGCACTAGTTACTTTTGGGCTCTCTGCTTTTGTGATGACAGTCATAGTTGTNGAATTCATAAAGGGTACAAAAGCTCGGTCGCGCATTGAAGGAGAAGGGCATTTGGTAGCTTTTTTCCACTTGATTGGTCGAAATAGGNGACGTTGGGGTGGATACNTTGTCCATGTTGGAGTAGTACTTGTCTTTACTGCTTTTGCAGGGGCTGCTTTTGACCGGGAATTGATACAAACTCTAGAACCTGGCGAATCTGTGACTATCGAATCACCTTTGGGTCACAATTACACCTTGACCTATCAGGGCCTTTCCTCGGCTCGGGGAAATAATTTAGCTGCTAAGACGACTGCCTTAATGGCTGTAAGTGAGGATGACAAACCCATTGGTACACTGACAGCTGAAAAAAGGCTTTATATAACCTGGGAAGCTCCNGTAACAGAAGTGGGAATTAGGTCNAGATTTCTTGANGATTTATATCTAATTCTTGAAAGCGTGAGTGACCTGAATGGGGCATTTATGAACGACCCCGAGGCTCAGCGTGCCACTTTTGAANTTCAAGTGAATATTCTGGTCGGATGGATATGGTACGGAGGCTTTGTCATTACTATTGGAGGCGTTATCACAATGTGGCCTTCAAGAGGNTCTCAAAAGAANTCAAATAAGGAAAAGCTNNGACAGTCTTTAGCCGGTCAAAAAGCTTAAAATGCAACAGGTGTTGGGTGCNNTTTTGATTACGGTGGGTGTCATATTGTTTGTTCTCAGACCAATTCTGCAAGGGGACCAAGCACCTCTAACTTCGCCTGACGGTGGTCAGGATGAGCTTGATGCTCAGAAGAAGAAGAGTGCTTTGAAAGGACTGAGAGATGCGGANTATGATTACTACAGTGGTAAATTGGATGAAGAAGATTTCGAATTTCTCAAACAAGANATGGCATCAGAAGTTCTTGGGGCTATGAGACGGATTGGTAATCAATCCAANCATGAGATAGAGGCAGAGATCAGGGCCGTGCGAAAAGGTTTGGATGCNGGGCTAACTTGTCTGTTCTGTGGTGAAGTGAACAGCAAGGGAAGTAATTTTTGTGGTCAATGTGGATCTCAACTAGAATGACCTCTCGCCTGGAAGCAAAGGGCTTAGTCAGAAGGTTTTCCAGACTAANGGCTGTAGATGGAATCACGTTTGACCTACAAGCTGGTGAGCTTTTGACTATTTTTGGCCCTAATGGTGCTGGAAAGACCACCTTATTGAACATACTTGCAGGCGTGATGTGCCCAGACGAGGGGCAGGTTTTATTAGACGGGAATGTAGTTGTTGGGTCCGAGAGGCAGTGGAGGAAAGAGTTTGGTNTAGTGACACATCAAACCATGCTTTATGATCGCCTCACTGCCGNGGAAAACCTCTCCTTTTATTCTAAANTGTTCAGCCTGGAGGATTCNGAGNGCAGAATTNGGGATGCGNTGGANGATCTANAAATTAAGGAGGTTGCTGATCAGCCAGTAGGAAGTCTTTCGAGGGGTTTTCAGCAGCGGATAGCNCTGGCAAGAGCACTGTTGCACGATCCAAAGATTCTTCTATTGGATGAACCTTATGTTGGTCTGGATTTGTATGCTTCACGACTTTTAAGGGATCTTATAAGCCAACTAAAGGACGGGGAAAGGACAGTTGTTCTTGTGACCCATAACTTTGGGCAAGGCCTAGAATTAGCTGATAGGATTGCAATACAGGTGAGTGGCCAGTTTATTTTTACAGGATCTAGTGACGGNGTCGAATTGACTGAATTCGAGGAGTTTTATTGNAGGAAGATAGAGGANNTCAGGCCTTGAACTACATTTCTTTGGTTTGGACTGTGGCCCGTAAAGATCTTGTCTTGGAGCTCCGAACNTTGGAGAGGTTGATAGCGATGGGTGCTTTTGCTGTTCTGGTTGGTGTACTTTTCCAGTTTTCGATAGATACAAGTCTGATTCGTGTGCAAACCATCGCTCCNAGTCTCATTTGGATGACTACTGTATTTGCAGGTATACTGGGTCTAGGAAGAACTTATATTATAGAAAGCGAAAACAAGGCTTTAGCTGGAGTGTTACAGAGCCCAGTTGCTCTCGACGTTATTTATCTCGGAAAAGTGGTTTCAAATTTTATTTTATTGCTGTTGATAACGACCCTAATTGTGATAGTGTTTTCTTTATTCTTTAATCTATCGTTTCCCATTGAAATCAAGGGCTGGTTGAGTCTAGNGGGAGTATTTTTTCTGGGCGTTTTATGTTTCGTATCAATAATGACGCTATTGAGTGCAGTGGCGATGAATAATACAATGGGGGAGAGTATTATTCCGGTGTTAGTTTTTCCTTTATTAGTTCCTGTCATGATCCATGCGGTCACTGCTACCAATCGGATTTTTGCAAACAGGCCTTTTGTAGAAATTGAAGGAANCCTGAGNATGTTGTCAGCTATGGTGTTGATATTCTTGATGCTTGGAGCAAATTTGTTTCGATTTGCTATTGAAGATTGAAGGTTTCAGGGGATTTAGATGAATAACGAAAAAGCGAAAAAGNTAAGTCTGTTTTTCGGTGTGTTAGGAGTAGCTACAGTATTATTGTTGCACTATATGGTATTTTTTTGGGTCCCTACCGAATCAAGCATGGGGATTGTTCAAAGGATCTTTTACATTCATGTGCCATCCTGGTGGGTTGCTTTCATAGCCTTTGGAGCCGTTGCGCTTTGCAGTGGTGTTTATCTCTGGCTTGGGGATGATCGGTTGGATGCAGCAGCTGTGACGGCGGCTGAGGGTGGAATGATATTTACAAGTATTGGGTTATTGACTGGGCCATTGTGGGGTAAAATTGCATGGGGCGCATGGTGGACATGGGAGCCCAGATTGACTCTAGCTCTCCTTCTATGGTTCATTTATCTAGGTTACTTCCTTGTAAGGCGAAGTACTCTGAATCCTGAAAGAGGAAAGCGCCTTGCTGCCGTTGTAGGCATAATAGGGGTGCTTGACATTCCCTTAATCCACGTGAGTGTGAGTTGGTTAAGGTCCTTGCATCCAGAAGCGGTGGTGCTGAATCCCGATGGTCCAACGTTGGATGGATCAATGTTGACTACTTTAATGGTNGGTCTTCTAGCATACACATTGATATTTATCAGTTTGTTTACAATCAGGTACACTACTGAGTTGCTAGATCGTGCAACTCGGGTACAAAGCACTTAATAAAACAGAGGTAATACAAAGATGATAAGTCTGAAGGGATTTAGTGGATTCAAAAATACTGTCATGGCGATACTGTTTTTGGCACTTTGCTTTCCTGGGATGGCTCAGCCTCAGGCGACAGCATCACCACTAGGCAGCCAGACTCTTGGCAGGCCTTATTGGCATGTATTTGCAGCTTACGTAATTGCTTGGCTATTGGTGTTGTTATGGATGGTTGCAATCAGNAGGCGGCTTGGAAGAATAGAGGATCGGGTAGGTTCAACAGTCCGGGATTAGACTGTTACAGATGCATGTACAATTGTTTATTTGCGATTCCTTCTGAAAAAAACTGACATTTTTAAAGATATAAAAATGATTGCCATCAATAGTAATAACTTACCAACTATGTCCATTGAGTATNCTCCATATGCATCTAAAGCTGTGTCGGCAAACATTGTATAGANGATAGTCCACGGTAGCATACCAAAAGCTGTAGCAAGGAAATATGTTCTCCATCTCAACCTTGTGAATCCACATGCAAAATTCAAAGCAGTNAAGGGTACTAGGGGAAATAACCTCAAAGAAAGAAGCCTCCAAAAATCTTGAGCGCGAGTTTTGTCGCTGTAGACTCCAAGGTCGTANTTAAAGATCTTTTTTATAGTANTACGACCCAATTTTCTAGCAATGAAGAAGGAAANNTTAGCTCCGAGGTTAGCTCCTACGGTGTTTAGTATGATTCCCCAAGGTGTGCCAAAGATAGCTCCGCCAGCAATGGTGACTGGAGTTCCTGGGATCCCGATAGTAATTGCAGCCGCATAAACTCCAACAAAAATGACAGGGTTCCAGAATGAATGGGTCGTTTTGTTTAATCGCATTAACAACTCATCCATGTTAGTTGGAATCGAGTNTGGNGAAATCCATTTTAGCAGTAACAANCCAACCAGTACTANCATTCCNATGGTTAGCTTTCTTTTATGAACCACTTCAACNGGGAATTCTAGATCTTTCTTTTCTATTTGATCCATGCAATACATTTTTTGAGCATTAAACCTAACGGACCTTCCAGTCTAGATTTTTGATAGGCCATTGCAGAACGTTTTAAACCTTCTCCCATAGTGGGGTAGGCGAAGGTAGTGGTAGCTATTTGAGGAAGGGTCAANCCATGTTTCATAGCTAGTACAACTGGNTGAATCAGTTCTCCGCCACGATAGCCGATGATACTGCACCCCAGTATATTNCCTCCTCTGGTTACTGATACCTTTATGAAACCTTCTGATTTTCCCTCAACTATGGCTCGATCTAATTCTTTAAATTCAACCAGGAATGTTTTCCCTCCCTTAGAAGCGGCCTCTAGTTCGGTTAATCCAACATGTGCGATTTCTGGGTCTGTAAAGATCACATGGGGTATGCAATTATATTCTACCGATTTAGGAAAGGGCAGCAGGGAATTACGGACGGCAGTCGCAGCTGAATATTCGGCAAAATGAGTAAATTGTGGACCACCGTTGGCATCACCTACAGCCCATACTCGCCGATTACTGGTGACCAAGGTGGATTTTGATTTGATTGTCCCATTCACCACTTCAATATTAGCAGCCTCTANATTTAAGCCATTTATGGCCGGTTCTCTACCTGTGGCGACCAGTATACTGTCAAAGATGAAATGTTCTTGCCCCGATGTGAGAATGGTCCTTTGATTTTTATCGACNGATATGTCATGAATGTCACTTTCTAGATGTATTTCAATTCCTTCTTTTTGTAAGATATTTTTCATNCGAACACTCACATCAGTATCTTCTTGATTCAGTATTCGATCTTTCANTTCAAAGACTGNAACTTTTGATCCTAATCGATTAAAGGTCTGTGCTAACTCAACACCTACAGGTCCTGCTCCAATAATGCCTATCGATTCAGGGTATAGTTCTAGGTCGAATACGTTTTCGTAGGTCAGATACTCTATTTGATCTAGACCTTTTATATCTGGGATTTTGGGCTTAGCTCCTGTGGNGAGTAGTATCCGTTTGGACGTAAAAGTCCCAATACCATCAACTTCTAGGGTGGTGGGGTTCTTAAAGCGAGCTGATCCAAAGTGGGTATCAATCCCCATTTGCAATAGACGTCCTGGATCATCATGAAGAGCTATTTTAGAACGGANTTTCCGCATTCGTTCAATCGCCAGACTAGAATCATGAGAGGCATCCACTTCTTGCAATCCCATATTTCCAGCGCGCTTCATGGCATGCCCAAGATGTGAAGATGCGAGTAGTGATTTGGAAGGAACGCAACCGGTCCACAGGCAGTCTCCCCCCAAGCGTTGTTGTTCTATAAGAGCAGGCTTAAGCCCTAGGTGTGAAGCGCCTACAGTGCCTATCAGCCCAGCAGGGCCACCACCCACAGAGATTAAATCGTATTCAAATCGGGTCAGTTCTATTACCTCCAGTTTTCACTTTCAGGCTATTTCGACAACAAGTCCGATTATAAAAGGAATAATTTCGTGAAGTCGGCACTATCACGCAATTGTGCATGAGTCAGGTATACAGCCTTAGAGTCTCGACGCAGGGTCGTTCACTAAGAAGTATGCAAATCAGAATGGATACTTAGTCTATAGGATAATGTTTCTAGAATTTAAGGTTGGGGACTTTCGCTTTCTGTTCGGGTGTAGTAAAATATGATCCGGTACGTTAATTCATCTTTAGCGAGGGCCCCATGTCTACTCTAGAATTTCCTAGTGATGTAAGTAACAAGCAAAAAAAAGCACTGAACACTGCGCTGACCCAGATAGAGCGAGCTTACGGGAAAGGTTCGATTATGCGCATGGGTTCTGAAGACGGGATCGTGCATGCCGGATCAATCTCTACAGGTGCTATGAATCTNGACGNAGCTATTGGNATAGGTGGTGTACCNAGAGGCCGAATCTCAGAAATCTACGGTCCAGAGTCTAGTGGAAAGACAACTCTTTGCTTACATGTGATCGCCAATTGTCAAAAAAACGGAGGNATTGCTGCTTTCGTCGATGCCGAACATGCATTAGATGTGGCTTACTCAAGACGGCTAGGGGTAGACGTGGATAATTTACTAGTGTCCCAGCCTGATACAGGAGAGCAAGCNCTCGAAATAACAGAGGTCTTGATCAGGAGTAATGCTGTAGATGTGGTGGTGGTAGATTCTGTCGCCGCTCTGGTTCCTAGAGCAGAAATTGAAGGTGAAATGGGCGACTCACACGTGGGACTTCAGGCACGACTAATGAGCCAAGCTTTGAGGAAATTGACTGGTGCTGTCGCGCGTTCTCAAACGTGTGTCATATTTACAAATCAGATACGGGAAAAAATTGGGGTAATGTTCGGAAATCCAGAGACTACTAGTGGAGGACGAGCCTTGAAATTCTATTCTTCACTGCGCATGGACATCCGGAGAATAGGCGCCATAAAAGATGGAAGTGATCTCATCGGAAACCGAACTAGAGTGAAGGTGGTCAAGAATAAATGCGCTCCACCGTTCAGACAGGCTGAGTTTGATATTTTGTACAATGAAGGAATAAGNCACGAGAGCCTTTTGATCGATATCGGGGTTGAAGAGAACATCGTAGAGAAATCAGGTTCATGGTATTCATTCGGAGATCTACGTCTGGGACAAGGTAAAGAGAACGCTAGGGATTTTTTGAAAGAGAATGTAGACGTTCTTGAAGAAGTAGATGTCAGGGTTAGGAAAACATTGGGNTTGGTGGAAGCTCTAGATNGCGNATCNGAAGAAGGGGAACAAGATTCAGCTGTAGCTGACTGATCGGGATTGCCCACAAAGGTAATGGGAATATTCCATCTGGTTAGTTGAAGAATATCGATTCTGGGGATACCAACTTGTTGGGCAGTGGTAATTAAAAGGTTATAATGGAACACTTCTAACGTTTAACCGCTATTACTATGACCACATCAGAAATTCGATCACGATTCCTTGATTTCTTTGANCGAAGAGATCATAAGGTTCGAACCAGTTCTAATTTAGTTCCCGAGAATGATCCNAGCCTCTTATTCACAAATGCTGGNATGGTTCAGTTCAAGGGATTGTTCCTGGGTTCTGAGACCGCAACTTTTGATCGTGCAGTTACGTCTCAGAAATGTTTGCGCGCAGGTGGAAAACATAATGATTTGGAGGAAGTGGGTAGGACAGCTAGGCATCACACTTTTTTCGAGATGCTCGGCAACTTTTCTTTTGGAGATTACTTCAAAGAAACGGCGATTCAATATGCGTGGGAGTTTTTCGTCGATGATTTAGGATTAGAATCGGATCGTNTATTTGCTTCTATCCATGACTCAGATGACGAGGCATATGGCTTTTGGAAAAAATCCGTAGGGTTGCCCGACGAACGGATCGTTCGTCTTGGGGACAAAGATAATTTCTGGCAAATGGCGGATACTGGTCCCTGTGGACCATGCTCTGAACTTCACTATGANATGCGTTCCAGGAAAGATAGGTGTGATCTGAGTACTGAAGGATTTGTTGAGCTTGGTGAATCTGGAACTATCATTGAACTGTGGAACCTTGTTTTCATGCAATTCAATAGGGATGACAAAGGTGAACTACATCCCTTGCCCAGTCCCTCTATCGACACTGGTGCAGGCCTCGAGCGCCTCGCTTCTGTTATGCAGGGCAAAGAGTCGAATTACGANACAGATGCATTCGTCCCACTCATAGAGGCTGTGTCAGAAATTCTTGNANAACCCTATCTGGCAAAGTCTAAAGAGGCANTCAGTTATAGAGTGCTGGCAGATCATGCTAGAGCTGTNGGATTTTTATTGGCGGATGGAGTTNTACCTTCAAATGAGGGAAGGGGATACGTTCTGCGTCGCATATTGAGGAGAGCGAGTCGCCATGCCTGGCTCCTCGGAAGGCGAGAACCTACACTGGTGGAGTTGGTCAAGGTAGTCATCGATCTCATGGGAGCGACTTACCCTGACCTAGAGGTTAAGAGAGGAGATATCCTCGAAAGAACTCGCAAAGAAGAAGAACGATTCCTTCTAACGATCGAAGGTGGAATGGAGCGTTTTGAACGAATTACCACAAAGACAATGGAATCGGGCTCTTCGAAAACTGTCAGCGGAGAAGATGCATTCAAACTTTATGACACTTTTGGATTTCCTTTGGATTTAACTGAGCTGATGGCAGAGGAACGCGGTTACGATGTGGATATTGTGTCATTCGAAGAAGCTCTGACTGAACAGAAGAATAGAAGTCGNGAAGCTAGGGTAAAATCAGATTCAGAGGAATTATCGTTGGATGTGAAGAAGGAATGGACAAGTTTGCTTGAGGGTCAGGAACAAGTCTTTGTGGGTTATNAACACTTAGAGGTGGAAAGTCAGTTGCTTGCTATGCAACTAGATGGTGACCAGGTGGGCTTGGTTTTAGCAAGGAACCCCTTTTATGCTGAGGGAGGGGGGCAAATTTCTGATATTGGCATTGTTGAAGGCGAAGGGTGGGAGGTTGAAGTTAAGGGAGTTAGTAAAATAGGGGAGGAGGTAGCGGTGTTTGGAACGATAGATGANNCTACCGCCCTGGAAGGTATTATTGCAACTGAAACGACCGTGTGTGCCAAAGTCGATTCAGTTACAAGATCCGACATACAGAGGAATCATACTGCGACCCATCTGTTACATGCTTCTCTTAGAAAAGCTCTAGGTAATCATGTTGCGCAAAGAGGTTCTTTGGTAGCTCCTGACAGACTGAGGTTTGACTTTACTCACGACCACCCTATGACAGATGAAGAGTGTGCCAAAGTAGAAGAAGCCGTCAACCAAGCAATTTGGAGCAACCAGGAGGTCAGGATCGAAGATNGAGCATATACTGATGCTCTAGAGGCTGGGGCAATGGCCCTATTTGGTGAGAAGTATGATGAGGTAGTTCGGGTTGTAGAGATCAAAGATGTTAGTATGGAGCTTTGTGGTGGCACCCATGTGCCGAAAACAGGGGAAATCGGCCTGTTCAAAATTGCGAGTGAAACAGGGGTAGCAGCGGGTGTCCGTCGAATAGAAGCATGCACTGGTCCAGGGGCTAAAAAGCATATGGAGAGTTACATAAAAAGNTTGAATGAGGTAGCCATATCTCTCGGTGTAACTCAGAAAAATGTAATTTCACGTGTCAGGAAATTAATCAAGGAAAAACAGGATCTTGAAGGTCTTTTNAACAGTTATATGGCAGGCGATCAAGCAGTAGGAGAAAAGATAGTCGAGTCNCAGTTTTATACGGTCGATAACAGGAGAATTGATTATAAGTCNGTTGCGGTCAAAGCGGCGGACAATGCCAGTGTCAGGAAATGGGGCGATACATTCTTGAATTCGGGTTCATCAGGAGTCGCTTTGGTGGGGGCTGAACTTCCTGGTTCCAAGTACTTATTATTTCTTTTTGTGACTAAAGACCTGGTAGAGAAGGGAATCAAAGCAAATGACTTGATTTCAAATATAGCGAAAAAAATGGGCGGACGTGGAGGTGGAAGACAACACATGGCTCANGCTGGAGCGGAGGATAGAAATAGGATGATGGAAGGCCTCAGATGGGGACAGGCTACCTTGGAGGATAAAATGATAACTTTAGAGGTTCAGTTTCAAAAACTTGAGTCCGAAAGAGAAAGATAGGTTTTAGGAAAAATGTTTTTGTNTAAACGCCCGGCAGAAATTCCACACCCACTCTGGGAACGTCTAACTATTTTGCTTGGTGGNAAGACGAAGGAGCCAGTGAGATCTGAGGTCCTAGTCAAAGTGGCGGCTGATCATCTAGAAATCATGTGTGGNCCCAGAANGAAAAACAGGANAGATGCTTTTGATTTGCTAGCGATTGATGCCCTNGCTACTTACGCCTGTGAAATTGCGGCTAAAGAGGATGATATGAGGTCTATTCTTAGTGATGTTCTNGATANCTTGAAGGTGGAAAGCGATTCTAGCTAATAATGTTCCTAACGACGTTTTGTGGATTGTGCACAAACTCAAAGAATCTGGGTTTGATACTTGGGTTGTGGGAGGAGTGATACGCGACGCTATACTTGCTCAGCCAATCGAAGATTGGGACTTAGCGACCTTGGCTCGCCCCAATCAAATACGGGAGGTTTTTTCTCGAACTGTTCCTATTGGCCTTGAGCATGGGACTGTCGGAGTCCTTGGNAGGGATGGAACTTTATATGAAGTCACAACGTTTCGCAAAGATGTANANAATCTTGGTCGACACGCCGTGGTCGAGTTTTCTGAAAATATCGAAGAGGATCTGGCCAGGAGAGATTTTACCTTAAATTCCATGGCATGGAACCCTGATAATGGAGTTATTCTAGATCCTTTTGAGGGTCGAAGACATATTGCTCAGGGCATTCTCAAAACTGTGGGATTAGCNANCGAAAGGTTCTCAGAGGATTATCTTCGTGTGNTGAGAGCCTTAAGATTCGCAGGGCAATTTGACCTAGAAATAGAAGTAGAGACTTGGGANGCACTACTGAGTGCTGTTCCTCAGTTGCATAGNCTTTCCTCAGAAAGGATACAAGAAGAGATCGTAAAGGTGTTGAGTAAGGCANAGTCTCCTTCTAAAACACTTAATTATTATGNNGTNTCTGGTGTCATCACNAAACTTTATCCAGAGTTTNGCAACNCTAAAGGCAGTTTTGATCCTCAAAACTTCAGTTTTTCNAGATCGGTGCTGTTTTGTGATTGGATTGCTCCGAGTCGCCCGTTGTTGAGGTTAGCCCTGCTGTTGACTTCAGTCGGTCCAGATGAAAAAACCGATGCTGATACGGCCAAATGTCTTGTGGAAAATTTGATGAAAAGGTTGAGGTTTTCTAACANGGATACAAAGAGAACTGCCAGGCTAGTCTGGTCTTTTTTATTGGATCCTCCAGCAGCAAACGGACAAGATTGTAGGATCTGGTTAAGTCGGGTCGGNCCAGATCTGTTTAATGATATTTGTCGAATGTGGATTGCTGCAGCAAGGGTAAAACAAAGAGATGGAGTTAATGAAGTTCAAAATACCTTGNACCTCATTCGTTTCATACGCAANTTGTTAAANGANAAACCTCCTTTGACACTGCGTGAGTTAGCCGTGAACGGGAACGATCTGCAGAAATTAGGTGTTCCNCCTGGCCCCTCAATNGGAAGGATCCTCGAAGAACTTTTGGTAGCGGTTTTAAAGAGNCCTGAATTNAACACTCATGCAGGACTGNTGGAAATTGTCAAAGAAATGGGAAATGAGAATTAANGTCTCGAAAGGAAACCTATTTTGGCTGTGACGATTGATAGTGGAGACACAGAAAAAACCTTGTTGGTAGGAGCACCTCTTAAGGTCTTAAAGAAACGNGATGCTGAAAATCATTTACTAGAGCTTGCCGATCTAGTNGTGTCGGCAGGTGGTACCNTCGTGGGGATAGAATCACAGAGGATTAGTAGGCCGAATCCACGATTTCTAATTGGTAAGGGAAAGCTTCAAGAACTAGTTGAAATTGTAAAATCTACTGGAGCAAATCTAGTAATTTTTGATGATGANCTAACGCCTCTTCAAGGGAAGTCNATAGAGGATTATCTCGGNATAAGGGTTATGGATCGGTCCGAGNTGATTTTGGATATTTTTGCAAAAAGGGCTCGGAGTAGAGAGGCCAAGATGCAGGTAGAACTCGCTCAGTTGCAGTATCTAATGCCAAGGTTGCGGAGAATGTGGACACACCTATCTCGTATCAGGGGTGGCATTGGACTGCGTGGTCCAGGGGAAACTCAACTAGAGTCNGACAGAAGGNTGCTTGGAAGACGGATCGCCACNCTAAGAAAAAGATTGGAATCTTTGAGTGTTGCTAGGGTGAATCGCAGAAATTCAAGAAAGGGTGGATTTCAAGCTGCTTTGGTAGGGTATACTAATGNGGGNAAGTCGTCTTTGCTCAAAGCCCTTTCAAAAAAAGATGTGTTGGTCGAAGATCGTCTATTTTCAACCCTCGATTCTAGAATTAGGCTAGCTGATCTGGGTGATGGTTTTGAAGCTATGATTACTGACACCGTCGGCTTCATCAGGAAACTTCCACACCACCTGGTAGCATCATTNCGTTCTACCTTAGAGGGTATTGGGGAGGCGAATCTTCTCATGCATGTGATCGATGCTTCGCAGATCGATTGGAAAAACCAGAAAATTGTAGTAGATGAAGTATTGGGAACGTTGGATCTTGAGGCCATTCCGCAAGTTTTGGTATTCAATAAGATTGANAAGCTGAGCAGGCAGGANTTTTTGGATCTAAAATACGAAATACGAAATAATCAACAGAAGTCAGCGNTATTCGTTTCAGCCTTAAATGATAAATCTNTAGAAATTTTAAAAACTGCTATGAGATCCCATTTGCATGAGTCATTCAGGCATATTTCGATGAAGCTAATGGCGGGTGACGGTGAAAATTTAGCTATATTGCATGAGTTTGGTGAGATTCTGAAACAGGAATATGACGGACAGTACACATCACTGGAAGTTCGAATTCCGCATCGAATAGCAGGGCGGTTACTGAAATCTGGTAATGTTACGTTGTTAGAGGAACATTTCGTAGCTTAAGGTAATTTGAGAGTGATAAAAATAGTNTAAAGACTGGAGGCGGAAAAATGAGATTTTATGTCAATGTAGATCACGTNGCTACGGTCCGTCAGGCGAGGGGCACCGATGAACCTGATCCAGTCAGAGCAGCCGTTTTGGTTGAACTCGCTGGTGCTGATGGAATCACAGTACATTTAAGAGAAGACAGNAGACACGTTAGTGAAAGAGATGTTCGAATACTCATGGAAACTGTTAGGACAGGAGTGAATTTGGAAATAGCTGCTGAAGAGAATGTGTTGGATATAGCTTGCGAGATTAGACCGATGCAGGTGACTTTGGTTCCAGAGAAAAGGCAGGAGCTCACCACAGAAGGCGGTCTAGCTCTTGGAGAATCAGCAGTTCGGAAAAATATTGATAAAGCAATAGAGAGGCTAGCTGATAATGGAATCAGGACTGCTCTTTTCATCGATCCTGACCCAAAAGCGATTGAGACATCTACTGACTTGGGTGCAGATGCTGTGGAGTTACACACTGGTGAATATGCAAATGCTGATGACGCTGATAAGGTCCAATCAGAACTGGCCAGACTGGAAACAGCGGCTTTAATCGCTCAGGAAAATAAACTTGGGGTCCACGCAGGTCATGGTTTAACCTATGAAAATGTAAAACCAGTAGGGGCTATAATGGCTTTGGAAGAATTAAACATAGGGCATTCAGTCATTTCGCGGTCTATCTTGGTAGGACTAGGCAGTGCAGTAGAAGAAATGAAGACATTGATAGCTGAAAGTCGTGCTGTCGATTTGTAAATATGAAAAAAACTTGGTTGAGTTTAGTAGGACTAGGCATAAGTATATTTCTGCTGTGGTGGGTGCTAAAGGGTGAGGACTATCGTGACATTATCGAAAAGATTTCTAACGCTAATCTTTGGTATTTATTTCTTAGTATTTTCGTGGGGACACTAGGATATCTGATCAGAGCATTGAGATGGAAATTACTCTTAGAGCCCATGAGAATGGAGACGAGTCTTAGAGCTAGGTTTGCTTCTGTGAGCATGGGGTTTGCGGCAAACAATCTGTTCCCCGCCCGAATTGGAGAAGTCGTTAGAGCCGTGTCATTGGGGAGGTTAGAATCCATATCAACCTCGGGTGTCNTAGGCAGTATGGTTGTGGAAAGATTTCTNGACTCAGTAGCCGTTTTTTCGATGCTCCTAATTGTAGTGATGCTACCCTCTTTTCCAACCACNGAAAACATTTGGTCAGGAGTGGGTGGNTCCCTAATGCTTTCGACTCTTGAAATACTTGCAGTGCTTTTTGTTTTTCTGATTTGCTTCGTTTTATTTCCAGGTTTCTTCTTAAATGTGGCCCGAAAACTACTATTAAGGCGGAAAAACCATTTGGGGAAACGAATATTGACAGGTCTAGAATCATTTCTTAATTCGTTGAGTCTTTTACGTGACCCGCAACTTTTAAGTAAAGCATTAGTTTGGAGCTTTGGATTTTGGATTTGGCATGCTTGGTCTTTTTGGCTGGGTTTCAGGGCTTTCGGAATAGAGGAGAATTTTGTAGCGGCTATTTTTACAATGGGCATGGTGGGATTAGCTGTGGCCATTCCAGCTGGTCCAGGGTTTTTCGGAACTTTTCAACTTGGAGCNATGATAGCACTGAACGGGGTATTTAATATTACAGAAGGAACTACCCTCGCGTTTGCTTTTGGCTANCATTTGGGAGGATTTTTCCCGATTACCTTCATAGGGATTTATTATGCGTGGAAATTTGGGNTTTCGATGAAAAAGATTGGNAGCAGAGGCTTAGATGGNGNCTCTGAATTAATACAANAGTGAAGATNTTGATAAAGGCTCCAGCCAAGATAAATTCTCTTTTGCGGGTTTTAATAAAAGAGACCAGTGGTTATCACCAAATAGAAACCGTGTTAAGTGCGGTGAATTTCTATGATGAAATACAANTAACACCGAATGACAGCAAACTCTCTTTAGAAGTTTATGGCGCAGAACTTGGGCCNACAGAGGATAATCTAGTTTACAAAGCAGCCAAGATGTTCTTTGCCAGAAGTGATGTTGATGGTGGTGTTGATATAAAACTGAGTAAAAGGATTCCTGCCNAAGCAGGATTGGGAGGTGGTTCTTCAGACGCTGGGGCTACCATGAGGGCCCTGAATCTGATGTTCGGTGTACCATTCTCATCTAAAGAATTGATCGAAATGGCGACTCAATTAGGGTCGGATGTACCTTTTTTCGCTTCTGGTCTCGGAACAGCGTTAGCTTGGGGANGGGGTGAGAGGTTAATCCCCANGAAATTTCAAAGCCATGTAGTTTTGGCTTTGACATCCATTCCGATAGAAACTGCTAAAGCATATGAAGCTTTACGTATCCCAAGGAAAACTAATAGTGGACCAACTATGCCCAAGAAAATCAATTGTTTGGNAAAACCCAACTTATGGTCGTCTAATCATTTTGAACCAGAGATNTTCAGACAGTTCCCAGACCTAGGGCAACTACATAAGGCAATCTTAGCTACNGGAGCATTAGCGGCACGCCTTTCTGGGAGTGGAGGAACNCTTTTCGGGCTTTTCCCTAACCAAACTAGAGCCCGTAGGGCATGCGATGACCTTGCCAAATCCTGGCCCCATGTCCAGTTCCNTGTTGTAAAGACTTTGAATAACCAACCTGATCCGAGTGTACTGGTTTAACCAATAGTTTAACATCGGCTTGAATGGAGTTGATTGCTTAAGTAGGATATGGGTGTAATTGGCCCGTCGTCTAATGGCAGGACAGCGGTTTTTGGTGCCGCCGGTCATGGTTCGAATCCATGCGGGCCAATATTGTTGCACGTTAGTGGTAAAGGNTTTTCTTTCACGATGGCTTTGTTACTATATAAGGTAACAGAAGCGGTTGGTGGCGAGTTTAATATTCGCTGTTGATANTAAGGCCACCACACAATGGCCTTGATAANCAAAAACCTTTTCACAAATCTGCCNGAGACCAATGGACGATANATTTCGAAGAGGCCCACTACTTCTACTGTCTGGAAGGGCCAACCTACCTCTTTCAAAAGAAATAGCCAGTCTTCTGGGTGAAACTGATGTTGAGAGTTGTGCAACCATAAAGAATTTTGCTGATGGTGAAACATTCGTCAGGATTAATCGTAATGCTCGAGGTAGAGACGTCTTCATAATACAACCGACAGTTTCTCCAGCAGATGGTATTATGGAGTTGTTGTTGCTGATTGATGCTGCGGTAAGGGCTTCAGCCGCGAGAGTCACAGCTGTTGTTCCCTATTTTGGCTATGGAAGACAAGATAGAAAGGATCAGCCCAGAGTATCGATAGGCGCAAAACTAATGGCNAATCTCCTTGTGGCTGCTGGTGCTGATAGATTGATCGGAATGGATTTCCATCAACATCAGATACAGGCATTTTTCGATATTCCAGTTGACCATTTGTACGCAGCACCTACTCTAGTAANTTATTTCAGGTCTAAAACATTCGAAGATCTGGTTGTGGTAGCACCTGATGCGGGATCCACGAAAATGGCTCGAGGGTTCGCAAGAAGACTGGATGCCACTATAGCCATAGTCGACAAAAGGAGACCCGCTGCAAATATTAGTGAAGTGATGAATGTAATAGGAGATGTCAGAGGCAAAGATTGCCTGTTGGTGGACGATATGATTGATACTGCAGGAACTATGTCTGAAGCNATTAAGGTTCTGANAAAAATGGGTGCAAGAAGGGTTTTGGCTNCGGCCACACACCCNCTTTTATCGGGAGAAGCTGTTGATAGATTAGTTGCATCTGATATTGATGAAGTGGTAGTTACGAACACAGTTGAAATTCCTGAGGAACGGAAATTTGATGGACTAAAAGAGATGTCGGTGGCTAATATCTTTGCCGAAGCAATCAGGTGTGTGCATGAAAATGCATCTGTTAGCAAACTTTTTGAGGACCCGAGGAGTAACAAGGGTACCTGATTTCTTAAAATTCTAAAATTTATTGGAAATAAGAATATGGCTGTAAATACTGTACTTGAGGCGAAACTTAGAANTGAAACAGGGAAGGGTAGTGCAAGAAGGATNCGTTCTTCAGGTGCCATCCCAGCTGTGATTTACGGCAGGGAGCAAGATACTATTTCTCTTACAATCGATTCACGAGAATCTAAGCGCTTGTTTCAATCTGTCTCTGTTGAGAACACAATCATTAATGTTAAAATCGATAATGAGGAAGAACAATTTGAAACCCTGGTAAGGGAGATACAAGTTCATCCTCACAGGGATGATATACTTCACGTAGATTTCTATCGTATCGAAAGGGGTGTGGCGCTCGAAGTGGAAATCCCAGTAGACTTTATTGGGAATGCTCAGGGTGTCAAAGAGGGTGGAGTTCTGGAGATTCTTTTTCGTGAACTCAGGGTGAAGTGTAGGCCTTCTCAGATTCCTGAGACTATTGTTGTGGACATATCTGAATTGGAAATNGGTTCTTCNCTGAAAGTGAGTGATATCGATGTTGNCGACGAAATAGAACTAATGGCGGATCCAGGACAAGCAGTTTGTATGGTAGCGNTGCCTAAAGAAGAAGTNGTAGAAGAAGAAGAANTTCTTGAGGNTGAACTNGACGAAGAAGCTGCAGNGGGTGAAGNAGNNGTGGAAGGGNNAGATGGAGAAGAGGAAGANTAAAGGTANCTTAGATAAGTGAAAGTAATAGTTGGCCTAGGAAACCCCGGACCAAGATACGACAATACTCGGCACAATGTAGGATGGTGGGTGTTGGACAGATTGGCGTACGACTGGAATCTAGGAAGTTTCGGACAAACTGAATTAGATCACAGGGTTGGAGGTGTTCTAGATGGCGTGGAATTTCTCCTTGTAAAGCCATCAGTATATGTTAACAAGAGTGGCATGGCAGTATCCCATCTGCGACTCTCGGAAGAGTTTCTTCCAAGTGAGGATTTGCTCACCGTTGTTGATGATACTGCTTTGGAGGTTGGAAGAATAAGGTTTAGATCAGAGGGAGGTTCGGGAGGGCATAACGGTTTACGTTCAGTATCTACAAGTTTGGGTACGGAATCGTATGGAAGACTGAGAGTGGGTGTTGGTAATCCGACAAACGGAGTTGATATGTCAGACTGGGTGTTATCAGAAATGTCGCCATCTGACGAAGAAATAGTGTTGGAGCNCATTTCAGTTTTGGCGGAAGCTGTGCAGGTTTGGATGACNGAAGGAATGGATGTAACGATGAACCGATTTAATANCTGATNGTTTTGGAGTTTTTGATCTTGAATAACAAATAATCAAGTGAGGCGAAAAATTTAATGGATGGNATTATAGCAATATCTGACATGTCATGGGTCGCAGGTATTATTGGCCTAGGGTTAGCTGGACTTANCTATCGTTATGTAAAGAANCAATCCACAGGTACGNAGGCNATGGAGGNNCTGNCGGAACAGATTCATGATGGTGCTATGGCGTTTTTGCGACGTGAATACACCATGCTCACAGGCTTTGTAGTGGTCATTGCACTAATGTTAGCTTGGGCAGTGTCTCAACAGACAGCAGCAGCCTACCTTGCTGGTGCTCTTTGTTCAGTGTTAGCAGGATTTTTCGGAATGAAATCAGCTACTAGAGCAAATGTAAGGACTTCTGCTGCTGCTAATCAGGAAGGCCCTGGTAAAGCGCTGAGGATAGCGTTTTTCGGAGGTGCAGTCATGGGGCTTTCAGTGGCTTCGCTTGGGTTGTTGGGTATAGCTTTGGTTTACATGGTCGCAAATGGTGCAGGAGCCATTACAAGTGCTGAACATCAGGCGTTCGCAGAAATAATTTCTGGATTTGCGATGGGAGCTAGCACTATTGCACTGTTTGCCCGTGTAGGCGGAGGTATCTTCACGAAAGCGGCGGATGTTGGAGCGGATCTAGTGGGGAAAGTTGAGGCCGGAATTCCCGAAGATGACCCGAGAAATCCAGCGACTATCGCTGACAACGTCGGAGACAACGTCGGAGATGTTGCTGGTATGGGAGCGGATAT
Source organism: Gemmatimonadota bacterium (assembly GCA_002718595.1). Taxonomy (GTDB): domain Bacteria; phylum Gemmatimonadota; class Gemmatimonadetes; order Longimicrobiales; family Gaopeijiaceae. The sequence continues at coordinate 264,120 of PBFD01000003.1, read as the reverse complement.
TTTTGAATCCTATGTGGGGTCAGTGATTGCTACAATAGCTATAGCTGCGAGTTCAACTGCATTGGAAGGAAATATAGCTGGGGCTGTCGCTCTTCCGATTGTGACTGTGACCGCAGGTCTTGTAGCATCGGTTTTAGGCATCGGAATGATGAAAATCNTAGAGAGATCTGATCCTGCTTCTGCTCTCAGAAATGTGACATTCATCTCGGCAGNAATTTTCATTGCAAGCATGTATTTTGTTGTTGGGGGAATGGGGTTCGAGATGGTAGCGANCGACGGTAANATGTATCCTGCTCTGGGACCATGGTATGCCATAGTTGCTGGAACTTTGGTTGGAATTCTTATCGGACTGGTTACGGAATATTACACTTCTATGAAACCAGTGAGTAGAATTGCTGAAGCCAGTGAAACTGGAGCGGCCACTAACTTGATCACTGGACTGGCAGTTGGTATGGAAAGTACTGCCGTGCCTATGTTATTGATCTGTGGTGGTATATATACATCCTTTACATTTGCGGGCCTTTATGGGATAGGAATAGCAGCCGTAGGGATGTTAGCAACAGTGGGAATCACTATGTCTGTGGATGCATATGGCCCGATCGCTGACAACGCTGGTGGAATTAGCGAGATGAGTGGACTGGGTCCAGAAACCAGGGCTATCACTGATTCACTTGATGCGATTGGAAATACAACAGCNGCGCAGGGGAAAGGGTTCGCAATTGGATCAGCNGCATTGACTACACTCGCGTTGTTTTCTGCTTATGCTACTAAAGTAGGTCTAGCTGAATCGGGTATTGACCTGGTCAATCCACTTGTTGTAATTGGATTGTTTTTAGGNGGTACACTNCCATTTTTTTGTGCAGCTTTAACCATGACTGCTGTTGGACGGGCAGCGCAAGGTATGGTAGAAGAGGTTCGTCGGCAGTTTCGCGAAATGCCAGGAATTATGGAAGGAACGCAAAANCCCGATTCCGCTAGGTGTGTGGCCATATCGACGGACGCGGCTCTTAAAGAAATGGTTCTTCCTGGTGTAACAGCGGTGTTGGCTCCAGTTGTTGTAGGGTATTTTTTGGGAGTTGAGGCTCTAGGGGGTATGCTCGCTGGTGCGACTGTGACGGGTATTCTCATGGCTCTTTTCATGGCCAACTCGGGTGGTGCCTGGGACAATGCTAAGAAGTCTATCGAGGGAGGAGAGTATGGTGGGAAAGGGTCGGACGCTCATAAAGCAGCAGTAGTTGGAGATACGGTTGGAGATCCCTTTAAAGATACTTCAGGACCATCTCTGAATATTTTGATAAAATTAATGAGTGTGGTTTCATTGGTGTTGGCACCATGGTTTGTTAAGATCCATGATATTGACAGCAATAACCAGCTTTCAGAATTCATANCNGAANTANGCAGATTCTTCCTATAGCCCAGTCGGGAGGGAATATGGTAAGCAATCCCCCANCACCTAGTCTCCAGGGTGCGTTGTCNTTTGCGTCAGACCTNATCAAGATNCCTTCGCTTTCTGGTAATGAACGAGATGTTGCTAAAAGGNTGTGGGAAGAAATGCNANTTCTTGGCTTTGAACAGATGAGAGTGGACGAAGTAGGCAATGTCATGGGCGTGATTCCAGGGGNAGGACATGCTCCTCCTGTAATGTTNAATTGTCATTTGGATATAGTGGCAGAAGGTGATCATTCGGAGTGGGATCATGCACCCTTTGGAGGGGATATAACTGACGGATTTTTGCATGGAAGAGGGTCGATGGATATAAAGGGNCCGTTGGCTTTGCAGACCCACGTAGCTGCTTCGATGAGAGGNAAGTGCAAGGGCGACTTGATTGTGGCTCACACTGTTTTCGAAGAATGTGGTGGGTGGGGTATGCAGCACCTTATGGAATCNAAAGTTCTCGAACCTGCCTTGGTCATAATCGGGGAAGCTACAGATGGAGACATCTGTATTGGGCACAGGGGCCGTGCNGAACTAGAGGTAATAGTAACAGGGTTAGCTGGGCACGCNTCAGNTCCCGAGAGGGCAAAAAATCCTCTAGACATCCTTCCTAAGGTTTTAGCTGGAATAGAGCAGGTTAAAAACAATCAAGAGGAAGATNCTTTGCTAGGAGAGTCTACTTTGGTGGTGACCGACGTTAGTGTGACACCAGAAAGTAAGAACGTGATACCAGACAGAATGGAAATAGTGTTGGATTGGCGGATACTCCCGCATATGGAACAGGATTTTCTAGTGAAACAAGTTAGCGATGCGATAAACAGTCATTTGGGTGATGGGGTCAAAGGTTATGGATTAGAGGTAGTTACTGCAACGGAAACACAGCGCGCTTATACTGGAGTCACCCGGAAACGGGACACCTTTACTCCTGGTTTTATGATGGACCCAAGTGATNCTCTCATTCGAAGTGCAGCGAAAGCAGTTGGAAAACAAGAAGGATCGGGNNTGGCTGATGTTAGACCNTGGGCNTTNGCAACTGATGGTGGTTGGACTCACGGGGTTTTTGGAATTCCCACGCTAGGTTTTGCNCCAGGAAAGGAGTCGTTTGCACATACCAACACAGAACGTTTGTCAGTTGAAGATGCACNCTGGGCATTCAAGAGACATCCAGATTTGGTNCTAGCAATACAGGATGGNCTGTCCTCTTGAAAAAGTTTTGAAACACTAGTAAACACTAGAGACTAATATATATTAAGGGCACCCGCTCTGCGTTGTGTAGAGCCCGTCTTACACTACGGACCGAGGGAATGTCATGAANGATTATGAAATAGTTTATATCTTCAATCCAAATGTGGATGAAGATAATGTGAGTCAGAAAGTGGAAAGCCTCCAGTCCTTACTGCTGGCTGATGGTGGGGAGTCCTTGGCCATCGATCATTGGGGATTAAAGCAGTTTGCGTATCCAATAGGAGACTGGGAAAACGGCTACTATGTAGTGAGTCACATGAGAGTCCAATCTTCAGCATTGCCCGAGTTTGAGAGAGTGCTAGGATTGGAAGAGGACGTCCTACGGTATCTGATAGTAGTGAACCAGGGTGAGCCCACCACTCAGGAATCTGTGTTAGCAGAAGTCTTTAATCCTGCTGGTCCTCCGGTAACTGATGATGACAGTTCTGAAACAGAAGAAGAACCGACAGAGGTCGTCAAAGATTCCGTAGGTCCCAGAGGCTCTGCCAGGAGACGTCAATTAGATGGTCCTCCAGTCTCTATATTGAATTATAAGGATGTGGATCGTCTGTCACAGTTTATAACCGAGCAGGGAAAGATACTTCCCAAGAGAACTACCAAAGTGAGTGCTTCCTTCCAACGTCAGTTGAGCAAGGCTATAAAACGAGCTCGCTTCTTAGCGTTGGTNCCGTATGTGGGAAGTCACGAATCCTAAGCTTNCGTGGATACAGCACAGAAGCAACAATTGACGGGAGTAGGNGCTACAGGCCTTCTTTTNTTGGTATTGTTGCTTTCTGTTTTTGACGCTGGGGTTGTGGTGGCCACTTGTTTTTTCGGNCTAGCTTTAATATTCGGAATGACTGGTTGGTTGGGATTTGCTGTGACTCTGGTTGCTGGGATAATCGCCATGGGCATTCCAGGGGTTGATTCACTGTGGTACCTGGAGAGGAGTTGGTCTGTCCTTTTATTCGGTTGTTTTGCCACGATTACTATGTTTTTTCCGAATTGCATTTTTCTGGAAAGGGCCATTGGAACACTCTGTATGNCCTTNGCCATCGTCAGTGTGTTTTTCCTTTTAGATTATGAATCGTGGTATAGAGTCGACGAAATGATTAACCAAGGAATCATCAGTAACNTCAATCGTAGTTTGGACGTTTTTAGACAGATGGATAGTATGATGATCATTCAGCGCGATCTTTCGGCGACTGCCCTGCAATTAGCCGGTTATCAGTCNAGATTATTTCCTGCACTGCTCGGACTTTCATCTTTGGCTTCGATGGCAGTGGCTTGGTGGGGCTACATAGGCCTTTCTGGAAAAAAACTGAAAAGCCTAATGGGGTTGAGTGAATTTAAATTCAATGACCATTTAGTATGGTGTCTAATAGGTGGCCTACTGTTCTTGGTCTCTGATGTTGGAGAAGGATGGAGTCGGGTCGGAGAGAATCTAGTATTCTTTATGGTGTCATTATACGTATTGAGAGGTATCGCAATATTTTTAGTCACTACTGGGATATTGTTTTTTGGTAAAGTTAGTTTGTTTCTCGGCCTGATTTTTTTAGCTCCAGTTGTACTGACGATTGCNTTTCTNATAGGGNTGAGTGATACATGGTTTGATTATCGAAATAGGGTTAGAATACTTAGTTAAAATAAACAGGATGGAGACTATTTCATGAAATTAATTTTGAAGAAGGCAGTGGAAGGCTTAGGTGAACCAGGAGACGTAGTAGACGTGAAGGCAGGTTACGCACGCAACTACCTGATTCCCCAAGGTCTATCATATACTGCCAGTTCAGCGAATTTGAAGAAATTACAAGAAGAACGGAATCGATTAAATGAAGAAGCCAGAAGAAATNATCTTGAAGCAGGACGGAGAGCGGCGCAATTGGAAGGCGTGTCTCTAANCTTTGAAGTTTTGGCAGCAGAGGATGGTAAGCTTTTCGGTTCGGTAAGCACCCTTGATCTTGTGGAACGACTCAATGAACAGACACTAGATTTCGAGATCGATCGTTCAATGATCCAACTAGATGAACCATTCAAAATGATTGGAAGTTTCAAATTGTCTGTTCGCCTGCATGAAGAAATCGTGGTGGAGATAGATGTGCAGATAGAACAGCAAAAAAACTGAAATAACAATGGGTGACATAGTGAGTAGAGTAGGAGAGTTGGTTCTTGAAAGGAAGGGGTTAGAAGTAGTGTCTCTGGACTTGAGGGGTATATCGGATGCTGCAGATTTCTTTCTATTGGCAACTGGAAACTCTGATGTCCAAGTTAGGGCTATTGCTGATCATATTGTCACTGAATTAAAACTTGAAGATTTGCGGCCGACCCACATAGAAGGTATGGAGAGGGGTAGGTGGGTTTTGATCGATTACGCAGATTTAGTGGTTCACATTTTTCATCCAGTCGAAAGAGATTTTTACCAACTGGATTCGCTTTGGAGTGACGCGCCGAAGTCTATCTTCGATTCTAACTAGTTCGAATATCATTAGCTCAACTTGGGAAAACAAAAAATGTTTTTTCGCGAGCTCGCATGTCGAATATGGGTTTGGTTGATTCTGACAAGGATAGACCTTATTCTCTAGCTTTTGAGAGGACAGAGAGGGCTAGTAAGACAGTAAACAAGTTTTTCAGAGAAAAAGGTAACGAACCTGAATGAAGCTTCAGTCGATTACGATAAAAGGGTTTAAGTCATTTGCTGATTCGACAGCTATAAAAATTCATTCCGGGATAACAGCTGTTGTGGGTCCTAATGGCTGTGGAAAATCAAACATCAGTGACGCCATTCGTTGGGTGCTTGGGGAACAGCGCCCTTCTGCCATAAGAGGTGGCAAAATGGAAGAGGTCATATTTCAAGGATCTCGTGACCGTCGACCCATCAATCGTGCCTCGGTTGTCATGACTGTGTCGAATGAAGACAAGGTGCTTCCAGTTTCGTTCGAAGAAGTAGAAATAGGAAGAACAGTTTATAGAAACGGAGGGAGTGATTATTCGATCAATCGTGCTGAATGTCGCCTACGTGATGTCGCAGATCTCTGCCGTGATACTGGTTTAGGGGCCACTACATACTCAGTAATTGAAAATCGAATGATAGATGCGATACTGTCCAACAGGCCAGAGGATAGACGTAACCTTTTTGAAGAAGCGGCTGGGATTGGTAAATATAAGGATCGTCGCAGAGGAGCTTTAAGAAGGCTGGAACAGACAGATCAGGATTTGATGCGGCTGGAAGATGTTATAGGTGAAGTGCAGACTAAGGTGAGGAGTTTGGCTCGCCAAAAAGGTAAGGCTGAACGTCACAAGAGGTTGAGGGAACGAAGACTGATTGTAGAGGTGAATGTGGTGAGAGGTGAGATGCTACAGTTACAGTCAAGACTTAAGGAAATAGACAAGGTGCTTCAGGGGGAAGGAGAGATAGCACAGGAAGCCCTCTCTAGTTTGAGTGTGGCAGAAGCTGGTTATGAAAAACTAAAGTTAGAAGAAGTCGATGCAGAGAGGGGTGTTAGGGACGCTGAAACTGATTTAGAAAAAGTAAGGATTAAGCTTGCCGAATGGGAGCGTGATCTTGCCGTGGCAGAAGAACGACGTAGCTACGGAGACAGGCGTTTGGTCCAATTGAAAGATGCAAAAATTGACCATGCAGAGAGAAAAGTGACTTTAGCCTCTGAGATAGATGCTGTCGTAGAAAATTTTGAGAACCAACAAAAAGTCGTAGTAGGGTTGAAAACGGAATTGAGTGAAGAGAGTAAGTTGGTTGGTGAACAAAAGACGGAACTAGAAGAGCTACGTAAGACGGTCAAACAAAGTGAAAAACAGGAACTCGATCTTGCTAGGAAAGCCGCCCTGATGAGTGGGGAGATAGAATCGACCAAGGGACAATTAGTGGAGTTTGAAAGGGCGAAAGTTGAAATCGAANCCGAGTTATCTGGCGCATCTGAAGNGCTGACTGAAATTCTTTCTCAGGGTGATCTTTTCGAAAACAAAATGGCACCCNTGGAGGATCAANTAAAGTCATCTAAAGATCAGCTGACACCNCTAACGGAAAACNTAGAAGCTTCGAGAAGTGCTCTGGAATCCCTAAGAAGTGAATATTTGGNAGCTGTTGGATCGGTTAGTGCGATACGAGGGAAGTTGATAGCCTTGGAAGATTTAGAAGAAANGAAAGAGGGCNCCGATGATGCTGTGAGGGCGCTGCTAGCCCTGAACGATCACGGGGTACTNGGCGTTCTTATGGACTTTGTAGAAGTNCCTACAAACCTAAATNTAGCAGTTGAATCTTATTTGGGGCCTTTTTGTCAGGCAGTGGTAGTAGAGAGTCAGAGCCATGTGGAAGAAATTTCTCGATGGTTCGAGAATCAATGGGAGGGAGGAGGAGGTTTGATCCTGCTACCCTGCGATCAAGTTCCTGAAGTGGGGGAAGGATCTCTTTTGAAAGTGATATCGACAAAAGGGAAAGGAGGGGAGTGGGCCNAATCTCTTATTGGATCTGCGGATATACTANATACTANATCGATGCCTAGTGGGNTCAAGAGGNCANCCGTATCTCCAGAAGGTACAGTGTTTGACCCAAGTGGATTTGTAAGGATTGGAAATATAGCGGGTAATCAAGGAATGNTAGAACGGAAGAGTCTTATCTCTGAGCTCCAAGAATCNCTCATTTCTGAAGAGNAGATTGTTGTTNGTCTAAGNNCATCTATTTCAGAAGCAGAACANCAGCTAGGCATATTGGAAGAAACACTTGCTGTCCAGCGACTGGCGGTGTTAGAAGCGGAGGATGAACTACGCAGAACAGATACCGAAATTCAAAATCAGATGACANGGCGNACNAATGCTGACTCCTACCGTGAAGAATTTGTNAGACGCTTGGAAGGTATAAAAGTAGCAAAAGAAAAGGCATTAAAAAGAATAACAGGACTTCAGGAATCGAGAGGGAATGTTCAGGTGGAACAAGATCGTATTGCGAGTTCCAGAGAGTCGTTCACTGTTAAATTGCAACATTTGCAAAACGANTGGGAGGCAAGTAGGGCNAGGGAAAATCAACTAGAAGTATCAGTAGCGAGAAATGAGGTAGAAATTCAAGGATTAAAAGATAAACAGCTAAATTTAAATCGGGAACGACAGGAAGAGAGTCAGAAGTTACAGAATGTTTTGTCTGAGCAAGNAGCCCTCCAGGAAGAGGTGAGAGCAGCTCGAGAACTTAAGAATGAAGGGTCCGTTGCAATGGAACATCTATTTATTGAGAGTGACCTTGCAAGGGAGGCTGTTANTGAGAAAAGAAATGTCCTAGAGGGAGTAGAGGAGGCCTTGGAGAAAATAGAAAATGAGGTCAAATCCTATAGGCAAAAGGAAAGGAGTATTGCTGATCGAAGACACACTTTTGAGCTTGAACGACAAGAGGTGACTAATAGGCAAGACATCATAAGTGATAGGCTACAAAGTGAGTGGGGAAAACCTGTTAAGACTCTACTCGAGGAAGTGGAGAGTGTGGACGGAGAGTCTGGAGATCTCAATGGCGAACTTGAGGAGATTTTGGCCAAGCTCAGCAAAATAGGGTTGGTCAATATGCTGGCTGTGGAAGAACACGAGGAGGAAAGTGACCGGCTTGTTTTTCTTTCTGAACAAAGGGAAGACTTGTTAAATGCCAAGAAGGATCTATTAGAGGCTATTCGTCAGGTTAATGAAACCGCCATTNATCTTTTTGATCAGGCTTTTGAGAAAATAAGGGACAATTTTAGCGACACATTTGAGAGGTTATTTGAGGGTGGAACTGCGGATATTTGGTTGACAGATCCGACTGATCCTTTGGAGTCAGGTATAGAGATACATGCTTCACCCAAAGGNAAAAGAACGCAGAGGATTGAATTGCTNTCTGGAGGTGAAAGAGCACTCACTGCGCTTTCTTTGCTTTTCGGNATTTACCTATTCAAACCCAGTCCATTCTGTGTGCTCGATGAAGTAGATGCTCCNTTAGACGAGAGCAACATAGGAAGGTTTATTAGGCTTTTAGATGATTTTAAAGGGCAAACACAATTCATTTTGATAACACATAATCCGCGGTCTATAGAGGCAGCTGATTGGATCTATGGTGTCACTATGGAAGAACCAGGGGTTAGCTCAATAGTAGGTGTTCGTCTCGAGGAAAGTGAAACAACCTAATCCATACAAACACAAATATTCTGTGGATTGGTGATAATTNAGCACAGACTGGTGANGTGTCTTCACNCTCTTTGGTCAGGTATAACGGGNGTCTGCTNGTTTCTTGGACCTCATTTTTGCAACAATAAATAATCTCCATCTGTAGGAANTAGAATGTTTCAGTTATTATGAAATAGTTGGGAGATTCTTTATTTGTCCTCAAANTAGCTGTTTTTTGAGTGATATTAATAGGACGAAAGGAAAGGAATGNTATGTTGGTAGTAATGAAACATGGGGCTTCAGAATCAGAAGTACTCAATGTAGTGCAAGTGATCGAAAATTTGGGCTATGAAGCTAAGGCCATGCCTGGCAAACAAAGAACCACCGTCGGCTTNATGGGAAATGATGGAAGGGTCGATTCATCAAGAATTGAAGGTCTTGATGGCGTTCTTGAGATTATTTTAGTCACCAAACCCTATAAACAGGTTTCTAGAGAATGGCGTGAAGCAAACACTGTTGTGTCTGTTGGTAATGGAGTCAGTTTTGGAGCAGGGGCAGTCCCAGTAATTGCAGGTCCATGTTCGGTGGAAAGTGAATCACAAATTATGGATGTGGCACACCAATTAAGTGAGTCTGGAGCTTCCTTGTTGAGAGGGGGAGCCTTTAAACCAAGAACTTCGCCTTATTCATGGCAGGGTTTGGGCGAAAGAGGTCTAGAGATGCTTGCAAGGGCGAGAGAAGCTACTGGTTTAGGTATTGTTACCGANGTCATGGACCGAGAAAATGTTGAATTGGTGAGTANCTACGCGGATATGGTCCAGATTGGAACCAGAAATATGCAAAACTACCCCCTACTGCGTAAAATAGGTCAATGTGGAAAACCTGTCCTATTGAAAAGAGGGATGTCTGCTACGATAACGGAGTTGTTATTGGCAGCTGAGTATCTATTTGCAGAGGGGAATCACGATGTAGTTCTTTGCGAGAGAGGTATAAGAAGTTTCGACGACAACACGAGAAACTTACTTGATTTATCTGCAATACCAGTGGTGAAAGGACTATCCCATTTGCCCATAATTGCTGACCCTAGCCATGGAACAGGTGTTAGGGACAAAGTGACTCCAATGGCAAGAGCAGCAGTGGCTGTGGGAGCAGATGGCTTGATGGTCGAAGTTCATCCGAATCCAGCGGAAGCTTTGTCGGATGGAGCACAGTCACTCTATCCAGAGCAGTTCTCTGACCTCATGAAAGAAATCCAAGTCATAGGGAGAGCTATTGACCGAGAGGTTGGGGTTCCGATGAGAGTCACAGGATAAACTGACGTACGCAAGGTNGAAAAATAGTTTTAGCTTTGTCGGATGGACACTCCCAAGCACCGGCTTTTTAGCGTTGACGCTAATGTTTATTCGGCCTAAGTTNAGCAAGTTNTCAGGTNTGAATNGATTTTGGTATGAGAACCTGTGACAGTGTGTCAATAGCGTTTTATGTGTCTAAACCAGATAGTGTTAGATTGTTCTAGTATTCGACCTCCTCTAATTGGAATTCCTACACAGTGCCACACATAGCTTTTGCTAGAAAGTATCGTCCTCGACTGTTTGGTGATGTAACGGCTCAGGAACATGTGTCAGAGACCNTAAAGAGGGCTATCGCCGATGATAGGGTCGGCCATGCTTATCTTTTTTGCGGGCCAAGAGGTGTTGGTAAGACTACCCTGGCAAGAGTTTTGTCGATGTCCCTTAATTGTGGTGATCGAGCGAAAGATGGAGAGCCCTGTGGAGCCTGTGATAGTTGCAATAGGATTTGGAGTGGAAAGACAGCTCTCGACGTTGTGGAGATAGACGCGGCTTCGAATAGAGGGGTTGAAGACGCACGCCAGTTGAGGGAACGGGCGATGTATGCTCCCTCACAGGAGGGTAGTCACAAAGTTTATATTGTTGATGAGGCTCACATGCTGACCAGAGAGGCATGGAATGCTTTGTTAAAAATCCTAGAAGANCCTCCTCCCAGAGTGATTTTTGTATTTGCTACGACTGAACCTCAGAAAATACAGCAAGCAGTAGCCCCCATTCTTTCAAGATGTCAACGATTTGATTTCCATCGGATTGGCGTTGAAAACATTGTCNAAAGAATGGAATTTGTAGTCGAATCTGAGGGGTTTTCATGTCCCANGGAGGCGCTNACNATTCTCGCTCGTAAGGCGGATGGTGGCATGAGAGATGCACTTTCCGTATTAGATCAGGTTGTGGCCTTGACGGGGGGGACAATCACGCTGGANTCAGTNAATAGAATATTGGGCTTGGTAGAACATGAACGCTATCTCGAAATAACAGATATAATGATCGATCGCAACCACGCTAAGATNTTNGATTTTGTGCAAGATTTATCGGATAAAGGATATGATTTTGTCGAATTTTATCACGGTCTCGTTGGAACTCTGAGGAATCTTCTCCAACTATCATTAGGGAGTGCCCCGTCTAATATAGATAAAGGTAAAGTCNGTTCTTTGGAAATNCGTGCTAACAAATTAAAGGCCTCCGATTTAGTTCGTATGCTTTCATTAGCAACAGAGTTAGAGAGCTCAGGGAGTCTGAAAAGGAATGCTAATTTGCAACTTACAGTTGAAATGCTTTTGTTNAGACTCAGCTATATGGAAAGCACTGTAGAAATAGAGGAACTATTGGGGAACTTACCTCCAGTTACCCATGGGGATGTGCATCGAGGAGATGACAAATCCCATGATCATTCAGACACTGAGATTCTTGATGAGGTGACACCTGAAAAAGGGATTGTGATAGAGAGTAGTGCTATAGACAAGGTCACAAATGAAGAGTCAACAGGGCAAGGTTCTTTTCCAGAAGAGTGGACCAGGTTAATAGCTGAAATCAAAGGGGTTCCAGAGGGTGGCAAGCCCTTTTTAAGGGCTTGCCGGGCCTACGAAGGGAAAAACGGAGAGTTCGTGATTCACGGACCTTCAGAAGATGTCATTGAAAAGATCAAGGAAGAGAGATCTCGAATAGCGATAGAGAAACAATTGAATCAGGTGTTTTCAGGGAACGTCAAGATTGTGTATGTCGCTGATAATAAAAAGGATCTTCAAGACGGAAACGATCAGGACTCGGAGGAAAGATTGACGGCTCTTATCGAAAAGGATCCCAATCTTGAACAAGTAGTTAAAGAATTAAATCTGGAGTTGTTGGATTGATTTTGGTAAACAGGAGCTTTAAGGAGTAGAGAATGGTCGGTTTTGGGAAAATAATGGAGATGGGCCAAAAACTCCAAGAACGTATTAAAGCTTTACAAGAAGAGCTGGAAAAGATGGAAATTTCTGCTTCATCTAAGGGTGGCATGGTAACAGCTACTGTTAATGGGCAAGGATCTATTCGTTCTGTTGAAATCGAAAAGCATTTAACGGAGAAAGGGGATCAGGACTTACTAGAAAATCTAGTATTGGAAGCAATCTCCAAAGCTCAAGATAAAGCGAATAAAATTAGCAAGAAAAAAATGAAAAAGATAACAGGAAGGTTGCCCATTCCTTTGCCTGGATTGGGTCTTTAGTGGATTGGCCTGGTTTGTGGTCGACTTCTGTATCTTATCCGGGGAGGTAAGGCAGTGTCATTAATTGAGGAGTTGATCTCAGAGTTCAAAAAACTTCCGGGTGTTGGAGAAAAAACTGCCCAAAGATTTGTCTATAGTATTTTGAAAAGACCTGGGCAGGATGTATTGAGACTAGCTGGGCGAATTCAGGAGGTTGTTGAAACGGTTCGTCCTTGTAATATCTGTGGCATGTTTACTGAGTCGGAAATGTGCGAAATTTGTACTAGCACCAACCGTGATAGTAGTTTGATTTGTGTAGTGGAGGAGGCGCATGAGGTTGAAGCAATAGAAAGATCAAGCGGATATAGTGGTCTTTATCATGTATTGGGGGGGAGATTGTCTCCATTAGATGGGGTAGGGCCCGACGAGCTCAATATGGTCTCTCTTCTGGAGAGAATAAACAACGCCAGTCATGCCATCCAAGAAGTAGTTGTCGCTACAAATTCAAGTGTAGAGGGAGAGGCTACAGCAGTGTATCTCGAAGCGGTGATCAGACCTCTTGGTCCAAAAGTGACAAGGTTAGCCCGGGGAATTCCAGTAGGTGGTGATTTAGAATATGTGGATCATTCCACCATTGTTGAAGCGCTGGTGGGAAGGAAGGAAATGTAGAGAATGAAAAAAGAAATGAAGAGGACTGGAATCGCTGTACTAGCTATAGGGTTAATGGGAGTTTTGGCTGCTTGGTTGATAAAGGATCAGATAGCCAGACACAGGAGAGATCTATTTAGTCCGAGATTCCTGAGACGATTGGCTGCTTTAGGTCACATGGCGAAAGTTGAGTCTTCGGTTGCTAATATCAACCTCATGAGAGATTTCATCCTCTGGGAAAAGAAGGAGACATTGAGAGAGAGGGCTAGATTGATTGTCGCACGTATGGAACAAGAAGTATAGGAATCTGATGTAAATAGGTGTTAATCTTTGACTCGGCACAGCATTATTTCGTCAAAGTAGTTTCTTTTTCATTTTTTAGGATAAATGATGGGCTTAGGTAAGAATTTACCAAATTTGGTAACGATCGCGCGAATGGCCTGTTGCCCAGCGATATTTATTCTGGCATTGGATCAGTCATTAGAGGCAAAGGTTTGGGCTGCCGCGTTATTTCTATTTGCGGGGATGTCAGACCTTTGGGATGGCTATCTTGCCCGCAAGTATGGTTGGATAACTGATACTGGTAAATTGTTAGATCCCCTGGCCGATAAGTTGTTACTCGTGGCCACATTTATCCCCTTTTATATCATATCCCACAGGGGAACAGGAGTGTCGGCTATACCTTATTGGGGAGCACTTCCTATGTGGGTTATGGTATTGATCCTAGGAAGAGAAATGTTCGTCACAATATTTAGGCAATGGGCCGCTAGAAGAGAAGTAGTTATTGCTGCGGGTATATCCGGTAAATACAAGGCTTTTTTGCAAAACTCTTTTTCGGGAGGGCTTCTCCTGTGGTATCCCTTACAGGATATAAGTATGACGAAGGATTTATCTGCATGGTACTATCGAGTATGGATTGAATTTCATTCTATGTGGATTGGGCTGACGCTGGCACTGGCGTTGTTGTTCACCGTCTACTCCATGTTTGATTATCTGTGGAGCTACAGAAATTTGATTGGAGTGAAAGAGAGTGATTGAATCCAGAGTAATGAACTCCGCAGTAGTTGCCGTGGGGAATGAATTACTTATTGGAAAGACTGTGGACACCAATGGATCCTGGCTGAGTGAGAAATTAACAGATTTAGGTGTTCCGGTTGCAGGCAGGTGGGTAACCGGGGATCATCCTGGTTCGATTCAAGACTGTATAAAAGATGCATTGGAGAAGGCCGACATTGTAATCGTGACTGGTGGATTGGGACCGACTAGTGATGACTTGACCAGGCCAGCAGTGGCAGATTTATTCCATCGCAAGTTGATTGAAGACCCAGCATTGGTCCAGGGACTGTATGATAGGTTTTCCACTATGGGATATAATTCTCTGCCTCAGCGTAATCTCGTTCAGGCAAAAGTCCCAGAGGGAGCTATTGTCATTGACAATAAGGAAGGCACAGCTCCCGGCTTAATTATTGAAGACGCTGGGAGGGTAGTGATTCTACTGCCGGGCGTACCTCGTGAAATGAAAATGATATTTGATCTGGAAGTCAAAGAGTATATCAATAGCCAGTTCAGATCACATCTAATACCCACTTTAGAACGAACCTTCAACACCAGTGGAATTCCTGAATCTCTTTTAGCAGAGGAAATGGCGGGACATACCGATAAGTTTCCACCAGATGTTTCCTTAGCTTTTCTGCCGGGATTGCAGGGTGTTTCACTTCGAATAACGACTCCTGACACTGATGGTAAGGGGTTGGTAAGGCTTGGTCTTTGTGAAGAAGTCCTCATGCCAGTGATAGCTCCTCACTTCTACAGCATGGGTGCAACAGATATCGTTGACACTTTGGCCAGTCTACTGCTAAGTGCGAAGAAAAACCTTGCTGTTGGGGAAAGTTGCACAGGTGGTCTGATTTCTAAACGGATAACTGATCGCCCTGGATCTTCACGTTACTTTAGGGGTGGTATCATAGCTTATGACATCGAGACTAAGTCTAGTGTGCTAGGGATCGATAAGCAGATTATTGCAACAAAAGGAGTAGTGTCTCAAGAAGTGGCTTCTTTGCTCGCAGAAAGGAGTACACGTTTGATGAATGCTGACTTTGGGATTGGAATTACAGGTGTGGCTGGACCTGGTGGTGGGAGCAGTGACGTCCCAGTGGGTAAGGTCTGTTATGCCGTCTTCGGCGATGGTAGAGTCCACACATTCCAAAAAGTCTTTGGAGGCAATAGGCAGGCTGTGAGGACTAGGGCCGCTCAGGCCGCTCTATTTTCCTTTTTCCAAATGCTGACGAATAAGCTGGATTAGCATAGATTTGATCGGGACAGGATTTCTCCAAACTATGTTTTGTCATAACAATATGGGTGTACAATGAATGAAGATCAGACTCACGGTACAGAGGAACTAGAAGCGACAACTGACTTCGAGCAGGAGCAGAGCCCAGAGGTCATGTCTGATGAAGAGGAGATTGGCAATATAAGTGTGAGTGAGGATGCTGAACACGAAGGAGTTACTGATACTTCAATCGAGGACCTGGAGATAAAATTAATAGCTGAAGAAGATAAATACGTAAGGTTGGTGGCAGAGTTTACTAACTACCGTCGCAGGGTGCAGCAGGAAATCTCAGCCGCGCGACAAAGAGGACAGGCCGATTTACTTCGCGGTTTCTTAGAAGTTTTGGATGATCTTGAACGCGTGAGTGAAACTGATGTCAACTCGACTAGTGTGAAGACTCTGGTCGAAGGTATAGGCTTAGTGGAAAGAAAATACCAACAAGAGTTAGAACTTGCTGGGGTAGAAAGCATTGACCCTCTTGGCGAAGTGTTTAACCCTCAATTCATGGAGGGGATGGCAACAGTTTCCACTGAAAACTCTGAGGAAGAAGGAAAGGTTTCAGAAGTATTCCAAAAGGGTTATCGGCTTGAAGACAAACTACTGCGGGTTGCAAGAGTATCGGTTTTTAAGGTGGATAGTCCATAATTAAGGGAACTTATGGGTCCTGAAAAAAATTTTTATAAAGTGTTGCAGGTCCCAGAGGACGCTACTGAATCACAGATAAAAAGTGCGTATCGGAAGTTAGCCAAAAAATACCATCCAGATCGAAATCCCAAGGATTCAGCGATTTCAGAACGTTTTAAAGCTATTGGCGAGGCTAACAGTATCTTGTCTGACCCGGAAAAGCGAAAACAGTATGACGAAATGCGCAGTTTTCCTGGTGGAGAGCTGGGTGGAAACCGTTTTGGATTTGACTCTGGTCGAAGAGGTTTTCCACGCGATGGTCGGGTGTCCCTTGAAGGTTTAAGTGACATTTTTAACACTATTTTTGATCCAATAAATTCTGGATTTGCTACCCCCAAATCAGATGTGATGCCTCAAAAGGGAAAGGATACCAAATACAAATTAGAGGTTTCTTTTGAGACCGCAGTACATGGGGGGAAGATTGCTATCACTGTGCCCGTGGATAAAAAATGCATTGAGTGTTCTGGCTCAGGTGGACATCCTAAAACAGAAATCCGACCATGTCGAGAATGTCAAGCAATGGGTAACATCACCTTTGGCAGGGGACCATTTGCAAAAGCACGACCTTGCCCAGCATGTTTTGGAAGAGGGACCATCCCAGGGAAAAAGTGTAGAGTATGTAGGGGACGCGGAAGAGGTCAGGAGGAGAAGCGTCTGCACATTCGTGTTCCAAGAGGCATTGACTCTGGATCAAAAATAAAGGTCACGGGAAAAGGAAAACCAGGACAAGGTGGTGCTCCAGGAGATTTGATAATTATTTTTAATGTTAAGGAGCATCCTTTGTTTCAGAGAAAAAATCTAGATGTCTACATGAATCGAAAAATCAATTTCAAGGAAGCTATGCGTGGAACAGAATTGATTGTGGAAACAATATTCGGAGAAACAGCACGCTTGAAAATTCCCGAAGGAACTCAGAGTGGAACGGTGTTCAAACTAAGTGGAAGAGGTTTTAAAAGTAAAAGAGCCAAGGGCGATCAGTATGTAGAAGTCCATGTTGAGACTCCTTCAGATGTGTCAAAAGAACAGGAAGAGTTCGTATGACGATTTACATATGTTGAAGGGCAGAACTGTGTGGAAGGTGGTCGAGCTAGTTTCTAGCCGACAAGTCCTTTCTTTGAAGCGCTGATTGAATACGACCTCCGCCGATGACTTGATCTCCTAAATAGAACACTGCGGACTGTCCTGGGGTAACGGCACGTTGAGGTTTTTCGAACTCTAAGACGATCGATTGTCCAATGGACAATACCTTGGCAGGTACATCATTTCCCCTGTAGCGGATTTGGATACCTAGCTCTGAGTTGACTGTGGGGGTATTGGTTAGCCAGTTGAGGTTTCCAACCTGCACTCCTGGCTGAAAACATTGCTCCTCGGTTCCTATCACTACTTCTCTGGTGGATGGTCTTATTTCTATCACATAGAAAGGGTCACCCCGACCTCCACCGAGTCCCTTCCGTTGCCCAACTGTATAGTTTGCGAAACCCTCATGATTTCCTACTATCTCGCCTTTTGAGGTGACGATGGAGCCTGGTTGTAGTGAAGGGTGTTGCGTAGGGAGTTTGCGCTCGAGTAAATCACGATAGTCACCGGTTGGAACGAAACAGATTTCTTGTGATTCTGGCTTGTTAGCAGTTATGAGATTTAAGTTCCGTGCTTTTTGTCGGACGGTATGTTTGTCCAAATTACCAAGGGGAAAATGGAGAAAGGAAAGCATTGTTTTAGGAAGATCCCAAAGGAAATAGGATTGATCTTTCTTTCGGTCCNTACCCCTGNAGAGGGTTGAGTCTTGTTCGGGACCGTGCGTTATTCTGACGTAATGTCCNGAGGCAATGGCTTCACATCCCATTTGNCTTCCTTTTGCTAACAAATCGGGAAATTTTGTATTTGAGTTACATCGTACACAAGGATTAGGGGTTCTNCCTGCAGAATATTCAGCAACGAAATCATCGATGACATTAGCGGTAAATTCTTCTTCNACATCAAATACATAATGGGGAATTCCCAGTAATTCTGNGACATTTTGTGCNTCTGTTATGCCATCAAGCCCACAACAAGTTTTGGAAGGNCCANTATTGTCAGAATAACAGAAGGTTTTCATCGTAGCTCCGACCACCTCAAAACCTTGTTCCACGAGTAGAGCTGCGGTCAGGGATGAATCCACACCTCCAGACATCGCTACCAATATGCGTTTCTTTTTCATTATTCAGTCTNATGCGTTTTCATATTGAGTACTATGGACTGTGTTGTTGTGATTGTTTCTTGGATTTCCTGTAAAGTGGTTGAAAGCCCTAGGCTAAATCTTATAATCGCTGTGTTTTCAAGGTCATTGTAGATGGCCTTCAGGACATGGCTTTTTGANCTAATGCCNCTATTACAAGCAGATCCNGATGATACTGATATGCCATCCATATCCAAGTTAGCCAGCAGGGCGTCACTGTCCAGATCAGCAATGCCGACATTCAGNATATGTGGTGCCCTANNCCCTTCTTCCCCATAAACTTTCAAATCACTTATGCCAATTGATAANCCCTTCTCTAAGGCATCTCTAAGTTGAGCAAGNCGGATGCATTCACTTTCCTGTTCATCCACTGATAGCTCTATGGCCTTGGATATTCCCACGGCTCCTGCGACATCTTGGGTCCCTGGTCGAATACCTTTTTCCTGTCCTCCACCAAACAACATTGGACTTAAATCTGTACCTTTGCGCACAAACAGAATACCAGTTCCCTTCGGTCCACAGATTTTGTGACCACTCAAAGACAGTAGGTCAACCTGCAGGTCATTAAGATCTATAGGGACTCTCCCACATGCCTGTACCGCATCCGTGTGCATTGGTACATCATAAGATCTGGANATTTCAGCAATTTCCTTAATTGGAAGGCGCAGTCCAGTTTCATTATTTACTGCCATTATAGAAATAATTGTAGGTTGCAGTTTTAGGACTGTCTCTAGGTCATCTAAATCAATATTTCCATCTGCTGAGACTGGTAAANNTATCAGCTCGCCGACTTGCTTGACTGCATTGGCACAGGTGTCTAAAACAGCTTTGTGTTCAATAGAACAGGTGATGACTCTAGGAATGTCCGATTTTTGGAGATCAAGTTGCACCTTTCCGAGGATGGCGAGATTATTGGATTCAGTNCCTCCTCTTACGAAATAGATTTCACTGCGATCTNCTCCCAATGCATTTGCCACTTTCTGTCGGCATTTTTCCAGGGTCGCCTTTGCCTTTCGTCCTGAGGAGTGTTGACTGGAAGGATTGCCGAAATTCTCNAAGAGGGTTCTTGTCATGGCCTTGTGGACTTCGGGGCGTATTGGGGTCGATGCAGCGTGATCGAGGTATATGGTTTCCATATGTGTTATAAGCCTTTANAGCACTTCATTCAGAAGTCGTAGACTGCTCACTATAATAATAAAATTATACGTATGGTTCCCATAGGTATATGCCAGGAATACCTAAAAGTGTTGATATTCTTAAAATGAAGAAGAGAAATTAGGATCGGTGAAAGAAGACATAGNNGGTGTTTCTCTGGTCCAGAATGGTTCGCCGTATTTAGACCGTATACGAGAACCGTGGAAGGCGCAGTGTACCTTTACTTGCTCAATNAGGGGCCTGTTTCCACCTGAAAAGACCTCNCCCGCTCCTGTTTTTCCATGGAATTGAGACTCAAAGCATTCTATAGCTTTAAGTTTAGTGTCGATGTGCTCTGTTATATCCAATATAAANGTTGGCCTTTGAAGNTCTTCTCTGAAAAGAAGAGAATGAATTACGGTTTCAGGTCGGTGAATTTTACCTTGTGCAGAGTATTTTTTNATACCAGCAAGGAAACAAGCGTCATATACCAATTGTGTAGCNTTTCTGTGATCGGGATGTCGTGCTTCCAAAGAATGAGTGACCACAGCCTGTGGTCTTAGCTCACGAATCAGTTCCACCACGATCTGCTTTGCTTGGCTGTCGTTGATCAATGAAGCGTCCGGCAACCCTGCGTTTTGTCTAACTGAAAGGCCCAGTATTGCACTTGCGTTCGAAGCTTCCTTGGCCCTGATTTCTCTACTTCCAGAGGATCCTTTTTCACCGCGTGTTAGATCCAGGACACCTACCCTTTGTCCCTCAGAGGAAGATTTTGCTAGTGAACCACCACAAAGAAGTTCNGCATCGTCNGGATGAGCCATGATTGCCAGTACGTCCAAGGGTTCTGTCATTACTGGCTATTCGAACCTGAGAGCGGTAACGGGATCCATTCGGGAAGCTCGCAGGGCAGGGGCNAGGCCGAAGATCACCCCTGTGAGAATCGCAGANCAGAGAGCTGTGATGATAGCCCAGAAAGGGATTGATGCAGGTATAGGACTGTACATGGCTATAAGTTTGGCCAGAATTCCTCCACCGATCATTCCAGTCGCACCACCCANGAAAGTTAAAAGTGAGGATTCCACNAGAAATTGCCATAGTATCTCTTTACGGCGTGCTCCCACCGCTTTTCTTATACCAATTTCACGGGTTCTTTCTGTTACGGAGATCATCATTATTCCGATGACTCCGATTCCACCCACTAGGAGTCCCACTGAGGACAAGGCAAGCATGACCAGGAGAAAAACCCCTATGAATCTGTCTAAGTTCTCTACTAGTTCTTCGGAGCTAATGACTTTGAAATCGTCGGTTTGATTTGGTCGTAGCCGGCGNATCAAACGCATCTCACCNGTTACTTGGTCCATGGCATCCGCNTGNGCTATTGAGTCATGAGGAACTACCCAAACCGCTGCCTGACTATTNGGGGCTTTTAGTCGCTTCAATGCTGAAGAATANGGTAGAACTGCGAATCGGTCTACGGCCTCTGTAAATACATTGTCGGCACCCTCAAATACGCCTACTACTGTGAAAGCTTCTGTAACTCCTCTACTGGCTGGCGTAGTCAGCCTAACTCTCCTACCTATTGGATCNCTTGAACCGAAGAGTTCTTCTGCTAGAANAACCGAAATGACGATTAGAGGCTTAGATTGCCTGACCTCTTCNGGTGTAAAATTTCTTCCNGATGTAAATANGCCCTTATTGTAGCGATCCCATCCCGAAGATGCGCCTGTTGTTGGCACGCCTCTGATCAATTGNGCATCGACGGATATATTTATTGCAAAATCAAAATTGTAGAGGGCTTCGTCGATATTAGACAATCTCGTTAGACGTTCGGCCTCTTCAGGTTGAATTCGAGGATTATTCCACCAGGCCGGCCGTTGATTACCACCACCAAATTGTACACTCGTGAAGTCAAANCTCATGACCATGAAATTGTTTGGNCCTGCGTCTTCAAAAGCTTCTACTATAGAGCTCCGGATCCCTGTCACTANTGCTGCAATTATTACTATGACTCCTACCCCTACTGAAACACCGAGAATCGTCAAGCTGGAGCGTAGTTTNTTAGCTTTGAGAGAAACNAGGCCTATTGCAATTCCCTCTTGGAGTGCATGAATAATTTTCATTTATTCGGCCCTCAAGGCGTCTACTGGNGGAAGTTTTGCNGCTTGAGAAGCAGGGTATATCCCAGACCCCACACCCACAAGAATTCCCAAGAAAATACTCANCACAATCCATTTCCAATCAATGGCCGCAGGAAGTGCTGAATTGTTACTTATTAAGAATGTTATACAAACCCCCAGGGTTACTCCTATCAATGAACCGAAGCCAGTCAAAGTAATCGTTTCTATCAAAATTTGAGATAGAATATCTGCCTGTTTTGCTCCAATAGCTTTCCTAATACCAATTTCTCTAGTCCGTTCCATCACTGATACAAGCATGATATTCATAATTACGATTCCACCTACTACCAAAGAGGTCGCTACTAATCCAGGGAGTGCGAGAAACAGGATTTGGGAAATATTATCCCAGAAACTTAATGTTTGATCTGCGGTTTGGAGATTGAAAGTGTTTTCTTCAGATGGCCTCAGTCTTCTCTCGGTCCGGAGAATTCCCTCAACTTCACTTTGTAGGGATCTCAAATCTCCTGGGTCAATTGATTGAATAACAACCCTATCGACTATTCTGGGGGGATTTTGGAAAGANTGCATTGGGGATGTCAGAGGAGCTACTACAAGATTGTCCAATGAAATTCCGAANAGATTCCCCTGTTCCTCTAGTACTCCAATCACCCTATAAGAGGCACCTTCTACTCGCACTCTTCTACCTACGGGACTGAGCCCTTGGAATAGCAGGTCCGCTGTCTCTGTTCCNAGGACGATTACTGGGGCCCCTCTTTCATGTTCTTGGGGTGTGAATAACCGTCCCTCNTGGACATTCCAAGATCTTATTTCTGGAACTTCNTCTGACACTGCGAAGATTTGGACGTTCTCTGCGTTCCTACCGTCTTCAGAAACAACTTCACCNCCATTCGTCGTTTGATTTTCTGCACCTACTCTTCCNGGAATTGTGATGCGCTCCTCGATTNCTTCCCAGTCTTCAGTTGTTATCCTCGGCCTTCTATTTCTGGCNCGTGACCCAGATCCTGCGAAAGAAGGACCGCCTGAAGAGCGCCTCAGGGTAATNGTGTTTACACCGAAAATTGCGGATCCAAAATCTTCTCTNACATATCGATCCATTCCTTCAACAATGCTCACTACAACCAGTAGGAACATTACACCGACAATGACNCCCAATAAGCTGAAAAAGCTTTTGAGTTTCTGAGACCATATTTGTCGAAAGGCCAGANGGAATTTTTCAGAGTAGTTCATCTTAGAATATTATAAAACANAGGGTTATCCACCGATTTGGAAGCGTATACGACCACCAAAGAATCCTTTTTCTTCATCTTCATCCGATATGGGAANTACGAGGTCATTGTCTTCTAGATCTCGGATCTGTTGATAGGGACCGACTACGATAGTGTCATCCACGTTAAGCCCAGAAACCACTTCAAAATGTTCCTGGCCAGTGATTCCGATTTGAACTGGATAAAATGTCACTCTGCCATCCGAAACAATAAATACACCCTCCTGGTCAGTGTTTCTTGAGCGGAGGAGGGGACCGGAAGTGTTTTGTTGGAAATTACTGTCGTCGGATAGTTCCTCAACCTCTTCCCCGGACTTTAAAGTCAGTGAAATGATTGGAATGGAAAGTGAGTTATCACGCGTGGCGGTGACTATGTCAGCCGTAGCCGATAAATCTGGGCGTATTCCTGACGGTGGATTGTCCATGGATACAACAACTTCGAAATCTATAGTAGAAGTTTGTCCGTTAGCNGGAGGTGCTATTGCNCTGTTACCAATTTCCGTCACGAGTCCACTGAATAATTGGTTTGGAAATGCGTCTANTTCTAGAATNGTGCTATCTCCCAGGGANATATAGGGAACATCNGTTTCATCAACTTCTAGAACAACTTCGACAGCAGAAAGTTCACTTATAGTAAGCACTAAACTGCCGGGNTTGTTCATGGTTCCTACTATGACAGTTTCACCTTCTTCTACATTTAATCTGGTCACTTTTCCTGAGATTGGTGCCCTGAAGATNGTTTTNCTAAGAAGTTCGTTGGCTTCGGTAAGNGAAGCTTCCGCTTGCTGAACTCCAAACTGNAAGGCTTCCAGNTGTCGTGAAGCGAGTTCTACCTCTGTACGTAAGTTGTCCAGTTGTTGTCGCATTACCAATAGGGAGTCACGTTGATAAATGTTCTCTAGCCGATCTAAGTCTCGAATGGATCTAGCTAAGCTAGCCTCCTGCTGGCTAACCTGGGCACTAGCTTGGTTAAGGGAGGCTTCAGCCCTAGAAACACTTGCCTGAAACTGTGTAGGATCTAATCTCAGAAGTAATTGACCCACCGCTACATCGTCGCCTTCCTCTATTAGCAATTCAGAAACCCTCGCAGACACATCAGAACTCATGTCAACAACCCTGCCAGCTCGGATATTGCCATTAGCTGTGACTGTCTCTGTTAAGTCTCTGTGTGCTACGGCTTCCAAGCGGACTTCAGTGGGTTTGTCTCTACGACCTAGAAAGAGAAAAGATATTCCGATGGTGGATAAAACCACTAAAGAAGTGGCAATTAGGATTTTGGTTTTTTTTGTCATGTCCCTTTTACTCTATGCGTAAGGAAGTCCCGACCACTGCTTCTAAATTAGTCAGAAAATCATGGTAAGCGAAGATAGCCTCTACCTGGGCTCGGTCAGCTTCTACTTTTAAAGTTTCAGCTTCTAGCAACTCGAGGAAATCTGCCAAACCTTCGCTGAAGCGTTCTCGGGCTAGCCTGAGCTGTTCATCGACTACGATTTGATTACGTTCGTCAATCAGAGCAGATTGGTATGCGGTTTGAATCGTTGCCAGTGTAGTTTCTATATCTGCCCTCAAGGCCAATTCTTGTTCTTTCAAATTAAGATCAAGGTCTTCTAACTGAACGTTTGCTTCAGCTACCTGCCGATTACGGTTTAACCCTTGGAATATGGGAAGGCTAACAGTTATGCCCGCNGAAGCAGGTTGCGANGTGAAATTGAATGGGAACTGCTGGTTGTCGAGACGAATCTGNTCAGTAATGCCGTCAGTTATCGCAAAAACCGAACAATCTCTAGCTGGAAGTGGGTTGCTGAGCCTAGCGTATANGATGTTGGTCTGCAGGCAACTCTGGGTGGCAGAAGCTGCTTGTGCCTCCGCACTCCCAATAGCGAAATCAACATTNGAAGCCTGTCTGGTGAANCCACTGAGTCCAGCCCTCATTGATACTGTTGGNAAGTAAGTACTTTTAGCCATCTTGACAGTGTAACTCGCAGAAGANCGAGTTGCTCTCAAAGATTGGAGATTAGGATTTTGTTGAATCCCTAGGTCATAGAGCTCTTCTGAATTCCAATTTGGAATTGAAAGAGAGAACTGTGTGGTTGTNATAAAGTCATTATCCAGAGCTACACCCATTTTCTGGAGTAGTCGTATTCGTGCATTTGAAAGGCTATTTTCAACCTGTAGAACACTCACCTCAGCTCTGCCTAGAGCCACTTCTGCTTGGGCCACGTCCACAGCTGTGGCGGTACCAACTTCAAATCTTGCTCGGGCGAGTTCTAAATTAAATCGGGCTCTGTCCAGTTGTTGTTCTGAGACTCGACTTTGTTCTATTTGTCTTAGGACTTCGATGTAGCTCTGAGTCACTTCCAGAACTAGTGTAGTCTCTGCTTGGGCTACTTGAGCTCTCGTGGCTTCTCTATTTGCCTTAGCCTGTCCTGGGGCCATTAGGGCTGCTCCGCTAATATTATAGTTCAATCCCACACTGTAGCTCGAGAACAAGTAGGAGGGTTGATTAGCGAAGCCGAGTTGTCCAGCAGTCAAGCTGCCGAACTGTTGCTCACCTGATCCCTGCCAGTTTGCCCCACCACTGGTAGTGGCGTTAGGGATTAAAGACCCATAAGCCGATTTCACAGCCCAATCAGCAATATTTTCGTCATTGCGAACTGAATGGATTGCAGGATTGTTGTTCTGCGCAATCTCAATAGCCTGTGCGAGACTGAGGTTGTAAGGTACCTGGGTTTGCGATTCTGATTGAACCGGAATGACACAAATGAACAAACAAAAGACTAGTGACTTTTGAAAAAATTTCATCACCAAGAGAAACCTCCAGTATAGTAAATCAGTTCTAATATGTGCTGTAAAAATAGTTATAAAGCTAGGATTATTGCACCCGGTGTCTATGGAATGATGCCCAAAGAAGTCGATGTGTTAAATACTTTAGTCAAATTTTGTCGTTTTATCTTTTGAGTTGCGATAAATTAATTTCCTGGCTTGGGGCTGCGGTAAGCCAGATAGTTTTTTTGAGGAATTTCTACACGTAAGATTCGGTTTTGTCCGTCTGTCCAAATTCTGTGTATAACNCCTGCGATGTCCAGCTGTAAATATTGAGCCTGGATNAGATCNCTTCCGATAGAAATGGGTTCGACTGAGCCTAAGGATAGAANAGCCAAATCTTGCTCTCCTATCCTAGGAAACAATGCTAAGAATTCCTTTGAATCTGTGAATTGGTGTGGTAATAGTAAGAAATAGTGATGAGCGAAAAAATCATCTAAAATTATGGTAGGAGTTTCATTGGNGATTCGTCTATATTCTCGCTCTTCCAAATGCAAATCCGATGAAGTCAGTGCAAGGAANCGATCACCTCTGCGTTGCAAATTGATCTCTATGTTGGAAGGTAAAATTCGAGTTTGATACGCTTCCACTAACATGGTCGNCCCAACTGCCCCCAGGGCAGATTGAATAGTTTCAGAAGTATTNCCAGTATTGACGACAGTATTTCCTTGAGCAATTATACGCATGTCNGNACCAGACCCAGCACTTCTGATCTTGAAAGATTCTGTTCCTACCACCCGTCCGTCCAGTTCTATGACAAATGTCCCTTCGTCAAGGTCGACGGCCTGGGAAACGAGTTGAATTGGACCAAGAACAATCGGTAAGGACAGAAGTGTAGAAATCAGAATTTTCATATTAGCCTGTACACTTGGTTACACCTGTTTGTTCAANTACCTAATATGAATATAATCTATTTGTTATCCGAAGCGGATTTTCGTCTGATTTAAAGCACAGCCTATGGGAAGGTAATAATGGAATCATTTGAACAATATTCANCTCTAGACGACATGAGTAGTGAGGATTTTCGTTCCGCTGGACACCTTTTGATTGAGTGGATGTCGACCTATATGGACGAAATGGAATCATTACCTGTTCTGCCTAGGGTAAAACCGGGGGAGACNTCTGCAAGGTGCTCGAACACTCTGACCGCTGAAGGCGAATCTTATCAGGATATTTTCGAAGATTTTGAATCCAGTATTCTTCCGGGAATAACCCACTGGAACCATCCAGGATTCTTNGCTTATTTTGCAGATGGAGGTTCTGTTCCCGGGTTGCTTGGTGAAATGTTATCAGCAGNTCTCAATGTNAATGCTATGCTTTGGAAAACTTCACCAGCTGCAACCGAATTGGAAGAAAGCACTTTGGGGATTCTTCGATCNTTGGTGGGNTTGCCGGATGAGTTTTTTGGAGTGATAAATGATACCGCATCGTCAAGTTCATTGTATGCCTTGGCAGCTGCTAGAAATCAATCTTTTCCAGATGTAGGACATTCGGGGATGTTTGGAATGCCTAAGGGGAGAATCTATACCTCTGAACAATCNCATTCATCCATCGATAAAGCAGGAATCACTTTGGGATTCGGTACGGATGGTATTTCAAAGGTCAAGGNAGACTCCNAATATAGNATGGACCCAGCAGAGTTACGAAGACNGATAGAAGAAGATCTCAAATCTGGTGTTGTTCCAGTNGCAATTGTGGCNACAATTGGAA
This sequence comes from Gemmatimonadota bacterium, assembly GCA_002718595.1. Taxonomy (GTDB): domain Bacteria; phylum Gemmatimonadota; class Gemmatimonadetes; order Longimicrobiales; family Gaopeijiaceae. The sequence continues at coordinate 236,854 of PBFD01000003.1, read as the reverse complement.
CTACTTCGACTAGCAGTATAGATCCAGTGGACGAAATCTCAAAAATTGCCAAGGAGTATGACATTTGGTTGCATGTAGATGCTGCTTACGGAGGTCCAGCTGCTATATTACATGAGTTGAGGCCATNTTTTTCTGGATGGGAACTGGCAGACTCTATAGTCATGAACCCTCACAAATGGCTTTTCACTCCANTAGACTGCTCNGTACTTTATTGCCAGAACCCAGGTCAGCTTCGTCGTGCATTTAGTATAGTGCCCGAATATCTTCAAGGCGGTTNAGATGAAGNAACAAATCTCATGGACTATGGAGTTTCTCTTGGGCGCAGATTCCGATCTTTAAAGCTTTGGTTCGTGCTACGGTATTTTGGAGAACAAGGGCTTGCTAAGGGAATCAGGAGTCACTGTAAAATGGCCTCGAATTTTGCTTCTTGGATAGAAGAACATCCGGAATGGGAATTAGTAGCCCCAGCACCATTTAGCACAGTTGTCTTCCGCTATNCTGGAATAAGTCTTACAGCTGATCAGCAGGACGAAGCTAATCTTAGCATACTTGAGGAAGTCAATGAAGGAGGNGAAATATTTNTTTCCCATACTCGTCTNGATGGGAAGTTTGTACTGCGACTTTCCATAGGGAATATTCAGACAAAAGAAAGACATGTCCAAAATGCCTGGAAGATTTTGCAAGAATCCTCTTCGGAATGGACTTTTGCTAGGTGAACTTCCTAGTGCAAAAAAATTTATTTGCTAGGCTTCTCTTACTTCCCTCACTAAATCATTCATAGCTTCTTTAGCATCTCCGAACAGCATCGATGTGTGGCTCATATAGAATAGAGGGTTATCAATTCCCGCAAATCCAGTTGACAGGCTCCTTTTCATTACAATGACACTTTTTGCCTTATCAACGTCCAATATAGGCATTCCGGCTATGACACTTTGTGGATTGTGTGCTTCTGGATTTACAACGTCGTTAGCTCCTACCACTAATACAACGTCAGTGCGGTCAAAGTCGTCATTGATTTCATCCAAGTCGAATAACTTATCGTAAGAAACGTCTGCCTCGGCCAAGAGGACATTCATATGACCAGGCATACGTCCAGCGACTGGATGTACTGCATACTTAACATCTATCCCTCTTTCTTCTAAATTGTCTACAACCTTTCTTAGCTCATGTTGTGCCTGAGCTACTGCCAATCCATAACCTGGCACGATGACCACTGATTGGGCGTACGCGAGGATCATCGCTGCCCCTTCTGGATCTACGGATCGGGCTATCTTGTCCGAGTCATCTCCCTGAGCAGTGCCAGTCGATTCTCCGCCAAAAGCACCAAAAGCGACATTCCCCAATGAACGGTTCATTGCTTTGCACATGATGAGTGTGAGGATCAACCCAGATGCTCCTACTAGTGCTCCGCTAATGATCAGCACATTACTTCCAATTACAAACCCAGCGGCGGAAGCTGCTAATCCCGAATAGGAATTCAGAAGGGAAATCACCACTGGCATATCTGCTCCACCGATTGGAATCACCAAAAGAATCCCCAAGGCTAGTGCAACTGCTGTGAAGATATAAAAAGTGGTTATGGTGTTTAAGGCTCCTATTTGGAAGAGGCCCATGATTCCTCCGCCCAACACTAGAAGGCCTATGAAAAGTCCTGCATTGAGTGTTTTCTGAAGAGGAAATGTGATGGGATTTCCAGAAACGATACCTTTGAGTTTTCCGAAGGCTACAAAACTACCTGAAAATGTCACCGTTCCGATTAGGCACGAGAGTACTATGCTGACGCCTTCACCCAGGGGGGATGTGATACCAAGGGATTCCAGCCTCAAAAGCTCGGCTGCTGCTACCAATGCTGAGGCGGCCCCTCCGAAACCGTTAAATATCCCAACAAGTTCTGGCATTTCAGTCATCTGTACCATTCTTGCTGCAGTTCCACCCAAGATTGTCCCGACTGTCATGCCAATGAGTATCGTTGTCCAGTCTACTATTTGATTATTCAGGAGAGTTGCAACGATGGCTATTAACATTGCTAAGGCAGCCAACTGGTTTCCTCCTCTAGCCGTAGCAGGAGATTGCAGTCGCTTCAGGCCTATAACGAAGAGGACGGAAGAGAAAAGGTAAGAAATTTCCACCGCCATGGATAAGTTCATATGTGGGTTCCTCGGAGTAGGGGGGTCTAACGTTTTTTAAACATTTCAAGCATTCTGTCAGTAACCATAAATCCACCAACCACGTTGATCATGGCCAATGCAATGGCCAATCCACCAAGCCACTGGGCTAAACCTTCATCCACTTGTGCAGATACTACTAAGGCTCCAACTATGCTAATTCCTGAGATTGCATTAGCCCCTGACATTAGTGGTGTGTGGAGTGTAGGGGGAACTTTTGTTATGACCTCACGTCCAGCCAGTGTTGCCAACACGAACACATAGATTCCTACGAGCATCTCACCCATGGTTCCTCCTCAAACAGGAATGGTTTGCCTGATATAGTTTATGTTTCATCTACCTTACTTGAGACCTAGTTTTTCTCTGGTTAACGCGTGTTTGATTTCTCCTGCATGTGAGACACAAGTGCCAGCCAAGACTTCGTCGGAAAAGTCCAAGGACAGTTCACCTTCTTGAACCAGTTCCTTCAATAAAGTCTCAACGTTCTTAGAAAACATCTGACTGGCATGCACGGGAATTTCGGAGGGAAGATTGGCTGGGCCAATTATCTTCACTCCATTTACCACCACAGTTTCTCCTTCCTGGGTCAATCTACAGTTGCCCCCAGTGGAAGCTGCCAAATCGATGATTACCGAGCCAGCTTCCATAGATTCAATCATAGCCTTGGTAATGAGTTCTGGAGCCGGTTTTCCTGGAATTTGTGCCGTCGTTATCACCAAGTCGGTGTCACTGATATGTGTTGCGATTAATTCTAACTCTTTTTGATGTTGATCTTCACTCAACTCTTTCGCATAACCACCTTCACCTTCTCCGCTAACCTCTTCTTCCATCTCTATGAATGAGGCTCCTAAGCTCTCTATCTGTTCTTTTACAGCGGGGCGGACATCAAAAGCCTCAACTTTGGCACCGAGACGCCTGGCTGTAGCTATAGCTTGCAATCCCGCTACTCCCGCTCCTAGTATGAGCACCTTTCCAGGTCTGATAGTTCCAGCAGCAGTCATAAACATGGGTAGGAATTTCCCTAGCTCACTGGCTCCAGAAAGTACCGCTTTATAGCCAGCGACCGTCGCTTGCGAGGAAAGAACGTCCATACTCTGAGCTCTGGTTATTCTTGGTATTAGTTCTAATGCAAGAGCTGTTATGGACGCATCAGCCAGGGATTTGATCAGGTCGGGTTGACTCAACGGGGATAATAGAGAGATCAATACTGCATTTTTAGGGAAAGTTGCAATTTCCTCTTCGGTGGGTGGCTGCACCTTTAGTATTATTGAGGACTCTTTCATGACCGATTGAAGGTCAGGGCAAATCTTAGCTCCAGCTTGTTCGTAGTCTTGGTCTTGGTAATGAGCCTTAGTTCCAGCTCCCGAAACTACAGAAATTTCACAACCCAGTTTTTGCAGTCGGGGTACACTTGACGGAATCAAGGCAACCCTATTTTCTCCAGCTGCTGTTTCACCCATCACGGCTATGTTCATTAGAGTCCCACCTGTTTAATGCAAGCAGTGTAATTTATCTAGTTCTTTTGGTCCGAAAACCAGTGACAAACAATAATCACGCCGAGAGCATACAGAACCTGGACCGTTAACTCAAGGCTTTAGTGAAAAATAGTAAAAATAGTGGATAAGGTATATGCCGACATATTAATCTGAGAAGTGTTAGGTATAAGGCCCGTGGATATATAAAACCGAAAGCGCAATTTAATAAAAGTAAATACTGATATTTTGACGTTAAGGGTCACGGTCTGCTGTTGCAGTGGCATGAAACCCGAATCCCATAACCAGCTTGTTTGCCGTTGGCTATGGGTATAGGTTCGGTCCTCGGTTTGTGTTGTCGTTTTAAGACTATCTGAACCCATGCGTTAAAATCGACATCTGTTTAGTAAAAATTCATGTTCCACAAAATTAATTGAGCCCATGCGACTATTCATTGCACTGAATTTTACCAAAAAAGAAAAAATGAAGCTCCATCGGACTACAGAAGTATTTCGAGAGTGTCAATTCCCAGTCAAATGGGTGGAACCGCAGAATTACCACGTGACTCTGAAGTTTTTGGGCAAGGTATCTGAAGAGCGGCTGGAGATGGTGGAAGAAGCGCTAGATCATGTTGGAAATGCGACAAAATCTTTGGAAATAGTGATAGAGAGTTTCGGAGCGTTTCCAACAATACGTCGGCCAGAGATAATTTGGGCGGGATTGGAACCGAGTTCCGCATTACGATGCCTAAAACAGGATTTGGAATGGGCACTAAAAGATTGCGGCTTCAAGGCAGAAACTCGGAATTTCCATCCACACATTACTCTAGGTAGAGCTGACAGCAGCAAGGGGGCTGGAGCTTTTCGCGGGTTAGATGAAAAAGCGGCAGCGACTGTTTATGGAAGTAGGGTACAAATTCGAAAGGTTGATTTGATGAGGACCAGACAGCTGAAATCGAATTTGATCTATACAGTAGAATACAGTGCTGCTTTGTCAGGTTAGCCAGTGGGTTGCTTGGGAGGATGTCTAGCCAGAGTTTTCCTGATGGGTGCAATATTTATTGCCTTGGTAGCAGGATGGTTCCTAGGACCAACAGTGCTAAAGAGAATAGAGGGTTTTTTTGCCGATCGTACATCAATGATTCAAGGATCCCCTCAACTGGCTTTGGATGCTATGGCAAGATTGAGTGGATTTCGAGAGGGTAAGTCAGGTGTGGTTTTGAGCTTCAATGCCGATGAGGTTGCCTCTTTGCTGATCCATTCAGACAGTGCTAGGCTACTGGAAGGAACTGCAGGCTTGAGCATAAAAATGGAAGAAGGAAAAATAAAAGCTAGTAGCCGGATCAGCACTTCCGATTTTCCAGAGTTGCTACATCAGGAAGGAATTCCTGATTTTCTCCCAGATACCGTTTCAATCTCTGTAGAGGGAGCAATAGTTCCCCTGACAAGTGAGGAGGTCGGTCTGGCAGTTTATGGTGCCCAGGTATCGTTTATCCCATTGCCATCGGCAATGATACCTGCATTACTTGATGTATTCAGTGTAGGGATGGAAAATGGATATCCTGGAGCTGTCATAAAATTACCTCTTCCCAGTGACATATCAGGAGCGTTTATCCTGCATGATAGATTGTTTCTTTTGCGTTAACCTGTCTATTTCAGTCCCAGTGCGATTATATTTATCTCTCATTTAGGCCAATTGGTGAGAATCATTGTTTCGATAAATCCTGCTATAAGTTCTCCTATTGATTGGTTAGTACGAACGGAATAAGATGATTTTTCAGTCAACAGAAAAGTATGTGGGCCAAGGCAGACACCCCAATTTTATATTGGTTGTCAGAGCCATCCTGAGACTGTTGCGTCCCCTGGTACTGGCTCTGATATTATTCTTGGTTGTCAGGGCTCTGTTTTTGGAAGCTTTTAAAATTCCCACATCCTCGATGGAATCTACGTTGCTTCCTGGCGATTTTGTCCTGGTGAATAAGGCTGTATACGGAAAGAGAATTCCACCGGGTTTCACAGTTCCTGGTTGGAGTGATCCCCAAAGGGGAGACATAGTTGTCTTTCAGCCACCACACGATCCTGGAAGGAACTATGTTAAGAGGGTGATTGGACAACCAGGGGATACGGTTGCGATGGTAGATAGAGCCATCTTTGTTAACGGGGATATTCTTAAAGAAGATTACTTGCGGGATTCAGTGGACCAAGGTGGAAGCGTAGATGTACGTCACTCGGATATGCGATGGCAAAAAGAGTACTGGATCGACAAGAACAATCCTGCAACGGACGCTCCAAAGGCCAAGTATGATCCATCTAGAGATAATTGGGGGCCATTAAGTATACCTGCAGGAAATTTTTTTGTTCTAGGCGATAATAGGGAGGATAGTGAGGACTCACGCTATTGGGGTTTTGTGAGTAGGACCTCGATCGATGGAAAAGCTTGGGTGATATACTATTCGACAGAACCAGGATATCGCAGTTACAGGGAGTGGTTGGATGCCTTGAGATGGGATCGGATCGGAAGAAGGATTGATTGATCCAAGAAAATTAACTGTGACCACATTCCAGGAATGATGTTTGACCTTAGAATAGGCCGTTTTACATGTTGAGTACTATTTGTGTAAAACACCATTTCGGAAGTTGACACTATAGGGGTGCTTAACTATGCTTATCAGCTTATTTTTGCTCGAATTAACTGGGGCCTGCTTTGCTTAAAACTTATACTCCTAAAGAACACGAGATTGAAAGACGCTGGTGGCTGTTAGACGCGGAAGGTAAGACTCTGGGTCGCATTGCGACTCAGGTTGCGACCCTACTGCGTGGGAAGCACAAACCATCCTACACTCCTCATTTGGATACAGGTGATTATGTGGTGGTTATAAACGCGAGTAAGGTTTCAATGTCTGGTAGGAAGTCAGAACAAAAAGCCTATTTCACCCATTCGGGCTATATGGGGGGAGAAAAACATATACCGTTTAAAAGAATGATCGAAAGACATCCTGATAGGGTGATCGACTTAGCTGTAAAAGGTATGTTGCCTAAGAATACTTTGGGAAGAAAAATGAGAGAAAAGCTGAAAGTGTACGGTGGGCCGGAGCATCCACACCAAGGACAAGCCCCACAGAGTGTGGAGGGGTAGTCATGGCTCAAGAAACACTCCATGGAGTAGGAAGGCGCAAAACCGCAGTGGCTCGTGTCTCCATAAAGCCAGGTAAGGGTCTGTGGTCGGTCAACGGAAAGTCATTAGAAAATTTTTTCCCTAGGGCTAGTTATCAAATGAGAGTAGAGCAACCACTCGTCGCAGGGGAATTGGCTGGACAGTTCGATGTCACAGTTAGGGTCAATGGTGGCGGAACCACTGGCCAGGCGGACGCTGTTCGTATGGGCCTCGCTCGTGCACTGGTAGCCCATGATGAAGAATTAAGAGGAGTCATGAGGGCTGGTGGCTTCCTAACAAGAGATTCCAGAAAAGTTGAGCGAAAAAAACCGGGCAGACCCAAAGCCCGTAAACGCTTCCAATTTTCTAAACGTTAAAAGGAAGGTAAGGTCTAAATTTTGGAAAACAATACAGAAAATGATCTAGGGTTAGAGCTACAGGACCTGATTGACGCTGGTGTTCAGTTCGGTCATCAGACTCGTCGTTGGAATCCAAAGATGAAGCCATTCATCTTCTCCAAGCGTAACGGTATCCACATAATTGATCTGCGCAAAACATTGGACAGATTGGCAGTCGCAAGGGAAGCTGTAAGACGCACCGTGATGTCAGGGGAAAAGATCCTTTTTGTTTGTACAAAAAAATCTTTGAAATCTGTAGTTGAACAGGAAGCCCGAGCATGCGGCTCTTTTTTCATTACCGAAAGGTGGTTGGGTGGAATGCTGACTAACTTTCAGACTATTAGAAAGCAAATCCGAAGACTAAAAGAATTAGAAAGAGGTCAGGAAGAAAGTGCTTTCGAATTTTATACTAAGAAAGAACGGCTGCTCTTAGACAGGGAAAGGACCAAGCTCGACAAATACCTTTCTGGAGTGAAAGATATGTCTCGTCTCCCAGGAGCTTTGTTTGTAGTGGACGCCAGAAGGGAGATTACTGCTATTAGAGAGGCAAATACTTTAGGGATTCCTGTGATAGGTGTGATAGATACGAACGCTGATCCAGAGTTGATTAAGTACCCGATACCAGGTAATGATGATGCTATTCGTTCCGTGGGCTTAATCGCTCATTCTATTGCCGACGTAATACAGAAGACCAACGTGTTGGTACCAGAAGCGCAGAAGCGTCAAGTTCAGGAATCTCAAGCAACTACTTATTCCACCGAAACAGGTGAGGTTAAGGAAGAACAGAGTCGACCCACTTCAAAAGCTGCGAGTCCTGCAAGGCGAAAGGTTATTCAACGTCCCCCTAAAATTGCCAAGGAAGTTGATGAAGAAACTTCCAGTGATCAGGAAAATACTAATTCGGAGGTTGTTGAGGCTTTAGATTCGAAAGAAGAGACTCAAATCTCTTCAGAGGATTGAAGGATCAAATAATAGCCGGAAAAGGTCAGAAGATTTCTCAGTGAAGAATTTTTAGGGGTGTCGGCAGAGGGTTGCTAACACCTCTTATTTTTAGGTTGGTTTTAACAAAGGTGATGATTTAGGCGATGTCAATTTCAGCTAAAGATGTTAAGATTTTGCGTGATCGGACGGGTGCCGGGATGATGGATTGTAAAAAGGCTCTTATGGACACAGGTGGAAATCTCGAAGAAGCCATCGATTTGATGCGAGCCAGTGGGGCTGCTAAGGCGGCCAAGCGAGCAGGCAAGGTTGCCGGAGAAGGGACCATTGGGACCTATCTCCATTTTGACAACAGAGTCGCTTCCATGGTAGAGCTCAATTGCGAGACAGATTTTGTAGCTAATACAGATGATTTTAAAGGCTTGGCTAGGGATATAGCGCTACATATTGCTTCCCAAGCTCCCGTGGGTATCAGTGATCAAGACATACCATCCGATTTGGTGGAGAGGGAAAAAAAGGTTTATGAGGAACAGGTTAAAGAAGAAGGCAAGCCAGACCACATTGCAGACAAAATAGTAGAAGGCAAACTGAGAAAATTCTTTGAGGAAAATACCCTACTGGCCCAGCCGTTCGTTAAGAATCCCGACCAGACAATCGAAGAGTTGATAACAGAAGTGGCAGCGAAAACTGGTGAAAAAATTGAAATTGCTAGGTTTGTGCGGATGAAGGTCGGGGAAGACGATTAATATTTGGCCGAAGGTCTCGACATATGGTTGTGTGTTAGATGTATAGAAGGGTTTTGGTCAAACTTTCAGGTGAGGCACTGGCCGGCACAAAGGGCTTCGGTATCGAACCATCTGTGGTCGACAGGCTCACTGATGAAGTCAAGCAGGTGCATGAGACGGGAGTCAGCCTTGGGCTGGTGATTGGTGGAGGAAATATAGTTAGAGGATCTCTAGCTAGTCGGAAAGGGATGGACAGGGTCCAGGCAGATTACATGGGGATGCTCGCTACCATAATCAACGCACTGGCGATTCAGGATCTTCTCGAACGTAAAGAGGTTGCCACACGTGTAATGACTGCAATCCGAATGGAACAGCTAGCGGAGCCTTACATTAGAAGAAAAGCTCTGAGGCACATGGAAAAAGGAAGGGTTGTGATTTTTGCTGGTGGAACTGGAAATCCCTATTTTTCAACCGATACCGCAGCAGCATTAAGGGCCATCGAGATGGATTCGGAAGTAATCATTAAAGCGACAAAAGTTAAGGGGGTCTATACTGCAGATCCCCATCAGGATTCCACGGCTTCATTTATACCAAACATTACTTTTGAAGAAGTCGTCAAGATGGGTCTGCAGGTTATGGATACAGCAGCAGTTTCTCTTTGCAAGGAGAACAGTCTTCCTATTATAGTTCTGAATATTGAAGATAAGGGGTCGGTTTCTTCAGCCATAAAGGGAGACCAGGTGGGTACCCTTGTATCTTGAGTAAATTTATTATTTTTTCAGTAAACTCTGGAGGGTCATGATGTCTTTAGATATCCTCGAGATCAGAATGGAGGACGCAATAGAGTCCTTAATTCGTGAATTCTCTTCGGTTAGAACTGGTAAAGCGACCCCTGCTTTGTTGGACTCGGTCCGCGTAGAAGCCTACGGTAGTTTAGTAGCCTTGAATCAAGTAGCTAATGTTTCCACGCCAGAATCGTCTCTTTTAGTCATTCAGCCTTACGATAAGGCATTGTTGGAGGATATAGAGAGGGCAATTCAAACAGCTAATCTTGGTCTCAATCCTGGTAACGACGGAAATTTGATCAGGATACCCATACCTCCATTGAACGAGGAACGGAGGAAAGAATATGTGAAAGTCATTCATCAAATGGCTGAGGAGGCTAAAGTTTCTCTAAGACATGCAAGGAAGGTCGGCAATGATGAGGTTAAGGCAGACCTAAAGGACAACCAGGTGAGTGAGGACCAGGGAAGGGACTTGCTGTTAAATATACAGGAGATGACGGATCGTTACACGGGAAGGATTGAAGAACTCCTTAAGGCCAAAGAAAAAGAGATAATGGCTATTTAATACTATGGGATCGTCAGAACTCTTGGCAAAGATAAAACATGGTGGCAACATCCCCAAGCACATCGCCATAATAATGGATGGTAATGGTCGTTGGGCTGAGAATAGGAAACTACCTAGGACCGAAGGGCACCGAGCTGGTATGAAAGCTGTGCGTGAAGTGATTGAGGGGTCTATGGAAGCGGGCGTTGAGGTGCTCACGTTGTTTGCATTTTCTAAAGAAAACTGGAAACGGCCTCGATTGGAAACCGATGCTCTGATGGGATTATTGAGGTTGTATATTCGCAAAGAGAAAAGAAAACTCCAAGAAAAAGGTGTTGAGGTACATGTACTTGGGGACTTGACCGATGTTGGAAAGAATACAAGAGAGGCTATTTCAGAAATTGTTGATGAGACAAGTGGGGGTGGCAATCTCAGATTGAATTTGATGCTTTCCTATTCAGGACGTGATGACGTAGTACAAGCATGTAGAGTATTCATGGAAGAAGTACTTCAGGGGGAGTTGGAACTGGCTGACCTCAATGAAGAGGTTTTATCTCATCGTTTATTCACATCTGGTATACCGGATCCAGATCTACTCATTAGGACTTCTGGAGAATTTCGAGTTAGTAATTTCATGTTGTGGCAAATTGCGTATACTGAGTTATCCATTGTAGATACGTTATGGCCAGAATTTTCTAGGGAACAGTTGTTCGAGGTCATTTCTGATTATCAGTTAAGAGACAGAAGGTTTGGAATGATCTCAGGTCAGGACGATTTGGATATTGGGAGGATAAACTGAAAGGAGAACTGGTTCGTCGTATACTGGTAGGACTGCTGGGTGTTCCTGTACTCGCTATTGTTATCTACTTCGGGGAATGGGTATTGGGAATGGCTATGTCTTTAGCTGCGGTACTGGCTGCCCAAGAGTATTTTTCTCTCAAGAAGAATGATGCCCAGGGCCTCAAATTGCCTGGAGTCATACTTGCGGGGCTACTTCCTCTAGTTGCGGTGCAACATCCAACGTATCAAGAATTCGCGGGTATTGCTTTCGGTTTAGTTCTGTTCGGGTCGATAGTCTTTCTCATTCTAGTAATGTGGTCACAGTGGCCCCAAGGAACTCCGATAGAATCTGCAGCGGTGGCCATCATGGGTGTTTTGTATACCGGAGGAACTCTATCTTTCTGGAATTTGTTGCGTGCGTTTCCCGAAGAAATGTTGAATTCGAGCGACCCTCTCTCGGGAACACTTTTGTTGATCTTTCCGATTTGGACCACTTGGATAGGTGACTGCCTTGCCTATTTAGTAGGTTCACGGTGGGGAAGGAAGAAATTGATTGTCGAGGTGAGTCCCAACAAAACAATAGTAGGCTCGCTAGGAGGATTGGCGGGATCTATTATTGGTGGGTTCGGTTACAATCATTATTTGTTGCGTGAGATGACTGAGATCCACTTTCCTCTGGAAATGATTCTTGTGTTTAGCTGTTTGGTGGCGTTAATCGGACAACTGGGGGATTTGTCTGAGTCGGTAATGAAAAGACAAGCAGGAATTAAAGACTCTAGTGGGTTAATTCCAGGTCATGGTGGTGTGCTTGATAGGTTGGATGGTCTCTTTTTTACTATACCGATGACTTATTTCATTTTCTTGTTGTACATCCAATATGGTTAGCAAAAAGAAAGATAAGATAGGAGTAGTAATTCTTGGATCAACCGGTTCGATTGGCCAGTCTACTCTATCGGTGGTAGAAAGACATTCCGATCTTTTTCGTATAGTAGCCCTATCAGCGAATAGGTCTATTGATCTACTTGCCGCGCAGGCTCACAAACACTCTGTCACCAAAATTGTTGTCGCAGATGCATCTGCTATAAAGGATAAGGAAGAACTCTCTAGTTTAGAATGGAAAACTGGAGTGGACGGCATAGCAGAAGTGGTAGCCGATCCTGAAGTTGATATAGTGGTAAATGCCATTGTGGGAGCGGCTGGTTTGCAGGCTACCTTATCAACTATAGAAGCTGGGAAAAAATTAGCTTTAGCGAACAAAGAATCCCTTGTTGTTGGAGGACCGTTAGTACTAGAAAGCCTTCGAAAATGCGATGGTGAGATAATTCCAATTGACAGTGAACATTCCGCCATTTATCAATGTATTAAAAAGGAAGAGTTAAGAACCCTGTCAAGGTTGATTTTAACCGCTTCTGGTGGTCCATTCTTTAACCTGCCCCCTGAACAATTGGAGAGTGTAACCTTACAGCAAGCCTTGAAACATCCTACCTGGGAAATGGGACAGAAGGTCACCATCGACTCAGCAACCTTAGCAAACAAGGCACTGGAAATAATAGAAGCACATTTCCTTTTCGGTACAGAATATGAATCTATATCAGCAGTGATTCATCCTCAGTCCATCGTCCACTCATTTGTGGAGTTTATAGATGGATCCGTTTTGGCGCAGTTGGGATCTCCTACTATGGAGTTACCCATTTTATACGCTCTTGCACACCCTAAAAGGGTGGCGGATTCTGCACTTAGGACCTTTGAACCAGCTTCTCTATCCAGTTTGGAGTTTGAAAGCATTGACGAGGATCGGTTTCCAATGTTTTGGGCAGGTGTCCAAGCGGGAAGACAAGGAGGAACAGCGCCTGCTATTTTCAACGCTTCTAATGAGATTGCAGTAGAAGCATTCTTGAAACGTCAGATTAAATTTTCTGAAATTCCAATGGTGGTAGATAAGACATCAATGTCACTCGGTGTTGATGAGGTTGATAGTTTAAAGGATATTGTTGTAGCGGATGAGTCGGCCAGAGAAGTGAGTGGAGAAGTGGTGCAGTCAATTCGGAGTTAGGCAGGTCGAAAAGAGTCGTGAATATATGTTCATATTAGAGTTCGTGTTCTAAACAAGGGGGAATAGGGAATCGGATGACCACTTTTGCTGCGACCATGTTCATGTTGGGAGTGCTAATTTTTGTACATGAATTGGGTCACTATCTAGCTGCCAAATCAGTAGACATCGAAGTCAAAAGATTCTCCATAGGTTTCGGCCCGAAAATCGTTGGGTTCCGTCGAGGTGAAACAGAATACATCCTGAGTTTGATACCATTAGGTGGGTATGTGAGCATGGGCGGGATGTACGACGAAACAATGGACCAAATTGAAGGAGGTTCGCAGGAAGAGGATCGGAAGCCGAGTCAAAGAGATTTTGACGCAAAACCGATTTGGGCCAGGGCCTTTGTTTTGTCAGCGGGCGTTCTCATGAATTTTGCATTGGCCTTTGTTATTTATACTGGAGTATCTGCTTTTTGGGGAATGCCCGAAATAGATGAAACCAGAGTCGCCCGGGTAGATTCCGACGCTTTGCCACCTGGCGCACATAACCTAGGTCGACTTGAAAGCGGAGCGACACTGGTGACGATAGGAGAGAACACGGTTAGCCACTGGGGCGATGTGAGAGATGCTTTTTTAGCTGCATCTTCAGGACCTCTGGAGATATCGACAGAAAATGCGGATAGTAACGTTGAGATTGATCTGCCAGCAGATATAGATGAACGGATGGCGATTGTTCAAGCGTTGTACCCGTGGCAGGACAATGTTATCGGAAGTATTAACCCAGGGTCTCCAGCCGAAAGGGGAGGGTTGCAAGAGGGTGATAAAGTTCTAGGAATCGATGGAGAGACTGTCTCTCATTGGTATGATATGACTGAGTTGGTGAGATCTAATCCTGAAGTCCAATTAGAATTTTCTCTGGAACGAAATGGTAGAGAATTAATCAGGTATATTACCCCTGAATCGGTCATGCAAGATGGGTTGGAAATAGGCCTCATAGGGACTACGGCCCCGGGATTGTCATACTCATATGAAAAGGTGGGATTTGGCAGGTCTCTAGAATTGGGTTACAGGGAAACCCTAACTTACAGTCATATGATCTTGTCCTTTGTAGGGGAATTGTTCACTGGCGGCGTTTCTAGTAGAGAAATTGGAAGTGTCTTTACTATAGGTCAGGTCGCCGGTCAAACTGCCAGACAAGGATTAGAGTTTTACCTTCGTTTCGTTGCTCTATTTTCCATTAATCTAGCTATTTTGAACTTGCTTCCGATACCGGTATTGGACGGAGGGCATCTAATGTTTTTGGGACTTGAAGCGATTCGCAGAAAACCATTGTCCCTAGAAACCAAACTAGCATTTAGCAAGGTTGGCTTTCTTTTTCTTGTAGGTATAATGGTTTTAGCACTCTTCAATGACATAGTACGTCTTATGGGTCTGTAGGAATCTAATTTCTGATAGCTGAACCGTTACAAGAGATTGAGTTGCCCTTTTTCGCTCTGATCAAGTCGGAGTTTTTCCAAATCAAGAAAAGGTGTTGGGTTATTTTGTGGTATGACTTCCAAAACTCCCTTGAATCCTTTTGGGCGGATAGCTTTTTCCATAGTCGAGATAGCCAAATCCGGTGTGTTGCAGTTTTCGGAAAGGTGCGCGAGGAGTATCCCGAGTAGCCGTTTGTGCAGTAATTCACAGGCCAGTTGCGCAGCAGCTTTGTTGGAGAGGTGCCCGTGACTGGAAGCAATTCTCTGTTGGACTGCAGTGGGATATGAGCTTTTTCTCAACAACTCTTCTTCGTAGTTGGATTCAAGTATTAAAAAATCAGAGCTCTTTAGGGCTAGCCGAACCTGGGCGGTTGGCCTACCTAAGTCAGTGGCAATCCCAATCTTGAATCGTTTTGATGTGTCGGAAAGAGTAAAAACAACAGGGTCAACTGCATCGTGGACGGTCAAGAAGGGCTCAACAAGGATTCCCTTGACAACGAAAGGGCGACTGGGCTGATAAAGTTCAATAAAATCGTTTCGATGAAAGATTTTTTCACATTTTTCCAAAGTCTGTGCGGTTATGTGGATAGGGATATCGTATCGGCGACCGAAGATCCCAGCACCAGCAACATGGTCACTATGGTCGTGGGTGATTAGGATGGCGTCGATTGTTTCCGGTGCCACATTTATTTTGGACAATCTGCGAGTTGTTTCTTTACCGCTGAATCCGATATCTACAAGAATCCTCGTATCCAGAGATTCTATGAGTGTAGAGTTTCCTTTACTTCCACTGCCCAATGAACAGATTTTCATTTTGGTGAACAAGATTCCATGAAAAGTAGTTTATCTAGATGTGTCGGGGTGTGGTCGTGTGTTTTCCCAGGCTTCCAGCAACAACTTTTCGGCTTTTGAAGTTAGTTCTACGTCACGACGAGCCATGACTTTACGGACCATTTGCAAGAATGCTGAAAGATCGTATGGTTCAAGGTCATTGGCAGTTCCCCAAGAAAATGGTGGGATATCGTGCGGAGCCATGCCCCCTCCGAAAAAGTTTGTACCACAGCCAATTGTACAGCCTCCGGGAAATAGACTTCCAATTCCCGTTTTAACATGGTCCCCTACGAAAATGCCAAGTTTTTGCTGTCCTGTGGGATGTTCCGTGTAATAGTTACCATGGTGCCTAAAAATCTTTATTTCACCGTAGTTGTTCTTGAGGTCACTATTACAAGTAAGTGCTCCGAAGTTCACCCAACGCCCCACATATGAATGTCCCAGGTAACCGTCATGGGATTTGTTTGTATGACTCAGTATCACGGAGTTGCTTATTTCTCCTCGTAGCTTGCATTCAGGCCCAGCTGTAAAGCAACTCATAGAGCCACCAAGTAGGCGTGTCCGAGCACCTACAAAGGCCGGTCCAATAATATGCGTGAAAGGACTNATNTANGCTCCAGTGGAAATTAGAATGGACCCCGACCGGCTNTCCAAGTGGGTGTTNGGAGNGATGANGGCACCTGATTCGATGATAATGGGATTNTTGCCNTCATAGGTTACTCCATGGGGNACTCCAACAGTTATGGAACATCTGGNNTGGTCGAGNGGAACNCTNTTCACATCTTTGTTGATNTGCTCTCCATTGACTNNGACCAAATCCCACATGTNTTCCAGAACGGTTCCAGACAACGGAAATTNAGGAAAATCCGATTTNGATNCCCAGGCATNTGAATCANAGNNNTTNATATCTTCATANCCAGNAAACCCTTTTGGGANAACCCAACCCACTATTTGNTCTCNGATCACCAGTGTTTGTGGNTGNTTATNGCGGTCNGTNTGCNAGAAGATTTCCTCGACAGTTCNGTCGGTGTGTTNACTAGGATCAAGAATTGCACGGCTCGAAAACAAGATGACTGGTTTTCCACTGTGTATATCATCGAGGCCCAGGACTGGNGGAGCGTCTAGCTCATCGAAATGTNGAAGGCTCGGGCAGGTTATNTGGCCCAGACATTTNTCNCCCCAAAGTGCTTCGGCTCTTTCTCTCATCGAAAGAATTCCTAGAGTGAGTTCTCCTGCTGGCCTTGTCAGAGTAAATGGTTTCCAGCTCTNTGCTNNNTNATCATCNAAAAGGTACAAGTNCATCATCNCAATTATTCCTCTTGGNCANTCGAATTGGTAANATGGTCGATNAATGTTTTTAGATCAGANGCGAGATCCTTGGTAGTGGCCAAAACTGTATCTCCCGCCTGAACNANAACCANATCTTTTATTCCGTAGGTTACNAAATTCATGTCTTCAGAATAGATNACACTGTCCTTNGTNTNTACCAATTTGCNTTTTCCCATTAAGACATTGCCACTCTCATCCTTTGGTCTTACACGTGNAAGGGANCTCCAAGTGCCAACATCGTCCCAGTGGAAATTCGCTAAGGCAGTCGCTACNCGGCCNCTTCTTTCAAGGATCCCCTCGTCAACACTCATCATGGGAATATTGTTGAAAAAATCGGCTGGCCTATTTGATTCCAGGTGGAAAAGAAATTGTGANAGCTCAGGTGTAACAGTGCGAATTTCATCGATCAAATCTTTTGCTCTCCAAAGAAAGATACCACTATTCCATAGGTATCCCTCTTTTAGGTATTGTTTGACTGTTTCCAAGTCAGGCTTTTCTTGAAAAGAAACGACCTCGAAAGCACTAGTCTTGCNGTCAGTTTCAAGNGGNTTTCCTCGCTCGATGTAACCATAACCAGTTTCTGGGCGATCGGGATTAACNGCAACAGTAAATAGCTTTTTGTGCGCGGTCGCCATTGCTAGGACATCTTGAATTAACTCTGCGAACTTTGATTCTGGTTCAATGACATGGTCTGCGTGCAGAGAAAGTATTACTGCTTCTGGNTCCNCCTGGGATATATCCCAGGCCGCCCAGGTCAATGCAGCAGCTGTTCCACGCACTAGGGGTTCTATCTTAAAACATTGGGNNGGAAGTTCTCTTACAAGGTCCTGTATACTCTCACTGAGATGCGTTGTGGTGAGAATTCGAATCTGTTCGGCTGGTACCAATGTGAGNGCCCTGCGNACAGTTTCAGTGAGCATAGGTTGACTGGTCGCCAGCGGTAAGAGTTGCTTAGGCCTTTTCTTACTGCTAGCTGGCCAAAATCTAGTGCCTGCTCCTCCTGCTAGTATAGTTATGTATAGATGTTTGTTCATCTCGAAAGCTTGGTGCTGATTCCATTTGTAACGATGAGTTTTTCATCTGAGGGTGTCATAGAAATGCCTTCAGGTTACAGANTGGATGATAAATGGATTAGCTCTCCAAGGAAAGGAAGNGACTTAGNATCACTATAGATAAAANACCTGAGCGTTGACAGGTCTTGTACCTTCAAATAGCGTTGGTTTTAATGCAAATAAAGGTGCTACCTGTGAATATGACTAGCCGTACTCTNCGATTATCGTTCATTTTANGGCCTNNACTCATCCTGTTGACCAANTTGACAGGTTGTAGCAGGGACAATCCATTCGACCTAAAATGGACGGAAGCCAAGCCCGATACAGCCTTGATATATTCCCTTAGTCGTCCAGAAATGAACCTNCCCTCTGGTTTCGACCTTGTGGAGAGAACCACGGTTACGATAGAAGAATCAGATGTCACTGGAACCTGGGATTTCTTGCTTGACAGTCGCGATGGAGAGTTAGTTTTNGTACCTCCCGCAGTATTTGGAATCGAAAGCGAATCAAAAATGATTCGTTTCCCAGGAATGGATTTCGATGAGGTGTTGGANGCTCCTAGCGATACATCCTCCTATTCCAGTGATGAAGTGGTTCCTGTGCAGACGAACTCNGTNTACGTAGTCCAAACGCATAGGGGTAGGAACAAGTTCGGCATGCTATGTGTTTTCTATGGAAAATTACAACCATTGGAAATGACAACTAATGGAACCGTTACATTCGTGTTTGACAGGAATGAGCTCTGTGGTGAGTTGAATCTTGTCCCCAAAGATTAAGGAACATTGTGCTTGATATAAAAAGGATCCGAGAAGACGTTTNTGGAGTAAAAAAAGCTCTTGATAAAAGAGATCAAGCAGGNTTNGANCAGAAAATAGAAAAAGCCATTCTTTTGGACGAAAAGAGAAGAGAAGCACTCGCTGAGGTGAATACACTCAAGGCGAAGAGGAATAAGACTTCTAAAGAAATCGGAACCAAGATGAAAGATGGTTTGGATACGGATGATATGGTAGCAGAAATGCGTCTTTTGGGAGACAGGGTGGCTGAATTNGACTCTCAGGTCAGAGGATGTGAGTCTGAAATCTCCGAGTTGCTNCTCCAGNTTCCCAATATCCCTCATGAGNATGTTCCAAGTGGCGGGGTAGAAAATAATGAGATCCTGAGNACTGTAGGATCCCCCAAAAAATTNGAATTCGAGCCGAAACCACACTGGGAATTGGGAGAATCNTTGGACATCCTTGANTTTCCCAGAGGTGCCAAGATATCTGGATCAGGCTTCCCANTNCTGAAGGGTGAGGGAGCACGTTTGCANCGNTGTCTAATAGATTTCATGNTTGACTTNCACACGGGGAGTCATGGTTACAGTGAATTGAGAGTTCCTTATTTGGTNACAACGGAATCTTTGACTGGCACAGGACAATTGCCAAAATTTGCAGAGGAATCTTACCAGTCTGAGAGGGACGATTTGTGGTTAATTCCTACTGCAGAGGTTCCTNTAACCAATTTGCNTAGGGGAGAATTGTTAGACTGGGAGGAACTCCCAATATGCTATACTGCATACAGTCCCTGCTTTAGGAGAGAGGCTGGAGCCGCAGGTGCNGATACTAGNGGNCTTCTTCGAGTCCATCAATTCGACAAAGTTGAATTGGTTCGTTATGTCGCCCCAGAAAATACTCTTGANGCGTTAGATAAAATTACTAAAGAGGCGGAAGCGATACTCAATTCTCTGGGCTTAACATATAGGGTGATCAAGTTGGCTGGTGGTGATCTAGGGTTTTCCGCCGAAATGACTTACGATATTGAAGTTTGGGCGCCTGGGGTAGAACAATGGCTAGAGGTTTCTAGTTGCAGTAGCTTTTCAGATTTCCAAGCACGAAGGACTGACCTGAGATTTAGAAGGGGAAAAAACCAAAAGCCCAGCTTTGTCCACACTCTGAATGGTTCTGCACTGGCCTTACCGAGATTGTTAGTAGCTATCATGGAAACGTACCAGCAAGNAGATGGAACAATCGAAGTTCCTGAAGTGATTCAAAATAGACTGGGCCTCTCCATCATTTCGAACCNATAGGTTGTTGATATGTCTGGAAGCTTTCAGTGAGGTTTAATAAGTGGTCAGTGGCTGTATTTGTTNTATTTTCCTCACTNCTGATTTGGTACNTGGTTTATACACAATCGATTGTGGCCGGTCTGCATGAGAGCGAAGAACGAATGACAGAAGTCGTGTCACTTGTTCAGGAACTCATACAAACAAGTAGCNAGACNGGATCTGCACCTGGTGGCGACTTCGAAACNGTTCTCTTTGAATTACAAGAAGTTGTAATTGAGTCAGGAATACCTATGGTATGGATGGGTGCNAATGGCANTGTCCTTTCAGCAGAGAATCTACCTTTTGAAACGGATATTTATACCCCAGCGGGCCAGGACCTGATCAGAGGCTTGGTTCGTGAATACGAAATGAAAGGCCATTCACCAGTCATTGGGGTGATGGGTAATCTGATTTACTTTGGAGANAGTCCACAAACTTCTGGGTTGCAATGGATTCCCTTGCTTCAGGCGAGCGGTTTGCTCATTACGGCTTTGATTGGTTTTTTGGTAATCNGGTACCAGCGAAAAGCGGAGCAAGAAAAAGCTTGGACTGCAATGGCTCGCGAGTTGGCACACCAGTTGGGNACTCCAATTTCNTCCCTGAAGGGCTGGCTAGAATTGATGAAATTTCCTATAGACTATCGCCCAGGGTCTATAGATCAAAAATCTCTTAATGATGGAATTGAAGAAGANCTGATAAGGCTGGAAAAAATTACGCATCGATTTGAAATGATAGGNAGAGATCCAGATTTGACTGTNCTTAACATAGTTGATGTNCTGGAAGATTTAAGAGAATATTTGCATAAGAGGCTGCCCAGATTATCAAAAGGAATCGAGTTGAGTGTAGAGATCCCGGAAGTGGGGACTAGCATTCGAGGNAATAAGATTCTTTTGTCATGGGCGTTGGAGAATGTTGTGAAGAATGCTCTAGATGCGATGGCTGGTCGCACTGGTGAAATAAGGGTGGAAGCCGTGAGGGACAGTAGTAAATGGTTAAGAATTACTGTTCAGGATACTGGACCAGGTGTTGATCCAAGGGTAAGAGATAAAATTTTTGAGGCGGGGATTAGTGGAAAAGAAGCAGGTTGGGGGGTGGGATTGACCTTGGCTCGCAGGATAATAGTAGGGTCACACAACGGAAGAATCTATCTCGGGCCCGATCAAAGTGAAGGAGCGAGTTTTGACATTTGTTTGCCCATCGCACACGGTTAAATACTGGGCCCATTCGGTTAGTAAACGCAGTTCTAGGAATTCTGGCATAGTATGAAACCTAGCAGTGTCAATTTAGATCGATTAAATCCAAGCCAACTCAAAGCTGTTAAGCACTTTAAAGGCCCAATGCTAGTATTGGCTGGGGCAGGTTCTGGCAAAACAAGAGTTTTGACTACACGTGTGGCATATTTGATTAGCCAAGGTATATCTCCGTTATCTATACTCGCGGTTACCTTCACTAATAAAGCCGCTGGAGAAATGAGAAGCCGAGTTCGCACATTGTTGAATGAGGATCCACACGGCATGTGGNTAGGNACCTTCCATGCATTAGGAGCACGTTTCCTCCGACAGCATGGTTCGTTAATTGGTTGGACTTCCCAATTCTCCATTTACAACACTCAAGATAGTGTACGACTCGTAAAAGCAATTTCTAAATCTATTGGTTTGGATAGTTCCCGATGGAGTCCTAAAGCTCTAGTTCATGGGATTAGTGATCTTAAAAGTCAACTAATCAATCCTCAAGAGTTCTTAGAAGAACAAAGCGATAGTCATGACATATTCAAAAGAAAGATTGCCNATATCTATCCCANGTATCAGTCTGCACTCAAGGAGCAGAATGCATTCGATTTTGACGATCTACTTGTAAAACCCCTGGAAATTTTACGTGGAAATGAGAGATTGCTCGACAATTATCAAAGTCGTTTTGAGTTTATCCTGGTNGACGAATTTCAGGATACTAACAAAGCACAGTTCGAGTTTCTTCGTTTATTAGCAGAAAAGCATAAAAATCTCATGGTGGTTGGTGATGACGACCAAAGTATCTATGGATGGAGGGGTGCTGATGTNAAAAATATTTTGGAATTTGANCAACATTTCAATGATTCCCAANTCGTGAGGTTAGAGCAAAACTATAGATCAAGTGGCTCTATTCTCGCNACGGCTAATGCGGTGATACAGGAGAATACCAAGCGGAAAGGCAAAACCCTTTATACGGAAAAANCATCTGGGGAACGTATCACCTTGGTGGCAACACCAGGGGAAATAGATGAGGCACGATGGATAGCTGATCGTATAGAAATGTTTTTGATGACAGGAAAGGAATCTATTGCGAGCAACATTGCAGTNCTGTATAGGACAAATGCNCAAGCACGGGCATTTGAAGAGGTCTTTAGAAGGAAAGGGTTGNCTTATCAAATCATAGGTGGAGTGCGTTTTTACGAACGTAGNGAGATTCAGGATGTTTTGGGTTATTTGAGGTTGATATCTAATCCNCGGGACCAGGTGGCGTTCGAAAGGATAGTCAACTACCCNCGAAGGGGTATAGGGGGAAAATCTCTAGAATATCTTAAAGATTGGGCGCAATCTAATGATACTGGTCTACTGGAGGGTGCTATAGAAGCAGAAAATATTTCAGGTATGCCTACAAGAGGGGCAGCCTCCTTGGTAGAATTCGGCACTTTAATACAGAAATATTCCAGTATCGCATTTAGTACACCCATAGGAGAACTCTTGGGCCTTCTAGTAGAGGAGTTAGATATTTTTTCGGCCCTTGGGATTGAAGGACCAGAAGGAGAGGACCGTGCAAATAATGTCAGAGAGTTGATTGCCGGAGCTCATGACTTCAGGGCGAACTGGGTTCCAGAGTCAGACGAATTTATTGAAGACGGTTTTTCAGAACTGGATCTTTTTTTGCAGGAAGTGGCTTTGATTATAGATATAGATAGTCATGATGTGAGCNCGGAAAAGATTACCTTGATGACCCTGCACAGTGCAAAGGGATTGGAGTTCCCTACTGTTTTTATATCAGGTTTAGAGGAGGGGCTGTTTCCTTTGCATAGAGCCTATNATACGATAGATGAATTGGAGGANGAGAGGCGTNTGTTTTACGTAGGAATTACCAGAGCGCAAGATAGACTGTTATTGACACGAGCTGGTCGTCGGCGCAGGGCTGGTGAAATTGTCCATGCTTCAGCTTCTACTTTCCTGAAGGCGATTCCCAAATCTCTGATTANTAGATCAGGGAATCTTGGTAGCAAACCGAAACTCCACCTTCGATCTTCAACAGTAAGGAGTGCAGCTACTGAGGATAGTAAAAGCAGGATTTTTGGGGCAGGGGTGACTTTAAACGAAGACTATGTCAATGAAGAACAAGAATTTGTCGAGAACCAAGAATTCAATCAAGATCTACCTCGATTGGTTGAGGGTGAAAGGGTGGTACATGACAAATTTGGCTCTGGAGTTGTTCGTTCCGTGTCTGGTTTCGGGAAAGATCTGAAAGTTGCAGTTTATTTTGACGGAGCTGGTGAAAAGAAATTATTAGCTCGTTATGCGGGATTGAAAAAGGACTACTGACGTATGTCTCTTAGCAAGTGAAGACTTCTAATCTTCCTCTGATGAGTCACTTGATTTTANGGAAGGGGTCTTTTCNTTTCTTCTGGTCCTGCTGAAAAATGTTAGCACTCCAGTGAGCCCGTGCAAGGCAGATTCTATTTCTCTATGGACCAAGTCCACNAAGGAAGTGAATTCTCCAATTCGCTTTTCGATTTGGGATGAAGCATCNTTNAAGCCATTCATCAGCCCCGTGAAAGAGCTATGTGCTTGNTCAACATCTTCACGAATCATTTTNGAGATAGATTCTAAATTTTCTGCTATGCNAAGGCANCTTTGTACAAGNGGAGACAGGGTTTTCCCTAGCCGTGTAATGAAGATTATTCCTACAAGNAAGAATATACTTGCGATTAACGCTAAGAAGATTATCGAAAGGTCAACAACTAGTTCTAAGATAGGAATTGTTCCTCCAATTCATTGTTTGGAAAGGATTTTTACCAGNTGCTCAAGATACAACATTATGAACAATTCTACACCCTCTGGGGTTTTAGTGAATGTCTGGCAATAATATCTTTAGGATCCTGAGTTNAGTGNTGAAATTGGTTGGGATGATAGGNCCAACAGGGTANTTAAGAAAAATAAAATGGGAGANGTCATATGCCTAGNTTCGTGGTAGAGGGAGGACAGAAGTTGGCTGGTGAAATACGGCCAGCAGGAAATAAGAACTCTGCATTGCCCGCAATAGCAGCATCCCTGCTAGGAACNGGAGTGACTATTCTCAAGAATATGCCTCGCATTCTAGATGTCCTCACTATGCTGGAAATANTGGAGAATCTAGGCGCTAGGGTTACTTGGAAGGGTCAAAACACAGTGTCTATAGATCCTTCATCCGTTACATCCGGGAGTATAGACACTGTACTGGCACAAAAAATACGAGCGTCTTTGTTACTNGCAGGACCTTTGTTGGCTCGCTTCGGCTGTGTGCGCCTACCTCCACCAGGNGGAGACGTCATAGGNAGGAGGAGAATGGATACTCATTTCCTGGCATTCGAAGCCCTAGGCGCCACTGTTAAATTTGATTCGGGCTTTGAAATAAAATGTGAAAAATTGTGTGGGACCAACTTATTTTTGGATGAACCCTCGGTTACAGGNACAGAGAACGCCATCATGGNAGCGGTACTNGCAAAAGGAGAGTCTNTAATCCGTAACGTTGCTTCCGAACCTCATGTCCAAGATTTGTGTAATTTGTTGANTAGTATGGGTGCTGACATAGAAGGTGTNGGAACTAATCAACTTAGGATATCAGGNGTAGAGAGTCTGCAGGGAACCACTTTCTCAATAGGGCCTGACCACATTGAAACAGGGTCTTTTATTGGATTGGCTGGTGTTACTGGTAGTCAGATATTGATTAAAGATGCTCCAGTTGAACACCTCGAAAGCACCTTACTTGGGTTCAGAAGATTGGGATTGGACATTCACGTTGAAGGGACAGACATCAGAGTATTGGGCGACTCTCAAAAGAACATTATAAGTGACGCCTTTGGTTCTCTTCCCAAGATAGATGATGGGCCTTGGCCAGCCTTTCCAGCTGACTTGACTTCGATAGCTCTTGTTACCGCTACTCAGTGTGAGGGAACAGTACTAATACACGAAAAAATGTTCGAATCACGAATGTTTTTCACGGATAAATTAGTAGCTATGGGAGCAANGATTATTCTTTGTGACCCTCACCGTGCAGTTGTTGCGGGTCCCTGTAGACTNAGAGCTGCGAAGCTGGAAAGCCCAGATATCAGGGCAGGTATGGCACTGCTCTTAGCAGCTCTCGGAGCCGAAGGAGTAAGTCATATTCAAAATATTGGTCAAATTGAAAGAGGGTATGAAAGAATAGATGAGCGATTAAGACATTTGGGCGCTAAGATAGAAAGGTCAGATTGATCGAGCTATAACTCTCCCGATAGAAAGGTTAAGAATTGGTCATGTGTGGACTCTTTCCAGTTGTCTAAAAGGAAAAAACACGCCTATGTCCACATGCTGAAAAGCCTTGAAAATAGAAGTCTATTTGCATAGTTTAG
The DNA here is from genome assembly GCA_002718595.1 of Gemmatimonadota bacterium. Classification (GTDB taxonomy): domain Bacteria; phylum Gemmatimonadota; class Gemmatimonadetes; order Longimicrobiales; family Gaopeijiaceae. The sequence goes on along the minus strand of PBFD01000003.1, from coordinate 211,478 downwards.
TCCCAGTNANCCGCCTCAAAAGGCGGTCNTTTTGTAGGTGGGGGAGTGGTTGGCCCCCGCTTTTTTATTCTGGGAAGGTTAGGTCCTAGAAAATGGAGATGCCGAGGTTTTGGACAAGCAACATATAGAAGCTGTGATTGAGAAAGAGCTCATAGAGCTTGGATACGAGCCTGTTATAATTCAGTGGGCTGGTAGTTCGAATCGTCCAATTATAAGGTTGAGGATCGACAACATANAGAGAGAGGNTCNGAATTTAGGGGTAACTGTAGCAGATTGCGCTCGGGCAAGTCGACATCTGGAGGGTTGGTTGGAGCAGGAAGAAGTTTTCCCGGAAACGTATGTTCTGGAGGTGTCATCGCCGGGAGTGAANAGACCNCTCGTGAAAGCGAGTGACTGGGAGCGGTTCNTTGGCCAGTCAGTAGTGGTCCAAACAAATGCCAGAACACAATTAGGAGGAGAGAAATCTCAGTTTGAGGGAAAGCTGCTAAGAGTTGATGGGAGAGAGGATAGTTCGCCCAGAGCGCATATGCAGTTAAAAGATGGTACCAAATTGAAATTCGAGCTTAGTGAAGTAAAAAAAGCAAATTTGCTGTACGATTGGTAATGTCGCACAGACCGTGAGGATTATATGAATGATGCTGCTCAAATCGTAGATGCATTGAAGGCTGTAGTGGCCACAAAGAGTCTATCCTCTGACGAGGTCAATGATCTATTGAAAGAAGGTATAAAGGCTGGATTGATAAGGATTTATGGACCAACGGTTCAGTCCGAGATTACCATAAATGATCAGTCAGGGGGAATGGATATCCTAGTGCTCAGGCGTGTAGTTGAAGAAGTACAGGATCCATCTTCCGAGATCAGTCTAGATGAGGCACGATGGGACGACGAGGGATTTGAAGTAGGNGACGTGATGGAAATTCCTGTGGAATTTTCTGAATTTGGTAGGAATGCTGTGATGGCGGTGAAGCAAAAGATCGTGCAGTTGGTCAGAGAGAATGAGCGTGACAGAATACGATATGAATTTGAAGACAAAATTGGAGAGCTNATTTCAGGAGAAGTTCAGCAAATCGAATCGGGTAAGGTNGTGGTTTTGGTAAACGGAGCCCCCGACGCNGACGCTCTNATTCCTTGGAAAGAACAGAATCCACGGGAAAGGTTTCGTCAAGGTGATCCTATAAGGAGNGTNTTGCGTAAGGTCGAAGAAACCCCAAAGGGTCCCAGGCTAATATTGTCCAGAGGAGCATCTCTGTTTGTTGGAGCACTCTTCAAACTGGAAGTGCCTGAGATCCAACAGGGCATTATTGAGATTAAGGAGATCGCTAGGGAGGTCGGGGGAAGAACAAAACTTGCTGTTTACAGCCACGATGAGTCTATAGACCCAGTTGGGTCCTGTGTAGGACTTAGAGGTTCACGCGTNCAGGCAGTTGTTCAAGAACTTGGTGGTGAACGTATAGACATAGTGCCCTGGCATCCTGAACCAGAAGTATTTGCCAGGCGTTCCTTGGCTCCTGCTAGGGTCTCGAAAATTATGAGTGATCCAGAACGCAGAGTNATAACCGCTATTGTGAATGAAGACCAACTATCTCTTGCTATCGGGAGAAATGGACAGAATGTGAGGTTAGCTTCTCAACTTATCGGCTGGCAGGTCGATCTATACGGTTCAAGGGAATGGGTCGAGCTAGGGGCCGATCTCAAATTGTTCGATAGAGAAGTAGTGGACCAAGATTATGAAAGCTCGGATTTTTCGCTAGAAGAGTTGGACCTTCAAGATGAAACTTTGGGTGCCCTGCAAAAGTCTGGGTACTCCACCTTCTTACAAATAATAGATTTTAGCAAAGGTGATTTTCTAAAGATTGAGGGNATATCGGAAGAAGAGTCTGCGAAATTGATGGGATTAATAGAAGAATTGACAGTGCTGGACGAAGGTGCCGAAGNTGCCGAAACAGAGCCTGNCAAACAGGACTCGTCTATTCCAAANTCAGAAGAANTGGAAAGNTAGTCATATGTACAGTTCTGTAAAAGGAAGCCCTTTGGGTNTGCTAGGATTGGCNCGCAGAGCAGGAATGATCGAACAGGGTGTGNATCTAACTCGAAGGGCATTGAGTCAGGGCAGGGCTAGTCTAGTACTTATGGCTCGCGACGGATCTAAAATTCAAAAAGAAAAAATTACTAGAGTGTTAAAGCACAAAAAGGTTCCAGCTATTACCTGGGGTACCTGTGANGATTTAGGGGCTATTTTNGGGNGCGGATCTGTCACAGCNCTNGCTGTAACAGATCNAGGCATGGCAAAACGAATGATTGATGAATTGCCCNGTCAATCAGAAAGTAAGTGTGTNACAAATTCAGNCAGGTCAGGTAAATAGAATGAAGGTAGCCAGTCTAGCTAGGGAACTGAGAGTCCCTCCACAAATGCTATTGAATTGCCTAAGAGTTCTTCGCATCTCAGTTATAGATGAAGAAGATCGTATGAGCGAGGGCGATGTAGCTTTGATTCGCGCTCGACTGGAATTAGTAAAAAACAGACAGGGCAAGATCAAGAATAATGAAGAAGCAATTGAAGTTGTCCTCAAAGGTGCTAAGTCGGCAGGGAAGCGCAGACGTCGACGCCAACCCTCCGAAGACCCGGCTGAAGAAGAATCTCTTGATCCCGCCGAATCTGTAGAAAGTGAGAAAGCAACTGAAGTATTAGAGGTCCTAGCTGACGAATCTGATCTCGCCGAATCTGTAGAAAGTGAGAAAGCAACTGAAGTATTAGAGGTCCTAGCTGACGAATCTGAGTCTGACGAATCTGGAACTACCANCGGGTTGGTTAATCAAGAAAATGGGGANNATGNTCAAGACGANGATGCGCTGNAATCAGAACAGGACAAGGGACCTNAGACAACTNATGACAAGCATNAATCTCTAGANNAGGAGACTCCTTCTGAGGGGAGTGTCCGTCAAATTAGGAGGCCAAAACCATCCAAGGCTTCGTTGGACGCGTTGGCGGCTCAAAAGTCAACTGCTGGGTCTAGAAGGGGACGAGTTGGCACTGTGAGAGTTCAAGCTGATGGTTACAGNTCCGATGGTTCTCGAGATATTAAGAAGAAAAAGAAGNGCAAGAGAANGNACGACGTGGATCAGACAGCAGTGCAGAGCAACATACAGAGAGTAATGGCCGAGATAAAAGGGGGNGGAAGCACAAAGAAAAAGAAACGAAAAGGACAGACAGTATCAAAAGAGGAGAGGGAAGCAGCNACGGTNGAGGCAGAGAAGGAAATTGAAAAGGAAAAAACTATAGTAAGAGTGAACGAATTTTTGACCGCTTCGGAACTTTCTGATCTCGTAGGGATTCCAGCAAATGAAATAATAGGAGCAGCTTTTAAGAATTTTGGTTTGGTTATGACAATAAATCAGAGGTTGGATTTTGAGAAGATAGAATTGGTTCTTGACGACTTCAATTTCACTGCGGTTAGAGAAAAGGAATACGAGGTATCTGAAGAGCTNGAAGGACTGGCAGTGGATGAAGGCGATCTTGANNCACGCCCACCAGTGGTAACCGTGATGGGGCATGTAGATCATGGAAAAACNGCACTATTAGANTACATCCGCAGTTCTAANGTCGTGGCAGGTGANTCTGGAGGTATTACTCANCATATAGGNGCATATCACGTGGAGTTAGGTGATGAGAAGAGAATAACTTTCTTAGACACTCCAGGACATTCAGCGTTCACGGCTATGAGAGCAAGAGGTGCGGAACTCACAGATATTGTAGTCCTAGTGGTAGCAGCCGATGATTCGGTTATGCCTCAGACAAAGGAGGCTATCAGTCACGCTAAGAACGCAGGNGTGCCGATAGTNGTGGCTATNAACAAATGCGATTTGCCCACCTCAGATCCTGCAAAGGTCAAGCAAGGGCTCCTACAGGCTGATTTGCAGATTGAGGAATTTGGAGGTCAAACCCTNTGTGCTGAAGTTTCAGCAATTAACGGTGACGGGGTGGANGATNTGTTGGAAAANGTGTNACTACAAAGTGAGTTGATGGAACTCATGGCGACGNTTGANCAAGATGCTGNAGGNACAGTGGTCGAAGCACAACTTGATACCTCTAGGGGTCCCNTGGTCACTGTCTTGGTTCAGCAAGGAACTCTGAAGATTAGGGACACCTTTGTGGTGGGACATTACGAAGGGAGAGTNAGAGCGCTACTAGACGAACGAGGACAGCAATTGAAAGAAGTAGGTCCCGGCGTACCAGTACAAATTNTGGGAAGCATTGGTGTACCNCAGGCGGGGGATTCACTTAGAGTGATGGAAGCTGGAAAAGCTAGAGAAATCGCAGCTAGTCGTTTGAGACTAGACAGNGANAAGCAGCTTCGCATAAGAGAAAGAGCAGTTGGCCTTGGAAAACTAGATAGAACTTCGAATGAAGGAGGGTCTAGCATCTTGGCGGTTATCGTTAAAGCAGATGTGGATGGTTCTGTGCAGGCGCTATCTGACGCATTAGAACATCTAGGGACNGATGAAGTAGGAGTNTACATAGTTCATCATGGGGTGGGAGCCGTAAATGAAGAGGATGTGCTTCTNGCAGAAACGTCAAATTCNATNATTATAGGNTTTAGGGTGCGTCCTTCTTCTAAGGCACGGAAGAACGCTGAGCAGAGGGGTATAGANATAAGGTCTTATGACGTNATCTATGATGCTGTCGATGAAGTGAGGGAGGCTTTGGAAGGAATGTTGGCNCCCCAGAANAAAGAGGANATCTTAGGGTCTGCTGAGGTGAAAGATATCTTTAAGATTGGTCGGGTGGGCACTATAGCAGGCTGTGAAGTAGTTGAAGGTCGTATAGACAGAAAGGCAAGGGCAAGNGTAATAAGAGAAGGCATAGTGATTTATGACAATGAACTATCGTCCTTAAAACGTTTCAAGGACGATGTCAAACAAGTNCAGGAAGGTNTGGAGTGTGGNATTGGTATCAAGGACTTTAANGATGTGAAGGTAGGAGATTCTATAGAGTGCTTTTCAGTTGAAGAGATAGCTCGTACTTTGGCTGACAGCAAATAGTGAGCTTNTGCTTCTGGAATAACAACGCACAGGTTCATTCCAAGGCAGTCTATCTTTGCCGTCCAAAATGATCCATTCGAATAACAACCTGAACGTTTTGAATCATTGGTTGTAGGTAACAATGTCCAACCAGCGTTTAACTAGACTGAACGAGCAGTTTCGCAGGGAAATCATGGAAATCCTTGTCAGAGATGTCAGAGATCCCAGAATCCATGATGTAGTTGTCACAGGTGTTGAGGTAACTTCAGATCTTTGGATGGCAAAGGTCTATGTACAGGCTTCAGGTACTAGAAAGAANAAAGCCGAAGCTCTNGAGGGTCTTGAAGCAGCTCAAGGGTTCATTCGGCGTTCATTAGCTAATGTGATGAGGATACGACGGACTCCTGAACTAAGGTTTTTAGAAGACAAAACTTTTGCATATGTGCAAAATATAGAAGAGGTTTTAGAAGAAATTAGANTAGAGGATTCTGGCCCCCCAGCGTCGACCAGTGAAGACAATGAAGAGTAAAGTAGAGGAAGGCCTTGGTAGGATCGTGCTAGTGGATAAGCCAGAAGGACCAACTTCACACGATGTTGTTCTTTGGGCCAGAAGGACCATTGGTACAGGTCGAATAGGGCATGCCGGCACACTCGATCCGTTTGCATCCGGCCTTCTTTTACTAATGACCGGTTGGTCCACCCGTATTTCTCAATACTTGACAGGCCTNCCCAAAGAATACGACGCCACTATCAGATTGGGGATAAAGACTGACACGGACGATTNTACAGGTACNGTAGTTAATCAAAATGAAAATTGGAATCGATTGAGTAGAGNAAAAATCATTGAAACTCTTAATGGTTTTGAAGGGATTATATCTCAGGAGCCTCCGCAGTATTCGGCGAAGAAANTCAATGGCGAACGGATGTACCGAAGNGCAAGGAGGGGAGAATGGACCGATCTCGATCCNGTAACGGTNAAGGTTGATAGTATTTCNATAACNGATTTAAACCTTCCTTTTATTCGTGTAAANATTTGCTGTTCCAGTGGAACTTATATTCGTTCATTAGCTAGAGAAATCGGAGAAGNGCTAGATACGGAAGCCCANCTAACTGGCTTGAGAAGATTGTCTATAGGCAAATTCTCGGTGGGTGATTCTATAGGTGCATTGGCATTGCGCGANGGACAGTTGCCCAGTGGCCATGAACAGGTTCCCATTAGAAGTGCTCTTGCCCATATGGAATCGATAGATGTAGGGAAGGATGTTGCTANTAAGTTGCGTAACGGAGTTCCTGTTGATATCACCCAAGGCAAGTATAAGGACGGTGAAGTTATATTGGTTTCGTCTGGAGGGAAATTAGTGGGTATCCATAAAATTGATGAAGGATTGATGAAACCTAAAAAGATAGTTCCCTTGGATTTCATTCGATGACTGAATTTTTGTCAAATCAAGATGACAAACAGCCACGTTTTTCCATCGAAGATCCTACTGTGATGACCATAGGCACATTCGATGGCTTACACACAGGGCACAGAAAGGTCATTAGTAAGATTTGTGATCGTGCAAAGGTAGTGAATAAAAAGAGTCTGCTGATAACTTTTCGTCCCCATCCACTTTCAGTCCTCTCGTCCAAGCAAGTGCCTCGCCTCTTGTCGACTCATGAGGAAAAACGAGAAATGCTAGATAAGTGTGGGTTAGATTATGTTGCTTTCCTTCGTTTCGATAATCATTTGGCCAATTATGAACCAAAGAAATTCGTCAAAGATATCTTGGTGAATCAACTAGGATTGAGTGAATTAGTTGTTGGCTATGATCATCGTTTTGGCAAAGCAAGAGCGGGTGATGCTGCACTATTGGAACTTTTNGGACGTGAGATGGATTTTTCGTTGGAAGTGATGTCTCCAGTGCAAAGAAATGGGCGCCCAATTTCATCATCATTGATTAGGACCGCTCTTGCTACTGGGGACGTGAAATCTGCCAATTTAGATTTGGGAAGACCATACTCATTAGTTGGTGAAGTAGTAACTGGGAAGAAAAGAGGCAGGGACCTGGGTTTTCCAACAGCCAATATTCGTGTTTCAGGTGCACCCAATGAAACAAAACTGGTTCCTAGCGAAGGTATATATGCTGTGAATGTGGAAGTNGATTCNAATTTGTATATGGGTGCTTTGCATATCGGGCCGAAACCAACGTTTCGAGAATCGGACAANGTTGTAGAGGTACACCTGCTAGATTTCGACATGGATATCTACAACAAAGAAATAAAAGTGGAATTTATAGAGTACATTAGAGGAATACTTTCTTTCGAAGAAGTTCCAGATCTGATTTCACAAATGAAGATAGATATAGAGAAAATAAGAGGGGTATTGGAGAAGCGAAGTACGCATTTGAATCCTAGCGTTTAAAAACAAGACCAATCGAATTTTTCAAGAGAAGTCGAAACAGTGTTGTTGATCTAACACTGTTTAGCTAATTTATGCAGCTATTCGTACAATTAGTGCGAGCGGCTTCCCTCGTAGTAACGACTCTTGCGGAGGCAAAAGTTTATGACNATAAGTAGAGAACAGATAATCGAAAAATATAGGCTTCACGAAGAAGACGTGGGCAGTGTTCCTGTGCAGGTTGCTATTTTGACCGCTCGCATTCGTGATCTGACTTCCCATTTTGAGACCCATAAGAGTGATCACCACGGTCGTCGTGGCCTTCTTAAGTTGGTAGGACGTAGAAAGCGTCTGCTGGCCTACCTCAAGCAGGAGGATAACGAAAGGTATCAAGAACTCATTGCTAGCTTGGAACTGCGCCATTAAAAGTGTTCCAGTAAGTCTTGGGTTGAGATATATAAGAGTTGTTCGTTTGCCCTATGGTTCCTTCAGTGTCAATTCAAAAAACGTTTCGTCGGGAGCGTCCCGGCGTATTTCATGAAATGAAAAGGGGAGTCCTTTTCATTAAAAGCAGAGAAAATTATAGATGATTAAGAAAGTAGAACGTCAATTTGCTGGACGTACGTTGAGTATAGAAACAGGTCGCATGGCCAGATTAGCTCAGGGTTCTTGTTTGGTACAGTTTGGAGAAACAGTGGTTTTGGTTGCGACCACAGTGCAGGATAGACCTAGCCATTTACCATTTTTCCCTTTGACTATTGAGTTTCAGGAGAGGAGTTATTCTGCTGGTAAGATTCCAGGCGGTTTTTTCAAAAGGGAAGGTCGTCCTAGTGAGAATGCCATTTTGTCCTGCAGGCTCACTGACCGACCACTACGGCCTCTGTTTCCAGAAGGCTTCAAGCATGAAACCCAAGTTTCTATTTTTGTTCTAAGTAGTGACCAGGAAAATTCGGCGGACATTTTGGGAATGCTCGGAGCGTCTGTAGCACTCAATGGATCGAAAATCCCTTTCAGTACGTTGGTAGCTTCTGTGCGGGTTGGGAGAATAAAGGGAAATTGGGTGATCAACCCTACCTTTGAACAGTTAGAATATTCGGACGTGGATATAGTTGTTGCGGGGTCAGAAGATGCCATCTTAATGGTTGAAGGTGGCGCTATTGAAGTACCTGAAAACGAGATCCTTGAGGGCTTGAATAAAGCTCAAGAAGGAATAAGGGAGTTGATAGATATCCAAAAAGAATTTTTTAAGGGGGAAGAGGCCCCACAAATTATGGAGTGGGCCCCCGTTAAGTCTGACTCAGATTTGACTGCTACGGTAGAGGGGATGTTAGAAGGGAAAATTGAAGGCGTATTGGAAATTTCGGATAAAACCAAAAGAAATGTAGCTATGAATGAGTTGACTGATAGCGTACTTGCTTCCCTGATAGAAGCCGACGATAGCTATGGTGAACAGGAAGGATCTGTAGGTGATATCATTCGGTCTGTCGAAAAAAGGTTGATAAGGGCGCGCATACTGTCAGAAGGTAAGCGTGTGGATGGAAGAAATGTGGATGAAGTGAGACCGATAAATACGGAAGTCGGGTTACTTCCACGCACTCACGGATCTGCTCTCTTTACGAGAGGTCAAACCCAGGCTTTAGTCACAACGACATTTGGTTCTTCGAGAGACGAGCAACGTATAGATACCATTGAGAGTTCAGAAGAGATTAAGAAATCTTTCATGCTACACTATAATTTCCCGCCATTCTGCGTAGGTGAAGCAAGACCTTACCGCGGGACTTCACGGCGTGAACAAGGACATGGAGCGTTGGCTGAACGAGCCATACGACCCCTACTACCTTCGCACGAAGAGTTTCCGTATACCATTCGGGTTGTATCGGATATTCTTGAATCGAATGGGTCCTCTTCTATGGCTTCTGTCTGTGGCGCTTCTCTTGCACTCATGGATGCAGGTGTACCTGTTAAGAGTCCCTGTGCTGGAGTGGCTATGGGCTTGATCAAAGAAGGCGACGACGTTGCGATACTAACGGACATATTGGGATTGGAGGATGCTTTAGGAGATATGGATTTTAAGGTAGCAGGAACCAACACAGGTGTTACCGCTATCCAGATGGACATAAAAGTTGACGGCTTAACCTATGATATCATGCAGACTGCCCTAGAGCAGGCCCATACGGCCAGGTTACACATTTTGGATTGTATGAAAGAGTCTCTTTCCGAACATCGTGACGAGTTGTCTCCTTATGCTCCCAGAATAATCAGTCTCAATATAAACCCATCTAAAATAGGTGAGATAATAGGGCCAAAAGGGAAAACTATTCGTGCTATACAGGAAGATACTGGGGCTCAGGTTGATATTGATGATACGGGGTTAATAAAAATTTCAGCNGTAGGTAGCGAAGCTGGAGCAAGAGCTAAGGAAATGATNGAAGCGATAGTACAAGAACCCGAAGTTGGAAANATTTATGAGGGACCNGTTAAAAATGTTACTACATTTGGTGCATTCATCGAAATTGTGCCAGGCGTAGAAGGGTTATGCCACATATCTGAATTGGCGGAAGNAAGGGTCGANAAGACAGAGGACGTTTTGAAACCNGGAGACGTAACTCGAGTGAAGCTACTATCTATTGATGAAAAAGGCAGGCTGAGACTTTCACGTAAAGCTGCACTTGCAGAAGNACNGGATTAGAAACCGACTTCGTCNAAAGGGACNTTGGCGTGACGTCTTAGAGCTATATGCAGAACCACTGNCCATTACCCNCTGTTAGGNNNTTTTCACTTATTNGTTCNAATCTGGANNATAGCTCAAAGCGATACATNGAAGGGCTTGCAAACCAATGACAGGAGTCCTATCAACAAATANNCTGANTCTAAAACACATATACAGATGTGNTTTANAAAGCGNTTGTAANAAATAATCGAGAAGAAANCTATGATCATTGGAGTACCTTCAGAGGTTAAAGAAGATGAGAATCGCGTAGGTTTAACGCCTGCGGGTGTTGAGGCACTGCTGGAAGAAGATCACAGAGTGTTATTGCAGAATGGGGCTGGGAAAGCGAGTGGTTATGAGGATGAACAGTACATATCTCTGGGCGCGCAAATTTGCAAAACTGCACAAGAGGTCTGGCGAAAATCGGAACTAATTNTAAAAGTGAAGGANCCAATCTCATCAGAATGGGAGAGTATGCGAAAAGGNCAGATCCTTTTTACATATCTCCATTTGGCTGCCTCTAAGGAACTTACAGAAGCAATAATAGATTCTAATGTAGTTGCNTTGGCTTATGAAACTGTGGTCCAAGCGAATGGCGAGTTGCCTTTATTGACGCCGATGAGCGAAGTGGCTGGCCGAATGTCGGTCCAAGCAGGAACAAGATTCTTAGAAATGGACAAAGGCGGATCGGGCATTTTAATGGGGGGCGTCCCTGGTGTGGCTGCTGGTAAGGTGGTGATTATTGGAGGGGGGACGGTAGGTATGAATGCCGCGATTATTGCTGCGGGCCTTGGAGCACGTGTAGTTGTCCTGGACTCTTCGTTGTCGAGGTTGCGCTACTTGGATAGAGTNATGNCTCAAAATGTTGAACATCTCTATTCNACAAGGGAGGCAATCAGGCAGGAAATATGTGATGCTGATTTAGTCATTGGAGCTGTTTTGCTGCCTGGAGCCAAAGCTCCACGAGTACTTTACCAGGAAGATCTCAAGACAATGAGGGAGGGTTCTGTTTTAGTCGATGTGTCTGTAGATCAAGGTGGTTGTTTTGAGACTATTCACCCGACCAGTCATTCTGATCCAGTTTATTGCATAGATGGAATAGTGCACTATGGAGTNACCAATATTCCAGGCATAGTTCCGAGGACTAGCACTCCTGCTCTGACTAATTCTACATTACCGTATATTTCGGCAATTGCAGGGAAAGGTTGGGAACAGGCTTGTAGAGAAGATTTATCTTTGAGGGCTGGATTGAACGCTGTGGATGGCTCTCTAACATACAAAGCAGTCGCTGACAATTTTGGGATTGAGTATGTAGATCCTGAGGTTTTATTGGGCGTAAACGTTTAATAGAGGCAAGAATGAGCCAAGGTTTAGTGAGATTTAAAAGATTAGCTGGAAACGAAGATATTGCTCTGCCAGATAGGTCTACACCAAACGCATCTGGTTATGACGTCCGTTCAGCCGAACCAGATTTTATACTGGAAAGTCATACTGCTAAGTTGGTTTCTACCGGTTTAAAGATGGAGCTCCCGGAAGGTATGGAATGTCAAGTGCGACCAAGGTCTGGCTTGGCATTGAAATATGGCCTTACGATTCCCAATAGCCCTGGAACTATTGACCCAGACTACAGGGGAGAACTTGGTGTGCTGATAAGAAATGAAGGTCTTAACCCTGTGACCATTTNCCGNGGCGATCGGATTGCTCAATTGGTCTTCCACAGGTTNTCAACNCCTGAGATAATAGAAAGTCAAGAACTCAAGACCACTGAGAGAGGAGAGGATGGTTTCGGAAGTACAGGTGTTAAATGAGTGATTTAAAGTCCTGGGGAGTGTCTTAGAGAGTGACTTGCCGTTAGGTTTCGTGTTATACTGGTAGTCAAAAGTTGTGTACTTTATATATTATGTTCTGTTTTTTCAATCAGAATTCTCTCATCTTTTCACAGTGATGCGATGCCTTGATCCAAGATATTAAGGAGTGGTTCGAGCCCGGAAGATTAGTGCCGGTCAATGACATAGCTATTGACCTTGGAACTGCTAATACGCTNGTGCACGTNAAGGGNGAAGGTGTAGTCCTTAACGAGCCGTCGGTGGTGGCAGTGGATAAAAGTTCTGGACAAATCCTTGCTATAGGCCTAGAAGCGAAACGTATGCTAGGAAGGACTCCAGGCGCTATAGAGGCTGTCAGGCCGTTGAAGGATGGTGTCATCGCTGATGTGGATGTAACTGAGATGATGCTCAGGCATTTTCTGAANCAGGTTACAGCTAAACGNGTTTTCCGGATCAAACCGAGAGTTGTCGTAGGGGTTCCNTCAGGNATTACCGAGCTGGAACGCAGAGCAGTGAGATCTAGTGCTATGTCGGCAGGTGCAAAGGATGTCTATATGGTGGCGGAGCCTATGGCTGCAGCTATTGGTGTGGGACTTCCAGTCGAAACACCAAGTGGTAATATGGTCATTGATATAGGTGGGGGAACTACTGAAATTGCAGTAATTGCATTAGCTGGAATTGTTTCTAACACTTCTATTCGTGTTGGAGGAGATGAGTTTGACTCCAACATCGTCACGTTTTTGAGACAGAACTATAACTTGCTGATTGGAGAACCAACGGCAGAAGCCATTAAGATTCAGATTGGATCTGCATTNGATATAGGGGAAGAAAGGGGAATGGATGTGAAGGGTAGGGACCTAGTCAGTGGGATACCCAAAACTGTCCATGTAAAATCCAATGAGATAAGAGATTGTTTACAGGAACCAATAAAGCAGGTAGTGGATGCTGTTAGAAGAGCGCTGGAGATCACTCCTCCTGAGCTTGCAAGTGACATAGTNGATCGTGGCATAGTGATGACTGGAGGCGGNTCTCTAATTAGGGGTTTGGATAGACTGTTAAGGCATGAAACCAGTCTACCTATACACTTGGACGAAGAGCCTTTGAGCTGTGTAGTGCGAGGCGCTGGCAGAATTCTTGATGATTTGGAAAAATATCGTACTGTTCTTACTAGTTAAAGTTGTGAATTCCGAGTCAAACCTGTAGTACAACGCTTCCAAGGGTCTGGTGGTTAAGATGTATAGACCGATAAATAGAAGGNAAAANCCGGACAGGAGTCAATTATTTGNTTTCACTGTTGTACTTCTNTCTCTGNTATTGCTTTATCTGCCTNCGCAATTGCAGGNAACCCCAGCTTACTTGGTTCGAGCTACANTATTGAAGCCTTTCATATTAGCTCAGGAGTATTTGATAGAGAGAAAAGTGCATTCTATCCAAGTAGAAGTATTGCAATCACGGGTAGATTCATTACTGATGGTTATAACTAATCAAGCGAATCTAAAGGAAGAAAACACCCGGATAAAGGAACTTCTTGGGGTGACTGACAAGATTCCACACCACCACATTTCCAGCAACGTAATTCGNCCAGGAACCNCTGGATCTGAGGGTTTGTTCCTTTTGAATGTGGGAGCAGACCAAGGTATATCTGTAAGTGANCCAGTAATTTTAGGTGAAGGGCTTCTTGGANTAGTGCAGGAAGTTCAGCGTTCNAGTGCCGTTGGGATGGATTGGACACACTTTCAGTTTAGAGCGAGCGCTATGACTCAAGATGGCACAGTTTATGGCCTTGTGCGTGCAGATGCGGGAGGTTTTAGAGAAGCTGATAGACTTTTGATAGATGGTGTGCCTTTCCATCAAGAACTTGATTCAGGGGTTGTGCTCGTTACAAGTGGTTTGGGAGGAGTCTATCCAAGAGGAATTCCAATCGGAGAAATTTCTACAGAAGCTGAGAGTAGCTTAGGATGGAGAAGATCCTATTGGGTGACTCCATTCGTCTTTCCAGGCGAAGCCGTNCACGCAGTGGTCGTTTCTCCCAGTGCAGATCAATTCAGTTATGAGAAATTATGGGATTTTAGTTCTGGCGCTGGCTCTCTTAGCAGGCCTGTTGAAGATATTGTTGGGTCAGACTCAGTGGCAAACAACTGATGGGACTGAAGGTGGCCTCCCGGGTTTCGCAACCGTTCTTATTTTTCATCATGTGTTTAGTATTTATCCATTTGTTGCTGCGTTTGACTTTGGGATTTGGGCATAGAACTCCAGACCTTTTTGTAGTTGCGCTACTGATCGGAGCNAAGGNGTGGAANCAGGGGAAGAGTGCTGCCTTGGGATTCCTCTTAGGCGCCCTGGAAGATGGGTTTTCAGCCGATTCTTTTGGGGCACACGCTTTTTCTTTATCAGTCCTAGGCTTGGTGTCTTCTAGAATCAGAGATATTTTTGTTGGGGACTCGCCTGTTTTCCTGTTCGCCTATTTTTTTCTGGGGAAATTCATGAGAGAAGTACTCTATTGGATAGCGGTTGGAAATAGCGCCAGAGATTCCTTCTTATATCTTTTTTTGCCNGATGCAGNCTTAGGTGCTACGTATGTGAGCCTAGTGGGGGTTATTGTGACCAGCGCTAGCANTTTTAGATACNGGAGTANATGATGCGGACAGCACATCCAAAAAACCGCAGAAAAAAAGCCTTTTCCGCTTTCATCTTTGTATCACTAATGTTTTGTATATTGTTGGNGCAGGCCTTTCGAGTNCAAATACTGAGTTCTGATGANTGGACGCTCCAAGCCGATTCAAACAGGCTTCGCCCCGTTACAGTATCTGCCCCTCGAGGAACAATTTTCGATAGAAATGGTCTTGTCATGGCAGACAATATTCCTGGTTATGTGGTGAACATCCTTCGTGATTCTCCAGAAGAGACATTGGAAGCTTTGGAAGGGTTGAAGCCTTATCTAGAACTAACAACGGAAAGGATCGATGAACTTAAGGATAGGATTCGACTGTACGAACCGCTTGTTGTGGATGTTGATGCTAGTCTCGAAGAGATTTCGACTATAGAAGAACGTAAAGCACAATTTCCAGGTGTTTTAATTGAGATGGTNCCTAAGAGAAGATATATGGCTGGTGAAGCTATTGCCCATGCTTTGGGGTATGTAGGAGAGATTAGTACTGAGGAACTAGAAAACCAGAGNTATGCCAATTATGATGCGNGAGCTCTGGTAGGAAAAACAGGTGTTGAATTGCAGTATGAAGATCTATTACAAGGCAGAGATGGTGTTCGCTATTTAGAAGTAGATGCGGCCGGCAGAATTGTAGGATCGATGGTTGGGATAGAAGAGGANATNGGTGATCCAGGGCAGGATATTCAATTGGCACTAGANTTGGATCTTATGAGTTGGATCCACAAGATCTTTCCTGACTCCTTGCCTGGCGCCGTGGTGGCTCTCGACCCAGAGGATGGAGGNGTCCTTGCTCTGTATTCCGCTCCCACTTTCGATCCTAATGCATTTGTGGGTGGTCTNAGCACATCAGACTGGCTAAGGATGCAGTCTGATCCAGGTAACCCGATGTTGAATCGAACCATTATGGGACTATATCCACCAGCGTCGACTTGGAAATTNGCAGCAGCNGCGATTGCTCTAGACTTAGGAGTGGTTGGTCCCCACGAGGTCATGCCAATACCTTGCACTGGGAGTATGACACATGGTGGCCTAGAAAGAGGTTGCTGGCTTTCCACTGGGCANGGTTTTCTNGATCTGGCAGGAGCGATTGCTAATTCTTGCAATGTTTATTTCTATCAGTTGGGTCTNAGGGTGGGCTTGGATCCTCTTTTGGAAGCGGGCAATAGGATAGGTTTTAGTCAACAATGTGGTATCGATCTTCCTGGTGAAAGGAATGGTATTTTTCCTGAAGGCCGGGCATTCTGGGAGCGCAGGTTCGGGTACCAACCACTGGATGGTGAAGTGCTGAGTTTGGCGATCGGCCAGGGCCCAAATTCACAGACTCCTATGAAAATGGCCCAGTTTTACTTGGCTCTTGCCAGAGATGGAACGGCCCCCACACCTCATATTTATAGAGACCAGGTATCATTAACGGATGATTGGAGTTTAGAACTTTCAAGAGAGAGTATAGAACAGGTTAGGGAAGGCTTGAGGGCCGTGACAGAACCAGGAGGCACTGCTCACCTTACTGGTTCTCTAGAACACTGGGAAGTGCTAGGAAAAACTGGAACAGGGCAAAATGCTTCTAGNAGAGGCCAGGACCATGCTTGGTTNGCAGGNATGATGGGNCCTTGGGGACAGGAACCTGAAATCGTAGTNGTGGTATTGGTTGAGTTTGGAGAAAGTGGCTCTTCAATTGCAGCACCCATTGCTGTGAAAACAGCAGACTATTACTTACGTAAGAAGTACGGCATGGCGGTTGATTCTATTCAGACATTAGCTGAACATCTCGAATCAGGGCGTGAGGCTCGTTGGGCTCGTTGGTAAATATCGGGATGAGTCATGATTTCTAGAATTTGGAAGGCGTTTACTTCGTGGGCGGTCGTTCCCCAACTNGTTATAGCTGTTTCTTTGACGACCTTATTCGGGATCCTTATGATCTACTCAGCGGGCATGTTAAACATACCTAGTGTGATCAGTCAAGACGCCTGGATTCGACAGTTAATGTGGTGGTGCTTGGCTCTTTTTGCCTTCACTTTTCTCCAGAAGATGCGGGTTCGTTGGTTGGAATGGTTCGCCTATCCTTTATATGGGTTTAGTTGCTTGTTGTTACTAGTGACTTTGTTTTATGGAAGTGGTTCNGGAACAGCTGCNGGTGTGAGTAGTTTTCTCGACATAGGATTTGTCAGATTTCAGCCAGCTGAAATAGCGAAGATTACGACGGTGTTAGCGCTAGCGAAATANATCTCTACATATTCTGAAGANNTGCAGAATTTACGTGATATTATTTCGCCTTCCGCTTTCGTTTTTCTTCCACTTGTTCTGGTAATTCTACAGCCCGATCTGGGGACTGCTCTGTCATTCATAGGAATTCTCTTTGCCATTTTGTTTTGGGCAGGNACACCANTATTCCATTTGATTCTTTTAGCTAGTCCTGGACTGGCTCTGATATTGAGTTATGACGCTAAAATATGGGCTGCTTATTTCGTTTTAGTTACAGCTTTTTTGTATTGGTACCGTTCCAGATTGTTCCTGCTAGAATCGGTAACAGTGATGATGGCGAATTTGGTGGCGGGCACCATCTCCACACCTTTATGGAATTCTTTGGCAGATTATCAAAANAATCGGATACTGGTTTTTNTAGATCCNACGGTAGATCCGAGAGGGGCCGGATACCATGTGATTCAATCTATGGTGGCAATAGGAAGTGGGGGAATGACTGGAAAGGGTTTNATGGAAGGCACTCAGAAAATGTTTAATTTCCTTCCAGAACAACATACNGATTTCATTTTCTCTGTCATAGGCGAGGAACTAGGGTTCCTTGGAACCATATTTACACTGGGCCTATTTAGCTTCATTTTTCTTAGTTTGTTGAAGATGGCTGAAAAGGAGTCAGATGTATTTGCTGGTCTAGTGATCTTTGGTATTTTGGGTGCTTGGATGGTTCATGTTTTTGTTAATATCGGTATGACGATNAATGTGGTTCCAGTGACAGGAATACCNCTNCCTTTTGTTAGTTATGGAGGAAGTTTTTTGTTCATGTCTTGGGTAGCTATAGGTATAGCNNCTAGGGTTGTTCAGGAGGACTAGAAGTGACTTGGTTTCGTAAAGANAAATCTCCTCTCACAAATAGAGATAAAAGGGATCTTCCTTCGGATGTTTTCGAACAGTGTAAAGGGTGTGATAAGATTCTATACTCAGAAAAACTTGTTCAGACCTTGCGAGTTTGTCCGAATTGTAACCATCATTTTCGAATATCACCCAAGGAATATATAAGACTGTTGGTTAACGAAGGGTCTTTTGAGGAAATTNATGCNCACCTGAGGAATNAAGATCCTCTAGANTTTACAGACTTGAAGCCATATCCAGAGAGGTTGAAAGGAGCTCAGGAGAAGTTAGGCACTAATAGTGTGGTGCTTTCTGGAATTGGTAGCATAGGAACCCATAAGGTAGCACTGGCAGTAATGGATTTTAGATTCATTGGTGGGTCCATGGGTTCTTTGGTCGGAGAAAAGATTGCCAGGACAGCAAGAGTTGCNTTGCAATTTAAAACACCGCTCATCGTCGTNAGTGCNTCGGGAGGTGCTCGTATGCAGGAAGGCATATATTCCTTAATGCAATTGGCGAAGACATCTGCAGTGCTGGCTAGATTGCATACTCAAAGGTTGCCGTATATTTCTGTTTTGACTGATCCTACAACGGGAGGTGTCACCGCATCTCATGCGATGTTAGGTGATGTAAACATATCTGAACCTGGNGCTTTGATTGGGTTCGCNGGNCCAAGAGTGATTAGCGATACTATCCGACAAGAGCTTCCAGCAGATTTTCAGACGGCTGAGTTTCTTCTTTCNCATGGAATGATTGATTGCGTTGTCGATCGCAAAGATCTCAAGGAAACTATAGAGAGTTTGCTTGACCATATGGTTGGTTAATGGGGAAAGTCGGAGGGTCACCTGAAAGCTNAATCTTGGAAATGGCTCGATATGAAGCAAGGTTCTTAGAACGTTTTGTTCCCAGTATGGGAGGGAGCGTNCACTGGGGACTCGAAANAATCAGAAAGTTTTTAAAAAATACTGGTGACCCTCATGTTAATTATCCCGTGATCCATGTGGGTGGTACTAATGGCAAAGGATCAGTGGCAGCTAGCCTGGCCTCAGTTCTTAGTGTCAAGGGGCATTCGGTTGGNTTATACACCTCACCNCACCTTTGCTCTTTCAATGAACGTATACAGTTAGGATCTAAATGTGCCACGGATCAAAGNCTTATANATCTGATCAGAGATTTGGGCCCAGAGATGGAGAGGTGTGGCTTAAGTTTTTTCGAAGCTGTGACTGGGTTAGCCTTCCATATGTTCGAACGTGAGGGGNTAGACCTGGCTGTGNTTGANGTTGGGCTGGGTGGCCGTCTAGATGCTACAAATGTCGTTTGGCCTATANCAACTGTCATTACAAATATTGANATGGATCACAAGGACTATTTGGGTGAAACGAAAGAGCAAATCGCTAAGGAAAAATTAGGNATTGTTAAGGAAGGGNTCCCACTATTCACTAGTGAAAGTGATGAAGGTGTGCTCGCAATGTTCAAGGAAGTTTGTCGGCAGCGGCATTCTTCTTTTTCCAGTATTTGTCATGACAATCCACTGTCCCAAGTTAAAATCAGTAGGGCGGGGACGTCATTCGTATCTTCATTTCACAGTTGGGGTGAGGTAGAGGTGGTCACACCATTAATTGGAGAGCACCAGGCTATAAATACTTGCCTTGCACTTTCTGTTCTGGATCAGTTGCCGGACGCTTTTAAACCCGGATATGATGTTGTGGCCAAAGGTATTAGACTGGTCGATTGGCCTGGTCGAACTCAAGTGGAAAATAGAGACGGTGTGACCTGGGTCCTAGATATAGCACACAACAANGCTGGTGCTGCAGCCCTAGTTAAAACTCTAAAACACCTTCAGCTGGAAAGTCCTAGCGTCCTCTTGGTAAGTGTNCTGAGTGATAAGGATTGGGAAGGAATATTCTCAGAGTTAGTAAATGAGGCGGAACATGTNATTTTNACTCAGTCATTATCCTCTCCAAGTGAACGTCGTTGGGATTTGAANAAAGTCTCTGCTATTTTAGATTTGCCTTCGGTTANAGTGTGCCCAGATTTTAATGACGCACTAGTAATGGCNGATAGGTTGGGATCGTCTGGNAGTGTCGTNGTAACAGGTTCGGCTCATACGGTAGGAGACGTGTTGAATAGGCTGGACTTCGAACCACACTCTAGAAGTAGGATGATAGAAGTTGCCACCTGATATAAANGGAACTGNACTCAATTTTGTTAGGATAGCTTAATCATGGCAAAATCAAAATTTGAACGATTNCCCGGTTTCAGGGATTTCCCTCCAGAAGAANTTGGTGCTATTAANNATATTTTCGATGCCTGGAGAACGGTTTCAAATAGATACGGATTTACTGAATACGGTGGNCCTCCGCTGGAGTTGCTGGATCTCTATGTGGAGAAAAGTGGTCCAGAAATTGTAAATCAACTCTATAATTTTGCGGATAAGGGTCAAAGAGAAGTGTCTTTACGACCTGAGATGACTCCATCGTTGGCAAGGATATTAGCTGGGCGTCACAGAGCTATGCCTAAGCCTATCAGGTGGTTCTCGATACCTCAATTGTTTCGATATGAAAGACAACAAAAAGGACGATTGAGAGAGCATTTTCAATGGAATGTAGACATAGTGGGTGAGNAGGGGGTGAATGCAGACGNAGAAGTACTCGCTGTNGGTTTGGACGGATTGAGAGANCTGGGATTGACCCACAAAGATATTGTTGCCAGAGTNTCGGATCGNAANCTGATGGCGGAAATGTTTCTTGTGGTAGGGGTACTTCCCGAATTTATTTCTCAAGTTTTTTCCATCATCGATAAGATGGAACGTGCTAAAGTCGATCACTCCATGGACAGGCTGTGTAGTGAGGCAAATTTAAAGAGAGAAATTGCTGAAAAAATCTGGGAAATATGCCATGAAAATGAACTTGAAAATTTCCAAAAAGAATTTAAAAANCACAAACCANTNATAGAACGTTTGGAAAACTTAGATAGGTATATGGAANCTCTGAACGCGATNGGTCTAGGGTCGTATGTGGAGTTTGATGCTAAGATTGTCAGAGGACTGGCGTACTACACTGGCATTGTTTTTGAGATATTTGACAGAGATGGCGCCTTNAGGGCTATCTGTGGGGGCGGCCGGTATGATCACTTGTTAGAGCTTGTCGGAGGGGATTCCATACCAGCAGTAGGTTTTGGCATGGGGGATGTCGTGATCGGTGAACTACTTTCAATAAAAAATCTAAATAGAACAGAGTCAGCTAAGGTGGATATTTTCATTGTCATACTCGAAGAAAACCAGAGACCTCTTGCACTTAAGATGGCNCATCAAAAAAGGGCAGAAGGGTTGAGTGTTCTTTACAGTCTTAAGTCAGACAGCTTGAGGAAACAGTTAGAAATGGCCTCGAAGGCGGGNGCGCATCAAGCTATNATTTTAGCCCCAAAAGAATTAGAAAAAAATCTGATTTTAGTGAAAGATTTGCAAAATGGTGAGCAAGAGGAAGTCAGATTGGATGAGTTTATTTAATGGCTGATCAAAACAGGGAAACTAAGTTACGAAAGGTGGTAAGCCGAGCAGCATGGCGCTTAAATGTAATCGAAATTGCTGTCTTGGTTCTTGCAGCCGTACTATCGTTGATAGCAGGGGCTATAACTGCGTTGATGTTTTCAGACTTAACGGATATTTCCTACAGGAGTATTTGGATGGTTTCTTCTGTATTGTTTTTTGGTATTCCAGGTTTTTTTGTCATTTTCAGAAAAGCTGAGCAGGGCTCAGGCATCGAGAACCCTAAAACAGAAATAAGAGAGTAGACAGAAAATGGGTAAAAACAAACAGCTTACATCGCGATCAGAAGATTTTTCAGCGTGGTATAATGAGATAATATTCAGGGCTGAATTGGCGGATCATTCCCCAGTGAAAGGCAGCATGGTTATTAGGCCCTGGGGTTACGCTATTTGGGAAAACATGCAGCGTGCGCTGGACGACATGTTTAAACAAACAGGACACCAGAATGTCTATTTGCCCCTGTTAATTCCAATGAGTTTTATCGAGAAAGAAAAAGAACATGTAGAAGGTTTCAAGCCTGAATTGGTGGTGGTGACCCACGCAGGGGGAAAGGAATTAGAAGAAGCTCTTGTGGTCAGGCCCACTTCAGAAACGGTAGTGATGTCAATGATGGGTAAATGGATCCAAAGCTACAGAGACTTGCCGATGAAGTTAAATCAATGGGCAAACGTAATGAGGTGGGAACTTAGGACAAGATTGTTTCTGCGCACTTCAGAATTTCTCTGGCAAGAAGGACATACCATGCATGCTAACTCAGAGGAAGCTGAAGAACATACCCAGACCATGCTCGGTGTCTATCGGTGTTTCATGGAGGATTGGATGGCGATGCCTCCAGTCACCGGGCTTAAGTCTGAATCCGAGAAATTTGCTGGCGCCATCAAGAGTTATTCTTGTGAAGCTATGATGCAGGACAACAAAGCTTTACAGGCAGGAACTTCCCATTTTCTTGGTCAGAATTTCTCTCGGCAATTTGATGTCAGATTTCAATCAGCGAAAGGGAAGGAAGAGTATGGATGGAATACTTCGTGGGGTGTTTCGACCAGACTCATAGGAGGGCTTATAATGACTCATGGTGATGATATGGGATTAATACTGCCACCTAAAATTGCTCCAATCCAGGTCATTGTAATACCAGTCAAAGATATGGAAAATGGATCGGTTCTAGAGAAAGCTAACTCGATATGTTCGCAGCTAAAGTCCCAGGGAATCCGTGCTGAGGTAGATGGTAGAGATTTTATTAATCCCGGAAGTAAATTTTATGAATGGGAAAGAAAGGGTGTACCAATCCGGTTAGAGATTGGACCTAGAGATCTGGAATCCGGCCAGGTTGTTTTAGTTCAGCGAATAGGTGGCAAGAAGGAGATAATACCCCAGGCAGAAGCAGTAGCAACTATGCCTAGCAGACTCGAACAGTTCCAAGATCTTTTGCTTGAAATGGCTATGACTCGACGGGAAAACAATTCTCATCGTGGTGTAACAGAAATAGGCGAGATCAAAGAAATAATGGAACAATCGGGTGGTTTCGTTTATACCGGATGGAGTGGAGATCCTGAAGTGGAACAGAACATAAAAGAATTGACCGGTGCCACTTTACGTTGTCTGCCTAGTGAGGAGTTCCAGTCTGCCAAGATTCCAACAGATTGTATTGGAGGAAAGGAAAAATCGGAGATGGAAGTGGTATGGGCAAAAGCCTATTGATGATGTTTCAGAGAAGAGTTTTGTTAACGTGTAGTGATGGGATTATTTAAAGTTTGGTCTATTTGTGACTGTATCTCACCCCACAAATCAGCCATGAAATCAACATCTTCTCCATGATAAGTAGCAAAAGATTCAAGATCTTGTTGCGAAACATTTAAGCTATCTAGTATGTGATCACGGGCATCTAAGTTTTCCATATCGGCAGTACTTAAGGCCACATAGGTGGAGATGAAAGTAGCTCTATCAATGCCGGAGGGGACCTTGTGGCTGTCAGCCTGGTTGCATGAAAGGATGACCAGAAGTGACAAAAGGAAGTAATGGAATCTTTGAACCGTCTTGTGTTTGTGCATGTGTTGGTCAAAAAGTTTGGTAACTATTTGCAATGAGTCCAGATTATTGTGCATTGTCTTGGTGCTCCACTAGTTCTGTCAGGATGCCATCAGTATCTTGGGGGTGTATAAAGGCAACTTGGTGGCCCCTAGCACCATCTCGGGGATGTTCGTCTATGAGATGGAAACCAAGTTCTGAAAGCGATTTGAGGGATGACCTGATGTCAGGTACTGCAAAGGCAATATGATGAAGGGATGACCCGTGTCTTTCGAGGTGTCTGCTAATTGGGCTAGTTGAGGTCCGAGGTTCGATGAGTTCAATCGAACCGATGAAGACAACATTTACTTCCATGTGGGGAATTTCTTCAACTTGCGATAGAGGTTCTCCTGTAATATGACAGAAGATTGGAGCTGAAGTAGCTATGGAAGGTACAGCTATTCCCACGTGGTCTAGTTGATAGTTGTTCATTATACTGTGAATTTGTTTAGAGTAAGATATCGTAAATGTTAGACCTAACTTAATTGAGTGACAAGGAGACCTGGCTAATGGCTGATAATGCACATGTTATGGAATTTACCGATGCAAACTTTGATGAAGTAATAAATGAAAATGGTATGCTGAGTGTTGTGGATTTTTGGGCAACTTGGTGTGGGCCTTGTGTCACACTCGGACCAGTAGTTGAAGAATTGGCAGAGAAGTATTCAGAAGAAAAAGTGAATGTAGGAAAATTGAATGTGGATGAGAACCAGTCCATTACAGCTAGGTATGGTATAAGGAGTATACCTGCGATCTTATTTTTCAAGGACAGTGAATTGGTAGATACAGTGGTGGGAATAGTTCCAATTGAGGTATTAGACCAGAAAATAAAAGATCATCTTTAGAAGTATTATGCAGGTTTAGGAGGTTTTCAGGTATGGGCGAGTTTTATGTCGTAGCTACTCCTATTGGAAACTTGTCTGATTTTTCGCATAGAGCAACTGAAGTTTTACAATCTGTGGATCTAATTCTTGCAGAGGATACCCGCAGGACAGCGAAACTCATGAATGCTTTTGATGTTAAGACTCCGCTGAAGAGTCTTCACTCCCATAATGAAGACTCTAGAATTCCAGAGGTGTTGGGAAGGTTAGACGAAGGTAAAACTGTGGCTCTTGTTTCCGATGCAGGAACACCTTTAATCTCAGATCCAGGAGATCGGCTTTTGAATTCTGTAATTGGTTCAGGCCATGAATTATATCCGATCCCAGGTCCTTCAGCTATTTTACCCGCTCTGGTGGCTAGTGGTTTCTCTTGCGTCCCCTTTTCTTTCCTTGGTTTCATCCCAAAGAAAGGAAGGCAGAGGAGACAAGTTCTATCCCGACTAATAAGTTCAACTGATACTATCGTTTTGTTCGAATCTCCCAATCGGCTCTTGGCTTTGATGGAAGACTTTGTGGCTTCGGGTCAGAGAGACAGGAATCTTGTGGTAGCGAGGGAAATGACCAAGATTCACGAAGAGTTTTTCCGAGGTACTGCATCCGAAACTTTGGAGTATTTTAGAGGAAAAAAGATCAAAGGAGAAATAACGGTGGTAGTGGCCCCAGCGAAAAA
The DNA here is from genome assembly GCA_002718595.1 of Gemmatimonadota bacterium. GTDB lineage: Bacteria > Gemmatimonadota > Gemmatimonadetes > Longimicrobiales > Gaopeijiaceae. The sequence goes on along the minus strand of PBFD01000003.1, from coordinate 186,626 downwards.
AGAAGACGAAGGAATTACGGAAGATAAACTGGTAGCCGCAGAGATTCTTTCAGAGGCATATCTGTATAGAGGGATCTCACCCAGTGAAGTGGCTAGAAAAGTATCTACAATCCTAGGTGTTTCAAAAAACATAATGTATCAAATGGTACAGCACCAACTGGAGCGATTTGAAAAGGAAACCTCAAGCTGATGAGGTTAGAAAAAACCGTTTTATTTTCGATTGGTATTTATTGGGTGACCTCGGTGACTGGGGTGCAAGACGCGATAGCGGCTAGTGGAACAAAGCTTCTGGCGACAGAACTATCTATAACTCGTCTTCAATATGAGGGAGGAGGAGATTGGTACGCAAACCCAAGTTCTTTGCCGAATTTATTAGCCAATATAGTTGAAAGAACTAGTTTACCAATTTCTCAAGAGCTTAAAGTTGTTAAGCTGGCAGACCCTGCTTTGGGTGACCATCCTTATCTTTATATGACTGGTCATGGAAACGTTAGCTTTTCGGCTGAAGAGAGAGAAGCACTGCGAAATCATTTGGTTTCAGGGGGGTTTTTACATGCTGATGATAACTACGGAATGGATGAGTCTTTCCGTAGAGAAATGGAACTGGTGTTTCCAGAGTATAACTTAGTCGAGATTCCTAAGGAACATCCAGTGTTCCACATGATGTACGAGTTTCCGAGTGGATTGCCAAAAGTTCATGAACATGACGGTAATGCTCCACAGGCTTATGGGATCTTTCATGAGGGCAGACTACTTGTGTTTTACAGTTTTGAGTCCGATTTGGGTGACGGTTGGGAAAATGCAGAAGTTCATGATGACGCTCCTGAAATACGCGAATCAGCGATTCAGATGGGTGTGAATTTGTACCTCTACGTATTAGGTCAATTAATTTCGTGATGAAGCCACATAGGGGAATAGTAGAGCTGTTCGAAGAAATTCGCAGAACCATGGTCAGGAAGATGGGTTTAGCGTTGGTGTTCTCAACTATCTCTTGTGTCATCGTAGGATTGATCTTGGCGTGGATCTGGGTTGGTTCTGACGGATGGAGACAGGGTGTCCAGCTTCCTTTGGTGATAGATGTGTCAATAATTCTGTTGGTATTGGGAGCCATCTTGATCTACAGGAATCTGTCTGTAAGTGTGGGTGAAGAGTTGGCAATTGTTGATTCAATGGAAAAAGGAATTGATCTCCCTCCCGGTCTACTACTAGGGTCGTTGCAATTAGAAAGGAACATTCCTAAAGGAGTGTCTTTAATCCTGGCGAGTCACGCATCCGAAACAACTCTAAAGATCCTGCGGGATTCTAAAGCTAATTTGTATGGTTCAAGGGGCACCAAGATAGACCAATGGAAAAGGTGTGCATCGATCAGCCTTGTAGTATTGGGACTAATTGTGTGTGTGTTAACATTGGTGGAGCCCCAGAGGTCACATAGAGCTTGGTCAGGTTTATTTACCCCATTAGAACTGTCGGCAAAGCCAAGTTTACCATTATTGATAGTTTTTCCTGGTACTGCAGATTTCTTACGAGGGTCAGACGTCATTGTGACGGTAAATGCTGCGGAAAGGGAACAAGTAACTCTTTTTCGACAGACTGTAGGAGATGTTCTTATCGAAGAGAAATCTCCGGTACAAAATGCCCAGGCATTGTTTACACTGCGTGGCTTGAACGCAGTCACAGAGTATTGGATCGTTGCATCGGATGGAAGTGAATCGGACAGGTTCCTGTTAAACCCAACGGATCCTTTATTAGTTACTGATTTAAGGTTGACGGTAGATTATCCAATTTACACTGGCAGATTCACCGAGGAATACCGAGGTCAAATTCCTCACCTTGTAATTCCAAGGGGGAGTCGGATTGGTATTGAAGGGATGGCGAGTGGCTTACTAGAAAAGGCATCCTTGCTATTGGACGGAGAAGAAAAATTGAATTTGGCCGTAGACTTCAATCTTTTTGAGGGAACGTTTATACCTGCACAAAGTGAAGTTTATTCGTGGTCCTTTTCGGGAATAAATGGTGATCTCGCTGTTTTGTTTCCACAGCCATTAGAAGTGACTGTTGTAGCTGATTTAACTCCAGAAGTAGAGGTGCTTATTCCAGGTAAGGATACCTTGCTTGCCGTATCTCGGATGCAACCATTGGTAGTGCAATCTAGTGATGACTATGGAATACAAAATCTAGAGGTTGCTGCATATAAGACTGACGTTTTCGGTGGTTCAACTCCCAACGTTATTCAGTCTATCCCCATCGGTGGCACGAGGAGTGCATTAGTGCATCCTGTTCTGGATTTTACCAGTTGGGAATTACTACCTGGAGATACGATACACTACTTTGTTCGGGCTTTCGACAATGCGCCCAGTCAAAATATAGGAGTTACTAACGAATACCTTCTACTGCCGCGTACCAGGGCTGAGATAGAGAGAGATGCTGAGAAGGCTCTCACAGCTGTAGCAGGAAAAGTAGAGGAATTACAAGATCGGATCCTAGAAGAGCTTCAAACTAATCAGGATATTGAGACTGCTTCCACTAGCCAACGGTCAGAACAATCAACTGGATCAACTGGGAATGAACAGAGGGAAATACTTGCTTATGAAGATCAGCAAGGGTTTAGGGATGCATTGGATGTCCAAAGGCAGTTATTGCAAACTATAGACTCATTGGAAAATGAGTTGGCCAATCTATCAGAAAATATCGATTTGGCCGATTTGGGGGATGTTGATCTCGAGGAAGATTTAGGTGAACTCGAAAATTTAATGAGCGAATTGGTCCCTCAAGATGCGCTAGAACAATTGGAAGAATTTCTAGATAATATGGGTGAGATGGAAGCAGATCGTGCCAGAGAAATGTTTAGAGAGCTAGTGGAAGACCAAGAATCCTTAAGCGAGAGATTGGAAAGTGTTCAAAATAGATTCTTAAAAGCAGCACTGGATCAAAACTTTAGGGCTACTGCCGCTAAAACGGAAGAATTAGCTGAACAACAAAACCTTTTAGCTGAAGCAATCACGGAATCTGCGGAAACTGATATTCGAGCTCAACAGCAGGAAGGCTTACAAGAAAGGATAGAGGATCTCGGAACATCATTAAGAGAACTAGAATAGCAACTGCAACAAATGGGTGAGACTGCCACCATAGATGCTATGTCAAAAATTCAGGAGAGAAATGATAGGGCTAAACAAACCATGAGCGAAGCTGCTAGAGAATTGCGCCAAGGCAACATTTCAACTGCCTCACCAAAAGCGCAGGAAGCGGGATCTGAATTGAGTCAAATGGCCTCCGAATTACAAAAAGCCCAAGAGGAAATGGCTGGCCAATCGATGCAGGTCAATATGGAAGCGCTTCGTCAGACTGCAACGAATGCTCTCTCCATGGCAAGTGAGCAGGCAGATTTGAGAGAAGAGATGAGAGGAGGACAAAATAAAACTGCTCAGGAATTCAGGGGGGATGAGCTAGCTTTATTAATGGGATTACAAGCGATGGCAAATGGGCTCACTCAAACATTACCTTACGGAACGGAACAAAGTAGGATGTTGTCGACGCAGATAGGAAGGGCAATGATGGCCTTGGAGGAAACACTTGAGAGTTTAGATTCGCAAAGGGGTGTGCCTAACAGTTCTCCTCCTGCTGCAGATCAAGTCATCGATGCACTAAATCAACTTGCCATGGTTGCATTAGCAGCAGGACAGCAAGCTGGTCAAAACGGCCAAGAAGGATCGGGCCAAGAAACAATGGAAGAGTTACAACAGTTAGCTGATCAGCAAGGATCTGTGAATAGCCAAACTGGTCAATTGAAGCCCATGCAAATTGGGGAACAAACAATGGCAAACCAGTTGCAAGATTTGGCTGGAGCGCAAGAGGAGATTGCAGACCAACTTTCCGATCTGGCTGACTCCTCTGAAGATGGAAGTGCCTTGGGGAATTTGGATGAGATGGCTTTAGAGGCTATGAGACTGGCGGAAATGCTCACGAATAACCGCTTGAGTCCAGAAACTTTGCGGAGGCAAGAAAGGTTGTTCCAAAGACTCCTAGATGCAGGACGTAGCTTAGAGCAGGACGAATTTTCTGAAGAAAGGGAATCAGAGGTCCCCGGGGAGTTTGAGAGGGATGAGGTGAGAGAATTAAATGACGGTGATATGGGGCTATTAACTTTCAGAATACCTGGTCCGGATGTTATGAATAAACTGTCACCAGCTCTTAGGCTGATGGTGCTAGAATATTTCGATCGAATTAATAAATCAGTGATTAAGCCAGGTGGAAGCTTTGAATAGAACGAGTGTATTTCAACTATTTATGGTAGCTCTTCTTTTTTTAGTTATAGAACTAGTTGATCCCATGGGAGTTTCAGCCCAACGGTACAATCCAAGCCTCGAACGTCAATTGATCCGAGAAGCAGTAGGTCATCAAGGTCGAGGTAATTTGGCTGAGGCGGAGCGAGTCCTTAGGGTGGTATTGTCAGCTAATCCTACATCGGATGTTGGTTTGCTGGCGATGGAAAAAGTGTTTAGCGAGCAGGGGTCTTTGAAAAAGATATTACCACTGATCGATAATTATTTAAAAGACGATCCCAAGGCGACTGTCGCCAGAGGTCTAAAGCTAGACGTTTATCGAAATCTCGATGAATTGGAAAGATTACACGAATCGGCCGAAGAGTGGCTTGCCATTGCTGGCAACAAAGCGGAACCATATCGGAAAGTAAGCCAGGTCTTTTTGGAGGTTTATGGACAACAGGAAGCCTTGGAGGTTCTGCGCAGAGGTGAGGAAGCCATGGGTGAATCTTCTCAATTCTCCCTTGGGATAGGTGATCTTTTGATAGAACTAGAAGAGTATGATTCGGCAGCGATAGCTTGGGCCAAAGGCATAGGGGTTGATGGATCTCAGACTTCGGCCGTGATTAGGAGAGTGGTAGCTTTGGATGTGGAAGATCGGAGATCGGTGGCAGTACTATTGGATCAATTAAAGGAGGAGCCTACCACTACAGCGAGAGTGCGAGGAGCGACCAGGATTGCTTTAGAAGTAGGAATGGTGGAGCAGGCACTAGAGTTAGCAATCCTCGCTTTAGAAAACTTGGAAGGTCAAGGGCGAAGAGGATTTTTGACTGTGCTGGCTAGGGAAGCGGAGGAAGTGAAGGGTGGGGAAGAGGTCGCATTATGGGCGTATGAAGCCATTCGCGAGCAAGCTTTGGACCTGGCTGAGATAAAGGCTCTTAACTATAGGATTGCTTCAACTGCTTTGGAGATGGGAGATACTTTAAGGTCTTTGAATGCTCAATACGCGATAGCGAACGCTCTCCCAGAAGGTAATCCTGAAAGGAGAAGAGCTCTGGCAGCTGGATTACGTATGGCGACGGTAGCCAGTGGTGCCAGGGATCAAATGAAAGCACTGGATGATTTCAAAAATGAGTTTCCAGATGCTGTTGAAATTGACGAGCTTAGCGTTCTAATAGCCGTGGGACTGGATTTAGCCGGTGATGAAGTTCTGGCGAGAAGCATGCTAGAAGGAATCGAAGGTCCAAGAAGTGACCTGGAAAGGGGTTATCTACACCTACTCAACAACGAGATTGATCTGGGAACGAACAGTTTAATGGCTTCAGCGTCTGGACTTCCTCCACATCAGGCAACGGACGTCCTTACACTGCTTGATTATATCGGAAGGTTGCAGGGACATCCACTCGAAAGTGTCGCAAGGGCTGCTGTTTTTGAACACAGAGGCGAGTTTGATGAGTCTTTATTACTAATTGAAACAGAACTCAAAAGACCTCCTTCTGAGGAAAGACCCGTTCTTCTAGCTTTTTCTGCTCGAATAGCGGAAAAAGCGGGCATGGTTGATAGAGCGGCAAGCTTTAGGAAAGATATTGTCAAGGACTACCCCAGATCTTTGGAATATCCTCGAGCTGCTTTGGAGCTTGCCAGATTTATGGGTATATCAGATCAACATCGTCAGCAGGCTATAACATTATTGGAAGACCTGATAGTTTCTCGACCTAATAGTGCAATAGCTCCATTAGCTCGAAGGGAACTGCGACGACTAGGGGGAGATTGAGATGATCAGAAGGATAATTGGATGTCTAAAGGTAATAATGGTTCTCAGCGCGGGGTTCGCTGACGCCCAATCCTTATTAATACCCATGGATAGTGATCAGACGAATCATCTGAAAGCCTATGGATTAGCCTATTGGACACTTGAGCAATATTCTGGTGCGGAATGGCTACTAAATTATCGTGGAGGGTCATTTCTTCTGCCTGATACTGAGGGAGTTCGAAGACAAGCTGCTTTGAGGGGTGTGAGCATTCTACCGGTAACAGGGGCCGCGACAGCTCTCATTCGCTCTGAGATTGCAAATTCGAATATGGAAACTGTTGTTCTGGAGAAGGCTCCTAGGATTGCTATTTATACGCCGCCCAACAGCGCTCCTTGGGACGATGCGGTCACTATGGCATTAGAGTATTCTGACATTCCGTACGAGACGGTTTGGGACCCGGAAGTCATTGGTGGGCAACTCTCGGAGTTTGAATGGTTGCATTTGCACCACGAAGATTTCACGGGTCAATATTCGAAGTTTTTTATTACCTACTCAGGAGCTTCCTGGCTTCAAGAAGAGGTAGCCAGAAATAAAGAGGTGGCCGAGCAATTGGGATTTTCGAATGTGCCAGACTTAAAAAAAGCAGTCGCTAGAGAGATACGAAGTTATGTGGGAGACGGTGGATTTCTTTTAGCGATGTGTTCGGCGACTGAAACTCTTGAGTTGGCATTGGGCTCAGAGCATGTTGATATTGCGGCGGCATTTTCTGACGGAAGCCCACTGGATCCTGATGCAACCGACAAAATGAATTGGGATTCAGCGATGGCTTTTTCGAATGCTATTGTACAAACGGGATCATCGGTTAATTCCTTTAGTGACATCGATGGTCACCAGGTGAACACACCTTGGAGGTTGCAGTTAGGGGCTTTTTCTCTCTTTGACTTCTCTGCTAAATTTGACCCAGTACCCACGATGTTGACCCAGAATCACACTTCGGTGATCCCAGATTTTTATGGTTTAACAACATCATTCAGGTTAGATCGTCTCAAGTCTGGTACATTGGTGTTGGCACAAGAAGGCAGTATTGCAAAGTATATTCACGGGAACTTCGGAGAGGGAACTTGGACTTACTTTGGAGGGCATGACCCTGAGGATCCCGAACATCAAATAGGGGATCCACAAACCGATCTGGATCTTCACCGACATTCGCCAGGTTATCGCTTAATACTAAACAATGTACTTTTCCCAGCGGCAAAAAAGAAAAGACTAAAGACTTGAAGTCGGCATTCTTCTTTTCTCTGGATCTGCCTTCCAGGGAGTTCATTGAGTTGAGTGTCGGGAAAGCGAAGGATCAGCGAGTAGGGTTTTTACTGCAAATTGATATCAAGTCTGGGATCCTGAGTGAATCCAAAGAAGTTGCCAGGTCGAATTATGACGCCATGGTGGAAGTGGCCAGAGAATGTTCAGGAAGTGCTGTTCTTCTTCTAAGTCAAGAAAGTGGACATATCGGTGTTTCCCATGATGAGATAGCCTTGGGAAGACGCATAGAGGAGCAAGGGATCGGATTCGGGATTGTGTCCTGTGATGGGTCACGGGTAAAGATTCTCAATCTACCTCGATATGTAGCACAAAATAAACTCTTGAACATCGACCAACTCGAAGATTTGATTGCTCCTTCTGGGAACTTGCAAAAATTATTTGAAGGTTATGAAGATCGAAAAGCACAAAGAAAAATGTTACGTCTTGTGGCCGAAAAATATAACAAAGGGGGTTCGGCTCTGGTGGAGGCTGGGACAGGGGTCGGAAAATCTTTGGCTTACCTGATTCCCGCCGCTTCTTGGGGAGCACTCAACGGTGAAGTGAGTGTCGTGTCAACTAGCACTATTAATTTGCAGCAGCAAATAGTAACCAAGGAAATTCCATTGGTGGAGCAGTTGACCGGATCAAAAATCAAATGGGCGTTGGTGAAAGGTCGCAACAATTATTTTTCCATTCGCAGATTGAAATTGGCCAGGTCACAGCAGACTCAGCTTTTTAATAATGACCGTTCTAAGCAATTGGAAAGGATTGCTGGCTGGGCGGAAAAAACTAGGGATGGTTCTCTTTCAGATATGGATTTCGTGCCCCATCAAGATGTTTGGGATGAAATCAAAAGTGATTCCGACGTTTGTTTAGGTTCAAGTTGTCCATCCTTCCAAACCTGTCATTATCAAAATTCACGCAGGGATATATCAAAAGCAAACCTGCTGGTGGTTAATCATCATCTTCTTCTATCTGATTCTTGGGCGAAAAATTCAGACACTGCTAATCCACAGAGACCTGTTCTTCCGAAATACAAACGCCTAGTCATAGACGAAGCGCACAACCTTGAGGATGTTGCCACGACCCAATTTGGAACAAGGATAGACACCGACGGCATCTCAAGAATTTTAGAACGGTTTAGTTCCAAGGGATCAGGGTTGCTCGTAGCTATAAGCAATTCATTAGAAAAAAACCCAGAGAATCCTGAGTTGGTTAAGATTAAAAATTCTTTAGATGAAAACTTCCAATCCATTCTGTCATCTGCTAAAGAAAGTATAGAACTACTGTTGACCATTATAGAAGAAAAGATTCATCCTTTCGTTCCAGGATCATCGCAGACTGTAGCGATGGATTTTCCTGATGTCGACGTTAATTATTTGATAGTCAGAGCCTCAGAAAGATTGTGTTCCAGTCTTGAGAATCTCAGAAAAAAGACTAAGTCGGTCCGAATGGCATTGGAGATGGAAACAACTAGTGAGCCTAATGAGCATATCCTCGATCTTATTAGCTCAGAAAATAGTCTCGAAGAAATAGTAAGTGGTGTACAGCTTGTGTTTTCTGGAGACCATCAAGAGGGATCTCATGTGAGATGGATTGAATGGAGCTCGAATTCAAAGAGATCCAATAGGAATCTCATTATTCAATCGATGCCCATAGAACCAGGCACTACAATGAGGAATGCCTTGTTCAGTGAGATGGACACCTTAATACTGACTTCAGCCACACTTAGCACACTAGGCTCTTTTGATTTTGTTAAAACGAGATTTGGATTTGGAAGTGACGAGACCGATCCTGGTTCAAGAAATCTCACTTTGACTGAAATGATGCTGGCGTCTGAATTCGATTTCGGTACTCGTTCTTTATTGGCCATCCCTACTGATTTTCCTGATGTAAGAAATTCTGGAGTTTTGCACAGGGAACGCACTGCAGAGGTTATCGCAGAGATGGCCAGACATGTGAATGGTGGAGTGTTGGTGCTATGTACATCGTGGGAGTCACTAGTCGAAATCACTCAGTTGCTAAGGGAAATTCCAAATTTGAAGTTACCCATCTTGGTTCAAGGTGAGGATACTAGGACCAGGCTTTTGGAAAAACACATGAAGAATTCTAAGGGGGTACTAATGGGTGTCGGATCTTTTTGGGAGGGAATCGATTTACCGGGTGCTGCCCTCAGGGCAGTGATTATTCCTAGGATACCTTTCAGTGTCCCATCTACTCCTATAAATGCAGCACGAATTGATCGCTATTCCTCCAGGGGCGAAGATCCATTTAAGGAGTTCATGTTGCCGGTAGCAACATTGAAGTTAAAGCAGGGTTTTGGGAGACTAATTCGCTCCTCTAAAGACAGTGGAGTTGTAGTTATTCTGGATAAAAGAATAGTGAGTAAATCTTATGGTTCTCAAATGAGAGATTCTCTACCTAATGCGGAAGTGGTGTCTGGTAGCTGGGAGACAATACGAGTCAGGCTAAAAGAATTTTGTGGTTTGTTCGAACCAGGTCAATAATGATATGTTGTAGGTGGAGATTTTGTGAAATAATAAAAGTAGTTCTATGCTAAGCACCCAGGATTTGTGAATATCAAAGAAAGGAAAATAAAACATGACTCGTGTTCTAGGGATACTGGTAGGACTTGTAATTCTGGCGTTGGCATCCATAACCCTTAGAGATTCCTTGGCAGGCTGGAGCAACGGCCATACCGATGTAGGTTTCTGGTGGGCAATCATAACCATGTTCCTGACCCTTGGGGGCTTTTCCGCTATTGTAGGAACCTACATTCACACCGACGGCAATCAGCCCGTTCCTGTATTCGGAGGTATAAGGCAAAGTTTAAGTTTGTTCTATCGGGGGGTGGAGAAACCTTCGGCAACTGATGAACAGTGATTTAGCGCNAAAAAAGGCTGCCATTAAACCNTCCAAGATAATTTGTGTCGGTAGAAATTATCANGCTCATGCTACTGAATTGGGTAATCAGGTNCCCAAAGAACCGTTGTTATTTCTCAAACCCCCTTCGAGNGTGATTCGTAACGGTGANTCCATTGTTATTCCACATAACGTGGATGAAGTTCATTATGAGGGTGAGATAGGTGTNATGATAGGTTCNACGGGACGTTATATTTCTGCTGAGAACGCCTGGTCGGTCATTAGTGGAATTATGGCGGTTAACGATGTGACTGCGCGCAAAATCCAAAGAGATGAGAACCAGTGGTTTAGAGGGAAAGGATTTGACACTTTTTGTCCTGTGGGTGAAGTGATCTCTGTGACCGAAGAGGATTTTGAGGATCTCACTGTACTCACAAGGGTNAANGGGGAGGAGCGNCANCGGGGTTCGGTCTCGGAGATGATTTTCCCTTTAGCCTTCNTGATNGCCTANATCTCAAAGGTTGTGACACTCGAAAAAGGAGACATAGTAGTCACGGGAACTCCTGCTGGGGTGGGCTCATTGTTTCCAGGTGATAGGGTAGAAGTGGAAATAGAAGGAAAGACCGTTCTCCAGAATCAAGTGATCAGTGAATCATTACACCATGATTAAAAAAAGTGCGAGATTTTTGAGATTGCCCGAATATCCACTTTCTGACTTGTCAAAGGCTAANAGGAAGCTGATAANCAGAGGAGTGGNTATTATCGATCTGGGNGCTGGGGATGCGAATCTGAGTCCTCCCTCGGAGGTTATCCAAGCCCTTGCGGAAGCTTCAGAAANGACTGAAATGTCACGTTATGGATTCCAGGCTGGTCTGTCTTCATTCCGAGAAGGCGTAGCTGGNTGGATGAAAAAACGGTTCGGAGTAGATCTGGACCCCTANNAGGAAATACTACCTCTTTTGGGATCTAAGGAAGGCATAGCCAAATTNCCCTTGGCATTCATGGACCCGGGCGAAATTGCCTTAATCCCTGACCCAGGATACCAGTCGTATCTGGGTGGTGTGACTCTTGCGGGTGGAAATCCCCTTTTAGTGCCTTTGGTTGCAAAACATGAATTTTTGNTTCCATTCGATGGATTTAAGCGGGAAACTCTGGAGAAATTACGTCTACTTTATATGAATTATCCTAATAATCCCACCACTGCTCTGGCTTCATTAGACTACCTGGCAGATTCTGTAGAGTTTTGCCGTAAGACGGGAACAGTTTTGGTCCATGATAATGCTTACAGTGAAATAGCTTTTGACGGATATCGGCCCGCCAGCGTGCTAGAAGTTGAGGGTGCTAAGGATGTTGCACTAGAATTCCATTCTTTTTCTAAGACCTACAACATGACGGGTTGGCGGCTCGGCTGGGTAGCTGGAGGAGCAGATTTGATTTCGGCTCTGACCAAAGTCAAGACATTCATGGANACAGGATCTTTCATGGCNGTCCAATANGCCGGGTTAGCCGCACTAGGAGNCTATGATGAATGGGTGCCTAAAAACGTAGCTATTTTCCAGAATCGAAGAGATACAGCGGTTACAAGTTTTAATGAAGCAGGTTTCAATGTTACTGCACCGAGAGCTACTATGTACTTATGGATACAGATTCCAAACCAGGAAAGTTCATTGAGTTTTGCAAAAAGAGCTCTTGAAGAGGAAGGTGTAGTGGTGTTGCCAGGTGCGGGATTAGGTTCAGGTGGAGAGGGTTTTTTCAGAATTGCCTTAACAGTGGGGAATGATTTAATGAAAACAGCTGCAAAGCGACTGGGGCGATTGATAGAGACCTAGAGTTTTCTTGCTGAGAAGAAGGAGGGGATTTTAGATTGGAACGAGGTGCATGAAAATTGTTTTGGAGGGCCAAAGGGGAAAAAACGGAGTATGAAATCTCGAGCCAAACTCAACCGTCAGGCGATGGTTGTTGGTTTTGTGGTATCTGCNTTCCTCCANGGATTTCTTATCCTCNTNTACTCTCTTAGTATAGAAGANTGGTACCTGGGAGATACGATTACTNTACAAGAGACCACGTCNGGGTCACTGGATGGAATAAGAGTGGTCACAATTACTGAAACTGACATCCNTCAAAGTGAATCAGATATTCCAGAAGAAGTAATCGAAGACGTGGTGTTAGAAATAGACGAAGTTCGGCCACAGCTCACCCAAGAAGCCGGGCAGNACAATCAGGAAGCTGACTTGCGTCAGAGAGCTGCTGAAATTTTAAGAGTTAGAAGTTCCGATGAGCGATTATGGAGGAAAGCTCAGCCCGAAGTATTTGAGCTGGANCCTGCTGAAATTATGGAGCTTATGTTAGCTGGTCGACTGGAAATATGGGTGGATTCAGTCTATCGAGCTATGGAAGCTGAAAATGCTTTGACAGACTGGACAAAGACTGATTCGCAAGGGAAAAGATGGGGTCTAAGCCCAGGGAAACTGCACATGGGCGATATCACTATTCCTTTGCCAATTTATTTCGGTCAGAATAGTTGGCAAAGGGAGCGTAGCACTAGAAGAGCTTGGGAAGATCGGGATATTATGAATGCTAGTGGTAACGCAGCAGTTCGTGAGAGCTGGCGAGAAAGAGCAGAAGCTATAAGAAGAAGAAGGGACCGTGAGAGGGAAGAGGTGGTGGCTGCACCTCCGGATACTANTCGCAGGCGATAAGCNACTGAGAATCTGTACTCGCTCAAGTATCTAATTTATGACTAGAATAATGTTACATTGCTAGTGGTAATGGAAAAANTTGAAAATNTCACAAGGTAAAAATATGATAGGCTGTAGCCATCGTGGCTGAGACACTACCNNCGCGTTTCGACCCCAAAAGTATAGAGGCTAGTTGGATTAGCTCTTGGAACGAAAATAGATGTTTCATGGCTGATGNGGGAGCCGTTCTTGATGCAGGGAAAGAACCTTATGTGATAGTAATTCCTCCCCCAAATGTGACTGCTGTCCTCCATATAGGACACGGTCTCAATGATACCATACAGGATGTGTTGATTAGATGGNGACGAATGCAAGGGAAGGTAGCCTTGTGGGTTCCAGGGACCGATCATGCGGGAATAGCTACCCAAAATATGGTAGAGAAGAATCTGGCGAAAAAAGGGATAACAAAGGATGATTTGGGTCGCCAAGGTTTTGAATCAGAGGTGTGGGACTATGTGAATAAAACTGGTGGCCANATATTAGATCANATTAGAACTATAGGNTCTAGTTGTGACTTCGAGCGGACTCGTTTCACTCTGGATGATGGTTTGAGCGAGGCCGTCAGAGAAGTTTTTGTACGGCTTTATGAAAAGGACCTGATTTACAGGAGTGAATACATAATTAATTGGTGCCCGAGGTGTTTGACTGCCTTGTCTAATGAAGAGGCCGAAGGCATAGAAATACCAGGTAAACTGTACGAATTGAGGTACCCTTTGCCTGAAGATGTATGGACNACTGCAAAAGAAATTCACGAAAAGGGAGTNGAGACAATTGGTCAGCTTCCCGACGGACGCTGGTATTTGACATTATCCACCACTCGTCCCGAGACTATGTTGGGTGACACTGCTGTTGCTGTAAATCCTAAAGATAAGAGATACTNGAAATTAGTTGGAGTGGAAATCACNCTTCCTCTTACCGATAGAACTGTGCCAATCGTAGGTGACGATTTCGTAGATCCAGAATTCGGTTCAGGTGCGGTCAAAGTTACCCCAGCCCATGATCCCAATGATTTTGAGATCGCTCAACGGTCCGGGCTAGAAATGATGGATATTTTTACCCCCGAAGCCTACTTNAATGACAATGTACCGAAGGATTACAGAGGTTTGAATAGATCNCAAGCTAGAAAAAAGGTGTTATCCAGCTTGGAAGCACTGGATCTAGTCGGTGAAGTGAAAGATCATGCNCATGCAGTTCCACATTGTTACAGGTGTAACGAAGTTGTTGAGCCCAGGCTGAGTTTACAATGGTTTGTGCGAATGAAGCCTCTAGCGAAACCTGCCCTGCAGGCTTCTATGGACGGTACGATAACCTTTACACCAAGCCACTGGCAAAAAGTNTANGAGCGCTGGATGGAGGATATTAGNGACTGGTGCATCTCCAGACAATTATGGTGGGGCCACCGGCTTCCAGTTTGGTATTGTGATGAATGTGATGAAACAATTGTAGCTAGAGAAGATCCGACCAACTGCAGTTCTTGTGACAGCTCAAAATTGACTAGGGATCCAGATGTTCTAGATACTTNGTTTTCTTCTTGGCTCTGGCCGTTCTCAGTATTTGGTTGGCCAAAGCAGACGAGAGATCTTAAGGCGTTCTATCCCACTAATGATATGGTCACAGCTCCAGAAATCCTGTTTTTTTGGGTTGCCCGGATGATCATGTCTGGATACGAATTCATGGGTGAAGCCCCTTTCACCAGGGTTTATTTACACGGGACAGTCCGAGACAAAGAGGGCCGAAAGATGTCCAAATCTTTAGGCAACGGTATTGANCCGATGGAAGTGGTNGANNTGTTNGGTTCGGATGCTTTGCGGTTTACCCTCATCTCCAGNGGNGGAGTTGGAGGTGACATCAGNCTTGATCATCAAAACCTCGAATCCTCTTTTTCAATTGGTCGCAATTTTGCTAATAAACTCTGGAATGCGGGACGATTTGCACTGATGCGGCTTGGAGATGATGAAGTGGCAGAAGTTGCAGATGTAAATAGTACACTGGAAATTGAAGATNAATGGATACTNTCCAGATTACAGGAAACCATCGCTGAAGCAACCAGAGGACTTGAGGATTTTAGATTCCACGAAGTGTCCGAAAGGTTATACCATTTTGTATGGGGCGATTTTGCCGACTGGTATCTGGAGATGGTTAAGATTCGCCTGGCTGAAGCAGAGTGTCAGTCCCACGATGCAGCTCGATCAACTCTGCTTACGGTTCTTGATGGGATTTTTAAATTGCTACACCCAATGATGCCATTTGTGACTTCTGAGCTGTGGGAACAGTTACCAAGGCTTAAGGAAAGAGAGCAATTTGAATCATTAGCTGTAGCAAAGTGGCCAGAAATGAATGAAGATCTAACAAATGTGCAGGCAGAGCTGGATTTTAGTCAAATACAAGAGTTGATCACGCAAATTAGGAGTTTGAGAAAAGAATACGGGGTAGCAGAAAAAAGTAAGATTGCTGTGCAGGTTATTGGAATGAATGAATCTTTGTCAGAATATCTTAGAAATCGGTCAGATATTTTGGATAAAATGGCTGGTGTAGACAATGTTGTAATCGACGGCATTGCAGAAGGATCTGGAGCTAATACGGTTCTCAAAGATGGCACGGAAGTGTTTATACCTCTAGTAGGTGTAATCGACCTGGACAAAGAGTGTGCAAAGCTGAGTGTCGAGATCAAGCGTTTNGAAGGTCTAGTGGAGGGCGCNCGCAGGAAACTTGCCAATNAAAAATTCTTGACATCGGCCCCANCTAATATTGTCGAAAAAGAAAGGTTNAAGGAAGAAAGTTTTCTTCAACAACTATCTACCCTGAGTAACAAATTAAGTAGTTTGAGCGAAAACTGACTCCATTGTAGAGATGAATAAATGTTTTGGTTGATCAGCCCGTGAAAAGAGGTATTAACTGGTTGTTACTAGCNGTGGCAACTTTTNNCAATTGTGCCCGTCCGGGTGCTCCTATTGGNGGTCCTATAGACAATGTCGGCCCCCAGGTCGTGGGCAATACGCCAAATGCTTTTGCTGTACTAGAGGATTTCCAGGGCCCGATCGAAGTATTTTTCGATGAACGTATCAGTGAGACAGCAAGTTCAGGGTCATTACANGATGCTGTCAGGATATCACCCATGTTGGGCGAAATTACTGTAAATCACCGTAGCCGTAGTCTTGAAATCGAAATGNTAGGAGGATTCACACAAGANGTTGTGTATAGGATAACNATTCTGCCAATTGTGCGAGATCTTTTTCAAAATCCGATGCCTTATCCTTTTGAATTCTTATTTTCTACAGGNCCAGAGATGATAGCAAANGTTGCCGCTGGAACAGTCACAGACGGCATTACTTTGAGGCCTTCTTTTGGNGCAACAGTAATTGCTTCGACCGATACTTTGGGATCAAATTTNGAATCTGGAGACGGNTTGAAGCACATNGCCGTTTCTGATAGTAGNGGAGTCTACGCCTTCCGATATTTACCGGCGGGGACTTATTCTATTACTGCTTTCATGGATGAAAATAGAAGTAATAGTCCAGAATCGACGGAACCGATTGCGAGNACTCACCTNGTNGTGCNGGCCAATGATACAGTGTTCNCGGATATGAAAGTATTACGNCCAGACAGTACTCCTCCTGTCCTAAATGCAGTGGGAATAGTGGATTCATTGACATTGTTGGTAGAATTTGATGACTATCTTGATCCAGAACAATTCCCAGTTGAGGATGTNATAGCAACTTTGTCTGAAGGTGCATCCGGGACAATTGAGATCAAGGAAATCCTAGATGANTACGAATTTGNTGTCAGAAGGGAATNAATTAGTGATGCTGTCGGAGACAGTCTNCCAACCGTAGGACTTGACTCGATGATTTCGACAGTGGAACCAATAGACAGGGGTGCTAGTGTACCTAGCAGAAACGTCTATCTTCTTTTAGCTGAACCGATTAAACCCGAGACAGCTTATGAAGTTACTATCTCTGGACTCGTAAACGTTAATGGTATTGGCCCGAGCGGTGGGACTGGTAGTGTGATACGTGATATACCNGAGAGGTTCCTNNATAATTTAAGATTCGANAGGCAAGATCATTATGAAAGATAAGTTACGTCTTATTCCGTCNGTTGAATTTATGCTACAATCCTCGCATTTCGAAGGTATTATCCAGGAGTATGGTCGCGGGCTAGTGTTATATGCTGTTCAGGAAGAGATAAAACAAATAAGGANTCTAATACTNCGGTCAGAATTCANCGAGAATGAGGTCAAGCCAGAAAACCTCNTCGTTCCAGTCAAGAAGAGGATCAGTGCTTCTTTGAAACCATCNTTACAGAAAGTTTTGAATGGAACGGGCGTGATTCTTCATACNAATCTCGGGAGAGCTATTCTGGCTGANGAAGCTCTGGAAATAATGAGGATGATTTCTNCTAGTTACTCTAATCTTGAATACGATGTTANTAATGGAATTCGAGGATCAAGGTATGATCATTGCACTAGACTTTTAAGTGAATTGACTGGAGGCGTATCAGCTCTGGTCGTTAACAACGGTGCTGCCGCCTTAGTNCTGGCTTTANGGTGCATGGCAGCCAAAAAGAATGTTCTTGTTTCAAGAGGGGAACTAGTAGAGATAGGTGGAGGNTTCAGAATTCCGGAAATATTGGAATGTTCGGGAGCCANCTTGTCGGAAGTCGGGAGCACTAACAGGACTAGGATACAGGATTACAAGAAAGCGGCAGANGCTACAAACGCCGGTGCCATCCTCAAAGTTCACCGCTCTAATTTTAATATGACTGGTTTCACAGAAGAAACCTCTTTAGAGGAATTGGTTGAACTTGGTACACAAATGAATTTGCCTGTAATATATGACCTAGGATCTGGATTGCTCCAAGATCCTAAAAAATTTGGCCTTCCTGTTAATGAGCCTACACCCAGAGAAAGTCTAGAAGCGGGTGCTGACATCGTCATATTCTCTGGAGACAAGCTACTGGGAGGTCCACAATCTGGAATTTTGGTTGGTAAAGGTATCGAGTGGGTCGACAAGATGCGTCGGAATCCATTGTGTAGGGCACTAAGAGTTGACAAAACGACCCTAGCCTCACTTGAGGCAACCCTCGCATTGCATAGAGACCCCGAACTGGCTGTAACGAAGATCCCTATTCTAAAGATGTTGAATGCTTCGATCGATGAACTTACTGAGAGAGCATCGAAGGTAATCGAAGCATTGGGTGAAGCCAATGTGTGTCTGGAAACAAAAGAATGTCGCTCAATTATGGGTGGTGGTACTTTTCCAGAATTTGAAATTCCGAGTATCGGATTGGGAGCGAGACTTCCGGGCTGTTCTCCTGATGAATTCGCTCAAAGACTGAGACAACTTGAAGTTCCTCTCATAAGTCGTGTGGAGAATGACATGTTAATTATCGATCTTCGCACTATTGTACATGACCAAGACCATTTGTTGATAGATTGCTTGTCTGGTCCTTTTTCCTAAAACATCGACCTAAAGATCCTAGATTAAGCTAAGAAGGCTTACCTCTGGAGAATCTCTGATAAAACACAGAGCCTATGCCGTTGACCAGTTTCACACTGGTCTGTATTTTTCATGGGTTCTTAAAGCAACCANTAAGTGAGCTGAGATAAAATGGAAAGTATTGGGACACTGTTGGTCTTGACACCAGGAGCTGTAGGCAAAATCGAAGAGTTCATTGGGGACCACGGAGGTGNGGATACNACTGGTTTGAGGGTCGCNGTATTGCCAGGAGGCTGTTCGGGTTTCCAGTATGGNCTAAATATTGAAGACGCTCCTGAANCAGATGACGANGTATTGGAAATATCAGGTGTNAAGATTTTCGTAGATCCCTTTAGTGCGCAATACCTTGATGGGATTGAAATNGATTATGTCACTAGTATGATGGGATCGGGATTCACCTTTTCCAATCCAAANGCCACAGGAGGTTGTGGCTGTGGAAGTTCCTTCACAGCCTAGGCCTGCATTGACATCGGAATTCTGGACTTGCTGCAATACGAACCGAGCCNGTTATACAGTATCGACTCTTTTTNTTCCAATGGATTCTTCCAGATAGAGTTTTAGGCTTTATGCTTATCGAAACATTCACAGGTGGACCATTTTTACAAAACGGGTACATTGCCACTTGTCAAAAGAGTGGAGAATGTGTGATTGTGGATCCTGGTGCTGCGACACAGCAAATGTTGAAGCACTTGAATGCGGAAGAGAGAGTGGTGATTGCCGTGATATTGACCCATGGGCATTTCGATCATATTGAAGGTTTAGGACAAGTAAGAGAACACATTCAAGCGCCTGTGTGGCTTCATCCCTTAGACCAGGAGCTTTTTGATAATTTTCCTGTACAGGCAGCGCAATTCGGTGTTCAAGGGAAAGCCTTAAGTTCTCCTGATAAGGAATTNCTTGGNAAAGGGGAAGTGATCAGCTTCGGGCAGTCAACACTAAAGGTCTATCATACGCCCGGACATTCACCTGGCCACATAATTTTAGTCAATAGAGAGGCAAAAATTGCTTTGGTCGGTGATTTGGTTTTTCGTGGATCAGTCGGAAGAACAGATCTACCAGGTGGTGATTCAAAAGTGCTATTCTCTAGCATTAAGGAACACATCCTAACTTTGCCTGATGACTTCANGATGTTCAGTGGTCATGGTCCAGCTACTACGGTTGGTCATGAACGGGAGAACAACCCATTCCTCACNGGAAGCTANATGGGTAACAGTTCTCGATGAACCAAGTGNCAATTGCTGTTTTCGCATCTGGTGGAGGATCGAATTTTCAAGCGTTGATTGATTATGAAGACAATTCATCCTATCACATTGTGCTACTACTAACGGACAGAAAACAGGCAGGAGCTATAGAAAGAGCAGAAAAAGCGGGCAAGCATTCAGAAGTTCTTGAGCAGAAGGGTAAGTCAGACCAGGAGATAGCCAGCCAAATGAAGGATTTACTGGAAGGCTACGGGGTAGAATTCATTGTCTTGGCAGGATATTTAAGAAAAATCCCACCTGCAGTGGTGTCTCTCTATACAGGTCGCATGGTGAATATCCATCCAGCCTTATTGCCAAGCTTCGGAGGTAAGGGGATGTATGGGAGGTCTGTTCATAANGCAGTGATTGAAGCGGGTGAAACCATTAGTGGCCCCACGGTTCACTATGTGGANGAAGATTATGATACTGGAGAAATCATAGCTCAGGNTCTNGTCCCAATCTTGGAAGGGGATGATCCAGATAGCTTAAGTNACAAGGTGTTGCAGGCAGAGCATAAGTTGTACCCAAGTACAGTCCATCAATTGTGTAGCTCTTTGCAATGAAAAANTAACCTTTGGAGATGGAATGTCGGTAANTAAAAGGAAAGATTCCGTTAGACGCAGGTGGCTATATTCTAGCAGAAAGGTGATCTATTAATATGAACAGGAAGAAAGCTCTTATAAGTGTTTCCGACAAGAGGGGAATAATTGAACTGGCCACAGCATTGATTGAGTTGGATTGGGAGGTGTTATCCACTGGAGGTAGCAGTNNGGTTCTTCGATCAGCNGGAATCCCAGTCACTGATGTCAAAGAGGTGACCAAGCACGATGAAATAATGGAAGGCCGGGTCAAGACTTTGCACCCCGCCATCCACGCAGGGATTCTAGCTCGAAGAGACAATGAGATGGATCTAGCAACATTGGAGAGTCATGGCTATGGCACTATAGATTTGGTGGCAGTTAATCTATATCCATTTGAAGAGACTGTTAGTGATTCTTCAGTGNGTATGTCTCAGGCGATGGCCCAGGTTGATGTAGGNGGTCCGACTATGCTTCGGGCTGCTGCTAAAAACCATAAAGATGTGTGGGTAGTAGTGGACCCTAGAGATTATGGGAAATTGCTCGAATCGATTCGATTGGGACAAGAAAAAACTCTTGAGGTACGCCAAGATCTGGCCAGAAAAGTGTTTGACCATTTAAGTAAGTACGATAGGGCTATATCAGGATATCTTTATGAGGATGCAGTAGAGAAGGGTGGTTATCCTTTGAAGATGAGCCTAGTAGGCAACCTTGCTGAAACTCTCAGGTATGGGGAAAATCCTACTCAAAAAGCTGCTTTTTATTCGATGGGTGATGGCAATCATGGACTTTCCGCTCTCAAGCAAGTCCAGGGGAAAGCCCTCTCCTATAACAATTTTTTAGATTTGGATGGTGCTCTTTTGTGCTTGTCACCTTTTGCACAGTGTTCTGATCCNGTGGTATGCATAGTTAAGCACACAACTCCTTGTGGCATATCAAAAGGAGCAAGCCTCCTAGAGGCCTATAACGGAGCACATGGATGCGATCCTCAGAGTGCCTTTGGATCAGTAATAAGTACCAATCAAGCGGTAGATGCCAGTGTTGCAAAGAAAATGATCGAACATTTTATTGAGTGTGTNGTAGCTCCTTATTATACACNGGAAGCCCTCGAAATCCTCAGCNAGAAAAAGAATCTACGCCTGATGATGTGGGATACAACTTCTGATGATGNTNGACATTTACCAGGGGACGAAAATAATACTACNGGTCAAGCAAATTTNCTGNCCGATTATGGACGAATGCCAGACCCTACAACCNTTAGAANCGTCTATGGAGGATTTTTAGTCCAAGACCCAGCACCGACACCCTTCTATGGAATGATGTATGATGAATGGAAGGTGGTGACGAAAGTTNCTCCTACAAAGCAGGAGTTTGATGATCTATGNTTTGCATGGTCATGCGTCTTNGGAGTGAAATCTAATGCTATAGTTCTTGTTAGATCGGGGAAAACAATAGGGATNGGAGCAGGACAAATGAGCAGGGTTGANTCTTCCAGGNTNGCAGTTTTAAAAGCTCAGGANAATGGAGCGGCACTAGAGGGNTGNGTTCTTGCTTCGGACGCATTTTTCCCNTTNCGAGATGGAGTTGATGCGGCAGTAGAAGCGGGAGTGAGTTCGATTATTCAGCCAGGTGGTTCCGTTAGAGATGAAGAAGTTGTTCGTGCCGCTGATGAACATGGCATATCAATGATGTTCACGGGAAACCGTTCATTTAGGCATTAGGAAAGAGAGGTAACAAGAAACAAAGCTCGTATTTATGGAGGGGTGGCAGAGCGGCTCAATGCACCAGTCTTGAAAACTGGCGTCCGAAAGGACTCGTGGGTTCGAATCCCACCCCCTCCGTTTTGTTCTATTNGATTAGAACCTACTTCTGCGTCGCTCTCTTTGGNGGTCAGCTATCTGTACTAGCCTCCTCAATTCTGCGATGGGTTCATCGGAGTCATCGACTTGAAGTCTCAATACGACGTCATTATTTAACCATACTCCTCCGTCCTTTTTGACGATTAACATTGCTGCAGACTGCATACCTCTGGTATCTCCGCCAGCAGCTTGTCCGGCTTCTAGAGCAGCTAAAAGTCGGAAGGACAAGTGTCCGGCAGTGTTCTGAAAAGCTTTCACCATATCCTCAACGACTGCTGGTCCCGCTAAGATATTTCCTTGGGCTGAGACATTAGTTCCAATTAGATGTCCAGCCCAGTCACTGGCCTCAATCCCAGTGTGGGTGGCCACCTCCCCGAGAGCATTCATAATGGAAAACTGACGGCCTTTGATAGTCCAATCTTCTGGCCGCGGATTCGGATCATTTGAAAGAATAATGTTTATGACCGAGTCAGGGGCGATTCCTCTTCGCAAGTGTTGCAGAGCTTGACGTCCGTAGCTGACATCAACGACAGCCTGGGTGGCGACAACGCCAACGTTAGCTTCCGCCCAGAGAACTCCATTTCCAACGGAAAACACTCTGGACTGAACCGCTCCACCAATTTCTCCTGTCTCAGCGTCATAGCCCAAGATTGAGAAAGTAGCTACAGGTGGCCATGGCTTTTCTAAATTGTTCTCCTGTGCTTCAACAAAACTAATCCTTGATATAGACATAATTACCCCAATTATCGTTAGTTTTATTAAGCTGGTACATGTAGTCATTTCCTGGCTCCTCTTACTTGTTAGATAGCAATAGGCAAACTTATGTACCGGAAGGGGCCGTAACAACTAAAATCTGTAAGTAATGGTATGTGGGTTCACTTTGGATTCTGTTACATTTATTTGTTGTGGATATTTAATTTTATAACTTTCGAGGGTTTCTGTGAGGATTAAAGTCGCCATTCTTTGCGGCACTTTGCTGTCAGTCAATTTGCTGGATTTTTGTACGAAACGATGGGCCCTTGAAAATTTGAGCATGGGGGCTATGCCTGATTTTATGGGAGGTTACATACCTCTCACCTTGGCTTTCAACAAGGGGGCTGCGTTTGGGATATCCGTCGGTGATGATTCCCGATGGCTTTTTGTGCCACTCAGCATTATCGCGCTTGGCCTGCTTCTTCATATCCTCTACCGATCTGAAGCAGAGGATCACCTTCGAACAGTGGCTTGTTCGTTCGTAATCGCAGGAGCTCTGGGTAATCTCTATGACCGAATCAGGTGGACCAGAGGAGTGGTAGACTTCATAGGTCCCGTAGACCTTGGTTTTATGTTATGGCCAATCTTTAACGTGGCCGATATGGCTATTTCGTTTGGTGCTGTATTACTAGCTGTATCATTCTGGAAGGAAGAGAATGAAATGGAACANGANGGGTCNAGGCATTAAGGTNTGAGAAGGGGCAAGATTCGCACGTTAGTGCGTCCTGCCCCTCACAACCTAGCTTAATTTCGNAACTACAGTATCAAATGTTCCTTTAGGTCTTTGTCTGATACATGTAACCTGAATTTGTCCACTTCAGAATGTTTCGTTTCGATGAGTTTTCCNTGNACATCCTCTCCAAGAGCCTCTTTNAAGAACTCACTGGATTCCGCNACTTCAACCGCTTCGAAGAGATCATGTGGTAGCGCTTCGATGTTCAGCTTCTTGCGGTCAGAATTGCTGAGTTTGTAGAGATCCATGGTCATTTCGTCTGGAATTCCTGTTTTGTTTGTTAGTCCGTCCAATCCTGCTGATAACATGACGCTGAAAGCCAAGTACGGGTTACATGTTGGGTCTGGGAAACGCAGTTCCATGCGAGTGGCAACTTCCTTTCCTGGTTTGTAAAGCGGGATNCTCACCGATGCCGAACGGTTTCTTTCTGCCCAAGCTATATAAACTGGAGCTTCATAGCCCGGCACCAGTCTTTTGTATGAATTGTAGGTTTGGTTCGTGACTAGTGCAATTTCACGAGCATGATCTAAAACACCAGCGATGAAGTGTTTAGCNGTACCGCTTAAATGCTGCGNGTCATTCTTGTCGTAAAATGCATTCGTATTTTCGTCATTAAAAATTGACAGATGTACGTGCATTCCGCTGCCATTTTCACCTGGAAGAGGTTTGGGCATAAATGTCGCGAAAACCCCACAGCGTCTNGCTACTTCTTTNACGATNTATTTGTAGGTTTGAAGGTTNTCGGCCATTCTGAGTGCTTCCTGGTATCGAATATCAATTTCATGCTGAGAGGGTCCCACTTCTGAATGATGGTATTCTACAGGAACTCCCATTGTTTCTAGAGCAAACACAGTGGCTTCTCTTATGTCGTCTCCAACATCTGTTGGATTGATATCGAAGTAGCCCGCTTGGTCTAAGAGTGTTGGTCCNCTACTGTCCTTGAAGTAAAAAAATTCAGCTTCTGGACCGATATTCATGTGAGAGAAGCCATGTTCGGTAAGGCGTTCCAAATTCTGAGATAGAATAACCCTTGGACAAGATTGATAGGGCAAGCCATCTGGTGTGCATATTTGGGCGAACATTCTCATGGAGTTCGAGCCACCTGGACGGAATGGAAGCACCTGTGCTGTAGACGCAATAGGGAAAGCTACCATATCACTTTCGTGTATTCGGCGGTAACCCTGTATAGAGGAGCCATCGAATCCCATACCTTCACTGAAGGCGCCCGGAAGTTCTTTGGGAGTTATGGAGAAAGATTTTAGAAATCCAAGCATGTCTGTAAACCAGATTCTGATAGATGACACGTTGTATTCCTTGACATAACTAAGGACTTCTTCCGGGGTATTCAATGAGAGTCCATTTTGGCAATCCATTTCGGCAACGTGGTCTTCCATATCTGCGCGAAANTCTTCTACTTCGTATAACCAAGAATCGTGGTTCATTGGTGNAACTCCTCTAAGAAATGATGTTGTGGAAAAGTTCTAGTAAATGAATTCACCATTGGGGGAATTTCTCTGGTATGAGCCAAATTTTGGGGGTCAGTCACCCAACAGTCTAGAGAGCTAATCCCAGCCGACTGTCTCAAAATACTCAATCGGGCCGCCTTGCGCGGCAAGAGTAACCTTGGCACGTGCGATGATATCCACGTGAAGAGCAGGTGTCAAGTTTCTAGATTATGGAGTTGCTGTGACTGCCTAGGTTGCAGGACTGGTATTGAGATGCCAACTTCGTTGTTAATACGTTTTATAACCCTGCAAAATAAAAGGTAACAGAAGAATTTGCTTACAAATATTTTGACAAATAATTCGCTTACTGAATGGATCGTGGCGGGCAGTATTTTTGTGGCCACAGTGGTAGTGGTAAAAATCACAGTTGCTGTAGTGGCCAACAAGATTGCTTCGGTGGCTGCGAGGACGGAANCTGAGTTAGACGATGTAATTGTCNGGTGCCTGCAAAATGTGAAACTGATTTCAGTCCTTGGATTAGGGTTGTACCTAGCATCATTGAGCTTGATCCTTCCATCAGGTTTAAATGTATTCCTGCAATCTGCCCTGATTCTTATTCTCCTCTTCCAAGGGGGACTTTGGTCCAATGCCTTATTGGATCATATTCTGATGGCATGGGCAGAGGAGAAGTTTCGGAAGGATCCTACGATAAGAACAGCACTGGGTTCTATTGGGTTTCTGACAAGATGTGGAGTCTGGTCCATATTTTTGATGTTGGCGCTAGGAAATATTGGGGTCGATGTGGGTCCACTGGTGGCGTCATTAGGTATAGGGGGCATAGCCTTTGCTTTAGCCTTACAAAACGTTCTTGGTGATCTTTTCGGATCATTTACAATTGTGTTCGACAAACCATTCGTAGTGGGCGACTATATTGAGATTGGAGGTTTCGAAGGAACAGTGCGGACTGTAGGCCTTAAAAGTACCCGGATTGAAGCCCTCAGTGGTGAACAGTTGGTTCTGGCANATTCGGACCTCCTGTCGGGTAGAATCAGAAACTTCAATAGACGTGATCGGCGTAGGGTCAATTTTATAGTAACTGTAACATATGATACTCCNTCAGAAAAAATACAACGAATACCAGAAATCATACAGGGAGTCATAGATGCCGAGCAGAAAGCTGTCTATGACAGGTCTTTTTTGAAAAGATTAGGTGATTATGGCATTGATTTCGAGGTCGTTTACTACATCAAAGCTCCAGATTTGGGAAGTTTTGGAGTCGTAAATCATAATATCAATATGGAAATCCTAAAGAGGTTTGCCATTGAAGAAATAGGATTTGCGCGCAGAGTACCAGCTGTTACTGCCTAATTNTTANAGAGNCTCTATTCTTGTNGNTANGTTCTATTNGAGTTTANTTGNGGAAAAATCGATAAATTCTATCCGGCGNCCATTNATGGTAGCGATTCTCAATTGATAACTATCGGTTCCAACAGTATCCCCGATTCTCCCAATGCGGTGCAGGGANCCGAACATATATCCACCCAAGGTATCATGGGCATCTTCAGGNAATTCTAGTGAAAGTTCTTCATTAACATCCCTGATGGGNACTCCTCCCCATATGCGTACGANCCCATCATTCAGGTATTGGAATGGAAGAGGTTCGTCTTCTTCATGTTCGTCCTGTATNTCTCCGATGATTTCTTCGATCAGATCTTCCAGTGTAACNAGTCCNGCAGTCCCTCCGAATTCATCTACTACAATAGCCATTTGACTCTTTGTATGCCTCATTTCAGGCAACAGATCTTCAACCAGTTTAGTTGTAGGAACAAATTGGATTGGTCGCATGATTTCAGATAGGCTCAGTATATTCTTTCTTTGTGCTTGCCATAGGTCGCGACCTATGATCAGACCTTCTATTTCATCAACATTGCCAGTGTAAACGGGAAGCCTTAGGTGGCCGTTGTCAAGCATGACATTTATGGCCTCTTCCAACTCAGTTCCTAGGTCGACTGCTATAATATCGGTACGAGGTGTCATGACATCTGCTACCGATATTTTGTCTAACCGGATGACATTGGTCACTACCTTTAATTCATCTTCATCGAGGGCTCCTTCGCTATACCCTATTTGGGCTAGAATTTTTAGGTCTGTCCGGCTAACGGTTTCCTCATTGGGGGTCCGAAGAACCCTACTGAAAGAATTGATGGGAACAAGGACCGGTTTCATCAGTATAACCATCCAATGGATAAGGTGTGCCGAAGGGATAGCCAGTTTCTTCCAATATACCGCTCCTATAGTCTTAGGAACTATTTCGGAAATCACTAGAATAGCTAGTGTCAAAACACCAGTAAAAACACCGATCCATATTTCTCCAAAAACTTTTGTTGCTGCGGAACCTCCCATAGCAGCGCCGGCTGTATGAGCTATTGTGTTCAGGGTAAGAATTGCTGCTATAGGTTCATCGATGGCCGTTTTCATCTGCCTCAGATAAATGCCAGCTTTGGATTCGGTTTCTTTCAGAAATTCTACGTAGGAAGCAGTGACTGATAGCAACACGGCTTCAAGTATCGAGCACATGGCTGACACACTTAGCGAAATTCCGACAATCCAAAGTACAGTGATCATAAAATGATTATGGAAACAGTGATGGCACAGATGCAAGGGGTAAAGGGTTNCAGGGCGNCGTCTTGGTTNAAGACGTGGATGGTTAGACTAGGGTAAATGTTTTAGAATGAGGGNCAAGAAATTGGAATNAANCCNAATATNANNCGAAAAAACAAGTATTTTCTGAGNTNCCACACACTCNAAAGTTAAGGATTAAAAGATTTATGNAGNNCATGATACATAACTTCAAAGCAACCGTTTATGTGAGTTTAATGGCTGTGGTCTTTGGTGTCCAGTCGGTGGACGGGCAGGTGACGGTCACTACTCCAATGGAGCAATTCGGTCACGAACTTGGTGCCGACTATGTTTTACCTAATTACACCGATCTTTATGAGTATTGGCAAAAATTAGCTCTGGAATCAGAGAGGATGGTCGTCCAAGATATAGGTTACACTGAGGAAGGAAGACCTCAAATAATGGCAGTGATTACAGCCCCTGAAAATCACGCCAACCTAGAAAAATATAAGGAGATTTCCAGGAGATTAGCTAAGGCAGAAGGGGTCAGTGAAAGTGAAGCCTTAGAGTTGGCCACAGAGGGCAAGGCAGTTGTGTGGATCGACGGAGGATTGCATGCGACGGAAGTGTTGGGTCCAGCTCAGTTAATGGAAATGGTCTATCGCCTTGTAAGTTATGATGATGTTGAGACTGAACGCATTCTTGAAGATGTAATAATCTTGGCTGTTCACGCCAATCCAGATGGTATGGAATTAGTATCGAACTGGTATATGAGAGAGGAAGATCCATTAAAAAGAACTACCAGCGGTGTTCCCGTGTTGTATCAGAAGTATGCTGGGCATGATAACAATAGAGATTTTTACATGTCAGCCCTTGCTGAAACCACTAATATAAACACAATGCTCTACCGAGAGTGGTTCCCTCAAATTGTTTATAATCATCACCAGACAGGTCCCACAGGAACGATCATGTTCGCTCCACCATTTCGGGATCCTCCAAACCACAATTTAGATCCTATGATAATTACTGGACTGGATGGAGTGGGCGCTGCAATGCACGGAAGATTTGTGAAGGAGGGAAAAGGGGGTACCACAATGAGGACTGGTGCCGGATACTCTACTTGGTGGAATGGTGGCCTAAGAACAACTCCCTATTTCAAGAACATGATTGGATTGCTTACAGAAACTGTGGGTAATCCAACTCCGATATCCATACCATTCAAGCCTGACCGTCAGATTTCTCATGGTGATCTTCCGTTGCCCGTCGAGCCAGGGATCTGGCATTTTCGCCAGTCGGTGGAATATTCCCAGACTGCAAACTGGGCTGTGCTGGATTATGCCTCCAGGAATAGTGATCATCTATTGTTCAATATATGGCGGATGGGAATGAATTCTATAGAAAGAGGTAACAGGGATACATGGACCGTGTTACCCTTCGAAGTTGAAAGGGCTGAAGAAGCGTTAGGGGGCAATGCGTTGGGAGGACTTCCAGACTATAAGGAGTCATTGCAATCTCCTGAGGATCGAGATCCAAGGGGTTTCATCATGCCTTCAGATCAGAGGGATTTCGCTACAGCTACAAAATTCGTCAATACACTCATTAAAAATGGTGTGGATGTTCACAGGGCAACTGAAGACTTCACAGTAGGTAACAGCAGGTATCCACTAGGATCTTATGTTGTTAGGACTAATCAAGCCTTTAGACCTCATGTCATGGATATGTTTATGGCACAGCAGCATCCTAATGATTTTGCATATCCAGGTGGACCTCCGACACCTCCATACGACAATGCTGGATGGACATTGGCTTATCAGATGGGAATAGAATTTGATCCAGTGCTTGACGGTTTCGAAGGTCCCTTTGAGAAACTGCAAGGGCTCCAGGAAGTCTCCGACGGTCAGGTCATAGGTAGTTCGGCGGACGGCTATATTTTCGACCACGGCCAGAATAATTCCTTTCTGGTCGTAAATAAGTTGTTACAAAAAGGTCAAGAAGTACATTGGTTACTGGATGATTCAGATGCCTCGCAGTTGTCACCAGGAGCATTTTATGTTTCCAGTGAAGGGTTGTCAGTTGGAGATGTAGAGATGCTCACAGAAGGGGTAGGAGTAGACTTTTACAGTTCAGTTCAACCCCAGGGCGAGACTCTCCAGTTGGATAAGCCAAGAATTGCTCTATGGGATAGGTATGGTGGTTCAATGCCATCGGGTTGGACAAGAAAAATTTTGGAGGATTTCGGATTTGATTTCACAGTTGTGTTTCCACAGGAGATTACCAGTAATCGTTTATCTTCTGACTATGATGTTCTCATTTTAGAAGACGGTGCAGTTCCAGACTTCGGTAGACAAATGAGAGGAATCGATCCCGACAGGATCCCACAAGAGTATCAAAATAGACTGGGAGCTATAACGATCGAAGAAGGAATTCCTGAGATTTTGGCTTTTGTGGAACAAGGGGGAGTGGTCATTGCAATTGGAGGATCTGCAGTCCTGGGCTACCATGCTGGCCTTCCTATCTCCGATCATCTAATGGAAGCTGGTAGACCAGTAACCCGAGACGAATATTTTACACCAGGATCCATTCATTCAATAAAGTTAGAAAGCAGTAGTCCGCTCACTCACGGTTTGGGTGAACATCTGGATGTCATAATTAGTCACAGTCCCGTTTTTAGCCTGAATGAGGGCCACGAAGAACAAGGAGTTCGTCGAGTGGGTTGGTTTGATACGAGCCAACCATTAAAGAGTGGTTGGGCTTGGGGGCAAGAAAGAATGGAAAACGGAACTGCCCTCTTGGAGGTCCAATTAGGAGCTGGCAAAATGTTCCTATTCTCTCCCAAAATCACTTTCCGATCACAATCTCATGCGGCATTCCCATTGTTATTTAATGGAATATTTTACGGGAGTGCAGGCAGGGAGTAAGTGGCGAAATACGAGAAAACGGTTATGTCCATACCAGAAGTAGAGGAGTGATAGAGGCGTGAAGCACTGGGTAATATTTTTGATGATCCTGATAGTTCCGATCGACGGACTGACTGGGCAAATAAGAGGGTCTGTTGAGACTGGCAGTGGTGTTCCTGTATCGGGCGTTACAGTCGAAGCTTGGACGCAGTCCCAGAGGATAGCCGCTGTTCTTTCAGACAGTGCCGGAACTTTTCTTTTTCCAGCAGATGTGGAATCGCGTATAGTTCGTCTGCGCGCTTCTGGTTTGGGTTTTCAAGTGGCTGAAATCGGTATTGATCGTGCGATTAAAGGATACATTATCATATTAGATGAAGATCCACTGGTAATTGACGGCTTGGTAGTAATGACTAATCAGAATATGTGTGAGTTTCCACAGGGGGACGTAAGGGCCAGGTTTCTGTGGGAACAGGCAAGTGGTAAATACCATGGACTAATGGACACTTTAGGGATTGCTAGTTATTTGGCAGAAGCCGACACTGTGATTTCTATCTCAGATCTAGGAACTCTTGAACTGCCAGTATTAAACCTGAATCAAAGAGGTTCTTCGTCATTGCTTCGGTTCAGTTGGACCAGAAGGATATCGAGACAAGGTTATGCATTTAGTACAAGAGCCACTGATGGAGTGGAAGTGTATGAATCGTGGGTGTACCCTCCCCTAGAAGCGGATTTTGCACCTCATTTCATAGATGAATTATTCGGGGAAAGACATTATCTGAGAATTTTAGAAGAGAGTTCTGAGGGATGGAGATTGTCCTTTTGCCCTAAGGATGATAGTGATCCTTCGATCAGTGGCAGCATGAGTCTCGCACCTGACACAACGGTGGTCGCAGTAAGGTGGACTCACAAGACGCCGGAGCCACTTGAAAATTCTGGGGGTACCGCATTGTTCCCTCCTGTCTTGTTGGACGGAGAAGTTTCTTATCTGCTTCCGAGAGAAGCAATAATCTGGAAAAGCCTGCCAACGGGTGATTACCTGCAGAGATATCAAAGGTATGAGGACTGGCATGTGGCACCAGGCGATTCGGTGCCCTTACTCCCTATAAGACATGGTCCCGGAGGGAGGCAGCGCTAAAAGAGTGAGGCGACAGGTTTTAGAGTTTCACTACACACTTTTCTAGGGGCAGGTCGTGGAAGGAGCTAGCTCAAGGGTACCAGCCCAGCTTGGGACAGAAGAATCAGAAGTGCTCTCTTGATACCTCTAGGTCCATTTTGGTTGATGTAGTATTCATCTGGCGAATGAGAAGCCACACCTATTCCTCCTCCCCCGATTGTGATTGAAGGAATTCCTAGGGAAATAGGAATATTGGAGTCGGTAGAACTCCTTCCTAAATATGGGGGTAAGCCCAGTAAAGTAGTGGACGCCATGGCTCTCTGGACCAGGAGTTCAGAAGAGTCGATTTCACCAGAAGGTCGATCACCAATCAATTCAATGTCAACTACCAAAGGGTCTCCAGACCTGCGATTGCCATTCATTTCATCAACAGCTCTGTAGATGGACCTATGAAAAATACTGTCAATTTCAATGAGGCGATCCTGACTTTCAGATCGCATGTCGACTAGCATGGAGACGTTCGCTGGAATTGAGTTAACTGAAGTTCCTCCCTGAACTGTACCGATATTGAAACTGGTTTTGGGCCCACTCCTCGTATATACATCCGCAGCGAGTTCAAAGTAGTGAACCGCACGACTCATCACGTGTGCGGGGTTGATCAATCCAAAGGCACCCCAAGAGTGGCCTCCTGGACCACTGAATGTTACCAGGTAACGGTGTGACCCCAGACCTTGATGAGTCACACGATTGTCGTTCGTTCCGTCTACTGAAATGAAACTTGAAATCTCCAACTGACTATCATTAAATAAATGCTTTACACCCCTTAAATCTCCCAAGCCTTCTTCACCCACTGTGCCTACGAAAAGGATATTGTTGTCAGTCGCTATATTGCTAGCATTCATCGATCTAAGGATAGTCAGAAGAACTGCTAAGCCCCTAGTGTCATCAGCTATGCCGGGCGCTTTGAGGGTATCGCCCAGTTGTTGTACCTGTACGTTAGTGCCTTCGGGAAACACAGTATCTAGGTGTCCAGATATTACCATCGTGTTTGGGTTTACAGCAGAACCCTTTCTTAGAGCTATGACATTACCGACCTCATCGATGTAGCTATCATCTACTCCTATTGAATTAAGCATTTCTAGAAAAGCCAGGGCTCTCTCTGTTTCAGCAAAAGGTGGTGCTGGAATTTCTGTTAAGGTTATCAGGGTGTTCACAGTTTCTTCGTCATGAGCGTCTATATATTCGAATGCTGCCACTACGCGACTGTCTTCCATGACTTGGCGGACATCATCTAAGATTTGGTTTTCTTGCGCAATTAACGAAGTATTGAAAAGTGTAATGAGGGTTAAGGGGAGCCCAATTATTTTGTTGGCTTGTGGAATCATCTTATTCTCGCTCCTTTTTGTCGGGATATACTTATAAAGTAGTTAGGAGTTAAGTTATATCTATGGGTCAATAGATTTTTTTGTAACAAGTGAGACAGGAAAATGGCAGCAAGATACTTCAATCATTGGAAAGTATGGCGGAGAAGTAGGGTATGAACTCTGGTTTGAGCCTTGGCATTGTTTCCAGTGTCGAAAAAAAGACTAAGCTCTTGGCTGAACATGCAGGGCAAATTGGTATTTTGTTTTTCAATTTGATCTGGGCGTCACTTCGATTCAGGGTATCGGCCAAAGCTATTTTCAGGCAAGTGCATCTAGTAGGCATCCAGAGTGTTCCCATAGTTTTATTGGCGGCAGGATTGGTGGGGATAGTGACCAGTCAACAGGGCGGTTATCAGATGCAGAGTAGCCTCCCCGTATATATCATGGGGTCAATAGTAGTTGAGAGTGTGATACTAGAGATGGGACCAGTTTTGACTGCAATAGTGATGATAGGAAGAGTAGGGGCCCGCATTACTGCAGAGCTTGGTACCATGAGGGTTTCCGAGCAAATAGACGCTCTCTATTCAGTTGGACGTGACCCAGTCGAAGTTTTGGCCGCACCTAGAGTTTTGGCTATGGTGATATCTATGCCTGTTTTAGTAGCTTTAGCCAATATGGTAGGGATTTTGACAGGGATGATATCGGCTCAATATACACTAGGTTTAGGTGCAGAGAGGTTCTTTTACGGTGCTAGGCTTTTCTGGCATTCCTATGACATGTTCTATTCACTTTTAAAGGCTTTCTTTTTTGGAATAGCTATTCCATTGATCGCTGTGCATATGGGTCTCAGAACCAGAGGGGGAGCTGAAGGAGTAGGGCGCACTACTACAGAATCGGTGGTTTTAATGATTCTAACTATTCTTGTTATAGACGCTATGTTCCCTCCACTTTTTCTTCAGTAGGTGGCGATTTGATTAGTTCATCGGAAAATATGGCGATAGAATACAAGGGTATAGAGAAAGCCTTTAATAGCCCAGTTCTCTCGGGAATAGATTTGTCCGTTAAATCCGGTGAAATGTTTGCTCTATTTGGACCGTCTGGTACAGGAAAGAGTGTTTTGCTGAAAACCACTCTCAGTCTAATTGTACCGGACAGAGGTGATGTTCTGATCAATGGGGAATCTGTATACTTTGGGTCTCAAGACACATTAACCAGTATCAGGGAAATTATAGGGTATGTGTTTCAGTATGCCGCTTTATTTGATTCGCTTTCTGTTGCAGAGAATGTAGAGATGGGTTTGTCTGAGGCCACAATAAAGAAAATGGGACCTGAAGAGTTGCAGGAGCGCATCTGGGAGTCACTGGAGTTGGTCAACCTCGATCCTGGAGAGGTTTGGGCGAAATTCCCGGCCGAATTAAGTGGGGGTATGAAGAAGCGAGTCGGAATTGCTAGGGCAATTGCAGGTAAACCGGAAATTCTACTCTGGGACGAGCCCACCACTGGTTTGGATCCGGTAAATACTGCAGCAATCGAAAGATTGATAAAGAGATTGTCGGAGGAACTACATGTAACCTCTCTACTTGTTACCCATGACGTAGAAGGGGGGTTGGAAATGTGTGATAGGGTTGCGATGCTTGAAGGAGGAAGCCTGAGGTTTTGTGGCTCTCCTGAAGAGTTTAGGGATTCCGAGGATTCTGTTGTTAAAGCATTCACTGATCGTAGAGCGGCTAACGCTGCGCTAGATATCCTCGATATCCGATAGTAAATATAGAAAGGGAGAACTCAGTGGTTAAAAAAGAGGATAATATGTCCACACATAATAATGCGGCTAGAAATATGCCCACGCCCGCTGTACAGAGAGAGACAAGGGTAGGGGTGTTTGTCATCTTAGGTATTTCAGCCGTTGTGTTCATGCTGTATTTGCTTACTGATCCAGCTACGTTCAGAGGTCGCTATAAAGTGACAACTACAGTTACTGATGTAATGGGACTCAGAAAGGGTGACCCGATACAAATGCGAGGTGTTCCGATAGGACGAGTGCACGATTTCAATCTAGAGGCACAGAATGAGGAAGTGACAGTGATTCTTGAGGTAGAGGGAAAATGGCGCATACCGGTGGGTTCAAGGGCGCAGCTCGTAAGTACAGGAATAATGGATCCACGGACAGTAGAAATAGTACCAGGACCAGGACCAGGAGAGATTGGAGAGGGAGCCGTTCTTCCAGGGTCAGTGGCTAAAAGTCTCTTTGATGATACCGAGTCCCTGGGAGGAAAGGGGATGGAGGTTTTGGACCAGATTGCAGCACTGCTGTCTGATTCGACTATTCAGTCAGTGGATGAAGGGGCAAGATATTTAGAAGGTATACTTGAGGAAATAGCGAGTGTCATGGGATCTGAAAGTGAAGAGATTAAGGGTTTGATCACAGCCCTAAGTAGTGCAGCTGAAGACCTTGCTGGTGCGACCCCAGAATTGAGAGAAGAGTTGTTGGGGACTGTAGTAAGGGCTGATTCATTGGTAGTGACACTTACGGAAAGAGTATCGGATTTCGAGGGTACAATGGCTTCGCTTAGTTCTGTACTAGACAGAATCAACAATGGGCAGGGCACCTTGGGCAAGCTATCGACTGATGATGAACTGTTCCACAGTCTGAAAGACGCACTCGAAAGCGCTAGGTTTTTGATGGATGATCTGCGGGAGAATCCCAGACGCTACATCAATATTTCAATCTTCTAAACATCTAGAGTCGTAGCTGATATTTAGGCAGATCGTTCTTTTCTCTTACCATCCAGGTGCAAGTGAGAAGCCCCAGTGACTTCCTTTGTTGGGCCGTTGAAAAGGCTGCGCGTAGTAGATCTCTAGGATCATGAACCCCAATATATTCACTCTGGCTCCCACACCCGTGGAGAAAACGGGAACCTTCTCACTATCGGATCTGACAAATCGGTAATCCAGTTCATCATTGTCGTTCCATGCGAATCCGCCATCAGCAAAAGCGAAAAGTTCGGTTGGCAATGCAGAGAAATTAAGAAAACCAAACTGCGAAGTGCCCACGACAGGCAATCTGATTTCGGCATTGGCAACTGCCAGTCGATGACCAAAGAGTCTATCAAAACTTGGACACCCAGAAGCACTCATGCCGACTATGGCCAATGCAGAAGCTTGGCACTCAGCAGCGTTAAAACTCTCGTAAGAATAGCCTCTGACAAAAGTTTCGTAGCCCAGGAAATACGGTTGAATAGCTGCAGTTGTCCTGTTTGGATCCAGATTGTTACCGTAACGTCCGAAATGTAATCCTCGTACGGCAAATGTAATTGCATTACTGGGGCTGAAGTATCGCCTCACGTCTGCTATTACAGACGTAAAGTTCTTAGTTCCAGCAGCGTAACCGGTTTCAAGTCTATAGCGTCCCCCGTTGACTGGGGAGGTGAATGCAGCATTTGAATTATCCCCAACGAGTGCTATTGAAGCTGTAGCTAAGTTAACAGCATCACGCGTGGGTAAAGAGATGCGTTCAATTGGACGCCAACGGTTCATGATGTACTGGAAAGTTTCACGTTCCAAATCAAAGGATATTCGTTGCACACCGATATTGCTCTCAATTCTCCTGGTAGTTGAGAATGGATAGGCTAGCAGATAGCTCGCTTGGCTCATGTAAATGCGTTGTGTGGTCTGTTGGATATTCACAGCACCTCCACTACTACCGTAAGACGAGTAGCCGTAAAGGTAAGGTATTCGTC
Source organism: Gemmatimonadota bacterium (assembly GCA_002718595.1). Classification (GTDB taxonomy): domain Bacteria; phylum Gemmatimonadota; class Gemmatimonadetes; order Longimicrobiales; family Gaopeijiaceae. The sequence continues at coordinate 149,876 of PBFD01000003.1, read as the reverse complement.
CAACTGAAAGGCCCCAGTTAAGCCGGTTTTCCTGATTTAAGTAAAAGGTCTGACCGCCGAAATCTTTCACCCTGCCATTCGCCATCAACATCGCTCCTAAAGATCGATTCCCCAACATGTCACTAAGAAACACAGATGCTCCACCAGCGGCGTAGTTACCGTATCTGTCAGTTCCAACTCCTATACTAGGCTGTCCCACATAGTCTAGTTGGAGGGACGAGTTGTAGTCGACAGCGCTTTCAACAGGATAAGTATCCTTTGGAACTAGTCCAGTGAAAGGATCTGACAAATAATTCTTAATCAGGTTGGTTCCTTGCAGTCCTTCATGCCTGTTTGGCGGTAGCAAGCGCCCGGGGTTGTTGCTCGAAACTGCGTTGATGGGCTGGCCACCAGCGGCTGCTTGTCCTTGTTGTAGTGAATATATGTGAAATTCAAAATTATCGAAGACTGAAAATAGAATAGTGCCAGCCTCACTCGCGACAGAAAGTGCTGGAGACATTCCAGTGATTCCGCTCACACCAGTTTGTATATTGGTGATCCTTCGGAGGTCTCCACTGTCGAAAGTGTATTGATAGATATCGCTAAAGCCGTCTTGATCTGAGATGAAATAAATGCTTCGGCCGTCAGGGGAATATTGGGGATTGGTATGCTTAACTTCTCCAAAGGGTTCGAGGGTGGAAAGCTGTTCGGATTCCAAGTCAAGAAAAGCTAAACCAAATTTGCCATAGGTTAATTGATCGAAGTCTGAACCGTTATATCTATCTGAAACAAATGCTATACTAGACTGATCAGGTGACCATGTGGGTTGCAGATCAGCGTACTTATCATCGGTCAACTGATCTAATTCTTCGGTATCGATATTCCAGGTGTATATGTCACTGATGCCTCCCTTCAATCCAGAGAAAGCAATGAGGGTGCCATCAGGGGACCATGCAGGGCTCTTGATGGCACCAATCCCTTCAACATCGATTTTTTTTGTGATATTCCCATTCTCGACATCAATGATTGCGAGTTCGTTATCTCCTTGTGCTGTCACGGTGAAAACGAATTGCCTTCCATCAGGGGACCAATCACCAGAAGTCTCCATGAATCCAAGGGCATCGAAATGGGGGTCTGAATTAGCACTGATCAACTTCTTTTCTATCTCCCCTGTGCGGGCATCGGCAATGAAAAGATCTATACTGAAAAGATCTTTTTCAGACAGAAAAGCCACTTTTGTCCCATCTGGACTCACTGAAGGAGAAATGTTTTGGTTACCTGCGCCAGTTGAAGGGGCCAGTAAGAGAGCTCCCGATTCAGCAGGGTCTCTTTTACCTTGCATCAGAGGTAAGTATTCGCTTTGGACTGCTTGTTTCCAATCAGCGGAAAGACTGTCGGATGACATAAGTAGCACTTCTTCAATAGCGGGTTCCCAACCCACTCTCAGGGCGGCCCTGAAGAGCTCCACAATAGTTTCGTCACCGTATGTGCCACCGATGTAAGCCCACAAGGCTTGTCCAAACCGATATGGGAAAAAGCGACGTTCATTAGTCATCTGAGTCATGGTTGGAAGATCATCTCGCCGAATAGCATCTCTTAACCACATGGCAGTTAGAGGATCCTCTCTTCCAACCGAGAGATATTCAGCCATCCCTTCAATCAACCATAGCGGCAGGGTCATCAATCCTCTTAATCCTGCAGAGCTTCTGCTCTGGGCGATATTATATTGAAAAGCGTGCACCAATTCGTGGCCAAGGACGTGGTCTGTGTCCCAGTATGATCCGGTGAGGGGCATGATTACTCTATTCTTGAGACCCTCGGTCACGCCGCCTGTGCCTTGACTCAGGCGGCCTGAGAGTGTGTTGGTCTGCTGAAAGTCGGGGTGGTCCGCGTATAGTATAATTGGTTTGGGCTTCTCGAATTCGTGCTCAAATAGCCGCGCGAGACGTTCATACCAACGTTCGCCCATCCTTGTTGCATCCTCTACCGCAGCGCCTTCCTCGGGATAGAAATGCACGTCAAAGTGAGGCGTCTTAATAATTTTGAAATCAAAGTCTTCGTAGTTGACTTTGTTTTGTCCAAAATATTGCCCGTGACCAGTGGCCGGGGTCAGTAAGGAAAAAAGTATGACAAGAGAGCACAGCACAGATGGTCCTGTCATGGAATGTGAATCACGAGTCTGCATGTGCTAAAGCTCCTGGCGAGAGGTTTTTGGTAGCGACAATATAACCAATTACTGCAAAAGTGATACCAGGTGCCCAGTGAGGGCCCATTAGATCAAACAATTGCAGCTCCGTCTTTGACTAACATATGTATAAGAAATGTTAAAGTAATGTATAACTAATAAACTGTCTGTCAAGGTATGATTATAATGTACGATGTGCTGGAGGCGTCAAATTCCTGGTGCAGGGGCTCATAACCAAATAAGTTCTTTTATCATTGAAGTAAGACGGATTATTTTTTAGGGTTTTTTTATTGGTTTATCTTGGAGACCACCAGGGATAACTGGGAGATGTTGCTGGGCTTTAATTCGATCACTCCCGTGGACTAATAACAAACAATGGAGCAAGCATGTTTTGGAAAAACAGTATGGCCTTTGCCCTTAATATTTCAATACTGCTATCAGCGTGCGTGGATGGTGTAGAGCTTCCGAGCGTCCCCCGAACTGGGGATATGGCTCCTGAGATTCAAGCAGAAATGCTTGAATCTGGTGAGCCCGTGCTACTATCTGATTACCAAGGAGAAACAGTACTTGTCAATATATGGGCAACTTGGTGCATTCCTTGTAGGGTGGAAACACCTTTTCTCCAAGAAACTTACGAAAGGTTTCAAGATCAAGGCCTCAAAATTTTGGGGATTTCGGTTGATTCCCCTGGGGCAGAGGATATGATCAAGTCATTCTTGAAGGAAAACTCAGTGACTTATGACATTGGGTTGGATCCATCCATGACTTCCACCGATGTATTTTCCGTAGTTGGCTTACCAGCTTCTTTTTTGATCGGAAGGGACGGCACTATACTTTATAATAGGATAGGCCCAATAGCGGAGAAGGATCCAGATTTTGAAAGTGCACTGGAACAAGCATTTGAATTGGAATAAGCGCTATATGAACCGTAAAACTGAGGCGTCGCAATTTGTTTGACTCTAGCCTGGTTGAGACACCTTTTGCGCTTGTGGATCGACATAAGGTCCAGGCTAACGCTGCTAAGGCCACCAAGTACTGCCAAGGGCATGGGATTCATTGGAGGCCACACGTCAAAACACATAAATCCAGAACAATTGCATCCATCCAAATGGAAGCCGGCGCGATTGGTTTGACAGTGGCAACACCCCGCGAGGCTGAAGTAATGTCCACGGTATGCGATGATCTGCTGGTTGCTTATCCTGTTTGGGGTCAATCAAAGTTGGATAGGATTATGAATATTCCCCACTCGGTACAGTTAATGATGGCGATTGATTCGGCACAAACATTGAATGCCGCGACAGAAGCAGCTAAACGAGCCGGTCGCAAAATCAGGATCTTGGTGGAGGCTGATGTTGGAATGGGAAGAGTTGGATTACAAAGCACTGAACAGATTGTTGGCCTCGCTGAACTAGTTAAGCAGGACTCTTCGGCGGAATACAAGGGTATCATGTTTTATCCAGGACACATTAGGATGCAACAGAATTGTCAAGAAGAGGGACTGAAAAAAGTAAATAACAGGCTTTCCAGAATCATTGACGGTCTAACAACTGCGGGGTCTTACCCAGAAATAATCAGCGGTGGATCGACTCCAACTATATGGAACAGCCACAAAATGGGTGCTTTGACTGAAATACGATCAGGCACCTGTATATTTTATGATGTGGAGGATCTTCACATAGGTGTTGCTCACTCTAATGAGGTAGCTTATTCGGTAGTCAGTTCGGTAGTCAGCACTTCTATACCTGGTCAAGCTGTTATCGATGCTGGTTCGAAGGCGCTGTCAAAAGAGAGTAGGGGTTCAGATGGTGCTTTTGGAGTGATCCTAGAACATCCTGAAGTGAGAGTAAAGGCAGTTACTGAAGAGCACGGAGTAATTGACCTATCGGATAGTAAGTGGCAACCCAGAGTGGGAGAAACGGTGAGAGTTTTACCCAGCCACGTTTGTGTTTCGGCCAATCTCCAGGATAGCTTAATTGTCATGGATGGTGACGATATCGAGGAATGGGAAATGGAAGCGAGAGGGCGTAAAATATTTGAGGTTTAAAGTAGATCCATGAAAAATGACAAGTATACACAGGGGAGAGTGCAGGTATAATGGCAATTTTGAAATCGATAGAAACATCGAAAGCTCCGGGTGCAATAGGACCATATTCCCAAGGAATACAGATGGGAGATCTCATTTTCGTGTCGGGTCAAATTCCAATTGATCCCAATACTGGCAGTATGGTCGACGGTGGGATAGAAAGTCAGACTGCACAGGTGATAAAAAATGTCTCGGGCGTGTTAGAAGCTTCTGGTAGTTCTTTGAACAAGGTGGTCAAGACAACAGTTTATCTCGCAGACTTGAATTTGTTTCAGGAAATGAACAAAGTGTATGCCGAATCATTCGAAGGACACAGACCAGCAAGGGCTACGGTTGAAGTAGGCCTTCCAGAAGGAATTTCTATTGAGATTGATGCTATCGCTGTCATAGGGTGACTATATCTCAAAACAGGAAAGGGAGCGGATGGCGGTCTGGTGGCCCCACTGGTCTTCAAAACCAGCTTGCCGAGCTAAACCCTCGGTTGGTGGGTTCGATTCCCACACGTTCCCGCCATTTTATCATTTGTTTTTGCCTTTATATGACTATAATTCCAGCAAGTTTGTCAGGTCAAAGTTTAAGGTCTGGAGTAGTCTCAGAGACTATAATGTCTGGGCAGTCTTTAGATTCCCAGCCGGATAGAGTGTCGGCGACCGGTGCTTTTATTAGATCGCTCATAGTTCCAGGTTGGGGTCAATCAGCAGCTGGTTCGCCGGGTCGGGGGGCTTTCTATTTTGGAGTAGAAGGGGCAAGTATATGGATGGTATTGAAGACTGCCAGGAATTTAAGTAGTGCTAGGAGCCAACTAAAAACATTGGAGGACGGTGCCAGAGTAGAGCTCGCAATGAGTCAAGGTTTGCAGGGATCCGCTTTGGATCAAGCAGTTAAGGAATATAAGGGTGTAAGTGAGGCTTCTACTTTGGTTGAAAATCGATCACAGCAGCGAGAAGACTGGATGGCTGTCAGTATATTCTTTCTACTCTTTGGTGCTGCAGATGCTTTTGTGACAGCTCATTTACAGGATTTTCCGGAAGCGCTTGAAGCCAATCTCGAGGTTAGTCCAGAGTCAGGTGTTGGATTGGGTTTAAGTCTGCCTGTGAATCTATTCAGGTAGATAAGGCGAAGGTCGGCCATTTTTCCAGTAATACAAAGAGGGTTGCTCTCCCTGATTTAGGATTGCAAATGTTCGGTTGTGTAACCAATCACCAGTGTTAATGTAGTAGCGATTGTTCTTTATTCTTTCTATCCACGGAATGTGGGTGTGCCCAAGAACGATTAGGTCGTAATTGGGTTCTTCCTTCAGTTTGTTGAGTGCCCATTTTTTGAGATTTTCCGATTGGTGATGTTCCAGTGAAGAAGGTTGAAGTCTTTTCTGTTTAGTTCGTGATACTTTGGCTCCAATCCACGATCCCCAATTAGGGTCAAGTAGCGAAAAAAGACTCGTCAAAACTCGGGAGCGCAAGAAATATCTGACTAATTTATAGACTTTTGTCCCATGTCCTAAGCCATCTCCGTGGGCCATGAAGACTTTGTAGCCAGCCAGGTTTAATAGTAATGGATCTGGTTCAAAGGAAATCCCCACCTCTTCCTGCAGATACCTCCCAGCCCACCAATCGTGATTGCCGCCCAGCAGAGTGACTGGAACTCCATTTTGTATTACTGCTTTTAAAACGGAGAGTGAATTCTGGTAGCCAGGAGGGATCCCAGTGCGGAATTCAAACCAAAAATCGAATAGGTCGCCGTTAATTATGATTTGAGCAGCGTTGGTGCTCGCCCAATTTATCCAGTTGAGAAAAGAGGATTCGTCATCATTATTGAGAGCACCCAGGTGAACATCACTGGTCAAATAGATAGGTTTGTTATACATGATTGTAGGAAGCTAAGAAGCTATAATTGAGTGAGGAAGTACTTGTTTGTTTCTTTTTCAAAGGGACTAATGAATTTTTACAATGTATTGGTCCAGAAAAATCTAGGGTTTCTAGAATCAGCGCGCTTGTCCTGGGTATTAATTTGTCTTCTAACTGGCTGTGCGACTTATCAAGTGTCAAACCTGTCTCCAGATGTGACGGACGAATGGTTAGCGGAGAATTTGAGTGATAAAACATCCCTCGTTGCTAATAGCTTCGTGCGTTTCAAGTGGCAACTTAGGGAACCTGATTTGAGAGTAGAGGGCCAGGGTGTTGTAAGGCTCGGAGTGCCAGACAAAGCGAGGGTAGACCTGTTTCTTGAAAATGGCGAATCTGTTTTAGCAGCGGCACTGGTAGGGGACGATATCCGAATTGGACAAGAGCAAGGATATCTTGGAGTGATTCCATCCCCTCCACTCTTGTGGGCTTCGTTAGGGTTATTTAGGCCCGGGGATAATGTCGCGCTAGTCACCTCGCAAAATATAGGAATCGACAGGGTACGATTGGTTTACTCTCTCCCGTCGGGTTCTAGAATAAGCTACGATATGTCAAACGGAGTTATAGAAAAAGTGAGTTTGATCGAAAATGGACAGATTGTTCACGTGGTTGATCTGGAAACAAAATCAAAGGAAAGGTTGCCATTGAAAGCGACATATCGCAATCTGATTTCGTATCGTGAATTGGTGATCGAATTAGAAACAACTGTTGGAGTTGAGTCATATGAAGAGAATATCTGGCATCCTTCCGATTAAGGTACTGGGAGTCCTGATTTTTGTGGCGAGTTCCTTCTCCTGTAATTACAGCTTCAGGTCAGGAAGTTTCCCCGACCATATTCGCACAGTCGCTATTCTTCCTTTTGAAAATGAGACTAACCGCTTCGAGTTGACTCAAGAAATACATGAGGCATTATTGCAGGAGTTGCCTAGAGCTTTGGGTATTACTAATGCTGCTGAAGACGCTGCTCAATCAGTAATAAGAGGAAGAATACTCCGTTATGATTTGACGACTCCGCTTTACCGGCCTGGCGCTGGTGTTGATCAAATTGATGTTCTTCAAAGGCAGGTGGGAATTCAGGTTCAAGTAGAATTTATTGATACTGTAGAAAATCAGGTTCTTTGGGATAATTCAAGCCTTGGAATACAGGGCCAATATGCTGAAGAAAGTGAAGGTGAAGAAGTTGGAAGGGCTGAGGCAATCGAGCTTTTAGTTCAACGTATTGTGGACGGGGCGCAATCAAACTGGTAGGTTGGTCCCGAATTGGGTTGATATTCAATATGAAACAGGAGTATTAATTGGGCAGAGCAGTCGGTCTGGGGTTAGCTATGTTGGCTTTTTGGATGGTCCTTTCTGGATCATTGACCATAGAGCATAGTCTGCTACAAAGATTCGCAATTGGATCATGTGTACTGGTGGTCTATATCACCAGGCGTATGGATTTTATCGACAGTGAAGGGCTTCCGCTGAACCTCGGGGGTCGATTCCTTGGGTATTTCCCCTGGCTTATAAAAGAAACTCTAAAATGTAATGTTACTGTAGCAAAAATTATTCTGAATCCGGGGCTACCAATTAATCCACGCATGACCATGTTTAGATCTGGACAAAGTACAGATCTCGGACGATTCATTTATGCCAATTCGATAACATTGACACCTGGGACTATCGTGACCGATATCTGTGAGGAAGGATTGCAGGTGCATTGCCTCACACTGGCTGACACACAGGGTGAAGAAGATGAAATGAACATCCGTGTCACTAGGGTGGAGGGTTCATCTTGATGTTTGTTGCTGCATCCGTAGGTCTGGGTATTGCCATGGTTATGGTAATGATTCGAGCAGTGTTAGGTCCTACTATTTATGACAGGGTCCTGGCGCTCAATAGTTTCGGAACTAAAACAGTCCTCCTAATAGCTGTTTTAGGTTTTCTAATGGGACGCCCAGAATTCCTGGATTTGGCTCTGGTTTACGCTTTGATCAACTTTATCGGTACGGTGGCAGTTTTGAAATATTTTGAGGTTGGAGATCTAGGGCGAACCTTGAAAGATTCTGAAGAGAGGGTGGACTGATGGAGCAGGTTATCCTTGCCCTGGCTTGGGTAGCAGTCGGCTTCGGTTTGTTTTTCACTGTGGTCGGAGCTATTGGAGTTTTGAGAATGCCAGACGTTTACAGCAGGTTACATGCGGCTGGAATGACTGACACCATGGGTGCTGGATTTCTACTGATAGGATTGTCTTTAAATGAAGGTTTCACTCTGATCTCGTTAAGGTTGATATTAATCTGGATCTTTTTGCTTTTTACTAGTCCGGTAGGTACTCATGCTTTGGCTAGAGCTGCATTGTATGGAGGTGTCCAACCCTTGCAAGAAGAAAGTGGGGAGGTAGATCATAGAGATTCTAATTAACGTATTCCTACTCACCATGCTCGCGGTTACTGCTTTAATTGTGGTTCGCACACAAAATTTGTTTGCAGTGGCTATGCTGACAGGTATCTATAGCCTTCTTTCGGCCACTTTTTTTACTCTGCTAGATGCTGTAGATGTAGCTTTCACTGAAGCTGCTGTTGGTGCTGGAGTGTCGACTGTGTTGATGCTGGGAACCTTGTCGTTGGTTGGCCATCGGCAGAAGAAACAGCGAACGGTTCAAATAGTACCGTTGCTGATCGTGACCGTTACGGGGTTGATTCTAATGTATGGCACTTTGGATATCCCTCCCTTTGGTGAAGCAGATAACCCGATACACCTTCACGAGACAACCGTACATTATCTGGAGGAGTCTAGTCACGAAACTGGGATGCCCAACGTAGTAACTTCAGTTTTAGCGAGTTATAGAGGGTACGACACCATGGGCGAAACCACAGTCATATTTACTGCTATGGTAGGAGTCTTGCTACTAATGTCAGGACGTAAAAAGGATGGGACTGGAGGGGCTGACGATGGAGAGTAACCCAATTTTGCGAATAGCGACTAAGATTATGACGCCCTACATACTAATGTTTGCTCTCTACGTTCAATTCCATGGGGATTACGGTCCAGGTGGTGGTTTCCAGGCTGGAGTAATCTTTGCGGCGGCCTTTGTTCTTTACGCCCTGATTTATGGGATAGAAACAGCTCGTCTCGTATTGCCTATGGGAGTTGCAGCTTTATGTGGAGCTCTAGGAGTCTTGATCTACGCAGGGGTTGGAATTGCAACCATGTTCCTGGGAGGGGGTTTCTTAGAGTATGGCTTTTTGGATTCCCATGATGCCGAACATGGTCAACATTTGGGTATTTTGTTGGTTGAACTCGGTGTCTTGACTACTGTATTTGGGGTTATGGTTGTCATCTTTTATTCCTTCGCTGGTCGGGGGAGGGTCGAGGAATGAGTGCGCTGAGCTTTCTGAATTATTGGTTCGTTATAATACTTATGATGGTTGGTTTTTATGTACTCATAGCCCAGGGTAATCTAGTAAAGAAAATTGTTGGGTTGAATATCTTTCAAACTTCAGTGTTCATTCTCTACATAAGTGCGGGTAAAATAACTGGTGGAACTGCACCGATATTGGATACCCAATGGTCCGTTTATTCCAATCCTTTACCACATGTTCTCATCCTCACCGCTATTGTTGTTGGTGTTGCTACCAGTGCTTTGGGGCTTAGCCTGGTGGTTCGTATAAAAGAGGCTTATGGGACTATAGAAGAGGACGAGATAGCCCAAATGGATGAATCACTATGATGGCTCATTTACCGGTAATGCAGGTAATGGTGCCTTTGCTCGCAGCTCCCTTGTGCGCCCTCGTCAGAAATGGCCGGGTGGCTTGGGGTATTGCGGTAGCAAGTAGTTGGGCGGCGTTTTGGATAGCTTGGGAGATATTCCAGGTCGTGCACTCTACTGGTGCTATATCTTATAGCCTGGGTGGTTGGTCTGCCTCAGAGGGAGGTATCGAATATAGAATCGACACATTAGGAACTTTTGTCCTAATGGTAGTCACACTCGTAGGAGCAGTCGTCACTCCGTATGCACTGGAGAGTGTCGGAAAAGAAGTAGATAAATCTAAACAAGCTCTTTTTTATGCTGCTTTTCTGCTTTGTCTAGCTGGTTTGTTAGGCATTGTCGTAACAGGTGATATGTTCAACGTATTTGTCTTCCTCGAAATCTCGTCGTTGTCTGCTTATGCGCTCATAGCCCTGGGAAAAGATAGGAGGGCCTTGAGAGCTTCCTATCAGTACTTAATTATGGGCAGTGTGGGTGCCACTTTTATAGTCATTGGAATTGGCATGCTGTATGTGATGACTGGCAGTCTGAATATGGCAAATTTAGCTATCCTTTTGCCAGAGCTTTCCTCGAATAGAACGATACCAGTCGCTTTTGCGTTTCTAACAGTGGGAGTCTGTCTGAAGTTAGCTCTTTTCCCCCTACATATGTGGTTGCCTAACGCATATACCTTTGCACCTTCGGCTGTTACAGCCTTTATAGCATCCACAGCGACCAAGGTGGCAATCTATGTTCTTTTGCGACTTTTCTATACTGTTTTTGGATCTGATTATTCCTTTCTGGAAATGCAGCTGGGAACTTATCTATTGCCACTATCTTTGATAGCCATATTCAGTATGTCTTTGGTTGCTATTTTCCAGGCTAACGTCAAAAGAATGTTGGCGTACTCTAGCTTGGCCCAAATAGGTTATATCATTTTAGGGATCAGCCTTTTCTCAAGCACGGGAATGACCGCGAGTATTTTACATCTTTTTAATCATGCTGTTATCAAGGGTTGTCTCTTCATGGCTCTGGGATGCGTGATGTATCGGCTTAACTCGGTAGAGCTTGATGATATGATGGGCTTGGGAAAGAAAATGCCACTTACAATGGGTGCCTTCCTTGTTGGAGGATTTGGATTAATTGGAGTTCCTTTTACAGCAGGATTCATAAGTAAATGGTACCTGATTCAAGGAGCCCTAGAGAAGGGGCTTTGGCCTGTTGCAGTGCTGGTGTTACTAACCTCCCTAATGGCTGTGGTATATATCTGGAAAGTTGTAGAAACCGTGTATTTCTCTGAAGATCCTGGTTCAGTGAATAGCGACTGTTCTGAAGCTCCTATAGGTCTTCTGATTCCGACTTGGACTTTAGCCATTTTGTGTGTCTATTTTGGAATTGATGCTACATTGACGACATTTGGCGCATCGTCTGCTGTAGCTAACCTGATGGGGATTGGATCATGAGCTACCCTCTCATGCTATGCATGATAGTGAGCATTCCTTTCATGGGTGCTGGTTTAATATTGCTCACGGGGAAGTACCCCAACCTACGTGACAGTATAAGCTTTGTCGTCGCTACTATACTTTGTGCAAGCGTGTACCAACTGATAGAACCGCTCAGACAAGGTTCTCTCCATGAGGTTACCTTGCTAGAAGTCACGACGGGAATTTCTTTGGCATTGAATGTTGAACCTTTGGGCTTGTTATTCGCCCTTGTAGCGTCTTTCCTCTGGATAGTGACCGGACTTTATGCCGTAGGTTATATGAGGGGACACCATGAGAAGAACCAGACCCGATTTTTTGCATGTTTTGCCATTGCTATTGGTGGAGCGATGGGGGTTTCCTTTTCGGCTAATCTTTTCACGCTATTCGCATTTTATGAACTGTTGACATTGTGTACTTTCCCTCTGGTAACTCATCACGGCACGCCAGAAGCAAAGAGGGCTGGAAGGGTATATCTAGGGATCCTGCTGTCGACATCAGTAGGTTTACAACTGTTAGCAATAATATGGACTTGGAATTTAACTGGCACCTTAGATTTCAGACCTGGAGGAATTTTAGGAGGGACCGCTTCCAATAGTGTATTGAGCATACTGATTGCACTGTTTGTCTTTGGAGTAGGGAAGGCTGCGGTGATGCCATTCCACAGGTGGCTTCCAGCTGCGATGGTTGCACCTACACCAGTTTCAGCTTTGCTACACGCTGTGGCAGTAGTTAAAGTCGGTGTTTTTACAATTCTAAAAGTGGCAATCTATACCTTTGGGCTAAGTACCTTGTCTGAGCTAGCAAGTACACCATGGCTAAGGTGGATTGCGGCTGTGACTATCATACTAGGGTCTCTAGTGGCCTTCACCAAAGACAACCTAAAAGCCAGGTTGGCCTACTCTACTATAAGTCAGCTTTCTTATATCGTTTTGGCGGCTCTCTTGGCAAATGAATTTGCTATTATAGGTGGGGGCATGCACATAGCTATGCATGCTTTTGGGAAAATAACCTTGTTTTTTGCAGCGGGTGCCATACTAGTAGCCGCTCATAAGACAGACATCAGCGACATGAGAGGCTTAGGCCGAAAGATGCCGCTAACATTTGGTGCTTTCTTCGTAGGTTCACTGAGTATCATTGGGGTTCCTCCAGCTGGAGGGGCATGGAGCAAATGGTTCCTAGGTTTGGGCACACTTGAGGCAAACGAACAAGGATTGTTGGCGGTCCTTATGTTGAGTTCCTTATTAAGTTTGGTTTATCTATTAGAGGTTCCAGTCCGAGCCTTCTTTAGTTCACCCAGTGGGGTTGAGCAAGAGACAGGAGTGAAAGAAGCGCCTTGGCCTTGCTTGGTAGCAATGGGAGTCTCAAGCGGGCTCACTCTTGGTTTGTTTTTATTCCCTGATTTCCTTTATGAAATGATGAAAATGGTGTTTGGATCATGAGCGATTTAGGGCATCGGAATGTTGAAAAGGACGATATGAAGCCGAAGCGAACCAATCAACTTTTTAAGGTTTTTTATTTTGGATGTGCAATTTTGTTGCTCGTAGAACTAGACATGCAATTGACCAACTTGGTTTTTAAAGAGCATAGGCATGAATACCACTCACTCGAAGGTTTGTTGGGTTTCTATCCTGTTTACGCTTTCGGTGGGATTGTTTTGCTTGTGCTGATAGCAAAGGTAATGAGGAAGCTTTTAATGCGTCGGGAGGACTATTATGATCTCTAGTTACCCTCCCGCAGCTATTTTCTTCGCAGGGGCAGTTCTGGTCGCAATAACACGTGGCCGATTGCGTAGTAGTTTAATGCTATTGATTCCAATTCTTGGAGCTTTAAACCTACGGAGCCTGGATCCCGATGCAAGTTTGACCCTGAGCTTTATGGGTTATGACTTGGTCCCGTTCAAAGTTACGGGCCTGAGCATGTTGTTTGGGTATCTTTTTCATCTAGCATCATTTCTAGGCAATCTTTTTGCTCTTCATTTGGAGGATAGGGAACACGCAGGATTGCAACATACCTCGGCCCTCATATATGCGGGCAGTGCTATAGGTGCAGTCTATGCTGGAGATCTGATTTCTCTTTTTGTCTTCTGGGAAATTCTGGCATTGAGCTCAGCATTTCTTATTTTTGCCAGAGGAACGGAAAGTTCTTTCAATGCAGGATTTAGATACCTAGTCATCCATGTTTTGTCGGGTGTTCTTCTACTCTCTGGCGCTTTGCTTAGGGCGCACAATACTGGATCCATAGGTTTTGACCATATTGGCTTGGACGGATCGGCTGCTGGTATAATCATACTCGTGGCGTTTGGAATAAAGGCTGCATTTCCATTCTTCCATAGTTGGCTCACGGATGCCTATCCCGAAGGGACTCCAACTGGAACCGTCTTTTTGAGTTCTTTTACCACAAAGGTTGCTATTTTTGCCCTTGTCCGAAGTTTCGCTGGAACCGAAGCTCTCATTTACGTGGGTGTTTTAATGACCTTTTTCCCAATCTTTTTTGCTGTTATTGAGAATGATCTCCGAAGAGTTCTCAGTTACAGCATGATAAACCAGATGGGATTTATGGTCACTGGTGTTGGCATAGGAACTGCACTCGCACTAAATGGAGCTGTGGCTCATGCTTTTGCGGATGTAATTTTTAAAGGATTATTGTTTATGACTATGGGGTCAGTCCTCCAAATGACTGGAAGAATCAATGGCTCCGACCTGGGTGGTCTTTATAAGACGATGCCCATCACAACTGGTCTTTGTATCGTCGGGGCAATGGCAATTTCAGCATTTCCTTTGTTTAGCGCATTTATCACCAAATCCATGGTTATGGCTGCTGCCTTAGAGCAGGGCTATAACTGGGTATGGCCGTTTTTGGTGTTTGCTTCTGCTGGAGTCCTTGAACACGCAGGAATTAAGATCCCATATTTCGCATTTTTTGGACACGATTCAGGAATCCGTGTGAAAGAACCACCCAAAAATATGTTAATGGCGATGGGAATAGCTGCTACTTTATGCGTAGTGATAGGGACTTTCCCCGATTTTCTTTATTCAATCCTTCCTTTTGAAGCTGATTATCATCCCTACGACCTCACTCATGTGGTGACCCAATTACAGCTTCTTTTCTTCGGTGCCTTGGCTGTGGTATGGATGATGAAGTCGGGTATCTATCCTCCTGAGATCAGAGCGATAAATATTGATGTAGAATGGTTTTACCGTTGGCTCGGTCCACGTGTAATAGGAAGTATTGGTAGTAGGGTAGGGAGTATAGATAGAAAAATTAGAACGAGCGTACTCAATGTCGTTAACAGCTCTATGAGCCTAGCGGAAAGAGGTCATGGCCCTAAAGGACCAATGGCACGTGCGGTACCAGCTGGTAGTATGGTCATGTGGGTTGTTATACTTTTAACTGTCTATCTGGTCCTTTTCCTTTAAACTGGGGGTTATAAGGCTTGGCTACCCTGAAAATGGGTTCTCGCGGGTCTCCATTGGCTCTAACTCAGAGCCATTCGATTAAGGAAATCCTCACTCCAGACATTGTCGATTCTATAGATATTGAAGTCATTAAGACTATAGGTGATGAAAGACTGAATTCTTTTTTTCACGAGATTCCAGGGAAGGGGGTTTTTACCAAAGAACTAGACGAGGCGTTGCTAGACAATAGGATTGATCTAGCCGTCCATTCTCTGAAGGATCTTCCTACGGAATTACCCGCAGGACTGCGTTTATCGGCCACTCCAGAAAGAGTTGACCCAAGGGATGTATTGGTAGCCCAGGCAGGGCAAACAGTCACCTTAGCTTCATTGCCCCCTGGAAGTAAAATAGGCACTAGCTCAATCAGGAGAGCGGCAATGTTACTAGCCACATGGCCACAACTCAAACCCACACCGATAAGGGGAAATGTAGACAGCAGGATAAGAAGACTTGATGAAGGGGAGTATGATGGTTTGATCCTTGCCGGTGCTGGCCTGACGAGGCTTGGATTAATAGAAAGGGTATCTGAATGGATTGAGTGGGATTCCTGGCTAAATGCACCAGGCCAAGGTGCTCTAGGGATTGTGATAAGAGAGGATGATTACAAGACCGATAAATATCTTCAGGATATTCATTGTCCAAAATCTTACGCTACCGTTGCTGCGGAAAGGTCGGTCTTAGCTGCCCTCGGTGGTGGCTGCGAGGTTCCTATAGCAGCTGGATGTGTGTATCAGGCTCAGCAGCTACGCCTTAAGGGAATGGTCGTGAGTGCTGATGGATTGAGAATAGTAAAAGGAGACGTAACGGGCTCATCAGCCGATCCGGAGAGCCTAGGCAAAAAATTAGCAGAAGACTTACTAGAAAGAGGGGCAGATATGCTCCTAGAGGAATTATCGAAGGACATAGTGTTTCCAGGAATGTAATGTGAAGGAGATGACGATTGGTCGATAGATCTGAAGGAAGAAATGCAGGACAACTGCGTAAATTGGATATCAAAATGGATGCTGCTCCCTTTGCGGAAGGATCTTGCTTGATATCTACGGGACAAACGCGAGTGCTTTGTACGGCCTCCGTCCAAGAAGAAGTTCCGTCTTGGAGAGAAAAATCCGGGAAAGGTTGGGTCACGGCGGAATACAGTATGCTACCGAGAGCTACACATACCAGAACTAGAAGAGAACGTGGTCGCGTAAGTGGCAGGACCCAGGAAATCCAACGCTTAATTGGACGTGCCCTACGGTCAGTTGTGGATATGGAAGTAATTGCAGGGAAAACTGTAATAGTTGACTGTGATGTAATCCAGGCTGATGGAGGGACCAGAACGGCCTGCGTTACCGGTGCGACAGTGGCACTAGGGAGTGCTTTTGATAATCTGGTAAGAGAGGGTTTGATAGATAGAAGCCCCATGTCATCGCTAGTAGCGGGTGTAAGTGTTGGTATCGTCAGGGGTCAAATGCTCCTTGATCTCGACTATTCAGAGGATTCCGCAGCACAGGTGGATTTAAATGTCATAGCAACTGCTAAAGGTGAGTTAGTAGAAGTGCAGGGTACGGCTGAAGGTCAACCTTTTAGTAGAGATAACTTTGATGAAATGTTAGATATGGCCTTAAGTGGCATCGAAGAATTGACTGCTTTCCAGAGACAATTATTTACGGAGTAGTTTGTGGAACTTTTGTTGGCCACCCGTAATCAGCACAAGATCCATGAGATCCGGACGCTGATCGAGCCGATTTCCAAGTTGCAGTTAGTTGGCCTAGAGGATGTCGGATTGAACTACGAAGAGCGAGAAGAGGAACTCGAACCTTATGACACTTTTGAAGAGAATGCTTTATCGAAAGCGAAATACTTCCATGAGCTTTCTGGAATGCCAGTAATTGCAGACGATTCAGGGCTGGTCGTGGACTGTCTAAATGGGGCGCCCGGAGTCAAATCAAAACGATTTTCACCTTTTTCAGCGGGCGATGGTAACTCAAGAGACGAAGCAAACAACAAGCATCTGATACATTGTTTAAGTAATTTCCCAGATACAGAATGGAATGCTAGGTATGTTTGTGTTGCCACCTTTGTTTCCGAGAGTAGAGACCCGACGGTTAGCAGGGGTGAGGTGAAGGGCAAAATAATTACACCGGGAAGGGGAACAGAAGGTTTTGGTTACGATCCCTATTTTTTGGCGAACGATTCAAATTTTACTTTCGGGGAAATGTCCGAAGATGAAAAAAATCTTTTAAGTCATAGAGGAAGAGCCTTCAAAGTTCTATTTCAAGTGATTAGTCATGTGGTTTGAAATAAATGTTCCGATCGAAATTGGACCTACGGAAGATGGACTATCATTAAGAATTCAATGGACAAAGGAACACGAGTCAGTGTTTTCTCCTAGAGAGCTGAGGCTTGCGTGCCCTTGTGCTGGGTGTGTTGATGAGTTTACTGGAGAAAAAATCCTTTCTGAAGAGCAAGTCCACCAAAATATCTATCCGTTGTCCATAGAGTATGTAGGTAATTATGCGATTCAATTCAGTTGGAGTGATGGCCATAACACAGGTATCTATTCTTTCGATCTATTGCGAAGCATGTGTTCCTGTGATATCTGTAGTTCGAACTGAAGATGATCTCTGGAAGGATTTACAGAGTTTCAATGTGTCATTTCTCAATGGAGTCCGAATATGTCTTTAGGCAGAGTGGGTAAATTTCTATATACACTTCCGTTTTGGTTCTTCGGAGTGATGCATTTCACGCAAGCAAGTTTTATGAACTTTGTTCCGAGCTACTTACCAATCCCAGCCTTTTGGACTTATGGTACGGGGCTCTGCTTTCTGGCTGGGGCCTTGGGGGTACTGGCAGGGAAACACACTGAACTAGCTTATAAACTTTTGGGTGCCTTGCTTATGGCGATTTTTCTTACCGTACATCTACCAAATTTCGAAGCCATGATGCCGATTCCTCTGTTTACTTTGGGCCTGGCCGGGGCATCCTTTGCTTTTTCAGAGAATGCCTAAGGAAGTCAGGGTAATCTGAAAACAAATGGCTATCTAACTCAGTTTTACCACTGTATCTACAAACAAGAGGCATCTCTTACCCAGAGATGCCTCTTGTTTTTGTAACAACGAAGTTTGGGGGACCAACTCAAAAATGATGATCAATGTCCATTATTTATCGAATTCCTACAATTCCCCTTACCGACTCAATGAGCTTGTGAGAGTCCCAACCCACACCTTGCTTAAAAACGAATTTTGTTGTGTGCAGGTTTCCAATCTCCTCAAGATCTCCTTCTAAAACTACAAGATCAGCAGTTTTTCCTGGTTGGATTGTTCCGACTTCGTCTAGAATACCAAGAACCTTGGCTCCATTTGCACTCATAATCTGAACTACTTCTGGATGTGAAAAGCCAGCTTCAAGCAACAGCTCGTAGTTTCTTTGGTCACCGAATCCTGGAGGTGCAGCACCATATCCAGTAGGGTCAACACCAGCTGCTAGTAGACCTCCAGCTTCTACAAAGGCTCTTTCATATTGCATGGCTTTAGCAAACACTCTAGGGTCGATAGATCCTTGGCCAGCTCGCCTTGCTACAGCAATTTCCCGAACCTCACTAGCTATTTCCGGTGCTAGAATGTCGTAGACGCGTTCATGTATAGGTGGTCGCCCAGCTACAGATATTTCGTATACAACTAAGGTTGAAGTCATTGAGACCCCATTGTCGACCATGTCTTTAAATGTTGATTGTACAGCCTCAGAATTTATATCGAGATCACCATAAGCGCCTGAAAATCCAGGAGGGCACTGATCTGGAGTTTTTGACGGAGCATATTCACTATTAGCGAAGAGACCATGTTCTAGGTTATCAATGCCGAGCGCTACGGCTTCACGGTATCCAACAGAGCACAAATGAGCTGTGACCTTTTTACCGTTTTTGTGGGCTTCATCTATCACTGCGCCCAGCTCTTCTCTACTTATCCAGGTGTAGGCCTTAAACCAGCTGACTCCTTCGTTTGACCAATAGTCAACCAGCCTACGTGCTTGACCAGCGTCGCTCAGCCTGGCCATTGTCTGCGATCCTTGCTCTCCAGTAATGTACGGACCAGTTGTATACATAGTAGGGCCTATAGCTTGGCCTGATTCGATTTGGTCTTTTAAATTGAGTTCTTCGTAGGGCGCTCTTGCTCCAGTTGTTCTAATCGTAGTGACACCAGAACCCAGATATAGTCTGGAGCCAGAGAAAGAAAGTTGGGCCGATCTCCCTCTACCACCAGTATAGAAACTGTGATTGTGAAGGCCAATTAATCCAGGAATGATGGTGTGGCCACTAAGATCAATTTTAACAGCTCTATCTGGCACAGTTATGTCGGACCCAGGCCCTACAGCAATTATTTTGTCCCCTTCTATAAGGATGGTTTGTCCTAATTTTGATTGATCTCCTGTACCGTCGATGGTCTTGGCGTTCATCAAAGCAATTAATCCAGAATCAACAGCTATGAAGTCATCAAAATCTTGACCAATAATTGGATTAGCTGACATCGCTGCCATAATCATAAGTATTAGTAGCTTAGTGCTTAGGTTCATGTCATTCCTCTTCAACGTAAAAGACAAATTTCATACCTGATTCTAGATGTTCAGCGATATGGCAGTGAACCATCCAGTATCCTGGGTTAGATAATTCTAAAAGTATGTCGGTAGTGGAACCGGTTGGCAATAAGACAGTATCTTTCCAAGCTAGGTTTTCATTTGTAATACCATCTTGTTCTAAAACTAAGAAACGCTGGCCATGTATGTGGAGTGGGTGTTGCATAGCGTGAAAAGCGTTGGCATCATTGAGAATTCGTATCTTTACGACATCTCCTAGTTTGAAACTCCAGGTGATGTCCATGTTTCTAAGTTCCGCATCTTCATCCCGGAGAGTCCACTCTATTTGATTAGCGTCAGTGGCCCAGTTCATTCTTGGCATTGTTCCAGCCCACTCTACTGGGTTGAAGTAAGCACGATCAAATAGCATTGACTGTTCTACTGCTGGAGCGAGGCTGTCTATTTGAAGGGTCAATGTCAGGTTATGCTGGACTGGTTGGTCAAACAAAGGTCGGTATTGTTCAATATCAGCTACTACATCCTCGTTGGTTTTAAGCCGGTCAAATGTCTGATGGTGGTCACTTTCTGTGGGAGACTCAGAAACGGATATCGTTCCCATCTCTATGTTTTCTTCTACAAAAACTCCCATTCTGTGGTTGATTCCTTGTACATGGTTTACAAGAGCGTACTCCCCGGGCTGATCGAATCGGACTTCCACGATATACCGCTCAGCAGGTGCGAGGGTGATGTTTGTGACCATTGTTTCTTTCATGAACTTACTTACATCCGAGGCGATCACCTTTACTGGCAGGTTAGAGGAAGATGAGGCTGATCGGTTTTTCTGAACAAAAGACAAATTAAAAGTTCGAGTATTGGCGGCATTTGTGAAAAAGAACCTTACAAGCTGATTCTTGTCCACTTTCAAATCATAGGTTGGCTCACCATTTACCAGCAACAAGTTCCCGAAGCGTCCCATGAATGCATAGTTCGAAACTTCTAAACCAAATGGAACCGGTTGGTCTTCTGAAAGAAGAAAATCATCTAGCATCAAGACTTCTTCTAGGTCTACGGGGTTGTAATAATTGTGGGCCTCTGGTGAGACAAGGATATTCCCAGCCAGTCCAAGTTCCTGTTGGATATCCTCCCGGTGATGCGGGTGATACCAGTAAATCCCAGCATCCTGAAAATAGATTTGATAACGGAAAGTTGCGCCTGGTGCTACAGGATCTTGGGTTATGCCGGGAACGCCATCGAATTGATTGTCGAGTCTGACTCCATGCCAATGGACTGCGCTAGGGAAGGGTGTATTATTCGTGAAGTTGACGAAAATAGTACTTTCCTGATTTACTTGGATAAGGGGTCCGGGGTGCTGTCCATTGAAGGCTAGCATTGTTAGGTCTTTTCCATCAATCGTTTTACGCACTATACCAGCGAAAAGGTCTAGGGTCTCTCCGTCACGGAGTTGCACGAGCTTATGCGGGACGACCCTAGGAAAATCACCTTCATGAGTTAGTTCGTAAGGGGTCGTTCTCGGACGCACTCCCATAACTCCAGGAAGCATCGGAATTCCTGGATACATGGGGGGCGCAGACCAGTTGTCTGTCACCATGTTTTCCATTCCCATACTCTCGCCGATTTCAGCTGCCGGCGCGATGGCCAGCAAGTCGTGTGCTTCAAGTTTGCTAGAAGGGGATCTGCCACGAAGTACTATGGGCCCCGACATCTCTGAGGCTGCGTTTGAGGACTCTGCCGTGATCAGAACTATGTACTTGTTCAAGGATACTTCTCCGAGCGTATGCAGTCCATTTGTGATTGTTCCCAATTTTTCTATTGGATAAAGTGATAGTGGAGAGATCCAGGCGATGTAGGTGTTGTAGTCCCCTAGTGAACTTGGGTCGGGAAGTCCTTGTATAGAAAAATGCAGTTCGTTTCTATGATGTCCTTGAGCAGTGACTGCCACTCCAAAAGGTGACTGAGGACGGACAAGGCGAATATTGCCACTAGCCCCTCCAACACGGTTGGTGGGGATCAGATCTATGCAGAATAGCCCCGTGGAAAGATCTCTTGTTTGAGCATTAAGAACACTAGAGAATGTGGTTGGAGCAGGGGGACATGTGGGAGTTTGAGAGGTGGCCAGCACTGGGGAGCTTAGGGTTAGCACTCCAAGTGTAAAAAAAGCGAGTGTAGGACCAACGTATTCCCTCAACTGTTCGGCATTGTTCAATTGTGACTCCCTAGGATTAGATCGGAATAAAGATATTCGATTACTTGGAACACTGACAAGAGAGTTTGACCTATCCATTTTATGCCACCTAAGGAAATTAGCATCTAGATTTTCTTGGCTAAATTGGAGATGTTTTCTATTCGGTTGGACGAATGGGACGGGGCGTGGCGCAGTCCGGTAGCGCACCTGCTTTGGGAGCAGGGGGTCCCCGGTTCGAATCCGGGCGCCCCGATTCAATTAAAATGCTAATGTTTGCCTTACTGAGGAGTGACATGGGAAATCTTGGAACAATCAATACTCGTAGTGAAAGTGCACGATCCTTAATGCAACTGTACGATCTACGTCGGGAACAAAAACTCAGAGATGCAAGGGCATGGGTTGTTCGTTCCTTTAATCCGGGATCTGTTGAAGACTTCGTGTCTATTATGCAGGATGAGGATTATACATATGTGAGGATGGTGTTCGGGTATTGGGACATGGCAGCGTCATTTGTTGTCTTTGGCGCAATAGAGAGAGAAATGTTTACTGCAGTGAGTGGAGAGATGCTTGCGACCTATTGTAAAGTTGAGTTTATGATTGATGAGTTACGTGAAAAAATAAATCAACCTAGCTTACTCGTTAACGTGCAAAAAGTTGTTGAAGAGTGGCCAGGAGCCCAAGATCGTATGGCTCATCTCAGGGAATATTTGAGGGGGATTTACCTGAGCTAGATCGAGAAGCAAATTTCTTGATTGGTTTCGAATCAAATGTAAAAAATAGAGGTTTTTCATATGATAAGAAGTTCAAAATTTCTGATCTCCTTGGTGAGCTTCATGGTCGGGTGTGTGTCTGAAAATGACGAGATGGTTTTAGGGCCAGTAGACGGCTTTGATTTGTCTGGTTTGGATTTAGAACGTGTGCAAGCAGGTCATTTAGCACCCGATTTTACTTTGAGTGCGTTGAATCAACCGCCAATAACTTTGTCTGAATTCCGAGGAAGTAAAAATGTTGTTCTAGTTTTCTATAGGGGCAAATGGTGAATCTACTGTGCGGAACAGCTTGGTGAGCTGTCAGATTTATTGGCCACTGTCGAGAAAGAAAACACAGCGATAATTGCAGTCTCTTCCGACGATCCCGACGATCTCCAGGCCATGGTGGATCATATAGCTACAGAGAGAGAAGGTTTGGTTATAGACTACTCTCTGCTTTCAGATCCTGATGGGAGTGTAATCAAACGCTACGGACTTCTCAGTCAGGTTGGTCCAGGTGGTCGACCTATGCCTCATCCAACGACCTATGTCATTGACAAGTCTGGACGTATTCAGTGGCACATGACTGAGATCGACTATCGTGTCCGACCTGAAAATGAAGATATTTTGGCAGCCTTAATCGGACTTTAATTTCTGACAGGATTTTCCATGCTGTCTAGCACTGCATGGACTACATCAGTAAAGGCCCTGCCTCTGATCCATCTTGCTACGATCACCAACTCATTTGCTGGATCAACATAAATAAGATTAGAACCCGCACCTGTATGAGTCCAAGTGTATTCGGGGGCTTCACTGTAGCGACCGCGATCAGTGTTGAGTGAAAAATTCATAAATCCATAACCCTGGTTTACTCCACCAGGTGTACTGGCCATTCCTATCCACTCTTCAGAGATCAAACTTTTACCGTTCCACATGCCTTTGTGCATGGTTAGAAGGCCAAATCTAGCCTGATCAAATGCACTCAAGAGCATGCCGCCACCCCAGTGGCCTCCGCCACTTACAGCTTGTACCGAACGACCATCCAAGGTGATCCATGAATTATCATAACCGTGCCATCTCCATGTGGGGGATGCACCGATTGGGTCCATCACGTGTTCGCGTAGAACTTCCGGAAGAGGACGTCTCCATACGCTAGTGGTGGCCAAAGCTAGAAGGTTTACACGTGTATCGTTGTATTCATAAGCCGTTCCCGGATCAAATCGTGGACGGTTTTTCCATGAAAGAGGTTCATCGCTAGGTCTGTCTGCCCATTCAGGTTTACCCCAAAGAGTCCCTTCCCAATCACTCGTTTGGCGTAATAGATGGTCCCAAGTGATTTTGCGATTATGCTCAGATTCAAATAACAACTTAGCCCTTCTACCATCTTGATCTCCGGGCTCGCCGTCTCCATGGTCCAAAACGATTGGTGCGACATAGGGACGGACTAGGTCGTGAACACTTGAGATGATGCCCTTGTCGTACGCCAAGCCAACTGTTGTTGAAAGAAAACTCTTAGAAACACTAAATGTGTTATCGACTTTCATGGGGTCTCCCCATTCAGCCACAATATACCCCTTGTAGACGATCAGGCCTGTCTGAGGGGCTCTCGTAGTAAAAGGCCCAATCGGTTCGCCAAAAGGCTCACGCCCAAAAGTCATGCGATGGTTGAATGATAAGTCTCTGGGGGAATTGGATTCTCCAGCAACAGCAGCTTCGACGGCTTCTTGGATTTTTGCTGGATTTAATCCCAGTTCAGCTGGATCTCTTCTATCCCAGTTCGGATGACTTCCAGGCCAGTAGGTCTGAGAACTTAAGTTTCCAGGAATCCCGATTAGAAGAAAACTGAGGACTATTAGCTTTAATAAAGCTCGTGGCATTGAAAACTCCGATTGTTTGGGTGCTCCAGCATTATTCATTCAATTATCGTTTGAAAGAAGCTAGTCGTTGAAGTCAATTTAATCAAAAGTTAAATCATCTCGGATTTTAAGGGTGTTCTAGATCATTTGAAGGTGATAGAGTTTTTAGTGTAGCAGACTTTGTTGCATAGGCGGATCATAACTAGAAGAACCCACAATAGGAGCCAGTGTATGTTTTACAGGTCCAGCGAAACAATCATACTGAGTCAGCTAGTAATTTTGGCTCTTGTCATACCAGCACATGGGCTAGCACAAGACTCTCAGATTTCCTATTTCCCAGAAATTACTGTTACGGAAGACCAAGGAAGAGAATTACGAACCATTGAAGAACAGACCATAGCTGTGCTGGAGAGGCTAGGTGATGACCTTAAAGAGAGACAGCTTGGCTATGCCGATGTTGTAGTTTCCAACGTTTTTCTGAAGGATACTAGAGACTTTCAAGCCATGAATACTATCTACCGAACTTACTTCGATGAAGATGCTCCCACCCGGACAACTGTAGAAGTCGATTTACTTGATCCTAAAGCACTAATCCAAGTTTCTGCCGTAGCCACGAATGGGCCTAAAGAAATAATCACCCCAGCAGGCCTAAAGTCTCCTGAATTACCCTATTCGTGGGGGATAATGGTCGATAATACATTATTCATCTCTGGTGCGACCAGTCGCAGCCCAGAAACATTTCAGCCAGTTCCTGGTGATGTGGGAATACAAACCAAGCGGATTCTTGGAAATATTGGATTGGTATTGGATGAAGCTGGGATGGAATTTTCAAATTTGGTAAGTTGCAAAGTGTTTTTGGATGATCCCAGAGATTTCCAAGCTATGAATGCAGCGTACATCGAGTTTATGCCTGTCGAGGATCCTCCAGCCCGTGCGACAGTAAGGGCTGGTTTAGTCAACAAAGTGTTTTCTTCGGAAATACAGTGCATAGCTGACAAATCAGTGCGAAGAAGGATGGTAAGTCCCACAGCCCCAACTCGAAGGAGGCCTTTTTCCCCATCCATTGAATCGGGAGAAAAATTGTATGTGGCTGGAATTGTTGTTGGGGCAGAGAATGCGGTTGATGAAACACATGCGGTCATGGCTCGAATAGAGTCCATTCTAGCAGCTGGATCAAGAGATTTTGATGACATAGAGAATATGTGGATTTATTTGACCGACATCAGAGACTATGCAGTCGTGATGGAGGTGGTCCAGGAGTTACTTGGCGCGGATATGCCGCAACCTACTGTAATTGGTGCTCCTTTGATGGGCAGGGCAAAAGTGGAGATACAAGTCACAGCCAATTGAACCTTGTGACTTTCCGGAATGATGGATGAATCCTTGTACAAGGATTTGCCTAGTGGGGGAGCAAGACTAAACCTGACTCCTAGTGCAAGAGTTCCTTTACGGACAACAATTCACCTCCCTTCATAACCCATCTTAGGCTGCGTACCGCTCGGATGTCCTCGAGAGGGTTTTCATCTAGCAATATTAGGTCAGCTATCATTCCTTCTTTTACACTACCAATTTCTGCTCCATATCCCATAGCTTCTGCTGCTATGGACGTGCTAGCTCTCATGACATCAAGTGGCGTCATTCCACCATAGTCTACCAGGGCTTGCATTTCTGAAATAAGACTCAACCCTCTTGGATTTATGGGCGTGTCTGTTCCCATAATAATCACGCCCCCGTTTTCGACTACCCTTTTAGGCAGGGAAGCCATGTTCTCAACGAGTTTTCGGCTAGCTGGTAGCAACTCAGGTGGTATGTAATGACCGAGGGCAGCTTCTGGGAAAAATGAGGTCACTCTTGGGTCGTCAAAAATTGTAGGGTCATCAACGGCGACGAGCTCGTAAGCTCCATAAATGCCTATCGTTGGTGTTAAAGTCATCCCTGAGACAGCAAGGAGGTCTATTACGTCTTGATAACTCCTATTCAGTTCCGAAACCTTAGTCGAATAACCTCTGCGACTTGTACCTCTTACATGTTCTACGCCATCTGCCCCATTAGCCACAGCTGGATAAAGTTCATGAGAAGTTACTGGAATCCCAATAGAATGTGCGGATTTGATGACTTCCTTCTGCACGCCGTCTGAGAGTCGCACATAAGTTTTGATAAGATCGTATTCTAGCAGTTCTGCCCTGTTTATCTCGAGGGGTATTTCGGTGGGACTACCAAGAGTTGGTACGCCAGCATAGTAGATCCGACTCCCATCAACAGAATTACCTGTGCCAAAAATCCTAGGGCCCATTCTTCTTCCTGACCCAATTGATTCCCTTAGTTCCATCATTTCATAAGGGTCTCCTGTAGGATTGCGGATAGATGTGACTCCGTAGGCCAGGTATACCCTTCCAGACACTTCGCCTCCCTCCAGGCCTTCGTGTGTATGAGTTTCAATTAAGCCAGGGGCAATGTATCCTTGGCTTGCATCGATGACAGTTCCAGTATGTAAAGACTCGTCGTGATCGGTAATGCTGATGATCCTGTCACCGCTTATTACTATATCTTTTTCTCTTTGCAGAGCCTGGGATTGCCCGTCAAAAATAGTTGCTGAATGGATTACGTAGTCTTCAGTAGAAGTTTTGTTCTGCCAGTTTAATAGCAATGGAATCGAGTCAACTGCGCCATCTTGTATCCAAACGCGTTCCAAGCCTGAAGGGGTTAGGTATAGTATAGATTTGGAATCACCGGCCCAGGAGGGATCGTCTGCGAGCTTTGTGGTAAGTCTCCGACTGGGCCCTATTGGATCACCTGCTTGATTTACTGGAATGATCCACAGGACTCCTTCCGCTATGTAGGCCATCATTAGCCCATCGGGAGACCATATTGGACCGTCTGTATTTCGGCTTCCCACAGATCCGTGAGAAATAAATTCTAACCAACGCTCATTCTCAGTGATCAGTTTTTGAGGAAAAAGATCGTAGCCTATTTCCTCCGAAGGCCCTCCAGTAATTTCTGTTGGTTGGTTGGGAATGTTTCGTCTGCTTGCTATTGGCCCATCGACTGAGATTTGTAAGGGTCTATTTATGCCTTCTCTGAAACGGGTAGAATATTGCCACTTGGCAGACAGCACGATGGAGCGTCCACTGGGTGCCCATGTTGGTCGACCTGGATCATTCAAACCAGTACGGAGTGTCTCAAACAAACCCGACGAAAGGGAAACTATTTTAACAGAGCTATCGAATCTTTCTGAATCAATGTAGGCAATAGAATTACCATCAGGCGACCAGCTAGCGAATGATCCGCCCTCAGTGGTCAATTGTGTCGTGTTTCCATTAGATAAATCTTGAATCCATATCTGAAAAGTTCCACCTCGGTCGGAAGTGTAGGCAATAGAATTACCATCAGGCGACCAGCTAGGATCTCTTTCCACAGATGCATCATCCGTGAGACGTTTAGGAATATTATCAAAATCCATAATCCAGATGTCTCCAAGAGCCACAAAAAGCACTCTATTCCCATCTGGGGAAATTGCTGGGGAGATAATTCCTCTAGTAGTATTTAATCCTGAACCAGTGAGGTTTCGAAGTACCCTTTGGTAAGAGGGCCGCATTATAGAGACACTAGCGGAAAATGGAATTTCTTCCACCGATTGCTCTTGAAGATCATATAGGCGGATCCTTCCGTCAGATGTGTATGCCAACCGAGAATCGAGAGTGCTTGTCCGAAAGGGGAACACGTCTTCTCCAGGTGAGCTGATTATTTGGGAGCTATTGGTCTCTCGGTTCACGGGTCTGATCAGTAGTTCAGTGGATCCATGACTTTGCGAACTGTATGATAGAAACAGTTCATCTCCATTCTGAAACCAATTTGGAGCATGAAATGATGTTTCCAAATCACTTTGCAAAAAGATAAAGGGATTCTTATCGGCTTCTTTCAGCCAAATGCCGGGGGTGCTACCGTCCGACACGTAAGCCAGAAAATCACCATTCGGTGAACTGGCTGGGTAGAATTCATTTTCTGGACTATTAGTGAGTGCTACCGTCTCACCTCTGTCCAATAAAACCTCCCAAATATCGTAATTACCATTGCGATCGGAAGAAAAGAATATTTTGGTCCCATCTTTTGACCATTGGGGTTCCCTGTCATCAAAAGGTCCAGACGTGACTTGGCGAAGGCCAGATCCATTCTCTCGAATAATCCAGATATCATAGTCTCCATTCCAATAGGCCTGAAAAGCTATCCAGGTTCCATCGGGAGACCATTGGGGTTGCCTAGCGTCACCTTCTGGGTCTGTTATCGGTGTGGCCTGGCCTCCCTTAGAGCTTAAAATCCAAATCCTTCCAATTAGGTCAATAGCGAGCTTTTCTCCATCGGGGGACAGGCTAGCAGCCATGTTGGTACCTTCGTAAAGGAGAACTTCTATATCCTCATGTGATTCCTCTGTGTGCACCGTCCATAAACCCAGACCTGGAATGAAACATATCGCAACGAAAGCGACTGAGAATTTGAGGCTAGAGCCACTGATCATGGCTATTCCTTTGTGGTTAAGAAAAGTGATTGATACTGACTTGAAGCTTAAGAGTCAGAAGATTCTTCCGCTAGTTTTCTGCCAGCTAAAGTTCCTC
Source organism: Gemmatimonadota bacterium (assembly GCA_002718595.1). Taxonomy (GTDB): domain Bacteria; phylum Gemmatimonadota; class Gemmatimonadetes; order Longimicrobiales; family Gaopeijiaceae. Next base: position 121,093 of record PBFD01000003.1, on the reverse strand, counting down.
GAAGAAAAAGACCCAAATTCCAAGTCCCCTTAACCGAATTATCTTGCTCGACTGAAATAGCGATCGAGAGTGTTCCGTTTGGAGTAGCGGTCTCATAGTGTAGCTCTCTTCCAGTCACTTCTACGGGTACAGTTCGAGAGATATCCGGCGCAATGTCACTAGTAACATTGGCGGCGTAACCGTGTTCAATTGGAGTCACTTCCAGATCGAATTGAACAGGTTCTTCAAAGCCTAACACATTGGTAGTCAATTGATAGTGACCCTTTGGATTGAACGCCTCTTGCCCAATTGCTTTTCCTGCTAGTGAGGCGATGAGTATCAATGAAAGGAAAACAGGTAAATAAGCTGTATTGTAACTCTTAGAAAGCATATTTCCTCTGTGTATTTTGGTATCAGAAAGGGGTTCGATTATGCCATCCATATAGCATTACTAAACTATGTAGAGAATGGTGGCCGTTGGAAAGAGGGATTCAGTTTGTCTAGGGATCCAGATTTATATAAATGTGATGGACGACCCTGTTTGTTTTGCTGCTTGGCCTTGGAGACAAATTCTACAAATCCGTCTGTCCCGAGTATTTTTCTCCTAAAATTGGCGTTATCTAAAGGAGTGTCCCATACACATTCGTAGACTCTTCTTAGGGTACCTAGTGTGAATTGTTCTGGGCACAAAAGGGTCGCTACCGTTGTATTTTGTATTAGAGAGGAAAGAAATTCTCTAGCTAAAAGTATCATGTGTTGATCGTGGGTGGACATGGAACCAAGTCCCGAAGATATCTCCGTCAGGGGAGTGAATGAGCCACGTTGACGTCGTGTGGCCTTAGGGATCCGACCCGCAAGGCCTAAGAGGAGCATGTTTAGTTGCCTCACGGGTGAGTTCTTTTTAGAGCCAGTATACGCAGTTATCTGTTCCAGGTGAACCAATGAATCAATGCCTAATTCTTGCGAAATATACGTATGACCAGTCGAATTAAGGCCTTCCATACCCAACCTACGCATTGGAAGTGAGAGATCTCCTTCAAATGGCGAATGACCAGCGGGAAGGGTTAAAACTTTTAGATCTCTCTTGCTCACTTGAAACACTACAAACTCAAGGTTTACCTCAAAGTTTGCTCCTGAGGGCTCTAGAAAAGCTGTGTCTAGGTAGAGCTGCTCGAATTGGGACATAAAGTTTTAGTCTAAATGACATTTATTGTAGAGATTCATAATATAGCGAAAAACTTCACAAGTCAAAGAAAAATTCCTCTTTAGGAGCCATTATAGTACAGTTTTTCACTATGTGGACAACCTTCTTAACAGGATAGTTTGTAAATTGTTATTATATAGTAGTTTACATGATACTAAATCCTAGCTGTATACACTAAAAAACACACTGTGGAAAAATATTTACCTAGTATTTTAGACAGGTCATTCCGACATAAAATGATATTGTGCTATATTTATCGGACCATATACAGGAGAGGTAACGATTCCCATGAAAATACAAATATTTTTAAGCCTCGCGTTGAGCTTCACGTTGAGCTCAAGTGTCCTGAGAGCTCAAATACCAACTAATCTTGAAAGCTTAGTACGCGCGGCAGATGTCTTTTTGGATCCGTTACTTATGGAACCATTTAATGGGCCGGTCGTCCGATACTGGGATACTGGTAGGGAGAGGGTTGTTGCTGACCTGACGGATGGTAGGACTCAGGGGGAGGTTAGGATGTATCATAGTAACGGAAATTTGGCATATGAAGCTAATCATTTCAGGGGTCAACCAGACGGTTTAGAAAAGACCTATTACGAAAATGGTAACTTGTTTGAAGAGAGATTTTATAACGCTGGCATTTACGATGGTCCATTTCGGAAATACTACGTAAATGAAACCCTAAATTATTCTGGAAGTTACATAGACGGGAAGCAGGATGGCTCTTGGCTTAGATATTACGAAGATGGTTCGTTGAACGTTAGTGTTATTTTTATTGATGGGGTTCAGCACGGGATGGTTGAGGACTTTTCGGAATCAGGTGAACTGAGGACAAGGGGAATGATGGAAAATGGTCACCAATGTGGTTCCTGGTTAGAGGAAACTGTTTCGGTAAACTATCCAGCATGTAGATACCATTGACATTACTCAAATAACTTCCGTGAGCGGACAGTAGTGGATTAATACCAGTGTTGGATCAACAGATACTTGGATCAGTGCAGAATCGACTCCAGCAAGAGCTTCCCAGATGGGCTTAATGCGAAGGCCTCATCAGGTTGTGACTCTGCTAGTTCTAAGTTTCGCAGTGCCACCCTTTTACTCGCTTCGTCTATTGGTCGACCTTGCGAAAGCTTCTGAAATTTTTCGCCAGGTGTCATAGCTTCGGCTCCCGAATTGATCACATTGTCCCCCTCGACAATGTCTCTCCATCCTAGATGGGGAATATGTTTAGCTTCTTCAATAACACTGAGGATGCGTTCTGGTGTGATACTCGACAAGCTCTCGAAATCTTTCATCACAAAATAAGTCTTTTGATATTCGTCTATTAGGTAGTCTGTAGCGGCCAGGCGCAAGAGGTCCCTGTCTGAGGTGGGATCGATCAGGATTCGTGTGGCCTTAGGAGATTCTATACTGTAGGGTGTCTCCCCAGGGGACGAGAGTATTCCAGCTCCAAAAGCTACCATTTCATTCTCTTGCATGACCAAGCCAAATTCCACGGTAAACCAGTATATTCTTCCAGCATATAGAAGTAATTGCTCAGCCTCACTGGTCACTCTCTCAGATTCTTCTTGGGTTTTGGCTGATATCAGCTCTTTTCTCATCTGTTCTGATATCCATTCATGGGCTACTCCATGATTGTTCATCACTTGTGCAACTTGTGGTATTGTGAAAGTGGCGATATGGCCAGCTAGGTCATGTCCTATATCAGGTTCTTCTAGATAGTCGGTCCCCAAAGATCTCATCATTGTAGTGACTGGGAAAAACCTGTGGCGGTGGCAGTGAAAGAACAGTGAGGACGGAATAATAGTGCTGACGGTTGCCAGCTGCCAACCAGTCTGCTGGTAGAGTCTGGCATTCAAAAAATGATAATCTGGGATGGTCGTACCCTTAATGGGAAAGCTGTCCTCACCTTGAAGATACTCTTTGCACGCGTAGCGTTCTTTCGTCTCCTTTTGATCCTTAATCAAGCAAGCCCAACTAAGGTGTTCCTCAAAAGTCAGCGAGTCATAATCTTGATGGTTTTGGTATTCTCCGAGATCGATTTTCTCTTCCGAGAGAGTACCAATTCCGAATGGTTTATGGGAATTATCAAGGTATGGACCGGCCTTTTCCTGAGAAATTGGAAAGGGAACATCATTGTTTTGAAGTAACTGCTTGAGCGCTTTATGTCTTTCTTCAGAGTTGGGCGGGGCAACAGTATCGAGAGTGACACCGTGTTTCACTGCGAATTTTTCTAGTTCACTGTTGCTAAATGACATTGATTAAATATTTAATTTGTTCAGGTTATCGTGAGTATTGTTCGATCAAAGATAGCGATGTTGTGAAGAGGCTCCAAGGTGTCTCTCCTGCCTTCGAGTAGGTTTTTCGGCACTATGAGATTCTCTTGCTAAATGTCTAGGGATTGTTGCAGAGACATGTTTGGAGCTAGTCTATAAGCTCTAGATAGAATGGGAACTAAATGGAGTTGATCATGAACAAATTAGACAGATGCTTTTGCCTGGTCGTAGTCTTGACTGTCGGATGTGTCGTAGAGCAGACCCCGAATCAGGAGGCTGAGAGAGAGGTCGCAGTTGACCATTTTGTGGGATCAACTCCAGAAAATGTAAGTTGGGGATGGTTCCCAGTGGATAAAGAACCGGTTTTGACTATTCAATCTGGTGAGGTTGTAACGATCGACGCCTTGTCTCAGGCTGGATCGAGTCAAGACGAGCATCCCGTCAGCTATCTTGGATCCTTGGGATTGCCCGAGGAGGAAATCCACCAGGACGTGGTAGATTTTTGGAATTCTAGAGAGGGGCGCCCAAGGGAAGGAAGGAGTTCTCACGTGATCACAGGGCCCATTTATGTGGAGGGTGCGGAGCCAGGGGATGTTTTAGAAATCCAGATTTTAGAAATAAAAAATCGAGCTTCCTGGGGCATCAACCGTACTAGTCCAACGGGAGGGATATTCTCCGACAATTATCCAGGAGCCCAGTCTGGGTTACATCCCGAAGGGATGAGTGGACAAGTGCAGCATTTGATTAGGACAGTCAACACAGACCAAGGAGAAGTGGCGATACTGGGAGAGAATATTCAAGTGCCTCTGCAGCCATTTATGGGGATTTTGGCTGTTGCCCCTGATCCAAAAATTGGAGATCCAGGAGTGACTGATCTTGGTATTCAGGGATCCAGGCCGCCAGGCAATTTTGGGGGAAATCTTGATGTCAAAGACTTGAAGGAAGGGGCTACTCTATATCTTCCCGTATTTCAGCCAGGAGGGTTGTTTTATGTCGGGGATCCTCACGGGGCTCAGGGTGACGGAGAGGTCAGTGGTACAGCGATAGAGCAATCCTTGACAGGTACTTTCAGGTTCATACTTCACTCCGACAAATCAATAAATGGTCCTCGAGCTGAAAACGACACACACTATATCGTCATGGGTATAGACATAGATTTAGATAGAGCAGCGGTCAAAGCTACAAACGAAGCAGTCACATTTCTGGTTGAAGAGATGGGGATAGATCCTGATGTTGCACTTTCCTTATCCAGTATTGCTTTGGACTTAAGAATAAGTGAGGTAGTAGACCTGACTCAAGTAGTTTCGGGCTTCATACCCAAGAGTATCTTCGATCATTAAACAGAGCTAAGAATGTATAGGGTTCTACTTCTGGTCTTTGTCAAGTTTGCTGATCTTAATGGCAGGATTTCTCGGCGGGATTTCTGTATTTCTACTGGATTGTGTTTGGCAGTGACAGTACTTGTAGTATCTATTAGTCATTTGCTTGGCCTTGAGGAGTGGTGGTTTTTGCTGGCTTGGATTGGTATGCTTCTGCTGACGCTTACATCAATGGCAGTTAGAAGGCTGCATGACGTGGGGAGGTCGGGATGGTGGGTCTTACAGTTGTTGGCTCCCATCTTACTCATTGATTATTTAGCTCAGAGAGGAGGCCCACTCACATCTGTGAGTATGCTTGTATCGACTATAGTAATCCTCCTAGGTATACCTGTTGTCTATACATTATTTCTTCCTAGCTGGGACGCAGAGAAGTAGTCAAACAGATATGACAAATGATAGATCGAAGGCAATCAACAAATGGATCTATCGCGATCCACTCTAAAAGTTGTTAGGATCCAAAGATTTTCTAAACCTTAGTATTCAATGCTTCAGGAGGAGTATTTCTGTTAGACATGGAAAACCTTGTGGAAATTACAAGACTAAGGGAAGAATTTCCCATTTCTGAGAGTCATATTAGCCTGAATCATGCTGGGGTGAGTCCGCCTTCGCAGTCCTGTGTTGTGGCTGTGGGAAAATTTCTCGAGGAGCATGCAAATGGGTCTCACAGTTTTGAGGATTTGGAATTGGTTGCTGATGTTTGTAGGACCCGTTTCGCAGAATTGATAGGAGGTCGGCAACAAGAAGTAGCGTTTGTGAGAAACACTTCTCATGGCATCTCTATCGTAGCTAATGGCCTGAATTGGTGTAAAGATGATAGGGTGATGGTGGCCACCTCACTTGAGTACCCGTCGAATGTTTACCCTTGGCTTGACTTGGAAGAACGTGGAGTCGCTAATCTTGACGTAATAGATACTCCCAAAGGGTACCTAAGTTTTAAAGCCATAGAAAAAGCTATCACTAATAAAACTAGACTTCTTGCAGTGAGTTCGGCTAACTACGCAACAGGTGAGGTTGCTGATCTCCAGAAGCTAGGGGACCTCTGTCGTGATTATGGGATTCTCTTCTGTGTTGACGGGATACAGACAGTAGGCGTGCTTCCCACTGACGTCAAGAAAATGGGAATTCATTTTTTGTCTGCGGATTCCCACAAATGGATGCTCGGTATAATGGGAATCGGCTGCCTATATGTTGACTCAGAGATTGTGGACCATGTGCACCCTCCTCTATTGGGTTGGAGAAGCACGACCAATAGATGGGATTTCGATCTTCCTTTATTTGATCTTGTTAAGGATTCAGGCAAATTTGAGGAAGGGAGTTTGCCCTATCCTTTAATTGCGGGTTTTAGCGAAAGTCTAAATTTGCTAAGTGAAATCGGAGTTAAAGAAATCGAGCAGCATATCAGTAATTTATTGGAAGTACTAGGTCAAAATCTTTCAGATTTAGGATGTGACGTTGGTCCGCATTCTGGTGTAAGAAGACATATTCTCACCTTCCGACACGATGCGCTTGCTACCGATTGGTTACTAGAACAATTAACCAAGGCTAACATCATTGTATCTATGAGGCGTGGCAGAATCAGAGTTGCGCCGCATTGTTACAATACACGAGAAGAAATAATCGAATTCTCGGAGACGGTAAAATCTCTTTTGTTAACCTAGCGCCTTACTCTTGCGATATCCCTCACTAGGGACCGAATTTCTTCGCCTTTTCCAATCTCATCTATGGCTAACCAAAGGTTTTCGACGGTTTCTTCGTCAACTAGACCTGCTGGTGATCTTGGATATACAGCCAGACCTCTGGATAGTCTGAACTTGTCTACTGCTTGAACCATAGTATCATCGTAGAAAAGGTTTTCTTCTTCAGTAGCATTGGTTTTTAAATCAAGGAATCCGAGTGCTTCTAGAAGGATTTTCAGTTGACGGATGTCCTCTCCGTCAAACTTTTGTAGCATTCGATATCCTAAGGTTTCAGAAACATTATCATAGATCCTTCTCAACTCAGATACGGGCGTATCACCTTCACAGATGCTAATGAATGTTGTGACTCCATCAGGCCTCCTAGAAAATCCGGGTCTTGGATCAGCCACTCGCAGTGCTGCTGACTGGATCCTTCCCTTACGTTGGTCACCACCAGCAAGTTGTCCTGCGTACAGGGCTTCGATGAGGCGATCCCCCAGGTGACGCCCACTTCGTGCTGTCGATTCGAAAGAAGCAGAAACGGCTGCTAACACTTCCGCGCCAACCAGACCATTTCCCTGAGCAACATAATTGTTCCCCGATCGATGACCAGTCCAAGGGTTGGTTGCGAATCCAGTATGTTGCGCACTTTTCCCATTGATGCTTATTAATGCAACTTGTCTTCTGTGGGCCAGTGAATCACCAGATAGAGCTGACTTCAATGCTTCGGCCGGATCTTCACCTTCTGCAATCATTGTGAGCAGTTGTTCTCCGTAAGCCACCCTAGTAGAGGCTTGTGTAGCTACGGCTCCCACACCAGCCCTCACCCACGGAACTCCATTCCCCACGCAGGGCCGGCGTGTTGTCACTGCTACCCCAGATTCCCCAGTCATGGGGTCTACTCCGGCTATTGAAAAAGTTTCAAAAAGTAACTCTTCTCCGCCCCAGCTAGTGGGTTCTTGTGCTGAGTAACCTGAGGGTGTGAGAATCACGATAATCACGAGAAACAAAATGCGTTGCATGGAGATTCCTTTGATTTGAGAAATGTGACAAAGCCTTGGATCCATAATGATCCAACTGTGGCCACAATAGCAACTAAATCGTGCTTAGGAATCTAATGAGGTGTTTATCTACCTCTTCCACCAAACCCTTCTGTACCTCTGAAACGATTATTGACCACATTATTGAAAATTGATCCAAACTGAAAGGACAAACCGATATCAAAACCATACCTGTAGTCTGTGGCCTGAGCTTGGAGATCGAGCAACGCTTCCTCGTCAGAGATGCCTCGTGCGGGCAACCATATCTGATCGTCAACCCAGGAGACGTTGCCTCGTAAATTGAGGTTTAAACCTCTGGTTATTCGAATATCTGCATTGGCACTCAATGAGACGTTGTGACGGTCTATGTCATGGAGAAAGTGCGAGGCCTTGGCTTCTATGGACGCGTCCCCCCAGGTTTGCCTTTGAGAAAATTCTATTTCCGCTGCTTGTTCCCATCGCGTTTCCTCTGTGAAGCCCCATATACTCTCTTCGAAGTATTGACGGTAAGCTGGTCCTATCAGGTAGGAGAAGGTAAACGCTCGTCTAGTGGCTTCAGGGTAAGGGAAGACACTGTATTCAATAGCTGGTGTTAATTCGAACCGAATTTTCTGGTTGTATTTCTGCATCCTTCGACTTTCAAATCGTGTTCCTACAGACCAGTGATTGGTTAAGGCGTAGGCCGAATATTGTGTCACCGACCAGTCTACCCTGGTGTCTTCAAAGGATCCTTGGGCAAGTTTTTGCTCTATTCGGTTCGAGTTCGCACTGACTCGGAAGTTATGTTTCCAAGTGGGTGTCACTCTCGAAGCGTTAAAGCTTCCACTCGTTCTCAAGGTTTTACGAGAGGATTCTCCATCAAAGTTACCGTTTGTATCTAGTCTGAAGACCCATAGATTCCAGGGATCTTCGACTTCTTCCCGAGATACTACTCTCTCAGTTGCTAAGTTCTCGTTTGAATCAGATCCGATCAAGCTCACTATACCTCTATAACCACCAATGTCGGCGAATCTGGCCAACCCGAGTGCAATAGTGTGGGTTCCTGAATCAGTCCATTCTCTCGACGTATCCGTTGGCGAAGCGAAAAACTCCATTTGATCGCTATACTCCGAAAAGGATCCTAGGCCTATATAGTCCACCTGCATTACAACTCCCCCAGATCCAGTACTAGTTGAAGTTGTGATAACGTGGAGGTCAGCATCACTTTGATCTCTAACCCAAGTCACCCAGGGTATCTGGATCCGTACTTCATTGGTTAGTCTGCAGGTCTGTCCTTCGCAGTCAAAGAAAATTCTTGGAAGTTGACTTTCTTGGACAAGTTCAGGTGTTTGACCTAGCAATGGGGCAGAAGCAATCGAGATAGCAATAACAGTGGTTGTTACGACTCGATCAAAGCAGATCCTAGCATTTAAAATCATTTGGGATTTGCAGATGCTCCACACAATTGGCCGTGACAACGTTGAAACTGGAAGCTTTAGGCGAATCATCTATTTGAGAAACCGGTTAAAAAGTGGTTTGGACCGTGTAAGATAATGGTCCTTTCTCGAATTACAAAGGCTTTGTGGAGATGTAAGGGTCGGCCGGGTCGGGACAGAACGATCGATTGTTATTTTAAGCTACGTCCACCATCTATGAAAATGGTGGTTCCCGTGATTAACCTCGTTTCCTTGTCGGAGCAGAGAAAGACAACTGATCCGGTTATGTCTTCTGGTCGTCCAATTATTCCAAGAGGGATGTCCCCTAGCGCCGCTTCTTTGAATTCTTTGTTATCCAATTCTTGACGGTTCATATCAGTAGATATAAAACCAGGGGCGAGAGCATTCACTCGGATACCGTGAGGAGCCAATTCAAGGGCGGTCTGTTTCGTCAACATGGAGACACCCGCTTTAGTCACTGAATAATGAGTCAGGTTTGGAGCGGTAATTTTCTCCAAGACAGAGGATATGTTGACAATGGACCCATTGATTCCATTCTGAACCATGGTCAACGCGACTGCCTGACTCATCAGGAAATAGCCTTTTAAATTGGTTTCAATTATGGAATCCCATTCAGTTTCTGGAATTTCCAGAAAGGGAGTTCTGGTCAGAATCCCAGCATTGTTGATGAGAATATCGATTTTGCCGAAACACTTCATCGTTCTATCGACGACGAGTCGTACATCTTTTTTTGTGGAAGTGGATCCTCTGACTGTTATTACCTTGTTTCCAGTAGACTTAGACTGGATTTGTTTCTTTACCCGCTCCGCTGCGGCCTCCTCTTTTTTGTAATTGATGGCAATGTCGGCACCTTCACTCGCTAGCCCCAATGCTATTGATCTTCCTATTCCACGAGAGGCTCCGGTGACTAGTGCCGTTTTCCCTTGCAGTTTCAATGCTTAATCCTCACAGTGGTAGGGTGATTACACCGAGTGGTCAAAGACTAACGTGAGTTCGCCTTCTGCCCTTCCTCCAACATTGCCTCTAGAAAGTGTCCTGCTCTTTCTATTTTAGCTTTGACATAGGGAAGGTTATGTGGGTTAGGCTTTCCAAAAAGAGGCACTCGATTTGCCACTTCTAAGCCTGCTTTTTCTGCCCAACTAACCTTGTCAGGATTATTGGTCAAAATGTTTATGCGGTTCACTCCAAGATTATTGAGCATTTTCATGCCTACACCGTAGTCCCGCTCATCTGACCGAAATCCTAATGCGCAGTCGGCATCGATAGTGTCCAAACCGAGTTCGTCCTGCAGTTGGTATGCCCTCAATTTGTTACCGAGGCCAATACCACGCCCTTCTTGATTGAGATAAAGAAAAACTCCACCGTTATTTTGAGTGAAGTAGTCAAGGCTCTTGTGAAGCTGTTCTCCACAATCGCATTTCAGGCTGTCAAACAAATCACCTGTGAGACAAGCTGAGTGCAATCGAATAGGCACTGGGTCTCCTGTTTGGAGTGGTTCTCCGACCAACACTGCGAGATGTTCAAAAAGGGTATTGTTTTCTCTAAACAATATAAATCTGGCCCCCGAAACGTTTCTCAGGGGAACATTGGCCTCACTTATTCGGGCGATACTAGAGTTGGCCGTGTCTGTAAGCTCCGAGATCTCCTCTGCGGTGGTGCTGAGGATATCGAAGGTTTTGGCAAAACTCTCTGCCGTCTTGTAATATTCTGGGGTGATACGACAGCTAATTGCAGCTGGTATAAGTCTCAAAAGCCTGATTAATGAGAGAGCTTCAGTCTCAAGTCGATAAGCCGGTTCATTTGGCATGCTGTTTTCCTGCCTAAGGCCACTAGACAAATGTAACAATTGGTTCAGGTCATATGTGGAATCAAGTGACAATGATATAGCATCCGGCAACAAGCCAGGAGCTTCATTTGCAAGTATTTTCAGAGCTTTGGCCCTACTAGCAGTTATTATCAGTTTTAAATTAGTGTCAGACAAATTTGTCAATGCACTGAGATAAGTATCCGTGAGGGTCTCTACGGGTGCTACGATCGAAGAGAATGTGGCCCGGGAGTGTACCTGATCTTTGATCCAGATAGGTCGACCTTGCCTTAGTTCGAAAAGGGCTCTTTCAGCTCGGTACATTATTTCAATCGGTCCTTTTACATCTGAGTGTTTTCCAGTGTGAGTAATCTCGNCGTTTAGTCAAGCGCTAGCAACTTGTTTTGTGATTCATATAACGCTTTGTGTCGGCATTATGCATGGATTTTCTAACGGTGGCCGTATGGACGCTCCATTGGATGTTGGCTGTGCAGGCTTTATCTGTTCAAGATCATCTTTCATAGCAGTATAAAAAGTGACAGGAGTTATTGAAAATAGATCTAATTTGTCAACCCAGTTTAGAAGGCTCCGTTTGGTCGTCAAACATACAATGGGATTTGCAAGTGCCGGGCCTAAAAAGATAGGTAGCATCCACAAGAAAAATGACGGACTATATCGAAGGATTAGTGCTGCCCANGCGATGCATAATATGGTGATAAATGCAGTATTGCACAGCGCACTTTTCCATGACACTTCCGTTTCTTTCTGGTAAGAGGGATTCCAGTTGGTTTTGCCACCTGAGAGAAATCCCAAAATGAATGCAGTGTGATAGAACATGAGTATCGGTGCTAAGAGAATCGCGAAAATAGTCTCTGCTATTGTGCTTAAAGCTATCAGTGAGACCTTCCTAAAACCCTTGTGGTGTTGGATGGCTGCAACGACAAANGCGAGAAGTTTAGGCNNAAACAAAACGTAACCAGTTATTAAAAGTGGGGAGAGCNTGTACTTCGAAGAGTTTTCGGAANAATCGNATAAGGGAAGAAANGATTCTAGAAAGAAAAATGATGTACCACTTTCGAGTGCCAAGATGTAGATAGTGCTAGATATTAACAAAGAAATCCAGAGCACTGAAGATAGGTAGCCCATCGCACCCATTAGAAAATGTATTCGATTCATGAGGTGAAGATTCTTTGACCCTAACAGCCGTAGATGTTGCAGGCTACCTTGTGCCCATCGTCTTTCTCTCTTCACGTAAGAAAACATATCTTCAGGGACCATCTCGTAACTACCCTTGATGTGTGGAAGCATGAACAGGTCCCAGCCAGCCCTCTTCAATAAGGATGCTTCTACGAAATCATGACTAAGAATTTCACCNCCAAAGGGCGGTTCTCCTGGCAAGTTTGGTAGCCCGCATGAAGCAGTGAAGGCAGAGGTTCTNACTATAGCGTTATGTCCCCAGTAATTTGAACTATTTGAATACCAGAAAGTCTGTCCCCAAGATACTATTGGTCCGTATAAACCACTACTGAATTGTAGGATGCGCCCGAATAGGGTTTTTTGGTTAATAGGTTGAGGGACCGTTTGGATTANCCCTGTNGTCGGATTCAACTCCATGAGAGACGAAAGCTCTANCAGNGTTTCACCTTCCATGATGCTGTCAGAGTCGAGTATGACCATGAATTCGTANTTCTTACCCCATCGCTGACAAAAATCTCTGATGTTTCCAGCCTTGTGCCCTTTNTTGTCCTTTCGGTTNCGATAATAAAGATTTAGNCCCTTTGGCATTGATTGGCTCAGNTTTTCACAGAGTATTTCTTCAGTGATACAGAGTTTTTTATCATCNCTATCACTTAGAAGATATGCATCGAAACATGAGTANTGTTTTGTTTGAATCAAGGACTGAAGTGTAGATCCTAAACATTCTAATGTTTGTTCNGGNTTTTCATTTCTTGCTAGCATTATTAGTGCTGTCTTGCTATTCAATGATATACGANCATTTTNAGGTNTTTTTAGGTCGTGCAGTTCAGTATCGTCGATCTTGAATAGCATCAAAATAGATCCAATCACGGCATTCCAGAATGAGATAGTAATCCAACAAAAAGTTAGTGAAAAAAGGAATAGTATCAGAATCTCAAGGGGGGTGATTCCGCCTGAGGATAAGACACTNCCGGTTAGGTAAGAAACTGCTAGGGTTGTGATTAAAACGAGTCCGAAAAAGATGATTCCACGTCCATTCTTTGACTGAGTTCCAGTTGTCGAANATGTTTCCTCAGAGGGCTTTTTCATTAACTCTGCTAGTTAGAATGTTTCCGGTTCCCATAGATAGCTCCATGTTTCAGTAACTGGNGAGCTATCTCTGGAAAGGAATAGAGAGAGGATAGAGGGGTCCTCGGTATCAGGATAGAATTCAAATGTTGCTCTCCACTGATTTTCGAAAGGAAGTTTTATTAGGACTAGTTCCGAAAAGGTTCCAGAGGTTAAATGCAGTTCGGGGGAGACGTCNATTCCGTTTTCAACGGTTATCGTGGGAACATTTTCGAAATCGATCACAAATCTTCTGTTTTGAGATATGGAGTTCGGTGATTGATTTGGTAGGCCAATAGATCCAGTGACAGAGCGTTTGACTTGACCCAGGGTTTGTGATGGATGTCTGCTATCGAAGGTGGTCAATTGATATGAGTAGGTTTTTTGGTCTCCCTTCAATATGTTTTCTTCGGGAATCCAATAGGCGACGACATTGTCGGCAAACTCCTGAAGTGAAGGGATCTCAAATAGTTCTACCTTGCCAGTTCCCCAGTCACCAGATCTCGGTTTCACCCATTGACTGGGCCTTCTGTGATATAAGGCTTCCGNATCAAGAAATTGNGAAAAATCTCTTGTTCTCTGAGCNAGNCCAAATCCACGGAGATGGTCAGTGGGGAAGCTATTTAAACGAAGNTTTTTCCCGTTATTGAGGGGGCGCCATTCCCAATGGNTATCATTGGTAGCTAGNAGCANNCCTTCGGAGTCATGTACCGATGGACGATAATCGTCAAACTGTGGGGCCTGATCTGGACCATATAGGAACATACTTGTCAATGGAGCAATACCAACTTTACTAATATTCTCCCTGACATAAAGGTGCTTTGTGACTTCAAGTACAGTGTTTTCATCCACACCTAATTGGAATTTATAAGCTCCGGTGACAGAAGGGCTTTGCAGTAGAGCATAGAATTCCAGCATTTTTTCATCGCCGACTGGTTTGCGTAACCAAAATTCAGTGAAAACGGGGAATTCTTCGGGCATGTCAGTAGCTGTATTGATTGCAAGGCCTCTAGAGGATAGGCCATGCGCATGGCCTGGCCCAAGCAGTCTAAAATATGAGGCGCCCAAGAATACAGCAATTTCATCTGCTATNCCTGGTCGATTGAGAGGATAATGAATGCGAAACCCTGCGTAGCCCGGTGCGGATACCATCTCGTTGAGTTCTGTTGGCGCTGGTTTATCGTATCTAAACAAATTGCTATCGAATTTGAATGGCTCAAGCATCTTAGTATTGCTGTCAAATATGAAAAGCTTGACTGGTGTTTTGTATAAAAATCCCAGATGGAATAACTGAATCTCAAAAGGACTTTGACCTCGCCAAAGCGACTTTTCTGGTCGATACCGAATAGATCTGTATTGTTCGTAGTCTAATCCCGATAAAATCTGAGGAATGGGTTCATAGCCTTGTCTGTAAGGTCCTTTAGAGAGAGATTCGGCAAGGTTTTGCATACTTTCCCAAGGGTCCTGGGAAATNTGCCTATGGTCAACAGACTCATTAAGGCTAGTAACATCGGCTGAAGGNTCGACATTGAACCTGTGATCAGCTTGGTTGCAAAATGAAAACGAGAAGACAGACAGGCTGATCAGGCAAGCCCGACCAAAAGTTTTCGGACGCCAAAGATTGGGGCCCATCTTTAGCTTGACAGTTAAAAAGTTATTCATAAAGGGACAGTCAGAAGGAGGTGGAAAACATTGCTGAGGTTGATGTTTGTTTTCTTTCTTGTCAATGCTTTATCAACCTTTCCTAGTTGGATATCGTCTGGCCTTGAAATTTCTTTCATAATTTCACTTGAAGCAATGTCCATTGTAGGATTTGTTGGCTTACTCCCTAGAGGTCTTTTATCTCGCCAAATATCCTATTTCATTTCGTTTTTGTTTGTACTTCTGGTTTTAGTGGTTTTGGGTGATGCTATTTGTCAACTGGCTTTNGGCAGGCTCTTGAATCTGTATTTGGACGTTTTCCTACTTCGTTCGATTTACGAATTACTAATAACAAATGTGGGACTGTTANGTACGNTTGTTATTTTAGCATCACTAGTCATCACAACCTTTTTGTTGGTCATTGTGCTCGGAAGACTATTTAATCCAAACAGAACTCGAAAAAAGGGNATGTTGGTTACNGGATTCCATTTAGTCTTGTTAATCGTGGGTGGGATGGGGATTTATGGGGTTTCTTTGCCTGTCTCTGCCGACAGGATCGATACTCCGCTAGTCCGCGTGACAGTTCAACAAACTCAGCATTTTATGAGAATGCTTAATGAAAAAGAAAAGTTCATAGATGAAATTGAGGCTAATGTGGGTAATTCTGGAAATCAGAATACTGATTTGGATAAGATCAGAGGTGGTGATGTTTTCCTAGGATTTATTGAATCATACGGCGTTTCGGCGGTCTTTGATGAGCCTTATAGATCAGTCGTTATGCCTCGGTTAGTGGACTTCGGAATAAGAATGGAAACAGCGGGGTTGAAGGTTGTAAGCGGGACCCTTTTAGCGCCCAGCCAGGGAGGCCAGTCATGGTACGGGCACGCCTCACTTCTCAGTGGGTTATGGATAGATAATCAGTTGCGTTACGATCTACTTTTAGCGGAGAAGCCCAATACACTAGTGGACGACTTTAGAGAAGCAGGCTACGAGACAGTAGCATTGATGCCTGCTATTACAAGAGCGTGGCCAGAGGGTCAAAGATTTGGTTATGATCAGATTTACAGTTTCGAGAACATAGATTATGCTGGGCCACCCTTGAATTGGGTCACCATGCCAGACCAATTCACATGGTCCTTTTTGCAGAATACTATAAGAACAATCCACGGGGTTGAGAGGCCACTTTTTGTAGAATTAAGTTTAATAAGTAGCCATGCTCCCTGGACCCCCATTATTCCAGTATACGATGATTGGGGTGCTATAGGTGATGGTGAAATGTTTAACGAGTGGGAGAAGACTGGTCCGACCCCAAGAGAACTCTGGTCCAACCACGAAAATGTCAAGGAATACTATGGTTTGTCCTTAGAGTATGCCATCAATGCAATGGTGGGATTTGTTGAACATTACCTAAAAGGGAGAGATATGTTGATCGTTTTAGGGGACCATCAGGCAGCGCCCTTGATCACTGGAGAAGACGCTAGCAAGGCTGTTCCCATACATGTGATCAGCAAGGATCAATCTTTACTAGCTCCATTGCTAGATTATGGTTTTGTTCCAGGCTCTATACCACCTGATTCCTTAGATGACATTCAAGGGATGGATACTTTTAGAAGGATGTTTTTAGATGTATTCAGCAGTTCGAGAGAATCAAATAGGGCTTCGAATTAATAGCTATGTCTAAGATAGCCAGCTGGATGGGCCTGATAAGATCCCTCATTATCTATTGGAGGCCAGGTCGGCAAAATACCTTGCGCAAGTTTTATAGAAAATTGGTGTCGGCAAATGACTTAGTCTTCGATGTTGGTGCTCATCTTGGAGATAGGTCGTCTGCTTTCGCTTGGTTGGGAGCAAAAGTTGTGTCGATAGAACCACAGCCCGAAATAAATAAGTGGTTAAGGAGATTGGTCGGAAGGAATCGTAAAATCACGATAAGAGATGAGGCCTTAGGTGGTATGGTTGGTACTAGCCAACTTGCGATTAGCCAACTGACGCCGACTGTGTCTACAGTAGCAGATTCATGGAAAGATCGGATAGTAACTGCTAACCCAAGTTTTAGTTGGGTACGATGGGATCACACAGTAGAAGTGAAAGTAACTACTTTGGATGAGTTGATCGCTACACATGGCGTTCCTCATTATTGCAAAATTGATGTGGAGGGATATGAATTAGATGTTCTCAAGGGTCTTAGTTATAGGATAGATTTAATATCTTTTGAGTTCGTCTATGGCGATATAGAGGCTGCAATATCCTGTATCGAATACTTGGAGGGATTGGGTTCATATGAGTATAATATCGTGATAGGAGAAGAGAAAAAGTTCAAATTGGAAAGATGGATATACCAAAGAGAGATAATACAAATGTTGGTGTCTGAAGAATCTAGTTCGGGAGATTTGTATGCGAGACTCGTTAATGGTTTAGACTGTGATAAAAAGGCATGATTAAGGACTGGGAATTCCTCACGTTTCACGAAATCTCTGACCTAGCGAGGAGGGATCCATTAGCAATTTTATTGGCTGGATCAACCGAGCAACATGGCTCACACCTTCCACTGGCCACAGATTCTATAATCGGCAATGGTATTCTTGAAAGGAGTTTCAGGCATATTCCTGATGAGAATTCAGTAGTAAGGCTACCCGACCTATCGATCGGTGTCAGTCTAGAACACACCGAATTTCCAGGCACGATTAGTTATTCAACCGAGGTACTCATTCCAATGGTTGTTGAATTGGGGAGACAGATAGTACGAGCAGGGATTCGACGTCTATTAATTGTTAACAGCCATGGAGGAAATAGCGCTGCTCTGGATATAGCTGGTATGAAGCTTCATGCAGAGGGAGGATTATCAGTGGCAAAGGTAGATTACTTCAGATTTCCCAGGCCGAAAGGAATAGAATTTCCAGAGAATGAGTGGACTCACGGTTTTCATGGTGGCGCAACGGAAACTTCCATGATGATGCACCTTAGACCTGATCTAGTAAAACCAGAAAACTTCTGCAGTAACTCTTCCAAAATCGAAGAGATGAGTCAGCGGATGCGTATGATAGGAAGGGATCGCGCAGTTTCATTGTATTGGATGGCTGATGATATCCACGAATCTGGGACTGTAGGAGACGCAACGCTGAGCTCAGATATAATCGGACAACAATTACTCGAGCACTACGGGAAGTGCCTTTCTCAGGTGATGCTGGATATGACGGAATTGGACATGGATGATAGTGGCAGGGGAGGGGGATTTCTGAGATTGATGCGAAGTCGTCCTGGTCCATTATTACAGGGATCCCGAAAAAACTCCTAGGGTCAACTCAGGGATCCTTTAGGTTCTGTGACACTGAAGAAATATCAGTTGAGTTCAAGAATTCTGGAAGTGAGTGGACCGGTTCAATCCCAATTAGTTCAAATGGTTTACACATACTCCAGTTGTACGGACCATTAGCCCTAAAGGATGAGTGGATCATAGGTCAGATCGGCCAAAGTTTGGATGGCAAGATAGCCACCGAAAGAGGTGATTCATACTACGTTACGGGAAAGGAAGACCTCTTGCGTTTACACAGGGTGAGAGCCATTGCTGATGCAGTGATAGTGGGTGCAGATACTGTTCTGCTAGACGATCCTAGATTGACAGTTCGAAGAATTTCTGGCTCTAATCCGGCCCGGGTTATCTTAGACCCTCAAAGACGCATTAAATGTGACAAACGTGTGCTAAATGACCAGTCTGCTAGGACTATTGTAATACATGACAAAAATAGTGATTCACAGGAAGCCAGTACAAATTATGAATCTGTAGGCTTGGACTGTTGCGAAGTTGGTGGTTTTGACTTGAAGAATCTAGTTGGGGTCCTTAGAGAACGTGGACTTAGAAGGATCTTGGTAGAGGGGGGTGGAATGACTGTGTCACGGTTTTTCCAGGCTGAACTTTTTGATCGTATTCATGTCACTGTAGCGCCGATGATTATTGGACCCGGGAGGCCTTCTTTCCACTTACCAGCCATAGATTCTCTTGCCGAGGCTGTCAGGCCTGCTTGTAGGCGATTTGAATTAGGTGATGACGTACTTTTTGATTTGGATCTAAAAATTAGGAATTGACGGATCTGAGCTTTGGGAGTGCCAGTATATCTAAATGACTAACTTCCAGTATCCCATCGGTGGAATCGGCTAAGCTTAAACAAGAATGACGCCATGATAAGATTTTCTTTTTTTCGTCGGGACACTCTTCTATTGCAGAGTGGGACCAGTTCTCTATAAGTGCCTTCTTGAGTGAGCTGTCTTCGTGGCCTAAAATCCAATGGCTAGGGTGGCACTTGGTAATGTATCCTCTGCCTCTCAGCAGTTCATCAAGACGAATTACCGCCAAAGGTCCCAATGCTGGGCCAGTCCCTTTGTCTCTTCGTTGATGTTGGTTGACGAGATCACAAATAAACTCATGGTTTTTAGGGTTGGAGTGGTTGCTCTTTAGGTTGTCATTAGAGAGCCAGGAAATATTTCCCGTATAGGATAGTGCGAAATATGCTGGACAACCTTGGTGAGCTACCGATTGGGCAAGTTTATGTAACCATTTTTCAGATGTTAAATCTAATAGCGCCGATCCGGTAACGAGATCGCTCCCTTGAACTAGCTGTAATCCTTCATCAAGGATATCTCCTACGACAGGGACAAAGTTTACAGATTTCATAGAGGGTTTTTTTATATTATCTAATAACGATTCGTCTTTGTCCAAGAGAGTCCAGCGTTGGTTTAAGTCACCTAAGTATTTCGATAGATAACGAAGATTTGATCCTGTACCACTGCCCAAGTCCAAAATGTTAACTCTCTGCTTACTATCCCAAAAATCCATAAGGGCAGAGGCGAGTGCGTGGGACCTTGAGCGATGATCAGCAGATTCTCTCAGTTGCAGCCAATTGCGTGAGAAAGTGGAATTATCCATCGGCCAGCCCCCTTGGATTATTATAAGCCAAAGTTTTTATAGCTTCTTCAAAAGTTTTTGTCGTGGATTTCCAGTCAGGGAAGTGTTTTTGGGCTTGGTTAGCTCTTATCGTGAATCCTTCTGAGTTTCGAGATTCACCTACCAAAGCTTGTTCCATGGCTTTAGCCAGGCTCTGTGTATCTCCAGGTGGTACAAGAACTGCATTAATGCTCTTGAGGGTATTGGGTATTGCCCCTGCAGTCGTGCTTATGATAGGAAGCCCTCGTGTTGCAGCCTCNGNTAGCACCATGCCATATCCTTCATACATTGATGGAAGAACAAAAATAGAACTTANATGATAGAATTTATCGATAGTGGACTGGGAACACTCTCCTGTGAATAGAATCCTACTGCTAAGTTTCTTATCTCTTACCTNCTTGAGTATGTCNGATGCGTAACCAGGTTTTCGATCTAGGCTCCCAGCACAAATGCATTCCCANTCTAAATGCAGAATTTGAGATAGAGCGTCGACTAGAGTATCTAANCCTTTTCTTGGTATTACAGATGCGACGCACAGAAATCTGGGACTAAAATGTTTGTGTGGGCCTATTGAAACAGGAGAGGGATCGGTGCCTGGTATTACAGTTTTGATAATGCTTCCTGAAACTCCCATGTGACTAAGTTGTTGGGAGGTAAAATCACTCGTTGTAACAACTCCGATACAAGAAGCTANGGCTGCTTTTTCAGAGTGCAACAAANGGTCCTTTTCCAATTCTGTTAGTCCCGACTCTTTTGACAAAGGATGATGCAAGAGACTTATCATTCTCAGNCTGTGAGCATGTTGACTTAATACAAGTGGATGCCTTCCCATCACTAGGCCATCAAGTATTACGATTTCATTGTCTTCTANGCCACTTAGTATTGATCCNAAGTCTTCTTCAACNCNACCTTCTTCCCCCNGTTTCGAGTTTGNTGTCGAATNNACANTAATATGCCAGCCTAATAAACGCATTTCTCTGATAATTCTGGCATCGTAAATATAGCCTCCGGTTTTTTGGTCTAGCTCCCCCTTTATAACGAAATGTAAGGTGGTGGGTATCACACTTTGCCTTCGTAGCTCGCCCAAGCGATGTGCGATTCCTTTAGGGTTACCTCTATAGATGAAAGCCCTGAAGCGTACTCGCCCAAAGTCCCTTTNTGGACCTCTTCGGCCAGTCGATCGAATAGCTCTTTTGCGAGAAATTCAGTAGTAGTGTTTTTNCCTTCAAATTCTTTCTGATCATCGAGATTGCGATAATTCAGATCATCTAAAAGGTTCTTCACCTTTCCAGAAGCTATGCCTATGTCTACAACTAAGCCGTCTCTGTCCAGAGTGCTTCTTTTAAAAGTGACGTCCACGACATAGGTAGCACCGTGCAAATTTTGCGCAGGCCCGAAAATGGATCCTTGAAAACTATGGGCTATCATAAAATGATCGCGGACTGTCAAAGTGTACATAATTCTATCCTCAGTCTAAGTAGGTGATTCGATGACATAGGTTGATAGCTGGAGTTCCTGGATCATTTGAAAACAATTTAGGCATTTCCTCAAATGGGCTTTCTCCAGCTATCAGGATATCCAGTGCATTGTCCATTAGCAGCTTCAAGGCCAGTTCTAAGCGTTTTTTATGGTCCCATTGCGGGGAGTGGCTGGGAGGAATGTTAGAAACCTGGCTAGATTGTAGTGTTAACCGATGGGAATGAAAATTTTCTCCGAGGGGCAATGAAATCTCCTTGTTACCATACCAGCTCAATTCCACAATAGTGGAGTCAAGAGGTGCAAGAGAAAGTGCAGTCCTCAAGCCATTAGGATTGCCGCTGGCGTGGAAAATGAGGTTGGGAGAGAAACTTCTTGTGGGTTCTGTTGAAAAATCGATATTGAGTGCGTCAGCAATTCTCTTACGATTAGATTCTGGATCGACCAGCAGGACTTTTGCCCCTTCGATTCTATTTGATAAGTATGCTACTAGCAGACCAATAACTCCTCCTCCTATGACCATAATGTTGTCNCCGANTTTGGGCTTTCCATCCCAGGTAGCATTAATAGCAGTTTCCATGCTGGGGGCTAAAATGGCACGTTCAGGTGGTAGCAATGAGGGCAACTCTATGACCGATGTGGACGGTATGACAAAAACGTCTTGATGGGGAAAAAGGGAAAAAAATGTTTTATTCAAGAAAGTTGTCCTGAAACTATCTGGAGCGTAAATACAGGTCCCTACGTTGGAGTAGCCATATTTGACTGGAGAGGGAAAGTCGCCTTCCTGAAATGGCGCTCGCATCAAGTTATANTGAGAAACTGGCACTCGGCCATGAAAAACCAGGGTTTCGGTGCCCCGACTGATNCCAGTATAGAGAGTTTTAATAACAATGTCTTCATCGGAGATAGANGGGAGGGGTTTCCGGATTAGCTCNCCCTTGCCTGGTTCGGTGACCCAGAATTGCTCAGAGTGAGTAGGTGTAGTAGTCATTATTGGGATCCTTCTGGTTTCAAAATGTCTTTCGGATCAGCCCTGAATTTCAAATTAGGTTTAAACTATGTCCACTAAGGTTCCAAAACGCGTCGTATTGTTCGAGTTGCTGATAGGGATCATCCCGCTGGCCATTAGCTCTATCGCAACATGGTCCGTGTTATCNCTTAAGGCCAGTTATTTTTTTCATGCNGCAATTTTGTACACAATGTTTGGGTACCTCTTGCTCAAATTTAGACCTGCCGATGTGAAGGCACTCGGATTAGGATGGGCAAACAGAATGACGATTACAAGGGCTATTCTAAGTATTTCATTACTTGCTATCACNCTTCACCTTCAAAATGTGATGGTTGAATCTTATTGGTGGATTGTTGGAGTCAGCGTGGTTGCTCTTTCCACGGATGGCCTAGACGGCTGGATTGCAAGGGTNACAGAATCCGAATCGTCTTTCGGTGCGAGATTGGATATGGAAATTGATGCGTTTTTACTACTCACTTTATCGATACTACTTTTTACAGGTGGAAAACTAGGTTTTTGGGTGTTGGGAATTGGCCTGCTGCGTTACGGGTTTGTAGTCGCTGGGAAACTATACCCATGTTTGGAAGAAGANCTACCNCCTAGTTGGAGGAGNAAAATTATTTGTGTGATCCAGGGGNTGTCTNTACTTGTTTGTCTTGCGCCAGTGTCTTCTGNCGGAGCTGCNTTGATGACAGCGACAATAAGTTTGGGACTTCTGTTGTACTCTTTTATCGTCGATGTGAACTGGCTTTATAGAAATAAAGNTAAACTTTCTCTTCCAGAGGTTCTAAATTGATNATTCAAGGGTGTCAGACTCGTGGAAGTAGTCTCCACCTTTCTCTAATTTGTCNTCACTTCCCCAAAANAGTCTTTTCCCAGTGGGTTTCAAATGGGGNATATGTTTAGAACAGTGTATGTAAGCTTCTTCGACATGGACTAAAACCCACCTTTCAGGCTTTTTTCCTATTGTAATTAGGGTGGCCTTTCGCACTTCCTTCGTCAGGTTTTTCCAGGTTCTTAGTTCAGCATTCTCGATGATCTCGGCTCGTCCATTTACATGAAGGCCTACTGTGCTTTCATAAAAGTCAGGGAAGAAAATACCNACGTTGNCATTTTCTCGGATGTTACCCAGAGTTGCCATTACTCCATTACCACGGTACTCAGGATAGATAAGAGTTTTTGGATCTAGTGTGTATACGAATCCTGGTGGTCCAGAACGAAGCGAACAATCACACTCTCCCTTGGAATCTGAACTGGCAACAAACATCATTTCTTGGCGNAGNAGGTATTCNAACATTCTTGGATTGAGATGATCGAACATCTGTNTTTTATAGAATCTGTCTGCTCTTTCTTGGGTTCCGTACTTTACCTGAAGTTCACGTTCGCCCAGGGATCCAGTTTTGATTTNGTCTACCATTNACATTTCTCAAAAGTTCTGTCAATTGGAGTGNTACTACAATACTATCATTTCTCGNTTTTTTTTCCACTGGATCTACTGANTTTTAGCTAGTCATGGTGATCACTCAATTCTTTGTATCCAGAGNAGCATGTTATTGGGTGNAATCGATCCGAGCGGNNNTCGNATATGCACGCTTGATGGAGCGTGTTGGCTTGGTGGATGCCATTCTAGATAGGCGTTGGAGCCACCTCTCACTGACACATGCAAGGACTCTTCTGCCAAGATATTCTCATAGGGCTGTAGCCGGCCATTTTCAGTCCACCTCTGCATTACATCGTGGATGTTCCATGAGGTAAGATAATCAGAGACTCTTCCGTCCCCCCAAAGTGTCATGGCAAACTTAGCAAGCAGATCTCCACGTCCACCACCTGTTCGTTCTTCGAAATTNGNNAATCCACCATAATCAGTTGCTCCGACCAAGTCTCTGCTGAGGGCCTTTTCACCTCCCGGATAAGTCGGACCNAACATATCTAGAATCATTCTAATGAAAATAGAAGGCACTCCGTAAACAGCTCTCCGATTTATACAGGGACCNTNATTATTTTGAGATTCCTTGCCCAACCACGAACATTGTTCGGGAGCACCATTAACCTTGCCTGAGCCTGAGGCGCCAAAGTAACGAGTCAAGTCACTAGCCCAGTCTTTATACCATTTGAATCCAGCATTGTATTCGGAAAGTCCCAAATTCATCCCTGAGTCATGGCCATAGATCCTATAACCAACTATTTGCTCTGCTAGTGTTGCACCACCTTCCATTTCCCAGGTTGACTTGTATGTGGCGTTTTCATAGAAAGCTCGAGTGATTTGGATTACGTGAGTTGTTTCATGAGCTATCAAAGGATCGTAGATTTCAGTAAGCCAGGATTTTGGAATGATGTCTTCGATCAGGCCGTCTGGGTCTGGAGCCAGCCCATAAAATATTTCTGCTTGGTTGGCTCCCGGACAGAGGTTGTCCGGCACCAAGTCCCCCCCCCATACAAACCCTAAAACATTTTTTCGCCTGTTCACCTCTTTTGTCACTAATACAGACAATTTGCCGTTGGAGTCTATGTCTCCGTAATTCCCAAAGTAATCTTGTAGGGCGGGTAGAGTTTTTTCGGAATATTTAGTGTCAAAGTTTGTGTATTCTGATTGGCTAAATGATTCCTCCAAGGGATTTCCGAGATCTTCATACCACAGTGTTTCGTTGCCGACATAAGCAAGTTTCGCCTGTATTTGTAGAGTGTCACCAGAAGCACAGGAGAGCCCCATATTGAATGGAACAGTATCTCCAAGGATTGGTTCACCGTAGAAGTTATCGTGTAGATGGAACGTTTGTTTTGAGTTGTTGATTTCCTGCCTGATACGATCAACTCCGATTTCCTCAATCAGCAGACGTTCGTTGTTTCTTATCAGTTGTTCTCCATGGTTGTGTCTTTCCATGTTTAAATCCATGAGTGGATTAGATGTTGATTCCCTAGGAACTGTAAGTTTGTTAGGTGTTGTCGTTATCAGGCTTGCAATCGGTGTTCTCGTGAGTGGATTTGGTNCGGCTGTTCGACTAGCAAAAAGTTCGAGGTTTGTGTCCAGCCCAGCTTTCACNTCTATGGCTACATCAATTAACGAACCAGGGTCCTCTGTTATGTTCAGGGCTCCAATGAGATATTTGCCTNCAGGATCTCCTTTCGCTAATTGCAGGCAACCGTCGGTAGCAATAATACTTTCACCTGGGCTTAAAGATTGAAGATTCTGTGGTGATACAGACACTTCCGTAGCGACACTNTCACTATCGTTTTTTAATGTTAACTGTGTTTTTCGTGGCGGTAGGCAGTTNAAGGAAGGAAGTACGAAATCTATTTGATATGAGGTTGCCGTTGTCACTTGAGCTNGGTAGCCCCCGATTGTCAATTCGTTTCCAGATGTCCCCCACAGGCCAGCACCTACTATAGTGCCTTCCGATCCTTCTGTTAGAATTGCAGGTGTGATAGAAGATATTATTATGAGTCCATCCGTATTTACTATGACCGCTAAAGATTCTGATATTGCTTCCGAAGTCACTGTTATTTGAGTTCTTCCATTTCCTTGCGAAGTAACCAATCCTTCCTGTGAGATACTGACTATTGTTTCGTCTGCCGAGGACCAGTTTGCTATTACAGGAGTCACTAGATTTCCTCTGGCATCTTTGACAATGGGTTGAACACTAATTGTGTCTAGGATGGACTCAAAACGAAGTAATTCGGTTTCGAAATCTATGGTTTTTACTTCTTGATCTACGGTTATCGCAACGGAAGCTTTGATCGTTCCAGATTGTGCAGTGACTACAGCCGAACCTTGAGAGATTGCGGTAACTAATCCTCGCTGGTTTACCGTTGCCTTTAGCGTGTCAGATGTTGTCCAGGTTATCTGAGGATTGGGCATATATGTACCATATTGATCAGNTGCAGTGATCCTCANTTGGGCGNTACTTCCCAAGCTCACNAAAGTATACTCTGACTGAGATAGAGNNAGTTGTGCGATCTTTGGTGGATCTGGCTGGGGACTAGGANCTGTAGGCGAACTAGAACTAGAGGTGTCNTCTGAACAGCCTAAGAAACNGAACCAGAAAANTACAGACCACTTGAAGTGCCGAATNATGTCTTCCTTGAAATAGTTCTAGCTTAGGCGTTAATCTGTTGAATGTTAACATGAATACCNGACCGGGCAAATGCCTGTTGGNTGGAATCNGGAGGNATCTTTTTCGTAGCTNAGGNGGTCGAGCCATGGCTCATAAAACGCCANGTAGTATTCTGATAAAAGGAGGAAGGATCGTCTCAGAAGACGGTGTTTTTTNCGATGATCTATATATCAAGGATGGGCTGATCNCGGAGNCTGANTCTGTTGCTTCAGATGACATCGATGAGGTGGTGGATGCGTCGGGTCTTTTAGTGCTTCCTGGTGGGGTAGATACCCATATCCATCTCAACGATGTTTTTATGAATACTGTGAGTGTTCATGGCTACTATACGGGCACCTTGGCAGCCGCTTTTGGTGGNGTTACAAGCGTTATTGATTTTTCTAATCAACGCCATGGTGACAGTCTAATCGAAACAATCACCGATAAGGAAGCAGAAGCNAAAGGGAAGGCANTAATTNATTGGGGNGTGCATCCAGTAATAACTGACCCTAATCCTGAGACTCTTAATGAAATTGCAACGGTAGTTAAAATGGGCGCACCCACCATAAAATGTTATATGACCTATAGAGATGAAGGCCTACTCATCGAAGACCAGGATTTAGAGCTGATATCAGAAGCTCTTTGTTCGGCAGGAGGAATGCTTCTGTTACACCAGGAAGATAATGATATGGCTGAGGCGGGTATCAAAAGGGAGTTGGAGGCAGGCGGTTTCTCTGCTTATCATCACGCTCTTAGTAAGCCCTCTGAAGTTGAAGATGCAGCCATAAAGACTGCAATTGGTTTTACCGAGAGGACCCAGGGAAGAACTTTCATTGTTCATCTCACCTCTGCAAATGGGTTGGACTTGATTACTGAAGCAAAGGGTAAGGGGATTGATATACATACCGAGACATGTACACATTATCTCCTCTTCACTGACGAGCACCTGAAAAGGGACGACGGTATTAAATGGATTTGCTCTCCTCCGCTCAGGAGCATGGAAAATCAAGAATTGCTCTGGACGGGATTGTCAGAAGGAAGAATTCCAATGGTTACTTCTGACGATGCCGCATATTCTTGGGAAGCAAAACAGTATGGAAATGACCGATTTGATCTCTGTCCAAATGGAATCCCAGGCGTTGAATCGAGATTCATAAGTTTATATTCCGAAGGGGTTGTAAAAGAAAAAATAACACTAGAAACTTTTGTCAAAGCTGTTTCTGCTACTCCAGCAAAAATATTCGGTCTTTGGCCAAGAAAGGGCAATTTGATGCCTGGAGCCGATGCAGATGTCGTTCTGTTGGATCCCCTAGAATCGTGGAAAATGAGTGNAGATACTCTGCACATGGCTACGGATTGGTCTGTGTTTGATGAGCACGAGACAATAGGCAAGATAAAGAGAGTNTATTCGAGAGGAGATCTGATAATTGATGGTGACGTTTGNTTAGCCCAACCTGGTCGTGGCAGGTACCTCCACCGCAAATTACCAGAAGTTCTGGAATACTAGGAATTCAATGAAAAGAATATTNATTATAAACCCGAATAGTTCTGAAGAGATGACTAGGGACATACAGGATTTTGCAACGTTATATGCTGAGAATGAAGCCAAAGTAGTAACTACAAAGATTGAAGATGCCCCTAAGTTTATAGAAACATATCAGGATGAGGCGCAAGCTGCGCCAGGGATGACCCGTTTAATCCAGAAAAATCAGAAACATTATGACGGTTTTTTGGTAGCTTGTCATTCTGATCCTAATCTAGATCTCATGAAAGAGGTTAGCCACAAACCAGTAGTTGGGATTGGCGAATCCTCTATGCACTCCGCCTGTCTTCTGGGCGATAGATTCACTGTGATATCCGCTACAACTGGCTCTATTCCCAATAAGGAAGCCTTGGCCAGAAAGTATAACCTCGGAAAACAACTCACTTCCGTGCGCCCTCTAGATTCGGTGACTGGAGTGGTAGATAAATTGGATTTATGTGAGCGAGTATCCAGGGATGCGATCGATGAGGATGGAGCGGAAGTCATAGTGCTTGGATGTGCAGACTTGGTGGGGACCAGTTTCGAGCTTCAGGGGCGACTGGGGTTACCGGTAGTAGATGGGATTGCTTCTGGGTTGAGCACCCTTTTGGGATTCATTAATCAGGCCTTATTTATTAGCAAAGTCAGAAGATATGGTGGTCATGTCTAGAGCAATCTACTCGGGCGCCTCTTTGGCTCAGGTTCGATCAGATTTGAAAGGCCTCGTGGAATTTGAGTACGAGGGAATGGATTCGACAGATCTATCAAGCCAGCTAAAAACTACACTAGTCCCGCATTTACTCAATTACGGTAGTCCAGAGTTTCAGTCCATGTTTAATGCATTTCCAGAAGAAGGTGCTTTGATAGGGGCAGAGCTAGCTCTTCATGTCAATCAGGGCGTTACAAATTGGCAAGTTTCTCCAGGAGGGGCAGTACTAGAAGAGCTTTGCTGCGAAAAGCTATGCGAACTTTTCGAACTCAGTGAAAAATCAGAAGCTACATTTATGTATTCTGGGACATATGGAAATCAGCAAGCTTTATATCTCGCACTACATAGACACGCTGAAAAAATGGGATTCGACTATTCTAAGGAGGGGATGTCTGGATTTGTAAACCCCCAAAACCTGAAAATAGTAGTAGCTGAGGATGTTCATTTTTCGGTCCTGCATGCCACTCGATTTCTAGGGCTAGGAGAAAATGCGTTATTGAAAATAGGCCTGGACGAGAATTTGAGGATAAATCCAGCAGAGGTGATGAAAGTCCTGGAAGGCCACGCTTCGGAACATGAGATAGTATGCGTAGTCGTAACATTGGGATCTACGATAACTGGATCGGTGGATGGGCTGCCAGGAATATCTAAAATGTGTTCCGAGAAAGGAGTGTGGCTCCATGCTGATGGAGCCTATGGGCTAGCGTATAGTCTACTTCCAGAAAAAGAACATCTTTTTAGGGGCTTAGAGATGGTCGATTCCATAGTGTGGGATCCACACAAACAATTGGGAATTCCAATACCATCATCTCTGTTATTTTTGAATGATGGGACAAATTTTGAGAGGGTTAATGTTTATTCCAATTATTTCAATAGAAAAGAAGAAGAAATGCCCAATCCAGGACTCAAATCACCTCCATCTACGAGGCCATTTTCAGCCCTTCCATTGGTCACGTCTATAAAGACCCAAGGACTTCATGGGTTGAGACAAAGATTACGGAGCAGTATCAATGCGGTGAATGATCTAGCTGAGTTTTTGATAGATGACGCTGAGATAGAGATCATGAATGAGCCGGATACTGGAGTCATCTGTTTTAGGGTACAGCCGGTTGAAATTGACAAACAAGATTTGTGTAGCCTACAAGAGTACGTGTACAAAAGGACCAACCTGGAAGGCAAGAGAGCTATCTCCATTGCTACTATAAAGGGAAAAAAAGTATTGCGATTAGTCTCCGTATCTCCAGAGGTTACTGTACGGGCTTTGAAATCGACCATACTTTCAATCAAGGAAATGGCCAAAAAATTCGTCAAAAATTGAGAATCACATTAGAGGAGTGCGCAAATGAATAGTTCGACCTCGTTAAAAGCTCTGTCTTGTATCTTATTAATTCTAGTGGGCTGTTCATCTGGAGAGCCAGAAATGGACATGCAGAACCCAAGATTTGGAGTATGGCAGATGGACTCAGACGCACCGCCTCCAGCGATAAATATTATGACCTATGAGCCCTATGGTGATGGTGGCATGAGGATAACCGTTGAGGCAACTAACTCGGAAGGGAGAGAATCAAAATGGGGATATGTGACTCTTTTTGATGGCGAATTCCGAGATGTAGAGGGCCAAGAAAACAGTAAGACTGCTGTTGAGATAGTCGATGATAAGACTAATAAGATTTCCAATATGCGTAACGGGGAAGTCACCCAGGTGATTATGAACGTCCTTTCAGATGATGGTAACGTCATCGACAACGAATACATCCGTACAGGCCCTGACGGTGAGAGAAGGGTTAGTCGTGCCATTTATAGGCGCATAAACTAAACACCTTCTTTAATGAATGTGATTCCCAGAACGCGACCGGTATCAATTTTCATTCGACTAGAACTTTCAAAGTAGACGACCAAGCCATCGCCAGTGTATTGCTTGTTCTTAACATACTCGAGATTGGTGACGCTACCATTGGGCCTCATTATCTTTAGTTGCTCTGCTTCTAGGTTGATGTGGAAGGATACCCCAAGTTCGGAACTCCAGTATTCACCAGTATAGTTTTTTAGTGTAGCCAGCTGAGAGTCAGGTGTTTCAGATGAAACTGGAGCCAGTTGCTGGTCTGGTTGGTTCACTGGGGATCCATCTGAACGCAGGTTCACGCCTGTTACGTTCTGCTCTGTGAATTTGTCGACGAGAACAAGATCGGCGACATCTGTGATTCGAAGTTCTTGAGTTCCATCAAAGCGATTGCAGAGTAGGATGAAGCTAGTGTGTTCATCTGGATAACGTGTGATGTTAGCTCTGAATCCTCCCCAAGACCCAGTGTGCATTACTCGTTTTAGCCCCCTGTATTCATCTACCGTCAGGCCGAGGGCATAATCGATAACGTCTCCGTTATTTAACACACCACGATCATGTAACTTCTGAAGCAGTGAGTTTCCTCCCACTACTGGTTGGTAAAAATTATTGTCCCATTTGACTAGTTCATCAATGGATGTCAGTATCTGGCCGTCACCTCCCATCTGGAAGTTCAATAAGTGATCAATCTGCCAGTCGTCATTCGCAAGGCTATATCCAGTGGCCCGCTTACTAACAATTTCCTGGCTGTCGTCCCATACCTGAGTCTTGGTCATGTTCAGTGGTGCAAAAATTCTTTCTTCTAAGAAAGCGCGTAACGATTTCCCCGTGATTCTTCTGACTATGTGTGCAGCTAACAAGTAACCAGAATTGGAATATAAAAATTGGTCTCCAGATGGGAAATTCAACCCTTCTTGTCTTACTATAAGTTCAACTGCGTCGAACTCGGTAAACACATTATTGAAGTCTGTTCCGGCAAGATTCATTAGGGATAGGTAATCTCTAATACCTGAAGTGTGATTTAAAAGTTGTCTAATTGTGATAGGTGCACCGTAGTCTTTGAATTCCGGAATCCACTTCCTGACTTCATCATCTAGACTAAGGAGGCCGTCTATCTCTAGAAGGGCAATGGCACTAGCTGTGAATTGCTTAGACACTGAAGCAACGTCAAAAATAGAACTAGTGGAAATAGGTATCTCCCAATCAAGGTTAGCCAATCCAGCGCTTTTCGAGTATGTGAGTTTGCCACGTTCGATGATGCCTAAGCTACAGCCTGGATCTCCAGGTGATATGAAAGCAAAAAGTGAATTAATGCTCTCTTCAAAATCAGTCGAGGAAGTTATCGATTGGCTTTGAACTAGGGAGGGCGAAAAGGCCAGGCTAACGTAGGTCGCCAGTATTAGGTGGAAAGATGTGTGTCTTTTTCTATTATTCATGGCACATTTTTAAAAGTTGAAGGATTGTCTTGTCATCTTTAGGATATGGATATTATGATGAAATGCTACACATTCCCTGATTGCAGGGAATGAAACCAATGTGTTTATAATTGTGCTGTTGTGCTAGGGCGGATGATTCTAAGTCGATTCTCAGTGGACAGTAAGTAAAGATAAATTAAGTCAATAACCAATTAAGGAGTGGGAAGATGTCTTTCAGTGCTAAAAACTTTATGAGTATACTGTTACTCGTCGCCACTGCTAGCCTACCAGGAGATGCTAGCTCTCAGAGCGTTTCTGGCCAACACTTGGGGGCTCTTGGATTTAGACATATAGGGGTGGTGGGTAACAGGATAGCTTCAGTTTCAGGGGTCACCAATAATCCCCTTGTCTATTACGCTGGGGCCGCAGCAGGGGGCCTGTGGAAAACAGAGGATGGGGGAAACTTTTGGCGACCGATTTTCGACGACCAAGATACTCACTCCATCGGTGCGTTGGCAGTGTCTTCCTCAGACAATAACGTAGTTTGGGCGGGCACAGGAGAGCCGCATATTCGGTCAAATGTGACCGTAGGTGACGGAGTCTACAAATCGACTGATGGAGGTGAAACTTGGCATCATATGGGTCTTGAAGAGACGGGAAGGATAAGTCGAATTGTGATCCATCCTACAGATCCATCAGTTGTCTTTATAGCGGCCTTGGGGCACGGGCACAGTGCCCAACGGGAAAGGGGAATCTACAAGACTACTGATGGCGGCGAGACCTGGGATCATGTGCTTTTTGTAGACGAGAATACTGGTGCATCAAGCGTGATCATGGACCCTAACAATCCTCGAATTCTTTTCGCAGGAATGTGGCAAATTCTGATCAATACATGGGGTAGACAGAGTGGCGGGCCAGGGTCGGCAATCTACAAAAGTGAAGACGGAGGAGAAACCTGGAGCAGACTAAGTGGACATGGATTACCCACTCTTCCCGTAGGTAAGATCGACATATGTATGTCGGCAGCTAATTCGCAGAGGGTTTATAGCCTTATAGAGACCGGAGATGGTGTACCTTGGAATGGAGCCATCACAGAGAGTGGGGAATTATGGCGGTCAGATGATGGAGGACAAGAATGGCAACTGGTTAACCATAGTCGCGATCTAGGTGGGAGAACGGCCTATTACAACAATTGTCGCGTAACCCCGGACGATGAAAACGAGGTATTCTTTCTAACTGCTGGTATTGCAAGATCGTATGATGGAGGGCTGACATATATAAACCACTCAGGAAGACAGAGATCTGGTGGAGACTACCATGACCTTTGGTTCGATCCGGCTAACGGAGATCGAATGGTGATCGGCAATGACCAAGGTGTGCATATTTCAGAGAACAGAGGACAATCCTATAGAGCTGTGGAGTTGCCAGTGGGTCAGATGTATCACGTTACGGCAGATAATGCTGTGCCATACAATGTCATGGGCAACCGACAGGATGGTCCTTCCTACAGGGGACCAAGCAATCCTTTGTATGATAATGGCAGGATCCCTCGAGGGGACTGGCATCAAGTTGGTGGAGGGGAGAGTGGGTTCGCCACGCCCGATCCTACTGATTCAGACATAGTATGGTCGAGCGCATCAGGCGCTGGTGCGGTAGGAGGCATTGTTGTTCGCCACGATCAGAAGACACGTCAGTTTAGGAATGTGGAAGTTTGGCCGGAGGGAACTGTTGGCTGGCATGCTGAAGATTTGAAGTACAGGTTTCAGTGGACATTCCCATTGCTAGTATCTTCTCATGACAACAACACGGTATATGTTACTAGTCAGCATGTTCACAGGACGCAAAACGGAGGACAGAGCTGGGACGTCATTAGTCCCGATCTGACTACGAACGATAAATCTCGCCAAGGTATTAGTGGAGGATTAACTCCCGACAACCTTGGAGTGGAATACTGTTGTGTTATCTATAGTTTTGATGAGTCGAGAGCGGAGCAAGGTGTATTTTATGCTGGCTCAAATGACGGGATGGTGCATGTCAGCAGGGATAATGGTGACACTTGGAATGATGTAACCGGGAATTTTCCAGGTTGGCCTGAAGATGGCGTAGTGCGTGGTATACATGCTTCCAAGTGGGATGCCGCGAAAGCATATCTCGTTGTTGAAGCACATCAAGTAGGTAATTTCGGAGCCTATATTTATCGGACCGAAGATTATGGCGAAACATGGACCAAGATCACCAATGGTATCTCAGACCATATACTGAGCTTCACACGCGATATTGTTGAGGATCCAGTGCGTCCAGGACTTCTCTACGTTGGCACTGAAAATCGTCTGTATGTGTCACTTAATGATGGTGATAATTGGATAGAGTGGACTAATAATTTGCCAGCTTCTCCGAAATATGGACTTGTTGTACAAGAACATTTTGGTGACTTGGTGATCGGCACTTACGGCAGAGGATTTTGGATAATGGATGACCTGAGCCCATTGCAACAACTGGATCAGGAAGTGTTCAATAGCTCGGCACACCTCTTCGAACCAAGAGACGCATACAGGTTTAATCCCAGAACCGCTCCAGCGGTCATGACGAACGATCAATCTGATGGAGAAGGTCCATCCAATGCTGCTCTTATTAATTATTGGGTTGGAGAAGAAATGGCGGGATCTGAAGCGACCGTGAGAATATGGGATGCTGACGGGAAAATGATAAGAGAGATGGACGGGCCAAGTAATACTGGAATCAATAGAATAGAGTGGGATTTTAGAGATGGCGGTGGTCAAGCAGCAACCCTAAGGACGAAACCAAAATATGCTGATTGGTATGATTTGGGGTCTGACAGAGAACGATCTGCTGGGTCCATTGCAGCTTTACGCTATCCACCAGGAACTTATACGATCACCTTAGAAATAGGGAGTCAGGATTTCAGTCAGACCCTTAATGTCATAAAGGATCCCAATTCAGAGGGTTCAATGAATGATATTATGGCACAGTTCGACCTTGCTCAGAAAATTAGAGCTGATCAGATGCTTGCATCTGAAACCGTAAATCGAATTGAGTGGGTCAGACGGCAACTTTATGATTTGATAGATATAATGGATGACCAGGGGGGGTCCGAGGATTTAGTCGAAACTGCTGGCACTATTGATGCTGCCTTGGTAGTAATCGAAGACGAACTGCTCCAATTGCAAGTGACTGGCACGGGGCAGGACCAAGTGCGTTATCCTGGCAAGGCATTGGAGAGACTTAATTATTTGTTAGGCGGTGTGACTACGGCCGATTTTAGGCCAACAGATCAACATATTGAAGTGCAGGCAATTTTGAGAGACATAGTTAATGACACGAAATTAAACCTAGATGCATTGTTGGAGACTGAGCTTTCTGAATTCAACGAGGCGTTGACGGAGCGTGGCTTGAATTTACTTGTTTCACCGGAGGAGTAAGGCTATTAAGGTTGGTGAGGTGATGTAAATAACCATGAAATGAACGAGGCCAAAATTGTGGTTAGGTGCGGTGTTCTACCCAAATTAGCCGTCGAGAGTTCTTTGGAGGGATAGAGGGGCTCTCGACGGTTGTTTGGGTGTACCTACTGCCATATGAAATATTACCCCAGAAAGTGCTTACGATTCATTGATAAGAAGAGATCAATGTTTCACTCCAATACAAAGGGTCGAGTCTATGGTGATGAAGGGTAGTTACTATTGGTTGGTTTTGGCCGCTTTCACCATTGGATGTCAAGATTCCACGACGATCACTGCTCCTGAAGAGAGCAAGCTTCAAAAATTCGATTCCTTAATGACTACTTTTATGTCAGAAAATGAGATAGATGCAGGTGCTCTGAGTATCATGAAGAATGGCAGGGTTGTTTATGATAAATCTTTTGGCTGGAAGGATAGTGCCCATACTCAGATACTTCCCCAAGGCGCAATGATGCGTTTGGCGAGTGTAAGTAAGCCAATAACTGCGGCAGCCATCATGAAACTCATAGAATCAGGGGAGCTAGATCTTACTACTCGAGCTTTTGACTTGGGTCAGGATGTTCCTGGAGTTCTTGAATTGGACCCATCTCCTGTGTTGGGAGATACTTTGTTTAAACAGATTACGGTAGAACATCTCCTCCAGCATAGAAGTGGGTGGGATAGAGAAGTAGATAAAGATTGGGTTTTTCATGAAGTTGAAATTGCAAGGGCCTTGGGCATAACTAGTCCTCCGGGCCAGGAAGAGATGGTTTCGTTTCTATTAGGAAGAAGCCTACAATTCACGCCTGATTCCAAATACGTTTATTCTAATGTTGGCTATCTAGTTTTAGGCTTGATTATAGAGAAGATCTCTGGTCAGAAATATATGGATTATGTTCACAAAGAAGTACTAAGTCCGATAGGAATTTCTAGGAATGATGTCATCCAAGGGAGATCATTTTTGCCCGACAGAGATTTTCGGGAGCCTTGGTATAATTCGGGTTTTAAGGGGGTGAACGTTTTCGATCCAACTGGTCCACAAGTTTTTATTTCGGATGGAGGTTGGAACCATGAAGGAGCATTGTCATATATGGGATTAGTAGCTACCTCAAGAGCCATCGTTGAATTTTTGGATCATTATATGGTTTGGGGAGAAAATATTGGTACGGTGAGGAGTAACAGCTACGGCACGGGATGGCGTTATCACACGGGAAGTCTCCCTGGCACTCAAGCATTGGCACTACAAAGAGATAACGGGATCAACTACGTGACTCTTTTCAACAAAAGGCCAGGTGGAGGTGGTAGCTATAACAGGGAAATCGGGCAGAAAATAGACGAGATAATTGGACTAGGAATACTGAATTGACAATGGGAACAGTCTAGACTTTTCTAGAACTAATCTGAGTCGCCATGGAATTTTTCCATGATCATAGAAGCAAATCCGTCACTGGTGCAGTTCGTAGCAGTTCTCATCATATCAGGGAGGCCGCTGGACATAGCTATCCAGGTGGCCACGAACTCGGAAGCGACATTCTCTGGAAGGTTGAGTACGGAGGCGAAAAGGGTCGCACTCCAAAGAGCAGTTCCCATTCCAGCTGGCAATCCAGGAGCTGCGATGGTAAATAAAACAATGGCAGGCCAAGCCATTAGTAGAGTTGCCAAGTCGATTTGTATCCCGAAGAGATAGGAGAGTACAAATGGAGCGTATGCCACATATGCAAGAGCGCTCGCGTCTAAGTTAATGACGGATCCTACTGGTAGTACAAAATCGGCGATTCTTGCACTAACTCCTTGTTTTTTAACATTTGCCAAATTGACAGGCAGTGTTAGGAGGGATGAACATGTGCCAGCTGCAAAAACAGCCGTTGGTAGTAAATAATCTCGGGCTACCTCTTTAACGTCGTGTGGTTTGGCTAATTTGAGCAGAATAAATAGGTAGAATGTCGTCCAAGTTAGGCACAGCAAGAATGTGTACATTGTCATCAGAACATAGTTGGTTAGTCCCAATTGAGCTCCGAACCGAACGCCTACGGAGATACCTAGAAACAAGACAAATGGAACAATCACTAGCTTGATTTTACTGCCGAAATAAAAAACTTTAGATTGGACTTGTTCCAGGAATAGTCGGAGAAAAGTCCACTTAGTGCCCAAGAGTCCAAAACAGACTGCCAATAGTATGGCGATTAATGGTCTGGAGGCACTAAGAGTT
This sequence comes from Gemmatimonadota bacterium, assembly GCA_002718595.1. Lineage (GTDB taxonomy): Bacteria > Gemmatimonadota > Gemmatimonadetes > Longimicrobiales > Gaopeijiaceae. Next base: position 83,689 of record PBFD01000003.1, on the reverse strand, counting down.
TCTCCGGGGGCCAATAAGGTCATCATTGTTCCGGTGGGGTTGTCGAGAGAGGTAGAGAGGGATAGCCCAAAAAGAAGTGTTGAAACAGATAATCCTAAAAGCCCGGCTAGAAAAGAAGTGAATAAGTACCATAGAATGACGTGCCCAGCTAGCGAGTTGGCGCGCCCACTATCAGCTAACGAGGAAATAGCAGGGCTTAAAGCGACAAAAATCAAGATTGGAACAAAATAAATGATCACACTTATGGCCACGTTAACCGAAGTCGCCACTCCCTGCAGTGAGTCTGAAAAAAAACCACCTATGAGCATTCCTACGATCAAGGAGGCCAGTAAAAACAAATATGTCGGAATTTTGCTCAGCATAAGTCTATTGTTTAACCCTAGGGGAAATTGGCTACTCTAAAGCTCCTGTCTTTTCAAAGTAAAGATTCCGCACCCTCACATCATTAAATTGAAATCCTTGTAATTCTCCGTTTCCATCTCTGTCAAAAGTGATTCGTCCTTGGCCAGAACCAAACCACCCCGTTCCAAATCCAAAACGGTCATCTCCCTGTGGAATGAGTGGAGTTGGTCTGGCCCGCCAATGGTATGCGACGAGGTGATCGTCAGAAACAACAAGTCGGTAGGTCGTATCTAACTCGTAGTTTCTAAATGTCCCAGTGTATTGGTCAAGCACTTCTGCCATTCGGTGAGGCTCTGCTGTAGGCTCAGGTCGAGCTTGCTGTGTATCTACTTGTGGTTCTGCCGCCATTAGTAGATCCGCTATCTTGAAGGCACGGCTTTGGGGGTCGCAGGTGGAAAAGTTGCAGAACACAGCGATTGATATGCCAGGTTCTCCCAAATGTATGAAGTTGCTTCTGAAGCCAACCCATGATCCACTATGTCCAAATGTTGGTGAATTGTTGTAATCAGAGATAGTAAGGCCGTATGCATAGCTTAGTGTGTCTCCGTTCGACAAAAGGCCTCGTTCCAACATTTGATCCCTTAGTTCTTCTCCACCTACGGCTCCTGTCTGATAATTGTTCATCCACTTAATAAAGTCATCAATGGTTGTATGCAGTGAACTTGATCCCATAGCCGTAAGTTGATTAGCGCGACGTTCGAAAATCGCATCGTTCCCATATCTGGCAATAGACCCTCTTGTTCCCGTCAATACGTAAGATTCAGCTCGGTCTGGAACAATTTCATTGTGGTTATCAGAAAAGTGTGTATTGGTCATACCGAGTGGTTGAAATATGCGCTCATTGGTGAATTCTCTGAAACCTTGTCCTGCTGCTCGTTCTATGACGAGCGTCAGCAAGTTGTAGCCGGTATTTGAATATGCGTAATCAGTTCCTGGTTCAAAGTTTAAGGTGTTTTGGTTCTTTAGCATTCTTAGTATCATCTCGAAGCTAATGACATCGCCGTACTCGACACCGCCAACGGCCATTGATTGAACCCAGTCTCTGATGCCGCTGGTGTGATGGATTAAGTGCCTGGAGGTTATAGTCTCACTGAACTGAGGGAGTTCAGGTACATAGGTGCGAACGTCCTCGTCAAGGTCTAGCTTGCCGTCTTGAACTAAAAGCAGCGCACTAAAAGCAGCGAATTGTTTGGAGATTGACGCGACATCAAAGATTGTCTCCGGATCTACGGAAATTCCATAATCAAGGTTAGCTGATCCGTAGCCAGCACGGTGTACGATGTCCCCGTCCTTTATCACTCCAACAACAGCTCCAGGATTATCAGATTTTATATCAGAAAAAATAGCGTCGATTGCTGAGTCTCTTGGTTCAGTATCCTGAACAATTTGGCATGAACCAATCACCAGAACCATCACTACAAGAATAAGATTTTGCGTAATTAAGTGTGTCTTCATTTTAACTCCTATAAAGATTTCCCTTTCAGTCGGGCTTAGACCTTCCTGTCAGAAAAACTCTAGCACCTATGCCAATTGCTACAATTATTAGAATTGTTGGGTGTGCAAGACCGAATAAAATCCAGTAAAGGCATAAGGTCAAAAGGGCGCCGACGGCCTTCATCCATTTTGTTCTTCCGAATCTAGTCATCCAAAAGTGAAAAAAACTACCCAGGATTAGCAACAGTATTCCTACGGAGATGGCTTCCCAGGCATCGCTTTCCACAAGCTGTATCATTAAAGGAACTCTATTTTTAAAGGAGGACTCAAACGGAACAGGTCAAAGTAGGAATAGGAAAGAATGGGCACAATCCTGCAGCGAGGACCTGGATAGGTTGGATTTTGAGTAGTATTTTGGGCACCGATGGTTCAAGCAGTAGGTTCGTAAAGTTACTAAGACATTTTAATGAGGGTATAGATGAATACTAGACACAGAGAAAGACCTAGCCCAAAGACGCTGGCCGTATGGGGTGGTGAAGAAGGTGTGGATAAATTAGGTGCTACCCAAATGCCTGTGGTCAATAGTGTTTCGTTTGATTATCCAGATTTAGATACTTGGCTTGACGTGGCAACAGGTAAAAGCGCCGGACACATATACGGAAGGAATACAAATCCCACCGTCGAGGTTTTTGAAGAAAAAGTTAATCTACTAGAGGGTGGAGAAAATAGCGTTTCCTTCTCTACCGGTATGGCGGCGATCACTGGCATCCTGTTTTCTCTCTTAGAGCCAGGGAAACGTGTAGTTTCCATCAAGGACTCTTACGGAGGAACAAATGTCCTGTTCACCGACTATCTTCCGAAATATGGAGTCCAAGTCCATCTCTGTGACACCGATAATCATAAAGCTATTGAAAGCCAAGTAGGGCAGGGCTGCGACATTCTTTATTTGGAAACTCCTACAAATCCTACAGTTAAAATTGTTGACATCAAGAGATTAAGTGCGATAGCTCATGAAGTGGGAGCTGTAGTGGTTGTGGACAATACCTTTGCGACACCGATCAACCAGAAACCTTTGCAATTAGGAGCGGACATAGTATTGCATAGCGCCACAAAGTTTTTGGGAGGACACGCAGATGCTTTGGGGGGAGTAGTTAGTGGTAGTAAGCATTTGCTAAATGAGATTTTTCGTTTCAAGGAAATAACGGGTGCGTCTCTTCATCCAGAATCGGCATATCTTTTGATCAGGGGTATGAAAACGTTAGGCTTGAGGATAGCGCAGCAAAATGCCAGTGCAATGCAAATCGCTCAGTATTTACAAGGCCACGATAAAATAGATGAAGTGTTTTATCCGGGCCTAACAAACCATCGAAATCACGATGTTGCAGTAAGTCAGATGCAAGGATTTGGTGGCATGTTAAGTTTCAAACTCAAGGGTGGGTATGGGGCTGTGAAGAAGTTCCTTCCTCAATTAAGGTATGTTAATCTGGCGGCTAATTTAGGGTCTGTAGAGACAGTTGCTGGACCACCAGCGACAACAAGCCACGTTGAGTGCAGTCCAGAAGAAAGAGAGGCTATGGGTATTCCTGAAGGTCTGATTCGTTATTCCGTGGGGATCGAAGATGTTAGTGACCTTATTAGTGATCTTGGGAATGCTCTGCAAGAATTGTGAAAACTGAGTTTTGACCGAGGTGGGTGTCAATCGTTAGTCTGATGGAATGAATAGTGGTCACAAGTAGAAATGCAACATCTATTTATTGAATACAGTACAAACTCGGAGGGATACAAATGGGGATATTTAAGAAATTAGGCTTTGCTGTTGTTTTGATTTCAATTGGGTGCCTGCCTTCGGATGAGGAGGTCGGGGAGGATCCAAGAGTCGCTCTTAACGCTAGAGCTGCATCTCTCGAATTGGATACTGAGTATATTCCTCCTCCAGGTGATGTTTTACATCATGAAACAGCTGGGTTCGCAAAGATTCTTTGTTCTGCCGTTTTCATTACTGGCCTGGATCCCGAAGATGCCGCAGCCAACGTAGGTGGTTTTATATCCCATTTTGACCAAAGGGGTCATGTTGTAGACACGATCGTAGATTACGAAAATGAGATCGTGGCTCTTACCCTTCCAGATGGTATAACGAGGACTGCCAAGCGTTATAAAAACCAGGGATGTGTTTCTCATGCTATTGGTGAAGACTCTGTGTATTTCACTCCTACTGATGTGGCTCGTAACTTACCCCCAGCAGAGACGACAGCGTGGCCGATGGGTGACGTGATTTCCGATGCCCCATGGCCGGCAGGAGTAGATATGGACTTGATAGAAGAAGCACTCGATGTTGGATTTGGTCCAGAAGAGGCTCGGACACTTGCTCTAGTAGTCACTCATAAGGGTCGAATCTTAGGGGAAAGGTATAGTCCTGAAGTGGACATTCATACGCCACTCGAAAGCTGGTCAATGACTAAAAGCCTTACTGGCACCCTAATGGGTGTTTTAATACAGCAGGGAGTCTATGATTTAGATCAGTCTGCTCCGGTACCCGAGTGGCAGGGAGAAGGGGATCCAAGGCAAGAAATTAGGATCAAAGATATCATGAGAATGTCTAGTGGCATCAGGCTAAGGAATGCAGGAGATCCAGATTTCGATCCCGCACTCGGGTATCCTGGCCATCTTTATCTTTATACAGCTACAGATGATTCATTCAAGTGGGCTGCAACACGACCTCAGCAATGGCCCCCCAATACCGTTGGTCGTTATAGAAATTCGGATCCAGTTTTGACCAGCTACCTAATCAGATTAGGAGTGGAAGGCCGAGGGGATGTATACCATGACTTCCCACAAACAGACCTTTTCGATAAAATCGGCATTCGAGATGCTATAATTGAGCCCGATCCTCAGGGAAATTTTCTTGGTAATGGGCTTGCATTTATGCCAGCTCGTGATTGGGCTAGGTTGGCCAATCTTTACCTGCAGGATGGAGTGTGGGATGGAGAGCGGATACTGCCCGAAGGATTTGTGGACTACGCTTCCAGTCTTGCGCCGGCCTGGATTGCAGATGGCAGGCTTCAGTATGGAGGAGCATTTTTCTGGGTAAATGGCAATGGAGGTTGGCCCGTTCCCGAGACTGCATATTCAATGAGAGGTGCAGGCGGTCAGAGTGCTACCATTATTCCTAGCCATGATTTAGTGGTAGTCAGACTGGGCAAATACACTGGAAGTAGAGCGGGTGGAGCGGCGTTAAATTCAGCTTACGAGATCTTGATGGATGCTGTTCCAGCGGTTGAAGAGTAAAAAAACGAGAAAGAGGACAGGGCGGTTAGTAGTGGTCGCCCTGTCCTCTTTATTCCCCCTAAGATTTTATTGCAGCAATGAACTTGCTAAATTGCGTATAGATTCTGCCAATGAGCGCATCCTCAAGCGATCTGAGTCTTGTCCACTAGGTAGTGGTTCTCTAGAATCAGCTTCAAGTGCCCCTGCAACTTCTCTTAGGTCTGTGGCGGCCGTGGTCATATCCGCACTCTGTGTCGCATTTCCAACTCTATCCAATGCAGTGGACACTGCGACTGCGCGATCCGCCCGGATAGAGTTATTTCGCATGAGTTGATCCAAATAAGCTCTAGCGACTACAACATCTGTTGGCCACTCGATTTTGGGTTGTAGCTGAGCGTTGAATTCATCCATTCTGATCAGGGCTGCAGCATCTATTTCGTTCTGAGTTAGATGCTCGCTAGGTACCAACTTGAAAACATCAAAGCCTCTTGCGATTTCGGCACCGTAAATGTGACCGTTATACCAGTATGTAGACCAGTATCCACCACTTACCATTTCTTCTGAATAGACTGGCCCTCTATCGAAATAGGCAATTTCAACAGCGTTAGCGGGATCAGTAAAGTCAAAGACTGAAAGCCCTCCCTGGTACCAGGCTTGTACTTTAATATCTCTGCCAGGCACAGGAATAATAGATCCATTGTGAGCAACACAATTTTCAAGTTCTGTTTGTGGTGCGGTTAACTTGTAGTATCCAGCGAACAGCAATTTTCTTCCAACTACTTCAAAAATCGCGTCTGCTCCCCATTCTAATGGGTCTGTGTCTCTGCAACGAGGTGCCCCGCCGCCTCCCCATTCGTCAGTAAAAATAACTTTACTACCGTCGTTACTGAAGGTGGCCGAGTGCCAGTAAGCAAACCCTGGATCTGTGACTTCGTCAATTCTTACAGGATTTACCACGTCTGTAATGTCAAGAAGAATGCCATTCCCAGAGCAGGCTCCAGCTGCCAGTCCCAGTTCTGGATATACAGTGATGTCATGGCACTGGTTGGTTTGTCTGGAGCTTTGGGTTCCGGGGCCAAAGTCCCCTCCTTGATGGAGACCAGAGATGTCACCTGATTCCTGGTCCATGAAGAGTCTAGGAGCGTTTACGACTCTGGCTGTCTCAGGGTTGGCCAAGGGGACTTGTATGACTTCTATCCTGAAATAGGAAGTATTGGGATCTTCCTCTGGGGAGAGCCCTGAACAGCCCGCCAATTCTTCAGAAGGTCTTACTGAGCTGGTTCCAGAAACGTATACGTAGACGTTTTGATCATCTTGTGGGTCATTCACAACGGTGTGGGTGTGAGATCCTCTGCAGGTCTGTACAGCAGCGATTTGCTCGGGATTTCTTATGTCACTGATATCAAAAATACGGACTCCTCTAAAGCGTTCGGAGCTTATTGAGTCTGCTACACCTTGTGTTCCACAATCCAGTCGCGCTCTACGTTCTTGCACCGACATAAAAAGAAGATCACCGTAGACGGAAACGTCTCCCTGACCACCGGGACAAACAAGCGATACTTGCAGCGTAGGATTGTTAGGGTCTTCAACGTTGTAGACTTGGAAGCCTTGATAGTTGCCCACAATAGAGTAGTTGTCTTTAAAGGCGAGGTCAGAATTGGTGTAACCACCGGTGTACGGAGTTTCAGTTTCTAGGTCCGGGGAAAATCCAGGTCCCTTTGCAGTGGTGGAAATCAACTCGAGGTTAGAGATGGCTTCCTCAGCGTCATGTAGTCCAGGGGCAAGTCCGACTCTAGCATCAATAGTTCTTCTAGGGTCATTTTGTTGTCCCTGTAGATTTCCTGGAAAAGCCAGGGTGATCGCTGTAACAGCAAATAGAATAGCAGATAGAGAGGATCTCATCAGTTGTTTATAATATCCAGATCGAGTCATTGCACACCTCTTTAAGTTCCTGGGCTCTTTAGTTTGAAGGATAGTTTCCTTCAGTTCAACCAGAGCATTAGATAACTAATCTAACAGTCAAATGTTATTGGGTTCATCTTCTTGCTTCCAACATCGAAAGCATCCTTTCTATTTCAATATATTGGTCTGAGTCGACATGGTAAGCAAATTGGAAAATATCTGGCTCTAGTCCAGCTCCTGAGGTATTGAATAGGGTGGCTACCATAATTAAAGCGCCACGATGGTGTTTTATCATGCCTTCTAGAAATAGCCGGTCGAACATTTCATCGTTAGAGTTTCTCAGGGAGGACATTTCCTCAGGGGTCAACATTCCAGGCATTTGCATCCCAGGCATGTGTTCTGATCCGTGACCCATGTGTTCTTCAGGATTCACCTCGCCACGGTCGGCCAGCCAACGTTCCATAAAGGCAATTTCATCTTCCTGAGAAATCGTTATCCTTCTTCCGAGGTCATCGAGCTCACTACTTGCTGTCCTGTCACTTATCAGGGAGGACATTTCCAATGCTTGGTTGTGATGATGAATCATCCCTTTCATGAAATCTACATCGGCTTGATGATAGGTGGGTTGGACAATCGAACGAATCTCCTGTGGGGCTAATGAGCGGGAAGCTTGACCAGGAGCTCCCGCCTGGAGAATCCTGGGCCCGTTATTAGATACTGGGGAACTCTTACACGCTGAGGCGAGAATCGGTACGAAAAGGAGGAGTCTTGCTAAACTCCTGGTCCACGGAATGATACCATTGTTGATAGTTCCAGGTGTGTATTTTGAATCTACTTTAGCCATAGATCGCCTGTTTTCGTGACGGTATAATGTTCAAAGTCAAAGATAGCTTTTATTCAATCTTCTATATCGACACTCAGTTTTCAAGGTAATCTGACTTAATTGGAGGTTTGTCAAATAGGTATTACCTGGGAAGGACCGTGCTACAATGAAAGAAGAATAGTATTGATTCTATGTTTGAAAGAGGTGTCTGGTATGTGTGGCTGATTTGCAATATCATGATGGTTGTTGGATACCGTAAGTTTAACTCTTATCATTCTTGGATCAGAACTAAGGGAAGAAAATATGATGTTTCAGGGCGTCAAGGGTTCAGGTGCTAGGTTTCTTTTGAACGGAGCTTGTCTGGTAATTGTGGTTGCTGGACTTCGTGAAGCTTCAGGTCTCTTCCTGCCCTTTGCTATTGCTTTATTCTTGTCCATCCTGAGTATGCCCGTATTGACAAAGATAAGAAGCAAGGCATTAGTACCAGATTTTCTGGCCGTATTAATAACTCTCTCACTGATTGGTGCAATTTTTAGCGGGCTAATTCTTTTGGGTGTAAGAGCCGTTTCTGATCTTCAAATATACTTGCCCGGATACAGAGATAGTATCAGCAACCTTTATACGGTTTGGATCGAAGGTCTGAGTATCAGATTCGGTTTTCCCATCCAAGAATATCTCACCGTTGATTTCTTCGACCCGGGAGTTGCAGTCGATTTCTTTGGAAGGACAGCGGCTAATATCGTTGGATTCCTTACGAATACTTTCCTAGTACTATTGATCATGGGTTTCATCTTGGCTGAAGCCACTATTTTTCCTCCTAAATTCCAGGCCATTTCAAAAATTAGGAAGGGAATGTCCGGAAGTGGAGAGATTGGTAATGAGAGCCCAGAACGAAGTCGGCTGACAAAGATTGCTGGCGAAGTCCAGGAGTACTTGGCCATAAAAACCCTGATAAGCCTTGCAACGGGGTTGCTCATAGGGCTCGCGACCTGGAGGTTAGACCTCGATTTTCCTGTGCTCCTTGGTCTAATAGGGTTTGTCATGAACTACATTCCTACAGTAGGGTCTATTTTGGCAGCGATTCCAGCCATATTGTTGAGTTTGGTTCAATTCGGAACACTAACTAATTTCGGACTAGTTGTTTTGTCTTATTTTGCCATTAACGTTGTGTTTGGTAATGTGGTAGAACCCAATCTGCTGGGAAGAAGGCTTGGACTATCCACGCTGGTGGTAGTACTGTCTCTGCTCGTCTGGGCTTGGATTTGGGGCCCAGTAGGCGCTCTTTTAGCCGTTCCTTTGACTATGGTGGTCAAGATCATGTTGGAGAACACCGAAGATCTGCGTTGGGTCGCTATTTTACTAGATAAATCCCCAGATGCTGGTATTCAACAAACTAAGGAGCCAAAATCCTAATCTGTGTTAAAGCTTTAGTCGCTGCTCAAACCTGGAGTTCTAACTTGTGACCTTAATACCTTTCTCTCAGCTCCCCGATAAATCTCAACTCTGGGTTTTTGGTATAGAGAGATCTCTTACCGAAGTAGAAGAGCGCAATTTTGTAAACAATTTAGATGATTTTTTGGAGACGTGGGCAGCTCACGGTGAAGTGATGATTTGTGGGAGAGAAGTTACCTCTTCACGATTTTTGTTTGTGGCTGTTGATCTAACCTCTGTGCCTCCATCGGGTTGTTCGATTGACGGTCTCGTTCATTTTTTGAAAAAACAGGAACTGGGATTGGATCTGAAAATCATCGATAATTCTCCAGTATGGTATCGCAGTAAAGAGGGAATAGAGAGAGTGAGTAGAGGGGAGTTTCGCGAATTAGTGCTGGATGGAATTGTGACTGAGACGTCTACAGTGTTCGATACTGGGATCAGCAGATTGTCCGAACTTCGAAAGGGACAATGGGAGAAATGTGCAAGGGATAGTTGGCACAAAACATTTTTTCGTAAATAACTCTATCGTCTTCCTTCATCGAAACAGTGCTTGAGGAAGCGAGATGCTTGTTCTTCTGCCCAGAATACAAAATTGCCTGGGTGAGATCCTTCAATAAATCCCACGTGTCCACCTTTTTGAGTGAGGAGTAGCCTTAGATTCTGGTTCCTTTTGATTTCGAGTTTTGGAACCTTGCTGGGAGGCAAAAAGGGATCGTCTTCTGAATGGATTAGGAGACTTGGGGTTGTTATCGATGAAATGTACTGGCTAGAACTGGATTTCTCATAGTAGTCAGCTGCACTAGTAAAACCATGAAGCTTGGAGGTAACCATTTCGTCGAAGTCACGAATGCTGAGATTTTCAGAGAGTGATTCGAAGTCGATAGATGCATTCAGGATCTGTTGTTTTGCTCGCATTTTTTCTATTAGTGACCTCATGAAGTACATGGTATAGATACGAGCCATCACATCACTTTCGAGGCTGTCTGCCCCAGCAGACAAGTCATAAGGAACAGATACCACAGCAGCAGCATCTAAATACTGGTCGCCAGTTTCTCCCAGAAACTTTAAGAGGACGTTTCCTCCAAGAGAAAAGCCCAGAGCCATTAGAGGCCTTCCTGGGAATCTAGATCTTAATACCCGGGTGATAAACAGCAAGTCTTCTGTTTCTCCAGAATGGTAAGCTTTAGAGGACAAATTTGGAGAACCCGAACAACCCCTAAAATTAAGACCAACTGACTGTAGACCGACCGACTGGAGTGATGAGAAGGCTTGAGTGACATAGCGTCTTCTTGTATGCCCTTCCAAGCCATGCAGTACGATCACTAATGGTGTATCTGGGGTGGTTTCAGGCATCCAGTCTAGAACTAAAAAATCTTTGTCTGGTGTTGTTAAAATTTCGGGATTGGGCATCTGACGTAAACGTGGCCGGCAAAATTTTCCGCCTATTGTCTGGAAGTGGGGACCCCTAATCCAGGAAGAACAGGAGAAGGGTCTAGCTTGCCAGGTTTGAGCTATGTGTTTGCGTTTTACCATGTCCCAATGGGGGCCCTATGAGGATAGTTATTGATTCTTGGTTGTGGTTTACTATGAGATAGTGGAATCCTTGGGGTTTTGGTTCACTCATTACAATCTATTCCCCGTATCCACTCACAGCTTGGGTAGCGTGACTCCTTCTTGGTTTTGGTATTTACCGTTCCTGTCAGCGTAAGCCACAGAGGGTGCTTGGTCACCCTCGAAAAATAGAAGTTGTGCTATCCCTTCGCCGCCGTAGATTTTAGCTGGCAGTGGGGTAGTGTTAGATATTTCAAGAGTGAGGTAGCCACACCATGTCGGTTCCAAGGGAGTTACGTTAACGATAATTCCACAACGTGCGTAGGTGCTTTTACCCACACAAACCACTAAGACGTCCCGCGGAATGCGAAAGAATTCTTCAGTACGGGCCAGAGCGAAAGAGTTGGGAGGGATAATACATTCACTGGTATTGACATCCACGAATGAACGGTCGTCGAATTGCTTGGGGTCTACGATCACATTGTGGACGTTTGTAAATACTTTGAACTCAGGTGCCACTCTTATATCATAGCCATAAGAAGACAGACCATAGGAAATATTACCTTCCTTTACTTGGTTCGGCTCAAAGGGTTCGATCATCGCGTGGTCTTCGGACATTTGACGGATCCAGTGGTCGCTCTTAATTGGCATCTTTCGTTTCTCTTTAGGGTTAGTTGCTGAGTTTTAAAAAAAGGAAATAAGTTTAGAGTTGCTTTATTGCAAGTGGATTAATGTAATCCCTAGTGTGACGGTTAGCTGACAGCAGAGAATATGACTATTCTAGTCCTACGGCAAACGGCATTTCGGATTAGAGTTCTTGGGTTGACACTGCTTTGACGCTTGGAATAGTTTAAAAGTGTTCGGCAAGTGAACTATTTCACAAGCAACTCTCAGGTGGTTATGTCGGGGTCATATATTCCACTTTTGGTTCTCTTTGGCGTGTCAATCGTAAACGCGATTGGTATGGGTATAGCCTCGCATATTTTGAATCCCAGGAGACCTACGCCCGTAAAGGAAATGCCCTATGAGTCAGGCATGATTCCATTAGGTGATACGCGACAAAGATTCTCTGTGAAATTTTATGTGGTCGCCATTAGCTTTATTGTGTTTGATTTGGAGACAGTTTTCTTGATACCATGGGCCGTAAACCTTCAAAGTCTTGGTTGGGGAGTTTTTGGTGCAGTTTCTCTTTTCGTTCTCCTTTTGGCTCTCGGATTGGTATATGAATGGAGAAAAGGAGGTCTCGAATGGGAGTAAATGAAGAAAGTCCTAGTAGCCTGCCAGTTGCTGGAAACGCAAGTCCCACATTTCTAACCACTAAGGTCGATTTCGTAGTCAATTGGGCCAGGAGAAACTCTCTTTGGCCTATGCCTTTCGGAACTGCTTGTTGTGCAATAGAAATGATGGCTTCGGCGGCGTCTAATTTCGACCTGGCACGATTTGGAATGGAAAGAATGTCATTTAGCCCACGTCAGGCTGACGTTTTAATTTGTGCTGGTCGAGTACCATACAAATTAGCTCCAGTACTTAGGAGGACTTGGGACCAAATGATGCAGCCCAAGTGGTGTATTTCTATGGGTGCCTGTGCAAGTTCTGGTGGAGTTTTCGATACCTACTCTATGGTGCAGGGCATAGACACGATAGTTCCTGTAGATGTCTACGTTCCAGGGTGTCCACCTAGGCCAGAAGGTCTGATTTATGGGTTGATGATGATACAGGAGAAGATCAAACATGAATCTTTGGCAGATCATGAAAACCTGAGAAGGGAAGATCCTGCTGGTGCGGGAAAACCAGAAGCTGATCTCGAAGAAATCAAAGCATTAACTGGCGTATTTGGAAATTCTACTCAACAGGAGAAGTTGAGCTCCTTAGCACAAACTTCTAGGCCTGGCCGTTTCAAGGACATGTTAGAGTAGATGAAAACAATCACTGAAAGTACTCAAGCGCTGCATGAAGAATTGGTCGACCAGTTCGGTTCAGCAATCCTCGGCTCTGAAATTCAGTGTGAAGACCAGAGAGTTATTGTCATAGATCCGAAACAAAGTTTTGAAGTTTTAAGTTGGTTGAAAGACAGTGAGGTATATCAGTATGACCTCCTCATTGATGTAACGGCTGTTGACTACGGCGCTAAAAAAGGCGTGCAGGTGGTTTATCAACTATGGTCGGTCAATTACAAACAGTTACTGCGTGTAAAATGTCCATTTCCAGGGCCAGATCTAGAGATAAGTAGCGTCGTGGAACTTTGGGGTTGTGCCAATTGGTTAGAGAGGGAGGTTTTTGATCTTTTTGGAGTTCACTTCAGTGGACATCCCGATTTGCGAAGAATTCTGATGCCTAAAAATTACTCTGAAGGCCACCCATTAAGAAAAGATTTTCCCTTAAGGGGAAGATTTAGCAGGGAAAAACAGACCGAAATAGCCTTGGACCAAAGTTACGAAGATTACTATAGGCCAGAGCAGTTGAGGGATTCACTCGGTCCACAGAAGGAGGACTGATGACCACTCAGCGAACCATAGAGCTACCTCAACCGAACATGGAGTCGGGCAATATGTTGGTAAACATTGGACCCCAACATCCCGCGACACATGGTGTGTTGAGATTATTGTGTGAGCTCGATGGAGAGACCGTGATCAAGATAGATCCTGATATCGGCTATCTGCATTCTTCTTTTGAAAAACTAGGTGAATATCGGACCTGGAATCAGATCATTCCACTAACCGACCGGATGGATTATTTGGCCCCTTTGATGTATAACTGCGTCTATGTAATGGCCGTGGAGAAATTGATGGGCTTGGAAGTTACCGAACGATGCAAGATAGTCAGGGTGTTATGTATGGAAATGGAGAGAATTTTTAGCCATTTACTCTGGTTAGGGACAACAGCAATAGATGTTGGTGCTTTCACACCCTTTTTGTATGCATTTCAAGAAAGAGAGAGAATCTACAAGCTTCACGAAGCCTTCACTGGGGCGAGAATTACCACCTCAGCAACAAGGGTTGGTGGCATGATGGCGGATCTTCCCGAGGGCTGGACTGATCAACTCAAAGATTTCGTTTATACTTTTCCCGACACCTTAGACGAAATAGAGAATCTACTTACACGTAACGGTATTCACCTCGGGCGAACTCAGGGCATAGGATGTATTCCAGCAGATGAAGCTATCAATGCTGGATTTACAGGCCCCAACTTGAGAGCATCGGGAGTCGATTATGATCTACGAAAGGATCGTCCCTATTACGATTATGAATCCTATGAATTTGATGTGCCAGTGGGGACAAAAGGGGATTGTTACGATCGCTACCTCGTGAGAATGGAAGAAATGCGCCAGAGTTTAAAGATACTGGACCAAGCTCTAGCAAGACTTCCAGATGGCCGGATAAATGTAGATGATCCAAGGGTCTCCTTGCCGAGTAAAACCGATTGCATGAATGATATGGAATCAATGATCCATCATTTTAAAATTGTCACTGAAGGGATCAGGGTTCCTCCAGGAGACTGCTACTTTGCTGTGGAGGGCTCTAAGGGGGAGTTGGGTATGTATGTAGTAAGCGATGGTGGGGAAAAGCCTATTAGATGGAGGGTTCGCCCTCCTTCGTTTGTTAACCTATCCGTACTTCCTCAACTAGCAGAAGGCCATCAGGTCTCCGATTTAATAATGATAAACGCGAGCTTAGACATAGTGCTGGGTGAGATAGACAGATGAAAGCTCCAAAATTTAACCCCGGCTGGGCTGGTAATATTGGAGAATACGAACTAACTGAAGCAGAGATTAGGGGGGAGGATTTTGTTGGGGAAAGGCCTCTAGAAGGCGGTCACCCCTCTGCCTCAGCAACCTATCCCTATATGCTGGAGACTAAAGATCCTAAGGCGAAATTGTTTGAAGGTGCCTATCTAGAAAGATTCGAGAAGATAGTGACGAGATACCCAGAGATGCGTGCCGCCTTACTCCCAACCCTCTCGTTAGCCCAGGAGGTAAGGGGTTACGTATCACCTCAGACTATGGATGAGGTGGCAGAACTCTTGGAGCTCTCAAGCGCCTACGTTAGGGGAGTGGCAACCTTCTACACGATGTACAACAAGAGTCCAGTAGGAAAATATTTGATTCAAGTTTGTACAAATATCAGTTGTAATCTTTGTGGTGCAGAAGATGTGCTTAGGACTTTTCTTGAGGAGACGGGAACGGAATTGGGAGAGATTTCAGGCGATGGTTGTTTCAGTGTGGTTGAAGCTGAATGCCTGGCTGGTTGTGGCTTTCCCACTTGCGTTCAGATCAACTCTAAGTACTTCGAAAATGTGATAGCTGAGGATGTTCCCGAGATCCTTGCCACGCTAAGAAATGAACAGTCCACTGACCCACGAAAAAAAAGTTTAAAAGAGTAGAATGGGCTATCCATACAGTCATGCCAGTGAGGTTTCTATAATCTCGAAACACTTTGGTGATCCAGATGCCAGAACACTGGAGGGATGGAAGAAGCGAGGTGGATATGAAGGATTACAAAAAGCTTTACAAATGGGTCCAGAGGAAGTAATCGAGTTAGTCAAAGATTCTGGATTGAGAGGTAGGGGCGGTGCTGGATTTCCCACTGGTTTGAAGTGGAGCTTCATGCCGAAAGATTCAAAAAAACCTCATTATCTCCTATGTAATGCAGATGAATCAGAGCCTGGAACTTTTAAGGATAGAGAGTTGTTAAGGTGGGCCCCACACCAATTAATCGAGGGCTGTGCCATCGGAGCTTATGCAATTGGAGCGGAGCAGATCTATATCTATTGCAGGGGTGAATTTTTTGAGGCAAACCAAGTTTTGGCAAAAGCAGTGGAGGATGCCTATGAAGCTGGTATCCTGGGCCAAGATGTTTTCGGTTCTGGGAAGCGTATAGAATTAACGGTACACGCAGGCGCAGGTGCATATATTTGTGGCGAGGAAACTGGATTGATGAATTCATTGGAGGGAAGAAGGGGGGAGCCTCGAATCAAGCCTCCGTTTCCCGCAGCAGCAGGCCTGTTCGGGTTACCAACCACGATAAATAATGTGGAAACCTTGTCAGCAATTCCTCATATAGTAGCAAAGGGATCAGATTGGTATCGAAAATGGGGCACTGAAGATAGCCCAGGGACCAAACTATTCTGCGTGAGTGGTCATGTAAGGCGTCCTGGAAACTATGAGCTTCCTTTAGGCTTCCCTTTGAAGGAACTGATTAATGAGGTATGCGGAGGTGTAGTGGATGGAAATGCACTCAAAGCTGTAATACCAGGAGGTAGTTCTGTGCCTATCTTATCAGCTGATCAAGTGGAAGACTGTCTATTGTCCTATGAGGGTGTACAGGAGGCCGGGTCAATGTTGGGCTGTGCCTCAGTTATTGTAATGGACGAAACGACAGATGTCGTTCACCAGGTGATGAGGATGTCTTCATTTTATGCCCATGAATCTTGTGGTCAGTGCACTCCATGTAGGGAAGGTACAGCTTGGGTGACTAATATTTTGAAAAAATTATTAGCAGGAAAAGGAACCGAAGAAGATCTTACTACACTTATGGAACTAACTGATCAAATGACCGGAACTACAATCTGCGTCTTGTCTGATTCCGTGGCTGCACCAGTACAGTCCTCTATTAAATACTTCAGGGAAGATTACCAAAAATTGATAAAAGGGGGTGAGGTCAATGGCTAAGAAAAGGCAGCCCCCAGTAGAGAAAGCTTCTGTTCAGCTACTTGTTAATGATGTCGAAATAACGGTTCCAGAGGGAACGACTCTTTTAGAGGCAGCGAAAGAGGCGGGCACCGAAGTGCCTCATTACTGCTATCATCCAGAACTTAGTTCACCGGCACAATGCCGACTTTGCCTGGTGGAAGTTGAGGGGGCTCCCAAATTGGTACCTTCCTGTACGACCACGGTTGCAGAAGGCCAAGTGGTCAAGACGGATAGTGAATCTGCAACGAAAATGCGCCAAGGAGTGTTAGAGTTTTATTTGGTCAACCATCCTTTGGACTGTCCGATTTGTGATCAATCGGGAGAATGCGACTTACAGGATTTTGTATTTTCGGAGGGTAGGAAGCACGGCAGGAGTAAGGCCGCCAAAAGAGTAATCGGAAGAGACGACTTCGGAGGTGACATTCTCTTCTATGGTGACAGATGTGTGATGTGCACCAGATGTGTGAGGTTCATGGAAGAAATGGAACAAAAACCCATACTCACTGTTGTTGAGAGGGGTAATCGTGCTGTGATCGACACATTTTTCGAACAAGGTTTGGAGGAGGCTGAATGGGCTGGTAATGTTGTAGACATTTGTCCAGTAGGGGCGCTTGTATCGAAGGATTTTTTGTACAAAGCGCGAGCTTGGGATCTGGAGCATACCCCCTCTATTTGTCCAAATTGTAGTATGGGATGCAACATTGAGATCCATACCAGGGATAATTTAGTGCAGAGGTTTAAGCCAAGAAAGAATATCGAAGTTAATGGTTCATGGATTTGTGATTACGGCAGAGGTGGCTATGAATGGCTGAACCAGGGTGGCCGGATCGAAAAACCGACAATGAAGGATACACATGAACCAGGGAATGGAACTCAAGAACCTTTCGGATGGGAAGATTTACTCAGAGGATTGGGTGCGAGGCTAAAAGAAAGCGCTGAGTCAGTGGATGTGATTGCATCACCTGTGTCTTCAAACGAAGACCTGGGCGCCGTCCTTGGGCTGCTCAAAGCTCTTGGGGGTGGAAAGATATTATACCGATGTCCAACCTCGGCCGAAGAGGTCAAACTTCCAGGCAAGGAGGGGTTGAGAAGGACCAATCAACTAGCTCCCAATGTAGATGGGTTGAAAATTCTCGGCGCAGTGAATGTTGGTGATGGGAGCGGAGCCGGAGGCTTAGAAGATATTGGAGCATCTAATAGTACAGTTCTCGTATTGGGAGATCGGTTGGAAGACCAGAAAGATGGTTTTGCAGAGAATGCAGGGTTACTCGTCTACCTTGGCTCACATGCTTCTCAGGCGTTAAGCCAGGCTGACTACATACTGCCCATTACGACTTACGTAGAACAGGAAGGGACTTTTGTTAGTAGCGGTGGCAGGGTGCAAAGATTCTCCAAAGGTCTTGAAGGGCCACATGCCGCTCGTCCAGCCTGGTCTATCCTCAACGAACTCACAAACATTATTTCGGGGTCAAGTGACGGAGATAATGTAGAAGAAGCTTTTCAAAAATTGTCGAGGATTTCGGACGCGTTCACTGGCTTGAGTTATGAGGACATTGGTCCGGAAGGCGTTCAACTTGATGCGGTAGCCAAAAAGGATTGACATGGGAAGCTCGCACATAATAGGTATCGAGGATGGCACAGCTTACTTCCTAGTCACTTCGGCCAAAATTGCGGTCATGTTTGGAGTAGTGATGATAACTGTGGCTTATACCACACTGGCTGAGAGGCGTGTGTCGGCTTTCATTCAGGATAGACTCGGCCCTAACAGGGTAGGGCCAATGGGTTTGCTTCAGCCGATAGCGGACGGCTTGAAAAACTTGCTAAAGGAAGAAACATTACCCGCTTCAGCGTCAAGATTGTATTTCCTTCTAGGACCAATGCTAGCAATGATCCCAGCATTGGTGACATTCGCTGTTATTCCCTTCGCTGCTCCTCTACCAACACCCTGGGGGGTAGTGCCAATGGTCATCGCTGATGTCCCAATTGGAGTTCTTTACATATTGGCACTCAGTTCTCTGGGGGTCTATGGTGTAGTGATTGCTGGTTGGGCTTCTAACAATAAATATGCCTTTCTGGGAGGCCTCAGAGCATCAGCTCAAATGATCAGCTACGAAGTCGGCCTCGGACTGAGCTTGATTGCCGTGTTGATGTTAGCTGGCAATGTGACCTTGACGGAAATAGTTTCGAGACAACAACAATTAGGAATTTGGTTTGCCCTTCCTCTGTCACTAGGGTTCATTTTGTTCCTTATCTGCGCATTCGCGGAGACTAACCGTTTACCTTTTGATATGCCTGAGGCTGAGTCAGAGCTTATAACTGGATTTCATACGGAGTATTCTGCTATGAAATTCTCCATGTTCTTTATTGCCGAGTATGCTCATATGCTGACTGCTTCCGCTTTGATGGCCACATTGTTCTTTGGGGGATGGGATCTTCCAGGTACTTGGGACGATATGTATATGTTTCAGGGTCAGTTAATCAGTGGGTTTGGAGCAAATGGTGCCCCAATTGCTGCCACCCTAACTGTTTGGAAATCGTTGGCTACATTTCTTGGATTTGCTCTCAAGACAGGTTTTTTCCTTTTCCTATACATTTGGATACGATGGACTCTGCCTAGATTTAGGTATGACCAAGTAATGGAATTGGGATGGAAGGTGATTATTCCCATCTCTTTGGGTTATACCATGGTGTTAGCCGCGACTATGCTAACACTATATGAGGCAGGAGTGGAATACGGGTTTACTTTCGGCTTGGTGCTTTCTGTCGTTAGTGGACTGTGCACGTTGGGGTTTGTTTTTCTGTTAGATAAAGGTGGTACAATCGGTGGCGCCGCATCTGGTAAGAAGGTCACATTCGAACAGGAAATCCTATGACGAGGTTGTGTAAAAGACTAATTAGTGGAGCAAAGGCGTTCAACGTGGGGGTTAGTTTATGCCAATAAGCACAAAAATAATGGAACGACCTGAGGCTGTGGAAACATCGTATTTGCGAGCCGCCTTGAAGGGCATGAAAATTACTCTTAAGCATATGTTAAACCCCAAGAAAGTTACACAGCAATATCCAGAGGTGGAAACCCGACTCCATCCGAGATGGAGAGGTACACATCGTATGGAGGTGCACGCAGATGGAAGGCCAAAATGCGTAGCCTGTGGTCTTTGTCCGACTGTATGTCCAGCCAACTGTATCAGGCTTGTTGGTGGGGAAGACGATCAAGGTAACCGATATCCAGTAGTTTATGAGATAGACGAATTCCGGTGCATTTTCTGTGGTATGTGTCAAGAGGTATGCCCCGTAGAGGCAATTCATGTTGGCCAAGATTTTGAAAATGCCGAATACACTAGGGAGCGTTTTGTTTATGATCTTGATAGACTGATGAATCAAGATCACCCAACGACATTGTTGTGGGATCCTGCAGATCCGCTTAGCGAATGAGGGGAGAACAATGATCCCGTTTCTTAGAGTACCTTTCACTGCGAGGCGTTTCTCTTGGATAGCCTGATTTATTTTGTTTTGGCTTCTGTAACTGTTGGCGGTGCCTTGGGCGTTGTTTTCGGACGAAGTCCGATTGCGAGCTTGTTGTTTATGATTGCCAGTCTTGGAAGTACTGCTGGGATTTACGTGATGCTCGAGGCTCATTTTCTGGCAGCAATCCAGATTATTGTATATGCCGGAGCTATTATGGTGCTATTTCTCTTTGTAATTATGCTCCTAAATCTTGGACATGATTACAAGAGGGATATTAGAGGAGGGCTAGCCATCCTTTTTGCATTCGGTGTGACTGGGGGGATAGGCGGATTACTGGCATCAAGAGTCATGCCCGAGGGCACTCTCTTGTTGAACAGCTATCCAACAGGGGTTTCAATTGACACAGAAATTGCGGAGAAGGGTATAATAGGAGTAATAGCCGAACCATTATTCAACGAATACATAGTGGCATTTGAATTTACCGGTGTACTTCTTTTTGTTGCGATAGTAGGGGCATTAGCCCTAGCGAAAAGGTCGGATTGATATGTTACCAACTCAAGTACTTTTTCTCAGCGCAGTCATCTTCGTCGTAGGGACGCTAGGAGTGATTGTACGACGCAACGCGATCATAATGTTTTTGTGCATTGAGCTACAACTAAATGCTGTGAATATGGCGTTCGTAGCCCTTTCTCGTTACGTCGGTATAGAGGGCCAGTTGTTCGTGTTTTTTGTTATGACTGTAGCTGCTGCAGAAGCTGCAGTGGGCCTTGCTATCATTATTTCTATATTCCGACATTATGAGTCAGTCATCACTGATGATTTTAGCTTTTTGAGGTGGTAGCCCAATTGATTAATCCGCATCTAAATCTGTTCATAGAAAGTGGCCTATTTGTCGATGGTAATATGAACTGGAAGCCAATTATGCCCGCCATCATAATATTGGCTCCTCTGATTGGATTTATAATAAATGGGGCCATTTCATTGTACTTAAATCGGCCTAACGTTAACTCTAAGGGTGAATCTAGTAATGGGCTTAAACGGATTGTCTCTGTAGTAGGCCCAGGAAGCATTTTAGCTTCCTTCATAGTTGTGGGCCTAAACGGTTTCAGGATGTTACTGGCAGGACACCCAACAACCTTCAATGCAAACTATTGGACATGGCTCCAGACTTCAGACTTCCAAGTCAATGTGGGTATACAGATAGATACACTCAGTATAGTCATGATGGCAGTGATAACGGGTGTTGGCTTCCTCATACACCTTTTCAGTATCGGCTATATGGAATCGGAAAAAGGGTATGCCAGGTACTTTGCGTATTTAAATCTTTTTGTGTTTTTCATGTTGATACTGGTAATGGGTTCTAGCTATCCCATAATGTTTGTAGGCTGGGAGGGGGTAGGGCTCTGCTCTTATTTATTAATCGGCTATTGGTTCGAGGATGAGGAAAAGGCTTCAGCTGGGAAAAAAGCTTTCATTGTCAACAGGATAGGTGATTTGGGCTTTCTCCTCGGCATCTTCCTACTCCACAGTGCTTTAGGATCTGTGGACTATGTGGGTGTCGCAGAAAATGCTTCTGGGGTATTCGTATATGGTGGCGGCTTAGTTACTTTGATCACGTTATTTTTCCTGCTGGCAGGGGTCGGAAAAAGCGCCCAAATACCACTATTCGTGTGGTTGCCAGATGCCATGGCTGGACCAACGCCAGTTTCGGCTTTAATACACGCTGCCACAATGGTGACAGCGGGAGTTTATCTGATTGTAAGATCCTCTGTTCTCTTTGCTATGGCTCCGGTAACTTCCGCGTTGGTGGCTGGTATCGGGGTCAGTACAGCACTCTTTGCCGCTACTATTGCCTGTAAACAGTATGATATCAAGAAGGTATTGGCATACTCAACCATTTCCCAACTTGGTTATATGTTTTTGGGTGTGGGCGTAGGTGCATACACGGCTGGTGTTTTCCACCTTGTGACTCACGCATTTTTCAAAGCTTTATTGTTCCTCGGTGCTGGTGCAGTGATTCATTCCATGCATCATGCTCTTCATAAAGTGCACTCTGAAGATGATCCACAGGACATGCGCAATATGGGCGGATTAAGGCAGTATATGCCCATCACTTGTTTTTTGATGTGGATAGCGACTTTGGCAATATCAGGAGTCTGGCCGCTGTCTGGATTTTTCTCCAAAGACGAAATTATCTGGATGACTGGTAGCTTTGCAATGGCTGAATCTTCACCATTTCCATCTCTTTATAAAATCTATTGGGTAATGGCTGTAGCCACAGCTCTCATGACGGCCTACTACATGACTCGATTCATGGTGATGACTTTTCACGGGAAAAATAGAACAGTAGATGGAGCAGGTTCCGCAATTCATGAGACACCGAAAATCATGCTGATACCACTGATTATTTTAGGTTTCCTATCCTTTTTTGGTGGCTGGGTGAATGTAACCCCTCACTTAATGGAATCAGTGATCGGAGGTTTTGGGGCTCTTCCAATGACTGATTGGTTGCACCACTGGATTGAACCAGTGATTGCAGAAAGCCATCACATACAGTTGGAAAATATCGGTGAGACAGGACATGTCTCTCCGGTGGGGGGTGGGGAAGTGTTTTGGGCAGTGCTTTCAACATGTGCAGCAGCCGTGTTAGTTATTGGTACGACCTACTTTAAGTCTAAAAGTTTAAGTTATGGTGTTCTAGGAGAAGACAGCGGGACAATATCCAGATTTTTGTATAACAAATGGTACATTGATGAGTTCTACGATAAGTGGATTGTCAAACCTTTAGGACAAATGTCTAAGTTCTGTTGGTTAAAGTTCGATCAAGGGTTTATCGATAGGGCCGTTAATCTATCAGGAAGATCAGCTAAAGGGATTGGTTGGTTCGGCAGTCTTTTCCACACAGGGCAGGTCAACACCTATGCATTTTTTCTCACTCTCGGATTGTTAGCAGTCCTTATTACGGTGATGTTTTGAACATGATTTCATTAGTTGCTGGTGACGCTTGGGTTCTTCAAGCGATACTGTGGCTCCCAGTTGTCGGAGCGGCACACGTCATCTTGGGATCAGAATCCAGAGCTAAAATTCTGGCGTTAGTTTGGAGCACCTTAGTGTTCCTGCTGAGTGCAAGTCTTTGGTGGTTGTACAATCCCAATGCTGGATCTGGGTATCAGCTTGTCAGTTCCTTCGAATGGATAGCGAAGTTTGGAGTGAATTACGCCCTTGGCGTGGATGGAATAAGCCTTTTCATGCTCCTCCTTACCACGCTTATCACCCCGATAGCCATTTTAGGTTCATTTGAATACATAAAAACAAAAGAAAAAGCTTTTTATTCCCTGATGCTGATGCTGGAATTCGCTGTATTAGGGGTCTTCTCAGCGACAGATATGTTCTTATTCTATGTGTTTTTCGAGCTCACATTAATTCCGATGTATTTTATCATAGGAATTTGGGGCGGCGGCAGAAGAATATATGCCGCAGTTAAGTTTTTTCTTTTTACCTCGCTAGGCTCGCTACTAATGTTGGTGGGGATCCTGTACATGTACTCTAGGGGAGGATCAGAATCTTTTGCGTTCGACCATTTCCTGCAGATACCCCTGAGTTTAACTGAACAGTTGTGGCTATTTGGTGCTTTTGGATTAGCGTTTGCAATAAAGATACCCTTATTCCCATTTCATACATGGTTGCCAGACGCTCATGTCGAAGCTCCAACTCCCGGATCTGTAGTCTTGGCGTCGGTATTACTTAAAATGGGCACCTATGGATTTGTACGTTTCCTACTACCCTTCTTTCCTTTGGTTGTTAGTAATTCGTTTATAGTTGGCCTAGTCATGGGTCTAGGTGTCCTGGGCATTCTCTTATGTGCCTGGATAGCCGCTGTACAGCACGATGCAAAAAAATTAGTGGCCTACACTTCAGTTGCCCACATGGGCTTTGTGGTGCTGGGGATTTTTGCAACCAACGAAATTGGATTACAGGGAGCGATGATCATAATGATCTCCCATGGACTCTCAACGGGAGCCTTGTTTCTGCTGTTGGGTATGCTGTATGAGCGAACCAAAACAAGGGAGATTAGTGAGTTTGGAGGATTGGCAAAGTCCGTGCCTTGGCTGACGACGATGTTTGTAGTGTCAGCTTTTGCTTCTATTGGTGTGCCAGGAACAAGTGGGTTCACTGGAGAGTTTCTAGCCCTTATTGGGGCTTTTGAAGTCAGTCCAACCATGGCGATTTTTGCAGCCACTGGAGTAGTTTTCGCAGCGTACTATATGCTCCCAATGGTTCAAAGCATCTTTTTCAACACAAAGACCGAGCCAGAGAACTCAGAATTACAGGATCTCACTCGGAGAGAATCATTAGTGTTAATTCCACTTATTGTTGGGATTTTTTGGCTGGGTGTTTATCCGAAACCTTTCATGGACAGGATGAGCCCGTCATTAAATGAAGTGATTGAGAGAGTGGAAGACCAAGAAGACATAGGAGTGACTCTTTTCACACCAGGTACATCGGAAAGAAGAGTGAGTGAAGATTTGGGGCATGTTGTTGACTCCTGGGAAACAGAGCCCACGGAAGTTGGAGGGTCTGACTGATGAGTTTCCTCAACCAGTGGAATTATTTTTTGGCTCTAGGTCCCCAGGCAATCCTTACCACCTTCGCTATTGGCATCCTCTTATTTGGTGTGAGCAGGAATAATACTTCAGATGAACATCAGGGCTGGTTGCTCGGACGCATCAGTCTAGCAGGTGTTATAGCAGCGGGAATTGTGAATGCAGGACTGTATCCTTTCGCTGATAGATTGTCTGACGGAATTGTGGCTGTAGACAGATATGCTCTGTTTTCTAATTGGGTGCTCCTGTTGGGATCTGCCATGGCGATTCTAATCTCAATATCATACGTGGAAAAACAAAGAATTCAGGTTCCAGAATATTTCGCTCTGCTGTTGTTCGCTACCGTGGGGTTAATGCTAATGACAGCTTCACTGGACTTGATGCTCGTCTTCATAGGCCTAGAGATTGCCTCAATCTCAGTTTATGCATTGGCTACCATTGATCAGCGCAGTCCTAAGGGTTCTGAAGCAGGCCTGAAGTATTTTTTATTGGGAGCTTTTTCCACAGGCATTTTTCTTTATGGTGTGGCATTAATTTATGGTTCCACTGGGTCCGCCAATCTCACCGAAATATTGAATGCAACAGTTGATGCTGATGATACCGGAGTTATGCTGATAACAGGAGTTATCATGTTAGCCGTCGGTTTCTGTTTTAAGGTAGGTGTTGTACCATTTCACATGTGGACTCCAGATGTATACCAGGGCTCTCCTATGCCCATCACTGGGTATATGTCTGTGGCTATTAAGGCCGGTGCATTTTTCACCTTTTATAGAATTTTTGGCATATATCTGGATAATATCCAATTTTCATGGGGTACAGTCTTCTGGTGGCTGGCTCTGGTGACCATGATTGGTGCAAATTTAGTCGCACTAGTCCAGAACAATATCAAGAGATTGTTGGCTTACTCCGGAATAGCGCACAGTGGATATCTACTCATTACCGTTCTGGCTAATAACACAACTTCGGAATCTGGCCTACTATATTATCTGGCCGTTTACACTGTAGCAAATATGGGTTTATTCGCAGGTTTTGTGTTGGTGGCGAACCACGCTGAACACCGAGTTGAAGTGAGCGACTATGCGGGACTGGGAAGCAAGCAACCTTTCATAGCAATGGCTTTAACTGTTTTTCTGCTCTCTTTGGGCGGGTTTCCAGCCACTGGGGGATTCATCGGGAAAATCCTGATCTTACGTGGTGCCCTGGAAGATAACTATCTCTTGCTTGCTATTGCGCTTGTAATAAGCACTCTGATTTCATACTGGTATTATTTGAGGCTTGCTTGGTTTATGTGGATGAAGGAACAGGCTGCGACACCTAATACCGAAAAGGCCCCAGAGATCGAGATTCCTCTTGCGTTAAAACTCGTTTTGGCCGTCTCTCTAGTTTTGATTGTTTACGCTGGAATTTTCCCTTCTCAGTTAATCGGTTTCATAGAGACCTCATTATTGAAAGGTTGATTTAGACACAACCAGAACAAATTAGTCGACAAGTACTTTTGGAAATTCAAAGATGACCAACATAGAACATATTTTCAGAAAGTATGACATTCGAGGTATCGTGGGCACGGAACTCTCGAGTGAGCTTATGGAAAAAATAGGGTTTGCTTTTGGTCGCTTACATCCTCGCCAGGTTCCACAGATCGTCATAGGTAGAGATAACAGGCCTTCTTCTGACTATTTGACTGAAGGCTTGATTGCCGGATTGATTGATGCGGGTGCACGAGTCTTAGATCTGGGGACTGTTCCAACTCCCGTGGTTTATTGGGCTGAAAAGACCATGGAGGCTGATGCTGGCATTCAAGTAACGGGTTCGCACAATCCATCTGAGTGGAACGGTGTGAAAATGAGCTCACTTGGAAAGCCATTCTACGGAAAAGATATACAGAATCTATGGAAGATCCTCGAAGAGAAGAGAGGGGAAGGGAGGGTTGGTCAACGGCTAGCTGTAGATGTTATAGATGATTATATCAGAGATGTAAGTGGACGTTTCAGCCTCGAGAAGCCTTTAAAGGTTGTTTTGGACTGTGGTAATGGAGTGGGCTCTTTGGTGGGCGTGCAGATCTTGGAGACAATCGGTGCTGAAGTGGTTCCTATACACTGTGTGTCGGATGGAACATTTCCCAATCACCATCCCGATCCTACCGTCGATGAGAACCTGGAGGATTTAATTGATACAGTGAAGAGCGAAGAAGCAGATTTGGGGATTGGATTTGACGGTGACGCTGACAGAATTGGTGCTGTAGATGGCGAAGGTAATATAGTTAGGGGTGACTTGTTATTACTGTTGATGGGCTTAGACATGTTAAGCCAAAAAGGGCATGGCAAAATGATTTTTGACGTTAAATGCTCCCAGATCGTAAAAGACGAATTCACCAAAAAGGGCGGGGAAGCTATCATGTGGAAGACAGGCCATTCACTCATCAAAAATAAGATGGCTGAAGAAAATGCTGATTTAGCTGGCGAAATGTCTGGGCATATTTTTTTCGCAGATGGTTATTTAGGATTTGATGACGCGCTATACTCGGCAGCACGCTTGCTTGATGTGGTGGCTCGAACAGACAAAAGTTTTGCCCAAATTGCTAATCAATATAAGGTCTACCAGAGTACACCAGAGATAAGAATTGAAATCCCCGAAACCAGAAAAAAAGAAATAATGGATGCAGCTGCAGAGCACTTCGGAGGCCTCTATAAAGTTGTGGATATAGATGGTGTCAGGATCGTTTTCG
This sequence comes from Gemmatimonadota bacterium, assembly GCA_002718595.1. GTDB lineage: Bacteria > Gemmatimonadota > Gemmatimonadetes > Longimicrobiales > Gaopeijiaceae. The sequence goes on along the minus strand of PBFD01000003.1, from coordinate 56,396 downwards.
AAGGTGGGTGGGGCTTGCTGCGCGCTTCAAACACCCAGCCGGTACTGGTAGCTAGGTTCGAAGCAGAGAGCTCAGACCAACTGAATAAGATACGACAGGAAATCGAAGGATGGCTTTTTAACCAAGGGGTGTCAGTAGAATGATCCGAAGTCTTTTCAGAAGTGATAGGCGTGTGGTCAGCTTGGTTTCCGCCTTTTTTATTGCGGTAGTTTTCGCTGATCTATTCGCGAGATTTTATATTGATAAACTGTGGTTTGAAGCTGCGGGTTATTCTGCAGTTTTCTGGAAGCAATTGATTTGGCAGTGGGGTGCTCGGGTTTTTACGGGGATTTCAGCGGCCTTGTTCATTTATGCTAATCTGAAAATCGCCTCGAAATCCCTGGGTAAATTTCGCATCAGACGTCAAATGGGTGATCTCGTGTTTTCTGAAGAAGTGTCGACAGGTTATGTCAATCGAATTGGGCTTATTGTCGCTGCGTTTTTTGGTTTATGGTTTGGTTTAGTAGTTTCCTCGAGGTTGGGTTTACAGTTTCTTTTCACCCTGAATGGTGCAAGCTGGGGTGAGAAGGATCCAATATTTGAAAGAGACCTAAGCTTTTACGTGGTCAGTCTCCCATTTCTTGAAACATTGGTTGGGTTAGTTGCAGGTATCGTCGCAGTTAGCTTGCTGATTGTGATCATTATCTACGTATTATCAGGAGTGATTGGAATTTCAAACAAACTGCAATGGACCCCTTCAAACTTGGGAACAAAAGGTCGGCCTAGAAAACACCTGGCAGTCCTAGTGTGTAGTTTACTCACTATCCTGGCGGGTATGATCTGGCTGTCCAGATATGGACTGCTGACGAATGGAAACTCTGCGGTGCAGAATATTTTTGGATATACCGATTACTATGCGCGACTTCCAGTTCTCAATTTACTCACTGGACTGACCTTGTCATTGGCTATAAGCACCCTTGCTGTTGGATTCAAGAGGTTAGCAATTAGGGTACCCATGGTCATTTTTGCGTTTACTGTATTGGGATTAGGTGCTGGGCAGATGTATCCCTCTTTTGTTCAACGTTTTAGAGTAGAGCCGAATGAGCTCAGCCTAGAAGGAAGTTTTATAGAAGAAAATATGCGTTTCACTCGCATGGGTTTTGGGCTCAGTGAATTAGAACGTAAAGAATTTGAGTACAAGAGACCAGAAGAAGGAGTCGACTGGCTGGAAGCTATGGAGCAATTCAACGGCCTTCCTGTTTGGAATGCTCAAGCACTGCTGACTACTTACCGCGAATTAGAGGCCCGGTTTCCTTACTACGACTTTTTTGGTGCTACGATAGATAGGTATCCGACTGATGAGGGGGTTGTTCCAGTAGCATTATCAGTAAGGGAAATTTTACCATCAGGAATACAAGATAGAAATTGGCAAAATGTACATATCCGCACTGAGTATATACAGGGAAACGGAATCGTAGCCAGTTACGCCAGTAATCGAACATCTGAAGGAAGACCGCCGATGCTCATTTCTGGAATTCCTCCAGATGTGACTAGTAATGCTGAAACTCCCAGCAAACTACTCGTTGACAACCCAACTGTATTTGTGGGGTCAAACCCTCAGAATTATGCGGTGGTAAATGAAAAATTCTCTGAAGACAGGAAGACGATACGATCTCAGTTCAATTCTAGAGGTATACCCATAAATTCTTTGACAAGAACTATTGCTTCAGCCTGGTATTTCCAAGATACAAACTTACTTTTTTCCGATGACTTGGATACAGCGAGTGAGTTGTTATTCAAGCGGGATGCCCTGGATAGGGTGCGGTCGATAGCTGGGTCTATTTTACATTTTCCAGAACAGCCATATCCTGTGGTTCACGAAGGTGCAATAGTCTGGGTTCTAGATGGCTTTACGATGAGTTCGGACTATCCCTTAAGTAAATTAACGGAATTTCCTGGCACGAGAGGTATGAGGTATGTGAGGAATTCGGTCAAAGTGACAGTCGATGCTGAGACGGGTGAAGTGGTGTTTTATGTAGTGGATGCCAATGATCCTCTGTTGGATCTGTACAGGAAGAGCTTCCCAGGCATGTTCTTGGAATTGACCAGCATGCCGAGTGAACTGCAAGCTCACTTGAGGTACTCCACTTCAATGTTGGACTTACAGGCTAATGTCCTAAACCAGTATCATCAGGAAACTGCCAGTCTTTTCCACGGTCAACAGGACGTCTGGACACTACCACAAGAGCTCTCCCAAAACAGTAGTACTGTGCCGTATAGATCTGAATATGGCATTTACACATTACCTGGAGAGAGTGAGGAAGCTTTTCTCCTAACAACAGCTTTTGTGCCACGAGGGCGTCAAAATCTGACTGCAATTTTGGTAGCCCACAACGATCCACAGGATTATGGGCGTTTGGTCTTGTTTGAAATTCCAGTAGAAGATCAAGTTCCTGGACCAAGGCAGGTAGAGGCGCTGATTGAGCAGGATCCTGTAATATCGCAGCAGTTTTCTCTTTGGAGGACTGGAGGTAGTCAGGTCTGGACCGGTCATATTCATTTGGTGCCAGTCGGAGAGACCTTGGTCTATATGGAGCCAGTATTCCTGGCAGCAGAGGAAGACGCCATACCTGAGCTTCGCAGATTTGTTGTAAGTGATGGTTATAGGGTCTCTATGGAGCCTACTCTAGCGGGAGCGATCGGAGGACTGGAAACAGATATTTTTGAGATGACTGCTGAATCTCTTTCGGATATAGGGGATATCGAAGAACTCAGAGAAGTAACAAGGGATTGGCCAGCAGAAGCTCTAGATCTCCTTGAGCAAGCAGAAAGGGCAGCTCAAAATCTGGATTTTGCAGCGTTCGGCGAGTCACTGCGACAGTTGAGAGACCTCTTACAGAATCTTTCGGTAGAAGGGGGTCTGTAGGAACCATTCGAGGGCTGTTAGTTTAGTCTGCAAATAGGGCAGAAAGCAGGTCTTGGAATTGATATTTAGCCAGCATTAGGAAGAGGTTGTCAAACACTTTTATTAGGATAACGAATGGATATCCACGAATATCAGGCGAAAGAGATACTAAGAGATAATGGTATTCCTGTACCACCAGGTAGAGTAACTAAAGACCCCAACGATGCAGTCAATATTGCCAAAGACTATGGTGATACTGTTGTTGTCAAAGCACAGGTTCACTCAGGTGGAAGAGGGAAGGCGGGAGGCGTTAAATTGGCTGGGACTTCAGATGAAGTTTTTGCTGCTGCAGACCAGATCTTAGGATTGACGATATCAGGACACACGGTCAAGGAAGTCCTGATTACTCCAGCAGAAGATATCGATAGCGAAGCATACTTGGGAATCCTGATTGACAGGGAGTCGCAAAGTCCTGTCGTCATGGTTTGTTCCGAAGGTGGAGTTGATATTGAAGAGGTCGCTGAAAAAAGTCCTGAATCCATAAAAAAACTCATAGTAGATCCTAGGCAGGGATTGTTACACCATCAGGCTTATGGTTTGGCCGGGGCCCTCTACAATGATCCTTCACTAGTCAAGCAGGCTACTGTCATAATAAAACAGTTGTATCAAGCTTTTGTTACCAGTGGTGCTTCCATGATAGAGATTAATCCACTGATTAGCACTCCGACGGGTGAGGTTAAAGCGATAGACGCTAAAATGAGCGTAGACAACAGTGAGTTGTTCAAATATCCCTCAATAGAAGCTTACCGTGATGTGGCATCAGAACCTTGGGCTGAAACTATGGCTCGAGAAGCTGGACTGAGTTATGTCAAGTTGGACGGTAACGTTGGCTGTTGCGTCAATGGTGCTGGATTGGCTATGGCTACAATGGATCTGGTGAAATATTATGGTGGTGAACCAGCGAATTTTTTGGATATCGGCGGTTCTTCTAATCCCCAGAAAGTAGTAACTGCTCTTCAGATAATCACCTCCGATCCAAACGTAGAAGTAATCCTCTTTAATATCTTTGGGGGTATTACGAGATGTGATGATGTGGCCAAGGGGATCATCGAAGCTTTAGGTCAACTGGAAATAGAGGCCCCGATCATTATTAGGCTGACCGGGACGAATGAGGAAGAAGGTTTGAAGATACTTTCCGCAGAGGGTATGTCAGCGTTTACATCCATGGATGAGGTCGTCGAAAAAGCGGTTTCAGAAACGTCGAATTGAGACAAACTGATAGGTGGTAAAAAAATATTATGTCAATTTTTGTAGATAGTAAAACCAGGTTATTGGTCCAGGGTATTACTGGTAGAGATGGGTCGTTTCATACGACTGAAATGATCCGTTACGGCACAAATGTGGTGGGAGGGGTAACCCCAGGGAAGGGAGGGATGTCCTTCAAGGGTCCAGATGATCAGAAGATTCCAATTTATAACACAGTCGAGGAAGCTGTAGCTGATACTGGAGCTAATACATCCGTGATCTATGTACCACCAGCATTTGCAGCTGGAGCCATGGAAGAAGCTGTTGATTCAGGGGTGGCACTTGTTGTCGCAATAACTGAGGGGGTCCCTGTCCAGGCCATGACAAAAATACATGCTTTCGCTCAAGACAGAGGAGTCAGGATACTTGGACCCAACTGTCCGGGAGTGATATCTCCTGGCAAAGCCAAGGTTGGTATTATTCCAGAACAAATTGTAATGCCAGGGCCAATTGGAGTCATATCAAGATCAGGTACTCTGACATATGAGGCGGTCATTAATCTTACAAAAGAAGGAATAGGTCAGACCACCTGTGTTGGAATAGGCGGTGACCCTCTGATTGGGACTTCATTCATTGATTGCCTTACGCAGTTCAAGGGCGATGAAGAAACAGAAGCCATTGTTATGATTGGGGAAATTGGTGGGACCGATGAACAGGATGCGGCAGAATGGATTTCTGACAATCTGGATATACCAGTTGTTGGTTTCATTGCTGGACAAACTGCTCCTCCTGGGAGGCAGATGGGCCATGCCGGAGCCATTATAAGCGGATCCTCTGGAACTGCGGAAGAAAAAATGCGTTGCTTTGAAAAGAATGGAGTGCGAGTAGCAGCCAGGCCCATTGACATAGTCGAGTTAGTCAGAGAAGCACTAGATTAATTCGAAGCTGACGATTGAAATTGAAAATCAAACGACTCAAACTTTAACGGTGTTAAACGTATGGATCATACATTAGGGATTATTAAGCCAAATTCCGTAGCTTCGGGTCATACTGGGAAAATACTTAGTCTTTTAGAAGAATCTGGATTCTCACTCGAAGCCATACGGCTAGTGCAGCTAAGCCGGGCAGATGCGGAGAACTTCTATGCGGTGCATAGAGAAAGACCATTTTATCAGTCTCTAGTCAATTTTATGACTTCAGGGTCTGTGGTGCCTATGGTCCTACAGGGTGAAAATGCTGTGCAGAAATTTAGGCAAGTGATAGGAGACACAGACCCAAATCAAGCAGAAGAAGGCACCGTGCGAAAGCTTTACGGAGAATCTAAAGAAAGAAATACTATACATGGCTCAGATTCTGATGAAAATGCCAGGATCGAAATAGAGTTTTTCTTTCCAGGTTTTTTTGGCAGTACCTGACAATCCCGAAATATTGGACTCGTTGACTGAGTTCGGACCATAAGATATTTTTTGGGATGTTAGAAATCGATCTGAAGCAACTAAAAAGAGATAAAACAATAGTAAGAGAAGTGGGTGTCGAGCCAGAGGAGTTCGATGTCTCACAATTTGGCTTTTGTTTAAGTTCTCCAATAAGCGTGAATCTAAAGGCTCATCACGCTAACAATGAAGAACTGACAGTCAAGGGATCACTGGAGACACTTGTCGAACAGGAATGCCGCAGATGTCTCAAACCCGTGGAGACCAAAATGATGACAAAGTTGGATCTTCACTTCACATCTAAACAGGCCCTACAAACCTCAGAAAAAATAGAGGAGGAATTACAATTCGACTGGAGCCAGGGTGAACTGGATTTAATGGGATATCTATTTCAAGAGATTGTCCTAAACGCTCCAACGTTCGTTGAATGCGACCAATCTTGTAGAGGTATTTGTGCAGGCTGTGGAGTAAATCTCAATAAACTAAAGTGTGATTGTCCAGAAGGGGCCACTGACCCTCGGTGGAATGTCCTTCTAAAAAACTCTAATAAGTGAAATAAGACTATGGCAGTTCCAAAGAAAAGAACCTCAAAGCAGCGTCAACGGAAGAGAAGGACTCATTACAAAGCATCTCCCGTGAATATCGTGACTTGCTCTCAATGCGGTGACCCAAAACAGCCCCATAGGGTTTGCTCGAGTTGTGGATATTATAGAGACGAACAGATTGTGGAAAAAAGCCTCGTTTGAACCTTAGCAAGGCATACTGCAACTCTGGCTCAAAAAACGGGAGATATAAAGAGTGCTGATTGGTTTAGATGCTATGGGAACTAACAATTCTCCCCGTACTGAAGTAGAAGGGGCAATTGACGCACTGAATAGCTCGGACTCGGATCTTCGTATTATGCTATTTGGAGATAAAGGGACAATCGAGGAAGAGCTCGAAAAATACGAGAAAACCTGGCCAGTCGAGCGCCTTAGCATTAGCCATGCTCCAGAGAAGGTTTTAGTGGAAGACTCGCCTGCCAAAGTTCTAAGAAGGAAACCAAAGTCTTCTATAGTAGTAGGTTTAAAGACTCTCAAAATTGGTGAATTGGACGCATTCATTAGCGCTGGGTCTACTGGTGCCGTGATGGCCGGGGCGTTGTTGACATTACGCCCACTGAAAGGTGTTGACCGTCCTTGCATAGGTACTGTTGTCCCTACTGCTAAGGGTCCCCTCTTACTCTTGGATGCGGGAGCCAATGTTGATTGTAAGCCCCACCAAATGACGCAGTTTGCTGGATTAGGAAAAGTATACGCTCAGGATTTGATGGGAATCGAAAATCCAAAAATTGGATTACTGAACATCGGCGAGGAGCCAGAAAAAGGAAATGAGGTTTCCCTAGCAACTTTTCAGGCTTTGAAGGCTAGCCACTTGAATTTCGTAGGAAATATCGAAGGTGGATCTATACTAGACGGGTCTTGTGATGTTCTAGTGTGCGATGGCTTTGTCGGTAATGTGGTTTTAAAATTCTATGAATCTGTTGCCAATTTCATAAGTAATCTATTCAAGGAAAAGCTTGGCGAAGAATCAAGATCAACAGATCTGAAGGAGATATTTAGAGTTCTAGACTATACGGAAACGGGTGGTGCCCCCTTATTGGGGGTTAACGGGGTGGTTGTTATTTGCCATGGAGGGTCTCCCCCGAAGGCAATCCGCAATGCAATCGGTGTTGCTGAAAAGGCTGTAAAATCTAAAATGGTTTCACATTTTGTAGAGGAAATAGATTCTTTTAGCGAAAAGGGAATGTTTCTTTGAAGAAAACTATACCTTTTGTAGAGATCGTCTCGACCGGTCGATTCCTGCCTCCTTCCGTAACAACCAATGCAGATTTGGAATCTATTGTTGATACTTCTAACGAATGGATTACCACGAGAACAGGGATCAAAGAAAGGCGTTTGGCTGGAAATGAAATCAGTGCCGCTCAAATGGGAGCTAAGGCTGGGGTAGATGCTCTCGATAAATCCGACTTAAACGCTTCGGATATTGATTTGATTATAGTGTCTACAGCCACCCCTGATCGACTTCTTCCTTCAATGGCATGCGATGTTCAGGCACTGATCGGAGCTGTTAACGCAGTGGCCTTTGATGTTGGAGGTGCTTGCTCTGGTTTCCTGTATGGATTAACTGTGGCTGAGGGACATATAGCCACTGGTCATGCCACAAATGTATTGGTTATCGCAGCTGAAAAAATGAGCTCTATACTGGACTGGAACGACCGCTCTACTTGTGTCCTTTTTGGTGATGGGGCTGGGGCATGTATCGTTCAGCGCTCTGCAGGGAGCCGTGGTATCATTGGAACCTACCATGGCTCAGATGGTAATTTAGCAGAATTGTTACATAGGCCCCCCGGAGGCCTTGTTAAAATGTCCGGACAGGAGGTTTATAGAAATGCCGTTCGTTCAATGGCTCTAGCATCAGAGCGAGCATTGGAAGATGCTGGAATGAAAGCAGAAGAAATTGATTTACTGATCCCTCATCAAGCTAACGTGCGGATTATAGAGTCTACGGCCCGTTATTCTGGGATACCAATGGATAAGGTGTTTGTGAATGTGGATCGATATGGCAATATGAGTTCAGCTACAATTCCAGTGGCTATGGATGAGGCAATAGAGCAGGGAGTGTTAGAGGAAGGAATGAATGTTCTAACAGTTGCATTCGGGGCAGGTTTTGCTTGGGGCGCTTTGGCAATAAAGTGGTAAATGAGATTAAAGGGAGTTCTATAGTTTAAAATGTCTTTAGGTCTATTGTTTCCCGGTCAAGGCTCTCAATACGTTGGCATGGGTCGAGAGTTAGCTGATTCATATGACTCTGCTGCACGAATATTTGAAGAAGCGAACGAAATTTTGGGTTTTAATCTATCTAGGTTGATGTGGGAAGGATCAGAATCAGATCTCCAGGAGACGAAATACGCACAGCCAGCCATTCTGACCCATTCCATTGGCTCATTGGCGGTCCTGAATGAACGGTACGGCGACTCATTGAAAAAGGTCGGTATGGCTGCTGGACATTCGCTTGGAGAATTCTCCGCCCATGTATCAGCTGGATCTCTAAGCTTTGCGGAAGCCCTGAAAGCGGTTCAATTGCGAGCAGATCTAATGCATACAGCGTGTTCGCAACAGGAAGGAACTATGGCCGCCATCATTGGGCTAGGAGATTCAGAACTACAGTCAGTTTGTGACTCTGTAGCAGAACCGAACAATCGATGTTCACCAGCTAATTTCAATTCTCCCGTGCAAATTGTAATCAGTGGGGACCTTAGAGCTGTTAAATCGGTCATGGAAATAGCCCTGCAGAAAGGCGCAAAGAGAGCTGTGCAGCTAAATGTGGCCGGTGCATTTCATTCGTATTTGATGAAGTCAGCCAACAAACCGTTTTCTGATTGTATGAGATCTATAGATTTTAAACCATCGCAATTCCCGGTCATTTCTAATGTCACTGGATCTGAAAGCGGTCCGCCTTCGGGTGTTGGAGAATTACTTGTCAAGCAATTGACGAGCCCGGTATTGTGGACATCTTCCATTAGATATATGGTCCACCGAGGAATCTCTAGGTGTATAGAGATAGGTCCAGGAGCTGTACTTAGAGGGTTGAATCGGAGAATTACAAGAGATATAGATTGTAAGTCAGTAGGGAAACCACAAGATCTTGATCAACTGGTTGATTTCTTGGAGATATCCGCAGAGTAGGAATAAACCATGACAAATGAACTTCAAGACAAAGTCGCCTTAGTAACCGGAGGTTCGAGGGGGATTGGACTAGCAATTGCCAAGGAATTGGCTCTGGCCGGAGCTAGAGTTGCCGTGGTGGCAAGACATCAGGAGGGTGCAGTCAAAGCCGCTACCCAGTTGCATGGCACTGGCCATGAAGGTTTTGGCTGCGATGTGAGCTCTAAGAGTGATGTAGATGGGCTAACTAAAACTGTCACCGAACACCTAGGGGTGGTGCAGATACTGGTCAATAATGCTGGAATAGCAAGAGATAACATCTTCATCCGAATGACTAAAGAACAATGGGATGAGGTGCTGGACATAAATCTTACTGGAGTTTTCAATGTTACTAAAGCTTTCGCCCGGAAGATGCTGAAAACTAAGGATGCGAGCATACTGAATATCAGTTCAGTAGTTGGCTTAACTGGGAATGCTGGTCAGGCCAACTATTCAGCATCCAAGGCAGGGCTGGTCGGATTAACTAAAAGTTTAGCCAAGGAACTAGCTTCGAGGAACGTTAGATGTAATGCAATCACCCCAGGTTTTATTGAGAGTGATATGACCGATGTGCTACCCGAGTCAGTCACTAATGACTTGAGTTCAAAGATTCCTCTTGGTTATTTTGGAGCACCAAGTGATGTAGCAGGACTAGCGCGCTTCTTGTCTGGACCATATGCTCGCTACATTACAGGTCAAGTTATTTCAGTTGACGGTGGGCTGGCCATGCATTGAACATATGACGGATCAATATTGTAAATGAAATAAACATCACAACTCTGGAGGAATAATGGCAGAGGAAATTGCCAGTAAAGTAAAAGAGATCATTATTGAGGAACTTGGGGTAGATGCAGAAAAGATAACGGATCAAGCTTCTTTTATCGACGATCTGGGTGCCGATTCCCTGGATACGGTGGAGCTAGTGATGGCATTTGAAGAAGAATTTGATCTTGAGATACCTGACGAAGATGCCGAAAAAATGCGGACAGTAGCGGATGTTGTTAGCTATGTCAGCGCTGCTACTAATTCATAAACATTCATGTACACACTCTATTGTTAGGTATCATTCGGTCCAATGAAAAAGTCTTCACGAGTTGTGATCACGGGTTTGGGCGCAGTTACACCACTCGGCAATGAAGTTGCTAGCACTTGGCGGCGTCTTAAGAATGGGGAAAGCGGAGCTGGGGTTATTACAAGATTCGATCATAACGAAGAATTTCCGAGTAGGATTGCCTGTGAAGTAAAAGATTTTGACCCACTCACTTTTCTTGAGAAAAAAGAAGCGCGTCGTTTTGATAGGTTCACTCAATATGCATTGAAAGCATCAAACGAAGCTATTGCTCATTCTGGCTTAGAGGATGGCTCTGATTTTCTCGAACCAGAGCGTTTCGGTGTGATTTTCGGAAGTGGGATAGGCGGGATAACTACTCTGGAGGATCAACACGATGTCCTAAGAGAAAAGGGTCCTCGATTTGTCAGCCCTTTTTTCATTCCCATGTTCATTCCAGATATAGCAGCGGGGCTCATTTCCATCAGGGCAGGTGCTAAGGGTCCTAATTATGCAACAGNATCCGCTTGTGCTTCAAGCGCTCACGCTATCTGTGATGCCTACAGGTATATTGCGTCAGGAGAAGCCGATGTCATGGTCGCGGGGGGGTCTGAATCGACTTTGACACCCTTGGCCGTAATGGGATTTGCTAATATGAAGGCGCTGTCACGACGTAATGAAAACCCTGAGGGAGCCTCTAGGCCATTCGATTCTGGAAGGGATGGTTTTGTGATTGGGGAAGGCGCGGGAGCCGTTTTGCTGGAGTCTCTAGAAATGGCGCAAAAAAGAGGGGTAAAAATTATAGCAGAAATCGTCGGATATGGTGTTTCCGCTGATGCCCATCATATTACGCTTCCCGCTCCGGAGGGAGAGGGGGCACAGNATGCAATGCNNAGAGCACTNGAGTCAGCGAATCTCCGACCANNGGACGTTGACTATATCAATGCACACGGAACGTCCACTATGGCAAATGATAGAAACGAAACGATAGCGATAAGGACTGTTTTTGGGGATTATGCTGATGAACTATTGGTTAGTTCAACAAAATCAATGACAGGGCATCTTTTGGGTGCGGCTGGAGGTGTAGAGACAATCATTAGCGCATTGGTTTGCTCTGANAACCTAGTCCCTCCCACAATCAACTACACGGATCCTGACCCCGATTGTGATCTTAACTATGTGCCTAACCATTTGNTAGAGAGCGAGATTTCTGTAGCACTTTCCAATTCTTTCGGGTTCGGNGGACACAACGCTTGCGTAGCNCTACGAGCTTGGAATGATGAGTAAAANAATATTTCCATCCTACCTTTTTTCCAGGNACAAATGGGAATGAAAGTCGGATTTGGTTATGACTCCCACAGATTCACGGAGAGCCGNCCNCTAATATTAGGTGGTGTGGTAATTCCGGAAAACCCAGGACTTCAAGGTCATTCTGATGGAGATGCTTTATCTCACGCAATCGCTGATGCTATCCTTGGTGCGGCAGGGGCAGGGGACCTTGGAAGTTATTTTCCTTCAGAAGACCCGAAATGGAAAGATTGTGATTCCCTTTTAATACTGAAAGAAATAGTCGGNATCATAGGAGACGCNGGTTTGAAGATAGGNAACGTAGATGTCACGATAGTTTGTGAAAAGCCAAGAATAAGTCTCCACAGAGAGGTTATCATACAAAGCCTTTCTAGGACCATGAGAATAGAACAGAAGAGGTTGTCNATAAAAAGTAAATCGAACGATCAGATGGGCTGGATTGGTTCTGGGGTAGGCATGGCTGTGTATGCAGTCACCCTTTTAGAGACAATGTAACAGTTANAGACGCTACTAATATGAGNGAGTCNAGATGTGGCAATTGATTGCAGATCTGAAAGAAATACCTGTCGCTCTCATGTATTGCTTCCTTGGATTAGGGGCTTTTGTTGAAAACCTGTTTCCACCGATACCGGCGGATACATTTGTNCTATTAGCAGGAGCTCTAGCAACTTCAAGTGGGGTACTTAAACTCAATTTGCTATTCCTTACNGTATGGTCCACAAACCTTATAGGTGCTGTAATTGTCTATGGTCTAGGTTACAGTTACGGGTACCCATACTTCCAAGGAAAAAGAGGGGGTAAAATATTTAACAAGAAACAAATAGNAGAATTGGAAGTATTCTATCATAGAAATGGATTGGTGGCGTTGTTCTTNGCACGATTCATACCAGGTTTTAGAGTAGCGGTTCCAGTATTTGCGGGTATTGCTCGGCTAAGTCCCGTGAAGGTANTAGGTGCTATTGGATNCGCNTCNGCAATTTGGTACANCATTCTACTCTATGCTGGTATGGTCATCGGTGAAAACATGGCGGCTATCACTGGATTTCAGGACAAATTAAACCTGGCGTTAGGATTCATAGCGATACTACTCAGTGCATACGTTACATGGTGGTGGGTAGGCAGTAGGGGGAATAACGAATGATGGCGAGNCAAGCCNNTGATTTATCCAAGTGCTACGNAGATCAATTTATGGAATATCTCGGTTTTGAAAGNGGCATGTCATCTGCCACCTTATTGGCGTATCGAAGNGAGNTTGCAAGGATGATGGGTTTTCTATCGGGGCAAGGAATCTTAGATCCNCNGGGAATCACAACAGACGTATTGCGGAGTTACATGCATCACCTGGCAAAGTTGGGNCTTTCTCCAACTTCTGTTAAACGTGCCCAGTCGGCACTAAGGACCTATTTTGGTTTCTTAGAACAAGAAAAATTAATTTCGGCNAACCCGTCCCTTGATATCAGGAGTCCCAAGACNANTCGAAAGATTCCANAATATTTGACTCAGCAAGAGGTGNTGAAGCTTCTGGAAGGCAATCCTGTCCACTCTACATTCTATTGGAGAAACCAGGCTATCCTTGAATTTCTATATGCTACCGGCGCTAGAGTCTCTGAGGTGNCATCGATCACATTGGTCAATCTTGATCTGGAGAGAGGGCTTTGCTTGGTGATGGGTAAGGGGTCCAAGGAAAGATTGGTGCCTCTAGGTGCCGAATGTTGTGTTGCTCTGCGTAGATACTTGACGGACCTGAGACCAAACTTGATAANTGATAGAATGACTGACATTGTTTTTTTGGGTCGCAGTGGAAAAGGACTGACGACTAGATCAATTCATCAGATAGTCCAAAAAGCTGGGAAAAATGCTGGTTTAAAGAAAAAAGTGAGCCCTCATACCCTAAGGCATAGTTTTGCAAGTCATCTCCTAGAGGGGGGTGCCGATCTTATAGCCGTCAAAGAACTTCTTGGACACTCTGATATCAGCACTACTCAGATCTACACCCATCTCGATCGCAAGCAGCTGCAAAAAATACANCGGGATCATCATCCAAGAGGAGGATGAATTTGTGCTTATTAAAATGAAGTGAGTCTTCCTCGTTCTACCTGGATGGCCTAGTCGTTTTCAATTCGGAGAATAGTTCTGCAGGTCTCTCGGCAGATTCCAATAATTTCAAAGCTTCGGTAAGAACTGGATCTCTCTCTAGGCGCAATTCGATAGATCGTCCTGGTTGTTCCATTCTTTGAGCAATTCGGGGAAGTAATCTCCAACGTAGGTAGCTCTGTATCTCATCGNTGGCAAGTAGCTCACTTAGTTCAGATTCCTCCTCAAGTGATTCTATGAATAATTCAAAATCCNTAGNTGACAAAGAAGGTCGNGAGGTTTCTGTCTGTTTATGTTTCTCNGATTGTTCAAAAGCNAACTCTTCGATCCTGAGGTCAAATGGAATTTGTTTCTGGGCCATTTGNGAGAGGAAATCCCTCTCTAACGATGTTAGCGTATCATTGAGAATTGTCACGTCGGGAAAGACTCCACCACCAGCATTAAGTGTTCTTCCTTCGGGAGTCAGGACGGTAGGAAATGTATCNGGATTCTCTGGAAGTGTCCTTCCCTGGGTGTTACGAGGTCTGTGCAGTGATCTTCCCAANGGGGTGAACCACTCNCCTGTAGTGAGTCTCAAATGTCGGTCTTCACTTAAACGNAAAACATTTTGNAAAACNCCTTTGCCAAATGTTCTTTCGCCCACAATTAATGCTCTGTCGTGGTCTTGAAGTGCTCCCGCTATTATTTCGGATGCGGAAGCAGAGAATCTGTCTACAAGTACTACGACGGGCTTGTTGGGGACCATGTCCATTCCACGTGCATCCCAAGACTCATCAACATTTCTTCCTGATCGGCCAGGAGTCCTACTTTCAGCGCTAGCTAAGCGTTTACCTCTGTCTAGAAAGAGGTCGGCTATTTTTAGGGATTCATCTAAATANCCACCAGGGTTTCCCCTCAAGTCAAGGATGATTCCACGGGCTCCACTTAATTTGGTNAAAGCCTCTTCAATTTCATCAGCTGAACCCCTCGCAACNCTATCTAANGCTATATAGCCCTGGTTATTGCCAATAACATCTGAGATAACTGCGCTCACATGAACGCTGTCTCGTGTGATCGTTGAAGTGACAGGTGCTCCGAGTCCCTGTCTGGCAATGGTGACGTTTACAGTTGTACCTACTTTACCTCTAATTGANTCGGATACGTTACCTGTAGTCCATCCTTCGGTGCTGATTTCGTTAACACCAATTATCCTATCCCCAACAATTAAGCCAGATCGCTCGGCTGGAGTCGACCTGAAGACAGCGGTAATTGTGATGGATTCATTCAACTGGGTTATTTGTACTCCAATACCAGCATAATTTCCAGTATTACTCTCTTGGAACTGATCAAACTCCACGGGATTGTANGCCTGGGCGTATGGGTCATTCANTTCNTGCAGTAGCCCTTTCACTGCCTTTTCCCAAAGNANGGAATCAGGTATCTGTTCTAGCCCGTAGTTGCGGATGGTTTCAAAGGCACTTAGGAACATTTGTGCCCCTGGNGACACACCNNTATTTAATCCGCCCCTGTAGTTATTTGAAGATTGACTTGCAGCAGGCTGAACTATAAGTACTGTTGTAAGNAGACAAAGAAGAATTCGCAATATCATAGAGTTGGTTTATGGTCGCTGGTTAGATTGTATTACAAAAGTAAGGAATAGGATTTTCTAAGGAACAGTGTAAATTTATCTNGTCCGAAGTTCCATTCGCCCTTCCAGGATACTTTGTTCATGACAGGACCGAAAGAGCGNAAACAGATNAAGGTAGGATTGGCTCANGTCAAACCGATCAAGGCGNACCTATCTACAAACATAGCTAGAATCAAAATGATGATAGCTGAATCTGTTGACGACATTGATCTAATGGTGTTTTCTGAAACTAANTTGAGTGGATATTTCCTTGAGGGTGGTGTTTCAGAGGTTGCTTTGACAGTGGATACTTTAATAGCGTCGCTGGGGCGTCCTCCAGAGAATTGTCCTGACATAGTGTTGGGATTCTACGAAGATCATTTAGATGGACCCTTCAATAGTGTGGCATATTTCGAACCAGGCCTCGANCACTTTAATTTAAAGCATGTCCACAGAAAGCTGTTCCTNCCTACTTACGGAGTGTTTGATGAGGCACGGTTTGTCCGGCCAGGAAAGGAACTGAGTTCGTTCCCCACAAAGCATGGAATGATGGGTTTATTAGTCTGTGAAGATATGTGGCACTCTCTACCCTCCACGATCCTAGCTCTGCAGGGTGCCGAACTAATCATCGGGGTCAGCGCTAGCCCAGCGAGAGACTTCAAGAAGGATGGACGAGGTTTGCCAGGNAATCTAAAGAGATGGGATNCATTGACTCCCTCTATCGCAATAGAACATGGCGTCTTTGTTGTNGTAAGCCAACTNGTTGGATCTGAGGCGGGAAAAATATTTCCTGGTGGTTCAATTGTTAGCTCTCCCGATGGTTCGATTATAGGCCGATCACCTTTAATGGAAGAAGGTGTAACGAGCGTCACGATTGACACTGAAGACATTTATAGAGTAAGAGCCAAGACTCCTCTGCTCTCGGACCTTCAGGGAACGCTGCCAATCCTTTGTAAGGCTCTTATGGAGGTGATTGAACCCGATTCCCAAGACGAATCGTGGATGGAGGATCATCATAGGAGCTCGCCGAGATTATCAGCGACCAAGCGGCAACATGAGACCTCTGTCNTNCCTGGTACTGAACATATTTTTGACTTGGATTTGGAGTTAGTAGAGAAAGTGCTAGTTGAATTTGTTAGGGATGAGTTCAATCGCAATAGAGGGTTTGATAAAGCTGTTATCGGATTGTCTGGTGGTGTCGATTCCAGTGTAGCTCTNTACCTNGCTGTTTCTGCTTTGGGNCCAGAAAATGTTATTGGTATTAAAATGCCCTACGCTACTTCAAGCACTGAAAGTATAGAACATGCGGATTTAGTACTAAAAGCCACCATGGCTCAAGAAAAATTGGTTGATGTGTCCCATCCCATAGATTCTTATATCCAACAGTACGAANANGATCTNAGTCCCTTNAGAAGAGGCAACCTTGCAGCNCGATTTCGTTCACTGGTGCTCTTCGATCAATCTGCNAAGGAAAATGCATTGCCACTGGGAACAGGGAATAAATCAGAAAGATTATTGGGATATTATACCTGGCATGCAGACGATTCTCCNCCGATNAATCCCATTGGGGATCTNTACAAAACTCAAGTTTGGGAGCTTGCGCGCCATTTGGGGGTCCCCAGTGTCATTGTGGACAAACCTGCATCCGCCGATTTGGTCACAGGTGTAAANGATGAGGATGAATTGGGAATTAGTTACGANCAGGCGGATCCAATNTTGTATTGGTTACTAGAGGGTTACAGTCCAGAGGAATTNAAGCGCAACGGATTNTCTGACACAAATGTCGATTTAGTTTGGAAGCGTCTTTCTCAAACACATTGGAAGAGAGANCTNCCAACGGTAGCAATGATGTCCTCTACCGCCATTGGTGAGTTTTATTTNCGCCCCAAGGATTTCTAGTTTGCTTTTGGATACTAATAAGCTCTNTCCANNGGNATACTNTCCTTAAAATGGAAATACAGATAAAACCAATATGATATTAGTCATTGATAATTACGACTCATTCACATTCAATCTTGTGCAGCTATTGGGTGAAACAGGCCGTCAGCTTCAAGTTTGTCGAAATGATGCATTGACATTTACGGAAGCGGAAGAATTGCGTCCCACTCATGTGGTAATATCTCCTGGTCCATGTACACCTAGCGAAGCAGGCGTAAGTACAGATCTTTTTCGTTTTCTCAACCCCAGTATTCCGATTCTCGGGGTTTGTTTAGGTCACCAAGCTTTAGGAGAAGCTTTTGGAGGCAAGACTATCAAAGCAGACAAATTGATGCATGGAAAAATCGGGATGATTCAGCATGCTGGTAAGGGCATATTTGAGGGCATTCCAAATCCTTTTGCTGCTGCGAGGTATCATTCCTTAGTCACTTCTTCTACCGACCTTCCAGAAGACCTTATTCCGGTGGCTTGGTCCGCTGATCCGGATCCTACACAGAGAGGCGAAATACAAGCCATGCATCATATCGATAGACCACTGTGGGGTGTGCAATTTCATCCTGAATCTCTCTTTTCAGAACATGGCAAGAAATTAATTCAAAACTTTCTTGATTTGTGAAAACGTTGCCACTCTTTCTTGGCATCTGTACCTTTCAGACCGACCGTTAAGTCCAGTTAGACATTCCAGGCCTAGGGCATTGATAGAACAAGTTTTGGGAGTTATTCCGGCGAGACTGAACTCCTCTCGTTTACCGCGAAAACCCCTTTTGCCCCTGGCCGGGAAGCCGTTGATATACTGGGTATGGAAAAACGCGGTTAGGATGAAGGTTTTTGATAAGTTATCTATCGCTACTGACAGTGAGGAGGTTGCAGAGATTTGTAGTCGATTCGGAGCTTGTGTGGAATTGACTGGTTCTGAGCACTCTTGTGGTACTGAGAGGGTTGCCGAAGTAGCAGAGAAAAAGGACTATAAAAAATACGGGTTAGTTATAAATATCCAAGGAGATCTACCTTTATTGGGAGAAAACTGCTTGGAAGGCATGCTAAATGAATTGAGAGATAAATCGTTCGATATAGTTACTTGTGGGACTAAATTTAAGAGTGAGTCAGAATGGAGAGATCTCTCGAAAGTTAAAATGAATGTGGGTTCTTCTGGATCGGTGCTGGGCTTTTCTAGGAAGGATGTTTTCGGCAAAAAACAAAAAACTCCTAGTTTGGATGGAGAGGCGCAATACAGACACATAGGCGCCTACGGTTGCGTGAGGGAAGCCCTAATAGAATGGGCAGTAGCTCCTAGGGGAGCGAAGGAACAAGAGGAAGGGCTCGAGCAATTAAGGGCGATGAACCTAGGATTGACCATGGGAGCAGTTATAGTGCCCAGCGATGCGGGTGCAGTAGATACTTTTGGAGATGTCAGCCGGATCGAAGAGAAGCTGGCAAAACTTTAAAACACCATATGAAAAATAACGAGACAACAACAAAGTATATTTTTGTAACAGGCGGCGTAGTGTCGGGTCTTGGCAAGGGCATTATCGCTGCCTCGTTAGGCAGGATCCTTAAGGAAAGAGGCTTGAGGACAACTCTGCAAAAGTTTGATCCCTATATCAATGTTGATCCTGGTACAATGTCTCCTTTTCAACACGGCGA
The DNA here is from genome assembly GCA_002718595.1 of Gemmatimonadota bacterium. Classification (GTDB taxonomy): domain Bacteria; phylum Gemmatimonadota; class Gemmatimonadetes; order Longimicrobiales; family Gaopeijiaceae. The sequence goes on along the minus strand of PBFD01000003.1, from coordinate 37,450 downwards.
AGTATTCGTGACTGATGACGGCGCAGAAACAGATCTGGATTTGGGACATTATGAAAGATTTATTGACGAATCCTTGTCTCAAGCGAACAATGTGACCACTGGCCGTATCTACCAAGATGTGATCAAGAAAGAAAGAAAAGGTGACTATTTGGGATCTACTGTCCAAGTGATCCCACATGTCACTGATGAAATTAAACACCGATTAAAACATTTGGCTCCAGATTATGATGTTATAATTACGGAGATTGGCGGAACAGTAGGTGATATTGAGAGTCTACCCTTTCTAGAAGCTATAAGGCAGTTCCGACAGGATGAAGGCAGAGAGAATGTGATATTTATTCACCTAACCCTCGTTCCGTATCTGACGGCAGTAGGTGAATTAAAAACGAAACCTACTCAACATTCTGTGAGAGAGCTTATGACAATTGGTATTCAACCGGATGTGCTAGTTGCCAGATCAGAGCATCCACTAAACGAATCCCTAAGAGAAAAGATAGCTCTTTTTACGAATGTACCACCTCAAGCCGTTATCGAAGCCAGAGACGTTTCTACAATTTACCAGGTGCCCTTGGAGTTAAGGGATCAGAATCTTGATGATGTGGTACTCCAAAGGTTGGGCTTAACCAGAGGACCAGCGGAGTTGCTGGAGTGGGAAAGTATGGTCAAAAGGATAATCCAGCCGAATTTGGGACAAGTTAAGATAGCGATTGTTGGCAAATATACCGAATTAGTGGATGCTTATAAGTCGATCCATCAGGCTCTAATCCACGGTGGGATTTCTAATGATGTCGGTGTTAAGATGTCCTGGATTTCAGCTGAAGACTACGAAAATGGTTCATCACTAGAGGGCTTGAAGGATTATGATGCATTATTGATACCTGGTGGTTTCGGAGAGAGAGGGGTTCCGGGGATGCTAATGGCTGTAGAGTGGGCTAGGGAAAACAAATTACCTTTCTTTGGGATCTGTCTTGGACTACAGGTCGCAATAATAGAGTACTCTCGTAATATTTGTAAATTAGCAAATGCAGATTCGATGGAATTTTCGGATGACACGGATCAGCCAGTAATTTGCCTGATGGATTCCCAGCGGAATGTTACACGAAAGGGTGGCACAATGAGGCTCGGGTCTTATCCAGCTATATTGGCCAAAGATTCCAAGGTAGCGAGTATTTATTGTAATTCGGAAATTAAGGAACGACACCGTCACAGATATGAAGTAAACAATGACTTCAGAACTTATTTAGAAGAAGCTGGCCTAAGTATGTCAGGGACTTCTCCCAATGGTGAACTAGTAGAGATGATAGAACTGAAGGATCATCCTTGGTTCGTAGCTTGCCAGTTCCACCCTGAATTGAAAAGTCGACCTACTCGCCCCCATCCACTTTTTGCATCTTTTATCGAGGCAGCTTTGAAGAGCTCTAATAGATCAAAGTCCGAGTAGCACGAATATTTCTAATCTACCTTTGCTACAGGAATTCAGTGTAATAGCTGGGCCCTGTCAGCTAGAATCAAGTGAGTTGAACCTCAAGGTAGGCATCGAACTAGCAAAAATCTCAGAAGATTTGGAAATGCCTGTAGTTTTCAAGGCATCCTTTGACAAAGCAAATCGGTCTAAATTGGACTCTTCTAGAGGTCCTGGTTTAAAGGAAGGACTTTCTTTGTTGTCTGAAGTTAAGAGAGAGACAGGTTTGTCTATTCTCACAGATATTCACGAACCTTATCAGGCTAGAGAAGTGGCAGAGGTCGTTGATATCATACAGATACCAGCTTTTCTAGTGAGACAAACAGATTTGCTCCTGGCAGCCGGGGAAACGGGAAAGCCAGTAAATATTAAGAAATCTCAATGGATGTCTGTTCAAGAGCTAAAAGGAGCCCTAGGTAAAGTCAGAGGTACTAATAACCCACAAGTTATCTTTACAGAGAGGGGCACTTTTTTCGGCTACGGTGATTTAGTTGTGGACATGCGAAATTTCCAGAGAATTAAAGATGAATTGGCGTGCCCAGTATATTTTGATGGTACACATTCAGTTCAGAAACCAGGGCAACATGTTGGTTCGACTGGGGGTCAGCCTGCCTTCACCCGTTCTTTGGTACTAGCGGCTGTTGGTGCTGGTTGTGGAGGACTATTTCTGGAAGTACATCCAAATCCGGCAAATGCTCCGTCAGATGGTATGAGTATGATGCCACTAAACGAACTGCGTAGCCTTCTAGAGAAAGTCCTTGAGCTAAGAGATGTACTGCCATGAAAGATCCAGAATTGACAGCAGAGGAACGCGAGGTAGCATCAAGAATAAAACTGTTGATTCTAGACGTAGATGGAGTGTTAACCGATGGTGGAATCATAGTTGGCCACACATCAGACGGGGAAGATGTGGAGCTAAAACGTTTCAATTCCCTTGATGGAATGGGATTGAGACTAATTAAACACTGTTCTATCGATGTAGCAATCGTGTCTGGGAGGGTATCTTCAGCGACTACATATAGAGCAAAAGAGTTAGGAATAGTTGAATGCCACCAAGAAGCGTCAGGAATAAAATTACCGATTGTGGAGAAATTATTAAAAGAAAGATCCTATGGATGGGAGTCGGTTTGCATGATAGGAGATGATTTAGTGGACCTGTCCGTGTTGGAAAGGGCCGGGTTGCCAGTAGCTGTAGCAAATGCTGTTCCAGAGGTTAAAAGTATCTGCAAGTGGATAACTAAAGTACCTGGAGGTCATGGTGCAGTGCGAGAAATCTGTGAAAAATTGATCAAAGCTAGAGGCATGTGGGACGAGATATTAAACGACTATTCCTCTAGAAAACCTTAAGATAGAATTACCCTTGGTATCACGTGGCCCTGGAAATCAATCACAAACTGCTAGAGATTACAGGATAAACATTGTAAAAATATAGATATTTATGGGGAATCACATGGATATAGGTAGAGTGAATCCTGCGAATTTTTTAATCCTGGCTTTGTCATTGTGTTTACTGCAATGCACAGATGATCAGTCGCAGTCGACTGCTGATAAAGGTTTTGCGGATATTAAAGCTGATTATGTGATTTTTGGGCTCACTGATTACCTGACCAGAGACGGTGTCAGGGAAGCACTGGTCGAAGCAGATACTGCCTATTTCTATAGAGATTCCACCGTGGTGATACTCCAAGGCAATGTTCGGTTGTGGGCGTATAATCGTGACCTAGGGACGGAGAGGGCACGAGTTACTGCTGATAGGGGTCGTTTAGATACCGTTAATAATTCAATGATTGCCCGAGGCAATGCTATTTTGCTCGTAGAAGCGGATGGACGCCGAATTGAAAGTCCAGAATTAAGCTACTATCCTAGCAGGGACGCCATCTCCAGCGATTCGGCCACGATCTTGTATGAGGATGATATGGTAGTCGAAGGAACTGGTTTTGACGCAGATCTAAATTTTGTAAATGTTAGAATCAGGAATGGAAGGACTCGGGGTGGAGTGATACGCTAGTGGTAAAGAGCTTAACATCGTCCGCCTTCTTGGCGATTACTCTGGCAGCCGGACCGGTAACAGCTATGCAGGCTCAAGTTTGTGATCTAATCTCTTCTGACCAAATAAATTCTGCTGGAACGACTGGATTGCGAGTTAGTTATCTTTCGAATCCCTTCTTCAGGTGTAGTGATGGGACACAAATAAAAGCAGATAGCTCTGTTACATATGAAGCTACTGGGCTAACAACTTTTATTGGAGATGTAGTGTTTAGGGAAGGGAAGCGGGAGATGCAATCTGATGAGGCCCAATACTACAGCTCATTGGGAAGGTTAGAAGCAGAGGGAAGTATTGAAGTACGGGTGATCGATAAAAATGAAGTGATCGTTGGAGATCGACTTTCACTATTGCAGCAGAACCGGGACAGATCAGAAGACCTAATGACTGTCAGGGGTAGCCAAGCATACGCCTTGATCTCGGCGGGGAGTGTTGGTGTGAATGTGGAAAGCAATGGCTCCCGTATTAACGCTGATCTCCTGCATTTAATAGGCGACAGAATTCTTCAAGCTGTGGGAAATGTAAGCGTGCAACGCAACTCCCTTGAACTTTATAGTGATTCGCTAGAACTTCTTCAGGACGGCACTAGAACAAAATTGTTTTTTAACGCAGAGATCCGTGGAGCACAGGATAATTCAGGAATATCTACAAATGTTAAAGGCGATTCAGTTAATATTTTGTTCTCCGATAATGTACTAGAAGAGATACAATCGGTGGGAGAAGCTGAGGTCGAATACGACAATGGCAACGGCAGGGTCAGGGGATCGGAAGTAGACATTTTCTTTCGGAATGATGAACTGAAGCGAATCACTTCAACAAGCGATCATGCCTCCGTTCGAGAGATGATAGACAATGGTCGTCGAGCAGTCGCAACGACAGAAGAATTCACTATAACAGGAGACTCTATAGATCTTAGATTGGAGAGTGGAGATTTGTTAAGCACTGAGGCTTTTGGAAATGCTAGAGGTACATCACATCCCGTGTCTAACGAACAGGGTGCTGTTATATCTCCTCTTCTGGAAGAGGACTGGATAGAGGGTGATACGGTTGTCGTTCTGTTTTCTGAGTCGTTATCATCTCAGGACTTGGCTACAGAAAGAAACAAGAGGGTAATAGAGCAAATGACTGCTCTTGGTAGGGCGCGAAGCTTCTTCCGTAGGCGTCCAGTGCAGGAACAAAGTGACTCGGAAGAAATCCCTGAATCAGAGATGGAATTGAATTACGTCCGTGGTGATGAGGTACGAATTTTGTTTTCCAATGGTGAGGTGCAACAAATGGAAGTGGTTAATGCACAGGGTTCGTTTCTTCAGCCTACAGGAAGACCAGATACGACATCAGCTGGCACAAATGTGACGCTGAGGAGAAACAAGAAAGATGATTGACATGGAAGGGATGGCCCCTTCGGAATTTTCTGGCTGTTCAGATGAAAGTAAACTCTACGCCGAACATTTGAATAAATCTTACCGGAAGAGGCTTGTTGTAGACGATATGAATATATCTGTAAGTCAGGGGGAAATTGTTGGACTTCTAGGGCCGAATGGAGCCGGTAAAACTACAACCTTTTATATGATGGTGGGTCTCATAGCTCCCGATTCCGGTAAAGTATATTTGGACGAAATTGATTTGACCAAAGTTCCCATGTTTCGAAGAGCTAGAATGGGACTAGGTTACTTGGCTCAAGAACCTTCGATTTTTAGAAAATTGTCGGTAGAAGATAACATTAGGGCTATCCTAGAAACTATAGATTTGTCTAAGGAAATAGCTGAAAAACAGTTAGAGTCACTCATTCAAGAGTTATCTTTGGCCCATGTACGTGACAGTAAGGCCTACTCTCTGTCTGGTGGAGAACGCAGGCGATTGGAAATAACTAGAGCTCTTGTTCAACAGCCAAAATTCATGCTTTTGGATGAACCTTTTGCAGGGATTGATCCCATAGCAGTGCATGATATACAGGATATCGTAGCCAGGCTAAAAACCAAGGGTATAGGGGTTATCATTTCAGATCATAATGTTGAACAGACAATGGAAATCGTCGACAGAGCCTACATAATGTATGAGGGCAAGGTAAGAGTTAGTGGGACCGTATCAGAATTAGTATGGAACGATGAAGTTGCTAAAATCTATCTTGGCCCAGCTCTAACCGAACGACTCCGTGACAGGTATCCTGAATCAGAAGGGCATTGAAACGGTCATGAGCCTTCTAAATAATCGCCTCTTCCAAGTTCAAGATCTCCGGCAGGAAATGCGAATCAATCCACGCCTGTATCAGAGCATGGAGTTGTTATATATGCCACTCTTGGAACTACAGAAACATCTGGAAACAGAATTGGAAGAAAATCCCTTCCTGGAACTTACAGAGTCCGATATAGGGGAAGATGGCAATAAGGAATCAGAAAATTCGATGGATCAAGAACAGGATGATTCCAGCAGTTCATCCGATGACGTGACCTGGGAAACTTTTGATGAGTTAAGTCTGGTTCCTGAAAGGCCTAGTGCTCGCCTTGAAGTCAGCGAATTCTGGGACCGCCCAAGCGTAGAAACAGTTGATTTAGCATCCCATCTGACAAGCCAACTGAGATTAATATTGGAGTCTGAGAGAGATATGAGGGCAGGGGAAGAAATCATCGGCAATCTGAACGAAGAAGGTATGCTGAGTTGTGATTTAAAAGAAGTACAGGTCGACCTCAACTCCTGGCTAGCAGAAATGCGTCTTGGCCCACAAGAGGAGATAGCTAAACTCGAGACAGATGCTGAGAGAGGCGAGGCAAAGGAAGAACTAGATGCCTTATTTAGTCCTTACAGTCTTCGAGAGATAGAAGAGTCCTTGAAAATAGTTCAAAGTTTGGATCCCTCAGGTGTTGGAGCGCGAGATGTTAGAGAGACTNTTTTGATCCAATTNGAACAACAGGGAAAGTCAGAGGGATTAGCNTACAGTCTGGTAGAACACCAATTTGATTCNCTACTTAATCANGATTGGGAAGGAGTTGCTAGGGATNGTAATATCGATATTGGGATGGTACAGGAGGTGGCTGATGAAATAGCAAAGTTGGATCCTAAGCCTGGGCTTAAATATGCAGTGTCTCCTGACACNTTTATCGTTCCGGATCTTATCGTGGAGGAAGTTGAGGGTGCTTGGCTCGTATTTTCCAATGACACTAATCTGCCGAGACTTCAAATTGCTAACTCCTACAAAGAGCTATTGCAGAAGCCGGAGCAATTAAAGGGGGAAAACAAAGACTTTGTNACGANGAAAATGAATGCTGCTCACTGGATGATACAAGCCATTGAACAGAGAAGAAAAACGATGATCAACGTCATGACATTNCTACTGGAAAANCAACGCGAGTTTTTCGACAAAGGAGTGGAGNATCTCAAGCCATTGACGCTCAGGGAAGTTGCCGATCACATAGAAGTTCACGAATCGACTGTTTCTAGGGTTGTGAACCAAAAGTATGTTCAGACGCCGAGGGGTGTTTTTTCTCTAAAATATTTCTTTTCGAGTGGACTGAAGACTACAGGAGGAGAATCTATTTCAGCCAAAGGGGTGCAAAATAAAATTAGAAATATCGTTGAAGGAGAGAANGCCACAGCACCATTGAGTGACCAAAAAATCAAGCAAATCCTNGAAAAAGATGGTGTGAGGATTGCAAGGAGAACAGTTGCCAAATACAGGGATCAGCTTGGAATTCCACCGACTCGTGTTCGGAAGAGAGTGTAATGACTGATTCTAGTAATTTTGAGAAACTTGTGCTTTCTCAAGCCTTTAGAACGAATTTTACACTGGTCATTCCTGCTTATAATGAGGCGCCAGTAGTCAAAGAACTTATTTCCGAACTGCGTAATACCTTTGATAAACACAGCCTCAAAGGGGAAATTTTCTTTGTGGACGACGGCTCTACGGATGACACCAGGAAGCTAGTTGTAGATCTAACAGATGATTGGCATGATTTCAGGGTGTTACATCACAGAGGAAATTTGGGAAAAACTGAAGCTATCATGACAGCTTTTAAGGAAAGCACTCGGGAGTACATGATTATTTTTGATGCAGACCTACAACACAGTCCAGAGGAGATCCCACGATTTCTAGAGNTGNTGGAAAAAGGTTCAGATATAGTCACNGGNAAAAAGGTCGGCAACTACCAAAAACCATTTGTTTCAACTATTTATAACTGGCTGAGCCAAAAAATATTTAGAGTGCCAGTGAGTGACTTAAATTCAATGAAAGCCTTCAGGACCGAGATTCTTGCAGGGATGTATNTNAGGCATGACTGGCATCGNTTTTTTGTTGTAATGGCNTATCACAAGGGTTACTCAGTAGATGAAATAAATATAGAGTTATTTCCTCGAAGAGCTGGAGTTTCTAAGTATTCCAGTCCGTTGCGCATTATACCAGCGATTATCGATATGATATCCGTATGGTTTNTGTTAATATTTTCCCGAAAACCACTCATCCTATTTGGATTTTCTGGTTTTGTTCTCATAATATCTGGAATTTTAGTGGGAGTGCTTGCGTTCTATTTTAGGTTCGCACTCAGTTCTGGTTTTCGTCCTCTTCTTTATTTAGTCATTCTCCTAGAAACTGTGGGATTCCTGATGCTTGGGTTCGGCCTTGTTGCTGAAATGATTGCCCAAGTCAGAGAGGAACTGCAGGGACCTAAGCAGGGCAGACAATGACTTCAGAGAGGAAAGACCCTCACATTCTTGTCGTCGTAGGCACAAGGCCAGAAGTATTAAAACTGATTCCAGTCATTGATGCACTGAAAGAGCAGAGGGGAGTTCAGTCAACCCTCGTATTTACAGGNCAACATGATTCACTAGTATCTGATACGATCCACGGTATGACGTTCGATCCAGATGTGAGTCTCAATCTCATGAGTCAAGATCAAAGTCTTTACGATTTAGTGAATAAATGTATGCTGCAACTGAAGGAAATAGTCCAAGACCTGAGACCACAGTGCATCATGGTTCAAGGAGATACAGCTACAGCCTTTGCTGCTTCGATGGTGGCTTTTATGGAAGGNATACCATTGGCTCACGTAGAAGCGGGTTTGAGGTCGCACAATAAAAAGGANCCATTCCCGGAGGAGGGNTATCGCAGGCTGATTGACGTATTAGCTAACTTCCATTTTGCACCAACAGNTATGTCNGCACAAAATCTNCGGCGTGAAGGCGTCCCCNAAGAGAATATCTATATTACAGGAAATACCATAGTAGATGCACTAAATACAATTGTACCTCAATGTCGGACGGTCCAAAATCCAGAGCTGTCTTCTCTTCTTGAAAAATCACAATCCAAGCTTGTTCTCCTTACAGCACATCGTCGTGAATCATTTGGAGAACCATTGGCTAATATCTTTGAAGCGGTGAAGAATCTAACCTTGATGGACTCAGAAGTGGAAATAATTTATCCAGTCCATCCTAATCCAAATGTGTCAGAGAGGTCAAAAGATCTGAGGAACAACGATCGCATTCATTTACTAGACCCTTTGTCCTATGAAGATTTACTTTTGACACTGCAACATGTCCACTTAGTCATGACCGACTCTGGGGGTATTCAAGAGGAAGCTCCATCATTTGGGCTTCATACCATTGTGCTGAGGAATAATACAGAAAGACAGGAGGGGGTCGCTGCAGGCATAGCCACAATAGTAGGAACGGATAAGGAACTGATTACTAGCACCGCTTTGCAAAAACTCAAAGCCTATCAGCCTGTCAGTGAGATGTTNGATGTTNCCGTNAATCCCTANGGGGATGGTAAGGCGAGTCGACGNATTGCAGACATTGTGGCATCCAAGCTCACTGGGANTCCCAGAAGCACTAGAGATTGGTGTGGCCCATGAAAATAGTGATGCATTGCCTNTATTTCCCNCCAGAAATAGGAGGACTGGAAAGCCACGTGTTCCACCTCTGCAAGGGTTTGGTTGAAGNAGGATGTGATGTGTCNATTGTAACCTCCTCTTCACAGGAAGGGNTNTTAGCTGAAGAAGAAATAGAGGGTATTAAGGTTTTCCGGACGTGGTTGCCNCANCGGTCAGCTTTTGGATGGACTACTCATGCAATTGGATCGATGCCGAAACTGATCCANNTGTGTGCTGATGCAGATGTCGTCCATGGCCAATCATTTCAAAGCGTTTTGCCNGCTTANACNGCTAAGAAGATNAATGAGATTCCNATGGTAACGAGTTGGCATACTTCTCATTTCCTNNAGAAGGCCGACCAAGTNTTTTGGANGCCAATTTTTCGGAAATTCCTTAGATCNTCACAGNATAATTTTACNGCAAGTATCGAAATAGCAGANGTAGCGAAGAGNTTGGCTCCAGACGCGATGATNGAAGCTATACCTAACGGAGTAGATACTCAGATGTTNCAACCCTCCNCAGATATGAAGATTGNAGNCAAGCCCACAACCCTTATTGTACCACGNAGGCTATACNAAAAAAACGGGGTTGAATTTTTTATCAGAGCGATGCCCTTGATNGCCCAATCCATTGATGTACAAGCATTGATAGTGGGTGACGGTCCGGAAAGATCTCGNNTAGAGGAACTNACTTTATTNTTAGGGATGCAGTCCAGAATTGAATTTTTAGGAAAAAGAGAACACTCGGAGATGCCGAAGCTTCTAAATCTGGCGGATATAGCCATTTTTCCCTCACTGATGGAGGCGACATCAGTGGCGGCTTTAGAGGCAATGGCTTGCGGCATACCAGTGGTTGCTTCAGCGGTAGGNGGATTGCCAGAATTGGTTGACAGGGATGTTGGAGGGCTTTTCAGACCGAGAGATTCAAGGTCTCTTGCAGAAACGGTACTCTCACTTATAGGCAGGAATGATTTTCATGAATTGGGCTCCACGGCAAGGCAAAGAGTGGTAGAAAAGTGGAGCAACCAACATCTGGTGAATCACCATCTCGATACATATCAATCTGTTATTGATAGTTGGGATGAGCATTAATAGGGACGGAACGTTGGAGAAAAATACTTCGAGTAAATCGAGCAAGCTATCGACTTCCGACTGGAATATTCCTGATTGGACGGTCGTTTCAACACTGCTCGTTTTGGCTATACTACTCTTCAAAGACTTTGTGTTTTCGAATGACATGTTGTATGGATCGGATACCTTAAGTCTTGGATACATGGCCCGGGAATTTTTTGCCGATTTGCTAAGAAATGGTGTGTTTCCAATGTGGAATCCGTTACTCCTAGGTGGCACACCATTCATAGACTCATTGGCAGGAGGAGATTCATTGTATCCTCCAAGCCTNCTNCTGCTGCTTATTCTTGATACACATCGGGCGTTGGGATGGAAGCTGATAATCCACATCATACTAGCTGGATGGTTCATGTATAAATGGATNCAGAGCCTTCATTTGTCCAAGANTTCNGCATTTGTTGCAGCNGTGGCATACAGCATGTCACCCGTCATGGTAACGCTAGTACACGGTGGNCAGGATGGAAAAATATTCGTCATAGCATTGACGCCATTGGTTTTTTGGATGACGGAATCCTTTTTGAATNAGCCGAGTGCCAGNAATTTTAGCCTGCTATCCCTGGTCATCGGATCGATCATTCTGACCACTCATTTTCAGATGGCGTATTTCCTCTTTATGGGGGTGAGCATTTACTTCGTAACTAAAGTGTTCTTGAGATCACCTAAGGACAAAGGAAGAAGTGGGCGAACCNACTTTCCCAGAAGAATGAAACTNTGTTTAGGATATGCCTTAGCAGGCATTTTTGGNTTGNGTTTAGCTGCTGTCCAGTTTTTTCCAGCTGCATCATACGTCGTTGACTATTCCCGACGAACTTCTACTACCGTAGAGGCCACAGCTGTTGANAATCGTTCCTATTCAAGCTCATGGTCCTTACATCCTGAAGAAATTATGGGANTGGCTGTTCCTGANTTTGTTGGNGTCAGCAATGGGACTGAACCTTGGACACAGAACACNTATTGGGGAAGGAATGGNTTTAANGGNAATCATGAATATCTGGGTATCGTGGTGCTGTTNCTGGCTGGACTGAGTTTGCTNGGTAAAAGAAAGAAACATTTGACAGTTTATATGAGTTGTATGGGTTTAGTGGCTCTGTTTTTTGCTCTGGGTGAANATACTCCTCTTTGGAGNNTTTTTTATGAGTTAGTGCCGGGAATTTCACTCTTCAGAGCTCCATCCCTAGCGATTTTCTTGACTACCTTTTCAGTCGTTACCCTTATGGCGCTCGGCCTTGAAGATATTGTCATCTCGAAGAATACTGGATCAAATCAATTTAAATGGACAAGAACCAGGGCGTTTTTATCCACAATATGGGTCCTGCTTCTGGGAGGGTTCTTCTTGGCTAGATCAGGTGTGCTGTCTGATTTGTGGGTGTCATTATTCTATCATGACATTACTGAAGGCTCCAGGGACATACTTAGAAATAACCAGGACTTTATCACNTGGGGCCTGCTGAATAGCCTGATANTAACAACTGCNCTTATGCTATCGTTAGNAGCTTACAGAAAGCGGTATTTTTCTGTTCAAGTGACTACTCTCTTGGTTATTTTCATCATTGCTATGGATATGGGGAGAATTAATAAGGCATTTGTTGCCACGGTAGATTTTGAAAGATTTCGAGCGCCNGAAGCGTCCATACAAACTTTATTGNATCGGCAGACGAGAGAAACGCCNTTTCGAGTCCTGTCGTTAGTGGGGCTGAATGGCCAAGATGTNAGGCCAGGAATGTTCGGATTGGAACTGGCTGGCGGTCATCACCCCAATGATATAGCCCGGTACCGGGATNTGATTGGGATGGTAGGAAGTGGCCTCCCAGTGAACCTACTTACNAATNCCAATGTGATGANGATNCTTAACGTACGTTATGTTCTTTGGCCTAAACAACTGGGGACACCTACTGACCAAGGACTNCCCGAGGAGATAGTTAATAACCTAACCGTCCTTCCAGAGGCAAACCCTGGAGACTCATACGCAGAGTCGATTTACCGATTTCCAACGCTAGAAAGAGCTAGGCTAGTAAGTGACTTTGTTGTAATTNCAGAAGAATCGGAAGCACTTGCGTTCATGCTCAGCGACAATTTTAACCCAANTACGCAAGTTGTACTTCATGAGGAATTTCCCATGACAATGTCTGGGGACTCCGAGGACGGTTCGGTTATATGGGTAAGTAGGGGGATTAATCACATGGAGCTCGAAGTCACCACGAAAGGTTCAACATTTTTGGTATTAAGNGACAACTGGTTNCCTGGATGGAGATCNCAGGTCAACGGTACGGAGGTAGATATACTTAGGGTAAATCATTCTTTGCGAGGNATACCCCTACAAGCTGGAAAACACTCAGTCAGTATCTATTATCAGTCCAAAATCTTAACGTGGTCTTTAAACATTACTGGANCAGTTTTAGTTNTTCTAATNGGTCTGGGACTAGTGAATCCACTAGCATTCGANAAAAGCCTGACNACAACTGAAGAAGTANAGTTGTGATTAGGCTTTTTCNGTTCATANNAACACTANTTATCATCTGGTTNGTTGTTGACCAGGTGTCAGTAAATTTAGACAGGCTTGCGCAGGTCGACCTNCGTAGTTGGNCNCCGCAAANCAGCTTGTTTCTGATGTCTTGTNTCCTGCTTTTTGTAACCTTTCTTTTGTCCGCTCTAGTTTGGCGAGAGATGATAAAAGATGTTGGNCNNATGCAGGTCCAAGTNGTTACCGCCATTTCTATTTATCTATCAGCTAACATTTGTCGCTACGTTCCNGGAAAAATTTGGCAAATCGGNGGACTGGCTTATTTTTCACAACAATCTGGAATCCCTAAAGANCTATCAATTTTATCTGCTGTCCTAGGCCAGTTACTTGCCTTATCTGCNGCTNGTATACTAGGNGTATATGCTATTNTNACGTCTCAAANATCATTGATTCCAGATCCANTGACGATCGCNATGTTGGTCNTTGGAAGTGTGTTAATAGTAAAGTTNNTAGGCTTNTGGGCACTCAAGAANATCATCGCTGAACGACCTGNTGCCGTTCTGTATCCTTGGGAATGCTGGAAACCATTTATGCTAAAATGGTTCTCNTTGTACCTGTGCAATTGGATCCTCTATGCAGTGTCATTTTACCTTTTCTGTGCATCTATTGGTTTTGAAANAAACTTCTTTTTAANAGGATCAGCTTTTGCTGGCGCCTATGTTTTGGGTTATATAGCATTGTTAGCGCCAGCAGGATTGGGANTNCGAGANGTGTCACTGGCTGTGCTTCTCAGTCCTATCATGTTAACAGAAGAAGCTTTAGTGTTGGCTCTGTTGGCACGGGTATGGACCACTTTTGTTGANGTGATACCTGGGTTGCCTTTGCTNATTGCANNACTGCAGAAANAAAAGAAGAGTTCTTTATGAAAACCNGAAATAGCTATCTAGTCATTCTTCCAACCTTCAATGAGGNTGACAATATTCAACGCATTGTCCCATNGATATTGGAGCAAGATAGTCGAATAAGTGTTTTAATAGTAGACGACGATTCCCCAGACCGCACAGGAGAACTTGCTGATATCCTCGCGACTAAATATAAAAGGGTCCATGTACTTCATCGGTCGGGGAAGCTTGGACTTGGATCGGCATACATAGAAGCCTTTAGGTGGGGAATCAAAAGGGAGTACACNCATTTTATAGAAATGGATGCAGATTTTTCACATAGACCTGAAGACCTTACTGCTTTNATAGATAAAAGNAGTACTTTTGAAGTTGTNTTGGGATCTCGTTACCTAGATGGGCGAGTAACTGTGATNAATTGGCCCATGAGCAGATTGTTGATTAGCTACTTNGGAAGCTGGTATGCTAGACTGATAACAGGCCTGCCAGTTAGAGACGCAACTGGAGGATTTAACTGCTGGCAGAGGAACGTTCTTTCACAATTAGATTTTGAGACTATTGAGTCCAATGGCTATATCTTCCAGATCGAACTGAAACTAAGAGCATGGAAAAGGGGCTCTAGTATGATCGAGATACCGATCATATTCGAAGAACGTGGGGCGGGTGAATCCAAGATGTCTAAGTCCATAGTAATAGAAGCGGTATGGAAAGTGTGGAAGCTCAGGTTTTTAAGTATTGTTAACAAACTTTGAGGAGCACATGCCAATCACCGACCTTATCTACAAATGTCCGTTCTGCAATTCCAGGATCCTTGGGTTGGGACCAAACAAAGCCTCCTGTCTGGGCTGTGAGATTAGATTTTCTAGGTCAGAAGGGGCGCAGATCTTGGTGGAGTCCAAAGAAAATCAAGCTTACCTCACATCAGGTGATCTGCTGAAAACTGCTATTGAAACATCTGTAAAAGATAGGACGGAGTCATTTAGTGGCGAAGGCAATATCCTTTGTTCTAATTCTGTCGTCTATAGAATGGAAGGATGTCAACCAGTTTATAGTTCTGGAGTATTGATGGGCTACACAGAAATTATGCTTGAGCAGGAATCTGGACTATTAAATTTAGGGGAAAGATTAGTGTTCACTGTTGGTGGGGGCATCTTGTACAGTTGGGGTCTGGAAGAGATAAGCTCTTTTCTAATAAGTTCCAAGGCAATCCAGGTGTATATTCGCAAACAAGGGCTTTTCCAATTCGAATTGACAAGTGATTCGCCGAAAGAATGGGAGGATACCCTAACAGCATCAGTAAACAAGTTTCATCGTCTAAGAGGAAATGAGGTATTTGCATACCACCCCGTCATAAAGACTAGAAAATTAAAGCAATGATATTTTATCGGTTTTTGCGATTTCTAGGGAGAACTTATTTTCGGTTGCGATTAAGAATTCGCATCGAAGGAGAAGACTTTGTTCCAAAAAGTGGGCCTTTCTTATTGATATGCAATCATGTCAGTGATATAGATCCTCTCTTGACCCATGTATTTTGTCCTAGATTACTTTTTACCATGGCAAAAAGTTCAGTATTTCGATTCTGGATCATTAGGTTTTTAGGGCCCAAAGTCGGAGCTTATCCAACTCGTCGTTTTCAAGTGGACCCACAGGTTGCTCGTGTCACATTGAGGCTCCTTGCAAAAGGGCAAGCAGTAGGAGTTTTTCCAGAAGGAGAACGGTCTTGGGATGGAAAACTTAAGGACCTGAGGATAGGAACTATTAAATTGGCACTGAAGGCAGGAGTACCAGTGATACCATGTGGAATCATTGGGGCCTATGAAGTGGCACCACGTTGGGGGAAATTTAATTGGAAGAATATTGGGATTACGAGAGAGACAGTTGTGATGCGATATGGGGAACCTTTTGTATTCGGAAGCCACGATTCTAGGTTGGCTAGAGAGAAAGCGCTACCCGCTGCTATGGAGAAGATGCAGCGAGCTCTGGAGCGTGTAGTCCAATGATTTCGGACAATAAAAGTATAGATAGCGATTTTTATGACAACAGCGGCTATCATGAGATAAATGCCTCACACCTTCGGGATTTCAACAGTCGTTTTCAAAAGTATAGAGTTGAGAAGATTAGGGATATTTATGACCCTCAATCGACTGACGTCGTTGTCGATTTTGGATGTGGCTGGGGTACATTTTGCTGGGCTTTTGCAAGTAGGGTAAAGAGCGTCGTTGGTGTTGATTTTAGTGAAAGGAGCATCCTACTATGCAATGAACAGCTCAATAAATGGCCGTACGATAATGTAACTTTTCTACATGGTGATGCTAGGAGAACAAATTTACCATCTGAAATGTGCGACCTGATAATAGCTGCAGATCTGTTCGAGCACCTGTATCCAGAAGACTCAAGACAAGTAATTGGGGAGGCCTTTAGATTGCTGAAGAAGCAAGGCCATTTTTCGATCTGGACACCTCACAGGGGTCATATCATAGAAATATTGAAGAATCGCAACATTTTGTTCAAGAAAGATGAAACCCACGTCGACTATAAGTCGATGCAAGTATTAATAGAAATGCTTGAAAGGGCTGGATTCAGAGTTAAAAAGCATTACTACGCAGAATCACATATACCTGGATTTAATACCATCGAAGGAATCTTTTCGAAGTTAGTTCCGTGCTTAAGAAGACGTATCGCCATATTGGCCTACAAACCTTAATTTCTATGGTGTCGTGGTAAATGGGTAAGATATTCCGAAGGAGGATAGGGTTGGTAGGGGCAAATGCACTAAAATCGCTGAACGTATGTAGAGTGCCATTATTGCTTGTGGTCTTTATTATATCCTGCAGAAACGACCATAACCAGGAAGTGCCCTCCCAATTTTTAATACAAGATGTAACACTGATAGACGGCACGGGAAGTGATCGAAAGACTGTAGATGTCAGAATAGTCGGAAGCCAAGTGGACGCCATTGGGGATCTAAGTCCAAACGGCGACGAGATTATTGACGGTACTGGTCTCGTGCTGAGTCCTGGATTCATTGACACGCACAGCCATCATGATAGGGGATTATTTGAAACTCCAGAGGCGCTAGTACTATTGAGCCAAGGAGTGACGACTATTATCGTTGGCCAGGATGGGGGGTCTAGACTGCCTATCCGTAGCCTTAAGGAAGAGTTTTTAGCGACTCCAATATCGGTGAATTTAGGTTCCTTCGTGGGTCACGGCACCATCCGAAGTGAAATAATGGGTGTTGACTATTTGAAGGCTGCTGAACCTGACGAAATCGTTGCCATGGGAGAATTGCTAAGCGAAGAACTGGAGTCTGGCGCATTGGGTTTCTCGACGGGATTGGAATATGATCCCGGAATTTATTCAACGACTTCAGAAGTAGTGGCGCTTGCTAGAATTACCGCTGAACATGGTAAGAGGTACAGTAGTCACATGCGCAGTGAAGATCGGAATTTGTTTGGCGCTATAAATGAAACGATTTCTATAGCTAGGGCAACTGGCATCCCTGTGCACATTTCTCACATCAAATTGGCCATGAAAAGTCTGTGGGGTAGAGCTAGCGAAATACTATTATTGCTTGATCAAGCCAGGGAAGAGGGGCTGACAGTTACAGCAGATTTGTATCCTTATGAGTATTGGCAGTCAACAATGACAGTTCTCTTTCCTGACCGGAATTTCAACAGGGAAGCTGCAAAATTTGCTCTCGAGGAACTCGCACCACCTGAAGGTATACTGATCGATAGGTATGAGCCTAACCGATCATACGAGGGACAGACTTTAGCAGAAATTTCAGAAGCCAGGAAATCCGATCCTGTGACCACCTATCTGGACTTGATCGCTGAATCACAAGCTGCTAAGGAAGTTGGAGATGGGGGAGGGGAGAGTATTATAGGGACCAGTATGGCGACTCAAGACATAGCTACCCTATTAAAATGGCCTTATACGAATGTTGCATCTGATGGATCATCCACGAGCAGGCACCCAAGAGGTTACGGGTCGTTTCCCAAAATATTTCGGACATATGTTAGGGAAAGAGGTGATCTTTCGTTGGAAGAAGCCATTCATAAGATGACAGGACTTGCAAGTGAAACATTAGGTTTACAAAAAAGGGGAACATTGGAGGTTGGTTCCATTGCGGACATGGTATTGTTCGACCCTGAAAGGATTGCAGACATGGCAACCCGTCAAGATCCACATGCGCATTCAGTTGGGGTGGTTGGAGTTTGGGTGAGTGGGGCTCGTGTCTATGAAAATGGCCTGTTTACGGGGGTATATCCAGGTCAGTGGATTGAAGAATAGGGTAACGCTATGTGTCTACAATATACTTTTACAAAGTTGGGTAAACTGTTGTATAATAAGGGAATATAATGAATAAATGGTGGAGATGGGTATGGTGTCTTTGGGCAATTGGCTTCAACCAGGGTTGCACTCCGGTGGGTCACGTATCGGCGTCCGTACCCCCCACGTCAGTTGGTATAATAGAGTCAGTCGCCATCCCCGGGTATGACCTCGAAATGATCAGTATGGAAGACGTGGTAGTCCCCGGTGCGTTGATCAAATCCAGGATTGGTAACCCTGACTCCTACGAGGAATTCGGAGAGCGCTATAAAGTGCTCCAAAGCAGTAACGGTTTTAGGGAGAAAGGCCTCGCCTCATGGTACGGTATCGATTTCCACGGTCGAGACACATCCTCTGGAGAGGTGTATGATATGTATGAGATGACCGCAGCGCACAAGACGTTACCTTTGCCGACCTACGTACGAGTTTCCAATTTGGATAATGGGAGGAGTTCAATCGTTAGAGTAAACGACAGAGGGCCTTTTATTGAGGGAAGAATCATTGATCTTTCTTATGCTGCAGCTTATCGGCTCGGCATCACTGGGCCTGGAACAGCTAATGTAGAGATCATTGCATTGGAGCCGGCCGCGGTTGATCCTCAGCGGTAGGGCTGGGAGGGTGTTTATGCGTATTTCCGATAATATATATTATACGGAATAGTTTTATTCCACCGATCCGGTGACCTCAGCCATTTTAGATGTGTAAATTCCTCTTCGAGGATCATCATCGGCGAGTGCTTCCAGAATTTCCTGATACAATTCAATTGCTCCGGAAAAGTCACGCTGCGTGATCCTTATTCTTGCCGCAGCCTCTAATGATTCCCGGACTTCAAAATCCAAATCAGAGGCAGACGCCACGGAGATGTGTTGCTCCTCCGCGTCACTCCAACGACCCTGAGCCTCATATGCTCTGGCGAGTAATGAATTGGCTTGAATTCCAGTGGCTGTTCCCATAGATAAGCCCGCGGATTCCAGTACGCTGATAGCCACAAGGAAGTCTTCATCTTCCATATGCAACCTTCCTAGTAAAACCGTTGCCTCTTCCGCTTGAGGTGTTCCTGAGAACCTTTCAACGAAGGTCGACAACTGTGCCTTAGCATCTTCCAAAGCAGAAATCGTAATGGATTGATGGATGGACTCCAACCTCGAAGCGGCTTGATTAATTTGGTCCCTTTTAAAGTCCATGTAGTAGACCAACGCAGCACCACCGAGCATGGCTAGGAAAGCCACAATCAAGCCAAGATCTCTATTTCCTTTTATCCAATCAGACATACCCACCATTGAAGTCACAAATCTGTCTTCACTGGCGAGTGGATCGACTTGTCTCTCAGACACTGTCTCACCGGGTCTTCTGGTATTTTTACTCATTTCGTAAAACCTCGTTAAAGACTAGAAAAGCTATATGTAGTCTATTTTATGGTCAACCAGTCCATGATTTCAGGGGGATGGATACTATTCTCCTGCGGAATACGTCTCCTGTATTCTGAAGACCATTTTTTCTCAGTGCGCCTGGCTTATTTATCACTAAGTTCTTAAGGGATTGTTTTAACACACCCTGATATATCCAATCGTTTATAGCCGTAGTGACAGTCGACCGGTGGACCCCTGCTAAGTCCGCTATTTCTTGGTGGGTGAACCAATGTCCTAAATAAATCCGTCGACCATTGTCATGACCAAGACGACAACCCAAATCTAACAAGACATGCGCGATTCTGGCCCTTGATGGGGCTCCAGAGTGCCCGACAATTGCTCTCAATTTAGCGAGGTCTTCACCTTGACTGGATAATAATGATCTCAAGGTTGCTGGCGACTTTCGCAGGGCTTTAACCATTTGTTTCGATTTGAGTGCATAAAGTTCACAGTCTGATCCAGCAATTGCTGTATAAAGCCTCTCGTTCCCAAGAGTAATTGCTTCTGTGCCAAAAAGCTCATTAGGACCTAGGATGGCCACAGTCTTTGAATTTCTTGATTTACCATTTTGGGTGGTCAATCGCATATGTCCAGATCGAGGAATGAATATGTGCTTGGCT
The DNA here is from genome assembly GCA_002718595.1 of Gemmatimonadota bacterium. Classification (GTDB taxonomy): domain Bacteria; phylum Gemmatimonadota; class Gemmatimonadetes; order Longimicrobiales; family Gaopeijiaceae. The sequence goes on along the minus strand of PBFD01000003.1, from coordinate 17,232 downwards.
CCATCACCTTGGGTGTACAAGAGGTCTTTTTTTTTGCATTCGACAACTGATGCAGCTTTTACCAATCTGTTCAGTTGCCGGTCTCGTCGAGGGATCAGTCTTAATGGCACTATTTTAATTGAATCTCATTATTAGGAAACAACCTTTCGGTATGACTTCAATTGTGGATGAAAGCAGAGAGCCGTACCCAAAAATAATACTGGGGCCGATACCAGTCCAGCAAATTGAGGGCTTATCCAATCTCCAATAATGCCTGTACCTAACAATCCCAAAGATCCTGTAGCCCAGGCCAAACCCATGACGACCGCTGAACCCATGGCCGGACTTTTAGGGATAATCTCTTGAGCCATCACAACGATAGGTGGCAAAAGAGCCATGTTGAGAAATCCGGAACAGGCCGCAAAAATGAAAGCTCCTAGTGACCCGGGCGGTAACCATAGAGCTAACATGTGAGTAGGAACTGACAATCCAGTTAGCCATGCTAGTAATTGAGATCTATCAACCCGGTCGGTTAACCAGCCACTAGCAAGGCTTCCAAAAGCTTGTGCTCCTAGATAGACACTTAACGTCAGTGCTCCGACAGCTTCAGACGCACCAGCTTCAGACGAAATGATAGGAGAGAGTGTTATAAACACCCTCTGAGCAAATGCACCCAAAGCGCTAATACAAAAAACGACCCCTAGCGGACCTTTGAGTCCTGAGAGCACCTCACGCAGGCTTGGCGGGTCAGGATTTGAAATCTGCGGATCATCTGGAGGCAATGCTACTAGTAGGAGTAGAGTAAGAACAATAACTGGTGCAACTGCCATCCATGTGTTTTCCAAACCTACTGTCGTGACCAGGCCAATAATAGCCAGGGGCCCGATAGCATATCCAAGGCTACCACAACAGGAAAAGAAAGACATACGTAACCCGCTTCCCTTCCCCTCTGCAGTTCTTGCCGCCATAGCAGCTCCAGGGGGATGAAATACCGCACTTCCTATTCCACCTAGTAATAAGATGGCTAGAAGAACAGACAAGCTGGGAGCCAGGCCTATCAGCGACAAAAACACCCCGGAGATTAAAGGGCCAGCGATTACGAAAACCTTTCGCCCGAATCGATCGGCCAAGTACCCGGCCATAGGTTGCATTATCGATGATGACAAGGAGAAGATCATAGACAAAGCAGCAGCCAAGGTTATGGACAGGCCCAATTTATCCATGAGCCTTGGAAGTAATGGGTGTAAAAAAGATGCGTAAGCGTCATTGAGGAGATGAGCTATTCCAACTGCCATTGCGACATATCTGGCGCTTTTTGCATCCGTCGTGTTAATCTGTGAACATTCCTTTATACTCGATTTCATTCGGAGAGACTACAAGACCTTCCCCGACTGCGCTACGGGTAATGACAAAATGATCTATTCAATGATAAATTTCCATCAGGCAAGTAGCCTAAAAGGATCATCTTAACGTTCAATAAACAAGCGATGCTGGAGGGGTGTATCATGGAACGTCTTTTTGCTTTAATAGGCTGCTTATTTGCACTGACATCTGTTGTCATCGGTGCCTTTGGAGCACACTTTCTATCGTCAAGACTCAACGCTACATCACTACTGACATTAGAAACAGCGGTACGATACCAAATGTATCATGGTTTAGCTTTATTTTTCGTGGCTTATGCCCTGGGGCGATGGCCTGGAACAGTAACATTATTGCCGGGATGGTTTTTTGTTGTGGGAACAATGCTTTTTTCTGGGAGCCTTTACATTCTAGTGGCTACAGGACAACGATGGATGGGGATGGTCACGCCTATAGGTGGCGTCTTATTGATACTTGGATGGCTTACTTTGGGCTTGAATCTGATGAAAGCATAGTATCATCCAGATTAACTCTTTCTAACTACTGCCTAAGTTATTTACCAGAAAGTTTTGGAAACGCTCCTTAATACTTTCCCACAAGTCTTTCCTCTTTAATAATCCAAAATGGATAGCTGCCGACTTAGTCGTTAGCTCGATTTGCTCTCTGTGGCTAGGGTCCGTACCTATATCCAAGGCTAAGCCATTGATTTTTTCTCCGAACATCCTGCGCACCAGGAAATCCTCTGGGTTACTAAGGTCATCGGTGACTTGGATACCTGGTTCGACCCCACCAATTATTAGTTCTATCTCTCCCAACAATATTTGTAATTGCTGATCCGACAGCTCCAAATATCGAGTGACAAAATCACTGCGAGATTCACCTTTATCTCTAGCCACATCAAAGGTGATTGTTTCTTCGGGTAAGGATAGAATCCATCCCCCTGCCTTGAGGTGTTGACCAAGTGCGTTTATTGCTTTGTAAGATTCCTCAGTCTGGCCTACAAAGTCCATTTCGTGATTGTCTCCAATCTTTGGCCCAATCTCATTGGGCTTATGTGGTACATCAACAAGTCTTTTATCCGCTAGTAGTTTTGTAGCAAGCCTGATACAGGTCCCATATAGCCACAGGTTTAGCCCCAAAACACAGTCTTCAGGACGATTCCTATGGGTCGGCCACTGAATATGTCTCGTCCACCAAGACCTGAAAACCTCTTGCATATTAGGAGAACTGGCTTCTGCTTCTTTCTGCCTTGCTTCTATTAATTTATAGATCAACTCCTGTAGTTTTTCTGGTTGGCGCAATATCAACGCCTGTAGGAATCTATTACAAGATTCGACAGTCTCTTCACCAGATTCTCCTACTTTGTTGAGAAGGATTTGAACTTCCCGTGTCGAGAGGGATTTCTTCATGAAAACTTTCACCTAGCTATCCTTGTCAGCTTTTTGGTCTCAGGCATATTAGGCCTTGATTCCCTTATCTGGTTTTTAGGAGCCGTATAACTCTGCTAATTGATCGGAAGCTACATTTCCACCACTGATCACCACTACAATTGGAAGAGAAGAATCAGAAATCTTTAGAGATCCAGAGAGTAGAGCTGCTAGACCTACTGCACCTCCGCCTTCTACCACCATATGCAAATCATTTAGTGCGTACTTCATAGCACCTTTAATCATATCTTCATTCACCGTGAGGTGTTGGTCTATTTTCTCTTGTATGAGCTTGAATGTATGTCTATTCTCCAAATCGATCCCACCCGAAAGAGCACTGGCTATTGTAGGTTCTTCTTTCAGTTGCGTAGGCCTTCCTTTTGTGATGCTAGCCAACATCACGGCGGCCTTCTCAGCTGAAACTGCAATCACTTTGGTCTCTGGGGAATGGGCTCGCATAGCAAAACCTATACCGCCAGCTAATCCACCTCCCGACAATGGAACTACAACATCACCAACTCGAGGCAACTGGGACAAGATTTCGAGAGCCACAGTACCCTGCCCTGCTATGACCTTGATATCATCGAAGGGATGCACATACGTCAACCCTCTCTCTGTTGCCAATTCTAGTGATATCCTTTCAGCTTCATCGTAAGTCTTGCCCTCGACTATGATTTCGGCACCCTTTTCCTTTATCGCTGACAATTTCAAGGAATCAACCCACACAGGGACGCAAACGGTAGCGGCTACTCCCAACATATTGGCTACAGTGGCTACTGCACGCCCATGGTTGCCACTGGAACAGGTCACTACTCCCTGTGACAGAAGTTCTGGTGTAAGGTTGGCCATGCAATTTAACGCCCCTCTTACCTTAAAGGACCCTGTTGCTTGCAAGTTCTCTAGCTTCAGGTAAGTAGGCCTGCCGAGTCGCTTGGTCAAATGGTAATCCAAAAGAATCGGTGTACTCGGAAAGAAGGAGCTAATTTTATCTGAGGCAGTGTCTAAATCTTCCTTCATCATCATAGTTTTTTGGGCACATTAAGCTTTCGATCTATCACCACAATCAACATCCAATTCAGAAATTAGTACTCCCATCCCCTTGATAATAATAGCGAAAAGTTAAACATCCGGCTTGCGCGCCTGCACAGTAATAACTCAGAATCTCTATAAAAGCGTATCGCGAATCTGCTGTCCGAATAGCAAAGATATTCGCCTTAGGGGTCAAGAGATGGTTTATCCAGCTATAATTGTACCAGCGATCAATCGCGATGTTAGTGATATCACGTTCCTTATTGTTTTGTTGATATCCTTCCTCTGGTAGGGTTTGGACAGAAGTGAATTCCACTTCCCCCAGGTCAAGGATACCTCCATTCCCAATAAAACCTTCACCACCATTACTTCTAATATTGAATCTACTTATCTCCAAGTCCCAACCATACGGATCCACATTATCGACTACTGAGCCTCTAGAAAAATCAAAGAATACTGGCTGCTCAGCTCTCCCATCCACTGTACGTTGAATGGGCCCGACCATGTTTTCTCCGACTTCTGCAGGGACTATTTCTGAAACAGCAAACCAAGGTATCTCAGGATTACGGAGGGATCTGAGTACAAACAACACAGCTACGAGAACAAGCGCTACCACTATTGCGATAGCCATTTTAGGTATTTCCTTAAATGCGATGGAAAACTTTTCTTTTCTTGTACTAGAGTTCATCACTGATAAGCTATGTTGCCTAGAAAAAACCTTCCTGTTGGAATAGAATATAACATTAACTTGCGCTGCTATCATCTGGAGTAGTTAATTCAACCCAAAGGAGAGAAAGATGTCCTCAAAAAACCTACTGGCCCCTTTCATCCTTGCGACTGCCTTACTCTATCTGACTCCAGTCGATTCCTCAGCCCAAGGTCTCCGTCAATCAGGTCGCTCGAATCATGGAATGGTGTCTACAGCACATCCCCTAGCTACTGAAGTGGGTGTCAAAATTTTGGAAGAAGGTGGTAATGCGGCTGATGCGGCAGTAGCAGTTGGTTTTGCTATTGCCATTGTCGAACCTACCATGAACAGTATTGGTGGGCGTAACCAGATCCTCATTCGGACGGCGGATGGAGATTTCCATGGCATTGATGGTACTACCCAGGCTCCTGATAGTTACAATCCAGAGACGGCACCTCGGGCAGGTTATGGGTATGATGTCATTGGGATACCAGGTGTTCCCGCCGGGCTTCTTAGGCTTCGCGATGAATTTGGCACGCTACCTTTGAAGATACTAATGGAACCTGCAATTCGATTAGCAGAAGAAGGGTTTCGAATTCTGCCCGGGGACGCTTCCAGGCAAGCAGCAGCTCGGGCTCAACTGCTGGAGTTTAAAGGGAGTGCCGAAGCTTATCTGAAAAATGACTTATCGAGCTACTCTCCTGGAGATCTTTTGATTCAAGAAGATTATGGGAACACTCTTCGAATGATTGCTTCTGGAGGTAGGGACGCCTTCTATAATGGACCAATTGCTCAGAGTATAGTAGCCGATCTTGAAGCCCGTGGAAGCAGTGTAAACACCCAAGCATTAGCGGATTATAAAGCAGAAAACGCAACAATAGTTAGAGGAGAATATCGTGGTTATGAGTTAATCGGAACCGATATTCCTTCTGCTGGGGCTATGACTATCCACGCGCTTCAAATCATGGAACATTTCAATCCAAGTGCTATGTCCGAGTCCGAATGGTTTGCTGTGACAGGTCAGGCACTAGGCTATGCTCTGGATGAACTGGGTAAACTGGGAAGTGATACAGCGTCCGCAAGGGTGATCTCAAAAGAGTGGGCAGCCATGAGGGCAGATCAAATAGCTACACCACTAAATACAAACAATCATGACCCGATTCAGGTGGCTGAGTACTTGAATGACGAAGCTCCTATCAATCACACCACACATTTTTCGATAGCTGATGAAGAGGGGATGTTCATATCATTAACCCAAACTTTAGGTCCAAACATGGGCTCGAAAGTTGTCACTCCCGGACTAGGTTTCTTGTACGCTTCTACACTTGGAGGATACTTGAGTGGGTGTTGTTATCCAGGAGAACGAGCTCGTTCCAATATAGCTCCATTCATGGTATTAAAAGATGGTGAGGTTATCTTGGTATTAGGCGCTGCCGGAGGCGCTCGCATTCCACCAGCTATAGTCAACGTAATATCAAGAGTAATCGACTTCGACATGACTCTCCCAAAGGCTCTTATGGAACCCAGGGTTGCTCCAGATCGTGCCGGGACCGAACGCAGGTACTCACCAAATTTTCTCAGTGCAGAAACCAGTCCTGATATAGGCTGGTCCCCAAGTGATATCAGTTTGATGCGTGCGCTAGGGCTTAATATTACGCCAGTGACTCGTCCAGGTGCATTTGGAAGAATTCACGGAATACAATACGAGCCTTCGACGGGTATATTTATAGGCGCAGCTGATCCTGATTGGGAAGGTAGCGCCAGAGGACCAGCGAGCCTTCCTCCTAACTGAACCACTTCTTGATGAGGTGTTTTAGGTGATAGGCCGAAATTTTCTTATGTGCTGATCCATCCAGTCTTTTTGGGCCTTCGATCTTTCGAACTGCAGGCCGGGCTCTCTAGGTCCGTGACCCGTTCGGGGTAGCCAAACGAGTTTTGTCTCGACTCCGTTTGCCTTTAGGCCCCTATAAAAAATGCGTGCCTGGTTAGGTGGAACACGGGGATCATTTTCACCATGAATGACCATGGTAGGAGTAGTCGCATTCTGTATGAAAGTCAGAGGGTTAGAACGTTGGTAAACCTCCCAAAGGCCCGGCTCGTAAGGTCCACCTCCAAAGTAGGCTTCGAAAACATGTTGTATATCTTGGGTGCCCCACATTGCAATGTTTTCCGTAATAGCTGCTCCAGCCACTGCCGCCTTAAATCTCTTGGTCTGTGTGACTGTCCACGCTGTCATATAACCGCCGTAACTCCAGCCCATCACTCCCAGTGAGTCAGGGTGGGCATAGCCCTGATCGACAAGGTGATCCACCCCTGACATGATATCCTGAAAATCCAACCCTCCCCAATCTTGCACTACTGCCTGCAGTCCCGCCTCACCATAGCCCGACGAGCCTCTGGGGTTAGGTAGCAGCACAAAATAGCCATCCCCAGCATATCGTTGAGCATCTGCCCCAGAAGAAGCTGCTTGGAAATTTTCTACGTATACACCGCTGGGACCACCGTGAATCTTTACAACTGTTGCTCTAGGACCATCCCCTGATGACCAACCTACGGGATAGAGTAAAACACCTTCTACTTCCTTGCCGTCAATTTTGTTTTTCCATTGAATTGTTTCTGTTTTGCCTACGGCAAATTTTTCTGCGTGAAGATTATGGCTTGTAACTCTTAATTCTTCCCCCATGCCGGAAGCTGCATCCTCAAGAAATTCCGCAACATAAATCTCTGCTGGTCTTGTAGGATCTTCAAAAATGTATGCTCCCATTTTCAAGTCACTGGAAAAGGTGAACCTCGAGCGCACTCCTGAGTCGGGGGTCACTCTCTGGGTTTGGCGATTCGAAAGTTCAACGTGGAATAAGCCTCTAGTAGTGCCAGTAGTGGTCTCAAAGTATGCTCCAGTGCCCTGGTCATTGAAGCGATACCTGCCTGCTTGGATATCACTTTTTGGGGAAACTTCCTCCGGGCGTCCGCCCTCACTTGCTATTTTCCACATGCGGTTCATTCCGACTTGATATCTGTCTGTCTGTTGTCCCATATAAAAAATGTATTCGTCATCCGGAGACCAGTATGGATTGGAATCTGGACCTGGGTTAGAAGTTAGTTTTTGTGGCTTAGTTTCCAGGGAAGACAGGTCTATCAGAAAGAGATCGCTCTTCCAGGAATCAAAAGGTTGATCTGACGGGGTAGCCGAAAAAGCAATTTTGTCATTTGCATGACTCCAACTAAAGCTACCTACTGTGTAAGTATTACCTTCTGTTAATTTCGAGGTCGTATTCTCTGAGATATCAAAAAGCCAAAGGTTGGAATAATTTCCCGGTTCATCCTCTATGTTTATGTCTCTTCCACTTCTTCTGGTAGACTTGGTTTGTTCAGATTGAGGGTCACTAGCTCTAAAGGCTATGTAATTTCCGTCCGGAGACCACTGATAACTCGCGATATTAGTGCTGTGTTGATAAAGTTCTGAAGGTTCTCCACCCATTAAGCTCATCAACATGATTTTGTTTGTAGCTGACCCTTCCCTTTCCGCACTAATAATATTCTCAGAAGTTCCATTTCTGCGAGGGCTTGGTTCTCTTCCGGAGGATAGGAAAGCAAATTTCCTACCGTCAGGATGCCACTGTGGGCTCGTATCTGCATCTTCGTGGTTAGTAAGTCGGATAGGATCCTCCCACTTAAGCCCTACCTTCTTCACCATCCATATATCCGTATCAGAGTTATTGCCTGACAGGTCTACTGTATTGAGTGTATAAAGGATTTCCTGGCCAGAAGGAGACATGGTTACAGCGTTTATGCCCTTAACCTCAAAAACATTTTCTAGGCTCGGAAAGGAATTCAACTCATCTGTGCTCTGTCCCAGGGCTATCGAAAGATCATGGACTGCCAGGCCTAACGTAACAACGAAGGTTGCAAGCAAAATACGTAGTTTACTCATGGATTGCCAAATCCTGTTCTTAGTTAATTAGTAGCTGATTGTTGATACCAGATTGAACGTAATTTCACTGCGATGATTTCACCACCAGACCTCAATAATGTTTTTTCTGTCTGATTCAGAATCTAACTATGGGATAATGGAAAGTTTGGACCCCTACGAAACATATGGCCCATGGGTTTTGTCCATTTTGGCATCATTCTTGCAACAGTATAATGTGAAGGCCCCTTTAATCGAGAGGAGGATTTCAATGCGACCAAACGAAGTCATATGTGCAGAATTTTGGCCAAATGGTCGGATTAAATCATTTGGCCTTATCAAGCATGGGAAATGGCATGGTCCTGTCCAGGGATTTTGGAATAATGGAGAAGTTGATTATCGGCAGAACTTCAACGAAGGGATCACTGATGGTCCCTATGAGTTCTTTTTTCCTAATGGCCGACTGGAAGAAATCGGAAGTTTTGACAAAGGCCACAATTCTGGTGTTACCGAAAGTTTTGCGACCGATGGCAAGCTCCGCAAAAGATCCGTGCACAAGAGTGGAGGTCTGCAGGGACTCTGGCCCATCAAACATGAAGCGGCTACCCTAATCGATTCAGGTACCAGTTTTGAAATGGTTTATGATTTGGATTCACTGGAATCGATGGATAAAGCATGGCACTAGTTGGAACTGCGCACGTCAGTTGCATACAATGTGCGGCTACCAGTATTCCCAATCACTGAGTTCAGAATATTCGACTTCTTCGGTACGGTGGATAATTGGTTTTACCATTTATGAAAAACATAAAGAACTACCTTCAAAACCAAGATGAACTTCTTGGGGAGTATTTAAACCTAAGACCAGCAATTGAGGTAACAGCTAACCATAATATTTCCTTGTTTCAAGCCTTGACCAAGTCAATAGTGAGCCAGCAATTAAGTGGCAAGGCAGCTACTACAATCTTCCAAAGACTCGTTACGAATATGGGGCAATCTGGAACAATAAGCCCTGGCAAGATTGCTGTTTGTTCCCCTGAATCGTTACGAGCTTGTGGTGTTTCAGAAAATAAGGCGCGAACCATCATTTCCACGGCTAGGGAAATAGTGGAAAAATCTATCCCTGACCAAGTTGAAATGGAAACTATGGAGGATACTGATATCATCAGTTGCCTCACAAAAATTAAAGGTATTGGTAGATGGACGGCTGAAATGATTCTCATATTTAAATTAGGCCGACCAAATGTGATGCCAGCGACTGATCTAGGCATTCAAAAAGGTTATGCATTGATTTTTGGCTTAAAATCGAAACCAACCCCAGCAATGATACTTGATCGGAGTAGGCTCTGGGAACCCTACAGAAGCACAGTGGCCCTGCACTGCTGGAATGCTGTTGATGATGTGGAGTGGTCTTCATAAATAGAGCACTTTCTTAGACATTGAATCTACTACTTAATTTCAAATGTTAAGCCAGACTCGGCTTCCTTCTATTGCTGCTTTATCAACCCTTGGTCAACAAAGTTTTAACGAATCTGAATACACCCTGGACAAAATCATTGCGTACAATAATCCGGCTGCTGCATTTCGGACATTTTGACAAACCAGTAATGTATTCTGTTAGTTTAGTTCGCTGCCAATTATGATTACAAGAAGTACACTTCATTTATATTCTCCTGGTATACGATGAGCAATCCAATTGTAGTTTTTCTGTTCGTTATAATTTTAGGCCCTCTTATATATGTGTATATAAGAACGAATTTCAAGTGAGGCTGGTGGAACGGCTACCTTCGCCCTTCCAAGTAAGATGAATCCAGTTCTTGAATCCGTTTTTTGTTAACCCTTCGCACCCAGAGCCCTATGAGGCTTTTTATTGCGATTACAGCGAGCGATACAATCAGTAAATATTTTAGAATAGCCATACCTTACCCTCAGATACGAACGTGCAACTGGTTCTGACCACTCTTCATATTAGCATAAAAGTTGGAATTCAATTAGTCTACCTACGAAACCATTGAGGAGCACGAGCCAATATATGAGCAAAGAATCAATGAAACTTTCTGATCTTTTACCAGCTTCGTCATTGGACGTCAGTGATGTCCGTATTCCATCTTGGCTAGCAGAGGAGTTCATCGAACGGTCGAGTGCTGAAGAAGATCAACCGACTGCCATTCCCAAAATATTCCTTGAAGCACTGCTAACCCAAAGGCCGGACAGAGTTGTTGAAATGCTTCAAACTATTGGCATCATATTGTCCGAGGCCCCTAATGACGAATTGGAATTAGGGGTTGTAGCCAACCTAATGAATGATGAGGATGTTTGGACCCATGCTTTGGTGGAAGCACAACATTGGTTCTCGAACCAAATCGTATGGGGATGGGTCGAAGATCCATTTAAACGCCCAAAGGGTCATGCTATGGGAACCGCTAATGGCTTTTTCCACAGTTGTTTAGAGTTAGCTAGGAACTTTCTCATCACTGGTGGGGACCCAAATAAATCGGAGGAGATAAAAAAGTTCTTAAGAGAACATGGCGAATTGATATCTGATTCTGCCAATGAACCACAATTGCATCTGAGGTGGCCAGGATGGGAAATTTATGAACCCAGGAAGCAACCAGAGACAATCCACCTCAAAAGAATTAAGCGCTCACAACGTAAGAATGAAACAAAACCTGACTTTTTTGCTAGGATTTTAGCGAACGTTGCGGAGGAAACTATTATCCAAATGTGCATGCATGACAAGCAAGCCTACTTCCAAAGTACTACTTTTGAACCTAAGGAAACTGAATCATCTTCAGACACTACTAATAGTGTGGATCCTCCCGAGGTCGTTTTGTTGAAAATGATGTTCGGAGATCTTCCATTTGATTCGAATGACCGGGATCAATCCAGACAAATAGCGAAAGCAGGACATATTTTAGGGTTCTTTAGACCGCAAACTAAAGTAGATAAATTCATGGAGGATTTTGCCGATAGGGCGCTTGCGGCCCGCAAGCTTGCTAATAAGTCCAAACAATCGTTCATTTAGTCCTACTGCACAGATTTAAAGCACTAGTGTCCCCGACAGGACTCGAACCTGTGACCTACTGCTTAGGAGCCTGCAGTCCACAGCTATGCTTTCCCCGTCATCCCCTAGCTATCACCTAACGTTTATAAGCTTTAAAGCGTATCCGGCATAGCATCATTATAGCATCGTCTATCATCCATCTGCTTACTTATAGCTTACTCAGGAAATAAAAAGAACTAATGGAGAAATTAGATCGCTTGAAATTCCTTTTGGGCTTTGTAAGCATTAAGGTCAAGGAAGTACCACTTGTGTGGATTTACTGACAGTATTGGTACCTCTCGATTATTTCAGTTCCTGGTGCCTCGACAACGTGGAAAATTCATACATCCCCAAAACTTGTTGTTAGTTTTCCTATTAGTCCTGCGCACCATCCGTCCCTTACACCTAGGACATTTCCTATCGACCACACTTTGGGATGTACTCAACGATGTTCGTTTCTTACCGTGACAATCCCTACAGATATAGTCCCATTTTTTCGCCCTAGATGCTGTCCAATTTGTATCTAGAATCAATTTGACACTGCATTGCCTGCAGTGTTTAGCTGAAGAGCTTTGTGGTTGATGGAGAGTTCGCTTTGGAGCATGAAGTGTCCTCTTTGTTCGATTCCTGCTTTTCTCTTGGGCAGTTTTCTTCTTACAAGACAAGCAGATTCGTCCATACTTAGTTTTCAAGGATGGATCATAAAAATACTTGTTGTCCTGAATCTCGTCACAGGAAGGACAATATTTTACCGAACCTGTCTTCAGTAACAATAGTTTGGATCTAATAGAGTCAGTTACACTATTTCTCGGGCTGACAAAAAAAAACTTTCGAGTTGGTTAGAAACGAAAGAAATTGGATCTTTTCCGATATTGAATTTGTTGATTCTCAACATTGGAAATCCATAGCTCTCCAATGTTTTCTCTCGCTCAACATCGGCTTCACTGTAATAGTGAGGATAGTTAAATTCATTCACATTTTCTCTGTCGACAAAATGTTCCACGAACCCGTCATACTCAATTATTAAACTCCTTGCTTCATCTCCATCCGTAAAAGTCATGAAAAAATCACAACAATAGAGGCGGTCTTTATAGTGGGGATCCAATATTTTAAGATATTTGCCTATCTCGAATTGGGGCAGAAGATCAATTTGTTCTTTGTTCTCCACATAAAACTTTGAAGCCAATATCCAAGCCAGTAACTTGGCTTCCATTGCTGACTTCGGATCAGTGTCAGAAGGTCCGGGCTCCTTCTTAGCGTTTTCAATTTCTCCTTTATAGTGGTTGAGAACATGTAAAGCATTTCCTCTGAATTCTTCAATGGGTTTTGATACGACTAAAACTATTTTCTCTTTAGCACGACTCATCCCCACGTTTAACCTCTGCAGCCTGAGGTTCTGCTCTGGGTCCATCGTACTCAAGTCAAATTTTGAGCCCAGAACCCTAAAGCTTATATCGTTGCTGGGATCATCAACGAAAGAGTAGAAAATGATGTCGCGTTCCTCACCCTGACAAGAATCGAAAGTCATCACCTTTATATTTAATTTTCCCATCTCGTGATAGAGCTTCGATTTTTCTAATTCACTTAGGATGAATTTTTGTTGGTCTCGCATTGGAGTGAGTATGCCTACCGAAGGAGTGACCCTCTTCTCCAAGAGTTTTTCGATTTCGGAAACTATATAGTCTGATTCAATCTTATTGGTATTACGATATTTTTCAGTCAATCCATCATGTTCCAACTCTTTTATCACAATAACTTCCTCAATCGGTTTTGCCCTAATCTTTATAGCTTGAAGCTTGTTGCTATAAAAGTGCTTACTAGAGAAGGAAATGATTTCCGGATAACCCCTAAAATGTTTCCTAAGCAGACAATCGTAATTGGAAATGTCGTCAAAAAAATCAAGTATCGAGACCTTAATGTCGAATGCTTTGGAGCGCATATATTTTTGATCATCGTCCCCATAGGTTTTGCGAAATGCCTCTCTAATACTTGCTTGATAATTGGAATTTAGAAGCTTGCTCGCATTCGCTGACTTGACATTGCTAAACTGCTTTCTGTCACCCATGACAACGATTTTTTTCCCCCTTAATATCGCTGGAAATGCTTGAGCTATAGACACTTGAGAAGCTTCGTCAATAATGATCAAATCAAACATTTCTGGCTGGAGGGGCACATAGTCTGCATAATCTCGAATCCCAGCGATGATGCAGGGGAAAGCTCTACTTAAGTCCGTGAAATCTTCTCTTGGAAACTTCTTTTTCTTGGAAATCATTCTCTTTAGAGTGTTGGCTTTAGTCTTATTATTCTCGAAATATGTGATAAATCGCTCATCACAAATATTTGCCATTTCAGCTATGGAATTATTTTGTACTTGCTCAATTTCCCGAGCTACATTTGTCTCAGGAATTTCTTCAAACTTTTTCACAAGACTTTTGGATGAATATTGCAGGTCTCTAATGCTCTCAAGGGTTCTGATAGACTGACCTAGATCTGTTTTGAAGACACTTTCATTTTCTAAAAGTTTTATTTTGTATTGCTTCAAAAAATCCCATTCCAAGTCTCGGCACGATTGATACGCGTTTATTCCTTTCAAGTAATCAGTTGCTTGATCTCCATCAATTTCAATATCTGTATCAGTAACGAGCTGACAGGTCAGTTCGCCCAGTTTGGGGGGGTTCAAATTGGAAGGCTGAGAAGGGGGCATCCTAGAGATTTTTTGATTGATTTCCCTTGTCAAAGAAAGGTACTGTTGAAGCCACTCAAAGTTTTTTCTTTTTCGGAAATCAATATACTCTTTAAAATCCAATCTCTTGTTAATGTTTAAATTCCAATCTTTCAGCTGGAAGTTGGCAAATAAAAATGCGAGGGGCCGGCTTTTTTGTTCCTCATAAGTTTGGATGGCTTCTTTCACAAACATTTCAACTTCCAGTGAAAGACCATTGAGTTTGTCGGTCACTGAATATTTTTGTCGGACCAAAAAAGCCAAGTCCACAGCCTTAAGGATATCTTGGATTTCATCTACTGTGGTTTTCGAATAAGCTTCTGCAAGTGACCTGAATCCATCATCCGCAGTCATCCTTGCAACTGATCTAGTAGATTCATACAACAAGGTCACATCAGAAGCCCTCGCAACCATTTCATGTTCCACATCATCGGACACGTCCAATGATGATTTCAATCGGAGATACTCAGAGATTGTTTCAGGCTTGATCTTTGAGTACTTGTCTACGTAATCGCTTACCTTCCTCCTAATATCATCTTCAATCCTCTCAGGTTCGATCTTGCTCAACTCCAATTTGGAAGCTCTATAGTGCTCACGGATCTGATTAACATTTTCGACACGCAATATTTTGGAATAAGTATTCCCCTCTCTGCCCAATCTCAAAATTGGATTTTGGAAATTCTCTCCTAGTCGAGTCTTATTGAGAGTTTCCACTAATTTATCTTCTACCACATCTAATGCTTCTTTCTTGTCAGACAGCATCAAGATGGATTTGTTCTTCAAGATTGCCTCAAAAAGTATTGCCGTAATGGTATGACTCTTACCAGTTCCCGGAGGGCCTTGTACAGTAATAAATTTACCTTTCGGGTTATTGATGGCATCTAAGATCTTCCTCTGTTCTTCATTGAGAGGTATCGGAGAACTAGAAACTAGCCGGTCCGATATCGGCATATGGTCCCAATTATCTAGCACTTCTGTTGTTATTGATTCTGGATTGGACTCAATAAAGTTTGATATCAATTCTGAAAAAATGGTACCCAATTGGTCATCATCATCATCAAGTTTGCCGAGTAGTTCCTCGTAATCATTAACCGATGATTCGTCTGCTTTGTCGAAAAGCGCCAATGAGAGCTTATTGTTGAAGCTTAAACTTTGATTCAAAGCCGTATTGAGATGGCCTTTCCTGAAATCAACGTCCCCCTCTAGTCCAAAGTGGCTGAGCAGGTCATCAACTTTAAGGTTCAAGGTATCCGCAAATGAATCTTCCTCTTCAAGGTAGCAAATCCTATCTCCGATTACGCTAGATATTTGTGCCGACGTATTAGTTTCCTCTAGTTCCTGGAAAACATACTCGATCGCATTCTTATTTACGAAAAATCGCTTTTCAAATTTCAGGATATACGATCTTCGGTTATCAGTTACATGCTCTTCTATCATCATAGGTGTAAAAAATAAGGGATAGATCTTCTCTGTATACTTTATCTCCCCAAAATACAAATAAAGCTCTAATTCTTCTTTGAGTTTTTTATTCCTAGCTAACTCAGTAATTTCAAAGTGGAGATCTTTGATTGAAAAAGACTCGAAAAAAGTTTCAAACTTAACCTTGATATGCCCTGGATCTAGAATCTTATTTAGTATCACTCCCAATTGTTCCAACGTTTTATCAACGAAAAACACTTTCAGTGCATCTGTGATTTCATCCTGAAAATTAGATACAAGATATTTAGATAAACTCTCTGCTAATTCATCTGCATCCTCATCTTCATCATTTCGCTCTCTCTGGAGTTTCCCCTGGATTGAATGAACAGATTCCTTGACGAAGTAGCTATTTATCAACTCTGAATAATGAGCTATAGACTCTTGGATAAATATCTCTAGATCCTCTTCATGATGACTGAATAATTCTAGAATTTTTTCCTCTAGGGATGTAACCACGTCAGCTCTCTTCTTCTCCTTAACCAGAGCTAAGGCTTGCTTAGTAACCACATCGGACTGATTGGAAGTGATGGTCGCAATGTGTTTATTCCTTCACACACTGATTGAGTATTCATTCTTGTCATCTTTTAATAAGTTTACCAACGCTCTCTGAAAAGAAGGATACTTACTAGTACGAATAGCCAGCAGGTTCCCTACTCTATCCTTTAGGGAGAAATTCCTCTTTGGAATCCTGGACTTTTTGAAGTCTGTTTCCAAGAACTTCATAAAGTATCTGCAAACTTCTTTGTCGAACATCAGAGAGCCCCCTCTTGAGTTATCTATTCAGTATACGGCACTGATCGAATGAGCAAAATAGTGGGAAGCCCTATGAATCACCCTTCGATTAATTCAATTCCTACTTGTTCGTAAGCTTCCTCTGGAGTTGTAAAGAGTCCTTTTTTCTGGACTTGTTGCAAGGCCTTATTCTCTCGTTTGGAAACATAGTTATAGACTCCGTATTTCTCTTTATACAATTTGGATAGACTGTTTACGGGATCTGTATCATTCTCCCAGTCCATCGACAAAATTTCAGCCGCTGCGATTTTCCTCGGGAATGGATGATCTGGACTCTTTTCTCCTCTTTCTTTCGCTTCTCTACTGATCTTTCCAGTCCACAATGACTTTCTAGTCGGGAGATAGAATAAAGCTGCTCCAACAGTGGTCTCTATGAACGCCTTGTTGTATTCAGTGGCTTGCAGATAAAAAGGACGGACTCCCTGCACTACAGCTATGAGTGCTTCGCATCTTTCTCGGATTTTCTCATCGAAACCGTCCAAACCATTTCCCCTTCAGGTGTCTATTCAGTATACGGCACTGATCGAATGAGCAAAATAGGATTGATTAGAGGATTACTTACTCAGAGTTTCTTCCTGATCTTACTCAACTCCCACACGATAAGTACTAACAGAACAGACACAACCAAAAACCCATAGTGAATCTTTGTACCAATCTCTCCACCTAGCTGGATAAGATCATCATGCATTTCATTTCCTCCTGATCGAATGAGCAAAATACTGTTTATATCATTCTGGTGATGTGGCACTCAAACAAGGGGGGTGTACCCCACTGGGGGTGCTTACAGCCACAGTAGTGAATGTACACCTA
>PBFD01000002.1 GCA_002718595.1 Gemmatimonadota bacterium | reverse complement strand
GAGAAGCAAATAATTAAAACACCTGGATTGTTTTATATATTCTCGTGCTGTGGCACTCAAACAAGGGGGGGTGTACCCCACTGGGGGTGCTTACAGCCACACTAGTGAATGTACACCTAATTAGGACCTGCCCCAGTCCACTGGCAGAAAGGGGGGGTTATCTGGTAACTTTGTGAAATTAGTTTTTGACCCCATATTGGGTGTCATAGTGGCCACTTTATGGACACTTTCTCAACTAGGTAAAACAGGATGGAATAAGGAAGTATGTCGGAACTCCTTACAGTATATAGCTTTCCTCTAGTGTCCCCGACAGGACTCGAACCTGTGACCTACTGCTTAGGAGGCAGTCGCTCTATCCACCTGAGCTACGGAGACAACCTACTTTGAATAATCACATAATCATTTCCCTGAAAGCAACCCTGAAAGTCATTTTGTTCGTGACATTATGTTCACCTGTGGGAGTCGGTGGTCAACTAATTCCCAGTGGAATAACAGATATTACCGGTATCAAACTGGGACATTACAACCTAAAGGACAGACCAACTGGTTGTACGGTAGTCGTCATCGAAAAAGGTGCGGTAGGAGGAGTCGACGTAAGGGGAGGAGCACCCGCCACAGTTGAAACTGACCTTCTAGATCCAATAAATACTGTACAGTCTATTCATGCTATCTTTGTTTCGGGAGGCAGTGCTTTTGGGCTGGCGACTCGAGATGGAGTGATGCAATATCTCGAAGAATCCAATATTGGGTATCTGGCTGGAGGTCATCTGATTCCCCTTGTGGCAGGAGCGGCAATCTATGACTTACAAATCGGCGGATCAGCTGATGTGAGGCCTGGCCCTGAGTGTGGTTACAGAGCTTCCTTGAATGCTTCAGCTTCTTACACTGGAGAGGGAAACTTGGGTGCAGGCTACGGAGCGACTGTAGGCAAACTCAAAGGCATTCGGTACTCCATGAAAGGAGGCATTGGGACTGCTTCCGTAACACTAGACAGTGGACTCACTGTTGGAGCCTTGGTTGTCGTGAACGCTGTTGGAGATATCTTGGATCCATCAACCGGAGAAATACTGGCTGGAACCCTTTCAGATGACCGCAAAACTTTGGCCGATGCAAGGATCCTCATCAGGGAAAACAATATGTTAGTTCGAGATGAATCTGGAACTAACACCACGATTGCCATTGTTGCTACAAATGCAAAACTCAGCAAGTCCCAGGTTAACAAAGTAGCACAAATGGCTCAAGACGGGATCGCCCGAGCCATCTATCCCTCACATACAACGAGGGACGGTGACGCAGTGTTTTCTTTAGCGACTGGTACTTTTCAATTTAATTCAAACGTTTCCATCATTGGTTCCCTAGCGGCCGACATGATCGTGGAGTCAATTCTGCGCGCTCTGAATTCCGCAGAGAGTTTAAAGGGTATACCATCCATGAAAGACTTGAATGACCGATAGCCGAATGATTACCAGGGAATCCAAGCGGTTTTTCCTGACCGTCTTGACGGTCTTAACCACTAGTGGATGTGCTAACGGAGAGAACAATGGAACGGCTCCTTCGGCTCTCATCCACGCTGTCAATATCGACCCATTAACACATCTAATTTCAGGTATAGGAAACACTGTCAGTTTTTCAGCAACTCCTGTCGATGCTTCTAATAAAACACTGAGTGCCGACATCGAATGGGCCGTCTTGGATTCCACAATCGTGAGTATCGATAGCAACGGAACCGCCAAGGGTCTTAAAGTGGGAACGACAACCGTTATAGCGTCGGCTGGAAGCAAACAGGTTTCAGTACGAATCGAAGTTTGGGACCCACCTTCAGTAAACAAGTATTCTGTGGGACAAACCTATCAGGGCCGTAAAGGATATGCAGAATACATTCCCGGTGACCTCCCTCTAATACTAAGCGCTGGGCATGGTGGCAATTTGTGCCCGAATGAGATCCCTAATCGCACCTACGGTACCATTGGTCGTTGCTCTTCGACTGGCTCAGATACGAATACACTGCCGTTAACTACAACAATTCGGTCTATCTTCCTGGAGCTCACCGGGCATGCTCCTCATATTGTCCTACTCCGGCTGGCTAGACCAAAATTAGACGCTAATCGTACTATTGTTGAAGCAGCCCAAGGAAGCTCCTTTGCCGAAAATGCCTGGTCCGAATACCACGGTTTCATTGATGCTGCAAAAGATACTATTTCCAAAGAATTTGGTTTTGGACTGTATCTAGACATGCATGGACACGGACACGATGTGCCTCGTATTGAACTAGGATATTTATTGACCAAAACGGATCTACAGACGTCTAGCCTGGACCTGCCATACATGGTTAACAAAAGTAGCGTCAAAACATTATCGGAGGTTTCAATTGCTTCAAATCCTGCTACTACAACTTTCACAGATATCATCCGAGGTCCGAGTAGCCTGGGCACTCTTCTTGAAGCAAGAGGAGTACGTGCTGTTCCCAGTAGTCCTGACTCAGCCCCGACTGGCAATGAAGCGTTTTTCAGTGGCGGATACAGTACGCGTCGCCATGGATCTCGAGATGGTGGAGTCATAGATGGGGTCCAATTCGAACACCACTACCCTGGCCTGAGGGACACATCCAGCCACAGACTATCTTACGCAAATAAACTGGTAGAAGTCCTAGAGGTTTTTCTTGAAACTCACTATGGCTGGTCTAGCTCAACTTATTTCAATGAGAATTGAGCTAAGCTAAACCAGCCATAAATTAGATTAGAAGTTCATCCGGTAAACCAAACTAACTTCCCTGCCAGGAAGAGGAGCTATCTCTTTCTGGAAAGAGGTGTGCAACCTCGCATCGGTGTTAGTCAAGTTTCGAACCACCAAACTGATGTCGTGAAAGACGTCACCAGAGAACAGCCTGTAAGTGACAGAAGCATCCACCATTGTAAATGCTTCTGTTATTTCTTCTTCATGAGCCACCTTGCCCTGTCTTCCTGAATAACGAACCTCTACGTCACCAGAAAATAATCCTTGGGCGTATGCCAGGCTTCCTCCAATGCGATAGGCCGGAAGCCTGGGCACATAGTTGTCGCCTTCGTCATCATGATCATCATCATGGTTATCATCGTGGTGCTCGGTTAATTTCCCGATTACAGCGTCGCTCATAAATCCAAGGGTGAGATGTGGCGATCCGAATGATCCATTGCTTTGGATAAGATCGAATTCCGATTCGAATTCAAAACCTTGAAACCGGGCATCCCCTTGTTCGTAGTGAAATTCCGGTAATTCATGATCATCGTGATCATCATCATGGTCGTCATCGTGATCATCATCATGGTCGTCATCGTGATCATCATCATCATGGTCGTCATCATGGTCGTCATCATGATGTTCTGCCAAATAGATGTAATCCTTGAAATCATTATTGTATAAAGATGCCGAACTACGGAAGCGACTAGCGGTATAATTTAGTGTTGCTTCCAGGCTGTTTGCCTTCTCGATTTCAAGGTTGGAATCTCCTACTTCAAAGGCTCCAGTAGCTAAGTGGGGGCCATTAGCGTACAGCTCTTCAGCAGTCGGCATCTTTGCTGATCTTGATCCCGAAAGTACGAAGGAAGTACTTCCAGATGGTGTCCACCTGAGCCCCACAGAATTGGAGAAAGCTTCGAAAGTCCTGTCATCCAAGGATTTCGCCACGGTATTTACATCCTGTTGCTCGATCCTTGAACCAAGTTGTAGGTCCAAAACATTCGTCAGTGATACATTTTCGTACAGAAATATGGCCTTATTCCGGGTCTCAGTGGCCGGAACAAAGGCTTCGTCTCCAGTCACCTTAAAATCTCTTGCAGAGAAACTCATACCAAGTGATCCGCTGATGTGATCACTCAAGGCATGGTCACTTTCTACACGACCTTCGTAGGATTGGTTGTCGAATGTGGTGTGCACATCATCTTCTTCCAACTCTTCGTGTAAATAATCATTTTGTGCAAATTTGAGATTGAGGTTTTTAAAGCCACTCTCAAAATCTGAGCCTCCAAATACAAATCCACCTTCCAAATTGACTCGTGTTTTATCCAAATCGATCCTGACACCTTCTTCGTCATGATCTTCGTCATGGTCTTCGTCATGGTCGTCGTCATGGTCGTCATCTTCTTCATGGTGAGCATGGCCAGGTACACCATAGTTAGACCACTGATCAGATACACTCATTCCGAAATAACCTCTCTCTCCAACATAGGTGGCGCCTAGTGTCCCACTCTGACCCTCTATGGATGAATTTGCCATAACTCCTAAGACTTCGTGTTCGTCTCTGTGATCAGCTTCCAAGGTAGCGTACCCAGGAATAGCAAAATCATCTGAGCGTCTTAATAGTCCCGATCCAGTGACCACTAATTTGCCAAAGCGAGAAGTCATCCCCACAGAACCAGTGCGCTCATTCGCGACCGTGCCTCCTAATCCTTCCAGGAATCCGCTAAATCGTTTCGTGGGCAAATCGCGCGCAATTGCATTATCCAGCACGTTAACAACACCTCCAACTGCTGAGCTCCCATAAAGAAGAGAGGCTGGCCCCCTTACCACTTCTATCTGCTCAGCCAGCCTAGGCTCGAGTGCGACAGTGTGGTCGGGGCTAGTCGACGATGCGTCTCCGACATCTAAACCATTTACTAGCATTTTTACTCTATCGCCACCGATTCCCCTTATAATCGGCCTGCTGGACCCTGGACCAAAGTAGGTTGAAGTTAGCCCCGGGGTGTTACCCAGGGTTTCACCCAGTGAACTTTGGCCAATTTTCAGCAAATCTCTCGACGTTAAAACAGTTGTTGCCTGATAGGCCCTATCCTGTCTTACGATCCCTGGCACAGTGGTCACCAATAACTCATTCATCAAAAAGACAGGTGTCAATTCGACAACTACTGAAGTGGTAGCCGCCGACGCAATGGCCACATCGACAGATCCAGTCCCCCACCGAGGACTTTCAGCTTCCAATACATAATTTCCTGGCCTACCCGTCAGGCTAAACGATCCATCTTCACCAACAGCTACCCGCAGCCCCAGTTCACGTATCCTGACTTCTGCATCCGTAACTGCTGTTCCACCTACCCTAACAAAACCTTCTATTGTTCCATCTGCTTCGAGGGCCCCTAGGGCTTCAGCCAGATTTGGAAGCTGGGCACTAACCCCATGTGTGCCGATTGTCGTGGCAAGAGCCATCGACATCAATATTTCTCTAATTTTCATCGAACTTTCTTCCATTTTAAATAGTATTTAGTTAACAAAACGATTCTGACGTCATCACCAATTCCTTAAATTCAGAGGATATTAGTGGTTGTTAGCTAAATAGTAGGAGGAGCCCTGTCGTGATGACCCAACAAGGAAGGCATCCTTGCAAAAGAGTCCAAGGGATGTTCGAAGTAGTCTAGTGAGCGATAATCCCCTTCCCCAAATACATAAACAGTACCTCTTGAAAAGATTTTTTCAGAGGAACCCTGTTTACATACGGAGCGTTCAAACTCAGTACCACAAACTTGGGGATCGTGTTCCGACTCGATACGGGTTACGTGCTGTAGTTCCTGGCCATCCAGTAGCGCTGGTGCGAAGGTTGCTGACAGGTTGGCGCCGATCAGGATTAGGCACCATATCGTTCTATACAGGTTTAGCGATTTCATACCAGAGAAAATTAGCAATCTTAGGTTCTCTGTCAAATCGATAACGGTATCAGTTTATATAAAAGCTATCGATAGAAAACCCAGTACTAGTAACGCTGAAAACAACCATACTAAAAGATTAAAATAACGATCAATGAAATCTTTAATTGAAGGTCCAAACACAACGATTAATCCAGCTAAAATGAAAAACCTCAATGATCTGCCGAGAAAGCTGGCCAGAACAAACAAGGGGAAATTAATACCAAAAACTCCAGCGGAAATTGTAAATACTTTATACGGTATAGGCGTGAGTCCAGCTAAAAATACCGCTAAGAATCCCCAGGAGTTATAGAGAGTGCCCACTTCCAAGAAACCTTCCGATGTAAAACCGGGAACAAATGCGAAGAAAAAGTTTGATGTCATAGTCCAAAACCAGGCACCAATTATATAACCGAAGATGCCTCCACCCACTGAAGCAAAAGTGCAGACGGCCGCTAGTCGTAATGGCCTAGCTTTCTCTCCGAGGCAAAGACATATCAGCAGTGGATCTGGGGGCACTGGAAAGACTGAAGATTCAGCAAAACTGATACCTGCTAGTGCTGGAGTGCCATAGGGTGTATCACCCCAGTGTATCACCCAGTCATAAAGTCTTCTAACAATTCCATTCTCTTTACTGTGCACACTTTGACTCAAGTTGTCCTTCTCCCTTGGTTCAGGTTGCCATTCCACCCGAATTCGCCTATTAAGGGGACGAATGTACACTCTGGATGCGCGACCTGTTGCACC
This sequence comes from Gemmatimonadota bacterium, assembly GCA_002718595.1. Taxonomy (GTDB): domain Bacteria; phylum Gemmatimonadota; class Gemmatimonadetes; order Longimicrobiales; family Gaopeijiaceae. The sequence continues at coordinate 626,239 of PBFD01000002.1, read as the reverse complement.
ACTTCTTCCTTCTTCTTTGTGACTAAAATTAGTTCTTGTTTTTTGTGACTTCCGACTGGAATCAACATACGACCCCCATTTGCCAATTGGTCTATCAAGGCGGGTGGCACTATTGGAGAAGCAGCTGAAACAATGATTACATCGAAAGGTGAATATCTCCTCCAACCGATACTTCCGTCACCCACCATTAGCGCTACATTATTTATGCTGAGATCGTCAAGACGTTTTCTAGCGCTCTTGGAAAGTTCTCTTATTCGTTCTACTGAATANACCCTTTCTGCTGTGAGTGAAAGAATCGCGGTGAGGAACCCGCACCCTGTTCCAATCTCCAAAACGGTCTCATCAAGTGTTGGACGCAGAAGGCTNAGGTAAAGTGCCTGTAGAGATGGTTGTGAAGCCGTCTGGCCNTAGCCTATAGGTAANGCTACGTCTTCATAGGACCTTGNCNTNCTNCCATCGGGTATAAATAGATGACGAGGGACTTTGTCAAATAGCTCCAGAATATCTAGTTCTTCTACACCATGATTCGCTATTCTCTCAATAAGCTTCCTTCTGTAATTCACAAAAGCCGGATCTTCTACCAGTCTATTTGCCATTCACTTACCCCATTCAGGACATCATGATTAGTGATATCTAATTTTATTGGAGTTACTGAAATATACCCCTCCTTAATTGCCCTGAAATCCGATTGCACAGNTCCTCTCCACTTGAGATCGCCGCCACCTATTTTGTAGTAAACCTTTGCACTTTCGTCATGCACCCTTGTAATGCTGTTGTTGTACCTCCTGCTTCCTAAACAAGTGAAGCGCACTCCTTTTGTATACGCTGGAGATTCATCAGGCAGGTTGACGTTATATAACAATCCTTGGTCGAAAATATCATCATCCAGCATGTCGCTAATCAACTTTACCAGTACATCCTGCCAATCGTTCAATTTGCTAAAAGTTTTTCCTGTATAGGAGAATGCTAATGAGGGAATTCCTGCCAAAGCTGCTTCCATCGCTCCAGCTACGGTGCCTGAATAAAAGACATCTTCACCCATATTGGCTCCATGGTTAATCCCTGACAAGCAGAGGTCTAGTCTGCCTGCAATGAGTTCATTAGTCGCCATGATTACACAATCAGCCGGAGTTCCGTCAACAATGAAGTCTTCCTGCACTTTTGTGCTNGGGATCGGTNTGTGAAGGGTTAAAGCGTTACTCATGGTNCTTTGCTGGTTGGCTGGAGCTACAACTCTNACCCTNCCCAGCTNCTGTCCCACTTTNGTGAGNGCTTGGATNCCNTCAGACCCATAGCCATCATCATTTGTACAGAGAATATTCATACTAGACATCATCGAACTGCTTCTCATACAAAATCCTTCTCAAGCTTCTGAGTTCTTTTTTCATCGTAGCCAGGTAGTGCCTATCTAAACCATAAGTACTACTCACTTTGCCTGAAGAATTTGTTTCCATTTCATCAATCTCTTTCTTTGCACCTTCGATAGTGAATTTCCTTTCATACAAGAGGTGTTTCAGTAGAAATATCAAATCTATATTCTTTCGCTTATATACCCGGTTTCCAGCTCTATTTTTTTTTACTTTAAGTGCCACAAATTGAGACTCCCAATACCTGAGAACATGTGGCTCCAGGCAAGTGAGCTTACAAACTTCACCTATGGAGTAGTATTTCTTTTCGGCAACTGGGCCTGAGGAGACCTCTGTCTCGGTTTTATTCTTCACTTTTGGGTTTTCTATCCATGAGATTCAGAATGGCTTGTTCCGGTGATCCTCCTAGTTTTAGCATCATATAGACTTCTTTGGTTATGGGCATATCCACTTCGTATGATCTCGAAAGTTTATACGCTGACTCAGTAGTCTTGACCCCCTCAGCTACTGATGACATGTCACTTAGGATCTGTCCTATTGGTTCGCCGCAACCCAGCCTGTAACCGACTGCTCTATTTCGACTTAAATCACCCGTGCAAGTCAGTACAAGGTCACCCATTCCAGCTAAACCTAGAAATGTGTTAGATTCCGCTCCCATTGCTACTCCCAATCTTTTTATCTCCGCCAAACCCCTAGTCATCAAGGCGGCCTGCGTATTATTCCCATAGCCTAGCCCCGCGCTAACACCCGCTGCCAGAGCGATTACATTCTTCAGGGCTCCTCCCAGTTCAACACCTACGATGTCTGTTCCAGTATACACCCTTAAATAACTGGTCTGAAAAAGGTTTTGTATAATTAATGCTGCATCTTTGTTTTCACTGGCCACAACCACTGCTGTAGGCAATTCTTCAGCCACTTCCTTGGCAAAGCTAGGCCCCGACAATACACTAAAACCAGAAAACTGGTCTGAACTTAAGTTTGACTGGAAGACTTCATCCATTCTTCTTAATGTGGACGTTTCTATACCCTTTGAGGCACTGCAGATAAGCGCTTTGGGGTCTATGAACTCTGCTGCTCTACTTATCACAGCTTCTACGAATTGAGAAGGGCTTACGGACACAACCACTTCAGCCCCATTTACAGCTTCGGAAATAGAATGGGTCGCTGTAAGGGATTTGGGAAGCACAAATCCAGGAAGATATAGATGGTTCTCCTTTCTTTCATTTATTGCTTGAGCCAAGTCCTGCTCAAAAGACCATAAACTTACGGCGTGGCCCTCTTTGGACAGTAAACCGGCCAAGGCAGTACCCCAACTACCTGCTCCAAGAACAGCTACCTTCATATAGTGGGCCCCCTTTATTTGATCATGATCGTTTACAGTGCTGGTTTTTCTTTACCCTCGATCATTCTTATAATATTTGACCTGTGGGTCCATAGNATTAAGACTGATAAACCTANGGAAAACCAAANTAATATCGGTTGCTGGTTATTNGGATCAAAATAAACAGCAACAGGAAAAAGGATACTACAAGCCAAAGAAGCAATAGAGGCCGTTCTTTTAATCGCAAACACAATACACCAGATCACTATTGCACAAAATGTAGCCAGAGGTGTGAGTGCCAGAAACACTCCACAGCTAGTGGCTACGCCCTTCCCTCCGCTGAAACGCACCCAACATGAATATATGTGGCCAATTATCGCTACAAGNCCNCAAAGAACGANCCAATGACNCGCATCAAGGATCCCTATTCGNTCNGAAATATACCAAGTTGGNAAGAANCCCTTCATCACATCTATGACGAGAACTNCGGAGGCGGCTTTTTTCCCAAACATTCTGAGAGCATTAGTGGTTCCGAGGTTCCCGCTACCCAGGTTTCGAAGATCTTCCTTGAAAAACACCTTGCCAACTATATAACTGCTAGGTACGGATCCACAAAGGTAGGACACTAACAGAAACTCAAATGGGAATGACATTACAATCCGTCTCCAGTTCTAAATNGCATTCGAATTGGGCTACCAATAAATCCCCACTGTGCTCTGAAATTGTTGTGTATATAACGAATATAGTGTTCGGGAATAGCTTTGGGAAAATTAGAAAAAACTAAAAATGTAGGAGGTTTGACAGATATTTGTGTCGCATACTTTATTTTTACGGCTCTCCCCCGACTATGAGGGGGGGGTTGACGACCTACAATTTTTTCCATTGTTGCATTTACTTCTGAGGTCTTGATTCGCCGACCCCTCTCTTCCTGAACTTCCAGTAACATATCCAAACACTTTCGTACCCTCATACCGGAAAGTGCCGACGTAAACACAGTGGGTACCCACTGCAAAAAAGTGGCTTTGTTGTGCATTTCAGTCTCAAATTCAATAGATGTATTATGATCTTTTTGNACCAAATCCCATTTGTTGACAATCATNATTACCCCAGCGCCAGACTCCCAGGCTTTTTCGGCAATCTTGATATCCTGGATGTGAATGGGTTCTGTAGCATCAACCAGCACCAAACATATATCAGCTTCTCTGACTATCCTTTCTGTTCTAAGTGCTGAATAGTATTCGAGTGATTCGTTTATTCGTGATTGACGACGCAGTCCCGCTGTGTCCACAAAGACTAGATCCCTTTCTTTATAGCGCAGGACAGAATCTATCGGGTCTCTGGTTGTGCCAGCCTGATCGCTGACAAGCGATCTTTCTTCGCCTAAGAGTCGATTTATAAAACTCGACTTACCTACGTTTGGCTTGCCTATAACTGCCACTCTCAGTCCATCCTTTAAAGAAGTCTCTTGAGAAATCGGAGGTAGACCGACTACAACTTGATCCAACAAATCTCCGGTACCTTTGCCGGAAATGGCACTTACCGGTATCGGTTCCCCGAGTCCTAATTCCCAAAAATCCAAATAGCTGGAATCCTTGGGGAGGTTATCCATCTTATTTACCACCAAGAGCACTGGACGTTTTTCTTTTCTTAATAATTCTGCTAGACGTTGGTCCAATGGGTGTACACCCGTATCTCCATCTACTAAAAACACTACCAAATCTGACTCTTGCATAGCAACTAGAGCCTGTTTTTTGATTTCTTTGTCAAGAAAATCATGGCTACCTTCAATAACCCCGCCAGTGTCGACAAGGAAGAATTCTCGTCCGGCCCAGTCGGTTTTGAAGAAGTTGCGGTCTCTGGTAACCCCCGGTTGATCATCGACGATCGCCACACGCCTACCGATCACTTTGTTGAAAAAGGTGGATTTTCCTACATTTGGTCTCCCGACAACAGCAACGACAGGAAGCTTAGAAGACATTTCCTCAAACTCCCAAATTCTTCAGGCATTCCGTTAAGTCGTAACCAGTGACCACCTCAGCGGGGGAAAGGGACTTTTTTAGTTCATCTAGGCTCATACTATCGATGAAAAGATCATCTGCATTCAATGCATCTGCTGGTATCAGTATAATTTCATCTTTTTTAGTCTCACCGACCTGCTGTTTGATATCATTTCCAGCTAGTAGCCCAGCTACAGTCACCGTATCCCCATAAAATTGATTGACAATTCCAACAANTTCTATANTTGCNCCTGTTTTATNNCTGAGAANNTTTTTACGCTCTGCAAAGAGCTTTTCCATAGAAGTTCCNGTNATTACTCGGATTTTANNGTTTTCTAACCGAGGAAGGCACTCCAAGTCTTCATTAAANGATCTTACAAATTGATTCACCGCNCCCACTCCATTTTCCACTAGAGCTCCATCGTCATAATAAGAGTCAGANGGAAACTCTNTTTCTGCNGTCATATAGAGCTCGTCAGCTCCATAAACCCATCCGTAATTACGCTCTTTTAGCGCTATCCTCCGATGTCGTTCTATCTGTCCAATAGCGTCACTAGCTTCTCCTGGAAGCAATGGCCTCACAGGGCCTGTGTTGTACTTTGTTAATCCTACTGGCACTACTGATAAAGAGAGAACGCCTGNGCCCAATTCATANAGATCTNGCATTGTCCGATCTAGGTTTTGGTAATCGTTCCATTCTGGNCAAAGAACAACNTGAGTATGCACACTTAAGCCATTATCGGTAAGNTATTGCAATTGNTCCATTATCAAGCCCGCTCGTTCATTTACAAGAAGACGTTTTCTCAAGTCTGGTTCGGTAGCGTGCACACTCACATAGAGTGGACTGATTCTTTGTTCTACAAGCCTTTCTANTCCCTTCTCACCNAGGTTCGTNAGGGTGACATAGGTACCNTAGGTGAAAGAAAGTCGGAAATCATCATCACGAATCCATAGTGTATCCCTTACACCTTTTGGATTGCCATCTATAAAACAAAAAACGCATTCGTTCCCACATTCTCTTATTTTATCGGCTTCTGGAACTATCCCCAGAGCTTCCCCAGGTTCCCGTTCTATCTCATGGACCACACAACTACCGCCTGGAGTAACTGTCTCTATTTCAAGGGAATTTTCAGCTAGCAGAAAGGTTAANTCAATCCCGTCTCGCACCTTGTTGCCATTGATCCGAAGAATACGAGTACCGATTTCCAGATGTAGTTCATCAGCGATGGTACCCTCTTCTATTTCNGCTATTCTGATCAAGCTATTTACCAGGCGTTAAAATGTTTAAAGNTTTAAATGAAGNAAGGCCTATGGAAAACTACTAAGAAAACGTATTTTGGGTGAGTGGGANAACATAAACCAGACTGTNCAGTGACCTAATGAAAACAANCCAGCCACAAAAAGTGATGGGTAAAAACCACCGCTCAAAAGTATTAGCACTAGTGATTCCATTGGCTGCTCTCCTTTGGGGATGTGATAGAATTGATCAAATCCAAAACGAATTTAGAGATCTTACCCCACACGAAGCTTATCTAGAGTCACTTGTTTCTGCAGGCCTCAACGAAACAGCCTTAGCTTTAGACTGGCTTGAGGCGGCTGAATCTTCTATCCAAGAGGCGCCTCCCGTAACTACACCATATCAAGAAGAAGGATTTTTCCCAGCTGAATTGCCCCAAGCTAGAGGTTACAAGCTGTCTCTACGACGAGGCCAACAGGTATCTGTACTTGTCACCTCAGACGAAGGATCACCCTTTCGTATTTTCGTTGATATCTATCGATTGCAGTCCAATGAAAACATTAGTCCGCTTCCGGTGCTTTCCGCAGCATCAATCCATGAATCACTGGAGTACGTATCTCCTCGGGCAGCGGATTATGTCATACGAATACAACCCGAACTTCTCCGAAAAGGGAGATATAGTATTCAAATAACGGCCCAAGGATCGATGGCCTTTCCCGTGAAAGATAGGAATACTCGAGCTATCCTGAGTAGTTTCGGCGTAGAACGGGACGGGGGCCGTAGGCAACACCACGGTGTAGATATTTTTGCACCGAGGGGAACCCCTGTACTTTCAGCAACCAGTGGATCTGTCACCAGGGTAGAAAACACTCCCATTGGTGGGAAAGTGGTTTGGGTGAGAGATCAGGGACCTCATTCCATATATTACGCTCATCTTGACAGTCAGGTAGTTGCACCTGGTGAAAAAGTAAAGCCAGGAACACTACTTGGATTTGTAGGAAATACTGGCAACGCTAGAACTACTCCTCCACATCTTCATTTCGGTGTTTACCGTCGAGGCGAAGGACCTGTGGACCCCTACTATTTTCTGTACAATCCACCCGAACTTCCAGCTCTAGTAGCAGATAATACTCGTCACCTTGGGGGCTGGTCTCGAACAATAGACTCGGGGATCCGACTCCGCAATTCACCTAATTCGCGATCGGAAATCCTTCGACAAATGGAAAAGCATACCTCCTTTCTGGTTCTCGGAACCACTGGAATGTGGGACAGAGTGCGCCTGCCCGACAATCAAGTAGGATTTGTTGCTTCAAGGCTTACTGAAGACATTACAAGTCCCTTGGAAGCCAACATAATTCAAACTTCGACACCGTTGATGCAAAGCCCCGATGTAAGCGCTTCCATGATAGAATTGATCGAAGCGGGTTCTGGCATAGAAGTGCTGGGACAATTTGGGAATTACCTCTATGTGGGGACAGAAGCAGGTAAAATCGGCTGGATCACTGGGTTTAGTGAATCTCTCCAAGTAGAACAGGATTAATGCAAGCTATACTATCACGTTGGTTCATCTCTGGACACTCGATTTTCTAGTCTCCATCTATTTCAAAGTTTGACAAGAACCCCCATACGATGGATGCAGCATCAATATCGGCCCTTACAAGGCCTGACCTTATCACTGGCCATTGATGTCCCAAGTTGTCTAGGAGGTACAAGTCCACGTTCGCACTGCTAGTGCAATTCTCATACCTAGTATATGTCCCTCCGATACCATCTCCATCCTGATCAATGATAGCCGTTTCTACTCCCTGAGAATCACAGTTGTTCGCTTGAACCCAATATTCTATAACATCATTTATGGGCATCATTACTGAATTACCCAGATAAGGGACCACTGGATCTATCAAACCATGGATGTGCAAAACGGGGGTAGATCCACGTGGAATACAGTCCCGATAAGTGTCGAACGTCATTGGCCCCGTGACAGATGCGATCGCTGTCACCTTGGAACCTAAATGGCACGCTAGATGGTAGCTCATTGAACCCCCATTGGACATGCCAGCCGAATAGATTCTTTTTACATCGACACGATAATTCGTAGAAGCCCATTCAATTATGCCTTCAATGAACTCAACATCATTTGTGGTACTCCCTGTAGTCCATCCACCGACGTTCCAGTGAGTGGCTCCTGTCGTACTGAGTATCGATCCCTGTGGATATATCAAGAGAAATCCATGTTGATCTGCTAGCTTTTGGAAACCTGTGTAGCTCAAATTGATTATGGCTGAACTGGTATATCCGTGTAGACTAAACAATAGAGGAGCTGGTATATCTTGTGACTCATATAAATCGGGAATATAGATCAAAAATGACCGATCTAGACCCCTCTGGACTAGAGTGCAGGCAAGTAACTGGTTAGATGTAGGACCTAGACCACTGTGGGGTTCACATACAGGATCTGAATCTAAAATTATGTCAGCTAAGTTCTGATCATTTGCACAGGACGCGCTAAATATCAGAAGGAAACCTACCCACCACACATTCTCGCGAGCTAACAATATCCCAGAACCAAGAAGCTTTGGCCATCTCAGTTCATTCCCCACCTAAAAGCGGAAGACGGGATTTGAACCCGCGACCCCCAGCTTGGGAAGCTGATGCTCTACCAACTGAGCTACTTCCGCGCTTAATATCAGTGTACTGTAAAATTAAAAGCCATTCCTGCATGCAAATGCTCTGCAATATGGCAGTGAAACATCCACTCGCCAGGATTAGACATTTCTACTAACAGATCCATAGTAGAGCCCACAGGAAGAATAGCCGTATCCTTCCAGACTAAATTCTGATTCCTAATACCATCTCTTTCTAGTACTAGAAATCTTTGCCCATGAATGTGTATGGGATGATTCATCGGATGAAAAGAGTCTGGCGAATTGAAAATCCTAATCTTAACAATGTCATCCCGGTTAAATTCCCACTGTATGTCATCGTTCTCGAGCCCTGAAGTTTTCTCTCTAAGAACCCATGTCACTTGCTCCCCAGAAGAAAGCCAATTCATCATTGGCATGGCATCATTCCATTCCATAGGAGCCACATAAAAGGTGTCCGACTCCATTGATATGACTATAGATGTTGGTAGATCTCTCACCTGCACAGTTGTTTCCAATTCATAGTCTGGAGCAACATGAAAATAGCCTTCGACTTCTTGGATTTCGGATATCACTTCTGAATTCTCCCGTAGTATTCCGAATTCGTCATCTAAGTTATTTTCGACGCCCTGATGTGATACAGTGATGTTCGACAATGTGTCTACGTGAGGATAAAATTCACCTCTAAAGTGATTTACGGCCTGTATGGTATTAGCGATCACCGTCTGTCCGGGACCTTCGAACTGTACATCGACAACATACCTTTCGCCTGGAGCAATCACTACACTGGAAATCCATTGCTCCTTCTGATACTTACTCACATCGGAAGCTACGAGTTTAACTCTGTTAGTCCCAAATGTAATGTTAAAGGTCCTGGAGTTAGCTACATTAGTGATATAAAATCGCACCACTTCTCCTGGATCAACATTCAATGAATGCTCAGTTTCGCCATTAACAAGCATCACGTTTCCAAATCTACCCATCAAAGCATGTGTCGGGGCCTCACTTCCCCAAGGCAGAACTCCTTCACTATCCATCAATAAATCATCCACAATAAGTACTTCTTCCCTGTGGGCTGCACCATAATATTCAGGATCAGGAGATTTTACCAAAAGGTTCCCATAAAGACCCAAGTCTTGTTGTACATCCTCGCGCACATGAGGATGATACCAATACATCCCTGCATCGGGGACCTTCACCTCGTAAACAAAATGTTCCCCAGTTGCAATTGATTCCTGAGTGACACCTGGAACACCATCGAATTGATTCTCGAGCCTTATTCCATGCCAATGGACAGTGGTGGGCATTTCAATTTCATTTTTTACTCTGACTATAGCGGTGGATCCTTTGGTGACCTCAATCATGGGACCTGGATATTGCCCGTTATAGCCGAACGTGATCACTTCTCTTCCGTTCAGATTCCTTCGAACCATTGATACGGAAAGTTCTAAGGTATCTCCTTGGATTATCCGTACAATCTTCGATGGAACAGCTAGCGGAATTGACTCAATGTTCACATTCGATCCCGGTAGAAAAGGGCTTACTATTGGAACTGCGCCCTCTAGGCCTGGCAGCATAGGCATATTCATGTCCATGGGAACCATTCTCCAGCCACCATTGGGTTCCATATTGTGCATGGCATGCTGCGAAGCCAAGGGTCTTACAACAATTGCACAGACGACAGCAGCATAGACTACCTGCTTCCAGAAGTTCATCTCTCTTTCTAGCCTTTAGCCATCGTATCCATATGCGAAACAATTCTCTTCTTGTAGGACGCCATGGCCCACCATCGTATGCATCATGCCACTTCTAGACATCCCTCTCATAACAATGGGACCCTGCCATCTAGTGGCAGATTCAGCTGTATCGTGCTCTAATGTGATTACAACCAAATATTTATTCCAGTCTACGGTCCCCCGGACATTTTGATTGTTGTTGAGAACTCCCAGCTGCTCTATCTCTGATAGGTCTCGGGTCGTTACCCACGCAACCAAATTTCCATCTCCCCTAATGTTGATCCTGTCCAAAGAAATATCCAATTGATACTCGTAGCTCCCATTCTCTGTGACAGAAATACCAAAAGGAGATTGTTCTACAAATGTGACTTCAACTGTTCCGCTTCCCTGTCCAGTACCGGGAACATTTTTAGTGGTGACTAATGGAAAACCATAGTAAGGCACCGGACTCGATACGCAGAATTGATCTGCTTCTGTGACTTCTTCATTTAATGGATTAGGTAGGTAGACCCCCCCAAAAAGACCCAGGGCTGCTGCTAGATTTAGAATCATCGTTAAACCTACTTACCCCAGTTACTGGCTTATCGGCCGATTAACGAGTGATTCATCCCATTTCTGGGCCGAAGAAATATCTGGTACGCCCCAATGCTCTCCATTCCATCCCTGGAAACCATCCATGCGGAAGGTCCAAAGTCCCGTTGACATATCACTCACAACGATCAGCCCATCAGCATTCCTAACATCGACACCAAATGCACCGTTGAACATAGCAGCCCTGACAGGATTAGGAGGGCCAATATAGGTGTCATAAAATCCGACAGTCGCTGGATTGACTGGGTCTTGAAGATTAAAGACTTGTAACCCGTCTAAGTAACCCGATACAAATACATATGGCCACCTAACTTCGTGGTTATGAACTAGATTCTTCCAATTCGCTGTGAAAGCTGAGATTGGACTCCTGATATTCTGCACTTCACCGTCCAGTGCCGGCTGCAGGTCAAAAATTCTCAAAGGAGCATACTGGTATTCAGTTTCCGCTATTACATAACGACCGTCTGGACTTGGAGTGAAAGTGTGGCCGTAATTAACCCCGCTTACTCCAGTAAGGGTGATTCTTAGTTCGGGAGAGTCTAGATTCGAAACATCATAAATGTAATAACCCCCAGTACCACCACCATAGAAACGGTCTTCCCCAGTGTCGGGATGGTACCCTACATAAAAATCATGATATCCCCTACCACTTCCCGAGCCCATAGGCGACTCTGGTATTGGAACCATACTGACTCTAGAATTCTCTAAGTCTCCATCCACAATCATTCCTAGGTCATATACTAGAGCTCCAGGAGCTCTGGCAGTAGTAAACAAATACACGCGGTCATTAGAGTGTTTATATATGAAAATATTGTGAAATCCCCCCGGAAGATCTGGAGTCCTGATCCTAGCCACTTCACTGACAGTAGCAGGGTCTGGCAAGCCAGTAACATCTAGAATCACTGCCCCTAGATCGGTTCCTGGCCCACCCTGGCCGAACTGTAGGGACTGCACGACATAGTAACGATCATTCCATTTGAAGTGCTTGACATCCATTCCACCAGTACGTTGATGCAGGTCTTGATCCTCTATCCTCCATTCATACAGAAGTTCTGGTGATTCTGGATTTTCAATACTAATAATGTCCACACCTTTAGGTCCTTCAAAGCCATACACCATGCGACTAACATATGCATAAGGACGATGCAACTCCTGCTCGACATCCATGTCAGCTACCGATAGACGGGGTCCAAGGGGCAGATGACCCAGAACTTCCATGTTATCACTTCCTCGTTTGAGGGGTGACCAGGGAACTTCCTGAGCGTCAATATGACCAAAGGAAATCGCTAGGAGTGTCCAGGCAATTAAGGAATAGTTGATTTTCATTTGAGGCACCTCGGAAATCTTTAGGAAAACAATCTCTACTAACATGCGAATTATTACTGTCGCGTCGCAAGCACCGAAAGCTAATAACCTTGCCACACTAAAGTGCGAACAAGCTCTGTCCTGACGCGATCATCCATCTTATTTGCCATTCTGCATCTTCCCCAGCAGCAACTTCAAAAGGATTCGATAGCTCTAGAAGTAGCAAGAAACGTGATCTTCCTTCCACTTGAGAATTCCCTGCGATATCAGTCCTTAGATAACCAGTCAAAATAACGTTTTCTTCATCCAAAACATTTTCGGATCGGACAGACACGTCCAAATTTACATCAGTAGTGCTATTAAAATGGTTTTCAAAAAACACCTCTACACCAGGTCTCCCTTCCATGACAGGGTAATTGGGCACACCTACCAGAGCGTCTTCCGAAAAGAAATCTGCCAGCAACGCCGGATTCCTTCGATTATAGAGCCTCGCGAGTAAGTCCATCTCATCTGACCACTCCGAGTCCTCTACAAAATCCTCGGGTATTACGTCCCACTCCACAGATTCGCTAATCTCGCTGTCTTGTGTCCACATCTCTCTCGCTACCTTCCACGATCCGTCCTCCTTAAGGAGCTCCAAAATATAAGGACCTTCGGTAACGATTTCTCCATTGCCATCCGCTGACATCCCGGACCATTCATAGGCTCCCCACAGGACAGCTTGACTGGAAAACAGCAGGGTTTCTCTAAGATTATTTTGGATTCCACGAGATTGGGCCATCTCCTCTCCAATTAAATCTTCAATGGCTTCTGGCCCTGATGCTACTTGTAACGTTCCACTCAAAACAACCGCACTCTCCGAATAAGTGTTCATCAAAGAAGCGATGTCTTTGTTGTTGTAATAATCAGTGCGTGAATCATGCATGACTCTGATTAGTTCTTCTTCGGACAGTGGTGCTTGAACTTCTTCAGAATTCTCTGGTCCACAGCTAGTCATTACTAGAAAAAGAACTAAAACAATCAAGTAATCATTTCCTTTGTGACTCACAATCCACCTCCTCTTACTATTTTTCTATCCTCATCCAGCTAAAGTGACAGACCAGATCTACTGCATTACCTCATAAGAATATCCAAGAACTGGCACATCTGCTTCGAAGGATAGGTTGAATGTTGTCTCTCCATCAACGCCTGGGGCCTCAACTTCTAATTCAGTATTCCCAATAGAATTTCCACCCCCGTCATAGTAAGTAAATGATAGTTTCACAGTAGTACCAGGATCCAAGGCTTTGTTTATGAAATAACCAGAGACAGAACCACCCTCTGGAGCCGGCGCGAGCGTCATAGCATCCAAAGCGAATTGCAAACCAAGCAGCCTTTCCAAGGTTGGTTGTGCCTCCTCTCCTCTACCCTCTGAGGAAAGTGCTTGATAATGAAATCTCAGTATAGTTTCGTTATTGGGATCGATCTCAAGAAGAGCGTTGGACACTTCTATCTGCTCTGCATACTGTCCCGCTTGATATAGTGACCAGACACGATAATCCATCGCGTCTCGATACATCGGAGCATTCGCCAACAGCTTCTGAAAAGCCCTGGCGCTTCTTTCCCAGTCTTCTGCCTGATAAAGTGTGATGCCAGCATTGTAATAATCTTGCCAGGTCCCCTCATTGCTTGCTAGGATGTCGTCAAAAATTGCCATGGCGTCGTCTCCTGCCCCAGACTGGGCAAGCAACATGGCCAAGGTACCCTGAGCGCTGGAATTTTCTGGATCCTCCTCCACCACTTGCTGTAGGATGCCGATTGCTTCTTCTGCTCTCTCAGGTATGCTGCTCAAAAGGCTTCCCAAATTCCCCTTAGACATGGGCAGATAGCTTTCCCATTGGGCTACATCAGCTGGATCCTCTGGAGTAAATTCTGGATTCTCCATGACTTCCACAGCCCCATACCAAGACTCTATACTTCCTTCAATATCGCCAGAACTTTGCTGAGCTACAGCCAGATTCATAAATGCCTCTGGACGCCTTGAATAGAGCTCGTTAGCCATTTTAAAATACTCTGCAGCCTGTCCAAAGTCCTGTTGGCCGAGATATTCGGCGCCTTCCTGAAATGCCATTGTCCAAGCACCATTACGAGCCTCTCCAGTGCTTACGGGACCCATTCCAGCCTCATTGAAGTAATCTGGATAGAGCTCCTCAGCTCTATCAAAAGCTAAATCTGCCTCTACAAATTCGCCCCTAAACATATGAGCCTGACCTTTTTGGAGAAACGCGAGTGGGTTCTCGTTTTCAACCTCATCTGCAATAGCCTGATCAATCAACCCCAAAATGGTAGCAAACGCTGCATTTTGCTCCTCACCTTCCCCAAGCTCAAAAGCGTCACCAATCTGACCAGACCACCTAGCTGTGTTAGCAGTGATTTCGGGCTCAAATTGCTGCGAAGAAAGGTTTGTGAAAGAAAAAGCCAACATTAATGAAACATAGAGAGCAGGCCTGACAGACATTCAATTAACTCCTGAATTAGGTTTTTTGGATTGAGATTTAATCTAGATATTCCCCTTTAATACAGCAATCTCGGTCCTGTAAGATTTTAAATCACAAGCAGAACGTTTCTTCGAAATAATAACTTATAACGATCTATTCGACTTTAGAACCACCTAGATAGTTACTAATTCGATTGGCTAAAGTTCCACTAATTCCACTCACTTCAGCTATCTCTTCACTCGTCGCCTGCCTGATTCGCTTCACCGAACCGAATTGTTTTAGTAAAGCTAACTGACGTGTCACCCCTACCCCTTCAATGCTTGATAGCTCAGTGTCTATAAGATTTTTGGCTCTCAGCTTCTTACTATAAGTCAGTGCAAAACGATGAGCCTCATCTCTTATCCTTTGAAATAGTTTCAAAACCGGATCTTTCCTATCGAGGAGCAATGGACCTTCACGTCCACCGATGAAAATTTCCTCTTGTCTTTTTGCAATACTCAAAACCTGTAAATCTTCCAAACCAAGCGCCTGAAGTTCATTGGTTACTGTGGACAATTGACCCTTTCCACCATCTAAAACCAATAGATCTGGCAAGGGCTGTTCCTCTACTATTTTTCGAGTAAAATATCTGCGAACCACCTCCGCCATAGAGCGATAATCATCGTTACCTTTTATTCCCTTAATCTTCATTTTTCGATATTCAGATTTTTTTGGTTCAGCATCCTGAAACACTACCATTGAACCGACAGCCTCCCTTCCATGATGATGACTGATATCCACGCAAGCCATCAGGCGAGGAAGTACCTTCAATTTCAAACTACCTCTGACATCTTCCAATAGTTGCTCTTGAGGTTTTCGGAAGGGTCTTTCCCCTGAAATGCCGCCTGAAGCCACGTGTTCTGCGTTTTCTCTGGCCAATTCTATCATCCTCCTCTTGGCCCCTCTTTGTGGGACAACAAACTGAATTGTTTTCTCTTGCGTATCGCCTACAGCTTCTTCAATTAGTTTGGTATCTATAGGCTTTGAAGGAACCAGAATTTGCTTTGGGGGCCCTAAGGTTTCAACGAAGTTCTTTCCTAGATAATAATTTGCTGCGAATTTTCCCAGTATTACCTCATCGGCAGCTCCTAGCGCGATATCCATGACATAAACACTCCTACTGATCAAAACTCCCTTTCTAATCNGTAAAACGATCACCACTCCTCTGTTTCCCTCTGTGACAAGGCCGATGGCATCGAGGTCGCCCCCCTTCAGCTTCTCAACTCTTTGTTTCTGGGCAATAACCTCTAATCCAACCAACACGTCCTTAAGTTTGTCCGCCACCTCAAACTTCAAATCACCTACAGCTCGGTCCATCAAACCCTTAACTTTTTTCTTGGCTTTTCGTGTATCTCCTCCTAAAACTTCCAAGATTTCTGCTATCATTGAACCATAGGAATTCCTGCTCTGATATCCCATGCAAGGAGCTAAGCAAAGCCCGATATGATAATCCAGGCAAGGACGTTTTGGTTTATCCTCCGGCAGGTCATAGTGACAAGACCTTACCGTATATATTTTTTTGATAACGCTGAGTGCCTCTCTCATCTGACCTATTGACGTATAAGGGCCGAAATATTTTGAACCATCCCCCTCTATTTTCCGGGTTACCGTTACACGAGGAAATGACTCTCCCACTGTCACCCTGATGTATGGGTAAGTTCTGTCATCTCTCATGCGGACATTGAAATAGGGCCGATATTCTTTGATCAGATTTGCTTCCAAAATCAGCGCTTCAGTTTCGGAACCGACCACGATCGTCTCTAAAGTTTTGATTCGATGAATCATTTGTTCAGTCTTTAAAGAGTGCTTCGATTTTTGGAAATAACTTCTCACCCTACTTCTCAGAGACTTGGCCTTGCCTATATAGATAGCCTTATTCCCTTTATCACGGAAAATATACACGCCAGGTTGCGTAGGAAGCCTGGAAAGTTGCTGGGAAGATACGGTCTTATGCACCATTCCTATCTACTAAACATCTCGCTAGCCCTGGAGAACCATTTTGAAATAGACCAGCCAATACCCAAGCGATCCATAAGTATCAAATAGGTCGCGCCGTAAGTAATTACGACTGACAAGGTGACGATGGGTTGCCGCAAGGAAGATGGAACCCATGTGTTTGTCAAAACCGTTTCAATGGGAATTTGGATAAAATAAGCTGTCACTGAAGCAACGCTACATCCAATAATCATTAGGCCGANTCCTTNCANTCTAAAACGATCTNTCCGGAGGCGAGTTGTAAAAGANTNCNTCAATATCCAATATTCTATCCAAGCNGCNAAGGANGTGCCTAGCGCCAANCCTACTGGCCCGTAGTGTAAATCNCCTGACTGAAACGTGTCTAACGGGAACATCAAAANTGATCCTACGNNCAAGGCCAGGACTACCCTGATATAGGCTATCCTNGCAGGTGTTTTTGTGTCGCGTAATGAATAGAATCCAGCCGAAAGAACTCTTGAGGAAGCCGACGCTACTAATCCTAGTGAATAAGCTGCTAGAACCGCATAAATGACTGGAACATCTGTTACGCGAAATTCCCCTCTCTGGTAGATCCCNCTAATTATNACATCTCCAAAGCAGACAAAAGCAATNGCTGACGGTATAACCCAGAAAAGGACTGCTTGNAAAGCCTTTNCTAGTTTATCGGCAATCACTACTGGGGAATCTAGCCTCCGACGAGAAAGTTCTGGAAGTTCGGCTGCTGCAATGGATAAACCAAATATAGAAATCGGCAGGAGATAAAGAGTCTGCGCATAGCCTAGCGCTGCCACTGCCCCTTCCACTAGGAGAGCAGCAAGCATAACTTCGAGCAAAGCGCTGATATTGACTACACCTCTAGCGACAGCGACTGGGAAAAAATTNGATACCGCCTCTTGAACTCCGAGGACTCCCCTGCCTAGTGATATCACAAAGTTATTCAGGTACTTTATTACTGACGGTAGCTGGATAAACAATTGTAGAATTGCTCCCCCTAAAGCCCCCCAAGCGGCGTAGACGAGAAGTTGTTCCCCTGATACTCCATACACCCAGGCCATAATGCCTACACAACAGATGATTGCACCATTCCAGGCAACGGGTGCACAGTAGGGAAGAAAGAACTGCTTATTCGAATTTAAGATAGCCAGCGNCCAAGCAGAAATCACCAGTATTGCAGTCATGGGGAACAAAATCCGTATAAGAGAACTCACCAATGAAATTTTCTCTGGTTCCCAGGCAACCAAGATCGAAGGTAGCACAGCAGGAACCACAACCATACCTGCTAGAGCAGTGAAAACCACAACAACCACCAAAATGCCTAGAACAGCCCCAATGAAAGCACCGGCTGACTTGTCTTCCTTTTTCTCTAATAATTCCGANTAAATCGGAATAACTGAAGCGCTAAGTGTACCTTCGCCCAACAAATTTTGAATCACATTGGGGATCTTNAGGGACATTCTCCATACATCGGCCAGTCCACTCGCACCAAAGAAATAGGCTATAATCAGATCCCTGACAAACCCGCTCCCTCGACTACAAGCGATCCCAATCCCAACCATGGTTGCGCCAGTACNGGACCGATTGTTCGAGTTTTTAACCTCCGTCTTCTTCATTANTGAATTCCACCTTAAAATGATCCATCAATTCTTCAATCAACTGCTCCCCATAACGGGCAAGGTACAAGAAAGGATTNAGAATGCGTTCNTGTCTTGNTCCNCCNGGGAACAGATGCNTNCGGATTGACTCTATCTGCTTCAANGTTTCNTCATTCTTCCTCTTGAAACTCCTAACGATTTTATGATTGAGATCTTTAANGCTAGCCAAAGCTGTATTCCTACTCTTTACAACTGAGGCTTCGAGNGTAGGNTCTAACTTTTTTATGTCTGTTATCACTTTATCCGATGCTTGTACGATCTCCTCTTTCCACCTGTCTATCGTCTTATTAATTGACACAGGTAACTCTTGTTGTGCGATCGACGAAAACAGTTCCTGGGATTTCTGGGATGAATCTTTTAGAGTCAAATTGAACTTGGTCAACTTTCTAGCAATCTTCTTTTCAATAAGAGTCGCTGAATGGCGAGGATACACCAGAGGCATATCTATAGAGTGGTGGTCGTACAACGGTTTTATTTGAGCGTAATAGGATAGCTCACCTGGTCCCGCAACATAACTGGCAACGGGCAGTACCGATGCTTCGACTATAGGTCTCAATAACACATTTGGACTGAGACTAGACTGGTCTTCTTCCAATTGTTGTATGATATCTTGAGCTGACAAAGTGAGATGTGACTTCTTAAGGGAAAAGTCGCCATTACTTCTATATAACCTTTCTCTCCCAAGTGGACCCCTGAAGAACAGATTCACAGCTTGATTCAAAAGAGGTACCTGGAGATGGTATCCAGAGTCAACAAGTGATTGGCTCCANNGATTGAGATTGTTTTCGCTAGCTTTTGCAGACTTAAGTTCGGTCAGCAATATATCCCTAGAATATGACTTAAGCTTAGGATTATTAGAGTCTAGTACGACCAGTCCTCTCGGTCCCAATAATTTCAACAGCACATNTGTCATTGCTGTTCCCAAGTCTATTCCCTCTTGGTAGCNATCGCGAAGCAGANTCAAATAATCCTCNCTGAAATCAGTGACACCAATTACCTNTGATACTTGTAGNATAAGANCCNCAACATTCTCTTTTAAGCNAACACTATGGATGGCCCTTCCATCAGCCTCTTCAGCTNCCANGGCGACGTCCACAAGNCGGTCCTGACGATCGACAAAATNAGTACGCCGCACTTCTTCCCAGTCATGATCCTCAGAAGCTACCCAAAAAACAGGNATNACTANTCTACCCAACTCANCTTCCANNTTTCCGGCCAGCTGTANGGCACTGAGCGCTTTATACAAGGTGTAAAGAGGTCCGCAAAACAAACCAGGNTGTTGGCCTGTCGTGACAACCAGTCCNCCATCTTTAATCCAAGAAATACGCCTTTTTTNGGGAAAATCCNCNGCGAANTGTAAGGTTTCAAATGCTCTCTCTCTNTCAACCTCAGAGAATCTATNATCTATGCTNAGNGCAAGGTNTTTGTAGTTNCTTAATTGTCTCCAATCACCAGCGTAAAATTTGATNATATTCTCATTGGCTTGTTGATAATCCTCTACTAGCTTAGATCCNGACAGTTNATCTATCACTACATCGAGATTGAAATCTTCTTTTGGGTGGTCCCGTTTCATNGGGCTCCTTTATGATAAGGCTCTTTCCTTATNATAGTGCCAGCTCGGTATAACTGTTCCAATAAAATTAANCGCGCAAATCCATGAGTAAATGTAAAAGATGANAGCCTCATCANCCTATCGGCCCTATCTAGCANNNCNTGATGCAAACCAAAAGCTCCTCCAATCACAAACACAATCTCTGACACTGTNATAANAGCACATTTTTGAAGGTATCGTGATAGGTNCATGGAATTCATTTCTTTACCAGTCCTCTCTAGAGCTATTACTTCTGCGTTCGTGGGTATTTTATGCAAGATCCTGTCGGATTCTGTTTTCATAACGTCTCCTGGCAATACTTTTTTCCTACCAGCAATGCCGGATTTGATCTCACTCACCTCAATGTTCCAGTAATACCCAGCTGATTTCTCATAGTGTTCAAGCGCATCCTTTATCAATCGATCAGATTTGCCAACGGCTATCACAGACACTTTCACTAGAAACTCCTGGTTTGTTGATCTAATAATTCCATCATAGCTTGCTCACCCATTTCCCACTGAAGATCTAGATGAAGGACAAAAATGTTTCTGCCTATTTTGCCTAAACGCTTCAACTTAACAGCATCTTTCTCCGTAGTAACTATGTTATAGTCTTCTGTTTTTTCCTCCAAATACAACAAATCTATACGTTTAAATTCATAGTGATCCGGATAAATCTTTGCTTCTGTTTTTCTCGATGTGATTGATTCTACCAACTCAATGAGGATTTCTGGTTCAGCGATACTGGTGAATATAAGAATCCTACCAGCTGGCTCAGGGACTGTATCCCCTTCAATGTTTTTCCAAGAAGAAAACTTTAGGTGTATCTGTCCTATTTGCTTCCTGGGAACATGGGTTTCAATATCTCTAACTACCCTCTGAGCAACTACTTGTTCAACTGTCTTTCTGGTGACGATAACGAAGTCAGCTCGATCTAAGCCACTGAATGGCTCCCTTAAAATGCCCCTGGGTAAGCACTTCTCAGAATATTGATGCTCGGCTGCTATCATTACGATATTCAAATCTCTTTTCAAGCCCAAATGCTGAAANCCATCGTCAATGACGATTAAATCTGCACCCCTACTTACAGCAACAATAGCCCCCTTTGTTTTAGATCTATCTTTGATAAAGATCCCTCCAGGGTTCCACAGGTTGTATAGCTCGCATTCATCCCTGGCCATAGCACCTGAAATCACTCCAGGAACAAATTCCATCTGNAGTGNCTGCTCGTATATCCATCTGGANAACGGGGTTTTTCCTGTTCCTCCTATGGCCAAATTACCTATCGAGATGACGGGTACATCTAGCGTAACTGTAGGCAACCATTGATGCTTATATGCAGAAATTCTCCATTTAACACAGACCCTATAGAGAGCCTCTAATAGAAAGAGTAAGGAATCCAGGAATTTACCCCAGATTCCCAATCTACCCCTCCAATAGTTACGAAAGAGAACATCTAAGTCCATCACCAGTTTGCTATTCATTTACCCCCTAACAGTGATTCAATAATTGCGCCGACTCTCTGTGCCACACCAGCCTCACCTAAACACTCAGCAATAGATTCAAAATAACTAAGCGTTTCGTGGTATTTTGGATTTCTAGTTTCCAATAGCGGTGTCATCTCTTCTACTAAATGTTCTGGTGTTGCGTCTCCTTGGAGGATTTCGGGAATTAGTTTTTGATTGCCCAATAGATTTGGAATACTTATGTGCTCTATTTTTAGAACCTTTTGTGCCATAAACCAAGTTAAAAAATCGGTTTTATAAACAGTGACGAAGGGTGTTCCTGCCAAGCAAGCTTCTAGAGTTGCTGTTCCTGATTTCAACAAACCAGCTCTACTATGTGTCAAGAGTGATCTTCCCTCATCCACAACAACAATATTCTNNCCTTGCAACCTTTTTCGGTCTATAGATGGGCTTCTTCCTATTACTATCTGCACCTCTGGGTAGGTTTCTCTAATTCTGTTGCCTGTTTCAACGAACAAATCTAAATGTCGCGAAATCTCCTGTGGCCTAGAGCCAGGGAAAAGAGCCAAAATGGGCCTTTCTGAATCCAANTTCCATTTTTCGCAAAATTGCTTCCTATCACTGACAAACTCACTTGGGTGGTCTAACACTGGATGTCCTACAAAAGTGACTCGTCCTCCTGCTTTTTTCCAAATCTCTTCCTCGAATGGAAAAATCACTGCTATGTGATCTACTGAGCGAATCAATTGTTTGGTTCTATTGAATCCCCAAGCCCATACTTTGGGGGCAACATAATAGAGCACTTTAATATTTTTCCGATGTGCATCTCGAATGATTGACATGTTGAAACCAGCAAAGTCTATCGCAACAACAAGGTCAACCTCCTTTTCGACCAAAATCCTTAATAATTTCCTCCTAAGAAAAAAGAAAAATGGCAGTTTTCCAATCAGTCCACCAACACCCATTATAGATAATTTGGCTATGTCTTCGACCAATACGACACCCTGGGCCTCCATCAGTGGTCCACCCATACCCAGGAGGTCACTGTCGGGCCAGCGTCTCTTAATGTCTGCGGCTAGATTTGCGCCCCAATTATCACCNGAGGCNTCACCAGCAAGTAGGAGTATAGTGGGNGATTTCAACTAAACAANCCACTCAAAACCGAATGCCTAAGTACCAGATAAAGGCTATTAGNANCACTAGCAGAAAGGCGAGTTTCTTAGGNGATAAACCTTTTCGATGATCTATCCAATTCTTCTTTCGATTACGTCTCACTCTAATTANCGACATGACTGTTACACCCTTGAATGGTTANTCTCTTGGCCCGTCNAGTATGGGCNCTTCCCTCACGTAACTATACCNCTACTNCTGGAACGTATAAAATGTACAAGTTCNCTCACTTCATTCGTGAGNTTNCGTTTTTGTTCTANGNATTCCAGGGCCTGGCCTATATTCATTTTNGATTGGAANAAGTCTTGNTANGCCTTGCGCAGGCTGGATAATACTTGCTCGGNCATATTCTTTCGTTTCAATCCAACACTATTTAANCCATAGAGCCTTACCGGATTACCAGCNACTTTCATAAAGGGAGGTATGTCNTGAGTCACTCGCGAGCCTCCCCCGCAAAATGAATGCCTTCCTATTCTTACGAACTGATGAATTGCTGTGAGGCCTCCAATGACAGCCCCTTCCTCAATCTCTACATGACCCCCCATATTTACCGCATTAGATACAACCACTTTATCTCCCACAATGCAATCATGCGCGATGTGTGCGTAGGCCATTATTAAACATTCTTTACCAACCCTCGTCTCCCCTGAAGCGGCTGTCCCTCTNTTCAANGTGGCAAATTCTCTTATGGTAGTGCCGGNGCCNACAACCAAACTAGATTCCTCNCCCTCATATTTAAGGTCTTGNGGATCACCNCCCAAAACAGCACTTGCGTAAACCTTGCAATTAGCNCCNATCGTNGTGTCCTTTTCCACAACAGCGTGGGGACCGATGCTNGTCCCACTGCCTATAGAAACGCCTGGACCNATCACGGCGAATGGNCCCACCCTTACTGGTTCTTNGACGTTGGCTTCAGGATCAATGACTGCCGTAGGATGCACTAAGGAGTTTGGCCTTGTCATCTTTTTTCCTCTTCAGAGGATCCTCATTTATCTACGATACTCGCCTTGAGTATGGCTTCTGCCACTACTTCTCCNTCTACTAGCCCAATTCCTTTCATCTTACAAACACTAGGCCTTGATTGAACCAGTTGCACTTCGAATTTCAATTGATCTCCGGGCACCACAGGTTTTCTCCATTTGACTTTGTCTGCAGACATGAAGTACACGAGTTTGTCTTGGGGATTTTCAACAGTGTCCATTAATAGAAGTCCCCCAGCCTGAGCCATAGCCTCAAGAATTAAAACACCAGGCATAATTGGATGNNCTGGAAAATGCCCTTGGAAAAANGGCTCATTAATAGTGACATTTTTTAGCCCAACTATACTTTNNCCAGAATCAAANTCAACAATTCTATCGATCAATAAAAACGGATACCTATGAGGTAGGTACTTCATGATTTCACTGATTTGAATTGANTTATTCTTCCGTGATAATTCAGTCATTTGATTTAACCTTATCCCTTAAGAATCTTGCCATCTTAATATTACCCTCATGACCTGGCNTTTCACAAATNATACTCGCTCTAATTCTTTTTCCGATCAATGCCAGATCACCTAANAGATCTCCAACNTTATGGCGCANAAATTCGTCTTTGAATCTGAGTGGCCCATTGATCACACCTGTGTCATCNANAACTATAGCATTCTCTANTGAAGCTCCACGAGCTAGGCCTCTNGCCTTCAGNTATNNCNCATCCGATTNAAANCCGAAAGTTCTGGCTGCGGCTATTTCANTNCCAAAAGTATTTGGATTNATCTNGAATACACCACTCTGCCTTCCAATCGCACTGTGAGTAAACTCGATCTGGGCTGAAATTTGTAGGTTGCTACATGGCGATACCCTGTACGAAGCACCACTATCGCATTCTATACGGAAGTTACGAGTGATATGCATCACCTCCACATCACTCGACAANTGCCTAAGGNCAACAGCGGTAATAGCNCTACAGAATGGTTGAAAACTGCCGTCTAAGATTGGGATTTCATTNCCTGACAATTCGATGANAACATGATCCACCTCTGAANCTATCAGGGAGCTCATGATATGCTCAATTGTCATAATTCTNANCTCACCTACACCTAANTTAGTCCCTCTATCNGTNTCTTGNACAAAATCTAAATGTGCTGGAAATTCNGGATTACCATCAATATCCATCCGCTTGAACCTGATACCTCCCTTNCTNGCGGGTTTGACNGTCAATCGTGAGGTNTCACCNGAGTGTATACCCACCCCNTCTAGNGTAAACTGGCTTGCTATGGTNTGTTGCTTAATGTGACTCATTGGTTCATTTCACCTAGAAGTCCTCATAGATAAATCCTTTNAGCTCAGNTTCTTTCCCCTCTANCCTTTAGTTTCTTTTCTAGTTCACTAANNCGAGCCTTCAGTTNTTCGATTCGNTCCAAATGCGCTTGTCCCTTCAANAATGTCTTCAATTNCCTCGCCGGGAANCCAGCNAGCTTACTATTGGGTTCGCTGTCTTCGGTGACCCCCGCTTTTGCCGCAATTTCTGTGCGAGCACCTATTTCTAAATGGCCAGCGGCACCTGACTGTCCCCCCCACATAGTTTCGGCACCTACGCTGGTCGATCCAGCGATGCCAACTTGTGCCGCTATCAGGCTGTTCTCTCCAATAACAACATTGTGAGCTATATGCACAAGGTTATCTATTTTTACCCCCCTATGTATTTCAGTATCTGCCAGTGAACCTCGATCAATACACGTGTTGGCCCCAACTTCTACATCATCAGCTAGGACACAGCCACCCTGATGTGTAATTTTCACCATCCCTGACCTCGATTTTGCATAGCCGAAACCATCCGCGCCAATCTTTGATCCAGACTGAATGATCACTCTGTTACCTATTCGTACCTGGGCGTGGACCACTGAGTGAGAATGTATCACAACGTCATCACCGATCAGAGATCCTCTTTGTATGACTACGTGTGGGTGTAGCTTTACTCTTTTCCCGACTGTGACGCCTGACTCGACAACCACATAGGGACCAGCATAAAAACCTTCGCCAGCCTGGATATCTGCAGAAACTACGGCCGTGGGATGTATACCTATCAGATCTTCTTGTTTTATTTCGAAAAACTTCAATAAGTCAGCCACTGCTTTCCGAGGATTCGCTACAGTTATACAGCAAAAGTCGCTCGGTAATTCTGTTGCCAATTCTTTGGTGGTTATCAGGGCTGCCGCTCTCGTAGTAGGGACTTCCTTCAAATAGTCCTGTTCAATCAAAACTCCTATTTCAGTTTCTTTGGCCGAATCAATAGCTGCTATTCCAGTAAATCTCACAGAACTGTGGCCGATCTTTTGCCCTGAAACCAATTCACACAAATCTGAGAGCGTTGGATTCCTATCTTTCTTACTCAATACTACAGGCCCCCAACCCCCAACCTTTGAATCACTTGCTCCGTCAAATCAAATGATTCGTCTGCAGAAAGAAAAACTCCAGCGGACGAATCGAATATGAACGTGTAACTACCTTGTTGCCTAATATCTTCAATGATCAAATTAATCTTTTCCATCAAGGGCTGGACTAATTCCTGTCGGCGGTTCGAGGCTAACACTTCAATTTCCTGTGCTCTGGTTTGAAATTCTTGTTGTTTCCTTAATATCAGCTCCTCTCTCCCAGCACGATTCTCTGGAGTCATAGTAGCTTGTTGAGTTTGATATTGTTGCATCAAGTTTTCTAATTCAACTTGGAGGGATTGGAGTTCACCTTCCCATGGAACCATTTCCCGCTGGAATTGCTCCTCAACTGATGCGGCCTCTGGGCTCTCTGCTATTATTGCCTGGGCATTAACGTACCCTATCTTCAAATCATTCTGGCCTGAGGCCACTATCGGTGTCAGGGCTGCCAAAAATGTGACTCCAGCAGTCCAACTATTTTTTAACATGGTCACTTTCCTCCTCGTTTTAAGCACCCGGTCCCAGACGGAAATGTAATTGCCATCCGGGTTCTACTTTATCGAATCCATAGGCATAATCGAGCCCAATTGGACCGAATGGTGTGACTATCTGCAACCCCAAGCCAGCACCCCTATAAAGCCTGGCTGGGTTTATTTCTTGAAACGAATTCCACACGTTACCAGCGTCTACGAACAACGACGCAGACATCTGGCTTCCCAGTCTCATCGCTATCTCTGCTGTTGCAGATATAAAGGCCTGGCCCATCCTTTCGATATCGTAAATCTCTAGTGATCGATCCTCAAAATACCCCCGGGGGGTAATGGTAGTTTCGTCATAGCCACGGAGAATCTCACCAAACTGGACTCCGCCCATCCAAAAACGATCAAAAGGAAAAGGATCACTATTTCCTTTAAGGGCCCCGAACCTTAGAGACGTACCCAAGGCAAAGGTAGTTCCACTGCCTGGCTGATCTGGATTGCCACCAGCCACACCAATAGGGACCCACCAACTTCCACTAGCCGTGCTTTTAATGAATTTCCCATCTCCTCCCAGAGGGCCTCCGGTAAAATCAAAATTTACCGCTTGCCGTGAGCCCGCAGTAGGGAATATCGGATGATTTTGAGTATTTCGTGTAATTCCAACTGAGAATGTGCTTTGCGTAGCATCCGGTCTCCCAAAAAGAGAATTGTCAAGATTAGGTGTGCCTCCCATAAGTTTCAAGCTGGTCTGAGAAATACCATATCCGGTGTACAAACGTGTAAACCGCGCGTTGGGCAGTAAGAACCCGAACCTTACCAGGCCTCCGAGTTTCTTCCTTCTGCCGGACCTAAAACTTATGAATCTATCTCTTGCATTGAACAACTGTAATGAACCGCTTACAAGTGATTCGAAAATGCCGGGATCCGTGTAGCTAAGATTTTGATTATTCATGTAGGTCCCATAATCCCATCTCATTGAACCCGATTTCCCTTTACCAAAAAGGTTGGGTTGATCGTATCCTATGAAGCCAGACAAACCGTTCTGATAGCCACCGACTGATGTCCCGAAATTTAATGCTCCTGTGGCTTTTTCCCTGACATTAAAGGTTATATCAACGTCCCCAGCTTCATTAGGATCTATGGATGGCACTTCCATAGGCACTTCAAAATAACCCAAAGACGAAATGCTCTGAAAACTCTCTATAACCCTTTCCTGTGAATAAACATCACCGGGAAGGATAAATATCTTATCTCTGATAATTGCGTCGTGAGTATAGTCATTGCCTTGGATGTTGACTCGAGACACGTAGGCAGGGTTCCCTTCTCTAATTTCCCATCCAACACTGACCTTTCTAACCTCTCCATCCACCTGTGGCTCTGGATTTATGAAAGGAATTACTTGGGAGAACAAAAACCCAGCATTCTGATATAGCTGACTCACCTCCGAGGTAACGGCTTCAAAGTGCCCCGCATCAAAAACAGGGAGCTCTTCTGGGTTTTCAACCAGCCTATTTTCAGAGCCATAGAATCTCCTTGACAACTCCTCTTGCGAAAATTCTCTATTCCCTGAAATCGAGAATGAGGCTAAATGATACGCTGGACCTTCATCAACTGTGATTTCTAAACGGGTTTTTCCTGTCTCAGGATCGATGACCAATGTGTCTTCTGAAACCTTGAAATCCAAGTGGCCCCTACTGGCATAGAAGGCCGGTAAGTTTCGTGTCAAATCTTGAGCAAGTTTATCGCCGTCGTAGATTCCACCACGCCACCACATAAATCCCTCTTCCTTAACAGCCATTGCTCCTCTTAGTTCATCCAATTCAAAAACTGTATTACCCTTGACTGAGATGTCAGCTATTGTAATTCTCGAGCCCTCTTCAACCTCTAAGAAAAAAAGTATCTCCTTTTCTCTGCCGGAGATACTTTCCGTTCTCTCCGTTATGTTGACGAATGGAATCCCTTTTGACGCCAGCTCCTGTCTGATAAATGTTTTGGCTTCCGACACTGCACTGACCGAAAATGGTTGGCCAGGCTTCAATGCTGTAGTATCCATAACTTGATCTGGATCTATACTATTTAATCCTAGGATTCCCACATTGCGCATTAGGTCTTGCTCGTCCACTTCCCATACGAGTGTTACTCCCTCACCGACCTCACCTTCAACGTGAACTGTAATATCCTTGAATTGGC
Source organism: Gemmatimonadota bacterium (assembly GCA_002718595.1). Taxonomy (GTDB): domain Bacteria; phylum Gemmatimonadota; class Gemmatimonadetes; order Longimicrobiales; family Gaopeijiaceae. The sequence goes on along the minus strand of PBFD01000002.1, from coordinate 597,588 downwards.
CAGTTGACCAAAGTGATTTAGTTGCCTTTTGGATATCAAATATAGTGTACGCGCTACCAGGATTTAACGTGCCACTCGCCACGATAGCTTGGTCTGTTTGTCGAAGATTGCCTCTGACTGCAATGGAATCAATGACTATGGGGCCGTCTGGAGCTTCTTGTGCCACCAGAGTTGTAGGACTAATTGCCAAGGATACAGATAGTACGGCTTTTGTCCAGAAACCTAAACGACCTCTCGGTACTGTATTAGAAACCACTGGGGTGCTCCTTATTATAGTTTGCTTTGCGTGGCAACATCCATGCAAAGCCCTAAACTCCCCTCGTCCAGGTCAACTAGTATCTCATCTCCGGCAGAAAACTCACCTCCTAAGATCCCTTCTGACAAGGGATTCTCCAAATGTCTTTGGATAGCCCTCTTCAATGGTCTCGCACCGAATTTTTCGTCATAGCCCTTGTCGACCAGAAAATTCACTGCAGATTCTGTCAAAGATATCTTTAGATCTTCCTCTTGCAGTCTTTCCTCAATATCTCCCATTAGAATATGTACAATCTCGCCTATCTCTTGCTTTGAAAGTGAATGAAAGACAATAGTTTCATCAACTCTGTTCAAAAATTCTGGATTGAAGGCCCTTTCAATCTCGTCATTCACTTTTCCCTTCATGATTTCGTAAGAAGTCTTAGTATCACTCCCATGGAACCCAAGATTAGCTCCTTTTGAAATGTTACGACTACCTAGATTGGAAGTCATAATCAGGACAGTGTTTTTGAAATCTATTGTTCTCCCGTAATTATCGGTGAGATGCCCTTCATCAAGCACCTGCAACAAGATATTGAATACTTCTGGATGGGCTTTTTCAATCTCATCGAGCAACACCACAGAGTAAGGGCGTCTCCTTATAATTTTCGTCAGTACACCAGAATCTTCATAACCCACATATCCTGGAGGAGCGCCTATTAATCTACTGAGAGAAAACTTCTCCATATATTCACTCATATCAATCCTAACAAGAGAGTCTGGATCGTCGAAAAGAAATTCTGCCAATGAGCGTGCCAATTCTGTTTTACCCACTCCAGTAGGACCAGAAAAAATAAATGAACCAATAGGACGTCTCGGATCCTTTAATCCAGCCCTGCTCCTTCGTATTGCTCGTGATATCGCTACGATAGCATCTTCCTGTCCCACGATACGCTTCTTTATTTCATCTTCCATATGCACTAAGCGTTTGGTCTCATCTTCTTTCATTCGAGTCACGGGAACCCCTGTCCACCTGCCAACTATAAATGCTACATCATCACATTTAAGAATGGGACGGTGCTCTTTTTGCTTTTTTTCCCATTCTTGTTGTTCAGTTTGCATTTCAGCTTGAACACCTCTTTCTATATCTCTAAGTTCCGCTGCTTTTTCAAAATCCTGAGCGCTGATCGCTGACTCCTTAGATTCCTGCACTGCTTGCAACTTCTCTGTCAGTTTTTTATTAGCTGGCTGAGGGCGCTGCGCTTTGATACGAGCTCTGGATCCAGCCTCATCTATTACATCCACTGCCTTATCAGGAAGAAATCGGTCCGTGATGTATCTATCTGATAGTTTAACAGCATGCTTTAATACCTCATCGGGAATTTCGATCCTATGATGAGCTTCATAATACTTCCTCAACCCCTTGAGTATCTCAAATGTTTCCTCAATAGATGGCGGATCTATAGCTACTGACTGGAAACGTCTTTCCAAAGCACCATCTTTTTCAATATGCTTCCGATATTCGTCAAGTGTCGTGGCTCCTATACACTGTAACTCACCCCTAGCTAGAGATGGCTTGAGCATGTTCGAAGCATCAATTGCTCCTTCAGCAGCACCAGCACCAATCAAGGTGTGCAGTTCATCAACAAAAAGGATGATGCCCTTATCTTCTGAAATTTCTGTGACCACTGTTTTCAATCTTTCTTCGAACTGCCCCCGATACTTGGTACCTGCTAAAAGGGCGGCCATGTCGAGTGAAAGCACTCTGTGATTCTTGAGAAGTTCAGCCACCTCACCTCCCGCAATAAGCTGGGCAAGACCTTCAACCAACGCAGTTTTGCCCACACCAGGTTCACCTATGAGTACTGGATTGTTCTTTTTTCGTCTACAAAGAATCTCTATAGTTCTCTCTATCTCAGTATGACGTCCAATAGTGGGGTCCAACTTACCTTCTCTGGCTAACTTGGTTAGATCTCGACAAAAATGATCCAGAGCTGGTGTTTTGGATTTTTTATCTTTGCCAGATCTCACATTCTCTTTACCAGTTTTAGGGGCGCTCTCTTGGATCACATCTTCTGAATGAGGTCTTAGAATTTCCAATATTTCTTTCTTTGTTTGATCGGCCTTTAAACCAGATCGCTGCAATACTTGACCAGCTATTCCCTTGTCTTCCAAAACCAATCCCATCAGCAAATGTTCGGTCCCAACGTAAGAATGGTTCATTTCGGCAGCTTGACCCATTGCTAGGTCTAGAACTTTTTTAGACCGGGAGGTATATGGAAGATCATCTACACTTGGTGCTGTATCTCCCTTCTTTATGTACTCTTGCAAAGACTGATGGATTTCATCAGAATCTGCTCCTAGTCTCTCAAGAACAGCGCTGGCAACACCACCACCTTCGTGGATTAATCCCAAAAGTATGTGTTCGGTCCCGACATAGTCATGTTGAAGCCTAACAGCTTCTTCCTTCGCCAGCGAGAGTACCTTTCTGACTCTATCTGTAAAATTATAGTTCATATCAATGTGTCCGTAGTTTACCTATAGGATATTAGATGAGGCTTTCTCCTCATCATCTCCTTGGGCTTCCTTGGTATTCAGTGCTTTTCTTACGTAAGTAGCACGGTATAAATTCCGCTCTGTGGACGTCAATGGCCTTCCAGCAGCTTCTTCTAGATGTGCCCTTTGCGTGAACAACATAATCTTATTCAGTGTATATACCCCTAGATCTGGAAGTAGTTTCAGCCCTATTCCTAACCGAACTCTGGACAAAAGGCCCATTAATTCCGCAAATGACAGGGAACGAGAATATTTTAAGAGCCCATATGCACGCCACACCCTGTCTTCAGTAATGTTTGCTCCGTTCTTCATGACCACTTGCCTTGCTTCGTGTTCGTACCCTATAACTCTTCGAATCATAGTCTCGAGATGATCGACCAGATTTTCCTCAATTTTCCCTAAAGTAGTCTGATTGGAAATCTGAAAAAAATTTCCTACTACATCAGATCCTTCACCATACAATCCCCTGGCTGTTAAGCCGATTTGGGAAATACCTTCTAGAACTTTTCCAATTTCGTTAGTGAGCACCAGTCCAGGTAAATGTACTAAGACTGAAGCCCTTAAACCACTTCCTACATTTGAGGGACAACTTGTAAGAAAACCAAATTCGTTGTGATATGCGAATGGTATAGCTGAACCTAATAATTCATCCATTTCATCCGCCATATGCCAGGCCTGACTAAGGGCCAACCCAGAAAAAATTGTCTGAATCCGCAGATGATCTTCTTCATTCACCATGACACTTAGACCATCATTCGGGGCCAGGATAAGGGCTGAGCCACTTGGTGGGCCATCCTCTTCAGTGCCGACAAGTTCTGGAGACACCAACCTTCTTTCAAGGAGAATTCTTTGTTGCAAACGATTTATTTGATCGAATTCTAAAAAAACGCAGGCGTCTCCATAGTCATTCTCCCGAAGGCTTGATCTTACCCTGTTCAAAACCGAAACCCCATCTGATTCTACGAAATTATTTCCAAATCGAAATCCTTGTACGTTCCTCGCTAAACGCACCCGTGTAGACAGCACAACCTCCGAGCTTTCACCTGATCCTGAAATCCAGTTTAAACCGCAAGATGGAAGTGTTTTCATGGATTAATCACCAATCTCATCAGGTGATTGCATTTTAGTTATTTCATCTCTGATCAAAGCGGCTTTTTCAAACTCTTCTTTTTGGACAGCCCTGCTCATACCAGACCTTAAGAAATCAAGCCTTCTGGCTAGCTGATGAGCACTCGGATCAGGAGGTAGATACACTTTCCCCACATGTAGAGAGCTACCATGGATTCTTTTAAGCACTTTTTTCAAGTATGTATAAAAGTCTGTATAGCATTGGGAACATCCAAGGCGCCCAGTCCTCTGAAACTCTTTTACTTTCATATTACAAAAGGAGCATGCATGCTGAGTCGATATCGGTGAACGACTTGATTCCTCCCCTATTTCATTCAAAAAGTCATACAACGAAGCCTTTATGGATTTCTCTGGTTGAGTGATCCCCTTATTTGCAGCGCAATCTTTACAGAAGTGAGAGGTTTTAATCATCACCTCTGTAATTTGGGTGACATGAACCACTGCCTTATTCGCTTTGCAGAGGTCACACATTGTAGCCGAATGTTTACTCGATGCCATTTGACTCCATTCCATCTTCCAACAGCTTTCCATTTCTTAATTCCAAAACCCTATCTGTCATTGCCGCCAACTTCTTACTATGAGTGACAATGATCATGGCCAAGCCATTCACCTCTCTTAATCTGAAGAGTAGCCGATGCAGGGCTTCAGTAGACTGTGAATCTAAGTTACCTGAGGGCTCATCAGCTAGGAGTAACTTCGGTTCATTACAGAGAGCTCTGGCCACGGCCACTCTTTGCTGTTCACCTCCAGAGAGCTCAGCAGGTTTGTGATGTAATCGGTGTTTCAGCTTTACTTGCTCCAATAATTCTCCGGCCCTTTTTTCTGCAATACTCCTCGAATTGCCAGCTATTAACGATGGCATCATCACATTTTCCAATGCAGTAAAATCCTTCAGCAGGTGATGGAACTGAAAAACAAAACCGATCTGTTGATTCCTCAGCCATTCGAGATTTTGGTTCTTCTCTTTTCCCAAAGTTTGTCCGTCAACTAGAACTTTTCCACTAGTGGGATGATCTAAGCCTCCTAATATCTGCAATAAGGTTGATTTTCCTGCACCGCTACCACCTACTATTGCGACCGTTTCATGGTTTAGAATTTTTAAACTTAGTCGATCCAGCACAACCAGTTCACTGCCATCTCCACCCACGAAACTTTTCACTAAATCCGAGGCTTCCAGTAGAATGTCCCCTTGAACTTTAGTCATGTTTAATGGCCTCAACTGGCCTCAACTGGGAGGCCCGTATAGCTGGGACTATAGTGGCCAAAAGAGAGATCGCTATACTGCCTGTCACGATGACTCCTATGTCAGTAACATCTAGCGCCATAGGTAATCTGTCGACGAAATATACCTCTGCGGGGATCTCAATGATTTCAAATCTGTTTAGTGCAAAAGATGTAACTACGCCTAAGAGGAGTCCTAGTGTTGTGCCCAGGATTCCAATCCCAATTCCTTGTAATAAAAATATACGAAGGATAGTTTCATCAGCCACGCCCATCGCCTTAAGAATGCCTATTTCTCTAGTCTTGTCCACTACTACCATAACAAGAGTACTCACGATATTGAAAGCCGCAACGACAACGATTAAAAAAAGAATCAGACCCATGACCAATTTCTCCAATTTAAGAGCTGAAAATAGAGCTCCATTGGTAGTGCTCCAACTAATGGCCGAAAAACCAGACCCTAAATTCGCCTCTATGCGACTGGCTATGACTGTTGATAAATCTGAGTCCTGAGTGTCAACACTTAGCCCCGAGACCTGGTCACTGGCCATTATACCTAATTGCTCTTGAGCTACCTCTAATGGTACATAGATATTTTTCACATCGTAGTCATACATACCAGTAGTAAATGTCCCACTGACTTGATATTGTCTGATACTCGGAGTGGGTATTCCCATTGGGTCAATCGAAATATTCTCGAAAGCAATAAGTGTAATCGTATCACCTCTAAACAACTGCATTCTAGCTGCTAACCTACTACCCAGTATTACTGGTGGGAGGTTAGATCCAGTTGGACCTAAGTCATGTACCCCTTCCCTGATCCTCGCTTCCATCTTGGTAACCGCTGGACCTTCGTTAGATAATGAAACACCATACATATCTGCTGGCTGCGAATAACCTCCGCGAAGAACACTGACTTGACTCAATACAAAAGGAGAAACGCCAACGACACCCTCAATGGTATTGACTCGCGCCGCTATTTTCCCCCAATCGTCCATGCGCAGAGCGCTACCGTCTTGAAGTACAAGAACATGTGGGGATGAATCAAGTATTTTATCCAACAACTCTCGTTGCATACCCGACATGACACCTATGACAACGATCAATGCTGCAACACCTACTGTAACCCCACCCAATGCAATCCATGTGATCAATGAAAACGATTTACCCCCAGAACTTGATGCCAGGTATCTTTTGGCGATATAAGATTCGAACCTAAAGGAAGAGCGACCCCGCACGTCAATCAGTCCTTTAATACAGGGAAGAGGATCACGTCTCGGATAGAAGACTGATCCGCAACCAACATAGTTAATCGATCTACACCCATTCCCAATCCTCCTGTAGGTGGCATCCCGTACTCGAGCGCTCTTATATAGTCTTCGTCTATCGGGTGTGTCTCCTCATCACCCTCCATCTTCATTCTTTCTTGCCCTTCGAATCTCTCTCTCTGATCCACTGGATCATTTAATTCAGAAAAAGCGTTAGCAATCTCTTCACCAGCTACAAACAACTCAAAGCGTTCCGTCAATTGTGGAGACTCTCTGTGTAATTTGGCCAGTGGACTAATCTCCCTTGGATGGTCAATCACAAAGGTGGGCTGTATCAACTTAGGCTGTACGATTTCGCCAAAGCATTTATCAATTATTTTGCCCCAACCCCAATTAGCCTCAACCTTTATTCGATTGTCTCGTGCGATATCGGCTAGTTGAGGGACGTTCAGCCGGGCAACATCCTCTCCTACGGCTTCTGATACAGATTCCAGCATGGACACCCTATCGTAGGGCGAATTAAAGCTGATTTTTTGGCCTTGGTAGGTAGTATCTAGGTCACCCTTAACACATAACAGCACCTCAGCAAGCATCAATTCGGTGAAATCCATCAATTCCTCATAATCCGTAAAGGCTTGATAGAACTCAAGCATTGTAAATTCGGGATTGTGAAAACGATCGATCCCCTCATTCCGAAAGTCTTTAGAAATCTCGTACACCCTACCGAACCCACCCACAATAAGACGCTTTAGGTAGAGTTCATCCGCGATTCTAAGGTACAGTGTTCGGTCCAAACTATTGTGTTTAGTGATGAAAGGGCGAGCCGCTGCTCCTCCATAGATTGGTTGAAGCACCGGGGTTTCCACTTCAAGGAAGTCCCTTTCATCCAAAAATTTTCGCAAGGTAGATATAATCCTGGTTCTAATCTTAAAAACCTCTCGTACTTCAGGATTCACTGCTAGATCCGCATACCTCTGTCTATACCTCATCTCTACGTTGGCAAATCCACCGTAAACGTTAGCTTCTAAATTCTCATCCTCCTTAGTCTTACCCAGAGGAAGTTGCCTGACGGATTTGCTTAGCATCGTCCAGTCCTGGACCTGTACAGTCACTTCCCCGGTGCGGGTCCTGAAGATTGATCCAGAAACTCCAATCCAATCCCCCAGGTCCAGTAGATTGGTCGCTTCAAATTTCTCTTGACCTAAAATGTCGAATTTTAAATAAATTTGAATTTGTCCTGTTCTATCTTCTAAATGAGCAAAAACGGTCTTTCCGTGCCCCCTCATACTCACCAATCTTCCAGCCACAGATACCTCTAGAGATCCTACCTCTACATCCTCTGCTTCTGCTTCCATTTTGCCAAAAAGACTCTTTACCTCCGTAGCCGTATGATCCTGTGAATAGTTATAGGCGTAGAGATCTATACCTAACTCTCTAAGTCTTGCAATCTTTTCTTGACGCTGTCGTCTTACCTGACTCAATTCGTCTTCCATTTTATTTTCACCCATTTCTCTTATTTGCTGAGGAAAATTCCTTTAAGTATGCTTCTATAAATGTATTCAGATCTCCATCCATTACTCCCTGGACATCTCCGATTTTTACTTCGGTGCGGTGATCGTTAACCATAGTATAGGGCTGGAACACGTATGATCTTATTTGGTGTCCGAACTGAATTTCAGTTTTCGTAGCCTCCACCTCTGCTCTCTTTTCGTCCTCTAGGCCCATGGCATGTTCATAAAGAGCTGATTTTAACATCTTCATAGCAGTTGCCCGGTTCTTGTGTTGCGATCTTTCCTGCTGGCATCCGACTACAATTCCCGTGGGTATATGAGTTATTCTTATAGCCGAGTCGGTCTTATTTACGTGTTGCCCTCCAGCACCAGAAGCCCGGAAAGTATCAACTCTCAGCTCTGATTCGTCTATTGTTATCTCGATATCTTCGTCTATTTGTGGATAAACAAAAACACTGGCGAAAGAGGTATGTCTCCTTGACTGTGCATCGAAAGGAGAGATTCTCACTAACCTGTGCACTCCCTTTTCTGATTTAAGGTATCCATATGCACTGGGTCCCGTGAACTCAATGGTGGCGCTCTTAATTCCCGCCTCTTCAGCAGATTGGAAATCTAAAACATTTATAGCGAATCCGTTTTGTTCACCCCATTTCGTGTACATTCGAGTTAACATTTCCGCCCAATCCTGTGACTCTAGCCCTCCTGCTCCTGGGTGGACGGTAAGAAGAGCATTTCTGTGATCGTCCTCACCCTGCAACATTGTCTTTAACTCCAGGCCTCCAATCTGAGAATCCAAATCCTGTAATTCTCGTGTCCATTCGTCTTCTAGTTCCTGGTCCTCATCAAGTTCGATCAGTTCTTTGAGTTCCTGTAATTCCACAAGCCGAAGTTTCAATTTTTTCCATGGCTGGGTCCAAGCTTTTAAGCGATTAGAGACCGCTATTGTTTCCCTGGCCTTTTCCTGGTTATCCCAGAATCCAGCCTCCGCCATTTCCCTGTCTAATTTTGCTAATTCTATTTCCTTATTAGAAATGTCAAAGATACCCCCGAAGGTCTGAAACTCTATCTGATAGAGCGTTGATCTTAACTTGGGACTCTTTGTCCACGATCCTTTCCCCGTTTTAAAACAATGAAAACCAGCAGAATAGGTTGGCCCCTAGGACACAACATCGCTACGGAAGAAAATATATCCGAGTGATGGCGCTCCATCAACACAATCAGTCATGGATCAAAACATCTTTGAAGGCTATTTCCTCTGCTGCTAATACAAAGAGCGTCGCTGGCAGATCTTGCGTCTCTTTCAAGAGTTTGTCCCAATAGCCCACAAAATCATCCAAAGGCTTCCCTACACCCAAAAGTATGAGGTCAGCATCTCCAGAATGTTCTAGCACAAGGCGCCTAAAATGTTCACCCTCTGAAGTAATAACATGGGGTATGAAATTTGTCCTCGTTCTATCAATAATAGCCTCGAGATTACGGTACGCCTCCTGTCTGGCTACTTCGTCTTTGACGACCATCCTAAGGTGAACCTCCGACCCCTTCCAACTGAGACTGTTCTGTGTTAGGTATCCCAGAATCAACATCAAAGCTCCGTTACCCTGCAACCCTCCCCACCATATATCGATTCTTTTTCGTTTTCCGAAACCTTCCTCTTCCTCTGCGCGAAGGATAAAAACATTCCTTTTTGCCTGATACAAATCACTCACTAGTGTACAGAATTTTTTACGATCTTTCGAAAGTTCGTAGTTCTGGCCTAATAAGACCGAATTTGGGACTAAAGGGCCCACTCCGTATGTCTCTACCGCTCTTTTTACTCCCGAATAGGCATCTGGGGCAGAGATAACCCTAACCAAAGAAGATACACCTCGCCTCTCACAGTAATCCTTTATCTTTGATTCAAGTGCCTGCGATCGTTGAAGCGTTATACTTTCCTCCGGCACTACTGTGGACACAGTCAACAATCCTTGTGAATGGGAAAAGCAATTGGCCAGATCGACTAGATGCCAGCGACGAGTCGGGGCACCAGAGAAGACCAACGTATAGGGCCTCCAATTTCTAGCATCAGGTTCTCCCTTGAGGCCTAAGAGACCTGCCCTAATAACCGCCATCCACAAACCTCTTCTTAGGTCGCCCCAAGCAACAGTTAGCGCTCTTTTCTTTAGCCAAATATAAACGCCAACCACAAAGCATAAGGCGACCAATGTAGCGCCAGAGTTTATCAAGGACATAACGGAAAAACAGCCTATCGCACCTAAAAAGGAAAACGCCCAATGAACTTTGAACTTGGGTCTAAATGATGGACTCTTTAAAATACGTTCTAGGCCAGCTGCTATGTTAAGTGCTCCATAAGTCGTCAGAAAAAACATCGTAAGTATGGGTGCAATCATCTCAAGGTCTGTCATATAAGCTGCTGTACCAGCGAATAACAACGTCACTACAGTACCGATTCGGGGAGTATCATCATCACCTGTACCTCTACCCAACCAGCTTAATCCATTTGGTAGTACATTGTCCCTCGCCAAGGCTTGCAAGACTCTGGGAGCACCCAAAATACTGCCTACAGCTGAAGATAAAGCTCCTCCCCACACGCCCAATAATATCGCCTGACCCCAGGCTGACATAGGCATCATAACCAAAGGGTCTTCCACAAGAATGTCTGGATTAGCCCTAAAAGCCAAAATCACTGGAAGAATCATGTAGACCAAGTATCCAACACCTACGGCCAAGAAGGTTCCTAGAGGTATGGATCTACCAGGATCCTTAAGATTCCCAGACAAATTAACTCCAACTGTTATACCTGTTACAGCAGGAAAGAAAACTGAAAAAACCTCCCAGAAACCTGCTGGATCTTCTATCGTACCCGAAAGGCCCGCTACTTCGGTCGAAACCTCCTTCCCCAGTAATAACGAAATCAAGGAGAGTCCAACCACACCCATTACTAAATATTGAGTCCTTATAGCTAATTTGGGAGACAGCAAAGCTATACAGGAAACAATAGCTATTGTCATAACAACAACAGTTTCTTGATCGAATTGAGGGAACACCGCTATTAAACTTTCTGCAAAACCCACTGTGTAAAGAGAGACTGAAAGGGCTTGGGCGAGGAACAGTGGAATGCCAACTGCACCTCCAGCTTCTAATCCTAATGATCGAGATATCATGTAGTAAGCCCCGCCAGCCCGCACTCTCTGATCTGTTGCTATTGCCGCGATAGACAGACCTGTTAAAAAAGTAATCGAAGTTGCAAGTGTAACAATTAGTAGTGTTTTAGTGAGACCAACGTTGCCAACTACCCACCCTAGTTTTAGATACATAATGACGCCGAGAATAGTCAGTATCGACGGGGTGAAAACCCCGTCAAAGGTACCCAGACTTTTCTTTGTTTCGGTCAAATTGTCCGCCTAATTATACTGACCCTAAGATTTCCGTATTGTCCCCTCATTACCGAACCATTTGTGTTTCTCGCCACCCTGTCTATACGCTCGGACAAATCCAGCTCAGAAACTCGACCTGTTGCCCTTTTTCCGCACAAGTTCGATAGGATTTGAAATCGTGTTTCAATCCTCTACCCACCGGGGTGAAAACTTCTCTACAAAGCCCCACTCCAGAACTATGACACCTTTCAATACTCCATGGTCCGCCGCTGACCCAACCTCTTTCGGGCAACACTGGCACGCATTCAAGGTTTAATTCTTCTTGAATAGGAGAACCCGNCTGTACTCTGTAGTCTCCCTCCTCNGGTAATAGACCTGGATCCCATTCGCTGATATCGTGTTCTGAAAACTCTCTTTCAGGATCTCCGGCATCGATGGGTACACGCACATCATCACCTATTAGTGGAATTCTCCACAATCCAGAACTTACAGAGATATGAGCAGCCACTAGCACGCTGACACCTATCCTAGATTCATAGTCTACAAAGATTTTTTGTTGGCCTCTTGAAACATAAGCCAAAGGAAGCGTCGGTATAGCAGATTGAATACTTATCCTTCCATCTGGAAGTTCTAGCAGNAGTGGGTCTCCAGGCAATCTCTCCACCACTTCACCTGGAGAATCTNCTNCACATGCGAACTGCATNCTTGTGNCTCCGAAGATTCCGGTTGCCCTNCAGAGAGTAGTCACNAATTCTCTTCGTCCTANGGTCATCCCCCTNTTANCNNTCNCAGTGGGCCAGGTATCANTCTAGGCNCTTTTTATCNTTTANAGCACTCAAAAATCCTTTAATTCCANCGTACTGNCCTGGCCCATCCAATCCCGCTTCTCGAATCACATCATCACCAGGACCACTCCCCAAGTAATGNCCCTTCTGGAATGGATGCATCGTATGGTTNCTNCCCAGATCTGACTGAATCCACCTGTACATTGTCGGCAACGTGAATCCCGTAATACCCATGGCNTTNCTAGCCATCTCCTCATTATAGATGNAACTCTTTTTNNCCTGTGGAAGTCTGTCAAACAATTCTGGNCTGGCAACATACATCACTCTCAGGTTAATCCCTTCTAGTTTAAGCTTAGGTAGCACTTCATTCACGAAAACAAGTGTCACGCCTGAACCTTGCAGAACAAGAACAGCATCAGGATCTTCTACATCTTCTCCAGATAAACAGTAGACTCCATTTTCAGCACTGTTTTCATGTGCCAATCCCAAACTTTTTCTGTCTAAAATTGGCTCNTTGGGNCGGGTTACAAAGGGAACAAGAACAGCTGGTTGAGCCCTAAGTCCAGCAGCCATCAATGGCCAGATTTCCTGGGGCTCCCAGGGAGTTAGTGTTATAGCAGTACCTGGTGCATAATTTTCTGCGTGCAGTTGATAGGCTTGAGGATCAGCATGGGTGGGACCATCTTCACCGGTCTTCATTCCTGCATGGCCACACTGCAGTATCACTGTACTGTAAGGCCCACTGTCTAGTTCTTGTTTCATTTGTTGGCTTATCGCATGCACACGAGCCGCTATATGACCGAGAGGAGAAATAAACGCTCCATAAGAAGCACCTACCCCGATGTGTTTACCGAATCCTGATATCCCTACTATGATACATGAGAGACCATCCTCACAGATCCCACCCATACTTAAGGACCGGCTTAACGGATTAGTCCGAAAATGCCAAAAATTATCTGGGAAACCTGTATTAGCACCTGAGACAGCAGTCGAGTCACTTAAGTCAGCAGCTCCAAAGAGCATCGCTCCATCAGATTTTTGATTTAAAAAGCCCAAAACCTGCCCCAACTGTTTCCTTAAAGGAAACTTAGAACCAATCTCTAACTGCAGTTCAGATGGTGTTTCTGGTGAACGGCACGCTTCTATCACAGCGTCAACACTGGGTGTAACACTGCGAGGTTNNCTGGAAGACCTATCTAATCGTTGAAAGGAGTCTTGNACCCTACTCGCCAAGTTTTCACACAGCGCCTGNTCGCCAGAAACAATTTCACGAATCCTGAGTAGTGTTTCCCAATAACAGGCCTCTACTTCATCAATNTTTGATGGATCTTTAGGAGAAGGAAGTTCTGCAGCTGCCTCTCCAAAAATTGGCGCCATTGCTCTATGCCAACTGTCACTTCCCATTTTGTGGCCTGCGCCGTGCGATTTCTTTCCAGTGATGCCATAATTCCAACCTTTTTCAGTCCGNTANACAATGGCTGTCGGTTGGTCATTATCAATCTCCAACGCTTTGCGTTGAGCGCTTACCACTTGGCCCATATCAAATCCGTCTAGTACATGTATCACATTCCAGTCGTGNAGATAGAAAAATTCCATTGGATCCCACTGAACGTAATCTCCCCAATTGCTTCCCTCTCGGGTTACNNTNTCAGAATCTATGGATGCCTGATTCCANTCTAAGTGGCATATCGCATTCTTCAGNCCAGCTATTCCAGCAGCTGCTACACTNTCATAAACCCTNCCNGGAGTTANTCCTCCTTCACCCTCNAGCATATGCACNTTNGGAGCATTTTTTCCANAATAGTCTGCAGCTCCAAAGGCTAGGCCGATTGAGCTGGCCATNCCGACNCCTGAAGGGCCAGTAGCAATNCTGACNAACGGTGTCATTGGAGTTGGATGGCCATCCAAAGGAGTAGAACTAAATTCATTGAAAAGTGGAGTTGTATGTGTAGGATTTCTCCTGAANCCCAATAGATCTTCTAATCTCAATCTAAATTTATCTTCCGAGGGCAATAGTNCTGGNCTTGACAGTCTCATCAGCTCATCCCTCAGAGCCCACATCGCGTAAAGACCTGTTGCTTTGTGACCAGCAGCAAAAGACAATAGGTCCTGGTCACTCCGGATTGGATCGCGAAAGTCATAATCCATTGAATCGAACAANAGACTGCTCATAATATGNCCAGCTGAGACTGAGCCGCCCGGATGACCTGATTGATGAAAGTTAAACTGAGTAGNTACAATAGCTCGATATATCTCATCAAAACGTTTGAGNTGATNAAGAAATTGTTCATTCTTTATACTGGTATCACACTCCTCAACTTCAATCCATATAGCACGNCTGGGGCCGAACGATCTAGTCATATGTTTTCAATCTCTCAATAATTGTTTGNGTATAATNAGCTACACATACTACCGCACAGCTGTCTNCATCTCTGCCAAAAACAAACAGTCTAACCTGGGAGCTCTACTTCAAACAACCCACGGCCAGCTTCCAGAATGTTCTTGGAATGCTCTCCACTCNTGAGTGGAGTACTNCTCNNTNCTTCCTTCTCACAAAANNCTTCAATTGATNCTGCCCTTTTCAACCTGCAATTGCATTATGTCTGCANTCCANCTGTAGTCTCCAAGCAGATGCCTCACAAAATATTCTGCCCTAAGCCAGAACCAATAATCACCCATATCCCCATAACCATGTCTCTGTCCAGGAAACATGAAGAAATCAAAACGTTTATTCGCCTTTATTAATGCCTCTGCTACACGGAACGTCCCAGCGTGATGAACATTATTATCAATATCCCCTGTAGTGAGCAGGAGATGGCCTTTGAGATTTTCAGCTAAGTCGGAATTTTTCTCGATATCATATTCAAAGGTTATCCTTCCATCATCTGCGACTACTTCTTTTACCCCATGGTGAGTTTCTGACCAATTGCGATTGTAAACATCATTGTTATGATTTCCAGATGAGGAAACCGCAACTTTGAAAAANTCGGGATATACTAGCATGGCTGCAGTAGACATGAAGCCTCCTCCAGAATGTCCATATATTCCAATCTTTTTCAAATCTATGAAATCATGACGATCCCCTAGTTGTTCTATTACGGCTTTCTTATCGGCCAGGCCATAATCCCGAAGATTTCCATAACCATAATTGTGGTACCATTTTGATCTATCTGGATGTCCTCCTCGATTTCCCATGGTGACTACAATGAAGCCGAACTGAGCAAGGCCCTGTTCATACCCATTCAAGCTGAAGGACTTCGAGACAGACTCTGTCTGAGGTCCAGGATAAACATATGCTACGATAGGATAATCTCTCTCAGAATCGAAATCGTAAGGTTTGTACATAACCCCATAAATGTCAGTGATCCCATCAGCTGATTTTGTCTTATATGGCTCTGGAAATACATACCCTGCATCCATAAGTGAACTGAAATCAGACTGCTCAAGTTCCATCATCAATTGACCGGAAGCATCATAGAGTGCTGACACTGGAACGGTGTTCACTCGGGAGTAGTTGTCAACAAAAAAGCGCTTTGAAGTACTCATATCAATCTGATGATCAAAATTACCAGGGTTCAATAGGACCAGGTCCGATCCATCCAGGTTGACTCGGTAGAGATGTTGATAATAAGGATCCTCTCCCACCTCTCTTCCATTCGCTCTCAAAAACACATGGCCACTTGCCTCATTTACCCCCAGGAAACCATCTACATGCCAGGGTCCCTCTGTCAGTCGACTTTTTAGTGTCCCATCAGATCCATACCGATAGATATGTCCCCAACCATCTCTTTCAGACCACCAGAGAAGGTCTCCTGATTCTTTTAGGCGACCCAATCGCTCGACAGAGCCGCCCGATCCATACCCCCTATCTAAATAAGTATTCATCCGCTCTTCGATGACAACTCGCACACTTCCCGTCTCCGCATCAACCACCAGTACATCCGTCCGGTGTCGATCTCTACTCGTCCTAGTAACCCATAGTTCCTCGGATCCATCTGAGAGCCACACAGAAGGTTGCGGTGCTGACACGTCTGAATGGATAACTGTTCTATCCAGGGCCACTGACATCATTTGATCCTGCCATGGCTCGTCATTTATACTGACTAGGCTTTTCTTTTCGAGATCATAAATAACCACTGTATTTTGGGTAACATTTTCTTCACCCGGCATATCATATTTATATGACTCCAACTCTGGTCTATCATTGCCCACAGCATGAATCACCCAAAGTTCGTCAACATTACGCTGGTCAGGTCGGACCAGTGCGATCTTTTTTGAATCTTTTGACCAAGTAACATTAGACCTATTCCTGTCCCCATAACTTTCCAACAAAGTTTTGTTCGTCTCTCCTCTACCACTGTTATTGGAAGCATAACTATAGAACGCAACTCCATCGGTTGTCAGTTGGATTTCTTCTACCTCTATCTCTTGTTCTGCTTCGTCAGCCTTCTCCCCTTTTTTGCCCTTTCTTACTTGTAGGATCTTTGCATACTCTGATTCCGTCATCATCCACAAATTGTGTTCTTTTGCAAAAAGAACAGTTTGACCGTCCGGAGAAATACTAGCCCAATCCGGATGATTATCCGGAGCACCAGACGAGCCCAACTCCTCCACTGTTTGGGTTCTGAGATCCAATTCGAAATAGCGCACAATAGAAGTATTTTCTTCTTCATCAGATTCACCGTCTCCAGAAGCCCCACTATCATCAAACCTGACAGTATACTCATCGAGGAAACGAAGATTATTAATTGGAAGGTGTTGCCCATCCCAAGGGTTCTTTGTCAGTTCAGTTAATTCTGCAGCCATTCTGTCATTGTCGAATACAGGAGTTTTAGTTCTAGTCAGAGGATCTACAAGATAGTAACTCGTTCCTTTTGTATCATCCCACTGATACCAAAATTTTTCACTATCTTCTATCCAATGAGGATCAACTCCAGTGCTATGCACCAACTCACTGATTTTATACGGAGCGAACCTTGCTGCCAGCTCGAAATTGGCACTAGTATCCGAGCCTTGACCAGATATCGCTGATCGTCGCACATTGACCTCGATTTCTTGTGCTAGGAGTATATTGCTGTTCACAATACACACCACCGAAATAAAGCAGAACTTAAAAATCCCTTTGAATGATATACCAGACATTATGCTATCCCTTACTTAGGATGTTCAAAAAGCTACAAGAAAGTGGTTAGCCTTCTCGTTTAGATTAGGATGATAAAATACAGGAACTCTGACAATTCGCTAATATAGAGTTAATTTTCTGAGAACTTTCTAGTGATTTGAGAGGTTAACTAGAAACTTTGACTTAACTTTTTTATTTGGGTCTGGAGAGAACCGTTGTTTGTTCATGATTAATGACAACCCACTAAACCATCTACAATTTGGAAGACATCGATACCATATGGGTTTTAAACTATCAGATCAGGACCCAGGACCTGCAGGATTATGAGAAGAACTGCTTTTAGCTCGGTCCTCTTGCTACTAACCATCGGATGCAATGATGGAGTAGGACCACCGTTAAGCTCTCTGTCGTTCGTAACCACCGATATCACACTGTCCTCTCTAGGAGAAAATTATCAGTTAAAACTTTCGGCCAAAACTGCACAGGGTGAAGATTTCAAAAATCCCAAAATTACCTGGACTTCGACAGATCCAGGAGTAGCTACTGTTTCCGAAACTGGTCTGATCACATCTGTGACCAATGGTTCCACAGAAATATCAGTTCACTCGGGAACATTGACGGCTACAACTTCGGTTGTCGTAGCTCAGACTCCTGCGACAATTGATCTGTCAGCAAAAAAGATTCGCTTTGAAAATATTGGAGATACAGCTCAAATATTTGTGGTAGTCCAAGATGCTCTCGGTAGTCCACTTGTAAACCCAACTATAACTTGGGCTTCAGATAACCCATCTGTAGCATCGGTTTCTGGGTCAGGAATAGTCACTGCAATCGATTTGGGGCAATCCTCGATAATCGTTCAAGCAGGAACGATTTCAATTGCAAGCGCTATATCTGTCAGCCACTGGGATCAACTAAAGCCAGGTTATAAAATGACCTGTGGAATACGAACGTCTGATGAAGTGTTTTGCTGGGGAAATAACGAGTATGGACAAGTCGGTGACGGCACTTCGGAACAACGCAACACCCCAACACCTATAGATGAGAGATTAGCGTGGAACTCCATTAATTCCATGGTAAACCACAGTTGCGGCATTTTGTCCAATAGATCAGGTGCTTGCTGGGGAAATAACGAGTATGGACAAGTCGGTGACGGCACTTCGGAACAACGCAACACCCCAACACCTATAGATGGTGGACTTCTGATGAAGCAAATAAACGGAGGATTTCAACATACCTGTTTAATAAGTGTCGCAGGAACTATAAANTGCTGGGGTCGTTCTAATTTTGGTCAATTAGGTGATGGAAGCACTTCTGATCAATCCACTCCCAATGATATAAGCCTGCAATTAGATTGGGATAATCTTACCGCTGGGTCTTACCACACATGCGCAACTACGACTTCTGGTCAAGTTTACTGTTGGGGACTCAACCAGTTCGGACAGCTCGGGAACGGCACGACGAATAACAAGAGTAACCCAGTGCCAGTTTCTGAAGGTAACATTTGGACAATCATCACCGCTGGACTCTATCATACCTGTGGAATAAACCAATCAGGTGAAGCTTACTGTTGGGGATTAAACGACGAGCAACAGCTAGGATCCGGTCGGGGCCAGAGTCAATGGCCATATCCAGACAAAGTCAAAACAGCAAATTTCTGGGTTTACATTTCAGCAGGCCGTTCACATAGCTGTGGACTCAATGATCTCGGGAAAGCTTTTTGTTGGGGAAGCAATGAATACGGACAACTAGGTGACTCGAGTCAAACCGACCGATCCCAACCAGTTCCGGTAAGCGGTGACCACACTTGGCATCACATAGAAGCAGGCACATATCACACATGTGGAGTGACCACTGATGGCAGTGGGTACTGCTGGGGAAATAATGAGTTTAGCCAATTGGGGGTGCAGNCTGGCTTAAACCAACTGATTCCAAAAAAGTTAGNTATTGGAAAATATTGAGGCGGGACCTTTGGAATTGGTCNNCGATTGGATTAACTACTGNCTCTTTTTGTGATCATTTTNCCATCACACTGANTTNGTNATTCCTCCGTCTACCCTGATATTCTGCCCAGTGATATATCCCGANCCAGCCGACAGNAGNAATAGAGCGGTGTCGGCAATTTCTGAAACCTTACCGTAACGACCAGCAGGAATTTTATTTAAAATAGACTCGTCTTCCGGATAAGAATCTATGAAGCCAGGTAGAATATTATTCATTCTAACACCACGGGCAGCATATTCACTTGAAAAGAGTTTTGTATATCCACCTAGGGCTGCCCTCATACAAGCAGAGACAGGGAAACTGGGGTCAGGCTCATAAGCTGCGAATGTAGATATGTTAACTATAGATCCACCTCCTCCTTGCAGCATATATGGTGTCACCGCTCTTGCCATTCTTACCACATTCAGGAACACAAGCTCCATTCCCAGTTTCCAANTATCATCGGTTAGCTCGAGTAGATCTCCCTTTGGTGGATGCCCAGTGCTATTAATCACACCGTCAACTCTTCCATAGCTACTCATACACAAATCAACGACACGTTTAATATCTTTTTCTGAAGTAACCGATCCAGTCATTCCCACACAATTCAACTCTTCAGCTAAATCCTCTGCGCCCCCCGTATTAGATAGGAGAACTAATTGATATCCTTCTGCTTTCAGAGCCCTCGAGATAGATGCTCCCATTCCCCTGCCTGCACCAACCACTATGGCTACCTGTTTAGTATCATTCATTTTACTATATGCTCCACTAGTGCCTGTTTGNGTTGTAAATAAACNCTCTACCTAATCTCATATTGAGGTNGCTTACCGTTNAGCNCATCGACAACGGCCTGCACAGCTAGCTCGCTCATAGAATCTCTAGCTTCCTGGGTACCACTACCTATGTGTGGTGTGAGAGTAACCTTAGGGTGGTATCTTAATTCAGGTGGTATATCGTGCGGATTCTCAAATACATCTAATCCAGCACCTCCAATAAACCCTTCTTTAAGGGCTACCAGTAGGTCTTGCTCGTTTATTATTCCTCCTCGACCAATATTTATAAGAATNGAATTCTTCTTCATCTCCCGGAANGTATCCAACNTGAACATNTGCCTNTTNTCGTCATTTAANGGAGCTGCCACCACCAATATGTCAGACTGTGCAGTTAGAGATAGGAANTCCACATANCGGATNCCTAANTCTTTTTCTATGTCCTCATTCAGCTTNCTTCTGTTATGGTAGAGTAGGTTCAAGCCAAATCCACTCATGATTCCAGCCATAGANTGACCTATCCGCCCACAACCTANAATTCCCAGAGTCTTGTTCCGTAATTCGGATCCCAATAGAAGGTCCACCTTCCAGCCTTTAAACTCATTCCTCTCCATTAACCGATAACCTTCTACTAGCCGTCGTGAGGTCGCCATAACCAAAGCCACTCCCAATTCTGCACAAGAAGTGGTCAAAACATCAGGTGTATTGGTTGCGATAATTCCTTTCTTACGAGCATATGCCACGTCTATATTGTCATAACCAACACCAAAATTTGAAATGACCCTAAGTTTAGGTGCAGAGTCGATCAGTTCTTTAGTTACTCGAATACTAGTCATGACAATGGCGGCAGTAGCTTCCCGCGCCACTTGGTTGAACTCATCCTGACTCATCACATTTTTCTCAGAGTACACTAACCTATATGAGTCAAAACACCGAGAATGATGATCTCCTATCAAGGGACCAGANATCACTATGGTATCNTTTAGNTCTTCACTCACAAANACTCACNCATCTCTAAAGNTCCTCCATNAATTATTGACNAANTCAATCAGCCGTCCCCCTGCTCCTTTGCTTTGGAAAAATAGGTCCATGCCCAAGGGAGTCTCCTAGTGGCGATATCAAAGAGAAATAATATNAACGCTGAAANTAAAANCCATTTAGCCAAGGGAAATGCGACATAGGCNCTGTCACCATAATCTTGAAAAATCTCNTCTTCCTCAGGCAATAATTTTCCTCCAGTGAGATTACTCAAGGAGTTAAGATACTGGATATTAGGTGGGTACCGTCGTAACTCATCGTAATAGTTATAGTTAATATTCTTCTCTTGTCCATTGACCATATCAGAATTTAAGGAAAACGAATAAGATGAATCCGATGAAACTTCCACGGGGTAACTACCACTGTAAACCCCTAGTTNCTTCTGTGCCAGNATAANCCTTNCCTGCTGCTCCCTTGGCCCACTCACGGTGATTGAGGGATTCATTAACNAGTCAGAAGAAGANTCGAANGCAATGTCNTTTAAGGTTACAATGGCCTCATTNCCAACACGNTTTACTTCTAAGGTCGGGCCNGGTTCGTCATTTCGCCTCATGGTTTCCCTAACCACTTGAGTCCAAAATTTNCCGTAACCTTCCCATTCTAACCAATTAACTGCCCACCTGTTCTTGACATCTGAAGTAAATGCTGCTGTCCGACCTAAACCGTAGTGCCAACTTGCAAGAATAGGAGCTCCATCCGAAGCTTCTATCAACATTTCTGCATTGTCCTTTCCCTTAGTCTTGACGTAACCCTCTAAGTCCGGTGCTGAACTTAGATCTAGCCCTGTGAACATTTCTGAGGCTGTCTGAACCGACTCAAAAACCACGCTTTCTTCAATTAATGTTGATTGGGAAGCTATTTGGGCTTCTTTGATGAACACCTGTGGAACACCCTGAGCGTCCTGTATGTAGTAATTCCGTCCATTACCCCAGGATGCAATATTGGACAGTAACTCACGATCGGCTTCTTCCCCCACAGCTACNGAGGAAACAGAAATGTCAACTTCGGCCATACTTGTAACAAGTTCTTCGTAGTCATCGGCATACGTTTTTCCATCTGACAAAAGCACCACATGCCTAACTTCAGCATCACTGTCTTCAAGGATCTCAAATGCTTTCTCTAGTGCTGGATAAATGTTGGTTTGAGAACCTGCGATAATCTGACTGATTGATTGATTTATCCTCGGAGCCTCAGATGCCAACTGCAGGGGAACNGCCACATATGGNGTATCATCAAAAGTCACNACACTNAATCTATGCCTAGGGTCCATGACCCCCAAGGCTGCCTTTGCAGCCTCTTTGGATAGTTCNAGTTTTGCTCCCACCATNCTATATGACTTATCTANAACGATCACCAAAGATAACTCTTTTCGTTCTTCTTCAACCTCGAACCAAATGGGCAACACTTCCTCTATTACTGAACCCGAATATCCTTCTCTACCATAACTGGATTCGCCGGCAGCAAATATCAAACCTCCTCCAAAATCTCTCACATAACTCAGAACAGCCTCCATCTGGACTTCTGTCAAATCGTCAGGGGCTACATCACTCATCAAAATGAGTTCAAATGACTCTAAGGCTACAGANCTGGCAGGAAATTCATCCCCNGGGTAGANNGTAACAACATCAATGCCCCCATCCTCAAGTGCATCGCGTAGATAATGTGCACTCTCAGATCTTCCTTCCACGTATAAGACCCTAGGTGGAGCTTCAACCCTAATAGTGCGGTCTAAGCGGTTGTTTTCCATGCTCCCATCTGTGGGGCTACTGATCCGGGCAGAAACCACACTTGAACCCAGGCCTTCCATAGCCACCTCGAAGGGAATCGAATTCATCCCTTCCACAAGGTTTACAGATTTCTGCAGGCTTTGGCCAGCGTCTATAATTAATTCAATCACGACATCCATTTCTGCCCTGCTGTAGACTTGAACTTCGGCCACCACGGGTTCCTTTTGTCTTACTACCTCAGGGATAGAAACTTGGTCAATCCAACTGTCATTGGCACCGACTACAGAGGCTGGAATGGTAAAAATCCTAATTCCTTCTTCTCTGGCCCGCCTGACTAAATCTGCCTCTTCGCCCACATTCGCGTTTCCATCAGTGAAAAGTACCAAGCGCTTGAGGTACGAGGACTCAAAGCTGTTCATGGACTGTCTTAATCCCATGGCAAGGTTAGTCATACTTTGATTTATGGTATTATCGAGTCCGTTCTGGGAAACTTCTGTAGAGGCGATTTGACTGGGAGAATTCAAAGTTTTCGCCGATCCTGCAAAGACTACAAAAGAGGAATGTTCAGGGTTTCTTTCTGCATTAACTCGCGAAACCCAGTCTATCGCACTTCTAATAAAACTGGGCTCTATGCTTGCGGATACATCAATTGCATATACGATGGAAACCCACCTTACAGACCTATGCCAGATGGGCTCCATGAGAGCAGCAATCAATAAAATGATTGTCGCAATCCTAATACCGCTCAGTATCCTGAGATGGTCCAGCCCAATTTTTATCTTTGTGCCAAACCCAATCTTCCAGAGCAATGGCAAGAGTCCAAATCCCAGCAATGGCCAGTAATATTCGAACGAGAAATTCACACGGTTATCCGCCTATGGTATGTCACCCATTCTAAAATGACCAAGACGAATGCGATCAAAGCTAACATCCTCCAAAGGGCTGGATCTGCTTGACTCTCGAACTCCGCATCCACCAAACCATTAGTATCAAGGCGAGAGGCTGATTCTAGCTTGGATTCATTAACCAAAGTGACTCGTGGATTTGTCAAATTAATTGGCATCCAAAACGTATTTTCTCCTTGATTAACAGAGTATAAGTTAGGAGCTCTAGCCTCGAAACTAGTCACCTGGTCAACCGAATTCGTCTGCACTGACTTACCCTCTAAATCTGTCACTGTTGTATTCATCCCAGGTATTTCAATTTGGCCTGGCCCTGAGCTTTGCGGCAAATCACTCTCTAACATCCATACAACTGCATTTCGTAAGAATATCGGAAATGCCGGCTGAAGAGGGAAATTAGATCCATCCAATGCAAATCCAACTTCAATCACCCTATAGTTCAAGTCACTCGCGACTAGCAATGGTGTCTCGGTGTCACCCCACAAGATCTGGCTATCGTCGGTAAGAAAATTTGGTGATGCCACCCTTTCGACCATCAAGTCTGAAAGGGAGACTCCCTTAAACAAAGGATGCATCTCAAGAGAGTCATCTGAAGAAGATGACTCTAGCATCGGCAGCTCTGTTGGCAAAAAGAACAAACCAGGAGCATCAGGAATAACCTCTGGAATAAATCGATCAAAGACATATAAATCTGCTACATCATCAGAATCATACTCCTCTTTGCTTACTGTAACCAATTCGATCTGTGACATGGCCTTAAAGGCTGTCTCAAGATAAACATTTCCAGGTGTGACCATGGTGATTCTGGTTCGTGTGCGAGACGGAATGACAGCATAAGCAACATTATCATCCACCAAACCGTCCCTTACACTTGTCACAGAAGTCCTTATGGGTCCCTGTTGAAAACTCGTAAGGTCAAGATTCCTTATTTCCGACTCTCCAGGCCCAACCGTTAGTGACAGGCTGATATTGGCTCCTCCAAGACCGCTGGCCCGCAACCTCACTTCCTTAGGAATAAGAGATCCATTCGTTATCTGAACCAACCCCCTAAGAGTTGACGGATCCCCGTCAGTGTTAGGCATCACCACTAGACCAGTTATTCCCACATTTTCAGCCAGTTCAAAAACCGACACTACCTCTACGTCAGATGGAATCATGACATTGGATACACCATCTGAAATGAACACTGTGCGATCCTCTCTCTCTGGAAGATTAGGGAAATGATGAGCATCTCCAAAGGAGAGAGCCAGGGATTCCAGTTTCGTAAGAGCTTCCCACTTGTTGGTACTTAGCCTAGAGGTTATCTGGCCTCCGGTATCGAGCAACACGACTTCATTACTTGGATGACTATCAATAATTAACCTCTCTGCATACCCCAACGCATTCTGCCATCGACTTTTTCCACTCTGAGTGAGAGTAGCCATTGTGCCTGAATTGTCGATGACAATAGAAACATTCTCAATATCTGTTACTTCATCTGAGAACAGTTCAGGGCCTCCTGATGCAACGACCAGACTTATAGCGATAATGCACGCAAGAAGAAGGGACAGTAGCCAACGTATCTTATCTATGAAAGAACTTTTTTTACGCTGTTTCAAGAGCTTTTTCCATAAAAGCGAAGAGGACACCATCACGGTGGGAGGTGGAGGCTTCAACCAATACAGAAATCCCACTGTTAGAACTGTGCCAACAGCCAACAGAAAAGTGATTGTTGGAGACGCAAGGAATAAATTCATGTCAAGAATCTACCCTGCCGAAATACTTGTAGGATTAAATCTTCAAAAGGGTTTTCCGTGGATGAACTTATAAATCCCCACCCATTCTTTTTACAGTAGTCTTCCAAGGCGGCCACATGAGTATCAAAGGCATGGGTATAGGCATCCATCAACGCCGGTGTAACCTTGACCCTTTCGAGATCACCAAGTTCTGCGTCTCTCAACAGAACCTCATCTGGTAGGATGGGATTTCGCTCGTCAGGGTCATATAAGTGAACTGTAAACAAATCCTGTCGATAATGTCTTAGCATATCAAAAGATCTCTCAAATCCTGAAGGGTCTAAAAAATCAGAGATAACAACCACAAGTCCTCTTCTTCTTTGAGAGGAAAAAAATCCTTTGAATGCTCTTTCCATAGAAGTAGACCCTTTGGTTCTCATAGCCTCTAAAAACTGGAAAGTGTTCCAGATTTGGCTTTTACCTCTCCGGGCCGAAAGTTGATTCTCTGCTCCATCATTAAATCCGATCAGGTTCACCCTGTCTTGATTCAGCAAGCCCACATAACACATCGCAGCAGCAATTTTTCTTGCTTGATCAAATTTGACAGGGTCGCCACAATTCATGGATTCACTTGAATCAATGAAAATATAGATGGGCAAATCAGCTTCTTCCTCAAAAATTCTAAGCAGAAGCTTCTGTAAACGAAGGAATGTTCTCCAGTCCACATTTTTTGTATCCTCACCTGATACATATTCCCTATAATCAGAGAATTCTATTCCTGAGCTAGTTTTCTTCTTAGACCGATGTTCCCCATGAAGATGTCCCGGAACCATTTGCTTTGAAACCAAGTTTAGATACTCTAGTTTCTTGATAAAATCGTCGTCAAAAAGTGCTTCACTAGGTTCCATATTTTGCTAGCTCATCCTGGTATGACCGATCTATTCTTCGGGTTCGGGAACATCATTCATGATCTTGGTCAAGATTTCGTCTGGATCAATTCGGTCTGCCTCTCCTTCAAAATTTAACAACACCCTGTGTCGGAAAGCTGGCAGGAAATAGGACCGGATATCTTCACAAGATACGTGCACTCTGCCACTTACTAGCGCATTCACTTTTGCACCAACTACTAGCGCTTGAGTCCCTCTAGGACTAGAACCAAAACGTACATACTGAGCTGTCAGTGGATGTGTGAACTCATTGTTAGGATTGGTAGCCAAGGTTAGCCGTATTGCATAATCTTGGATGCTTGGAGCTATGGGGACGTTCCTCGCCGTTTCCCGCATCTCTAGTATTTGATCCCTATTCAAAACTGTCGTCGCATCTGGTTCAGAAGCTGCAGTCGTCCGGTTCATGATTTCGTGCATATGTTTCGACTCCGGATATTTAATTCTCAGCTTGTAAAAAAAGCGGTCGAGCTGAGCTTCCGGAAGGGGGTAAGTCCCCTCCATTTCCACTGGATTTTGGGTCGCGAGTACAAAAAATGGAGGGTCTAGCTTATGAGTAGTCACACCCACAGTAACACTTCTTTCCTGCATGGCTTCCAGAAGAGCTGACTGGGTTTTAGGTGTCGCCCGATTAATTTCATCGGCCAAGAGAATATTTGTGAATATTGGACCCTTCTGGAAGGCTAAATACTTCTCTCCCATATCTGTTTCATGCATTACGTCACTACCCACAACATCTCCTGGCATCAAATCGGGAGTGAATTGAATCCTAGAGAACTTTAACTGCAGAACATCTGCTACAGTGGAGACTATCTTTGTCTTTCCCACTCCGGGAATCCCCTCAAGTAGAACATGTCCCTTCGCCAACAAACTCACTAGAGTGCCATCAATTACTTCTTCATTCCCTACTATGACTTTACCAATTTCAGCTCTTACTTTTTTAAATTCATCACAAAACAGTGACACTTGGTTATCTATTTCTATTGTCATTTTCTCTCAATGGTCTTATGCCTAAAAAATAATCCTTAACTAAGTCGCGATATTCCCAGAATACTACTTCTATGTCCAAGGCTGAAGCTGAAGAATAACCAGCCAAGCCATTCACATCTCTAAATTCCAGTTCCGATTGCTGCATCTGGCTACCACCTTGAAATAAATTCTCAGGGTCAGGAAGTTCGTCTACCAACCCCTCTTCGATCACTTCTAGATTTAGTTGCACTTCTAGAGTAGTAGCTTCTCCTAATTCTAATTCAGCGTTCTCCGACGGGGCTCCTGTGGAATTTCCTGCTGGCCCACTGCCTTCTCCTGACTCACCACCAGAAGATTGAGTGACCTCGTCAGAGCCAGTCCCAGATGAACCCGCCGCCATTTCTCCTTCTGGATCTAGGATCGAGCTATTCGCATTTTGTGTGACCTGTTGGCTCATAGCTTGCATATTGGTTGCAGCTTGATTCAAAGCTTCTTCCAAGTTTTGATTCTGTGCCATTGCATCAAGTGTAGCCGCCGCCTCTGTCAGCGCACCTTCTGCCATAGACATCTCATCCTGAGATAGTGCCGTCCCAGCTTCATTCAACGCGCTCAATAGTTCTTCAATAGACAAGGATTCAGCGCTCTCACTTGGCTGCAGTCCTCTCTCTAAATCATTTAATTCGGTAGGCGTCATGTCAGATAGTCTTTCACTCAATTCTCTCAGTTGATCTGCCGCATCTCCAAATTCCATTGACTCCAAGGAATTTGAGAATACCGACAGATCTTCTGTATCTGAAAATTCTTCGGCAATTTGTGCCATCTCTTGATTGAGAGCATCCATCTCAAAACTTTCTTCGTTGAATAAGTCTTCTGCTTCTTGTAGTTGTCGCAAGATTTCTTCACTGTCAAATTCATCAGCCTTCAATTCTTCCAGGACTTTTTCCAGGCTCTCCCGATCCGCATCTTCTAATACTGATCCCACTTCACTACCTAATATTGTTTCCAATTCTGCTATCTGAACTTCCATGTCGGAGAAAGGAGCCTGAGATCCAGTATCAGAGAAAAACAAAGGAGTCTGATTTTGCAGGGTTCCTAAACCGACCTGCACTGCGATCAATCCAAATACACCCAAAAACCACTTGGAAACACTCAAAGGAAATAATTCGGTTATCTTCATGGAATCCAAAGATTTGGCAGCACCTTTCAGCTGTAAATCTATCCAGGCGGATTTTCTTGGATGGCGCATAAACCAGTATGCAGTCTTAATTTCGTCTCTTAAATCCCCCAACTTATCCGCCATTCCAGCTGCCCGATCAAGCCAATTACCTTTTAGTCTACGACGGATCGAAAAAACGAGGTAAATACAAAACGATCCAGATACCAGTATCCTCCATCCTGGAGTTTGAACAGGAAAAAGTATCTCAGCAATTCTCAATAAAACAGAGATTCCCAAAGTGGCACACAATACTTTCGCAAAAAGGTCAATATGAAAAGAGATTTGAATCCGCTGGTTTATCTTCTTGAGCGTCGAATACACCTTAGAGGATGAGCCAGAGCTTTCACTTTTGATCTTTGTCAATTCGCTTTCACCGTTTTCTAGCTAGCCTTCTTAGTAGTTAATGATTCCACCATCTGGAAGTCTTCCACTCCTAACAACCATTCTCGATAATTTTGAGGGTGAAAACAAAATGTCCAAGAGGGAAACATCAAGCAAATTTGTCCCGAACCAACTTGATTGTCTCTCCTCTCCTTTTCTCTGCTCATTTTTTCTTGAAGAAGAACTTGATATGTCCTGCTGTTTCCTTGAATGGGCCCACCAGGACTTGAACCTGGGACCTTCGGATTATGAGTCCGCTGCTCTAACCAACTGAGCTATGGGCCCTTCTTCCTAAAACATTAATAGCTAGTTACTGTGACCAAAACACCTTTTTTATTTCAACTGATCGGCCCAGTATCTCCCGACAATCATACCAAAGAACTACAATTGGTTAAAGGCTCAATCTCATCTGGAGTAAGCATCTCATAGTGACCTACTTTGAGCCAACCTAATTCTATAGGGCCGAACCTTGTCCTTTTTAAGTGTGCTATTGAGCAGCCTACTGCCGCCATCAAACGTCTTACTTCCCTATTTCTACCTTCTTTCAAAACCAACCTCAAATTCTTCAAACTATTATCCTTGTTGTGGTCAATCTCTACAGTCGATGGCCGAGCAAGTCCATCTTCTAACACTACACCTGCCCGCAGACGCTCTAGAACCATTTCTGACACTTCCTGTTCGACCGCAACTTCGTACTCGCGTTCTATGCCGTACCGTGGGTGTTGCAAACGATTGGCCGCATCGCCGTCGTTAGTGAGAATGAGAAGTCCTTCAGTTAAGTAGTCCAACCTTCCAACATAGCGGAGGCTCCTCATATCGTTAGGCAGAAGATCATATAAGACTGGCCTGCCCCGGTCATCCTTCGCGGTAGTAAGAAATCCTTTTGGTTTATTTACTTTTACCCATTTTATAGGGAGAATCCCTATTGGTTTTCCGTCAACAGCCACATTATCGATTTCAGGATCAATTGTCATTCCCATATTTTTAATGATCTCTGAGTTTACTGTGACTCTCCCCTCCGAAATCATAACTTCAGCTTTTCTGCGAGAGGCGACACCCGCTCTCGAGATAAACTTATGTAAACGCATCGTTAATGAATGAGTTAATCAGTGGGGGATGGAGAAACATTCGGGTCAACCAGAGTTTCTCCGTTTTCATTTTCAGATGTCTGATTTTCCTGCGAGGTACTAACCTCCAAATTTTCTGGTATGGCTTCTGTTACGTTTTCTCCTTTTAGGACAACAGGCAAATCATCCTTTCGAGGTAAGTCTTCAATTCTAGAAAAACCAAAGTGCTCCAGAAATTTATTAGTAGTGCCGTACAGTAACGGCCTTCCTAACCCTTCACCTCTGCCTACAACATCGACCAATTCCCTATCTTGCAGTGTTCTGACCACCCCAGCAGAACTCACACCTCGAACGTATTCGATATCTATCCTGCCAATTGGCTGTCTATAAGCTATTATGGCCAAAGTCTCTAGGGCTGGGCCTGACAATCTGGATGACTTAGCTACCGTGTCAAACCTATCTAGATATGTTGCATAGGCTGGAAGAGTAACAATCTGATAACCTCCCCCAAGCAATTTGATCTCAAAAGCTCTTTCTGATTCTTCATATACGCGCTTTAATTCTTTAATTGCTTTTTCCACCACGTCTTCGTTTAGGGAATCATCGGCCCTTGCTATTTCTTCAGCATTAACGGGCGCATCGCTTGAAAACAGCACTGCCTCAACAATTTGCGTTGCTCGCATCATTCCTCTCCAGAATTAGTGTCTATTTCTACTGGAATATTCTCGACATATCGATACATCCACAACTCTGAGAATTTTTCTGTTTGGCGTAATTTAACCTTCCTATTACGTGCCAACTCCAAGCTAGCTAGAAAAGTCATGACTCCGTGCATCTTAGACTCAAAAGGTTCGAGCAACTTGCTGAATCTTACCCTTTTTAGATTTTGGAGAGTCAGCAAGATTAAATCCACTTTGTCTTCCATCGCTACCAACCTCGTGGTTACTCTATGTTCTACAATATCCATAGAGGGAACGACCATAGATTTAGCGGCATCGTACACTTCGTGCCATTGAGTCTCCAAGACTGTTTCCTTCTTCGCTCTTTGGCTTCTCGGTAGGACGTACCCTTTGCCAAACTGCCTACTCCTCTGGGATTCAGCCAGGCTCAGGTGAGCCTTGATTTCCTGTATCTGTTCATATTCCAACAACCTATATACCAACTCTGCCCGCGGATCTTCATCTTCCGATACCACACTACTGGGTAACAGCATCTGGGCCTTTATTCTTAATAAATTCGCTGCCATCTCCATAAACTCAGCAGCGTTGTTAATTTGGTTTTCCCCAATATCAGTTAGCGCTGAAAGGAACTGTCGTGTGATTTTCGAAATGGGAATTTCAAAAATATCTATGTCCTGCTGTCTTATCAGATGTAACAGTAAATCCAAAGGCCCCCGAAATCTTTCGATATCAACAACCAGAAAATGCTCGTCTGGGCTATCCTGAAGAGATGGGCTTAAGTCCATGATATTATTAATGAATCAGCAAAACCTATTAGGAACTGCACTGGTTTTAGAATAAAACTGAATAGACTTGGATAAAGAACACAGCAAATTAGCAATATTAACATGCCGTATTGACCTAACCGATCATACCCATGTCGCCAACTTGTAGGGATCAAGTGGTAAAGAACGTGAGAGCCATCCAACGGTGGGATCGGCATTAAATTGAAGAAGGCTAGGATCAAATTTATGTAAATTCCGAAATAAGCAAGATTCGCCAAGAAATCCAAAACACTATTCGAACCCATNAACTTTTGAAGATTCAGCAACACTACCATAAGAACGACCAAACTTAAGGCCAGTAGGATGTTTGCAACAATGCCAGCCAANGACACTTTGATGTCAGCNGAACGATAATTATAGAACTTGCTAGGGTTGATGGGTACNGGTTTTGCCCAACCAAAGATCATACCNCCAGTTACATTATAGAGGANGANTGGAACCAGGAATGAACCCAGAAAATCCAAGTGGGAAAAAGGATTCANGGTGATACGACCTAAGCGATAGGCGGTGTCGTCACCNTCCTTAAGTGCAACCCAAGCATGCGCGACCTCATGCACCACTATCGAAAAAATGAGGACCGGTAGAATGGATAATAATTCCATGGCACGCAACTTACTTCAGGACAGCAATACAAGCCACCCCCTAAGCACCTTTTAGAAAACACCTTAACTNGCTACTCATTGATCAGATTAGCTGTTTCCAATATAATTCTCACTCGGTTATTCACGTTAGAGTTTAGTTTAGAGAACATAGCAATGCCCAATATCAAAAGTGCAAAAAAGAGAGTTCGGACGAGTCGNGATGCCAACGCGCGCAACCGGACCGTACGATCACACTTAAGAAGAGCAATAAAAAAGGTTCGGACNGCAGAAAACCTTTCTGTCGCAGAGACTGAATACAAGAAAGCACAAGTCCTTATAGANCGCGCAGCTACAAACAGNATACTNCATCCAAACGCAGCGGCTCGAATCAAAAGCAGACTGTCCAAGACGCTTAAAAGCTAATTTAAAAACTAGCGATCAAACTGTCCTTTCCTAATTATCAGAGAAACTTCAAGTTCNAGGTTCCTTCCAAACAGTCACTCCCCCCACGATTGTTTGACAAGCCTTCCCTTGCAATTCCAGACCCTCAAACGGTGTATTTTGGCTCTTAGATCTAAATTTGTCGGGTTCCACGGTCCAGGTTACGCTGGTATCAATTAATGTCACATCTCCTAGACTTCCTTTCTTTAAGGATCCTCCAGGCAAATTAAATGCTTTCGCGGGGCTACAGCTCATCCGATCAACCAGTGTGGAGAGGTCAGTTATTCCNTTGTCGACNATATNAGTCAGTCCTATCCCTAGTGCTGTTTCCAANCCGACAATTCCATTTGGCGCATCGGCAAAAGCTCTTTCCTTCTCATCGTAGTGATGGGGTGCGTGATCGGTAGCATAAACACACAAAGTTCCGTCACTAAAACCTTTAACGACCGCTTCGCGATCATGATTTGTCCTTAGAGGTGGATTCATCTTTGCATNGGTGTTGTATCCTTCTACTTCTTCTTCAGTAAGGATAAGGTGATGTGGNGTAGCCTCGGCAGTCACTCCTACTCCNCGCATTNTTGCCTGGCGTATCATTTCTACACCAAATGCGGTGGATACATGCTGCAAATGTATCCGACTCCCTGTAAGCTCAGCTAGTAACAGGTCTCGAACAATATGAATATCTTCTGAAATATTGGGCTTCCCTGGGAGACCCAGTTTAGTAGANAAAAAACCCTCGTTCATTGCACCATTTCTGGAAAAATTGAGATCTTCAGGGTGATCAGCAACTGGAATATTAAATGACTTGGCGTACTCCATAGCGCGACGCATGATCTCACCATCCATCACAGGATTCCCATCATCTGTAATTCCAACTGCNCCAGCGTCTACCATTTCTCCAATGGCCGCGAGTTTTTCACCCTNTTGACTCTCAGTAATGGCTCCTAGAGGGTANACCCTTGCTTTCTTTGCTTTTTCAGCTTGAGCCNCTATAAAACGTATCCCTGCNGGACNGTCGATTACNGGATCAGTATTAGGCATTGCGCACACCGCGGTAAANCCACCACTAACAGCTGCATCTAAACCAGTGTCTATTGTCTCTTTGTGTTCTCCTCCGGGTTCACGAAGATGGACATGAACATCTATCAGACCTGGAGTTACTATTTTCCCCGATGCATCTATCTCCTGAATACTTTCCGTTCCAGCGATTTGGTCACCTACCGCTTCGACCTTTCCATCCATGATCAGTAAATCCGTTTTTTTGTCTATCGATTGACTCGGATCAACTAGGTGCCCACCACGGATTAGAATCGATCCCATTGCTATCTCGACGCTCCTTTTGCTGACTCAACTGTCTCAGGCGCACCCCCAGCCAACAGATATAGTGTGGCCATTCTCACGGCTACTCCGTTTGTGACTTGCTCTAAGATCACTGACTGAGGACCGTCAGCGACATCGCTATCTATTTCGACTCCTCGATTCATCGGTCCAGGATGTAAGACNAGTAAATCCTTGGAGCCTAGCTTGAGGCGTTCCTTTGAAATCCCCCATCTCTGATTATACTCCCTCAAGCTAGGTATATAGCCACTCTCCATCCGTTCCAATTGAAGCCTCAGGATATTTAGGACATCAGACCATTCAACAATCTCTTCTATACGACGGAAAACCTTTACGCCCATCTCTTCGATATGTACTGGCATAAGGCTATAAGGACCACAGACACCAACCTGAGCGCCCAGTTTTAGCAAGCAGTGTATATTGGACCTCGCCACTCTGGAATGNAGTACATCCCCAATTATAGCAACNTTCACCCCAGTCAAAGTGCCCAAGTGATCTCTTATGGTCAGGGCATCTAGCAGTCCTTGTGTTGGATGTTCATGACTTCCGTCACCTGCATTTATCACACTGGAAGGTATCCTCTCAGCAAGAAATCTAGCTGCCCCAGATGAACTATGCCTAATCACAACCATATCAATCTTCATAGCTTCCAAATTCCTNGCGGTATCTACCAATGTCTCCCCTTTAGATANCGAGGATCCGNTGGAGGACACACTAACGGTATCCGCACTCAAACGTTTTTGTGCGAATTCGAAGGAAATTTTTGTTCTAGTAGAAGCNTCAAAGAACAGATTTACNATAGTTTTCCCTCTTAGGACTGGAACCTTTTTTATACGCCGTTCCGAAATTTCTTTAAATGCTTCAGCTGTATTGAGAATGCCAGTTATTTGGTCGGTAGCCAATCCTTCTAAGCCTATTAAATCTTTCCCCAAACTGAACGGCCTAGCTATCAAGGTGTTTNCTCCCCTAAAGAAGTCATCTCTANAGCCCATTCTCCATCTACCTCGGGCACTCTTACNTCCACGGTGCACCCCTCTGNCACTTCAATNACATTTCCAGNAAAGTCAGGTTGTAATGGGATCTCGCGACCCCCGCGATCAACAAGGNCTAACAGGAACACTCTAGAGGGCCTGCCCCAGTCGATCAGTTCATTGAGCCCTGCCCTAGCGGTTCTTCCAGTAAAAATAACATCATCGATTATCGCTAATCTTTTGTCCTCAATCCCAGCTTCCGGCAAAACGGTTTGTCCAACCACTGGCTTGGGTCCAATAGTGAGCAAATCGTCCCTGTAAAAGGTTATATCCAAAGTACCCAATGGTATACGCACCCCGTATTCATCTTCTATTCGTTCTCTAATGACCGNGGCCACTTGAACACCCCTACGATGGACACCCATGAGAATAAGATCATCTGTACCTTCATTGAGAGCAATCAAGGCGTCGGCCATATCAGTGATGGCTTGTCTTATTTCTGTTTCCTTCATTATTACAGTGTGCAGACTGAGCTCCTAGTTCATCGGGTGAATCTACACCATACAAAACTAGACAAGTGTCGGTTCCTTTACAAGTGAAGCACCTTTAAGCATCATCAACCGTATTAAAGTTGCATCCTGGGACCTAAATGAGGGATTTAATATGTACCGACAGTTAAGACTGGCACTACTTTTCCTACTTCTCGGGCCCATGATTCCCAACACGTTTGATGTACATTCNCAAGATGTCAGNTCAGATCAGATGATAATCCTAAAATCGGTTCCNTTTGAAATCACGCTCTCGGGACCACCAGATACCCAAGGATCATATGTTGTAGAGGATGCTTCAGGGAGAGAATTNCTTTCTGGTATTGTAGATGCTGGCATAGATGAAACGATAAGTCTGGCCATTTCCCAAAGGGAACAATTACCCTTGATCATAACGATAGATCGGTCNGAATTCTCCTTTGGTAGAGTTTTTATAAATGGATGGATTTCACTGGCACCACCCCTAATAGCAATCACACTAGCCCTGCTCTTCCACGAAGTAATAACCGCACTGCTCGCCGGAGTTTGGTTAGGTGCATTTATCATTAATGGCTACAATCCCTTTTTAGCATTAAGTCGGTCCGTAGATTCCTATGTTGTCCCAGCCTTAGGGGACACAAGTGGAAAAACACAGATTATCGTGTTCTCACTTATGTTGGGTGGCCTGGTGGGAATAGTTTCTAAGAACGGGGGTACCCAAGGGATAGTAGACAAACTCAAACCCTTCGCGAATANCAGAAGACGTGGTAGCCTGGCAACTTGGTTTGCTGGTTTATGCATTTTCTTTGATGATTATGCCAACACCCTAATCGTGGGCACCACCATGCGTCCGATAACAGACAACCTTAAGATTTCGAGAGAAAAACTGGCTTACATTGTGGATTCCACTGCTGCCCCTGTAGCAGCTCTCGTCCCAATCTCTACCTGGGTGGGGTACGAAATAGGCCTGATCGGTGATGGGCTGAGAATAGCAGCCAATGTGCCGGAAGAAGGCACTCAGCTTGCCCAGACACTAGCCACTATCAGTCCCTTCTCCGTATTTATAAGCACTATTCCATATATGTTCTATCCNATTTTAGCATTAACAATGGTNTTTTTAGTTTCTTTTATGGATCGCGACNTAGGACCTAT
Source organism: Gemmatimonadota bacterium (assembly GCA_002718595.1). Classification (GTDB taxonomy): domain Bacteria; phylum Gemmatimonadota; class Gemmatimonadetes; order Longimicrobiales; family Gaopeijiaceae. The sequence goes on along the minus strand of PBFD01000002.1, from coordinate 561,166 downwards.
GGTTCAAGCCGAAAAAAAGGCCATTGAGGGGCTAGGAACACCTGGAACAACTANCTCGGATAGNTTTGAGACCTCAGTATCTACTCAGAAGTCTCAACGAACCGTTATTCCAGCCTGGTGTAATGCCATCATGCCCATCGGAGCCGTGATATTTGTCGTAGTAACAGGACTTTATCTATCTGGTGTTTCTGAAACAGGACCTGAAGCAAGTTTGATAGAGATTCTCGGAGCCGCAGATATTTATGGTTGTCTCCTATGGGGTTCAACAACAGGAGTTTTAGTAGCCATCCTGCTCTCAGTAGTTCAAAAGATTTTGACCTTAAGAGAAACTATGGAAGCCTGGGTGGAAGGACTAAAGAGCATGATGAATGCCATGGTTATTTTAATCCTAGCCTGGTCATTGGGCCAAGTCACGGAGGATCTAGGTACGGCAAATTATCTCTCCCAAATGCTTATGGGTTCTCTGCCTGTACAAATACTTCCCGCATTAGTGTTTTTTACTGCAGCTGCTATGGCATTTGCTACAGGGACCTCTTGGGCTACCATGGCCATTCTAATTCCTTTGGTGATACCTCTGACCGTAAGTCTTGGTGGAGCGATAGGTTTCGGTGAAGGCGGATATTCCATACTCCTTAGTACAACTAGTTCGGTTCTTGCAGGAGCGATATTTGGCGATCACTGTTCGCCAATCTCCGACACTACTGTATTAAGTTCGACAGCTTCTGAATGTGACCACGTAGACCATGTGAGAACCCAGATGCCTTATGCTTTAATTGTCGGAGTTATTTCTATTGTATTCGGAAGCATAGGTACGGCTTATGGACTACCTGTTTGGGCAGCCCTGCTTATAGGCGTCCTATTACTCATTAGCATCTTGAAAGTCTTTGGAAAAACTGGACTAACTGTTCAAATTAATTGAGAAAACATTCTTCGATAAATTATTTCACAATTACCGACGCGCTGCTAAAGAACGACGCTCTTTAAAGTATCCCTTGAGTAGCTCAGAAGACTCCTGCTCCAAAATACCACTAGTCACTTCCATTCGATGATTCAAACGCTCATCACAGACTAAATTACCCAGGCTTCCAACCATTCCAGATTTTGGATCTGTAGCACCGAACACTAGTCGCTCTATACGAGAAAGAACCAGAGCCCCGGCACACATAGAACATGGCTCTAATGTTGTATAAAGGGTGCAGTCGACAAGTCGCCAATCTTTTAATTTCTGAGCCGCTCGTCGAATTGCTATAACTTCTGCGTGCGCCGTAGGGTCGTTTTCCGATCCCGTTAAATTATGTCCTTTGGAGATTACTCTGTCCCCTCTCACAATCACAGCGCCTACAGGAACCTCACCCAGGCCATAGGCTCTCTTTGCCTGCAGAAGTGCTAAACTCATAAACTCGCTATCAGATTGACTAAGATTCAACGCTAACCATACCAATTCTTAGAGTTCACCTTCGCCAGCAGAACTTTCCAAGTAATCTATCGCTATACCTATCCTCTCGAGAACACATGTACGCCCCAAAAGGTATAAGACCTCAAAGATGCTCGGACTTGCTTCACGACCAGTTACCGCAACTCTCAAAGGGTGAATCACTTGGCCCAACTTCAAGCCCTTGTCTGAAGCAAATAACCTAATTCTTGATTCCAGTTCGTCGGCCTGCCAATCGGCTTCGCCTAACACGGCATTTAGTTCAACGAGAATCCTTCGAGCTCTGTCCTGATCTTTCATCCAATGCTTACGGATCGCTTCTTCCTCGAAGTCTATTTCCTTTTTCAGAAAAGGCTTGGAAAGTTCAACAAGGTCAATGACCGTCCGAGATCTTGTCTTCAAGAGATCTATCAGTGCGAGATACCAGTCATTTTTTGAAGACAATTCATCTTCCGTTGCCAACCCAGCCAAATTTAACCTTGGGCTAAGGAGCGTCGCAATTTCTTCAGCTGACGTAGAGTCAAAATGTTTTCCAGAAAGCCACTCCAATTTTTTCAGATCGAAAATCGACCCCTTCTTTAATACTCGCTCCAGTGAAAATTTATCTATGAGTTCGTCAACCTTCATGAATTCTAGATCTTCTCCGGGACTCCATCCCAAAAGCGCCAGGAAATTGATCAGCGCTGGCTGCAATATCCCGTCCTCTTTATAAGCTTGTATAGATGTGGCGCCATGGCGTTTAGATAAACGCTTTCCATCACCCCCTAGTATCATGGGAACATGACCAAAGAACGGCTTCGTCCATCCCATAGCATCATATATCAATATCTGTTTAGCGGTGTTGGACAAATGATCATCACCGCGAATCACATGTGTGATAGTCTGGTAGGCATCATCGGAAGCCACTGCAAAATTATATGTAGGACTTCCATCACTTCTTAGAATAACTAGATCCTCAATATCTGCATTCTCAAACTTCATTTCCCCATGAACGAGGTCGCTCCAAAGAGTTTGACCTTCGGGGACCTTGAATCGTATAGCATGGGGTTCGCCTGCCAAAGCCTTCTTCTCTGATTCTTCCCGAGATATCAGCTCCGCTTGTCTTCTGGGCTCACGTTTTTCTGTACCATCAGTCTTAGCGTTAACTCTATCATTGATAAGTCTTTCTGGATCGCCGAAATCCCTATATGCCAATCCCTTTTCAAGTAGATGTCTAACTTCTTTTCTGTGTCTTTCTACGCCGTCACTTTGAAAATAAGGCCCTTCATCCCAATCAATTCCCAGCCATTCGAGTGATTCCAAGATGGCAGCACTGTGTTCAGAATTAGATCTATCTCTATCAGTATCTTCTATCCTAAGAACAAACACTCCTTGATGTTTTCGTACGAAAAACCAATTGAATAGTGCCGTTCTTGCCCCTCCTACATGAAGGTGACCTGTAGGCGAAGGAGGAAAACGTACTCTAACTGTCATGACATCTACCGTTGTCATACAAGGCCTTAGTAGGGCGAACTGAGGAACCATACCTCGGCAGTTTCGATACGAGATGGTCAAACATTTTGTTCTATCTTCTTAAAATTGTCAGCCACATAGTCTTCAATGATCCCTTTGAATTCCTTCACCAATCCTTCTCCAGAAAGGGTAGTGTGGTGTTGGCCATCAACATAAACAGGAGCTTTAGGATCTTCTGCATTGCCTGGCAGTGAAATTCCAAGATTTGCGTGTTTGGATTCTCCTGGACCGTTCACTACACATCCCATCACCGCAACTGTCATTTCCTCTACCCCAGGATAGTTTTTACTCCAAACAGGCATATTCCTTCTGATATAGTCCTGAATTTCAAGAGTCATTTCTTGAAAAAGAGTGCTACTGGTACGTCCGCAGCCTGGACAAGAGGTCACTTGCGGTTCAAAACTTCTTATTTGCAATGATTGCAATACCTGTTTGGCTACTAGGACTTCTTCCGCTCTATTGCCATTAGGCTGAGGAGTCAGAGAAACTCGAAGAGTATCACCAATTCCCTGAATAAGTAGAGGTGCGACAGCTGTAGAAGTTGAAACGACTCCCTTTAACCCCAGGCCTGCTTCAGTTAAACCCAAATGCAGAGGATACTCACACTTACTTGCAAGCCTCTGGTATACTTGAATCAATTCAGGGACCGCAGAAACTTTAGCGCTGAGAATAATCATGTCATGAGCCAAACCGATTTCTTCAGCCAGTTCAGCTGAGCGTAAAGCGCTCTCGACAATCGTATCAATCACTACTTGGTCTGAGCTTTTTGGTAATGATTTACCTGCATTAATGTCCATGGCTTCTGCCAGAAGTCTCTGGTCCAAAGATCCCCAATTTACTCCAATTCTCACCGGTGTATCATTATGGATTGCCACTTCTATAATTTTCTGGAAATTTGCGTCTCGATGCTTAGAACCAACATTACCTGGATTTATACGATATTTTGCGAGTGCAGTCGCACACTCTGGGTATTGTTTCAGTAGGAGATGCCCATTGTAATGAAAGTCTCCTACTAGAGGGACCGACACCCCATCATCAATCAACCTAATCTTTATCGAGGATACACTCTTGGCTGCTTCGTCATTGTTCACTGTGATCCTGACAATTTCGCTGCCAGCATCAACCAGTCTCTTTATCTGTTCGACAGTGGATTCAACATCACCCGTATCTGTATCAGTCATGCTTTGAATGACCAAAGGATATTCACTACCGATGGTTACTCCACCGACGTCGACTGAAAAAGTCTTTCTTCGTGGCCAATGACTCACGCTTGGTACCAACCTTAGCAAAAGAATGATATGCTATTAACCTACCAGAACAACTATCATACACCAACCTGGAATAGTCTAGATATTAACCACCCCATAGTTTTGATTTGTAATCATCAAGAAACATTTTTAATCGACTTTTCTACTATCTCACTCTGACGATCAAGCAAAATCCTTGAATCAAACAACTGATGTTTACAAGTATCGACAATCCGTCTAACACTTCATATTTTTCTTGGAACCATTTTAGGTGGACCAGGACAAGCAAATCAATATTGTCTTAGGACATGAATTTATGATTCTTGCATGTCTAGTGAGGAATGAGTCACCATGAAAACAACAAACCACTATTATTAAGGCCAAGTATGGATATTTCTGAAGCCATTTTGTCTCGCAGATCAATTAAGGTTTATAAGTCGAATCCAGTTTCTAATGAAACTATCAGTATCCTACTAGAGCTTGCTGTCGCAGCTCCTAATCACAGAATGACCCAACCTTGGAGGTTCTATGTGATGGGGCCAGAATCCAGAGCTGGGTTCGGGACAGCCCTAGGACGTCGTAAAGCAAAAAAAGTGCCAGATGAAGAATCAGCAAAGAAGATCATCGAAAAGGTGAAAAACACACATCGAGCCCTACCAGCTATGATTGCAGTTGGTATAGAACTCGATGACAATCCAGAGATTCGTGAGGAAGATTATGCTGCTTCGTATATGGCTATTCAAAATTTTTGTCTCGCGGCCTGCTCTATGGGACTAGGAACACATGTCAAAACTGGGGCCGTGATGGATGACCCCTCAGCACGCAAGGCTATTGGAGTAAGGACTGGGGAAAGNATTGTCGCCACAATCACCCTGGGTGAGCCTGCCGATATTCCGGAACCCAAATCTCGTGAATTGGCCGCGAACCTNACGACTTGGAATTCATAGNNANCATTACCATTNTTTNATCNATCAGAGANGAGTCCGGATTCNCTATTGAAATTAAANCGTAAGGAGAACGNTTTGAACAATCCACTAATAACTATCCTAAAGAACGGATCACTAAAAGTAGAAGGTGGCATNGCACTACAAGATCAAGANGGTAATAGTGTGGAAACACCGACCTCCAGAGCATACCACNTATGCNGATGTGGAGNCTCACAGAAAAAACCTTTCTGNGACGGACGGCACAANGTGTGNGATTTTGATGGTACNCTNCTCTAGTTTTNCCTCNAACTATTNTTATAACAANAACAAAGGTTCGGCCATGCTTGGCATCACTCCTTCGCANCANTNTATCAGACTANCATNTACAATNNTCTTCAGTNTTTGTCTTNCACTCNTNGAANGTCCGAAAGACNTATNATCCCAAACGCTCANTAGCATTCCCNAAGAATTGTTTTCTGATATCCAGTTCCGACATGTCGGCCCAGTAGGAAACCGCGTAAGTGCTGTTACTGGTGAAGAAGGTAACNCNAATGTTTACTATNTTGGAGCAGCTTCTGGCGGTGTCTTTAAATCNCTAGATGGTGGTCATACATGGAATCCCATCTTTGATGACCAGCCAGCACAATCGATAGGAGCAATAGCTATTTCCAGATCAGATCCTAATCTCGTGTGGGTTGGAACTGGCGAATCTTTCATACGTTCTAACGTTTCTATCGGTAACGGCATCTATCTTTCCACTGATGCGGGCAGCAATTGGGATCACATGGGTTTAACGGAAACAGGCCGGATTGGAAGAATTGTAGTTCACCCAGAAAACCCAGAGATTGTTTACGTGGCTGCAGCTGGACACCTCTATGGGCCCCAGGAAGAGCGGGGAATCTTTCGTACCCAAAACGGAGGNGATACTTGGGAGCGAGTCCTTTTTTCAGGTCAAAACTCTGGGGGAATAGATATCGTCATGGACCCCTCTAACCCGAGGATCTTATTCGCTGCGACATGGCAAATGCAAATTTGGCCNTGGGGGAGAGAAAGTGGGGGNCCAGAGAGCGGCCTNTGGACAAGCCGGGATGCAGGTGATACTTGGAAAAGACTGGAAGGANACGGTCTCCCGATAGGAACAATGGGTAGAATAGGCTTGGCAATGTCACNGAACGATCCNGATAGGATCTACGCNTTAATAGAGACNAACTCNAATCGNGATTTTGAGCCCCTTGTNGACCATGAAGGAACCCTTTGGCGCTCTGACGACGGTGGNCAATCCTGGGCCATGATCAATGGTGATCATGCTTTAGCTCAACGCCCCCTCTATTACAGTAGGATGGCTGTCGCACCAGATAATGCCAATGAGGTACATTTTATGTCTACAAGATACACGAAATCTGTGGATGGAGGCCTTTCCTACAGTGATATCGCAGGTGGGGACAACCACGACATGTGGATAGATCCACAGTTGCCCGATCGTATGATTATAGGTAACGATCAAGGCATCATGATTTCGACTAATCGTGGCGACAATTGGTACAGGCCACTGCTACCAATTGCACAGATGTACCACGTTGCTACCGATACTCAGGTGCCCTACAATCTGTATGGAAATCGTCAAGATGGCCCCTCCACCAGTGGTCCTTCCAATACTTTAAGGGGNGNATCTATTCCTATCGGTGAATGGGGATCAGTCGGTGGTTGTGAGTCTGGTTTTGCAGTGCCTGATACAGTAACTAACCAAACGGTCTGGTCTGGATGTTACGAGGGCATCTTGGAACGCCATGATCTAGAAACTGGAATTAGCAGAACTGTCAGTGTCTGGCCGGACAATCCNGAGGGATGGGCATCNCAAGAAATACCCTTCCGATTCCAATGGACTTTNCCAATCCATATCTCACCTCATAACAATGAGCGTGTATACGTTGGAAGCCAATTTGTCCATCAAACAACTAATGGTGGTCAAACCTGGGAAATCATTAGCCCTGATCTGACAACNAATGATCCCAGCAAACAGATGGCTACAGGAGGACTCACCGTTGAAGATGCCAGTCCAACCTATAACTCCGNTCTATTCGCTATCGCTGAGTCACCTCTNTCGCAGGGGACTATCTGGGCTGGATCACACGACGGACTGGTTCATGTAACAAGGAATGGTGGTCAAAGCTGGTCCAACGTAACAGCGAACATCCCATCCCTTCCCCCTTTCGGTACAATAAGTAACATAGAGCCATCACGTTTTAATGAGGCTTCTGCATACATCACTGTAGATTTCCATCAACTGGGAAACTCAGAACCANACGTGTACAAGACNACAGATTTTGGAACTTCCTGGAAATCTGTTGTCGGCGACCTTCCTGAATCGGTCTTCAGCTACGTTCATATTGTTAGGGAGGATCCAACCAGGCCTGGCCTACTTTATCTCGGAACAGAAAATTCATTGTATATCAGTTACAATGACGGCGATAATTGGCATAGCTTACAAGGAAATTTGCCTCACGCTCCTGTNCATTGGCTCACGGTTCAACCCCACTTCAACGACTTAGTGATAGGNACTTATGGAAGAGGTTTCTGGATTTTTGATGACATCACACACTTACAGCAGCTAAGTGACGAAGTCATCAATAGCGATATCCATCTCTTTTCACCACGAAATAGCTATAGATTTGTTCCCAGGGAGGGTAAGAATAGCCANCCAGATGATCCTGCATCTGGTGATAATCCTGAGCCAGGAGCTTCGGTCAATTTTTACCTCAAAGAATATCAAGGTGACAACGCCCACCTTGTAGTCGAAGATGCAAGTGGAAACCATGTAAGAACAATCAATTTGCAGGAAGCGCAAAAGGGATTGAATCGCGCATACTGGGATCTACGATATGACCCTTCAGAAATGCCTATGCTCCGCACACCTGTTTTCGAACACAGCCACGTTCAACTAGGAGAAAATGGCTATAGGACACCTCCAGACGGAAGTGTTGTNAGACCCCTTGCCGTACCTGGAGAGTACACACTCAGGCTAGTCGTTGGAAACGATGCGCGTGAAGTCAAGCTTCAAATCCTACAAGACCCTCAATCTGAAGCAACCCCAGAAGAATTGCGCGAACAACTCGACTTCCAGTTGGAATTGCGAGATATGAGTAATGTAGTGTCAACTCTNATNAATCGGATAGAATGGGTACGTAAAGACATGATAGATATGCGCCAAAGATTCGGAACCAATGAGNCATATAGTACNCCCATTGATCTAGGAATAGAACTCGAACAAGCACTGATTAGCTTAGAGATGAAACTATTCGATCTNCGTTTAACTGGCGGATCAGCNCGTCAAGACACCATTAGGTGGCCTCGTCAACTNTGGGCAAAAATCTCCAGTCTTGCCCAGTATTCAGCCGGATCTGATGATAAGCCCACTGATCAGAGCTTGGAGGTAATGGACCTTTATAGAGTTAATATCGAACAATTCATGACTGACTGGAATGATTTTGAAAATGTTGATCTTAGATTGTTTAATGATATGCTANCTGAATACGGGCTTACTCCAGTAGGGAGATAAATTNGACGGCTACACCTCGCCAGTTTATCTGTAAANAGANCTAAATAAGATTATGGAGGCGGCGGGAGTCGAACCCGCGTCCGCAACTAACTCCTACAGAACTTCTACGTGCGTAGCGCCACTCTNATTTTTCATCNGGGCAGGTGAGCGGGCAACCAGNTCCCAGACTAGCTATCCGAACATCTCATCTTCAGTTGTGATAGCTCCAACCGAAAACCAGCTCGATTTATCGACGCTTCAGAGATTTCCCTCGAGCTGGGAAATCAAGAAACGAGCACGTAAGCTNAGTTACGCAGCCATCGCCATTTCNGTGTTGGCAATTACAAGTTTTCCCAGAGGATTAACGAGGGCCCGGGGACCTCGGCACGCAGTTCCATATTCACTAATCACGTCGAAACCGTGACGCCCCCCAAATCATATTCGATTATTCAGAGGACAATAAAATAACACTTTGTATAGAAATGTCATCCAGAATGTGAGTTTACCCTACCCCGCAAACTCACATTTGCATCTAGATAAACGCTAAGTAGATCTTCAACTTCTTGGAANGACAAGGCTTCGAACAACTGTTGCCGCAANTTCCGACCCCCTNGTAATCCTTTGGTGTACCATCCAAGATGCTTTCTGAAATCTCTTAAAGCTTTGTCGGGATTTACTTCAAAAAGAGATCCATTGTGAGCATGTTCTAAACAAATCTTAAATCTTTCGAAAACATCAGGATCTTCTGGTATCGGCTGCCTTTCTAGAGCTGCCCTCGCTTGCCTGAATATCCAAGGACTACCATGAGAACCCCTCGCGATCATAATCCCAGCACATCCGGTTTTTTCTTTCATTGCTAACGCTTTGGGACCATCATGAACATCTCCATTACCTACCACCGGAACGTCTAGAGCATCTACTAGGCTTGCTATTTCGTCCCATCTGGCATGACCGGAGTACATGTCAGTTCTAGTCCTTGCATGTAAGATTACCATCTGAGAACCGGAGTCCTGACACCTAAGCCCTATAGTTACAGGATCTCTTGATGGCTCATCAAATCCACTACGAATTTTCGTACTGACAGGGAGATGTGTGTTCCCAACAACAGACCGTATGATTTTTTCNACTAAATCCAAGTCTCTAAGACAACCAGATCCACCATTTCTTTTAACTATCTTTTTTACTGGNCAGCCAAAATTAATATCTATAAAATCTGGCCGAAATAAATCGGTCACTAGAGCTGAAGCTTCTCCCATCCTTTTTGGATCAGATCCAAAGATTTGGATACTGATTGGACGTTCATCTTCCTGAAAAGCAAGATGCCTTCTGGTCTGGGGATTCCCCTGCATGATTCCATCGGCACTCACAAACTCAGTGGAAACCACATCTGCACCGAATCTGCGACACAGTCTTCTAAAGGGAGATTCACTCACTCCAGCCTGAGGNGCGAGAAACAGTGGGGTATATCCANTTGGGAAAAGATGGGATAATTCACCTTTAAAGNTCATCCCTGTTCTCCCTNAAANGCTTCGTCACATGAACGCCAACAGCGCCGGAACCGAGATTTCTCAACTAATTACGATGCGCATGACCGTGTTACGGNTATCCATGGGCACNGCATCAACAACANTTTCTTTGAATGGATCTCCAGGGCTAATCGTATTCAGAAAACCCCTTAAGCCACCTCTCCTAGGAACNCGTACCTCANTAGCTTCTGNCTCANCATCAAGGGCTTCCTCTGATTCAATATAAAGCTGTACAAAATAGACGCCTGGGACCACCTGGTTCCCTGCATGGTCTAATCTGTCCCACGAAGCATAGTGCATGCCTGGNCTATTAAATTCCATGTCGACCACTGGNTTTGTCTCTTTGTTATCATCCTCAACCCCGGGAGCTAAAGTCACTGGAACAGCAACGAAATGTTGGAGGATATTGAAGATCCTTAGTGATACTCTTACAACGTCCTCACTCTCTGGGAAAAGGCCCTCATCCAGTCTGAAAGGTATGACCTCAATTTGATCCTGTCCTTGAGTGGCTATTTCTGATACCCATTGAGGCAAAGTTTCTGATCCAGATGAGAAATCCGTTGAGTTGTTACTTTGTGCAGATAACTGACCCAATGGTAGGAAAAAAGGAAATAAAAACATTAAGGAAACAGTTACTTCGCAACTTCCGAACCATTGCTTCGTCTCNNTGTGCTTTGCTTTCAAGATGTCTTTCCTTCCCCAGCCAATAACAAGGTTCCCTCGACAGTTATAGCTTAATCTTTATCGAACTCCAACTTCAAGCAACTACTTAGACTCACAAAACCTCTTTTAGTTCCCTTTTGTTACCATTCGATTATCACCCTCCTTCACCGTGACCCCCGCCTTATCCATATGATTTAGGATGGGGATGAGAAATTTTCGGCTGACTGGAACAATCTTTTTAAAATCAGAGGGGGCCAGATTTTTCTGTCCTCCGAGTTCATTAANAACTCTTTCCAAAGTCATTTCGATCACCGAAGTTTTTATAAACAACTCTTGATCCAANCNCACCAAATCCCCACGANTTTCGAGGTATTTCAGCATGGGCCAAAGNTCATCTTTTNNNCTGAGTGANTCGGGCANGAATCGTACTTCAGGAGCTTCCAATCCATAATTTTCATATAATTCCAATATCCTANCCGCTAGCAATTCTTGATCTGGATTCAGATCAACAGTGTGNCCCACTAAGCCAACTAGGCCATCCTCTACTTTCATAACTTCANTGCGCACCATCTCATCAATTAACAGATCTGCTAGTTTGCCTCCATCATCAACTGCCNCCTCATTCCTAATGGATTCGATACTCATGCCCTCGCTTAAAGGAAACTTCTCGTGAAAGCTAGTCACTACCTCCTTGATTTTGGACGTGATGTCCTTTCCTACTNTTGCACCAAACACCTCATTAGATGTTTCCTTAAACCCTTTTGTTATTGTTTTTTCAACAAGGTTCCTGCAAATCTCTGGAGACAATCCAGTCTTGATCGGCAAATCTGTTTTGGTGACGCCTCTCGAACCNCCCAGTCCGATCGTAGCTTCTAAAATCTCTTCTCCTGAACCTCTCGTCACAGTCTTCAGAAGGTCAATCTCTTTCAAACTGATTGTGTTCCTTTTGCGAGCAGACACTTCAGCAACTACCGCACCTCCAATTGTAGTGACTGGAGAATAGGATCGTACAACCAACCTGTCTCCTACACGTGCCAGCAGTGGCCTTTCTAATCTTANTTGTGCCCATCCTTTCCCTCCTGGAAANATCTCTTTGGAATCNAGTAGAATAACCCTTGCCATCACTTCATCTGTCCCCAAATGGATACGTAGGCGCTGGCCATGTTTAATGAGCCACGAACTACTATTAATCGCCTGAATTTCTACCGTGACAATAGAACTGACGCTCCACTCATAACTATCCACAATGACCTGTCCCCTCTGTAGCGTTTCTGTGCTGATAGATCCCCCACTTACCGCTACCGCGACACGCTGTCCAGCGAAAGCTTTATCAACCTGTTGACCGTGGACTTCAAGACCACGAATTCTTCCTGAAATCCTGGAGGGTTGGAAATTTATTTCTCGTCCTTTGGTAATTGATCCACCCCATAATGTTCCAGTAGCTACTGTCCCTGTCCCTCTAATACTAAANACCCTATCTACTGGCATACGGACCAAATCGTCAGATGTTCTTTGCTTACTATTTTTGGCTTGCTCAACCAAATGACTCATTATCTGGTCTAGACCTAATCCANTAGTTACTGATGTTGGCACTANTGGGCTGTCCTCAAAAGACCTTTCCGCAATAACTCGACGAGTATCTTCAACTACCAAGTCTATCCATTCCTCATCGACCGAATCTGCCTTGGTCATTGCCACAACAAGCTTCCTGACTCCTAAGATCTCTAGAATATCTAAATGCTCTCGAGTTTGAGGCATGACTCCTTCATCACAAGCCACAGCCAACAGAACTAGATCCATCCCTGTTGCTCCAGCCACCATGTTCCTTATGAATCCTTCGTGACCTGGTACATCTACCACACCAAATTGTAAATCCGGCGCTGGTGCGAATTCCGCGAAACCCAAGTCTATAGTAATTCCTCTTTCTTTCTCTTCCTTTAGGCGNTCTGTGTCTGTCCCAGTTAAAGCCTGAACTAAGCTGGTTTTGCCATGATCGATATGCCCGGCGGTGCCTAAAATAAGACGTTTCATNCTTTCTCCTTCTTNAGCATATTTTCACTGGACATACTTTCTAGAAGGGAAATTAAAAANTCGAAGGAATTCAATTTTCTTCGTTCTGTCAGATGGAAACCTATAAAGTCTCTNAACAATNTGATGTGACCCTTGCCACCCCTGACTGTTTCTACNCCAACGTTCGTAATAAAACTGNNCAATTGCTTCCTTGCTACGGGACCCAAACGAGGACCTACACCGGCAGATCCNCAGGAGTAGCAGAGNATACCGCCTTCCTGTAGNTCAAACCTGCCAATCTCNTCCTTGTCCAAGGGCATNCCGCAATCGATGCAATCGTTAATTTCTGGNCGNTAACCCAAAGTNGCCACAAGGGACCAGNCTTCTTTTAAAAGGATCGGGATGGTTAATTGCTCCGAAGCGTTTTCCAGATTATCAAANCCTACTTTTAATTTATCGAACACCTCAGGGNTCCTTTCATTGGTCCCCTGGATTAATACAATTTCTCCAAGGACAGATGCAGCTNCAAACCGAAANATGTTGCNCGNTAATNCTCTACCCGACCTCTTTAGAGAAAATTCTTTAAATAGGTGGAGGTCACCCTTTCCCTTTGCATAAAAAGTGATTTCCCCTCTTGAAAACAGCTCCAAACCTTCACCACCAAAACGCCGTTTTNGACGCACACCCTTAGCAATGAGGCTAGTNAGCCCGTGGTCCAATGTGAAAAAACGAAAAATCTTACTAGTTTCCCTATAGTTCATGGAACGAAGTAGAATTCCGGAGGTAGTGAAGATGGCCACGATCAGCCCCCTCAGCCCTGTTCTAACAAAAGGCCTATTAAATCTTCTCTTTTCGCCCTCAAGTCAGCCATGTCTTCGGCTGCTTTAGCATTCTCTATGTGTTGGTCAAGTAAAGCTATTTTCAAGAGAACAGTCTTCCTTTCGCTTGCGAGCGCCACTCTGCGAGACGTCAAATCCTGCGANTTGTTTATTCCAGAAACTAATATTACGGAACACAGCAGGATTCCAATGGTAAGGCTGATGCGGCCCAAAGGATATGGTTCGCCTTCAAATACTTCCCTCAAAGAGATATCNACATCGTTAAGACTAGATGCAGAATACCTTCTATATGAAGACCCGGGTTCTAANGACACCACATCCAGAGGACTTAAATTAGTTACTTGGATTGAAGGCCCCGGTTCTTTTACAAACAATTCCACCATCTCAGTAGGTCCTGGAGCNGGGAAAGTCGCATCTAGATCAGTCAACTCGTATACGATNACTAACATTCTTTCGCCAGGGGGTAACGGTGCCCTTACCAATACACCTTTNTCGGTAAACATCACGTCCTCTGGCGGCAACTCTCCTCTTATAACTTCTGNATTNCTGAATCCATCCGGNAGNGGGTAACTCCAAACCGCTCCTCCTTCGCTTGGAATCAGGGTTTCATCACCTGGGTTTTCCAGTGCGATAACATCCCGGACCCTCCAGGTTCCTGTGGCTTCTTCCAGAAGTATATTTCGAACCTTAAGTGGTAGAGTCATACCCTCTTCGGGGACAACCTTTGCACTGAATACAGCGATTGAATAACTATTTTCAAGTTGACCGACATCAGTAATAGCATTTCCAAAATACAGCACTCCCTGGTGTTCGACCGAAGCAAAATAAACTTCATCTGAACCACCAATATCGTCAAATCCTTGTAGCTGAAATTCAAAGTACCCTTCTGAGGAAAGTGAGACTGAATCCACCTGACCCGATCTCATAGAGCTAACACTGTGCAACATGACATAACCATCAGTCACAGGGGAATCCTCTTTGACCACTTGCCCCTTAAGTATGTGTTGACCTTCTAGTTGGGAAATAGCCACTAGATTTACGCAGCTTAAGTACACGAGTACAGACATGATACGCTTGGAGATTACGGTGATAATCTTTGCTGTATCAGGTCTTATTTTCAATTCTGACTCCGAATTCACATCTTTAAAGCCGTGCGTATCTCATCCACTTTGTTTGACCCCTCCCAGGCAAACAGATCAATCGATTCTCCTGATGCCAGAAGTTTCTTGTCAGCCGTTCTTCCGAAATGACCGTACTTTGCGGTGGGCAAGAAAATAGGCTTCCTGAGGTTGAGATCTCTAATGATCGATTTGGGCTTAAAGTCAAATACCTCTCTGGTAATTTTCTCCAGGTCAGTATCCGAAACTGTTCCAGTACCGAAACTGTTGACATGCACTGACACAGGCTCCTTTACTCCTATCGCATAAGCCAACTGTATTTCGCATTTTTGTGCCACTCCAGCCTCCACCAGACTGCGCGCTGCCCAACGCGCTGCATAGGCAGCCGATCTATCTACTTTTGTTCCATCTTTTCCACTAAATGCACCTCCTCCATGCCTTCCCATTCCACCGTAAGTATCCACAATTATCTTTCTACCGGTTATTCCAGCATCACCCTCTGGTCCACCTGTTACAAATCTACCCGTGGGATTTACATGTATTCTCTCATCATTTATTCCATGAAGTAATTCAGGTGGAATGACCTTATGGATCACTTCATTAATGATGCTGTCCCTGATCATTCGATGCTCTTTCCTGATGCTACTCTCGTCGTCCTTTTCTATCAATTTGTCATGTTGAGCACTAACCACTACTGCATCGACAGATGAAGGCAAACCGTTCTCGTACCGAATACTTACTTGGGCCTTACCATCCGGTCTCAGCCAAGGCAAATCTCCGTCATGCCTTACTTCAGCCAATCTTCTTACTAATTGATGAGCGTAAAAAATTGGGGCTGGCATGTATTGATCCGTTTCGCTGGTAGCAAAACCAAACATCATACCTTGATCTCCAGCGCCTTCCCTATCGACTCCCATGGCTATATCTGGAGACTGTTTGCCAATTAACGGTAAAACACCGCATTCTCCCCCATGTAATCCACAATCTGAACTGTCGTAACCGATCTGGGTCAGAGTGTTTCGGACGATTGTTTCAAAATCAATAAAACTTGCACTGGTTGTAATCTCACCAGTAACCACTACCAGGCCTGTTGTAACCATGGTCTCACAAGCAACCCTGGAATTTGGATCGTTTTCTAGACATTTATCTAAGACAGCATCCGAGATTTGATCTGCCACCTTATCTGGATGGCCTTCCGTCACAGATTCTGATGTAAATACATGACTGCTCACATCCGCCTCCCTTTAAAGTATTAAGCAATAAAACTAGCTATTATTCTGAGTACGAACCACCCGATATTCTAGAAATCTTTCAACTTGAACTGCCGACTCTTCCCAGCTAAAACCCTCTGCAAATTTACGGGAGTTTTTTCCCATGTTTTGCCGCAACTCAGTGTTTTTCAGTAATTCATCTATCCTTTCGGCCAATGCCTCAATGTTACCATGAGGAACAAGAAATCCAGTGCGTCCATGGGCAACAGAATCCCTTAATCCAGCTGAATCGCTAGCAACGGTAGGGGTCTCGCAAGCAGCGGCCTCAAGGTTGGTGATACCCCATCCTTCTTTGGATGAAGTAAGTATGTGCAACCAGGCCTTCCTAAGTAGTTCGATTTTTTTTGTCTCGGTGACGTAACCAAGAAACGTGACATGCGACCTTATACCCAAATTGTTAGTAAGCCGTTCGAGGTGACCTCTATGATCCCCATCTCCTGCTACGAGTAGCCTGCAGTCAATCCCCTTTCTCGATAGTAGCGCAACTGCCTTCAAAATAAACTCCACTTTTTTATATGCCTTCAAGCGACCTAAATAGAGCAAAGTAGGTTTAGTATACCGATCCAACTGGGGCCCTGGAGTGAATGTTTCGAACTCAATTCCATTAGGTATAACTGAAATCTGACCACGGTCCATGCCCCTTCTGGTAAGATCATCGGCTGTACTGGCGGACACGGCTATAGTCGGCACACCCCTATAAACAAGGGGGATAGGGAGTTCTAGAAGGCAGGATAAAGTAGCTACCGGAAAGGAAGCTCCTCCGTAGGCTGACGTGCCAAACAAATGGTGTACTAATAAAACGACGGGCAAACTTGTCCATAGAGGTGAGAAAAAAGGAACTTTATTCAGGTCTTCTACCACTAGGTCAAATTCGTCATGCCTGAGATTGTTTTTATAGTAAAATGGAAGAAGTGCCGACAGAGTGTATCTCGACCCCACTCGATGGATTTCAATACCATCCACCCTGACCCGATTCTCACAGCCAGGCCACCCTGAAGTCACCAAAGTTACGGAATGACCTTTTTGTACCAAACGTCCAAACACATTCCGCAAGTGAATTTCCGCTCCGCCAGCTTGGGGGTTCTGGTGATCTATCCAGTTGAAGAGAAGGATTTTCATAACCAATGACTCAAGTAATTTATCCTTTTCCTGCCATTAATGCGTCCAAGACTCCATTGACGAATCCTGGAGATTCAGAGCCACCGTACAACTCTGCAAGTCGAACGCCTTCCAAAATAGACACTTTATGAGGAACATCATTGAAGAAGAGCATTTCTAGCGCTGCTATCCTGAGAACTGCCCTGTCTATAGCTGCAAGGCGATCCAATCTCCAATTCTCCAGTACTCCGTTCAGTGAATCGTCCACCTGAGTTCCGTACCTATCCAAATTGGATGCTATTCTCTTCACATAAGGTATCCGAATCGCCGACACCCTCCGATTGGCCAGTATATCCTCTAGTGTTTGTGACAAACTGTTCCCATTCTTAGAAACATCCCACTGGTAATGCATCTGAATTGCCCATGCCCTAGCTCTCGTACGATTAATACGAGCGGAACTAACAGGAACTCTGATCTCTGTTTGCTTCATTTTAAGTTTTGTCGGTACAAATTAATCATGTGCAAAGTGGATTTTGCGAATTCTCTTCCTTTATTGCCTTTAGCTTCTGAAGCCCTAGCCCATGCTTGTTCCCAGGTGTCCACAGTGAGTATGCCAAAAATTACTGGGAAATCAGCCTGTCTAGCTACCTTGCTTATACCTCGGGTGGCCTCCCCTGCAACGAAATCGAAGTGTGGAGTTTCACCTTTTATGACGCAACCCATAGCTATCAAAGCGTCAATCTCGTCTACAGTGGTATTGTAATCACCATCTGCCACTTTTTTTGCGACCTGTGGAATTTCCCAAGCTCCTGGCACCCACAGCACATCCACCCGGTCGCTCGAATAACCGTACTCCTCCAAAGTATATAAACAGCAACGCACTAATTCTTTTGTGATATCAGGATTAAAGAGTGACGCTACCAAAGCAATTTTCATTGGGTTTTCAACAGAAAGATCTTCGGATTTCAAATCCCATTTAGATTTCACGTTAGAGCAAGTGTCCCAATTTAGAACGCTTAACAGCTAGGTAGTCTTCGTTATGTTCCCCAGCCTCCACTCGTAGTGGTTCCCTTCCTGTAATCTTTAAATTGTATCCTTCCAATCCAATAATTTTTCTGGGATTATTGGTCAACAGTCTGATATTGCTAAGGCCCAAATCCAAAAGTATCTGAGCGCCGATCCCATAGTCTCTCAGGTCAGGTTTGAACCCCAGTTCCTGGTTAGCTTGCACTGTATCGTGACCTTGATCTTGAAGTTCGTATGCCCTGATCTTATTGTGCAAGCCAATGCCCCTGCCCTCTTGCTTCAAGTACACGACTGCTCCAGCGTCCTCTTTTGCTATCCTTTCTAGAGCGACGGACAGTTGTTCGCCACAATCACATCGCAACGATCCAAATACATCCCCTGTGAGACATTCAGAATGCATCCGCACCAAAACATTGTCTTTTTCTTCAATATCACCTTTTATCAGGGCAACGTGTTCCCGGTCATCCATTGAACTCCTATAACCAATGACCCGAAATTCTCCGAAGCGAGTCGGAAGCTGTGCATCAGCAATTCTGCTGACCAACCTTTCTTTAGCCAACCTGTAACGAACTAATTGGGCCACGGTAATGAATTTTAGATCGTGCTTCTTAGCATATTTTTCCAGCTCTGGGCGACGAGCCATAGTTCCATCAGGATTCAAAATCTCACAAATGACTCCTACAGGCGGAAGACCTGCTAGTCGGGCGATATCAACAGCCGCTTCTGTCTGACCGACCCTTCTGAGAACCCCTCCTGGCCTGGCTCTCAAAGGAAAAATGTGTCCCGGCTTCCTGAGGTCTTCTGGACGACTACCATCATCTGCCAAAACCTTTATGGTCGCTGAACGATCTTGGGCACTAATACCAGTTGTGACACCAAACTTCTCGTGCGCATCGACTGACACAGTGAAGGCTGTTCCCTGGGGGTCTGAATTCCTATCAGTCATTAAGGCAAGGCCCAAAGATTCCGTACGATTAGGAGTCAATGCTACACAAATCAGGCCCCTGCCATATTGAGTCATGAAATTAACGTTCTCTGCAGAGATGAGAGAGGCTGCACACACAAGATCACCTTCATTTTCTCTATCTTCATCGTCAGCAATAATGACGATCTTGCCCTTCCTGACATCCTCTATAGCAGCTTCAATAGAATCAAACGGCATCTTTCCGTCACTCCTTCAATACCAACAAAGGCCTTCGGCCAAAAATGAGTGTCACGATATTAATTTGATGGATCTTAGTGAACTATACCAGTCTTTCGCCTTACTAAGCTTTACTTTTTCTCACTTTCAGGCTGGTTTTTGGAAATTATATATATACTTCCCTACCAAATCGCCCTCGATGTTAACCTGTGACCCTACGACTTGTTCGCTCAAGTTTGTGTTGGCCCAAGTAAAGGGGATCACTGCCACCTGGCAGACACTGTGTCCGACTATATCATTTACCGTCAAACTCACACCATTGATAGTAATTGATCCAGCTATCAAAGTTTTTAACATGACTTCTTCTGGTATCTTGATATCCATGAGATGATACTGCCCCATATCTTCTATAGCGCTAATTTCTCCAGTGCCATCAACATGACCCTGGACCAGATGACCGTCTAGTCGCGTCCCAACCATAACAGGTCTCTCCAGATTTATTTTGCTACCCTTACGATATTCTCCTCCCACAGTTTTTTCTAATGTGGTCCCTATACTGTTGACGGCAAATCCATCATTAAAAATTCCTATTAGAGTATGACATGCACCATCTAGCGCTATCGATGATCCCACTGTCGAATCCTCAATCACCAAGTGTGCCTCTATTTTAAACACTCGGAAACCCTCTAATTCTTCAACATCTTTTATGACTCCAACTTCTTCCACAATGCCCGTGAACATTATCTCTCTCTGTCGTAGATTGTGAGCACATCTTCACCAAAATTCACTTCATTTCCCCTTTGCTCCCAAAGATTCGAATTCCAGGGCAAAGAGCCTTTACTGAAAACAGGTACGGCTTTAGGGCCAAGAATGCGTCCAGTCCGAAATAAATAGAGCCTCTGAGCAAGGTCAAGGGCACAAAACGCTTGAGCTAACTCCGCTCCACCCTCACACATAACGGACTTCAATCCTTTCTCCCACATTACTTGTAGTGATTCCACTAGATCGACCCTTTTCCCTACGCATTTTACAACCTCTACGATGGCTCCTGCAGATCGCAATCTATTGATACTGCTAGCGCTCGTAGTCTCACCTGCAATTACTAGAACTGGAGATCGACCAATAGATCCAAAAAGATTCGATTGAATGCACAAATCTCCGTCAGAGCTAATGACGATGCGGGCAGGAGGCAGTCTTGGTTCATAAGGCAACTCCCTGACAGTGAGAAAAGGATCATCGGCTCGCAAAGTATTTGCTCCAACTACAATACCATCAAAACCACTTCTTATCCTGTGGACTTCTGTATTAGCTTGTTCACCAGTCAAAAAAGTCCGCACACCCACTGTCTCTGCAATTTTGTCATCTTTACTTACAGCTAATTTTAGTGCTAAATAAGTACGCTCATACCTAGCACTGTAGAAGAATGCGGGATCAACACCTTCACCTAACGAGAAATCATCCACTGGTCCCCGAACCTCTATGCCTGCTTCTTTTAATCTTTTTGCTCCACCAGCAGCTGCTACTCCTGGATCTGAAGCGGCAAATACAACTTTTTTAACGCCCACCTTAATAAGGTGTTCCGAACAAGGCCCAGTTTTACCTTCATGGTTACAAGGTTCCAGTGTCACATAGGCAGTGCTTCCTATCGCGTCTGCCTGTGCATTTGTTGTTGCAACTACTTCCGCGTGGTTGCTTCCATATTCTTGATGCCATCCTTCACCCACCATCCTATTTCCCTTAACTAAAACACATCCTACCATTGGATTTGGATGAACTCTACCTCTACCCTTGATTGCCAATTTCGCGGCGTAGGTAAGCCATTTTTTGTCTCTTTCATCTAGCATAACTTTAGTCTCACTAGTATTACACACATCAAAAACGCGTCCTTAGTGCCACTTGACCGAAAGGTGTTAGGCCCGATGATCCATATTCGAGATAAGAGCCGTCGAGACCTTCCGCTAGACCAAACTCAAATGACCATTGAAACACAGTTTTTGTAAATGACAGACTCGCAAAGTACAGACGTTGGGTTTCTTGTGTAAATTCTGATGAGAAGGTATGTGCAATTTTTAGCAACATACCCGGAATGGTTCCCTGTAGTAGCCCTGCATTACGATTCCATCCCACCCCCGTCAAAACACTAAATCCACCTAGGTCTTTGCCAATTGTAGCCCGTAGCCTTGTACTTTCACTCTTAATTAGAAGATCGGTGTGATCGGTCCTGGGAGATTGAACTTCCAGTGCGGATTCAAACTGACGAACAAACGAAACGGTTATTCCAGGAACACTAAATGATTCACGCAATATTCCTAGCCTGAAACCCAAAGAACCCATTCCCATTTTTTTGCTTGGGAGTTCATTTTCCCAAAACAGAAACTGGGAAGAAAAAGATCCAAGAATATCCACTCCCAAGATTCCTCTGACACCGGGAGAAATTGTTAGTCCCTCGAAAATACCTGCAACAATTGTAGCTTTAATCCCGTAGATGTCTAAACCATTTTTCATATTTTGGCCTGAGCGCAGCACTCCGAGCGACGGCGTTTCACCCTTTACGACGGAAGTACTCAGGGACATACTAAAATTTCTCGAGACCAAGCCTTCCGTATTTTTTCGTCCGATGACACTTGAACTTCCCGCTGTTTCAGATCCAACGCCATCAGCGATAGTTATAAGCCTTCGGATGGACTGCGCCGCGTAAATCGCACTGTGACAGGTCTCTGATTGGTCGATGGGCATTCTCGACAAACACATCGATTTTAGCGCAAGGAGGTCTTGGGCGGCCAATACATTTTGTCCGTTGGCTAATACCAACAAACTAGCCGACAAAAAGAAATACTGTACTCTCTTCACTCCAACCTGACACCTTCTCCAGTCTCCACCCTGCCAATTATCCGGCAATCACTTTGTCCTTCCTTCAGAAGTGCCAATACTCTTGCTACATCATCTTCTTGAACGGCCAAAATCATGCCTATACCCATATTAAACACCCTGTACATCTCCCTATCTGCGACGCTCCCACCATCCTTTAAAACCTTAAAAACATTTGGCACTTCCCAAGATGTTGTGTCAATGTTGGCTCCTATCCCGTTCGGAAAGATCCGTGGCAAGTTACCTTCTATTCCACCACCAGTGATATGCGCCAGCCCATTTAGAAGATCCTCAGCCAAAAGACCCTCTATGTCTTTCAGATAGCTCCTATGGACATCCAAAAGCACTTCGCCCACGCTCCTATCTTCTCCAGGAAATTCATCTTTTACCTGCAGGCCCATAGTATCGAACACTATTTTTCTCGCTAGTGTGTATCCATTAGTATGCAACCCCGATGACTCTAATCCAATCAAGACGTCTCCTGGCTTAACCCTGCTCCCATCGATAATTTTATCCCTTTCTACTATACCTACTATGAAACCGGCTAAATCATATTCATCCTGGGAATAAAAGTCTGGCATTTGAGCAGTCTCACCGCCCAAAAGCGTACAACCGTTGTTTTGACAAGCATCTGCTATTCCACGAATGACCTGTGGTACGATTTGTTCATCCATGCCTCCAGAAGCAAGGTAATCCAAAAAAAACATGGGCTTAGCTCCCTGTACCAAAATATCATTGACACAATGATTGACGAGATCTTGCCCTATCGTTGAATGACACCCAGTCATAAATGCCACTTGAAGTTTGGTGCCAACCCCGTCCGCACTGGATACTAAAACTGGTGAATCGAAAGATTCTGGCACTGCATACAGACCTCCGAACAGACCAAACGACGACAAAGTATGCTCGTCCTCCGTTGATGACACTAGATCTCCAAGTTCCCCCTTGACCCGCTCTGCCGCGTCAAGGTCCACTCCCGCTGATCGGTAATCTACTCCACTACTATCACTCATAAGATCTCTCTCGCCCTTTAATCAAAGGCAGTTAATTTTTTGAGTTCCGATACTCTTTTTAAGATATTCTCCTCATTGATCATCTCTAGCATGTCAATACTGAACGATTCCACGGCAAAAGATCCCATCACAGTGCCATATACCATAGCCGTACGGAAAACATCCGGTGTAAAAGCGTTCTGAGCAGAAAGGTACCCCATGAATCCTCCAGCAAAAGAATCTCCTGCTCCCGTCGGGTCCACCACCTTTTCCAGCAACAAACCTGGAACGGAAAAGCACCAATCCGTGGCGAAAAACAGTGCGCCATGCTCTCCTTTTTTTATGACCACTGAGCGAGGGCCAAACCCTTGAATGACTTTACTTGCCTGCAAGAGATTCGATTCGCCTGTCAATTGGCGAGCCTCGCTGTCGTTTATCATTAGAATATCTACCCTTCTCAGTAAATCCAACAGTTCTTTTTTATTCTGGTCTATCCAGTAATTCATCGTGTCGCAAACGACCAACTCTGGACTGTCCATTTGTTCCAGTACGTTTGATTGCACCGCTGGATGGATATTTCCCAAAAATAAACATCTGGACTTGGCCAGATGTCCTCCAATTGAAGGATTGAAATGCTCAAAAACACCTAGATCAGTAATCAATGTCTTCCTAGAAGTGAAATTCTCTGAATATTCGCCTGCCCAAAAAAAGCTTTTTCCTTTTGCTTGTTCTATTCCGGTGAGATCGACACCTTGGTTCTTCAGACCTTGTAATTTTTCCATCGGATAGTCTTCACCGACCACACCTATCGTGGCAACTGGGGATAACTTGCAAGATGCGGCGGCAAAGAATACTGCGGAACCTCCCACTGCTCGCTCTACAGCTCCATGCTGAGTCTTCACGGAGTCCAAAGCCACACTGCCCACGACCATCAACGGGTTACGTTTCAACTGAGTTCATCCTCTGGTTTGCGTTCCATGTATTCAGGAGCCGAAATGCCCAGAATTTTTAGTCCATTTCCAAGGACGGTCCTGACTGCTTTGGCCAATATCAAACGAGCGTATCTAACTGGGATTTCCTTTGCCAACACCGCTAACTCAGCGTTCCGATTCGGGTTCCCAGAATGGTACCAGGAATTGACCATTCCAGATGTGTGTTCTAGATAGTCGCAGACTAAGTGGGGCGATCTATTTTCAGCCGCCTTATCAACTATCTCAGGGAAGTCGAGTAATTGGTTAATCAATTCTCGCTCTCTTGGATGGGTAAGTAAACTTAGGTCTGAGTTCATTAGCGTTTTCTCATCCAATGTTACATCACCTTTTTTAAAAATACTGCACATCCGGGCATGTGCGTACTGTATCTTGAACACCGGATTCTTATCGGAACGATCCAGGGCTAAACCCAAGTCGAATACCAGATGACCTTCGGCTTTCCTCATCTGGAAAAAGTACCTGGTGACATCCACCCCTACTGCCCTAATAAGTTCTCTTAAGGTGATATATGATCCCGATCTTTTTGAAAACTTCACTTCTTCCCCATCTCTTTCGAGTCGTACCATCTGATGCAACACATATTCTGGATATCCTTTCGGCAGGCCCAAAGCCTGCAATCCAGCTCTAACCCTATCTATTGTTCCGTGATGATCACTACCCTGCACATTTATCACAGATTCAAATCCACGTTTCCACTTGTCCATGTGGTATGCAACGTCTGGAAGAAAATAAGTAGGAGATCCATTATTCTTAACCATCACTCTATCTTTCTGGTCACCATAATCTGTGGTTTTAAGCCAAACTGCCCCCTCATGTTCGTATACCTTACCCGTCTCCCTTAGGGACTCTACAGTGCTATCAATTCGCCCATCGGTATAGAGGCTAGACTCTAAGAAGTAGTTGTCAAACTGAACTCCAAAGTTGNCCAAATCAGAATCTTGATNACTTCTGATTGTTGCAATAGCCATCTCTTTCATATCTTCTATTGCCTTNGCAGATTCACCTTTGTTGATCTGTTTTCCATATTTTTCTTGGTAATCCCTAGAAATATCCGAGATATAATCACCACTATATCCTCCCTCCGGAATCTCTGCTTNNTCGCCAATGTCTTGCTGATAACGAACCCAAACACTCTCAGCTAGACGCTCAATTTGAGTACCAGCGTCGTTATAATAATACTCCCTAGAAACAGCCCAGCCAGTCCATTCNAGTAGAGACGCTATCGCGTCACCTAAAGCTGCCTGCCTACCGTGTCCTAAATGGAG
Source organism: Gemmatimonadota bacterium (assembly GCA_002718595.1). GTDB lineage: Bacteria > Gemmatimonadota > Gemmatimonadetes > Longimicrobiales > Gaopeijiaceae. The sequence continues at coordinate 535,705 of PBFD01000002.1, read as the reverse complement.
NGGTCCAGTCGGATTGGCGGACACGAACTCTACCATCATTGNTTTTTCATCGCCCACTGAAGATTTTCCATACTCTCTACCCTNCAGCACAATTCCTCGAAGNCTAGAAGACAGTCTTTCATTAGCTAGCCTGAAGTTTAAAAATCCCGGACCAGCAACTTCTGCGCTTTCTAAGCCCAATTCGGAATTGCTTAATCTAGAAACAATTTCTGCTGCAATTTCCTTGGGATTTCTCCCAAGCTTTGCAGCCAATGTGAGAGCCACATTGGTTGCAAAATCTCCATGTTTGGGATCTTTTGGTCTATCGAGTTTTACAGACACNGCTCCCGCTCCCATATCTTTGAGAACAGCCTCTAAGCCATCCTGGATCGTTCGATCATCCATACAAATCTAATGACTCCTTATTGGNCCTNGTCACTACCAGACTGAGGTTGGCTGACTGCATCTTTGTTCTTGGANATCTTATGATCCGAACTCGATCCCTTACTGCTTTTGCTAGACTCAGAAGNATTACTTGNGGCAGACTCCACTTCAGATGATGCAGCCTTNTTGTAATCATCGCTACGATAATCAGTTATATAAAATCCTTCGCCTTTAAAAATAAACCCTGCACCCCCTGAAAGGAGNCTCTCTGATTTAGCTCCGCACTGTGGACACTCTAGTACAGATTCGTCATTCATGTTCTGAAACAATTCAAACTCATGACCCGCAGAGCATCTATATTCGTATGTTGGCATTAGAAATTACTTGAAAGAGTGTTCGTGGTTACCATATTCTATTGTTTGAAAATAACAGTTGAAGGCAACGTGACTAGGCCTGATATTCACCCCATTCTTCTCTTAGNAGGTTACTTATCTCTCCNAATGTCACCTCGGCCTTAACNGCTTTTATCAGGATTGGCATGAGATTTTCCTCTGATTTCACCGTCCTTTGAATCTGACGACAAGCCTCCNCCACCCGGCNTTCGTCTCTTTTCGCTTTTATTTTACCCAGAGACTTTCTCTGATTGTTTTCTAATTCCAAATAGTCGGACCCGCTCTGAGGAGCCACTTTTTCTCCTTCATCAACAAATTTGTTAACCCCTACAACCACCTGTTTCCCTTCCTCAATAGTTTTTTGGTGCGCATAAGCTGCTTTTGCTATCTCCTCTCGCATGAAATTAATCGCACTGGAAGACCCTCCAATATCCGCAATTTTATGTATATAATTTTTAGCTTTTTCAACTAAATTATCAGTCAGCTCTTCCAAATGATAACTCCCGGCCAAGGGGTCCGGTACTGAAGTTATCCCTGATTCGTATGCCAATATCTGTTGGGAGCGTAGTGCGAGCTTCGCAGAATCCGTTGTCGGGAGACCTAAGGCTTCATCGAAACCATTCGTATGTAATGATTGCGTTCCCCCTAAAACTGCTGACATTGCTTGTATCGTCACCCTCGCAGCATTGTTAAGTGGTTGCTGAGCTGTCAGCGTGGATCCTCCCGTCTGTGTATGGAATCTAAGCCAACAAGACCTATCGGAAGCCCCGTATTCCTCTCTCATCATCTCAGCCCAAATTCTTCTAGCGGCCCGGAATTTTGCTACTTCTTCAAATAGATCATTGTGTGCTGCAAAAAAAAAGGAAAGGCGAGGTGCAAATTCCTCTATATTCATCCCGCGATTTAGCTGTCTCTCTACATATTCGATGCCGTTGGCTATAGTGAACGCAATCTCTTGCGCAGCAGTTGACCCTGCCTCTCGGATATGGTATCCAGAAATCGATATGGGATTCCAACTGGGGAGATCTTCAGCGCAGAAGCTGGTGAGGTCTGCTACAAGCCTCAAACTATCCTCTACAGGAAAAATATATGTCCCCCTAGCGATATACTCCTTAAGAATGTCGTTTTGAACAGTTCCATTTAAGGAATCCCTAGGAATCCCTTTTTCATCCGCCACTCCGATATACATTGCCAATAAAATAGTTGCGGTAGAATTAATCGTCATTGACGTTGAAACCCGATCAAGGGCTATTCCGTCAAACAATTTTCTCATGTCTTCTATCGAGTCAATGGCAACCCCTACCCTCCCCACCTCTCCACCAGCCATGTGGTGATCGGAATCCAAACCCATTTGCGTAGGAAGATCAAAGGCTACAGATAGACCGCTACTACCCTTATCCAAAAGGTAATGGTAGTGCGCATTGGTTTCCTCTGCTGTACCGAAACCAGCGTATTGCCGCATAGTCCAATGTCTTTTCTGATACATGTTCCGATGTATCCCGCGAGTAAATGGGAACACCCCGGGTTTCTCACCATCAATCCTATTTTCAAGCGATCCTTTCGGGTCACAATTACTCTCGTTCACCTCGGGTGTTTTGGATTTTCCCTGCACCATGGTTCTACCTGTCTTTATCACTAACATAAAAGGCCCGTAATAATATGGACATCCTACGCCTTTCTATGCATAACAGCTACAGTTTCTGTATGAGAAGTTTGAGGGAAAAGATCGAACAGCCTAATCTTTCCCACCATGTAGGACTCTTTCATTCTATCAATATCTCTCGCCAATGTGGCAGGATCGCAACTGACATAAAGCACCAGGCAAGGCCCACTGCCATTCACTATAGTTGCAACAGAGTGGCTCAAGCCTACTCTGGGAGGATTAAGGATCAACGCATCAGCTGGCATAACCTCTGGAAGCAATTTCTCCACTGTTCCCGCTAAACACTCCAAATTCCCAGACTCTCTGCTGGTTCGATGGAAGTCATCAGCTAGATTGCGTTCTATGCCGATCACATTTGCACCATACTTCGCAATCCGTCTTCCATAGAATCCCAAGCCACAATATGCGTCAATGACACGCATGTCTTCACACGGATCAATTTGCTCCACAATCCAATCATTCAGATGGATTTCACAAGATCTATTAGCCTGCAGAAAACTAGTTGGACCAACCTCTACTTGCTCTCCAAATCTTTGGTCGTACAGCAATTGTTCCCCTCCTAACAATACTTCATTCCCTCTGTGATCCACATTCCAAACAGAGACTATTTCGGGAACCCTTCTCATGAGCTCTTCTGGATTACCACTTTTCTTCCCACCATGGATCACTAAAGCAACACCCTGCGATACATTTCGAAGAGTCAGTTTGAGTTTGCGCCCGGACGGAAGTAATCTGGCACCGTCTCCCCAGCCTTTTCGCAAGGACTTCCAGGCATCGATCAGAGGCGCTTCTCCTAGCGCACAGGTTTCATCAATATTTTCAATCCTCTGTGGTGCTCCTAATGTATGAAATCCAGCTATTACCCTCGAATTTCGTAGACGTAGCAACGAAAAACTTAAGCGGGAACGATAGCTATATTGTTCTGGGCTAGGTTGGATACCTGACACAGAAATATCGATGCCTCCAATACGTTTTAAACATTCTTCCACAGTATTGATCTTCCATTCTAGTTGGGATTCATAAGCCATATGCTGCAACGCGCAACCATTACAAGAGCTATAATGTGGACAGACTGGATCAACCCTATCACTGCTAGATTTGACTACTTCGATGAGTTTTCCTTTACACCAACGGGGCTTACTCTCCGTTACAGTAACTGATACTGTATCTCCTGGAACAGTGCGAGGTATAAAAACAACCCTCCCATCCTTTAGATTTCCAACTCCGTGTCCTGCTGAATTAATACCTCTAATCTGGATAGATTCAGTAGACAGTTTTCCTTGGGGATTTTCTGAAGTCACTGGATAGATTGGGTGCATCGAAATCCCATAATTCGGTCGGGAGCGTCCTCTGGTATAGAATCGGTTTCGGGGTCTGGCAAGGGTGGCATCAGAATGGGTTGAGCCTGCTCGAAAGGAGAAATCCTTGTTCTTCTCCTATCTTGTAAACAGGCTACAAAGTGTTTTCGTAATACTTTCCCACCTTCTACTGATAAAATCCCAGTGGCTCCAGGAAAATCGGTAATTCGGTTAAGTGCTCCAAGTAATTCTTCTTTTGTTCTGGCACCCATTTCTATTCCCTTAAAAATTAAAGAGGCGGCGTCAAAACCGAAGGACGGCGAAAGACTAGGTAGAGTTCTCTGGTGAAGGTTCTCGTAAACCTCAATGAATTTAACGTAAGCTGGAAATACTTCGTCAACGGGATATGGACTAGCGGTAACAACACCATCGGTATGACGAGTGTCCACTACCTCCAGTACTTCATCCTGACTCCATGCTGATGTTCCAAAAATTCTAATACCCAAGGAATCGAGCCCAAAGAAAGTTACTTGGGGTGCTACTAATTCGACGTCCTGCCTAGGCACAGGAAGGAACAATACATCTGGAAGCAAGGCCTCTGCCGAGCGCAATTCGTCCTCGAAAAAGGTCGCACCAGCTGGATAGTCAAAAACCCCCAATATTGACCCTCCGATGTCTTCAAAAACTTCTGCGAATACTTCAGCCTCAAAGGTGCTCCCTAATTCTCTTGAGTGGACAATGGCTGCAGTGCTTAACCCACTGGATATTGCCTGTTGAGCCAGGGCCCTTGATGCACTTGGATCGGCCACATCGACTATTGAAATAAAATCTTCGGAGTTGTGTTGTACTGAAGCTGGTGCCAGGGAAATAATAGGGATAGTCAAGGCTGCCTGCTCCGATATTCTCCTCACCAGATTTTCTTGCAAGGCTGTCAAAAACCCAAGGACCTGCCGCTCAGGAAGTTCTTTCAATCTGGTGACTACTTGATCAATATCATCCCCTGCAGGAAACACCACTAATTCTGGTTTTCTGAATCCCTCATTAGCCTTTTCAAAGATATCCAGTGCCACTCTTATCCCTTCAAGGATTTCATTTGTAGCCTCTATCACCCGCGGAGAAGCAAATTTCGGAACAATTGCCCCAATACTCGGAACAAATTGTGAATCTAAAACAGGAATTAAACCTTCCGCTCGTCCACTTGTATCGACATTCTGTGATACAATCTCTATGGAATCAACATCAGCCTTTTCTTTTGTTTGCACTGAAATGTCTGACGGTTCTAGATCTCCTCTAGGTCCCTGGTGGGCAACCATTGTGCAGCCACTAATACCCAACCACATAAAGCAGAAAAACCCGGACACAATTGGTGTCCAGGCTCTCCAGTATGAGTAATAGTGAATAAGTTTTTCCAAGATGGGCTCTACCTCTATCCTTTCCCTGTCTCTAACTAGCCTCCTCAACCTCCTCNACNTCNTCNGCCTCCTCANCCTCNTCNNCNTCCTCNNCCTCCTCAACCTCCTCNNCCTCCTCNACCTCCTCAACTTCNTCANCCTCNTCNNCCTCCTCANCCTCCTCNNCCTCCTCANCCTCCTCNGCCTCCTCAAGCTCCTCAGCCTCCTCAAGCTCCTCAGCCTCTTCAGCTTCCTCAGCCTCTTCAGCTTCCTCAGCCTCTTCAGCTTCCTCAGCCTCCTCAAGCTCCTCAGCCTCCTCAGCCTCCTCAAGCTCCTCAGCCTCTTCAGCCTCCTCAAGCTCCTCAGCCTCCTCAACCTCCATCTTCTCTGGCAAAGTCAGGGACTCGAGTGTTATCCTATGCTCTGCTGCGTCGGACTCAACCACCTTCAAATCCAAGCTTTCACCAGATCTAAAATACTCCAACAGATTGGTATCAGTTTCAGGAATGCCGGAGTGCACCGTAGGAACAAAACCCTCTATATCGTCTCCCAGATCCACTAGCACACCTTGTTCGCCTGCAGACACAACAGTTCCCTTAGTCTCTAGATCAATCTCAAATCGGTCACAAATTTCTGGCCATGGATCATCTATAGTTTGCTTCATTCCGAGAGAAATCCTCTTCGCCTCTGGATCGATATAAAGAACCATAACTTCGACTTCCTGTCCCTTCTCCAGGAAATCTGAGGGATGTTCCACTCTTTTCGTCCAACTCATATCAGATACATGCACCAATCCGTCAATCCCGTTTTCGATTTCTACAAAAGCTCCAAATGTAGTCAGGTTGCGCACAGAACCAATCATTGTCGTACCCGCTGGGAATTTCACTGGCAAGGTCAACCAGGGATCTTCCTCGATTTGCTTCATTCCAAGTGAAATCTTTTCTTCTTCTAGGTCCACCTTTAAGACCACAGCTTCAACTTCATCTCCAATGCTCACCAGCTTAGAGGGATGACGAATATTTCTGGTCCATGACATTTCAGAAATATGAATGAGACCTTCAACACCCTTTTCGAGTTCTATAAAGGCCCCATAGTTCGTAATCGAAACCACTTTACCTACTACCCGAGAATCTACAGGGAATTTGTTCACAATTCCGGTCCACGGATAAGGCAACAACTGCTTTAGACCAAGCGATATCCTTTCCCTCTCCCAATCGATATCTAGGATTTTAATATCTATTTCATCTGCATTTCCTAATATCTCAGTGGGGTGGTTGATGCGACCCCAAGACATATCGGTGATATGCAGCAATCCGTCTAATCCCCCAAGATCGATGAAAGCACCGAAATCGGTAATATTCTTGACCACACCTTCTCGCACCTGGCCCACCAATAATTCGTTAACCAATGAAGCCCTGTTTTTCTCTCTGCTCTCTTCAAGAATAGCGCGCCTAGATACTACTATATTCCTGCGACGTTTATTTAGTTTAATGATTTTAAAATTTAGCGTCTGCCCTATTAAGTCGTCGATATTTGGCACTCTTCTCAAAGCTATCTGAGACCCTGGCAGGAAGGCGTCTACACCCATCACATCCACTGTAACACCACCCTTAATTTTTCTGGTCAGGATGCCTTGTACCGATTCTTCATTTTCATGGGCCTCCCTAATAATCTCCCACACCCTGAGAAAATCGGCCTTTTTCTTGGAAAGTATTACTACTCCCTCATCGTCTTCTAAGCTTTCCAACAAAACCTCAATTTTCTCACCCGGCTTGAGGGAATCGAGGTCCTTAAATTCTTCAAGAGGAACTGCCCCTTCACTCTTAAACCCAAAATCCATAATCACTACATTTTGAGTTACTTTTATTACCTCGGCATTGACAACTTCACCCTCTTTGAAATCACCTATGAGATCGGCCTGTTGATTAAGCAGCGCTTCAAAATCTTCATCAGATACGCTTAAATTTTCCGCACCATAGGGATCATGTATTAATTCAGGAGATATCTCCCCGGAAGAGTCCATAGAGTGCTCAAGGTTGTTGTTACCTTGAAAGCTTTCAGAGTCAATTAGTTGGTCTTCGTTTGCAGCGATAGTGTCCGGCGATTCATTATCAGTCATTGGCTACTCGGTCGAAAAATCAACACTGTTTTAGTGCACCTAACTGCAGGGTTGCTGATTCGAGGTTGGGGTTAAGGTTGTCAACATACTTGCTGTCTATTATCTGGAATCAAAAATATTCTAGCTACTATACGCCAGTCAAGTCTTTAACAATGTTCCGCACAGCTATTAATTGATCCTTGAAGCTTAATGTGGTCGTATCAACTAATATAGAATCCTCTGCACGAATTAGTGGTGAATACTTACGACTCCGATCTGCTAGGTCTCTCTCCTCGATGCGAATCATTTCTTCTTTGAATTGTTCTTTAGAAATTTCTTCGCCAATGTTCTCTAAAAGGCGACGTCTCGCTCGTATTTCAAGCTCGGCTGTCAAGAATATCTTAACTTCAGCCTCTGGAAACACTGCGGCCCCCATATCCCTTCCATCAGCGACCAAACCTCCATGAACCCCTAACATTTGCTGTGTTCCAAGCAGCCAATTTCTGACAACACCCAAACTGGATACATGGGACACATTGTCCGTAACCTCTGGACTTCGAAGTTCAGATGAAAGTTTCCGCTGATTATAATACATTTCGATGCAGTCGCCCTCGGGTATGAATTGCAGTTTGAGCCCTTCTAGGTCAGTCTCCTCTAGTTGGTCCCAGCGACTGGTCGGAACGTTTGCACTCAGCAATGAAAACGTTAAAGTCCGATATAATGCTCCCGAATCCAAGTGGCGATAGTCTAGAATCTTGGCCAACTCTTTTGCAGTAGTTGTTTTACCTGAACCGGCGGGACCATCTATGGTAATAACAATTGCCTCGGATTGTTTTTCTTCCTTGAATTCAAAATCAACCATTTTTTGTCGAATCTTTTTTTAACTCAGATAAAATCTTCCAAAATCCGGGAAAACTCACATCAGCGACTTCCATGCCTTCAATCTCGATTTCATTTCCTGGAAGGGCAGCTAAAATCCCGAAAGCCATCGCAATTCTATGATCTCCGTGGCTATAAACTCTTCCCTTCAAGGGTTTCTCAGTTCCCAAAATTTCCAATCCATCCTCAAATTCTTCAATCTCCAGTCCAATAGTGCGCATGTTGTCTACTAGAGCTCGAATGCGATCGGACTCTTTAAATCGTAACTCCTTTGCACCTCTTATTTTAGTAACACCTACTGCTCTTGATCCTAGTATCGCCAACAGCGGAAATTCATCAATCATGTAGGGTACTTCCTCTCCTTGAATTTCCGTCCCCTTCAATTCAATAGAGGCAATTTCGATAGAGCCTAGTGGTTCGCCCCAGTAACTGCCCGATTTTTCTGAGATTTCAATCTTGGCACCCATTCTTGCCAACACATCCAAGAGACCAGTCCTTGTAGGGTTTAATCCCACATCCTCGATGACCAGACCATTCCCTGCTCCTCCCAACATGGCATAGCCCACAAAAAAAGCAGCCGACGAAAAGTCCCCGGGAATATCAACTTCAAAAGGAGACAGTTTACCTGGAGTAACATCAATCTCAACTTCCCAACGTCCTTCTGAGAGTTCTTCTCGAATTTTGACACCCGAAGCAGCGAGTATTCTCTCCGTGTGATCACGTGATTGTGAAGGCTCAGAGACAATTACTGATTGTCCACTAACCAAGCTCGCAAGCAAAAGCGCACTTTTGACTTGTGCACTGGGCACAGAAGACTTGTGTATAATCGGTACTAACTTTTTCCCCGTAATCGAGATTGGAAGCACTCCTCGATTCTCTATATAATCGATTTGTGCTCCGGATCTCCTAAGTGGTTGCACCACTCTATCCATCGGCCTCTTTACTAGAGATTTATCACCTGTTATCACAACATCCCTCAGCATTAATTGCGCTGAGAGCACGCCTAACATAAGCCTTGCACCAGTGCCACTGTTTTGGAAATCCAAGTCACGAGAAGGGTTTCGAAACCCTTGCAACCCCGAACCTAATATTGTGAATTCATCTTTGTCTGGTTCATTTGTTATCTGTACACCAAGTTGTTGCAACGTATCTGCAGTAGATAAACAGTCAGTGCTGGCTAAGGCACCCTTCAAAAGACTCTTTCCTTCTGCCAATCCCGCTAGTATTAAGAATCTCTGAGTGATTGATTTATCACCTGGGACAATAAGTTTTTTCAAAAGTCTTTTCTCCGAAGTGGTATGGGACAGCCACTGCGATCAATTGCTCTGATAGGGAATCTCAACCACCTGNCCATCNNGGGCAACATCTGTGTCTGGATAAACACTCTGGGCCTCTTTGAGNAGNCNATATGGATTNTCAGAATACCTTGCGGAAATGTGTGTTAGCAATAANTGNCGAACACCNGCATCTCTAGCAATACTAGCTGCTTCCCTTGCGGTACTATGGNAGGTCTCTTCAGCTCTTATTCTTTCNTCTTCGGCAAATGTGGATTCGTGTATTAACAGTGAAGCGCCCNNGGCCATTTCAGTTACTATNNCGGTCGGTCGCGTATCGCCNGAGTAAACGAGTTTTCTNCCTGGTCTTCCTGNACCTACCACNANNTCAGGANGGATGGTTNTGCCATCAATCTCNACTGATTTTCCCGAGTGCAAGGCAGAAAACATGGGGCCCTCAGGNANNCCTAACGCCCGCGCTTTTTCCACATCGAACCTTCCTAATCTCTNCTTTTCCACCAATGCGTAACCAAGGGCTTCAACGCTNTGTNGCACTCGAAATGCTNCTATCTGAAATTCTGGATAATCGACCCTTTGTCCAGATTCCAATTCTTCCACTGGTACTTCAAATTTTGTGCGTCCAACTCCTATGGACACTATCTGCTCCAAGGTTTTCTTTGATCCTGGAGGTCCGTATATATGGACGGGACTTGTCCTTCCTTGCAAACCCATAGTGCGTAATAATCCTGTAATTCCTAGGCAGTGGTCAGCGTGCAGGTGAGTTATAAACATTCTCTCAAATCCAAAACCGGTTCCGTATCGCATGATTTGCCTTTGTGTACCTTCTCCACAGTCAAATAGCAAATTGTCTCCGCCCCTCTGCACAGCAATAGAACTGACATTNCGCCNCAGAGTGGGCTGGGATGCAGAAGTTCCCAGGAAAGTAATACGTATCATTGTAAACTCTTTGAGTGGTCCTTTCGATCAGTGGTCTTAGAAGAGAGCCATACTTAATTATAGTGTCCCAGAGGTAAGGTCAGAAGAGNCTTACTTGGAGTTCGACTGTTCGCCCTGGTTGNGGAAGCCCACACTGATCAAAAATTAACATATTTCCGAGATTAGANATTGCAATCGAGCNATCTAAATTACTGANCCTNCCACTGTCCTTNATGACAAAGAGTCTCCTAAGTTTCAAACCTAAATCATTNGTTGNNTTTAANCNCTGCATCCCCATGNTTGGGTGNAGACAGAACTGTTTTCCTTTATANCTGTATTCAGTTTCAAGAATGANTTGCCGAAACAGTNCTGTAGAAAGGCCTAGTCGACCGAACACATTAGGNTCGTACTCCGGCCTAGTAACTNNGNCCTNCCCATGCTGCCAAACAGATTGCCANGTCAAATCAGCTGTNTAACCAAACCNNCCTAGATCACCAACAGCAACCACCTCTATACCNGAACTCTTTATCTTGTCTTTATTCACNCTCTTCCGTTTCTTNCCNGCAAACGTATCTACATTTATTCTAACGATCGCATCATCAAGGACTTGATAAAATCCAACAGCTTGTAGGTTTAAAGANGATTTAGACCAGGTGAAACCTAATTCTGATCCTCTCAAAATCTCTGCCTTTAANTCTGGATTGGCCAAAAACCGGCCTAGAGCNTCAGAATAAAGCTCTCTTAAGGAGGGNAACCTAGCACGNCTACTCATTCCACCATGCAGGCGTATGGACATCGATGGCACATAAGATGAAANCCCTATCCTNCCCCCCCAATCNCCCAACCTAGCAAGCGCAGGTTTATCCCCAGATCTCGGTGTATCTGCTCCATCGAATGTTAACCCTATGCTGGCNAGGGTANGGCCAGAACCTCCCAATCCCAAGAAGCTATTAAATGTCCTTTCCAGTTCATTTCCAAAGCTCCATATACGCTGACGATAATTATTNANCTGAGNAATAGATGGTCTATTTATCAAATAGNCAGTTGGAGTTTTGANGATCCTTTCACTGTGACTAATATCAGCATAGGTCAGGGCCGCACTATATTCGGCACTAGCCCCAACAGAATGTTTTGCGGTACTCCTAAATGTNAGCGTCTGATCCCGTCCATTCTCTTTACCGNNCAATTGTCTATATCGAGGAGTCNGGAATTGTTCTATCAAAAAAGNNCCTCTNTCCAAACCGACACTCACCGTAATCTCACCNTCACCNANGCTTGTTTTACGTTGATTCGTNCCAGAAGAGANGATTAAAAGTCCGCGCTTCTGATCTGGATACCTCCAAAGCCNCGGATCNTCNTCATGCAGTTCTGGTGCAACCCCACGAGCCAAATCAGATCCAGAAGCAACGGCTGAAACCCATCCACCGTCATGGAATCTATAATTCGCAGACAGAAAACCGTCCAGATGCCTGCTATCACTATTCAATCTGAGATTCTGATCGCCATAAAGTACATCAGATCGCNTCACTAAAAAATCGCCAAGATTTGGTATGGAATTACCAGGCTTCATTCTATANCCAACNCCCAATTTCATAAACAAATCACCGGCATTGAAATTCACCAATTGCTCACCGCTACTACCTATNACCCTACNGCCAANGTGATCAACACCCATGTTGAGTNTAACTGGCTNTGGTAGCCTTTCTCCGTTTCCACTNGAAGAGACTTCAATCTCTATTGCTCCAGCTAGTACGTTGGGACCCTGTAAAACAGATGAAAGNCCCCGATTTATTCTGACCGATTCAGCTGAAGTCAGTGGTATGACGGACAGATCAGTCCTGTGATCCCAGCCTAAGGTCAANGGTATCCCATCCATGAGCACCGCAACTTGCCTGTCTCTTCCACCCCTTAAATTTGGCTGTGCTTCGCCNCTAGAATTCCTACGAACCCTAACCAATGGGGATTTTCGTAGGGCNTGTTCCANCGTTGGNATTGGCAGACCACTGANTGAGTCCACCGATATTTCTAATACTCCAACTCCTCCGACTGTTGNCACTCTTCGGCCAGAGGANACAGTCAATCCTTCCATTAAAAANNTTTGNGNGAAANCTTTAGAGGAGTCCGCAACAATGGAATCCGGTGTTTGTGCAATCAAATACNCTTTGCCAGGGAGTNAAACCATGAGGCAACAAACCACAGNGCAGGATAATGTGNNCCTNTCCACATTCATCTTTGTNCTNGTCCAAANCCTCAACGAAGCACATCCTTTNNGNNAGTAANCATGNATATTTNCTGATTTGANTCGACCAATATAGTAAATTAAGAGACTNANCTTAAGCCCTTCTTTGTGGCATACGTGCCATTCCACAGCTACATTTGTGCATGACCCNNATTACCNGTGAGGCTTTTATGACCACTCGTCGTGACTTTTTAGCTAGTATCTCTCTTCCTATAGCTATATCTGCAAGAAACATTCCAGGAATCCATAGCTCTTTTCATAACCATGCATTGGAAATTCTTTCTTCCCTAAAGTCATACAGTGGTTCACCTCAAGAGATAGCCCAAAATGAAGATTTTTGGTTTGAGGTTAGTAGGGCTTTTACCGTTGATAGAAGCTTAGTCAATCTTAACAACGGCCACGTAAGTCCCTCTCCTGGATTTGTCCAGGATGCCATGAAGCGACACCTCGATTATTCTAATCAAGCCCCGGCCTATTCTATGGTGCAGATACTCCATCCTCAAAAGGAGGGCGTCCGGAAGAGAATGGCTTTGGAATGGGGAGTGGATCACGAGGAAGTCGCTTTCACCAGGAACTCCTCCGAAAGCCTTCAGATTTGTCAGCTGGGGTATGACTTGAATCCTGGAGATGAGGTGTTGACCACAACCCAAGATTACGGACGGATGCTGACGACATTTAGACAGAGGGAACAGAGAGAAGGCATTGTTCTGAAACAATTTGATATTCCAGTGCCAGCTGAAGATCCCGAGACTATCGTTGAACTATTCGAAGCNAATATTACCCCAANAACCAAACTGATTTTGATGTGTCACATGATTAATCTCACTGGGCAGATCTTACCAGTCAAAGCCGTCACGACGATGGCCAGAAAGTACAATATCCCAGTGATCATAGACGGTGCTCATGCACTGGCCCATTTTGACTTTAAAATCCCTGACTTGGGATGTGACAACTATTCTGTCAGTCTACACAAATGGCTATTTGCACCTCATGGCACTGGCCTGCTCTATGTGAAAAAAGAAACTATAAAGGACATTTGGCCTCTNATGGCAGCCGCCGAATCNCANAGAGACAATATTCGCAAATTTGAACAAATAGGAACTGCACCTGCTGCCAATTACTTAGCCATCGCAGAAGCCCTCACCTTTCATCAGGGTATCGGCTCCAAACGAAAAGAAGCTCGATTAGTGTACCTAAGGGACTATTGGGCAAAACAGTTATTGAAACATGACCGGATTAGAATCCATACTAGCCTACAACCCGGTATGGCAGCAGGAATAGCAAACGTAGAGATCATTGGGCAGGACAGCTCAGAACTTAAAGAGTGGCTCTGGAACGAACACAGAATNATTACAGTGGCTATCAACCATCCCCAATTCCAAGGNTTACGCATCACGCCTAATGTTTATTCTAGCTTAGAGGAGTTGGACCGTTTCGTTGCTGCAATGGAGGAAGTNCTAAATANTGGTTTGTCTGCATAGCCATAGAGTAGNCATCAAACACACGAGATTCATAACCAGGAAAACTATCTGTGAAAAACAATAACTCGATACTTAAGACCTTTTTCGTTCTAGCGACACTCAATTCCCTNGCNTTCTTATTCTCGTGTGGCCCGTCGAGCCCAAACATTGATTCGATTATCGAAGATTTNTCGAATCAAATCGAACANGATGTACAAGAAGACGATGTTGGAAGTATATCGATTGGGATATTCCGTAACGGTGAAACNCTCTACTCCAGTGCCTTCGGTATTATGGATAGGGACACCTCCANACCAGCTNAACCTAACCACATCTATCGAACAGGATCCATTTCAAAGTCAATCACCGCTGTTTTAATGGTGCTTCTAGCCCAAGACGGGCTTGTCAGTATCGAAGATCCCGTATCAAAATTTCTTCCCGAAATAGAAAACTTGCGGGGTGGTGAAGANCACAGNTCTACAATAACCCTTAAACAATTAGCCAGTCATACTAGTGGACTAATCAGAGAACCTGACCTTGAGGGGGCAGCATCTGGACCTATAGCATACTGGGAAGACAAGGTCTTGGCTTCCATTAAAGACACATACTTCCAGGCCGACCCNGGTGAAGAGTATTCTTATTCCAATATAGGGTATGGGATATTGGGCCTAGCGCTATCCAGAGCTGTCGACACGCCCTTCATGGAGCTTGTTGAGGAAAGGATTTTCCAGCCCCTAAATATGACATCATCAACTTTCGTTGTAAGTGACGAATTGGCGCCACTCTTGACGTCGGGCTACGTATATCGTGAAGGAGTGATAAACGGAGATACACCATTGCATGAACACTCTGGACGCGGATATAAAGTCCCCAACGGGGGGGTGTATTCTACCGTGGCCGATCTAGCCAAGTTTTCTGGTCTTATGAGTGGNGAGGAACCACAGCTTCTCTCACAGACATTGCGTNCCGACATAATGTCTATCGCTACACCAGAGAGCGACACTGAAGGTTATGGATTAGGATTCTCTATTAGCCAAANCAAAAATGGTCTTAAGTGGGTCAGTCATGGTGGTTCAGTTGCCGGCTATAATGCATACCTTCTGTTTCAACCCGACTCACGACTCAGCATCGTCATGCTAAGGAACTACTCAGGCGGTGTGACAAACCTNGGGGGNGCAGCGAGGGAGGTTGGTGATAAACTCCTAAGGNTTATGCAGTAGATCCTGCTTGATCTACCGACGAATGACATCCAAGCCAAANTCCAAAACAGGGGCAGAATGAGTAATCCAACCNCTAGAGATATAGTCCACCCCAGTTGAAGCTATTGCCTCAACTGAATCGAGCGTGACATTGCCAGAAGCTTCTAGAGAAGCCTGGCCGTCATTGATCCTTACCGCTTTAACCAGCATTTCATTATCCATGTTATCCAGCAAAATAGACTTGGCTCCCAACTCTAAANCNTCNCTCAATTGATCTAAGCTATCCACTTCTATTTCTAACCCNATATCAGGCCCAGTATCACCAACTAATTCGAGAGCATTGGAAATCCCACCGGCAATCGCTATATGGTTGTCTTTTATCAGTATTCCACCGTCCAAACCAAACCTATGATTGACCGCACCACCAACTCTTACAGCATATTTTTCCAATCCCCTCAGGCCAGGAGTAGTCTTCCTGGTGCAGCATATTTTNCTTTCTGTATTTGCCACCGCAGCAACCATTCTGTTAGTAGCTGTTGCTACTCCCGATAAATGACCGATGAAATTTAAAGCTGTCCTTTCTGCACTGAGGATGGAACGGGCCAAACCTTTTATTTCTGCCACAACAGCACCTTCAGACAAAACCTCACCATCAAAAACATGCTGATCAATNACAAGGTTTGGATCCACAGTTTTAAAAGNTAGAGNAGCAACTGAATCCCCNGCGAGNATGCCNGGTTCCCGAGCAACGATTTCGGCAGAAATCTCCAACTCCTTATCGATTAACCGCTCAGAAGTGATGTCACCGCCTGAACCGAGATCTTCAGTCAAAGTCTTCNTTACTAAATCTCGAAAAATGACTTCGGGAAGCGAGGGATGGGTTCTCCCGTAAAATGCAGAAACCACTCTATTGGGATAGGGTTTCCATAGAACTCAGTGACAGACNATCTTCAACNACTANATCTTTCATGGTNCCGCCCTCAAAATTCTGGCCTTTCAATCCCAAATCAACCATCCTTTGAACAGCGCCTCTGGCNTNNGTAGCAATATCTTCAGGAATAGTGACTTCGTATCTCATCAGCTCCAGGCTCTCTATAATGTTTTGCAAATTAATAGTCTTCATGTGAGGNCAAAGATTACAGGGCCTGATAAATTCCACTCCTTCCCCAATTTCTGCAGAAACATTGTCACTCATGGAACACTCTGTAACCATCATCACTTTTTCCGGTCGTTTCTCACGCACGTACTCTATCAATGCAGACGTCGACCCAGCGAAATCAGCCTCTTCCAACACCTCTGGGGAACACTCTGGATGAGCGAGGATAGAAAGGTCTGGAGTAGATCCCCTGACAGCTCTGAGTTCGCCTGCCGTAAATCTCTCGTGCACCTCACAACGCCCTTTCCATGCTATTATCTCAACGTCTGTCATGGCCGCTACATTTTGGGACAGAAATTCGTCTGGAAGTAATATCACTCTTTCAACCCCAAGGCTCTCAACTACAGTTATTGCATTGGCTGAAGTACAACAAATATCTGACTCCGCCTTAACGTCAGCCGAAGTGTTGACGTAGGTTACAACGGGGACGTTTGGATATTTATTTTTGAGTTTGCGAACGTCCTCACCAGTAATAGAGGNCGCTAACGAACATCCCGCTTCAAGGCTGGGAATTAGAACTGTTTTCTCTGGACACAGNAGTTTAGAAGTTTCTGCCATGAAATGNACACCNGCCTGGACGATGATGTCCGCGTCTNTTTNTTGTGCTTGAACAGCTAACTGNAATGANTCTCCAACGAAATCAGCAACACAATGATAAATTTCNGGAGTTTGGTAATTGTGAGCCAAGACTACNGCNTTTTTCTCGCTTTTGAGNGCATTGACTCTTTCAATCAATGGCTCTANGATCGGCCATTCTACNGAAGGAACAACACCCTTTAGTTTTTGAATTGGNNGATGGGACNCTTCTNTNTCACCAGANTTATATNTAATCATTNTAGTCTACATTTGGGCCNGCGANACCAACANACTGCAAGCTCCTATAAATGTGTCATAAATCATCTTTTAAAGCTAGCTCCNGCGAGTTGCCCTATCGCCCCTAGAGTAGTTTGAGCTGCATTCAGGCCCAATCTGAAATCGTCATCGCTAAACGTATCAAATACATCTATCGGTTGATGCCAGGTAGGATTCCAACCAGCTCCTGTGTGCATGCCTCTTTCATTTTCCCTCAAGCTTATGGAGGGAACCAGATCCATGAAAGGGGTAGAATCAGTATTGGTCATGTGATTCCCAACAGCCGCTGGATAGTCAGTCGCATATTTCTCATTAGCATCCCGAAAGAAAAANCCTAGTCTCATAGCCCGGTCAGCGTATTTTGNTCTCGACTGAAACTCTATGTTAATATCAGCTTCTGGCCTTTGTTCTGGATTGTAAGTTCCATCCTCCCTAGGCATTCCATGATCCCACANCATCATGTCATGCTGAATCATAGCAAGCCAAGTAGGCTCTGGATATTGACCCGAACCTGCNGGATTCTCCCAACCCTGCAGTTCAGCCCGTTGTTCCACATAGGCACGTGCTCCGTTGAGACCAGTTTCTTCATTGTTCCACAACGCAAAACGAATTGTTCTTTCTGTTTCCACGTCAGGCATATTCAGCACCCTAGCCAATTCCATTATTAAGGCTGTTCCAGAACCATTGTCATTGGCAGCTTCACCCCATCCATGGCCATCCATATGTGCGCCCAGGATATACATCTCATCCGGCCGAGTACTCCCCACCTTAGTGCAATAAACCTGTTCCCTCGGGCCAGGCTCAGTTGGCTGACTATTCAATTCTCTGAGTCTTTCATCTGGTTGCAGCCAAGGGCCATTGGCTACTCCTGTTCTCCTTGTAATGCCTCTTTGCCTAGAACCTCCNGGGCCCATTCTGAATTCACCACTCTGAATTACTGNANCAGGAGGTTCACTTCTTCCACCATTTCCGGAAGATCTCCTAGGCGTTGGGTTGAACTCATAATGGAGTCGTTCTGTCTTACAGCCATAACTTTCCAGTTGTTCTTCAATCCAATCNACNGCCGCTCTATTACGATCGGTCCCTTGCCTTCTGTCACCGAATTGNGTCAATCCTTTTANCGTATTCTTATAGCTTTCAAGATTTAGCCGAGCTACTAATTCCACGACAGCATCGGCATCTTCCGACTCTTGACCCTGTAAATAGGAGGTCGTCCCAATCACACACATGAACCCCACACCCATCATGACCGTTCTTGAGCAAACAGATTGGATTAAACTCATCTTACTCCTCTTTTAATAGATAATGACTCTTTACGGTAAACTTAGCACCATTTTTCAATTTAAGGCACATTCTCGTCTTGAAAAGTGACCATCGTACTTTTTGTCACTCATAAATTTGATAGCACCCAAAAAAGGACAAAAAATCTTGTAATGGCTAGAATAATAATATAGAATGAACATGCAACTTGAGTAGCCCCTTCACCGCAAAATTTAAACACTAATGTCTAAAGGTATCGAAAGAGTCCTCATCGCAGGATGTGGGTACGTAGGNTCTCAGGTAGCTCGNCTTCTTTCGAAGAGAGANATTGATGTCTGGTGTCTTAACCGAAACCCTAAAAATCTACCCCAACAGTTCAAACAAGTTTGTGGAGATGTGACCGATCTCACCAACTTACCCAAACTTGATGNAAGGTTCGACGCATTAGTGTACGCTGTATCACCAGGGAATAGAACTGAAGANAACTACCGTTCAGTGTATTACNAAGGACTAGGTAACGTAATCAATCGGATAGGTCACTCCGTTAGAGTTATTTTAGTATCAAGCACAGGAGTCTTCAGTCAAAACGAAGGAGAATGGGTAACGGAAGACACCAATCCAAATCCAGTTACTGGCACNGCACAACAGCTACTTCGTGCAGAAACTCTAGCATTGGAATTGGGAGATCCAGGTATCATAATCAGATTGGCTGGAATATACGGACCAGGAAGAACAAGAATGATAAAAAGGANCCTAGATAAAGAACTTGACTGNCCAGAAACCAATCATTTCACAAACCGGATCCACAGAGACGATAGCGCAAGATCCATTTGTCANCTTTTAGAGCTCCCATCTCCAAGAAANCTTTACCTGGGAGTGGACAGTGANCCAGCCTCCCTCCACTCTGTATACACTTGGCTTGCTTCCAAAGTAGGNAGTGAAGACCCATGTGCACACCTAGAGAAGAGCNACCTCATTNAAAGAGACAGACTTCGTACAAATAAAAGATGCTCTAATNAAAGGCTTTTGAAGTCCGGATATTCTTTTCTATANCCCACATTTAGAGAAGGTTATGGACCCTTAATCCAACCTGACNCNNTGANCNCCGAACATGTCTCCTAANCCTATANTAGAGAGATTACGATATTGGTTTGATACTTCCGTAGTATCGGAAGAAGAAGCACTTCAAACGACTGACTGGTTCAGAATCATCCCTTTCGTGTTCATGCATGTTATGTGTCTGGGTGTTTTTTGGGTTGGGTGGTCATGGGAACTGGTAACTCTANCATTCATCCTATACGCCATCAGAATGTTTGCAATTACAGGATTTTACCATCGATACTTCTCACACCGAAGCTTCCAGACAAGTAGAGCTATGCAGTTTCTTTTTGCTGTCATTGGAGCTAGTTCCGTACAAAGAGGACCTCTCTGGTGGGCTGCCCATCACCGAAAACACCATCGCCACTCAGATACAGAACACGACGTTCACTCCCCCCATCACCATGGATTTTGGTGGTCACATGTCGGATGGATCACCTCACCCGCCAACTTCCCAACCGATTACTCGCAAGTTCCTGATCTGGCAAAATATCCAGAACTACGATTCATCGATCGATTTGATACCCTGGTCCCCCTATTACTGGCCCTTGCATTGTACTGGATGGGTGGCTTGCCCTACTTGATATGGGGCTTCTTTATATCCTCTGTTGTCCTCTTCCACTCCACTTGCTCAATAAATTCTCTCGCACATATCTGGGGCGGGCAACGTTACGACACATCTGACCAAAGTCGTAATAACCTTTTCTTGGCTTTACTTACATTCGGCGAAGGATGGCACAACAACCATCACAAATACCCAGGTTCAAGCAGNCAGGGGTTTTTCTGGTGGGAAATCGACCTAACCTACTACGGATTGAAGCTCCTCGCATCTNTTAGACTGATCACTGACTTGAGACCAGTCCCAGAACGCGTCTTACAAGATTATTAAATGAAAATCGCCATCGTCGGTGGTGGGATATCTGGACTAACAACTGCCTACCTCCTGTCCAGGGAGCACGAANTAATCCTNTACGAATCCAATGATTACATTGGTGGTCACACAAACACCGTCACTATAGAAATGAATGGCTCCCCCGTTCCGGTAGATACGGGATTTATTGTGTACAACGAACAAAATTATCCCAATTTTTCACACATACTATCCGATTTGAACGTTTCGACCCAACCAACATCTATGAGTTTTAGTGTCAAGCTAATTGAACCTNACCTCGAATATAATGGCTCTAGCTTCAAACAACTTTTCGGCCAAAAAAAGAACTTACTAAGGCCACGTTTCTATCAGATGCTATGGGATATTTTAAGATTCAATAGACAGGCTCCAGGATTATTAGAGTCTAATTCTTACGATATCACTCTGGGTGAGCACGCTATTGAATGCGGCTTTTCGCAGGATTTTATACATCATTATTTGGTCCCTATGGGAGCGGCTATTTGGTCCTCTTCACCTTCAGCAATATTAGAAATGCCAGCCTACTTCTTCATCCGATTTTTCAAAAACCACGGCATGCTAAACTTGAATGANCGGCCTCAATGGAGNACNATAACCGGAGGATCATGCCAATACGTCAATAAGATGATTGCTTCCTTTGCCNAAAATATTCGCTTGGGGCACAAGGTNAGCAGTGTTGAGAGATTGAATGATCGGGTGACCGTAGACGGCGACAGTTATGACCATGTGGTGTTTGCTTGTCACAGTGACCAGGCCATTGAGGCCCTCTCAGATCCTAGTGTTTATGAGAAAGACATCCTCAGTAAAATATCCTACCAGAAAAATGAAATCATCATGCATACCGACACATCCATAATGCCAGTAAGGGAAGATTTATGGGCTGCCTGGAATTACCATTCCCAAGGAAATGATGACTCTCCCGTAGCCATGACCTACAATATGAACATCCTGCAGGACTTGGATATCAAAGAAACTATCTGTATAACTCTGAATTCCNTGAATTTGATCAACCCTGATTTGATCCTAGGCCGNCATATATATTCTCACCCACAATTTACAACTGAAAGTATGAAAGCACAGGAAAGATGGATGGAAATNTCGGGAGGGAACAGAACACATTTTTGTGGAGCCTATTGGGGTAATGGATTNCATGAAGATGGAGTTAACAGCGCTCTTAGNNTTGCGAATTTCTTTGGAATTCATAGATGAACAGCGCTATATATTCTGGTGTCTTGCGGCATCGCAGATTCTTTCCTAGAAAACACACCTTTAATTACCAGTTGTTCATGATGTATTTGGATCTTTCTGAAATATCTGATGTCTGCGAATCCAATTGGCTATGGGGGGAAAACAGAACTGCTGTCGCACAATTNAAAAGAGGAGACTATCTCGGAGAATCTGAAATCCCNCTTTCCGAAGCTGTGAGAAATACTGTGGCAGAAACTCTGGGTTATGAACCAAGCGGACCAATCCGCATGCTGACCCATTTGAGATATTTCGGATACATCATAAATCCAGTTACTTTCTATTATTGTTTCAATGAAAATGAAAATAAACTAGATGCTATAATTGCTGAGATTACCAACACGCCATGGAATGAACGGCATACCTATATTCTCGATGGGAACGAGGAAGCTGCAACGAGGACGACGCATTCCTATCACTTTAAGAAATCGTTTCACATTTCACCATTCCTCGACATGAATCATGACTATCACTGGAGATTCAGAATTCCCAATAGGCGATTGTCAGTCTATATGGAGAATTTTCAAGAGAAGCAGAAAATGCTGGACGTGAATCTTTTATTAAACAGGCAAGAAATCACCCCTCGAAGCATGACAAATATCTTGTTGGCATACCCGTTTATGACTCTAAAGGTTTTAGGCGGCATTTATTTNCAAGCAACGAAATTATGGCTAAAAGGAACTCCCTTTTTTGTTCATCCATCTAAGAGAAACAATCGTGAATAGCATCGATAATTGGTTCCGGATTCAGGTGTTTCGACGACTAGATCATGTTGAAGAGGGACAGTTATTAATCCACGATAAGTATGGGACCTATAGTTTTGGCAACCCATCGAGATTCAAGGCAGAAATCACCGTAAGCAAACTATCATTTTACAAGACACTTGTCCTCAGGGGTCATTTAGGAGCTACGGAGGCTTTTGCTAAAGGCTATTGGNATTCCCCAGATCTCACAAAGGTTGTGCAGATATTGCTTAAGAATCGACACCTAGTCGATGGTATGGAAACAGGAATTGTACGTCTGCTTAATTCTATAAGAAGCTTGCTAAATAAGTTTCGAAAAAACAGCCAAAAAGGTAGCCAACGTAACATCGCTTTTCATTATGACCTCGGGGACGATTTATTCCAGAAATTCCTTGATACAACACTGAGCTATTCCTGCGCTTATTTCGAGTCGGAAGCAGCCACTCTCGAGGAAGCTTCCATAGCAAAGTATGACCGTATCTGCAAACATCTGTGCATTAAGCCNGGAGATCGAGTTATTGAGATAGGTTCAGGATGGGGTGGTTTCGCAATACACGCAGCTAAAAATTACGGTTGTCATGTCACAACGACAACAATCTCTAAGAATCAATACGCCTATGTNCATGATGCAATCAAAGCTGAAGGACTAGAGGACGAGATCAAATTACTTTTCTGTGATTATAGGAATCTAGAGGGGAAATTTGACCNCCTAGTTTCCATAGAGATGATTGAAGCGATAGGGCACAGTCAGTTTCAGACATTCTTCAATAAATGTTCCTCTTTGTTAACTGAACAGGGGATGGCCGCAATACAGACAATCACCATACAGAATCGCTACTACGAAAAGGCTCGGAGAGAGATCGATTTTATAAAGACTTATATATTCCCTGGAAGCTGTATACCTTCCATCTCAGCATTATTCGATGCAATGACCCACACTGATCTTCGTCTAATCAATACCATGAATATAGGACCCCACTACGCTAAAACTCTTATGCTCTGGAGAAAAGAATTTGTTCGCAATGAGGANGAGATATCAAAACTGGGCTATGACAAATTTTTCCGCAGAATTTGGGAAATGTATTTTTCCTACTGTGAAGGAGGCTTTTTAGAAGGAGTCCTGGGGGACCATCAATTGATTTTGGCAAAACCCCTAGCCGCTTTGAAAATACAAAACTCAACTGACCANGTTANATAAAATGACNCATATAGTATTTACCGGATGGATGTTACTGGCAACATGTTTAGCCGTACTTTGGTACAGACAGGAACAAACAAAAAATGCCACTAGCGTCGATATCGCCTGGTCTTTTGGGATCGCAACGCTCGTCGTGATCTATGCCATCACCCTTCCCGGCCAATCTGGCCATAAGATCTTAGTCGCAACTGCAGGTGTGATCTGGTCTGTTCGATTAGGAGTATTCCTGTTGAAAGACCGTGTAATGAAGCACTCTAAGGAAGATGGGCGTTATGCAGCACTCAGAACACATTGGGGGGAGAAAGCTTCTTTCAATTTCTTCTTCTTCTATCAGGCCCAAGGAATTGTCGCTCTGCTTTTTTCTCTCCCTATCCTCTCTGCTATGACTTCTCAATCNAGTAATTCTTTCCTGGTGCTAGGAATTTGTGTGTGGGTCATTTCCGTGACTGGAGAGACAATAGCTGANAACCAACTCGCAACTTTTCGCTCCATGAGGCAAAACCAGGGGAAAACATGTCGGAATGGGCTTTGGCGGTTTTCAAGGCATCCCAACTATTTCTTTGAATGGTTGCATTGGTGGAGTTATGTCCTTTTNGGCCAGGGATCTGCTCTCACCTGGTTGGGCCCACCACTAATGCTGCTTTTCTTATTTCGTTTTACAGGTATTCCATATACCGAGATCCAAGCTGTAAAAAGTCGTGGAGATGACTATCGAAATTACCAAAAGACGACAAATGTCTTTTTCCCTTGGTTCCCTAGGNACGACAACAAATGATCNTAAGAATAGGGCTTAACTTAGCAGAAAAAGGGNTCCTNCCACTCACCATTCTNCGGCTAGGNGTTCGTTCCCTGATAANGAAAAGACTAAAAGAAATCAACACAGATGATGGAGACGCTTTCCTCGAGATCATTAGGTCTGGACCCATAGCCGTTCACACAGACAAAGCGAATGAACAACACTACGAAATCCCNGCTGATTTCTTCAGACATGTTTTGGGCAAACACCTTAAATACAGTGCTTGTTATTGGTCCGAGCAGACAGAATCATTATCAGACGCTGAGAGNTCTTCACTAGAAATGATTTGTGAAAGAGCAAGACTCAGAGACGGTCAAAACATCCTCGAGCTAGGCTGTGGATGGGGATCCCTCTCTCTTTTNATGGCGGACAAGTATCCAAACTCTCAAATCACCTCTGTATCCAATTCTAAATCACAACGTGATTTCATAAACTCCAAAANCAAACACAATATTGAAGTTANNACAGCNGATATCAGTGACTTCACACCTGATCGAAGCTTTGACCGCATAGTCACAATCGAAATGTTAGAGCACGTAAGAAATCATCAGCAACTACTCAAGAGAATCGCAAGCTGGATGGTNCCTCACGGATTACTATTTATACATGTCTTCTGCCATAAGAGAAAATTGTACCCTTTTGATACANTCGGCTCACATAACTGGATGGGCAGACTGTTTTTTTCTGGAGGGATGATGCCGTCGTACAACTACCTTCCATCACACAGTGACAGTTTAAAGATCGAACAACAGTGGTGGTTAGAAGGAATACACTACCAACGAACCGCAGAAGCTTGGCGATTACATCTAGAATCCAAAAAACCAACTATCCTAGAGATCTTTGATGATATTTATGGGGATCAAGCCTCTGTCTGGTACCAAAGATGGCGTCTTTTCTTCCTGGCCTGCGAAGAAATGTTTGGCTATAACCAAGGGTCAGAATGGGGAGTGGGGCACTATCTCTTCAGCCCAAAGCCATTTGAACCGTCATAAANNTTTTAAACCGACCCTGTAGGACTATCCTCTCCCAATGACAATTAAACTCGCGGCAGCNGGTCTAGAGCTTCGGCTATGTTGTCCAAGGCTATTTTCAGCAGTTTTCTAGACGNAGCAATGTTCATACGCATGTGTCCAGCCCCGCCAGTGCCATAAGAAGACCCTGGATTCAAATCCACTCGAGCATTTTGGCCAAACCATTCCTGCATAATCATCTCTGGTGTCACAGGGTCGACGGATGTCCGGCCACGATCCGCTGCCGTTGCCTCTGCACCAACTATGTCAATCACCCTGCTAACGTCTAGCCAGGCCAGGTAGGTCCCCTCAGCCTTGCGATGACTGATCAGGGGAATGTTCTCTCTGATATAAGACGTGACAAACTCTTGATTTTCATCGATATATGCTAAGGCCTGATCGAACCAATCCTCACCTTCGGTTAATGCTGCTCTATTCGCCACCATTCCCAGCGTGGTCAAGTCTGCTCTGTGATTCTCTTTAACTCTGTTGAGGAAATCTTGGTTCGTAGAAAAGAACCAGGCAGCTTTCATTGCCGCTAAACTGAACGTTTTGCTAGCCGCCTTAAAAGTCAGGCTATTGTCAACGATATCTTTATCTGGCAAGCTTGCAAAAGGTGTGTACCGTTGGCCCTTCATGACGAAGTCACAATGTATCTCATCAGCTAATACGATGGTGCGATGCTTCAAACAAATCTCTCCCATCCGTAACAATTCCTCTTCCGTCCAGACATTTCCAGTTGGGTTTTGAGGGTTGCACAGAAGATAGGTATTGCAACGAGCGGCTTTCCTTTCAAAATCATCAAAATCGATTTCATAACGACCGTTGACCACNTTCATCATACTGTCTTCCGCTATTGTCTTACTAGCNCTCAAA
Source organism: Gemmatimonadota bacterium (assembly GCA_002718595.1). Classification (GTDB taxonomy): domain Bacteria; phylum Gemmatimonadota; class Gemmatimonadetes; order Longimicrobiales; family Gaopeijiaceae. Next base: position 509,369 of record PBFD01000002.1, on the reverse strand, counting down.
TCGCCGTAGAAACCATTGTAACTAGGGGTACAAATCAATGTCCTGGTTCCTGGGGGCGAGAAGGTTTTTAGCGCAGCAATTAGACCTGGATGAACCCCTGTAGCCAAGACCAAAGAAGAAGGATCTATATCTAAGCCATATCGTCTTTGATTCCAAGAAACTATAGCTTCGACATAATCAGAAGGNTGACTCAAATATCCCCAATTTTCATGTTCACAGCGTTCAGCTAAAGCTTCTCCTATACACGGAGGAGCTTTAAAATCCATATCCGCTATACCCATTCCCACATCAAGGCCTGTACTATGCCTCTGACCTGCTCGATCCCATTTTACACTATCAGTACCTACTCTATCATATACCTCNTCAAAATCGTATTTGACTTGCTGNTTTTTGTCNGATCCCTTTTGATTNCNANCTTCANCTAACTCAAACTTATCCAGAGGTGANCCAGCTCCAGCCAATACNGCAGTCAGACCTGCATTTCTCAAAAAACTCCTTCGATTCAATCCGCTTTCTTTAGTCATGNGACACCTTNTTNNTTCATATATGATGTNCGACNCTGNTCAATAGTCTTANCTGCAANGCTCTAGGATTCNTGATATTAACTCCCCTGCCTTTTACTCACAACAAGAACTNCTATGCCGAGGGCGGGACTCGAACCCGCATGGGATTTCTCCCGGGGGATTTTAAGTCCCCTGCGTATACCATTTCGCCACCTCGGCCCTGACATGATTACTGCCTAGAGATTATTCTAATTAGTTATGGGAAATCTGGGTACCAATGATTCCTCTAGTATTGAGTATGAAACCGATTTAATTTCTATTTTCCTAATTGAAAAGCCAGAGATTCTTCCAGTTTCGGATACCTAAATTCGAAACCTCGATCCTCCATAATTTGTGGCATAACTTTAGCACTGGACAAGAGCATCTCTGTACCCATTTCTCCCAGCGCCGTTTNTATNATAAGGTCGGGTATACTGAAAATAACTGGACGTTTTAAAATCTTCCCTAAAATGCGACTAAAGTTGTCATTAGACACCGGGGCAGGAGCCGTAGCGTTGACAGGACCTTCCATATTGTCATGCACTATACAGAAGAGAAGTAAGCTCAACAGATCATCGTGATCTATCCAACTCATAAACCTCCTTCCCTTTCCAAACCTTGCCCCGGCACCTAACTGGAATGCCGGTAACATTTGCTTTAACGCACCTCCTGAGGGGGTCAAAACGATTCCAATCCTGGGGTGTACCACTCTTATCCCTTTATCTCTAGCGGGGATAGCAGCATCTTCCCAAGCCTTACATAATTCGGCTAAGAAACCATCTCCGGGTCCGTCATCCTCTGTTATACCATCTAGACCCCCATCACCGTAGAATCCAATTGCCGACGCTGAAACAAATACTTCCGGAGGTTTCTCAAGTCCGGCTAAACACCTGGCCAGAATCTCCGTTCCCTTCACCCTACTGTTCCATATCTCTTGTTTTTTATTTGCTGTCCACTGAAGTCCCGTAAGCGGTTCTCCAGCTAGGTTTACAACGGCATCCAGATCCTCCAATTTCTCAGCTTCTATCTCACCGCTACTCGGATCCCAATAACAACACCCTGGTGTAATCGCAGCAGGGTCTCTAACTAATCGTATCACTCTGTGTCCTACGGTTGTAAGTACATTGCAAAGAGATCTACCGATCAATCCATTACTTCCAGTTANCGCGATAGTTAGTGGTCTAGCTGTCCTATTGCTCTGTAATCGTGCAATTTCGTTCTTCAGCCTCTGATGTCTAAAGGAGAAGGCACGATTCAAATCCTTCTTGATGAATTCACGACTTAATAAGTTGCCAAGGAATCCAAGCGGAGAACTCCACTCAATATAATCTTCCATGACTGTACCACCTTCTAAATCCCTCTCAAACCTGTGCGTGTGCCTCCAATGNTTGAATGGTCCTTGCAGTTGTTGATCCTCGAAAAATTGATTCTCTAGAAAACCTGTGTGTGCAACTTTCATATCAAAAGGAATACCATTCTTTTTCATCCGAAGATGTACTTCTCCTCTTTCTGAGGGNGGTCCTGANTTTTTCTTGATCTCTACATGTTCCCAGGGTGGTATCAAGCGTTCTAAAGCTCCCGGACGCATGTGCCAGTCGAATATATCCTCTACGGGATCTTTAAAATTGCTACGATAGACAAAGGAGTTCATCTGTTCTCCTNCCTTAAATTCTCTCTGGGTGGTGAACGAAATCAGCGTTTAAATGTGGCAGCAAGGCTTTTGCTAAACCTCCACCGGTTTCCCAAGCATCAAACTCCTCTGCATAATCGATTCCCCAATTGGACCCAGACGACTGCAGTCGATCCTGTAACCAATCCACATCGCCAAAACCGATAGATTTACGATAATGGTCGGCTACTTGAAAAATCTTATCCATATGGTCNCTAACATCGATTGCTACCGCTGGGATACTCGAATGAATATCTCTCATNGTAAAAACTGGACAAAATTCCCTGTGCGGNCCCACTGCNCCCACAACCTTCTCAATTCTTGCAAAATTGACTGCGTCCCTAGNAATTTTTCCTGTAGCCTGATGGTCAGGATGTCTAAAGCCTCTGACCCATGCATTACCCCAGGTAAGTATGCCGTCGGGTTTTATTTCAGCTATGACTCTGGCNACTCGCTTTGCTGCTTCAACACTTGCCTCAACAGCAGAATCTGGAAAATCGAGAAACCTTCCTTCCACACCTAGTATCTCTATGGCTTTGAAACCTAAATCTACTCGGCGCCTAGAAACCTCTGCTCGACTNATAGGTCCAAAGGCATTCGTCATCTCACCCTTAGTCAACCATAGGACGACAACCCTACTGCCTTTTGCCTTTTGTGCCATCAAAGCTCCAGCACATAGAACTTCATCATCAGGGTGAGCCAAAACGGCTAATAATGTAGGGATGGGCATAAAGTTTTCTNTCTAGGCTGNCTCTTCACTGGCCGCCAGACGCAAGCGACGAATGGCTTCAGCAACNCCTTCTGGNTGGCCATAAACCGCTGAACCAGCGACCAGGACACTAGAGCCAGCATTAACAACTGAAGCTGCTGTGTTCTCGTTAATTCCTCCATCAACTTCCAGTTCTACCCCAGTTAGGCCTCTACNCCTTATTAGATCTTTTAATTTTTTAATTCTCTCTATACTCGACGGAATAAATGATTGCCCACCAAACCCAGGGTTTACAGACATCACGAGTACCAAGTCAACATAATCGATAATGTCCTCAATAGTTCCAATTGAGGTGGCAGGATTCAAAGTTATTCCAGGCCTTACATTCATATCACGAATTGCATCGATCGTTTTGTGCAGATGTACACAGGCTTCCTGGTGCACAGTGAGATAGTCAGCACCGGCATCTGCAAATGCTTCCAGGTGTNGATCAGGGTTATTTATCATCAAATGAACGTCTACTGGTAGATCGGTAGCCGATCGGACTGCTTCTGTGACCGCTGGACCTATAGTAATATTGGGGACAAAAGATCCATCCATAACATCCACATGTATCCAATCTGCACCGGCTTCCTCCGCTTCAATAACCTGCTCAGCTAGTCGGCCAAAATCAGAGGATAGAATTGATGGAGCAATTTTCACCATTTTTAACCTTTATCTTTTGGATATAAGGTCCTAACCACACCTTCAGTTTCACTCACTATGACTTCTGTAGCTATTTGTATGAACAGACCTGATTCTACTATACCAGACCTGCTAGTCAAACTTTCCTCAAAGGTTTTCGAGTCGTACAAACCATCTTCAAAATAACAGTCTAGAATAAAATTCCCATTGTCGGTAATAAAGGGATCACCTTGAGAAGTCATCCGCCTTTTTGCTTTTGCTCCCTTTGAGTCCATAAATCCAATATGAATCTTCCATTCAAACGGAACAACTTCCACTGGAACAGGTGACTTTGTCCCCAGCTGTTCCACTATTTTGGTTTCGTCAACCATTATCNCTAACCTGCGTGAAGCCTGNGCAATAATTTTCTCTCTTAGCAATGCTCCTCCCAAGCCCTTTATCAAATCTAGGTGAGGATCTACTTCGTCTGCTCCGTCTATAGTCAGATCTAGTACAGGATGTTTTGCCAAAGAGGTCAAAGGAATATTCAATTCGGTAGCTTTCCTTTCTGTCCAGACTGAGCTTGGAACACCACTGATGTCAGCGATTTCTCCATCCTTTAGTCTCTTTGAAAGTGCTACCAAGAAGTGAGCAACTGTAGATCCAGTTCCCAGTCCCAGTCGCATCCCGCTCTCTACTCGAAGAGAAGCCTCCTCTGCCACTGCTTGCTTTAATGCTTCAACTTCCAAATCCAAGACCTCCTTTACTTTAGCAATTTGAAATCACTCAGACCCCAAAGCTCTGCAAGATACCCTGAACACGCTCTGTAATTTTGAGGGCTTCATCGAAAGGCCGTTGCCACATATTTCTTCCGAAAATGAGACCTGTTGCTCCAGCTCCCATAGCCGTTTCCACCTTATTTATCAAATCATCGTCTCCCAATTTACTGCCACCAGAAAACAGGACTAGACAATTGCCAGCTGATCTGACGACTCTTTCAGCCACCCCAGCAACAGAATACTCTATCGAAGCGTACTCTTCTGGTTTACCATCTGGATAGGTCGTCTCTTTTGGTATGTTCAATTTCACTATGTCCGCCCCAAGCTCTAAAGCCACGCGCGCTGCATAGTCTACTGCATAAAGACTATTCTTGCCGCCNTTCCCTTCGATAGCAGATCCTCGGGGGTATGACCAGACTACCAAAGGCATGTTGTATTTATCGCAGCTCTCCCGNATCATCTTCAGTTGCAGAAAATCCTCTTGTTGCTTGGGAGATCCCACGTAGAGAGTGTAACCGACAGCNTCAGCCCCCAAAGNCACTGCGTCTTCAACACTACTGGTTAATGGAGAAAAGGCCTCATCGTCTGACGGAATATTGGTTTTTCCATTTAATTTAAGTAAAAGCGGAACATCTCCTGCGTACTTGTCCATATATTTTCTGGCTAAACCATAATGNCAGGCAACGGCGTTATAGTTNCCCTCCAGAGCCAATCGCCATTGGAAATCTGGAGACTGAGAGGGTGGATTCGAGAAAAAATCAACTGGNCCATGTTCAAGGCCTTGATCTATAGGTAAGACCAAGAGTGTGCCATTCTTTAAGCCTCGACCGTACAAAAGCCTTCTCAAGCGGACACGTTTACCTAAAGGAATATCTATGGTATCTAAACAGGGTCGACTGACGACCTCCGAACCTTGGGACATNCCACCTCCAAAAACGTAAAAATATGGTTAGCTAAAATGCNTGAATAACCCAATCTTAAAATAATTTGGCGCTAAAGGACAGAGATGGATTCACTTCGATTGGACACTTTCCCTGGCCGCCTCAAGTTGGNACTTGATGGCACTCAAAGATGTACCTCCGCTAACGGATCTCGACTCGACCGATCGCTCATACGAAAAGACTTCCTGGACATTCGANCCGAACCGNTCATCTATACCCTGAAAATCTTGCAGAGACATCTCGTCTAGGGGGATATTTTGCTCTGCTGACATTCTAACGATCTTACCAATGACCTCGTGAGCTTCCCTAAAAGGAACCCCGCTGCGAACTAAATGATCGGCCAGATCAGTAGCATACAACTCGGGATTCAGCGCGGACTTGATATTGTCTTCTAGAAATTCAGCACTCTTTACTGCTCCTTCTATAGCTGGAAGGACTGTGCACAATGTATCTGTTGAATCGAAAAGGCTATGTTTATCCTCCTGCAAGTCTCGGTTGTACCCCGTAGGAAGGCCCTTCAGGATTGTCATCAAAGACATCAGATTCCCTACCAACCGGCCAGACTTACCCCGAGTAAGTTCAGCTACGTCTGGNTTTCTTTTTTGAGGCATTAGGCTCGACCCAGTACTAAATCCATCGCCTAATCTGACGAATCCAAATTCAGAAGATGTGAACAGGACTAGATCTTCACACAGNCGTGATAGATGTATTCCTATTCTGGCTGTAGCAAAACTCAATTCCATTACCCAATCACGATCACTTACGGCGTCGATGCTATTCTCAGACAANCTAGAGAATCCTAGTTCCTCCATCATGGCTTTTCTGTCTATGNGAAAAGGNCATCCAGCTATTGCCCCTGAACCCAAGGGAAGAACACTCGCATGTTTCCTTATCTCTCCCAGCAATTCCCTGTCACGATCNAGAGGCCAAAAATGCGACATTACCCAATGAGCAGCCCTGACGGGCTGTCCCTGTTGTAAATGAGTATATCCAGGAAAAATAATGTGAACCGATTCTTCAGCCCAAAGGAGAAGTTTCTTTTCCAGTCGAACCATAGCAATGACCAAAGAATCAATTGCATCCAGTCCCCAGAGGCGAAGATCAGTTGCTACTTGATCATTGCGTGACCTTCCCGTGTGCAATTTACCAGCCAGATCCCCTATTTCAGAATACAACAAGCGTTCTACAAGAGAATGTATGTCTTCATCCATCTCTTGTGAGTAATCATTTTCAGCAAGAAGCTGAGATACACGATCTAGTCCTTCCACAAGTTCACCTCTCTCGGCTTCTTCGATAATTCCCGACCCAGCCAATGCATTCGCCCAGGCACGACTACCCCTGACATCCTGAGGCCAAAGACGGAAGTCAAGAGGCAGGCTTCTGTTTAGAGGGTCCATCCGGTGGTCAATAGCACTTTCTATGCGACCCTTCCATAGCGGTCCAGAAGTCCACGAATCGGATTTATCCACGAGAATTTCTTTCAGCTCTAACTCGAGCGGGAAGGCCGAACAACCTTATGAAGCCCTCTGCATCGGAATGTGCGAATCTTTCATCCTCTCCAAATGAAGCAAAGCCAGCATCATATAGGGATTTGGGACTTGAGCGGCTCACAACAGTGGCTACACCCTTATAGAGCTTCAGGCGTACCTTTCCGGAAACGTTTTTCATCAAGGTATTCACAGCTGCATCAATAGCTTCCCTTTCAGGATTCCACCACCATCCTTCATATACCAAATCGGCATAACGCGAAGCCAGCTCGTCCTTAAGTGATAATGTGCGTCTGTCCAAAGTCAGCTGTTCGAGTTCCCTCAAAGCAATATGTAGAAGTGTTCCTCCTGGAGTCTCATAAAGACCTCGCGATTTCATTCCAACTAATCGATCCTCCACCAGATCTATCCTTCCTATCCCATGTTCAGAACCTTTTTGGTTCAATGATTCGAGTAGTTGAATCGAATCCAGGCTCTTCCCGTTGATAGCTACTGGATAGCCCTCGTTAAACTCCATTTCCAACATTTCAGGACAATCCGGTGCATTTTCAGCTGAGACTGTCCACTGAAAAATCGATTCTTCAGGCTCGTACCCAGGGTCTTCGAGGGGTCCCCCCTCATGAGAAATATGCCATAGATTCTCGTCTCTGGAAAACAATTTATTCTGATCAACACCCTGTATATCAATGTTACGCTTCCTGATATATGCCAAGGCGTCTTCTCTGGACTTAATCTCCCACTCTCTCCAGGGAGCGATCACTCTTAGTTCGGGAGACAAGCTTGCAAAGGTGAGTTCGAATCGTACCTGATCATTTCCCTTTCCAGTGCAACCATGAGACAGTGCGTCTGCACCGATTTCATGAGCTATTTCTACCATTCTCCTGGCAATAATTGGTCTTGCCATGGAAGTCCCTAGTAGATATTTGCGTCCATAGACTGCTCCTGATCTCAGGGTTGGCCATACAAAGTTTTCTATGAAATCTTTCTTGAGATCTTCACCATAAAAACTTGATGCCCCAGCCGCAAAAGCTTTTTCTTGAAGGCCCTCCAAGCCACCGGGCTGGCCAACGTCGGCAGCAACACACACTACCTCTGCATTATATTCTTCTATCAGCCAAGGCACTATCGCAGAAGTATCCAACCCACCTGAATAAGCCAAAACAACCTTTAAAGCCACTTGTCCTCCTGTATTTCCAAAATCCTTGTATGGAACAATTATTCATAATATAAGCATATTTATGCACATTAGTAGGGGATCGAGAACTATCACTTGATCTTAAATCGTTTTAGGGCACTAGGCCCTCTCAACGCTCACTATGTCGAGCAGTCTGTCATGCACCAAACTTATCTTTCCTTTATCACTTACTGCTACGAAGACGGTGTCCTCTCCAGCTACAGTACCCATAACTTCTGGCCAATCCTCCCAGTCGATAGCATAAGCAACTGCAGCGGCACCCCCATTTACAGTTCTTACGACCAATAGATTCCCAGCAACACCCGCACTCACGAATAGACTGGGTAATACATTGGCCAGATTAGTTCTATTATCCCAATCTTCCGGAATTCTGTATTGTCCAACCCCTTGGGATCCAGGAACTTTTATGACTCCAAGTTCTCTTATGTCACGAGATAAAGTTGTTTGAGTCACGACTACCCCCCTCTCGCCTAATAATTTTCCGAGCGCTTGGTGACTAGTCACCCTATGACTTCTAACTAAATGTAAAATGGTTTCTAAACGTTCCTTCTTACCCATATTAGTATCCCCTATGTAATCGCATGCTCGACCATTTCTTTTATCTTTTCGGGTTCCAGGCCTACACTTCGAGATATTTCTTCTCCACCCTTAAAAAGTAACAAAGTTGGAACGCTGGTTACCTTCATATCTTCCATTAATTCATGCGCCGTATCCGCATCGATCTTTATCACGACGAGCTCTCCCTCTTTCCTACCCGCAATGTCATCGATAATTGGATTGACCATCTTACAAGGCCCACACCAATCTGCATAAAAATCTACAAGTACAGGTATCTCCGAATTGACGACTGTTTCATTGAAATCATCTTGAACGATCTTTATTGGCCTATCCAATAAAACGGGCTTGGAACAATGATCACAACGTCCCTCACCTTTCTTCCTTTCCAATTTCACCGAAGTCAGAGTTAGACAAAAAATACAACGTAACCTCAAGGTTTTTCCTGAATGCATGTCGCTCCTGAATATATTTTAGAAATTGAGAGCCAAGTAACTTATAAGCTGAGAAATAAATAGTAAGGGGAGGTGGACACCGTCCACCTCCCCTTACTATTTATGGGAAATACGAGCCTTACTAGATTCTATTCCCAATTTTAACTAAACCTTAGAAATCGTATTTGACTCTAACCATGACAAACCTCCCCATCTCTGGAACGCCCACAAAACTTCGGTATTTAGTGCCCAGTAAGTTGGTAGCAGTTAGTTGTAAAGTCGCTGCCGTTCCTGGAACTTTATAGCCCATCACGGCATCCATGAGGGTATGACCTTTCACGCATTCTTCCTCGCCCAATCCACCAGTTCCATTGGTAACGCATTTTGTGCCAACAAATCCTGCCGAATTCGCTGGGAAACCTTCAGTGGCCCGCATCCGCATCTCGACATTGTAACCAGAACGCACACCTCTGTAGCCTAGCGTGATAGTACCTTTTGACTTTGGTGCGTTTAGGTAAATAGGACTGGTGGCATTCTGCATTTCTGCAATTGTGAAATAATCATCATTCACAAACGATGCCGTTGATGCGAGAGTCCATTCATCATTCAAAAATGCCTTCATGGAAAAATCCGCACCCCAGACGTTCAGGTCACCCTGATTCATATAGGTTGCCAACAACTCAGCACCCTGAGCATTTACATCGGCTGTAGATGCTACAGCTAAAGGAATCTCTGCCAATCCAGCGGTTCCACCCACTCCATCACCACCAAGTGCTATTTGCATTGCTGCAGCTCCGGCTGTAGCTCCAGCTGTAGCTGCGTCCATTCCCTGTGCCTGATAAACAGCAGTCAACCTTGGTGTCAGGAACCCTACCATGGTTGTGGGATCAAGTAAAATCATAGGAGTGGTAGCCATAAGTGGCGATACAAAATTTTTCCTCTGACTGTACCATCCGTCCACTGCAAATTGAATTCTGTCGTTAATCAGGCCCTGATAACCCATTTCGTAAGTGGTATTTGTACTTATCTCTAGTTTAGGAGTGTTTGGAACGACAGTGGTGGCCAAGGGAGTTACCGCCATGTTATTTGTATTCAATAAATTGATGCCTATAGCTCCAGCATCTGCAGCAAAGCTATTCAACAGTGCCGCGGTGGTAGCATCGATCGCCCCCTGAGCCGCCATAGCTCCTACACCCATTGCGTAAAGAGTTGACTGCTGTACTGGTAGCAGCTGACTGGCTCCTCCAGGGTTAAATGGCGATCTCATACCCTTCAGTGATCCATCAGCATTTTGATAGACATAACCTTTATTGTTCCCCTGTGCCCTGACCCTGTAACCTAGCGGTCCAAGTGGAGCCGGAGCTTGACCACCCGAAATCTCCAAGAACATGTTCAAGCTACTAGGTGTTGAAAACGCCCTATTATATGTGGCTCTGAAGCTATGATTAGGCGCAGGTTCAAACACTAGAGCTGCCCTGGGACTAAAGGTGTTTTCATCCAAGCGGGAATGTGTATCTCTACGTCCTGCCACAATCAGATCCAACTGGTCTGTTAAAGCGGTTTTAGATTGCAAATATATACCCAGCTCCTGGATATCGTCATCGTTTTCAAATGCTCCGTTCACGGTACCCTCTGTACGAGGATCTGTGTTCGTGTAGTCCATCCCATAAGTAAAATCTTGCTTGCCCCCGAATAAAGCTGTCGAATTTCTGAGTTGAGTAACCCATAGTTGAGATTTATCGACTAGAGGAGTGCCATTCCTCAGTAGGAAACTATTGGGACCAGCGTCGCTGGTATTGAGATAAAATTGTGCAAACATCCTGTTAGATCTCAGTCGAGCCTGATAAAAGGAATAGTTCCAATCTTCTACCTGTCCCCCACCTAAGCCCGTCAACTCAACTCCTGTTGCACTTGTTAGACCATAATTAAACATAAGCCGAGTATTCTCACTTACATCCCAGTCCGCCCTAGCGTCCACCGACTCACGGTTAAATGCATTGTCTCTATTACCCACATTTTCGTAAGCCCTTTGCGCTATGGCAGCAGATGAACCGGAAGCAATCCTTTCCGTAATGAAAGCATCTTTATTCGCCAGTGCTTGTGTTCTGGCCGCGAACTCGATTGGATCTGTAAAACTCCAATCATCCCCTCCCATTTTCTTAGCAGAAATTTTTATTCCGAAATTATCTGACAGTTTTTGAGCAGTTCTAAAAGCGAATTCAGACACACTCTGAGTGCCACCACCTAAAGTCGCCGTTGAGCCTTGAGATTCAAGTGGAGATTTTGTGATCAGATGAACAACCCCATTAGAGGTATTAGGTCCGTACAGCGCCGACCCAGGGCCTAGCACCACTTCCATTCTTTCGAGGTCTTCATCTTGAGAAGGTATGAAATGCATTAAATTCACCCGTAAGGATGGAACGCCAGCAATTCGATCATCAACAAGAGCATGTAGACTTCCGGAGAAAACATTACTGAAACCTCTAACTACTACGTTAGTCGACTGTACCCCTTGTTGCATCACATCGACACCAGGAACAGCCCTCAAGTGATCAACCGGAGTCACTGTCGGTCTTTCAGCGACTTCAGTCTCTCCTATTACTATCACAGTGGCCGGCGCTGATGCGCTCGTTTCAGTAGTTCTAGATGCAGTTACAACCAATGGATTTAGCTCAAGAGCCTGAGAGGTCAAACTGACTTCCAGGGTAGCTGAACCGCCCGCTGACACACGAACACCATCTTCACGATAAGGACGGTAGCCAAGAGCAGTCACTACTACGGAATAAGTCCCCGATGACACTGAAAAAGAAAACTGTCCATTTGCTGAAGTCAGAACGGCGTTTTCTCCACTTTCGAGAATCTCGACCTGAGCCGATGCCAAAGTTGCACCAGTCTCTACATCAACAACAGTTCCCGAAAGAGTGCCATTTTGCGCTTGCAAAGGAACGGAAATCATTAAAAAACCTATGGTAAAAACAGCCGATAACAACGATTTTACCCGCATATCAAGACCTCTTGGTTATGGGTGATCTAAAAGAAACCAAAGGGAGGAACTAGACCAGCAACAGACATAGTTATAAGCGCCCCCAACCAACACCTGCTTCCATTCGTGTTCCCAGTAAAAGAAAAAAAATGGAGATCGAATTGCATTACAACATTACATCAGTAAGAATATAGGTGCAACGCCAACACCAATAACAGGCAGACTTTAGACAATATGGGTTCAAAACCAACCTTAGAAGATTTGCAACTAGCTCAGGTACAAATAGCGAATAAAATACACCATACCCCACTTACTCCTAATCAGAGCTTAAATGCTGAGGTGGGACAATCTGTTTTCCTAAAATGTGAAAACTTTCAGAAAACAGGATCTTTTAAAGTCAGGGGGGCTCTGAACAGTATCATGAACCTTGATAAAGATCAGCTGACAAGGGGGGTGGTGACAGTCTCAGCTGGCAATCACGCTCAGGCCCTTGCCTGGGCCTCTCAGCAACTAAATGTCCCTACAACCGTGGTCATGAATGAAAAAGCATCGCTCACAAAAGCTCAGGCAACTGAGGCTTATGGAGGGAAAGTCATCCTACACGGCACAGCACCAGAAGCTTTTCAATTGGCTCTGCAGATCGCAGAAGAGGAAGGCATGACTTTTATCCATCCCTTTGATGACCTTCAAGTCATAGCGGGACAAGGCACAGTTGGACTTGAAATTTTTAGCGACCTCCAGGAGATAGAAAGCTTAATTATCCCCGTAGGTGGTGGTGGTCTAATAGCTGGAATGTCACTTGTAAAACGGTACTTGCATCCCCATGTCAAAATTTATGGTGTGGAACCAGAAGGTGCCGCAGCAATGAATGCCAGCTTACTTCAAGGCCGAGCTGTTCATCTAGACAACGTTTCAACCATCGCTGATGGGTTAGGGGCACCCATGGCTGGGGAATTGACCTATCAAATAGTTCGGGAAAATGTAGAAAAGATCATCGTAGTGAGCGATAGTCAGATTATGCAAGCCATGTCCTTCTTACTCAGCAGGACAAAGCTGCTTGTAGAACCAGCAGGTTGCGCCGCTATCGCCGCTCTGTTCTCTGGACAGGTCCAGAACGATACTGGAGGCAACACAGTCGCCATACTTAGTGGTGGTAACGTGAGCTTGGAAGATATGGGCAACTACTCATCGTCAGAGTAACTAGCGTCCAATCTTCTAATAGAAAGGATACCGAGCAGCGGACCCAGTGATAAAAATGCAAATGACCATCTCCAACCCACCAGTTCCGTCAGAAAGGGTGTTCCCTGAATAGTAGCCATAGTGAGCAGAAATCCCAGGGAAGTCTGAAGGGTAAGAGCTGTTCCTACAGCGTCCTGGGGTGCAATCTCCGTCACCATAGCACTGAATTGTGCAGAATCAGCAACCACGAAAAAACCCCAGATCAACATCAGAGGTATCAGCAACCACGGAGTCTGTCCAAAGAGAAATCCGACTGCAACACAACACGATCCACTAATGAGCATAGACAAATTGACTACTTTTCTTCTACCAATCTTATCTGCCGCAATACCACCCCAAATACATCCCAATCCTCCAATCGATATGACAGCAAAAGCTGTTATATCAGCCCATTCCAGCAATCCACCCGAAAAGTCTTGTCCAGAATTGACAGAAAAACTAGCTACGATGAAAGCTGGTGCCCATGTCCACATTGCATACAGCTCCCACATATGACCCAGGTAACCATAGGTCGCTAAACGAGTCGGTCGATGACTAACCACCGTCACTATATGTCTCCAAGAAAAAGAAGATCTTTTGAAACCGTGCGGACCATCGTAATAATAAAAACCTACCAGCACTCCGCTTGCCAAAGCAGCCAGAGAGGTTCCTAAAATAACCATGGAAAAAGAAGAGTTTCCAATCACCTTAAATAAATAGGGACTTGCTTTACCTAGTGTAAGTGCACCAACAATAGTTCCAATTGCCAAACCACGAGAAGCTTTGAACCAGGTCGAAATCATTTTCATCGAGGGAGGATACACACCTGCGAGAAAAAATCCGGTTAAAAATCTCAGCACTAGGGCTGATTCATAATCACCGACTAGAAGTAAACCTCCATTTGTCAGTCCAGCTAGAACAGCCGAGCAGGAGAAATAAGTTCTTTCCGGAAATATATCTACCAAATTGAAGATCGCTGCAACGAAAGCACCCAAGACGAAACCCAACTGGACAGCAGTGACCAACCAGCCAACTTGACTGGATCCAAGGGACCATTTTGCCTGAAGAACATCTCCAATGGCTGCTGCGGTCAACCAAACAGACATACCAAGCATTACCGAAGTGGCAACCAATGCAAGAATGGCCCACCGCCTCACTCCATTCCCCACGGTCAGCCCACCAACATCCTGCTTAGTAGGAACCATAGATTTGCGGGTCGTTCAGCTAAGCGACGCATATACCACGGAAACCAAGAAGATCCGTAAGCTATCAGTACTGCCACCTTAACCCCACTTTGTAATAGAGATTCTTGAACATGCTTTGAAATGCCGTATAGCATGTGGACTTCCAGATCTCCGAGATTCAAATCTTCATGTAGTACAATAGTACTCATTATCTGATCTATAATTTTACTGTCATGAGTAGCAAACACAGCTCTCACTTCATTTCTCCTTCTAGCCACAAGCAATTCATCAGCTAATTTGAGATAATTGCGATCGACATCCTTTTTTTGAGGGAAAGCTATTTCTTCTGACTCAAGGTAAGCCCCTTTCACCAGTCTAATAGCTGGGTTCAGTGCTAACATCCCTTGGATATCATCAGTCGTACGGTAAAGATAGGCCTGGAGACAAATGCCGACGTTCGAATATTTGCCGGCCACCCCCTTGTAAATATCAATAGTGGTGTCCGTGTAATAGCTTCCTTCTATATCTATCCACACAAACAGATTTAACCTTTGTGCCAACTCCAGTATTTCCCTCAAATTATCTGAGGCTATGCCACTCCCCAAATCGACTCCGATCTGAGTCAATTTTAATGAAATTTCGGATGTCAAGTTCCTGTTTCTTACTTCCCGAAGAACGGTTTTGTAGTGATCGACTACCCCCCTGGACTCATCTAAATCTTCGACACTTTCACCTAGTAAAGTAAAAACAGTCGAAGTGTCCCGTTTTTCTAGTTCGCTCGCTGCCTGTAACGCTTCCTCTAAGGTCTCTCCAGGCATAAATTTTGATCTTGCCCTTTTCACAAATCCCATCTTTGGCAATTTGTTATTCAAATAGTGGTTCTCAGAAACCCAAAGCAAAATTCTCCTGAACACTCAGTTTCCCTCTCCAGGTATTCGGACTGGACCTAATTCAGCAAAAGGAGAATAGCCATAATTGCTCAGTTGCTCGCTGTAGCTTGTCACTCTTTCTTGAAAGAGCACATTGACTTGCTCGACTATTTCTTGAACACCATCTCCTGCTTGACTCAACATCAGCCTTTCATTCGGGGAGAGTGCGCCCATGGAGCTAGCCAATGTCCTAGAAAGAACGCTCAGCACAACATTACCCGGAATAGTGCCTGAACAGTTCCCTTGGCAGGAAGGACCAGTAAACAATTCTTCCATAGCTGCCTGCAACTGGGTCTCTAAAGCGAGACCCTCGTCGATCAAATTTTGATCTGGATTTATGCCCAGTCCCTGTAAAACTACTCCAACTTCTTCGATGGCCTTACTTAACCTTCCCTCTGCCATTTCTAATGTCGAAGTTAAATGATTGAGTTCTCCCAGGGCACCTATTCTTTCTTGTCTGTCCTGTGAAGAAATGGTGAAACGCGGATCCTCCAACACATTTAACTCTCCCTCTGACTCTGACCCTCCACTGGTAACATTGACGTTATATATGCCAGCTAGGACTTCTGTACCTCTCAAGTCTAACTTGCCTTCCTGTCTGATTGTCCTCCTGAGATTCCACACCGTTCTATTGACCCCTTTTTTTGCAATGTCGCTAAAGGAATGCACTACTTCGCCACTAGCATCAATTATTTCGATATTAGCTGAAGCACCTTCTTCGCCCCCATACCAATAATTGATTAGTGCTCCATAGGGTCGCATTTCGCCAAACATCATCGCATGACCAACCGAGCGATAGCCTATAGCTTCCGCTACAACATATTTTTGCGCTGAAGCTAGAGGTAATACCCTCAAATCCTCATCAATAAGAGAACTGTCTGCTGCAGCTTGTCTCAAAGGCCGAATATCATCCACCACATAAATTCCCCTACCATGAGTACCTACCACCAANTCGTGTTCTCTAGGGTGAATCCTCAGNTCTCTTACTGGCGCCGCTGGAACTCCATGCTGCCAATTCATCCAAGACGCCCCACCNTCGACGCTAAAACGAACGCCAAATTCTGTNCCCACAAAAAGAAGATTNGGTTCGATAGGATCCTCACGTATTACATGAANAAAACTNTGTATATTNTTGTCTGATANANTCTTCCANGTCNNTCCNAAATCTTCNGTNTTATAAATATATGGAGTCCAATCCCCTCTTCTNTGATCTTCTAGTACCACATAGGCCACACTCTCATNGTGATGGGAGGGTTCTATATGTGGCACCCATATTCCTGTGGGAACGTCAGGGATATTCTCACCGACATTAGTCCAAGTAGCTCCGTCATCATCTGTAAGCTGGACATTGCCNTCATCCGTAGAGACCCAAATTAATCCACTTCGNAAAGGACTTGGAGAAATAGATAAAATTGAGGTATGGGTTTCGGCTCCACTCGTATCTAAGGTCAGCCCTCCACTCTGGTAATAAAGCTGTTTTTCTGGCTCATCTGTAGTTAAGTCAGGCGAAATGATTTCCCACGTTTCTCCATTATTCCGAGTTCGGTGCACAAACTGGCTCCCCAGGTAGAGTGCAGCAGGGTCCAGTGGATCTACATTGAGAGCCGCATTCCAATTAAATCGCANACNAAGATTTTCTGGNTGCACTGGCTGGATCGCGACCCNTTGACCTGTNACCTTNTCAAACCNCACCAACCTTCCACCCTGCATTGTTGAGTAACCATAACGATCATCCGTTCTGTCATTAAAAACAGAAAANCCGTCCCCCGGTCCCACACGACGCCAATGCAAATTCATTATACCTCTGTTTTCCCAGACCGTATTAGGACCGAACCAACTTCCATTATCCTGGAGACCTCCGTAAACGTTATAGGGTGTCGCATCATCTAAACTTATGTGATAGAACTGAGCTAAAGTCAGATTNTCAACAAATCTCCAGTGCACCCCGCCATCNTTTGTAAAAGCTACNCCTCCATCATTCCCCATTATCATGTTTTTCCCGTCATTGGGATTTATCCAAAGCTCCTGCACGTCCCCGTGTATTAGACTGCTGGGCACCACCGTGCGAAAATTATGTCCTTTGTCCTCACTGACCTCTATNCTGCCGTGAAGAGANTAAATTCTATTCTCGTTAAGNGGATCTATNCTTAGGTCTGCATAATAAAATGGTCTAGGAGCAATACCTGATTCCGCATTTATCGTCGTCCAACTATCCCCACCATCATCAGACCTCAACAACTCGCTACTGGTGGCTTCGACCAAAGCATAAACCACTTCTGAATTAGATGGAGATACTGCAAGTCCAATCCTTCCCAATTCACCTTCTGGGAGACCGTCTTCNTCCGTAATCTCCTCCCAACTATCCCCACCATCATGTGAGATAAANAATCCACTACCCTCTCCTCCGGACTCGAAATACCAGGGCCANCGCCTAAATTCCCACATCGCTGCAAAGAGTTTGTCAGGATTTTGTGGATCGATAGCCAGATCAGCCGCACCTGTTCTCGGATTGGAGTATAGAATTCTCTTCCATGTTTCTCCTAAATCCTCTGTCTTATAAACCCCTCGTACTTCACCATCACTCCAAGCTGGACCCATGACTGCGGCGTAAGCCACATTTGCATCTGATGGGTGTGGTATGATTTTGTCGATTCTTTCAGAGCCTTCCAGACCCACGTGAGCCCAACTGTTTCCACCATCTACAGACCTGAACATTCCATTCCCTACACCAGCACTGTTTCTGGGATTCCCCTCTCCTGTTCCAACCCAAATCAGATCTGGATTTACAGGAGAAACGGCAACTGCACCAATGCCAAGATACGTTTGATCATCAAAAACAGGCTTCCAGGCCAACCCGCCATCATCAGACCTCCATACACCTCCAGTAGATGCACCGACAAAGATAATATTGGGATTTCCAGGTACTACATCGATAGAAGCAACTCTACCACTCATACCTGCGGGGCCAATCGAACGACCTCTAATTTCTGAAAACTGGTTAGTCTCATACTGCCCCAAAGCCTTAAAAGGGAGACAAAGAAGGACAGCCCAAGTCAGTCTCAAACCAAATCGTANTCCGTGACGAATGCACATTAAATTACTCCTTTTTCTGTTAACCTGGTGGGATCAGCGCTGGAAAGAAAAAAGGCTCGATGCCAATAGCNCTNAGCCTTTCTNCGTGCATCTCTAATTCTAAATAATTGAATTCTTCTAGTTCCNCAAAAAGAGACTGGAAAGCCTCTTCCATCCTGAGNAAATCAAGTCGCTGTCCTTCTGTTGGAGCATCGTAAGAAGTGAACATATTACTAACCTGTTTACGATACTGATATACCCCAGAAAAATCACCGACAATGTCCAACCTGTCCTGTAACTTTAATGCTTCCATCCTCAATTCCTCTGAACCAANAACANTAGATTCNGTCAACAAACGCTCTATNATTNNCCCTAATCGNTGATCAACCCTAGCAACCCAATTATGANNCTGCACAACTCGTCCTTCNATTTCTAANTANCTATTTAAAGCCTGGTACTTGGTTATACGATCNACGAGTGGCACTTCAATCCTCGGATCNCCGAGGACTTCTATACTCCCTTCTGCACTAGTAAGTCCCTGCTTGANCCGGATCTTATAATTACCCGGAAGGACTTCTACTCCTAGAAANGTCTTATTCCCGTCNAAATTTTCTANTCCTCGCAAACTCTCAGGGATCTCTTCCCGTAAATCCCAAACAAAATGATTAACACCTTTTTGTGGGTAATCCACTAGCGTCCGAACTATCTTATTTTCAAAATCCAGTATCTCGATGCTGACCTCACTGGCTAGATCGGAACTTCCTATCCAGTAATAGAATGCAGCTCCGTAAGGTTTATTCGTTTTATCCCATGCATAATCACCTCGTAACGTCCCTCCTGAAGCGAACGGGTTAGCATGCAAGTATGCCTTGGAGGGTTGAAAAAGTGAAATGTCAGAGTTCAAAACCTTTGCGTCAGTAATTATCGATCTCAAAGGACTAATGTCGTCCAAGATCAAAACATTTCGACCGTCCGTGCCTGTAATTAAGTCGTGAGTAACAGGGTGTATCGCCAGGGCATGCAAAGGCGTAGTCGGAAAAGTATGTGGCCATTTGATCCATTGATCCCCTTCATTTAATGAGACATANAGACCATCCTCTGCACCCGCAAATAGTAACTGGCTCTCTAGTGCATCCTGTACCACAACATATACTGGTCCTAAAATATCCCTACCCTCCGAAATGCGATCCCATCTATTCCCATAATCTTCTGTTTTATAGATATCAGTTCTTCTATCACCNGAATCTTCTACACTTTCAAACACTACTATAGCAGAAGCAGGCGAAAACGTAGACGGATGGATATGAGAAACTACAGAAAAATCGGGGAGTCCCCTTACCCGGCTTTTCTTATTCTCCCACTGTCCACCTCCTGAAATTGAAACAAATAAATTACCGTCGTTTGTCGCTGCCCAAATAACTTCAGGGTCGACCGGATTCAACATCAACTTTGTTATGGCCGGCACATTCCTAACCGTGCTCAGAGGAGCTAGGATGTCGATTCGATTATCCGTCGTANGTCCATTGGTNAGGTCACCNCTAATAATCTGCCAAGTTAGGCCTCCATTTGTACTCTTATGAACAAATTGACTGCCATAGTACAAAACCAAGAAGTCTTCACGNTCTACTAGGGCTGGAGGATTCGAAGCATGTCGCAAAACCACGCCGTCTGGAGCCCATGGGTCGATCCGTTTTATAGNACCAGTATCTCGGTTGGAGACGCCCATCCCTCCATGCGCATAAATCAAATAACTATACTTTGATTCTATTCGGTTAGTTANAATAGCNGCCCCACTNCCNCTTCCCAACCAATTCCAGTGATGATTGGTTANCCCNCCCTTCTCCCATACATTAGCTGGGCCCCTCCAAAACCCATCTTTTCGTGTTGCCACAAGGATGTTGTATGGAAGCTGAAAATCAAAATCAACGGAAGTGATACTTCCATTAGGAATTCTGGGGCCAATGCTCCGAATGGTAAAGCCACTAAGGTCTTTCGGATTCAACTGAGCATTCAATTGATTAGAGCTTAGGGCCACCATNATCAAGTTAGCAATCACTAGTACTCGACTGCTCACTCTAAGCCATAATGGTGCAATCTGTGAAATCTTCAGTACAACATTCATATTTTTCTGGAAAAAGAGAAAATTCTTATAAAACCTGAAAGCATTTTACTAGCCTTTACATTTTATGTATTTTAATTGGGTCTTTGATCTTCCAAAAATCCCTTTGATGACAGTCACTTAAATATATCCTCAAGGAATTACACGCAACCTTCCAAACTGCTGCCTTAATCAACCTAGGAACTATTCATGAAATCTGAACGTACCGCAATTCGAACACACTCTTTCACTGAATCAGTTATACGGGATATGACACGTGTAGCCAAGGAACACAACGCCATTAACTTGGCCCAAGGATTCCCAGACTTCCCAGCCCCACAGCTCTTAAAAGATGCTGCCTGTGATGCCATCAACGCCGACATAAATCAGTACGCGGTAACATGGGGCACTCCATCTATGAGAGATGCATTGGTGGATAAGTACCAGAAGTGGTATGGCATGGACGTAGATGGTAATCGGGAAATAACTGTAACTTGTGGAGGAACCGAAGGTATGGCTTCTGTAATGTTGGGAGTCATCAATCCCGGGGATGAAGTGATCATCCTACAGCCTTTTTATGAGAATTATGGACCAGACGCCATCCTATGTGAGGCAAAACCAGTATTTCTTACGCTCGAGGGACCAGACTTCCGTCTTGACCCAGATCGTCTCGCGTCCCTGATCACACCTAAGACCAGGGCTATCGTAGTCAATACTCCTAATAATCCGACTGGAAGAGTTCTCGATCAAGATGAACTAGACGCGATAGCAGGCCTATGCATGAAACATGACCTATTGGCCATAACAGATGAAATCTACGAACATATTTACTATGAAGGGAAACACATTCCTATGGCTACAATGGACGGAATGAGAGATCGCACTATTACACTTAGCGGTCTGTCCAAAACTTTCAGTGTCACTGGCTGGCGTATTGGCACAATAATAGCTCCTCCAGATCTAACCAAGGCTATCAGAAAAGTACATGACTTCCTCACTGTTGGAGCGCCAGCACCCCTACAAGAAGCCTGTGCCGTCGGGCTCAATGAGCTGGGTGAGGATTACTACTCATCAATGATTCATGACTACCAGGACCGTAGAGAGATTCTATACAAAGCCCTGAAGGATTCTGGATTTAAGTGCAACAAACCGGAGGGGGCTTACTACATATTAGCTGATTTTTCTGATTTGAGTGATGAAACTGATGATGTTTTCTCGCGAATCCTCGCACGAGATGCTAAGGTGTCACCTGTTCCAGGATCTAGCTTCCATTCCCCTGGAGAGCTAGGGAGCTCTTTGGTTAGATTCGCATTCTGTAAACGTGAAGAGACCCTAATAGAAGCTGGGGACAGGCTGAGGCATTTCGCGGCTAATAAAGGCTAGTGCTTTAAAGCCTAATCGACCTAATAGTGACTCTTACTATTGACGAACTTGGCAGCCAAAGGACCAACCTCTCACATGACCGTCTCATAGGATACTGGGTCACTCAACCGTTTGCATCACTATGAGAGCAAATTTAGCTAAGATATTCGGCGGCATCGCGATTCTATTGATCATATTAATCTTGGTAGGATTTCTCAGACCAGCACATTGGACCGCTGAAGTTTCTGTCGAAGCGCATCTCGATCCAGATGTCATCTTTACGTATCTGAACGATCTAGAAAAATGGGACGAATGGACTATGTGGAGTGATATTGACTCTGAGATCACAGACCCATCTCACGGTGAAGGAGCAATGCGCACGTGGCAAGATGAAAATTTTGGCTCTGGAAGGATACGCATTGTAGAAAGCTATCCACCGACAATCCTTGCCTATGAAGTGACCAACGACAGTGGCGCGTGGGTCTTTGGGGAATTTCGGTTGACAGTGCTACCAACAAGCACGCTCATCACATGGACGGAACAAGGAGATCTTGGGAATAACCCTCTGATGGGTTATTTGGCTGAAAGAATAGGACATTCTCAGCAAAAACAAATGGCATCTGGACTTGAAAGCTTGAAACTTAGAGCTTCTGACTAGCTAGGGCGACTAATCCCTCATTGGTCCTGGTCTTACTCATCACTCCCAACAGTTCGCTCATTGCTTCCGCAGGGTTAACGTCAGCTAACTGTCGTCTCATGGCTCTAGACACAGACAGCGTATCCGCAGACATCAAAAGTTCCTCTTTCCGAGTCGCAGAAGCGTTCAGATCGATAGCTGGGAAAATCCTTCTGTCTGCTATATCTCTACTTAAAACAATCTCACTATTTCCCGTACCCTTAAATTCCTCAAAAATGACTTGGTCCATCCTGGATCCAGTATCAACCAAGGCAGTAGCTACAATCGTAAGCGAACCTCCACCTTGTTGCGGACTTATTTTCCTTGCGCTACCGATAAAACGCTTGGGCTTCTCTAAGGAATTGGCATCCAATCCTCCTGACAAAGTTCTACCACTACCTTGTTCGACGGTATTATAAGCCCGAGCCAATCTTGTTATTGAATCCAAAATTATCACTACGTCTTCACCACTCTCAACATATCGGCGCGCTCTTTCCAGGGTAATCTCTGCAACCTGGCAATGCCTTTCAGCTGGACGATCAAAGCTCGACGCTATCACTTCTCCAAACCCACACATCTCCATTTCAGTAATCTCCTCTGGCCTTTCATCGGCAAGAAGAATCATCAGGCGACATTCTGGATTGTTGGTAACGATCCCCTCTGCCACCGATTGCAGCACCGTAGTCTTTCCCGCTTTCGAAGGCGCTACAATCATTGCTCGCTGCCCTTTACCCAGTGGACTAAACAAATCGATCACTCTGTTGGTGTAATCAACCTGACCAGCCACTGATCGATCGCATTCCAATATGAGTTGCTCATCAGGATGTACCGCACTCAGCCTGTCAAAATCCGGCCTCTCAAGCAGATCCTCAGGAGGATTCCCATTGACAATATCTAGATGAGTGAGAGGAGGACTCTTACCATTTTTTGGCCTGCGACCCACAGACCCACTGAGCTCGTCCCCTGTTTTCAAGCCAAATTTATGTATCACCTTTGCACCAACATAAATATCTTCTTTACTAGGTGTGTAGCCGGCCTCACTTCTTCGAATAAAACCTGAACCGCTACCCAGTACATCCAAAATACCTAGGGGTTTCTCCTGCTTTTCTTTCACTTGCTGTTCTTCCACTTCTCAAGATTCCTTCAGTTGAGGATTGAAAATATCAAAGCGATCTAGTCAGAACACGCTACTAAGGCATTGTATTCCGTACAACATTGCTCATTGAAAACCGTTATTACTCCGGTGCGTCCACCATATTTAAGAAGCAACTCTGTCATCATCTCTTTTGTCGAACAACTTACTTGTCGACTGATCCTCTTGAATCGATCGATGATTCTGGCAGCTTCTACAGGATAAATTCCCATGCAAACCAATTCGGAATGGACTTATCGGCCCCAGGCCAATGCACGATCGACCCTTCTAGGCTACAACAGATCCTATAATTTTCACTTGTTTTTCACTTTAATGCAAGGGCCTAGGATTTTTGATGATCTAGGTTTCAACAACCTGGTACAGTCAAATCTATCCTATTCCCTTTCGCAATTACTTGTTCACAGGAGTCCACACCGACCCAATAAGCCAGCTCTCTAGGATCATCCAGGTCCCACAAAACCATATCTGCATATTTGCCAATCTCCAAAGTGCCAATCTGTCCTTCCATCCCTAAAGCCATGGCGGCATTTCTCGTAGCACCAATAAAAGCTTCCTGAGGAGTGAGCCCGAACAAAAGACATCCCATATTCATTGCGAACTGCATAGAGAACACGGGCGAAGAACCAGGATTTGCATCAGTTGCAAGTGCCATTGGAACCCCAAATCTGCGAAACTTCTGCACTGGTGGTACTCTTTCTTCATTCAAGTAATAGAACGACCCTGGCAATAGAACCGCCACGGTACCTGATTGAGCCATGGCCCTGACTCCTTCCTCTGAGGTGTATTCCAGGTGATCGGCTGAAAGAGCTGAAAACTCAGCAGCCAAAATCGCACCTCCACCATCTGACAGTTGATCAGCGTGGAGCTTCACTGGAATCCCCAAAGCCTGAGCTTTTTTGAATAATCGAGAACATTCTTTCGTTGAAAATGCAATAGATTCACAGAAAGCATCTACCGTATCCACGAGTCCCCTTGATACAGCGATTGGCAACAGCTCCTCACAGATCTCTTTGACATACTGTGCTCTCTCTTTGCTATAATCCTGTGGGAGAGCATGTAGGCCTAATACTGTTTTCACTATGCTCACCGGAGCCCTTTCTGCTACTCTGTTTATTATCTCTAAGAGTCGCAGTTCATGCTCGACATTCATTCCATAACCTGATTTGATTTCAACTGTTGTGACACCCTTAGCGACCAAGTTAAGCACTCTTTGCCAGGTTTTATGTTCAAGCTCTTCGTCCGAAGTACTTCTGGTCGCATCCATTGTGGATACAATGCCTCCTCCTGACGTCGCTATTTGCTCATAAGTCTCACCTCTTAAGCGCGACTCAAATTCCTTTGAGCGATTGCCTCCAAACACGAGATGAGTATGGCAGTCTACCAAGCCAGGTGTCATGAGAAATCCCCCACAATCATGCACCTGAGTAGTGGCCTTTAGCATCTTCTCAGGAAGATCATTGGTCGATCCCATCCAGACTATTTTTTCGCCAACTACCCCTACTGTACCGTCTGGAATTATGTCAATGCAGTCTGAATCACTGGGCCTAGCTGTAGCAATTCTGGCGTTTTTCCAGACAGATTCAAATCCCATAGAGTAATTTTCCTCTTGCATTGTTTTCACGAGTCATATCTCAAAGGTAGCTTCTATTTTCCCACTCACTGAATCCCTTAAAGTCGCTGCCTTTGATAGCAACTCTTTGATTCGCTTCTCCACATCCTGTTTGAAATTTTGATCAGAAATATTAGGAAGATTGATTCGTACATTGTAGATGGCCGATCTCAGGCCAGCCTCAGCCATAAGACATCCTGTACCAACATCACTCATCATCGACACGCTAGTTACATCTGCCATTTGATCTGCTAACTCCATGCATCTCAAACAGACCTCAGCCGTATCCAATGGTACAGAAGTAGCATCCTTATATCCTTCCTCCATCGCCTCCTTTCTCGCATTTATCTCTCCTTCACTATCTTGTGGCATCCTCATTCCAGCTAAAACGGAATCAAAAGCCTTTGTGTCAGCGTCAACACCCCTGACCAGTAGGTCTTTAATTTCTTGAGCTCGACAGGCTATATCACACAGATATTCATACTTATCATCAAATTCGCTCTTACCTACTGAGAGATTCGCAACCATGGAAGTCAAAGCACTGCCAAGTGCTCCAGAGAGAGCAGCCACCGATCCCCCACCAGGTGCTGGTGTCTCACGCGAGACTTCATCTACAAAATCCAAGACACTTAAGTCAACAAGTGGTCCTTCAGGCGCTGAAAGACCGATGAGTTTGTCCTCTACTTCAAATGGACTCACGTCACGTAACCCCATGGATTGGATTGCTGTCTCTAAAAGATCACCAACTGGAATTCCCGTTGACTTCATAGCCCTCCGCCGATAATACAATCCCGCTTCTCTTAGCGCTTCAAATGGCATTAGTCCTATCAGTTCGGAGCCTGTTATTATCACTCCTCTTTTACCTGCTTCTTCGCGGGCCATCTCAAGCACTTCATGAGGAGAACTAACTTTATAATTAGTCAGATTAATGCTGATTTGGGCTCGGTTATACTCATCTATTACCCATCCAATAGCTTTGACATCAGTAAAATGACCATCGTCAAAAACTGGCCCAACTGGATTTTTAGGATCAATCCCAAGATCATCATAACGTGCAATCAAGTCGCCGCCATGTTCCTCTGAATAATGGTTTTTCAATTCTTCAAAAGATGTAGCAATAAAGTCACATGGTCCACATGGGAACTCTCCATTTTGGCCAAAATAAACAACATCTCCTTTATAATAGAATGGTTCGATATTTCCGGTTCGCTTCCATCGTCCCCTCTCTCGCAACGCATATGCAATGTCATTGGCGTATCTACGATCGGCGTTGTTCAAGTTGATGTTATAAGCGATGAGAAATTCTCTAGCTCCAACACATGTTGCGCCAGACATAGGATTATAACTTGTTGGTCCATAATCAGGTTGCCAGTTCGGATCTTTCAACTTCTCGTCTAATCCTTCATACTCCCCAGAACGAACCGCAGCTAAGTTTCTCCTTTCCAGGGAACTAGCGGCCTGATCGTACAAATACACTGGAATGCCCAATTCCTCCCCTATCCGAGCACCGACCCTTTGAGCTATACCTACACAATCCTCCATAGTCATCTTGGAAACCGGAATGAAGGGCAAGACGTCTGTGGCTCCTATGCGGGGATGCTCCCCGTGGTGTTTACGCATATCAATCAATTGGCCAGCAGTAGCAACCCCTTGGAATGCTGCTGCTTCTACATCTTTTGGAGACCCAATGAAGGTGACTACTGTCCTATTAGTGTTATAACCCTCATCTACATCAAGAACATTTACACCTCCTGATGCNTCAATAGCGTCTACAATTTCTTTCAGGATTGCTGANTCCCGACCTTCTGAAAAATTAGGTACACATTCTACAATGGATTCTGACATTGGTTCCTGGGGTGAAAGTCAACGGTGTCTATAAGTCCTCTATTTTGTCGGGCACTAGTCCTCAGTAGTTCTATATTTCCTTCATAGGAAGCCTTAGTCCTTCTCTNTTTGCAGTTTTTTCAGCAAGTTCATAACCNGCATCCGCATGTCGAACCACCCCCAAGCCAGGGTCATTTGTCAGCACACGATTGATNCTTCTTGCCATTTGATCGGTCCCATCAGCAACTAAAACCTGACCTGCATGCAGAGAGTTGCCCATTCCCACTCCTCCACCATGATGGAAGGATACCCAACTAGCGCCNGAAGCAGTGTTCAGTAAAGCGTTCAAAACAGGCCAATCAGCAACAGCATCACTACCGTCCTTCATAGCNTCTGTTTCTCTAAA
The DNA here is from genome assembly GCA_002718595.1 of Gemmatimonadota bacterium. Classification (GTDB taxonomy): domain Bacteria; phylum Gemmatimonadota; class Gemmatimonadetes; order Longimicrobiales; family Gaopeijiaceae. The sequence continues at coordinate 481,881 of PBFD01000002.1, read as the reverse complement.
CGGAGAAGCAACAGATCCTGTNTCTAAATGATCCCTTCCTATAACAATCGGGGCNGATACGAGTCCATCTGAAACCAACTTGTTAATTGCAACTCCAAAACGCGCTCTGTCACCCTGACCTAGCCAACATATTCTTGATGGAAGTCCTTGGAATTGTATTTTTTCCNGTGCCATCTTGATCCAACGAGCTAAATGTTCATCCTCAGGAAACATTTCCAAAACCAAATCGTCAGTCTTGTATATATCTTCGGGATTTCCAGAAAGCGCAGCCCATCTAAAGGGACCCTTNCCTTCACAAAATANCGGACGTATATACTCNGGAACAAAACCNGGAAAAGAGAATGCGGCTTCATACCCAGCATCATACGCCTGGGTCCTCAAATTATTTCCATAATCAGTAGCATAGCTACCTTTTTTCATCATTGCCACAATGGCCTCACAATGAATCCGCATAGATTCCATGGACCGCTTGAGATATCCCTCTGGGTCTGATTCTCGTAATGAATCTGCCTCTAACAAGGACAACCCTGCTGGCACATAGCCATTTAAAGGATCATGCGCTGAAGTCTGATCGGTAACAATGTCTGGTATCACCTGTTNCTTCACCATCTGAGGCAGGATTTCTGCACAGTTTCCGACCAAACCAACACTCAATGGNTTTTTTTCCTCTGTTGCCCTCTTAATCCATTCTAGTGCCTCCGCCATATCATACGTCATCTTGTCGCAGTAGCCAGTGTTCAACCTTCTTTCAATGCGATCTGGATCCACTTCCACTACAAGGATTGAGGCGCCATTCATGGTGGCCGCCAATGGTTGNGCTCCACCCATACCCCCCATGCCCCCNGTCAATATCCACTTCCCTTCTAAGTTNGAGCCGAAGTGCTTCTTTCCCATGGCACCAAAAGTCTCATAGGTACCCTGAAGGATTCCTTGCGTGCCTATATAGATCCATGAACCTGCAGTCATTTGTCCGTACATCATGAGCCCTTTTTTGTCCAGCTCACGGAAATGCTCCCAATTGGCCCACCTGCCCACTAAGTTGGCATTTGCAATCAACACCCTGGGGGCTTCTTCATGAGTCCGAAAGATTCCTACCGGGGTTCCTGACTGAATCAATAATGTCTCATCATCCTCTAGCTCTTGCAGACAACTAATAATACGATCGTAAGACTTCCAGTTTCTAGCAGCTTTCCCAGTGCCCCCGTANACCACCAACTCTTCTGGTCGTTCGGCTACTTCTGCATCCAAATTGTTCATCAGCATCCGGAGAGCCGCCTCTTGTGTCCAACCTTTGCAGGACAATTCAGGGCCCCTGGGAGCTCTTATCTTTTTGCCTTCTCTTGAGTCTTTCAAATCAGTCACCTCTACAAGTCAAATCTCATTGTGNTTTAAGATNGCTGAGAATCTTCCATTCTTAANCGCNTCCNTCAATCCTTCTATATCCGAAGAATATGTTCTATCTCCCGACAAGGANTCAGCATAGTCCCTTACCACATCGTANGCCTTCTCTACTCCCCGNCCAGCTTTCATCGGACGATGATGTTCGATGCCTTCAGCAGCAACCAGAAGTTCGATCGCCAGTATATACTGCAAACAATCGACAACCCTAGACAATTTACGAGCTGAAGCCAATCCCATCGAAACATGATCTTCTTGGCCAGCACTAGTTGGGACAGAATCGACACTAGCAGGNTNTGATAGAACCCTCATTTCTGAAAGCAAATCGACTGCTGTGACATGTACTATCATGAAGCCTGACTCCAAACCTGGATTAGTAGCAAGAAAAGCTGGAAGACCAGACACATCAGGATTAATCATTCTTTCTATACGCCTCTCACTAATNGCTGCTAGATCTGTCAATGCAATACAGAGAAAGTCTAAAGCTTGAGACACAATTTGGGCATGAAAATTACCCGCACTCACAATCGATTTNGCTTCAATAAAAACCAAGGGATTATCAGTAGTGCTATTAGCTTCAACACTAAGAACATCTGCAACATACTTCATGATATTTCGAGTTGCNCCATGCACTTGAGGCATACAACGCAAACAATACGGGTCTTGTACCCGACTGTCATTCTCCCTGTGAGATTCCCTGATCTCTGAATTTTCGAGAAGGCGTCTTAACCTAGATGCACTTTCAATTTGTCCTGGATGCGGACGTNCCGACTGCACTTCTTCCATAAAAGNATCGGGAGTACCCTTTAAAGCCTCCAGGCTCATGGAACCAGCAACTTCAGCCGTATCAAGGGCATCCTTGGACTCCAGAAAAGCCAGAATNCCCAGCCCAGTAGTGGCCTGAGTNCCGTTAATCAGAGCGAGTCCCTCTTTTTCTCTCAAGCCAAGAGGGAGCAGTCCNACTTCAGACATAACTTCTAAGGCCGGACGGATCTTTCCTTGGTATTCTACATCGCCTTCACCAATCAGGGCTAATCCAATATGAGCTAGAGGTGCCAAGTCTCCGCTAGCTCCAACAGAACCATATTGAGGGACAATTGGATGGACACCTATGTTAAGAAACTCTATTAAAAGATCTGCTATTTTTTCTCTACATCCGGAATGTCCTCGAGCCAGTGAATTAACCCTCAAAAGCATGATAATACGAACCTGTGTGGCGCTCATAGGGTCACCCACTCCCGAGGAATGGCTTCTGATTAGATTGCGCTGGAGATTTTCTCTGTCATCTTCTGGGACCAAAATTTCCGCTAATCTACCGAAACCTGTAGTGACCCCATAAACCCGTTCGCCCGANTCCACCATGTCCAAAATGAAATCCCGTGATTCACGCATTTTTTTTCTTGCAGATTCATGCAACACCACCGGCTCGCCCATGGAAGCAACCCTCAAACAGGATAACAGCTTCAGATTCGCACCCGTTATTTCGATCATAACGATCCCTTTGAATAATCCTTCTTATCCATCCAGCTCATAAATTCTTCTTCTGTTACCACCAATTTTTCGTCCCATCCATCCTCCAATTCCACTCCCAACCCGTCGGCCAATCGATTGACATAGTTGTAGTATGCCGTGATCTGACAAATATCCAGTATAGCAGTATCGCTAAAACCAGTTTCTCTAAGAAGAACAACATCGAGCTCTTCAATTTCCGCCGGCGTGTGCGTTAGTTTAACTGCATAGTCCAGCATCACTCTATCCTGGTGAGATAATTTAGCCTGCTTGTAGTTTTTTACGAGAGCCCTTGGCAATATCCCGTCATTCAGCAACTTACGGAGTCCCGCCCCGTGATGGTTTATTCAATAGAAACAATCATTGCAAGCTGACACAACGATCGCAATCATCTCACGTTGAATCAGACTGAGTGGGGAATGACCTCTCATTAAATGAGCATATAACTCGTAATGGTGTTTCATCGACAGTGGATTCTTGGAGTGAATCCCAATTATGTTATCTACCTTGTTATCCAATCCACCATATTTTCGAAATAATTCTTGCAGTGTGGTTTGGGCTTGTTCATANGGAACATAGGGTATATATGCCATTTTCCACTCCATGTGCTAGAATAATGAAATTGAGCTGATTTCCTGTTAAATATTTCGTATCTTCATTCTGGACGTAGACCGATTCTCTACTATACAGTTAGAACTTATAGTTGGAGGTCCTTAAAGCATATAAGTGTGTCTCCCATAAAAGTGAACTCTCCAGTACTCTATAAAATCTAAAAATGACCAATACCGATAATACTAACTCTTCCAAGCAGGACTTCATAAGGAGCATCATAGCAGATGATGTGAAGTCTAATAAACATCAAGGGCGAGTGGTAACAAGATTTCCACCNGAACCAAACGGTTTTCTGCACNTCGGACATGCAAAATCCATATACCTAAACTTCTCTGCTGCTGCTACACATCGGGGTGTTACTCATCTCCGACTAGACGATACTAATCCAGAAACCGAAGAGGAAGCCTACGTTGAGGCCATAAAAACGGATATAGAATGGCTAGGGTTCGATTGGGGAACACACCTCTACCATGCTTCAGATTATTTTGACCAACTTTATTTGTATGCTCAAGAGTTAATTGAAAAATCGCTAGCCTACGTTGATAGTCTTAGTGAAGATGAAATAAGAGAATACAGAGGATCTGTTTTAAAGCCTGGACGTGATAGTCCTTATCGCAACAGGTCCATATCTGAGAATCTCCAACTATTCGCACAAATGAGAGCTGGAGATTTTTCTGATGGAGAACAGGTCTTGCGAGCCAAAATAGATATGTCTTCATCTAACATGCTAATGCGAGATCCGGTCTTATACCGAATTCGACACGCCACACATTACCGTACCAAAGACGACTGGTGTATTTATCCCTTATATGATTTTACTCACTGCCTATCGGATTCGATTGAAGGAATTACTCATTCTATTTGTACTCTTGAGTTTGAAAATAATAGAGATGTTTATGACTGGATTTTGGACAACTTAGACATACCTGCGCCACAACCCCAACAGTACGAATTTGCGCGACTCAATCTGGCCTTTACTGTCCTAAGCAAGAGAAAACTACTCCAGTTAGTTGAAGGACAATTTGTTGACGGATGGGATGACCCTCGAATGCCAACAATAGCTGGGATCAGAAGGAGAGGAGTCCCGGCCAAAGCAGTAAGAGATTTCTGTAAGATGATTGGTGTGGCCAAAACCGAAAATAGGGTCGATCTCTCTAGTTTTGAATANGCNGTGAGAAATGAATTGAATTATACCGCGCCTCGTGTAATGTGCGTANTAGACCCCTTAAAGGTCATCATCACAAACTACGACGAAAGTGACACCACATATCTGGATGCCCCTTATTTCCCAGAAGATGTCGGTAAGGAAGGNACTAGACCCCTACCTTTCACNAGAGAAATTCTGATAGAGNAAAGTGACTTTGAAGAAAACCCGNCCAAGGGGTTTCGGCGATTGTCTCCGGGAGAAGAAGTACGTTTGCGATACGGCTATATCATCAAATGCGAAAGAGTCATAAAAAACGAAGAGGGAGAGGTTTCGGAACTACACTGTAGCTACGATTCAAAAACGAAAAGTGGTGCACCTACCAATCAGCGAAAAGTTAAGGGCACTATACATTGGGTTTCTGCCACAGAATCATTGCCCGCCGAAGTGAGACTTTATGACAGGCTCTTCAGCGTCTCCAATCCAGAGGACGTAGATGAGGACAAACACTTTACAGACCATCTAAATGTGGATTCTCTGGTCGTTTTNAAGAGAAGTAGAATTGAAGTCAGCGTGGCTTCAGATCCTCCNGAAATGCATTACCAATTTGAGCGTGTGGGTAATTTCATTTCNGATTCGAAAGATTCTCGACCNAACAATCTCGTTTACAACCGAACAGTAACGCTGAAAGACACNTGGAANTCCTCGCAAGANAATAAGAANGAGCANCCTGCTCAGGNANAAATNACTTCCAAGAAAAANCNNCCGTCGCGAGCGAAGAANATTATCCCAAGACCTAAGCCTTTNAGNGAACANCAGTTGAGNTCCGNAAACAAAATGATAGATCAGTTCGGCATNCCAGAGGGCGATGCCANAATATTTGCTAGGAACCCCACACTGATGGAATTATTTCGATCTGCATCAGAAGAAACTGATGACTANAATGCCCTATCCAAATGGTGTATCAACGAAATCCCAAAAAATATTATGGATTTAGATTCACCATTATCTGGCAAATCCGTTGGAGAACTGGTGAAACTAAGATCACTCGGAAAAATATCTTCTCACTCTGCCAAAAAACTCTTGAGAGTTGTCGCAAATACGGGTAAAAGCATAAATGAAATACTCGAGGAAGAAACTTATGCGATGATTGACGACGACCAACAACTAAAGGACATCGTGACAGAAGTCATAGAAGGTAATGAAGACGCAGTCCAGAAATATCTCAGTGGAAAAATACAGTTGCTTGGATTTCTAGTAGGACAAGTTATGCTTAAAACAGGTGGTTCTGCAGACCCAAACAAAACCAGAGCATTGATGGAAAGTTCCCTAGCAAAACTCAGCCGAGGATAGACTTCAACTTTGTTCTAGGGAAATTTCACCCGAGCCATATATGTACTCTTCCAAAGTGCCATGAATTCTATTCACGGTAGTCTCAGAAGGTGGTTGGGTAAAGCGTGAAACGACCATGCAAACCAACAGGTTGAATCCCAAGGACCAAAGAGCAGCGTGGATTCCTAGAGGATTTGGGGAAACAACAAGTGCCCAGTACAGAACAATAAACCCCAATAGCATACCCATTAATACTCCGTTTCTAGTGAATGGCCTTTGCACTGGATAACAGACTCCAAGCATCGCTGGAAGAAGTTGTAATGCACCCGACCCCGACAGTGCCACTAAGGTCACTAAAAAACTGAATGTCTTAACCGAAAGAATGTACCCAATTACTAAAAGACCGACGACGATGGCCCTCCCAATCCACATATAATGAGCGGCTGTTCTCTTGGAAGAAATATATCTTTGATAAATATCTCTGGTGAGAACCGTCATATTGGCGTGAAGTATAGAGTCCAAAGTTGACATTGCCGCAGCTGTAGCACCGGCCAAGATCAAGCCAGTCAGCCAAGCTGGAGCATATCGGAAAAGCATCTCTGGGAATATCTGGTCTGGATTGTCTAGCCCAGGAAGTACTACTGCACCGCCTAAACCAACCAGTGCAGTCGGAATATAAAGAGTGAGCAAAAAAATAGGAGTCGTGGCCCCCAACCACTTTATGGTTTGTCCAGAAGCCGCCGTATAGTAACGGATCATTATATGTGGTTGTAAGATGATCCCAAAAGACAGAGCTATGGTCATTCCGATCCACATCCCTGGGCTAAAGAATCCTTCTGGACCAGGTAGTGTTAGTAAGTCTGGACGAACTTCTCGGACTTCTTTCCAAAGATTCAAAGGACCCCCAAACAAGCGGTAAGATAGAACTAAGCCCCCTGCCCAAACCGCAACATACATCCAAACCCCTTGTATCACATCCGTCCAATAAACTGCTCTCAATCCTCCAGCCATCAGGTAACCAGAGGCTACAACCAGCAGTACAAACGTCCCCAATTCGAATGAGATCCTATCTCCAGATGCTACCGAAATGATATACCCTAGCCCCTGAGCTTGGACTTGGATATATAAGATCGTAAAACAGACCGAAACCAGAGCGACAATCACTCTCAGAAGTTCACTTTCATAAAAATCAGCGAGCATGTCAGCTGGAGTCATATAGGAAAATTTTTTACCCAGAGCCCATATTCTAACCCCAAGTGTATAGGTGATGGCTCCCACCAATACAGTCCACGTCCCAGCTTCCCAGAAACCGATCCCGTGTGTATAGAAAAAACCGCTTGATCCTAGAAAAGCGAATGCGGAGTGATAGGTTGCGACGACGCTGAGGTAGAGAACCACAAATCCAGCTTTCCTCCCATACAGAAGGAAATCCTCCATGTCGACCGCCAGCGCCTTGTTTGCAACAAAACCAATGACAATAGTAAAAATTATATAGGAAAAAATGAGGCCAGTAGCGACAATCCAGGTTTCCACCATTACACCTTTTTACCAAGAGTCCAGATAAGGATTCCTATCTGGACAAGATATACGAATGCTAAATAACCGTAGAGAAAAGGAAAGCCTAGAAACCAGGTGTCCTTGAACTCCTTGTCGATCCAAAAAACGATTGGAGGTTGAGAACACAACATTGCAAGAAGGAAGGCTACTGTAGCCTTTCTCCCAGCTGCAGTTCTTGGCAAGTAATGATTCTTTATAGTCACAAAATTCCATCAACCCATTTTTCAGTCTACTGATTTGGCCCAAGTATAGCGTGACAATGGCTGATTGGACACACCCTCATACAACCTCTAACTATTACATCTCCTAGCGCTTATACTCTGGTAGAGCTAATCTTAGTCTGGGTACCACATTTGTTAAAAAAGGGGCAAAGATGCAATCGTACTTTAGATGTTTAGCTATGATCAGTGTGTTAGCTTTAGGAGCATGTGCTAGCGGAAGTGGTGGAAGTAGCGCCCCTCGGTCCAATCCCAATCAAATCGTTGCTGCTGAACTAACAGGGCAATATTCGACCATGTCTGTGTATGAAGCCATAGGACGATTGAGACCAACATGGTTCAGGACAAGAGCCACAGAAGCTGAAGCAGTAGCCCGAGTCGACAACCAAAATTATGGTCTTAGTTATCTACGTAGCCTTCCAGCTGAAGATGTGGCGACTCTAAATTTTGTGAACAGACGAGACGCTACGTTCCGGTTTGGAGGCAGGTGGGATGGTCCCGTAATTCAAGTCACTACACTGCGAAGATAGAATGGTTTCCCCAGCTAGAAGGCATGCAATTCGGCTCTGACAGTAGCAGTTTTTAAACTTCTAATCTGAGGCCCATTCTGGATTAACGGATTTAACTATCAGTCCCAACGCTTTATGCTCACGAGTTCTGCGGTCTGGAGATAAACTCGCACCACCTCGGTGACTCATCACAACAATAACGAGGTCATGTGAAGGAATGATGTACGTATATTGATCACCTGCTCCAGCTGCATTGTACGTATCAGTAGGCAGTGTCGGGATACGCTGACCTCGACCACTCTGGTCAGCTGTGTTTAACCAAAACAGACCTCCGTAGATTGGCTCCGGCCATCCTGGAGCAGGTGTTTGAACAAATTCGACGAAGTCCTTTGGTATTACCTGCTCTCCTTCCCACATACCTTCCTGAAGATAAAGTTGCCCAAAACGAGCCCAATCTCTAGCCGTACCAAAATTGTAGCCAGTTAATATGAAATTGCCATAAATATCAGTCTCTGCTACAAATCTCCTTATACCAATCTTGTCAAACAATTCACGTTGTGGCCAAGTCAAATATTCCTCTTTAAGAACATTTTCTACCGTCCTACGTATCAACAATCCTAGTGTCCAAGGATCGGAATTTCTGTATCTTCCCACTGAGTTGGGCGGATGCTCAAGCTCTCTGCTAGTAGAAAATTGGAATACGTCGATTGGAGCTACATATCCCATCCTATGATCATCCTGTCCCTGTATATACGAAGCCTCTTTTTGTTCTGGTGTCGATCCGCTTTCCCTGCTAAAACGAAGCCCACTGGACATCCTCAGCAGGTCTGCAATACGAATCTCTCCACGGGGATCATCCAAAGTATTTTGCCATCTTGGAACTGGAGCTTTTTGCCACAACTCCAAATGACCCATCTGAATTAACCGACCAATTAGAGTGGCAGTCATGCTTTTTCCCATTGACCAACTTTCGAGTTGCATGCCAGCATGCGCCCCCGAACTGTAGGATTCTTTGACGATCTGTCCCTTATGCACCACTACTAAGGCAGCCCTACGGTCCAAGCTATTAGAGAACAGGACATTTTCAGCTTCATCTAAAAGATCGAAATCAATTTCAGAAGACAGGACCTCTGGCACCTTGTCTCCCATGGGCCAAAAAGTCGACTCCGGATCTGGAAGACTACTACTGACCTCCCTCGGCACGAACATGGGCTTGTCTGTTTCTGGACGTAAAATTACACATCCTTGATCTCCAAAAAACCTTGCGCTAGCCGACACTCCTTCCCTCGATGCCGTGACAACTCGCNTCGATTCTTCCACCTNAAAAGACAATCTTCCTGCCTCGTAATCACTTACCAGTTGTTCGTTCCAAAGAACACTATTGTATAAAACTTCTTCTCTCTCTCGTTCAGAAACCCAGATTCCTGAACAAAACCTTTTAGCTGGACCAGATAGAGTAAGGCGCAGAACAGCAGGAGATGTTGCCTGGCTCGGTTGGTCTTGACAGGACATCAAGATGGAAGTCACAAAAAGGAGCAGAAAAGTGTGTCTTAATCTAGACATATGAACCTCTCAATTGAGTACGTCCAACCTTCTCCGTACCGGTAATGGCAGGGGTTCACATACTTTCCTACCACGGTCGCGGCAGCAAAGGCGCCGCCCGGATTCGAACCGGGGAATAAAGGCTTTGCAGGCCTCTGCCTTACCGCTTGGCTACGGCGCCGAAATAGAAAAAACTGTCTGATCAATAACCTTATCTCCCAGTCCTTCCCCCTACAGAGCGGGAAACCGGACTCGAACCGGCGACCCCAACCTTGGCAAGGTTGTGCTCTACCAACTGAGCTATTCCCGCGTAGTATATTTCACACCACTAATCTATTTCAATCGATGTGAGATTCCTAATTTTCTTCTCATGTTGCGCTGCAAGCTAGGTAGAGAGACATCCTTGTCAAGTTCCCAGTAGAGTCCAGTCCAATTATCTTAAAAAATAATAATCTTATACTAGAAGAAAAAGGGTGCTTACTCTAAAAAAGAGCCCGCATGATCCGATCTAATTTATCATTAGCAATATTGAGCCTGCTCCTCCTCTTTTTCAGAACTACTGCTGCGATTGGTCAACAGTGGACGGAACCTCTTTCAGCATCAGGGTATTTACGGATCGAAGCAACCTCCATTTCTCTTTCAAGTTCTTCGAGATTTGGACAACGTGTTGAAAACGGGTCTCTTGTTAGAGAAATCGAACCTTTGGGATATGATCTCACATCCGCAAATATAGGATCCCGTCTATTCCCCACACTGTCCAGTCTAGAAGATCAATTAGGTGGACTTACAGATGATAAGGACTACGCTGTCAACCTCGGGGCCAGTGTCACTAATTTGACGAGGCATGAAGTAAAAGTACCAATTAATGTCAGTATTGGAATTCAGGACTACATGACCCTAGGAGTCAGTATACCTATAACACGTAGGAGGACTGAAGTCAGCACTTCCTTTAACGGGGTTAACGCAAATGTTGGGATAAGCCCTTCTATCACGAATATAAATGAGGTAAGTACTTTTTTGAGTAGCTTAGCAACCGCGGAAAAAGATCTTCTTAGTATAACCCGTTCACTTTGTAGCTCTACTGCAAACTCTGCACAATGCATTCAAGCCAATAATATACTCGAAGAAAGCGGGAGATTCAGGCAGATACTGAACAATTCCTATGCAAATTATGGAGTTTTCCCCTTACAGGGCTCAAACGCTGGAAATAGCCTGCAATTACAACTGGATGCATTGGCGAGTGATCAATCGAACTTAGGTATTATTTCTTATCCGACAACTGTGCCCTTGGCTAATCAACCGATGACTTCAAGCCACTATGAATCTCTCATTACAGATCCTTCCTATAACATCGCTGTATCCCCCTTAAGATCTTGGGGGAGCCCTTGGGAAATTGGTGACATCGAACTGTTTACCAATTTTAAACTCTTGGCTAACGATTTAAACGTCAAAGCAAATGGGGCCCACTCCCCTAATACACTCCATTATCTAATAGGGTTAGGAGCGCTTGTCCGTTTGGGCACAGGTCACCTCGATCTTGAGAACAACATGATTGACATAGGGAGTGGCGACGGACAAAATGACTTTGAACTGAAGATTTTTGGCAACCTATCGCAGCTAAACCTGTGGAGTGTTTGGACAGAGGTCGCATATGGACTTCAAAGACCCACCTCCGTGGTTAAGAGGGTCGCACACTCATATCAAGCCTTCCCTTCCCAGTCTAGCCTCCAAATCACTACCTGGACACCTGGAGCATACAGCCAACTACGGTTTTCACCAAGCTATTCTCTTACCAACGAACTGACCCTTTTAGCTGATTCCAGATACTTCAAGAAACAATCCGATCGATATGTCACTAGCTTGCAAGCCAATTGCCATTCATCGACCTGTCTTAACACAAAACCTCTAGAGGATGAGACCCAAATGACCTTTTTCGAATTGGGTGGAGGCTTGATGTTTTCTTCTCGATCTCCTGGCAGTACTCGACCACTCAGGATTCGTCTTCTGTATCGGGCTCCAATGACCGGAAGTGGTGGTATGACTGCTCGAACAACCTCAATCGAATTTGGTGTCCAAATTCTGCAAAGTTTCTAGAAATAGAACTGGGTTAACCCAGAGATTCTCCCGCCCAATTCAGTTTATGCCTAAGTGTGCCAAAGAAATTCTGCCCTGGGAAACGAACCAAGTGAATGTTAATCTCTGACTGTTTGATATAAATCGTAGATCCAGGAGGCACATCGAGTGCCACCTGCCCATCCGCAGTTAAAACCAAATTCTCCACCCTTTCCACCGAGTCAACAGCAACCTTAGATGAACCTGGAATAATCATCGGTCGGATATTTAATGTATGCGGACAGATTGGTGTAACCAAAAAACATTCGACAGAAGGATCGACTATCGGCCCACCAGCCGACAAAGAGTAAGCGGTCGAACCTGTTGGTGTACCAACTACCAATCCATCCCCTGCGAAGCTACCCATCTCATTCCAATCACTGGATTTTTTAATTCGCAGTCCCAAGCGAGTCACACTAGCCAGTCCACTCTTATGTATCACAAAATCGTTCCAAGCAAACAACGGCTCTCCCTCAGATCCATCTTCATGAACAATTTGAGCATCTAACATAGACCTAACATCTAACACATAATCACCGTCTAAAATTTGTTGCAAACAACCTTCCAAATCATTTTTAGGTAAGGCTGTCAAGAATCCCAAATGACCGAGATTGACTCCTAACACTGGGATATTCATTCCACTGGCCATCCTTCCAGCTCTTAATAGGGTTCCGTCACCACCCAGAGCTATTAAGAAGTCTACTCTTTTCCTTTCAAGATCTAACTCTTCGATATTTTCAGGAGCATACTTCAAAAGTGCAGGCTCCAGGAGTATTTCCAAGTTTTTTTTCTGGCAAAATGTCACCAGAGACTCCAAACATTCTGGTAAATCCTGAGAAACACTGTGACCCAAAATCCCAATTCTACAAGTTTTGCTTTGAGTATCCATGTTCACCTTGGGTTAAATGAATCTCTAAAACCCGTCCACAAACATATCGAGAGCTTCTTTGTGAACGCCATCTCTATCTAAGCCGATTTCTCTAAGAAGCAAATCCCTTGGTCCATGCTCAATGAAACGGTCGGGAATGCCGAGACATTTAACTTGACCACTATAATCACTTTTCAATTTGAATATTTCACTAACCATCGAAGCTCCAAATCCGTTAACAATGGTTCCCTCTTCTAGGATTATTATCTTCTCATGTTTCCTTACTATGTCTTGAAGCATTTTTTTGTCATATGGTTTTAAGAATCGACAATTTACTACTTCCGTTCCTATACCCTCCCTTGATAACATCTCTCCTGCCTGATAAGCGACATCTACCATAGTTCCAGCGGCTAGTATAGCCAAGTCGTCTCCACTCCTAAGAACTTCCCAACTGCCATATTTTATTTCAGGAACTTCACTGATATGAGGAACTTCCTTTGGGACCGAATCCCTGGGCCAACGAATCGAAAATGGACCACTCTTCCATTGAGTGCCCAGTTTAACCAACGATAACATCTCAGCACCGTCTTTGGGAGCAGTAACCGTCATATTAGGGACTAACATCATATAGGCGATATCGAAAGTGCCATGGTGGGTTGGGCCATCAGGACCCGCTATCCCCGCACGATCCATACAAAAGATAACCGGCAATCTTTGCAAGGCTACGTCGTGAACAATACTGTCGAAAGCCCTTTGCAAAAAAGTAGAATAGATACAAACAAGTGGAGTCACACCTTCTTGAGTCGCCATCCCTGCAGCAGCAGTTACACCATGAGCTTCAGCGATACCTACGTCAAAAAACCTCTTAGGGAACTTCGCTTGAAAAACGTCTGTGCTGGTGCCATCGGGCATACCTGCTGTGATTACTACCAAATCTGAGTCTATCTCTCCTAGTTCCGTTAATCCTTTTCCAAAAACTTTTTGATATCTGGGAAGACCAGCACTTCCACTTTTTGCCGCTCCACTAATTTTATCGAATGGTGAAGCTGCGTGCCATTTATAAGCATCTTCTTCGGCTGGTGCATATCCTCGTCCCTTTTGTGTAACTACATGTACTAAAATAGGGCCATCCATCATTCGAACGTTTGTGAGCGTATCAACTAAGGAATCAAGACCGTGTCCGTCAACTGGGCCTATATATCTGAAACCTAATTCTTCAAACAACATTCCCGGAACGAAAAATCCCTTGACACTTTCTTCGGTTTTCCTCGCAACTCTCTTTACGAAACCATCAGGACCACCAGTCCATTTGGCCAGTAAATCCTTAACCTCATCCCTTATTCTGTTATAAACTGGATGGGTTATAACGCCCGTTAGATATTTGTTCATAGCACCTACATTTGGAGCTATCGAGTGGTCGTTGTCATTCAGCACAACTATCAGATCCGTATCCGTATGCCCAGCATTATTCAGTGCCTCATATGCCAAACCACATCCCATGGCACCATCACCGATCACTGCCACAACCTTAAAACTGTCGTCCTTTAAATCCCTAGCTATAGCAGTCCCCAAAGCAGCCGAAATAGACGTTGCTGCGTGTCCAGCACCAAAGTGATCATATTCTGACTCCTCACGCTGAAGGAATGGAGACAATCCATCCTTCTTTCGAATAGTATGTAACTCGTCATTTCTGCCCGTTAGAATCTTGTGTATGTACCCTTGGTGTCCAGTGTCCCAAATCAGCTTGTCTCTCGGCGTATCGAAAACATAGTGAAGAGCTACCGTTAACTCAGCCACCCCGAGGCTAGCTCCGAAATGTCCGCCCGTCTTGGAAACAACGTCTACATGCCTTTCTCTGCATTCTGTAACTAGTCGGTGTAGCGTAGATCGCGACAGTGAGCGAATATCTCTAGTACTTTTAATCTTGTCGAGAAGCGTCAACTATTGTCTCCTAAGTCTTTAGTCAGATCANCCTTAAAGATACCCTCAAATAGGAGAACAAGTACAGGCTTATACNAGTCACTTTGTTCTGTTTAAAGCGTANTCGGCCAGCTCGATCAACCANGGATCATTTATGCCTGCCTTGGCGATTGATTCCAATGCCCTATCNTTCATCGCTGTTGCCATTTGAGAAGCNANCTCAACNCCGTGCAATGAAACGTAGGTACTTTTAGAATGNACACCATCGCTAGGGTNTTTNCCTAAATCTTTAGCCGTAGCTGTGGCGTCCAATAAATCATCCTTTATTTGAAATGCTAAGCCTAACCANTGGCCNAATCTGCCCAGATGNTCACATAACCTGTTGTCTGCATTTGCTGCTAGNGCCCCAATCGTTACAGAAGCGCNTAACAAAGCCCCAGTCTTCTTTTGATGCAGNACCTCTAANGCCTCATGGGACAAAACTTCTTTCTCAGCCAATAGGTCTAAATACTGACCCCCGACCATACCAGCAGACCCAGAGGCTTTATTCAGTTCATGAATTATCCTCTTTTTAATGGAATCCTCTAAGCCCCATNTTTCCGAGGTCTCCACTGCCCAAAGTGAAGCAGCTGGGATCAATAAAACGCCTGCTTTTAAAACATCTTCTTCCGCAAAGATTCTATGAGGGGTAGCGCGCCCTCTTCTCAGATCAGCGTCGTCCATACAAGGAAGATCATCATGCATTAGCGAATAGGTATGNATGACNTCTACTGAAATAGCTAGGTCGTAAACTTCNCGCAAAAGAGTNCCACCACAGGCGCGATAGGCTGCTACACATAAAATTGGTCTCAAACGTTTCCCTCCACTCATTAGCGAGTAATGAATNGGGNCNGCCAGTTTTGTAGGTATNTTNTTNCGGATCCATTNATCGAAACTGTCCAGAGAGANGTGCAGNTCCTGTTCCTGAGATCTTAAAAAGCCNTCCAAGTCAAACATACTCCCACTGGACATTANTTGTCGTTTTCAAGTGGATGAACTTCCAGGTCACCAACTGGNCCTACCAANTTTTTTATTCTGAGTTCTGCTTGGNTTAGGATTCCCTCTGCTTCCTTGACGTGTTGGACACCNTCCTCAAAAAGTTCCAAAGCTACCTCTANATCAATTGTATCTTGCTCCAANTGTCGCAAAATTTCATTCAATCTCGTAAGCCGTTCCTCNAGAGTAACNACCTGNTNANTTTCCTTTTCTTTCATTTAAGCCAACCCTTTNAAAAANCAGATGATACCACAGTCANTCGGAGGCTTCTACTCCTAACGACTCACACCCCACTACTCCATTCGCCACTTTTANTGAAAANCTAGTTCCAGCTGGGATATCTTCTACCTTCCTCAGAATTTTACCTTGCGAATCTCTTGGGAGGGCATAGCCCCTTGTTAAAGTGCCTAATGGAGAGAGTGCATCCATAANGCTAGCTACANTAGCAACGTCTTTTCTGGCACCAGCCATTANCGTTTGTATGCCCGACTCAAGCTCATCNGCNGTCCTNCCTATAGATTGCCTGATAGGANCGACTATCACATCTTCGAAACCTATAAACTGANCATTCGCTTTATCCATTTGGATTCTTAATNCAGCTAGCAANCCCTTCATAGACAAAAANATGGATTCCANTTTCATNTTCAGTTGATCCTTCAANACCTCTCCGTCTTTAACAGCCATCTCAGCGCCAGCCGANGGTGTTGGAGCACGACAATCTGCCACTAAATCTGCCAAAGTTGTATCTATTTCATGACCAACTGCTGATATCACAGGAACAACAGATGAAGAAATGGCTCGAACAACAGACTCTTCATTGAAGGCCCAGAGATCTTCCATTGAACCACCACCTCGAGCAACTATTAGGACATCTACCATGCCGCTTTCTGACAATATCTTGACTCCCTCAGAAATCTCTTCGACTGCCTTATCACCTTGCACTCTGGCATCTCTGACAATTACCTCTGTCCATGGGGACCTCCGTTCAATCACTTTGAGTATGTCGTAAAGTGCCGCTCCGCCTAGAGAAGTCACTACACCAACAGTATTTATAGACNCTGGAAGTGGTTGTTTCCTTTCTNGATCTAACAGCCCCTCACCCTGCAATTTCTTTCTCANCTTTTCNGCCGCAACCCTCCAAATACCCTCACCACCTTCATCGAGAAGGGANCGCACGATTACTTGATACTCTCCCCGAGGNTCATACAATCCCAANGAGCCAAAAATCCTAACTACCATTCCAACATCTGGATCAACCGGTAGTTTCGAAACATCTGATTTAAACATGACGCATCGAATCTGAGAANTCTCATCTTTCATCGTAAAATAGCAGTGCCCTGAACTTGCCNTAGTCCAACTTGCNATCTCTCCTAAGACCCAAAGGTTGTCCAAGTTGGTTTCAATAAGGTTTTTTACAGANCGATTGACCTGCGAGACACTCAANACCTCGGCTACTTCATCCATTCTGTTCAATAATCTTGACCCTTGTATTCCAAAGAACGATTCGCCAATTGAACNGTATTTTTCATTAACATTGCTATCGTCATAGGACCAACCCCTCCTGGAACAGGAGTTATTGCGCCTGCTAGTTCCGACACCTCTTCAAAAGCCACATCCCCTACCAACCTGTACCCATTGGGAGCCAAATCATCCGGNACACGATTAACTCCGACATCAATTACTATAGCTCCTGGTTTTACCATTGTACNATCGATTAGATNAGCTCTGCCTACAGCAGAGATAAGTATATCTGCTCTCTTTGTAATGGATGGCAGATCCTNACTCCTACTATGTGCTATAGTGACCGTGGCATTCCCTCCCCTTCNTCNTCCTGTCAATAAGGTGGCCAATGGTCTACCGACTATATTTGACCTGCCCACAATAACAACATGTTTCCCTTCGGGATCGANCCCATTTCTCATCAACAGTTCTATGACTCCTANAGGAGTACAGGGTGCTACCGCATCAGTTCTGCCCAAACTTAAACNGCCTACGTTCATCGGATGAAATCCATCAACATCTTTATGTGGATCTATGCACGAGAGGACGACCNTTTCATCAATATGCCTGGGCAAAGGNAGCTGNATCAGTATTCCATGAATTTCAGGATCCGAATTTAATCCNGCTATTACCCCTTCCAATTCTTTAGAGTCAGTATCTTCAGGAAAACTCAATTGCTTTGAAGTAATGGATAAACTGTTCGCAGTTTTTTCCTTCATGGCTACATAGACTTTACTGGCGGAGTCCTCCCCAACTAGTACCACGGCCAAACCGGGAGTGATGCCGCAAGATTTCAAGTCGGCAACTTCTTTTTTAATCTCGGTATGGATAACCTCGGCAACCTCTGTACCAGATATGATTTTTCCAGCCATTAAATACCCCCGCCACAGTAGGAATTGACTAATTTTGATATAATATAAGGAACTTGATCCATCACTATCATCTTCAATCCACTCGTTTTACTTTGCAATCCCAACGGATCTAGTTTCGCGAATCATCACCACTTTTATTTGTCCAGGATACTGTAACTCATCCTCGATCTTTCCAGCTACGACTTGAGATAATTCATCCATTTCAGCGTCTTTGACTTTGTCTGGCTCAACCATGACTCGAATCTCTCGACCAGCCTGTATCGCAAAACANCTCTCTACCCCTTCGGTTTCCATGGCCAATTCTTCAAGTTTTTCAAGACGTTTCACATAACCTTCGAACATCTCTCNGCGTGCCCCAGGCCTTGATCCAGAAATAGCGTCCGCAGCAGTCACAAGGAATGTTTCTGGATAATTGTGNGGCTCTTCTCCGTGATGGGCCTTTATAGAGTTTAGGACTATCTCCGATTCNTTATATTTTTTACAGATTCTGTACCCCAGTTCCACATGACTACCTTCCTGATCATGTGTGAGTCCTTTACCAACGTCATGTAACAAACCAGCTCTCTTAGCTTCTTGAACATTCAGACCCATCTCGGCCGCCATACTCCCCGCTAGCAGAGATACTTCCTTAGAATGACGCAACTGATTCTGACCATAGGATGTTCGAAATTTTAGTCGTCCTAAGACTTTAACAATCTGAGCATGAACGTTGTGAATCCCCAATTCGTAAAGTACTTCTTCTGCAGCTTCCACCATGGTCTTGTCCACTTCCTTCATACTCTTTTTGACAATTTCTTCAATCCGAGCTGGATGAATTCTCCCGTCTTCAACCAAGCTTTCCAGNGCAAATCGAGCGANTTCTCGCCTNACTGGGTCATACCCCGACAGAACTACTGCTTCTGGGGTATCATCGATCAAAAGATCAATTCCNGTAGCTTGTTCAAATGCTCTAATGTTCCTCCCTTCTCTCCCGATGATCCGACCCTTCATTTCATCGGACGGCAGTTGCACTACGGAAACCGTCATATCAGCNGTCTCATCCGCGGCCATNCTTTGGATAGCTAAAGCCAAAATTTTCTTNGCTTCTNTTTCCGCTGANTTTTCAGCTTCTTCTTTGATNTCCCTTAGAAGGTTNNCNGCTTCTGCTCTTGCTTCACTCCTTAGTTCTTCTAGGANTTGTTCTTTAGCTTCAGTGACNGAGAGNTTCCCAATGGATTCGAGCTTNGCCCTGATTTCGGCGGTCCTTAAACTAAGATTTTCCTGTTCTTCTAGAAGCTTCTTATTGAGATCAGAAAGATCCCTTTCGCGGCTATCCTGTTGAGATTCTTTCTTATTGAGCGTATTGAAGCGACTATCAAGACCACTCGATCTTTCTGCCAACCGTTTCTCAGTTTCAGCAATAGTTTGGCGGTGTCTCTGTTCTTCTTCTTTCCAGGCTTCTCGTAACTCTAAAACTTCTTCTTTTCCGTTTAATACTGCTGTTGTTCGGAGGTTTTCAGCCTCTTTTTCAGCACTAGACAGAATTCTGGAAGCTTCGTCTCCAGCGTCCGTTTGAGCTCGTTTTTGTCGAGATCGTTCTTTCATNCNATAGAAAGTATAACCGATCAAACCTGCNATAAGCCCTACGGTCGCCACTAATAAAATGTTCAGCAGCGAATACATTTATCTACTCCAAATCGAACACTANGCAGTACGTATTCGAATAGTGAACTTGCCCTCTTTTCTATCCAGATAGAATAGAATCAGATTTNACTGGGACGCAAGGAGTANCGATTTATTCTNCTGAAACNATCGTGGCTATTTCTTGAGTCATAGCTTCCATCGCAGCAGTCATCTCCTTGGTTGCCAATCGCTCATTTTCTTTGGATTGAAAGAGGCTATCAGCTAGTGATAACGCCGCAAGAATAGCGATCTTTTCAGTTTCCAAAGAACCCATTGTTCCTCTTATTTCGTGCATTTTTTCGTTAACGCATTCTGCACATTTACGTGTATATGCCGGATCTGCATCCGATCTGATCGAATAGTCCCTACCGCCTATCCTAACTGTGACTGACTCTAACTTTTGGGTCATCAATTTCTTTGCTCTATGTACTTTATCTGAGAAAGTAGCCGGTCAATCACATTTTTTCCTTGACTGAGTCGTTCCTTTAGTTCAGCGTTCTGATTCTCGAGTTCTCTAAGCCTTCGAATTGGCTTGACGGACTGTTCGGGTTTGTGCTCAATGGCTGCCACTACTTCTTTGATTTCCTCTAGTTGCAACTTAGCTAGTTTCAGCCTACCCCTCACCTCACGAATTTCTGCTACAAGTGAGGATACCGATTCCTTTAAGTGCTTCGCAGCTAATCGATTGCTTTTTCTATAATCTCTGTTGGACATTGAGATCCTCCAAGAGACTGCGAATTATCTTATCCACACTTCGATCGACTTCCACATCTGTTAAAGTGCGCTCGAAAGATTGATATCTCATCCGAACCCCTAGGGACCGCTTATGCTCAGGTATCTCTGAACCCTCATACACATCAAAGATAGAGACTTCACTTAGCAAATCTCCGCCTACACTTCTTATTTTTTCTGTCACTTCCTTGGCAGAAACTCCCAAGTCCAACAGACAGGCTAGATCTCTATCTACACTGGGATACTGAGGAAAAGCTTGAAACTGCACATCTTGTTTGTCGGGTGCTCTTTCTGGAAGGCTGACCTCTAATGCCCATACCTCACCGACCCATTTAGGGGATTCGAAATGTTCTGGCGAAATTTGCCCAAAAGAACCGATGACTTGGTCTCCAGATATTATCTCAACATATCCGCTCTGGACCCATTTCCCTGCACCGTGCTTTTTAGATTCAAAACTTACTGATTTCCATCCACAGATACGCATAAGTTTTACTACAATTCCCTTGAGAGTCCAAAAATCGACCGAATCCTGACTATCTTCAGACCAGTGTGGTGGTGTCGCCAATCCTGTCAACACAGACGCAACATGAGTGCTTTCTCTTCCCTGTTTGTTGAGTGCCTTCTCAGTCTCTATAAAGACAGTTCCTATCTCAAATAACCGTATATCTCTTGTCGATCTAGCTAAATTATACTCCAGATTCTTCAGTAGGCCATGAATCAAATTTTTTCTTAGATGACTTTCTTCTGACGAGATTGGATTCAAGATCTCTATGACGCCTTCTGTTGCATTTGCAAACGCTGGGTTGATTGCTTCGTGAATACCACTTGCAACAAATATTTTACGAATATCCTCTTCTAACCGAAAAAATGGATCGTCTGGGACGCTACTGGGAAGATAGGAATTCAATGTGTCAGGAAATTGATCGTAGCCATATACACGTGCTATTTCCTCAATCAAATCTATTTCACGCGTTATATCGTAGCTCCGAAAACTAGGAATACTTGCTGAAATGACCTCTTCGGTTGAACCTTCTATTCCAATCCCAAGAGTTAAAAGGATTTTCTCTAATTCTTCTTTTTCAAATGTGATGCCCAAAACCGATTCTACCCTGGCCGTCCTTAAATCTATTAACTTAGGCGTGTGAGGATGCGGAGTCACTTCCATTATTGGTCCACTTATCTCACCCCCGGCTACCGCCAGAATAACCTCTAGAACTCGCTCAACAGCGCTCATATGTCCTTCTGGGTCGACCCCCCTTTCAAATCGATAGCTTGCATCAGTAGACACTCCTAAAGATTTAGCAGTTTTTCTAACCACCTTAGGATCGAAAAGTGCACATTCTAGAAAAATACGTTCTGTGTCTTCTGTTACCGAAGAATCCATACCTCCAATCACACCAGCTAAACTTTGAGGGTTTTCACGGTCACACACCACTAACATCTGGTTAGTCAGCTCGTGTTCAATACCATCAAGAGCAAGTATTTTCTCCTCTGGTTTTGCATTTCTTATCACTATCTCATTACCCTTTATTTTATCCAGATCAAAGGCATGCATTGGGTTGCCCATCTCGAACATTACATAGTTTGTGGCATCGACTATATTGTTGATTGACTGTTGCCCAATCGACCTAAGTCTCTTCGCTAACCAGTCTGGAGAGGCTCGCACCGTCACTCCTTCCACAATCACTCCCAAAAACCGAGGGCACACATCTGGGGACTCAATTCTAATGCTAACTCCTTGGTGTTCAACCTCCCTATCCCCCCTCTTCGTCTCCACATTAAATTCAGGAGAACCAGGAATTTGTGGGAGCACTATGTCACAAGGCCCTGTATGTGTAAGTTCTCTGGCCAATCCTACATGTGACAACCAATCACCCCTATTGGGAGTAATCTCAACGTCGAAAAGAATTTCTTTCCCTTCGAGTACTTCACCTAAAGCCTGACCAGGGGAGGTGGATTCTGCTAATAACATTATTCCACCTTCATCAGGACCTAAACCCAGTTCTTTTTCTGAGCACAGCATTCCATTGGAAAATTCACCTCTTATCTTTGCTTTTTTCAGTTTCATTCCGTTGGG
Source organism: Gemmatimonadota bacterium (assembly GCA_002718595.1). GTDB lineage: Bacteria > Gemmatimonadota > Gemmatimonadetes > Longimicrobiales > Gaopeijiaceae. The sequence continues at coordinate 459,282 of PBFD01000002.1, read as the reverse complement.
AAGCTCCATCCCAACCCCAGCGAATGGATAATGCCCTCCTTCGTGAATCACTGGTGCACCGCAAATTACCTGTAAAATCTCATGTCCATTATCCACTTCACAAATCGACAGTCGATCTGCATTCGGGTGTTTCCTCACTGATTTCACTCTACCAACGACCACGCCTTCCGTTTCTATTCCTGTAGCACCACTGATTTCCACTGGTGCACCTCGTGACGCCAATCGCTCACTTATTCCATCGGGAGTCAATTCAACCGTAGGAAGAATATCTTTCAGCCAAGAATATGAAATCTCCATCAAACGCGATCCCGAGAAAACTGTGATAGGAATCTTACATCATTCTGGAAAAACATCCTGAGATCTGGTATGCCATACTTTAGCAACGCCATACGACCTGGCCCCATGCCAAATGCAAATCCGGTATAGCGTTCCGGATCATAGCCTACGTTATCTAGCACGTTGGGGTCTACCATACCGGCACCCATCACCTCAATCCAGTCNGTTTCCATCTCCTTGCCTTCTTTCATCACGATTCGTCTCACGTCTACTTCTGCGCTAGGTTCCGTAAATGGGAAGAATGATGGCCTAAACCTCACCCTNGTATTTGGTCCCCAAAAGCGNCTNGAAAATTCCGCTAAAGTTGCNTTGAAATCGACAAAACTTATTCCTTCNTCCACTACCAGGCCTTCTATCTGGTGAAAAGAAGGAGTGTGCGTAGCGTCGTAAGTATCTCTCCTGTATACGATCCCTGGAGCTAAGACTCTCACGGGCGGATCGTGTTTTTCCAGGGTCCTGATTTGTACNGGTGAAGTATGACTTCGTAAAAGGCCCGAACCTCTAAGGTAAAGAGTGTCTTGCTCATCAGCTGCTGGATGATCGAGTGGTGTATTCAGAGCTTCGAAATTATACCACTCGGTATCTATCTCTGGACCTCTCACTCTTGTAAAGCCCATCGATTGAAAAATCTGCCAGATTTCGTCTATTACCCTAATGATGGGATGTTCAGAGGCCTCCCAAGGTTGCCGTCCAGGGAGGGTGANATCCGCTAAATCTATTTGGCTTTCTTTAGCTAAAGCCAGTCGCTCTCGAGCCAGACTCAAAGCTTCGGTTATTACATTCTTTATCCTATTTGACTCTGCCCCTACNTCCCTTCTGGTCTCAGGCTCTAGATCTGATATTTTCTTCAAGATTTCCGACAGGCGTCCCTCTCTTCTTCCTATCAATGAAACCTTCAACGCTTCAACAGTTTCAATGTCGTCNGCTTCAGCTATAGTCTTTACAGCTGATTTCTCAATCTCAAAAAGTCTTCCTAAAATATCATTTTTAGGACTCATCCAAAAGCATCCTTAATAACGTGAACCTTTTCATTATACACTTTTTTCCAGAAGTCTAAGCTGATTATTCTAAGAAAAAAGGCCACTATAGTGCCGAGACCCTACCAGGAAACTCGGTCCATTAAATCCTTCAGATTAAGAAAGGGATTAGGAGTCTTTCAAGTTTTGTCTTGCACGATCCGCCAGTGCGCTGAACGCTTCTGGGTTACGAACAGCCAAATCCGCTAGAGCTTTGCGATTCAGCTCAACCCCAGACTTCTTTAGTCCATTCATAAAATGGGAATAAGACATTTCATTTTGTCTNGCAGCAGCATTTATACGTGTAATCCACAATCTTCTGAATGTTCTTTTTTTATTTTTACGATCGCGATAAGCATGTTCCCAACCTTTTTCNACTGCATCTTTGGCAGTACGAAAAAGGTTCTTTCTCCCTCCAAAATAACCNTTTGCTTCTTTAAAAATCTTTTTTTTCCGCTTGTTCCTAGCCGGAGCTGATGTTGTTCTCGGCATCTTTCCTCTCCTATTCCACTAGGATCCAGGTAAAAGTTTCTTCATCCTCTTTAGNTCAGCAGAGCTCACTAAAGTTGAAGAACGAAGACGTCTCTTTCTCTTTTCTGATTTCTTAGTCAAAATGTGGCTCTTGTTTGCTCTCATTCTCTTGAGTTTACCACTACCAGTCCGATGCAACCTTTTTGCTGCACCTCGATTAGTTTTCATTTTAGGCATGTATTTAAAACCTTTTCTGTTTATTTAAGGGGTGAGAGAACAGCCGACATCACCCTACCCTCTAGTCGAGGATGAGATTCCGCTTTACCGACGTCTTTAAGATCATCAGTCACCCTGTCTAAAACTTCTCGTCCCAGTTCTGGATAGGCACTCTGCCTACCCCTAAACATCATTGTCAATTTNACCTTATTTCCTTCTTTGAGGAATCTCCTGGCATGACGGGTTTTAAAATCGTAATCATGATCCGCTATCCCAGGCCTAAACTTTACCTCTTTTACCTGCACATTGTGCTGCTTTTTTTTGTTCTCTCTCGCCGCCCTTTGGAGTTCATATTTATACTTCCCATAATTCATCAGTTTACAGACTGGNGGTTGACTGTCGGGAGCTATCTGAACCAAATCTAAATTTTTTTCTTTTGCAAGTTCCATTGCTTGATCTATCGAGACTATNCCNACCTGTCCGCCTTCGTCATCAATTAAACGCACTGGGCTGNCCTTTATCTGTTCGTTAANCAGAGCTTTCTNTTCGCTGATCTTGATCTCCTTTTTTATGAATTTCTTTTATCGATTGCCATCACAANACCTCTACACACGTAAAAGGCCCGAGCTANTCGGGCCAGAAAATCTGTTCGGCACCGACNCAAGAAATCGTTTACCGAACATTTTCGACCCAATGATCTCACGCTTTCTANAAGGATCAAGAGGTGGAGCCATCTACTTTCAAAGACTCACTTGCTATTTTTTNAAAAAACCAGAACNGAAAGATCATCTGCAGACAGNCACTCGTCAAGTCAAGGACTTAGTTTCGATCTCTTTCAGCAACAACTCTATNAGTTCCACNCGTTTCATAACTTCCTGCTTCTTCCCTGTTCCCCTTCGACGTAGGGTCACCGTATCACTCTCTTCTTCGTTCTTACCTATTACAGCCATAAAGGGGACTTTAGATATCTCTGCATCGCGGATACGATAACTTAGCGTTTCTCTTCTCACTACTTGAGCTCTCACACCTTTATTCCTCAATTCTTCCCCCAGTTTCACTGCAGCTTCGTTCAGATCTTCTGAAACTGGCAGTATCCGAATCTGTTCTGGAGCNAGCCATAAAGGAAAAGCACCAGCATAATGTTCAATCAAACCACCTACAAATCTCTCCATAGAACCTACCAAAACTCTGTGNANCATCACTGGTCTGTGTTTCTCGTTGTCTTCACCCACATATTCCAATTCAAACCTTTCAGGTAGNTTAAANTCGAGNTGGACNGTTGGACCTTGCCATTTTCGCCCAATGGCATCGATNAACTTAAAATCTAATTTAGGTCCATAGAAAGCNCCGCCACCATGATCGAANTCAAAGTCCACTCCCCTTTGTTCCAAGGAGCTAGTGAGGATCTCTAATGCAACTTCCCAATCTTCATCTGATCCCAAAGCTTTTTCTTTGGGTTTGGTTGCAACTTCTACTGAGTAGGGATAGCCAAATGCCTGTAACATTTCATCTACTAATTCCAGCAGTCCAATTATCTCTTGACCCGCTTGCTCACGGGTGCAAAATATATGAGCATCGTCTTGAGTGAACCCACGAACCCTCAACATTCCATGGAGCNCCCCACTGCGCTCATACCGATAACATGTTCCNAATTCTGCCATTCTGACTGGNAGGTCCCTATAAGATCTCTGNTGGGATTGATAAATAGCTATGTGCCCTGGGCAATTCATAGGCTTAGGACGATAATAACTCCCCTCTACTTCTATCGGTCCAAACATCCCTTGCTCGAAATTCTCCAAATGACCGGAAATTTCAAATATCCTCTCATTCATTACATGTGGAGTGAAAACCTGGTCATAACCGTGTTTTGACAACAATTCTTGCTCAAANTTTTGTATCTCCTGTCTTANTATTGCTCCTTTAGGATGCCACAGAATAAGGCCGGAACCCACCCTGCTATCTGTAGAAAACAGATCCAATTCTTTTCCTAGGACACGATGATCACGTTTTTTTGCCTCTTCNAGGTTATCCAAATGAATTTGAAGCTGTTTCTTGGAAAAAAAAGCAGTCCCATAAATACGCTGCAGCATTTGACGCTTTTCATCCCCCCTCCAATATGCTCCTGCTGCTGACAACAGCTTGAAATGCTTCAATTGTCCTGTAGAACCGATATGTGGACCTCTACACAGGTCGAGGAAAGGACCATTCTGAAACACNGTAATTATTTCCTCATCAGTAAATTCTTCCAGCCTTTCAAGCTTAAGATGATCATCCGCAAATAACTCTTGAGCTTCTTCTTTTGTAACAACTTTGCAGACAAAATCATGATCTTCCTGGACAACCTNGACCATTTTTTCTTCCAATGTTGCTAGGTCTTCAGGAGTAAAAGGCTGTTCGACTTCAAAATCGTAGTAAAATCCGTCTTCAATAGCTGGACCAAAGCCAATACCTGCATCTGGTTTAATTTCTCTCACAGCCGTAGCGAGCACATGGGCAGCAGAATGGCGTAATACATCCAACGATTCATCGTCCCTATCTGTCAAAATCCTTACTGAGCACCCATCAAGTACGGTTGTAGACAGGCTTGATATTACTCCATCAATCTGGCCAGCGACTGCCGCTTTACCCAAGCCTGGTCCTATAGCTGAAGCAACATCAAATATTGTAGACCCTTCAGTCATTTCTAGCACCATACCGTCAGGCAAAGTGACCCTAACTTGGGACATTCTATTAACTCCTCATCACACTTTAAAAACACTGCTTGTCTTTTAAGAAACTATAGAGTGATTCCAGGAGGGCCTGGATCAACTCCTATGACATAATAAAGTTTACCATTCCAGTTTGGAAGTGAAACCGCTCAAATGACCAGCACGACAAAGGGCTCATGACTCCTACTCTCCACTGGAAAGCCTGGCGTCNTGAGCCCTAGATCNCANCCCTAACCTTTGAAAAGGTTTAGNTTTCCTTTAGTACATTCCTTCCATTCCACCACCTGGAGGCATGGCCGGCATAGCTGGTCCTTCAGNTTCAGGCTTTTCAACAACTACCGCTTCTGTGGTCAGTAGCANNCCAGCAATTGAAGCAGCATTTTGTAAGGCCGATCGCACTACTTTCGTAGGGTCAATGACTCCAGCCTCTACCAAGTCTTGGTATTCATCTACTTGGGCGTTATAGCCAAATGCTTCTTTTCCATCTCTGACTTTAGCTACAACGATGGATCCTTCCATACCAGCATTGGTAGCTATCTGTCGAATGGGAGCTTCTAAGGCTCTCCTCAGAATATCTACTCCGACTTGTTCGTCATGAGCATCTAGCTGAAATTCTTCCAGGCTAGTTTGCGCTCTAACCAAAGCCACTCCGCCACCTGGGACTATTCCCTCTTCAACAGCTGCCCGCGTCGCATGAAGAGCATCTTCAACTAAAGCTTTCTTTTCCTTCATCTCAGTTTCTGTAGCTGCTCCAACATTGATAACCGCCACTCCACCAGAAAGCTTTGCGAGACGTTCTTGAAGCTTCTCTGTATCGTAATCGGATGTAGACTTATCGATAGCAGCCTTAATCTCTTCAATCCTTCCTGAGATTTTCTCTCTGTCCCCAGCTCCGTCAACGATCGTCGTGTTGTCTTTGTCTATTACAACGCGCTTGGCTGATCCAAGNTCACTGGTGACAGTATTCTCTAATTTNAAACCCACATCCTCNGAGATAACCTGTCCACCCGTGAGGACTGCAATGTCCTGAAGCATCTGCTTCCGTCTATCTCCAAAGCCAGGTGCTTTAACAGCACAAACTTTAAGTGTCCCTCTAAGCTTATTCACTACTAGAGTCGCCAAAGCTTCACCTTCCACGTCCTCTGCAATNATCAAAAGAGGTTTACCCAATTGAGCAACTTTCTCCAATATTGGTAGGAGGTCTTTCATAGAGGAGATTTTCTTGTCGTGGATCAGGATCATTGGATCCTCAACTATCGCCTCCATGCGCTCTGGATCTGAAACGAAATATGGAGATAAATAACCACGATCGAACTGCATACCTTCAACAGTATCCAAGGTGGTTTCAAGTCCCCTTGCTTCCTCTACAGTTATAACACCATCTTTCCCNACTTTTTCCATAGCATCGGCGATTAAATCTCCGATTTCTGAATTATTGTTTGCTGAAATAGCCCCAACTTGAGCTATTTCATTTTNTCCTTTTGTGTCGGTGGACAGACTATGTAGAACACCGACTACTTTATCCACGGCCTGGTCAATTCCACGTCTTATCCCCATGGGATTAGTACCAGCGGTGACATTTTTAAGCCCCTCACCATATATGGCCTGGGCAAGTATCGTGGCTGTAGTAGTACCGTCCCCAGCCACATCAGATGTTTTTGTTGCGACTTCTTTAACCATCTGAGCNCCCATATTTTCCACTGGATCTTCCAATTCCACTTCCTTGGCCACAGACACTCCATCCTTTGTGACAGTAGGTGAACCAAATTTCCGATCCAAGACAACGTTGCGCCCTTTAGGGCCCAGTGTGACCTTTACAGCCTGAGCCAACTGATCGACCCCTGCCTTCAGGCGAGCACGAGCATCAACGTCGAAACCAAGCTCTTTCGCAGCCATTTCTTAATTACTCCTGAGTATAATTCTTAGAATTGAATCTGTCTTAAACTGACTTCTTTGACGGAAGTCTTTATTCTAACCAATGACAGCCAGAATATCTGACTCTCGGAGAATAAGATAATCCTCTCCGCCTACATTCACCTCTGTACCACTATACTTCCCATAAAGAACTACCTGTCCCACAGAGACATCAGGGTTTATCCGGACACCTTCATCCGAAAGCTTCCCTTCTCCTACAGCCACAACTTGCCCTGATTGGGGCTTCTCTTTTGCGGTATCTGGTATGTACAACCCACCACGCATCTGCTCTTCCTCTTCTACAGGCAGAACGACTACGCGATCCGCAAGTGGCTTAATACTCGGCGCATCCTTCGTTGACATCCGAAATGCCTCCTCAATACTGGTTAAACTATTACCTCTTATGATTTTGAATGCCCCACCAAAACACAAAAGTGAAGTGAATCAGTAGGGACTAAAAACTAATGGGACAAACCGAACTGTCAACGGGGACTGGTACCCTTTGTGTTAACTGATCCCAAACGACCATCTTCTATGAAACGTCCAGCCAAAGCCAGACCGTATAGCGTTAGAAAGGGCTCGAGGTGGTTTGGTGTTCTCAGATAAGGCGCAACAAGTTCCCCATACCCTCCTGTTATCACAACTATAACCTCAGAAGTGCCCCACTCTTTCTTGATCCGTGTCACTATCCCATCCACAGCATCCACAGAAGAAAAAAAGATTCCACTTTGAATGCATTCTTCGGTTCTTTNNCCGATCACTCGATCGGGTGGCAGGAGTTCAACGGAGGGAAGCTTAGCAGTTTTATCTGCTAACCATTCCATACCNGATTCTATTCCTTGGGCTATGACTCCACCTATAAACACCCCTTCAGAAGTAATACAGTCAAATGATGTGGCTGTGCCGAAATCAACCACTAAAATATCTTTGTTGAAAATTACTTTAGCAGCTAAAGTGTTCAGCAACCTATCAACTCCAACAGTCAAAGGTTCTTCCACGTCCAAGTCTATAGGTAGCGAACTTTTGGAATCTACAATAATACAATCGTCCTTAAGTAATCTTTCTAATCCCTTGACGACTGTAGCTGTATGACTAGGGACCACTGAACCAATTACAGCACGTCTAACGNNATCCTTGGAGAACCCCCTGGANCTCATGATAGCGTTCAACAAGCTCTCCTGTTCGTCAGCAGTCCTGGCCTTNCTCGTTTTNATTCTCCAATGATCCACTATCTCTAGGCCTTCTTTTTGGACCATNCCGAAAACAGTTTCACTGTTCCCGATGTCAACTACCAAATCCATGCNAGCCCTCTCANTTTCTNTTTGTTTCTTCACTANAANCCTTTGCATAGCACCTNACGNCACCACTTGAATTTATATGATGTAATACCCCTTCCGCCATGACGATCATCGCGCCCNNTGAGGAAAAACCAACTACAGAACCTTNTAGGCCNTTGGCCAGNGAGACTCTCAAGCCCATTACTGTAGATTTCTTTTCTAGTTTTTCAACCAAGTCNTTAGACAACATCGTAGGCAAAGGTTCTAGTANGTTCTTACATTGTTTAATGATCGGACCCATGACGCTAGNNGTGTTCAGGACACGGCCGGTGGCAATGAATAGTGATGTAGCACTATCCAACATCTGGCTCTGAAGATCGTCTTGCTTCTGCTTGAGATTGATACCAATCCCCACCATTAACGAATCCTTGTCAAAGACCTCACATAAAATTCCTCCCACCTTTCTTCCATCTATTTCGATGTCGTTTGGCCACTTGATTCCTAGCCCAAGGNTTCCACAAACCGATTCGAGTGCATCAAGNACGGCCAGCCCAGNAAGTATTGGGACCAAGNTAGTAGAGCTATNNGNAGCATCACGCAAGACAAANGACATCCANAGACCCATCCCTTTNGGTGAATACCAATACTTGCCGTTGCGACCTCTACCCTGGGTTTGAGTTTCGGCAACTATTGCAGAAAANGAAGGCGCTCCCCCTTGGAGTAGCTCTCTGGCNCGTGAATTGGTTGAGGATAGGGACTCATGTACCTCNAACAGAGGGATTCCCCATTCTGTCTGCCAATCCGTAACATATTTCCCCNCCCAAATGCAATACATGACAACTCAATTATTNCCCATGACTACCAGATATAAACTCAAAACTATGCTCAAGGTAAAACAATANAGAGCGAGTCGATGNATAATGTTTTTTCTGAGTATCAAGAGGAANNATCTTATCGCAAAGANCCCNGTCACTCCNGCAACGNCCATACCAACAGTCATGTGAATATNACTTATAGTCATGCTTTGGCTCTGCAAATTGATCAATTCCATTGAAGTCGCCCCNAGTATAACAGGCACTGAAGCCAGAAAGGAAAATCTTAAAGCTCCTTCATCATTAAGNCCTAACCACAAGGCCATGGCCACAGTCATCCCTGACCTTGAAATTCCCGGAACTAATGCACACGCTTGAGCCAAGCCAATCATTGCCGCTGTAAATACAGTCACTCTTGNCCGATTGTTNTGGGAGGNTTCTAGCACATGAATACTCCAAAGCACCAAACTAGTCGTCATAAAACCTATGATTGTTATCCATGGATTTAAAAAGAGCCTTTCCAGAAACTCATTAGCCCACAAGCCGATGAAAGCAGCTGGTAGAGTGGCTATGATCAACATGAACAAATAATAGAGGGTNTCACTATCTCNCTTCACAAATCCGAGACATAGTTCTTTTACAGGTGCTCGATAGACCACAAAGACTGATAACAAAGTGGCCAAGTGAAGAGCTACTTCAAATTGAATACCAGGAAGTTCTATANCAAGAAGATTTCTTGCCACTGCCAGATGTCCTGAGCTAGAGATCGGCAAGAATTCAGTAGCTCCCTGTACAAAGCCCAGAAAAATACTCTCCCAGATAGTCAAAATTATTTAGATCCTATGATTTCAGCATAAAACTCCTCATAACGAGGNACNATTTTGGTCGCTGAAAACTGNTGTTTAACAACGTCGAGTCCCTTTATGCTGAAATTTTTCCATAGATCTGAATCTGCTAAGAGATGGACACTTCTTTCTGTCATTGTTTTAANATCACCCATATCGCACAAATAACCTGTCTCTCCNCTTGTNANCACCTCACTTAGACCTCCGACATCGGAAGCTACTACTGGAGTGCCTGCGGCCATAGCTTCTAAGGCTGCCAAGCCGAAGGATTCTGAAGAACTCGGTAGCAGAAATAAATCGGCACATGACAACAACTCGTTAACGTGGGAATGCTTACCCAAGAAGGTGACTTTATCACCTAACCCTAAGGCTTTAGCCCTATCGAGGGCCGCTGATCGTTCGGGACCATCTCCAATCATCACCAGCCTAGAAGGAGTATGCTCTGATATACCTGAAAATGTATCAATCACATCCAGTACTCTTTTCACAGGCCTAAAATTAGACACATGCATGACTATCTTTTCGTCCTCATTNGCCATGGTATGACGATAACGACCNCGATCAGATGCTCTATCCGAAACAGAATCTACAAAGTTGGGGATTACCTTTATACGATCGGATGGAACATCAAAACCACTTATGGTCTCATCTTTAAGGAATTCGGAAACAGCTGTTATTCCNTCTGACNTTAGGATNGAGAATTGAGTGATCGGCTGAAATGATGGATGAACACCAACCAGAGTTATGTCCGTGCCATGGAGAGTAGTTACCACTGGAGGGCCCTTCTCTCCAAGCATCTCTTGAGCAATCCAAGCCGACGTAGCATGAGGGATCGCATAGTGCACATGGATCAAGTCGAGATTGTGTGCACGAACGGCATCATAAACTGTGACAGCTAGAGCAAGAGCATATGGAGGATGTTCAAAGAGCGGATAGTGNTCAATCTCGACTTCATGGAAAAAAATGCGTTCGTTGAAACGTCCTAGACGAAAAGGCTGTGCGTAAGAAATAAAATGGACCTGATGCCCTCTCGCTGCCAATTGGCTACCTAAAGAAGTGGCAACTGCACCAGAACCTCCGTAAGTAGGATAGCACGTAATACCAATTTTCATGTTTCTAGACCTTTAGATATCAAATCCTATATTCCNCTTGTTTCAGTCCACCATTNGAGAACCTTTGAGNATTGAACATCTAGAGATTCTGTACCATCTANCCGTAAGGTACCAGCCTCCAGTTGATTTTTGAACCAAGTCACTTGTCTGCGTGCGTACCTGCGAGTTGATAGTTTCGTTTTTTCCAGTGCTTGTTCCAGGCTACATCGACCCTGNAGATAATCTGNTATTTCTCTGTAACCTGTTCCCGTCATACCTGGGTCATTAGTTCTGAGACCAGAAGCAAGAAGTCCCTCTACCTCTTCAACTAGGCCAACTTCTAGCATTTCATCTACCCTAGTGTTAATCCTGGTATCCAAGACTTCTCTAGGCGTCTCTATGAGCACGATCATTCCCTGCATTGGCGGTCTATCTGGAATACCCATTTTGTGCCACCATGAAAGTGGCCTCCCCGTCAGTAGAGCTATTTCGATAGTGCGAACTAGACGTTGAGTTCCGCCCTGTATCGCAATTTTAGCACGATCTGGATCAAGTACGGAAACCCAACGCTCCATCTCTTCACTGGAAAGTTTAGAAAAAAAATGACGAATAGCTGATTTCTGTGATTCCTCAATATCTGGCTCCCTAAATATAGGGTTTGTAACAGCCCGNAAAAAAAACCCTGTTCCNCCCACCAGCATAGGCAATCTCTCTCTGCTCTTGATTTCATTAATCCATTTAAAAGCATCTCTGGAAAATTGACCTGCGCTATAGCTTTCCTTGGGGGATCTCACATCAAACCCATGGTGTGGAATATTNCTTCTTATCTCTTTCGAAACTTTGTCGGTACCTATATCCATTCCGATATACCCCTGCCTAGAATCCATGCAGATGATCTCGGCATCGAGATCTTTGGCCAGTTCGATAGAAAGGCTAGTCTTACCGCTCGCGGTTGGCCCCACTATGGCGAGGAATTCTTTCACCGTCCAAATTTTGACTTCAGTTCTCCCTTCCCCAATCTGATGATGGTGGGACGACCATGTACGTCGTGGTAGGGAAGCTCCGTGGCAAAGAGCTGATCGAAAAGTTCCTGCATTTCTACTTCTGTTAATTCCTGACCTGCCTTGATCGCACTTTTNCAAGAAAANACCATAGCTATTTTTTCNTGCTGATTCTTTGCAGATCTGGTCAANTCTGAACCTTCTATCAACTCTCTGAGCATCTCCNTAAAGCAACGTTCAGCATCAAAATAAGGATGTGGATTGGGAACNGCCTGAACTATCACTGTGTCACCGCCAAAGCCTTCTANTTCAAATCCTAGGTTTTTAAGAATACCAGACAAAGTCATAGTNTCTTGANACTCTGCTCTGGTAAGGCGAATCGTGAGCGGAAACAAAAGTCTCTGCGCAAANTTCGATTCGCTATCCANCGCAGTCATGATCTTTTCGAATAAAATTCTTTCGTGTGCAGAATGTTGATCAATTATTATCAAACCTTCTTGGGTCTCAGCTAAGATATATGTNTTNAGAACTTGTAATAAACCCGGATTGGGTTGTTCCAAATCAAGTGTCGTGGTCTGATTTTCAAGTCCTTTTCTCGATCTACTCTTCGGGGCCTNTTCTTTNNCCTCGTCCCAATGGTTCCCGGCAGTAACGAAAAGGGCNGTCTGTCTTTCTTGANCTGGANCATCTTCACTAGCAATCGAACTACTATTGGGGGGTTGGATTGTTAGCTGTCCGATCTGATTATCTAAAGAAGTAGCACTCACTTCAGAACTGAGAGTATCCCGGACTCCCCCCTCAACCAACTTTTCTATATTACAGGAATCGTCGAACCGTACCTCCGCTTTAGTCGGATGGACATTTGNGTCTACAAAGTGTGCAGGTAAGTTCAAGTATATGAAGAACCATCCCTTTATTTTGTCTGCTATCGTAGTCCGATAACCTCTATCAACGGCAGATTTCAACTGNGGACTTCTGAAAGGTCTTCCATTAACGAAGAAGTGTGCACGTCGAAAACCCTTCCTGGCATAATCTGGCCTTTGAATAAGTCCCTGAACTTGGATTTCNTCTGAAACCAGGTTCAAAGGAATCAATTCATTCGCCACTGAAGCACCCCAAAGAGAAAGTATCCTAGAGGACAAGTCGCCCTCTGAGGCTACCTCCATCAGACTTCGATCGTCAGATGTAAGTGAAAAGGCCACAGACGGATTTGCGAGAGCAAAATTGTGCATCACTTCACTCACAGCTCTGCTTTCACTAGACGCTGNTTTTAAGAATTTTCTCCTGGCCGGAGCGTTGTAGAATAGGTTTGATACCTCCACCATCGTACCAGCCTGTCTAGCGATATCTTCTATACTAGTAATCGCTCCTGCTACTGTCCTCAGCAGGGTGCCAGTCTCTTCGTTTTTATGCCTGGTCCAGATCTTCATTCTTGAAACCGCTGCTATGGAAGATAGTGCTTCTCCTCTGAACCCAAATGTCGAAATGGAGTTGAGATCATTTGCAACCCTAATCTTACTGGTGGCATGCCTATCCGTGCACAATAATGTATCCTCTCTCACCATCCCAATACCATTATCGGTCACACTTATGAAGCGCTTACCGCCACTGCGGATTTCCACACCAATCCTGGTCGCCCTGGCGTCGAGAGCATTCTCCACAAGTTCCTTAACAACCGAAGCTGGACGTTCGACTACTTCACCAGCAGCAATTTGATCAGCAACAAGATCGGGAAGCACATGAATAGATCCCACCATCAGCTATTTAATACCGTAGAAACGTTTTGCATTCTCAGTAGTCACTTCTGCTACTTCCTGCCATTCTTCTTTCCTGATGCGTGACAATTCTTCTATGATTTCGTGAAGGTATGCTGGTTCATTTCTTTTTCCGCGGTAAGGGACAGGAGCCAGGTAAGGGGAATCTGTTTCCACCAGCAATCGGTTTCTAGGCACCCTCTTTACCACCTCTTCCATTTCCACATTGGAGAAAGTTATAAGACCAGAAAAAGAAGCATAACCTCCGAGAGCGAGTCCAGCATCAAGAAATTCTAGGCTGCCCGAAAAACAATGAAAAACAAAATCAAGAGAACCCTGAAATTCTTCAAGCATCTTTATGGTATCCTCTTCTGCACTTCGGCTGTGGACTATAACTGGCAAATCCAATTCTCTGGACAATTGCAAATGTCGACTGAACCAGCTCTTCTGCAGTTTTTTAGGCGCATTGCTGTAATGGAAATCTAATCCAGTTTCCCCTACTGCTACTACTTTAGGGTTTGCCGATACTAGTTCTCTAATTTCAGCTAGAGTAGTAGAAGAAGCCTGTGATACTTCATGAGGATGTACACCAACGGTTGACCAAAGTTCTTCGTGGTCCTCTACAAGCTCCAAAGCTACACGAGCATCCTCTAGAGTAGAGGCGATGGTTACAGCCCCCACTAGACCACGGGCGCTTGCCCTTGCTATCGTTTCTAAGCGATCTTTTCTGAACCTTTCATCAGTTAAGTGACAGTGACTGTCAAACACCCGCTGAGACCGACACAGGACCTGAAGATCTTTTCTTGCCTCCCTTCAATTTTTCCTTTCTATCAAAGTACTTCTGTATTCTCAAAAGTGCTGGAGATGCAATAAAAATGGAAGAATAAGTACCTACTATTACTCCTAAGATTAATACTGAAGTGAAGTCCTTAATAACTACACCTCCAACAACTAACAAAGCCAACAGAACAACTAGTGTTGTCCCGGAGGTCAATATTGTTCTTGGGAGAGTCTCGTTTATAGACTGGTTTATAAGCTCCACTGGATCCTGCCTTCTCCCTCCCCTCGAGTTTAGATTCTCACGAATCCTGTCGAATACAACAATTGTATCGTTGAGAGAATAACCAACGATTGTCAGAATAGCCGCCACGGTTGGCAATGCAATTTCTATCCTTAAAACTGCTAGGAATCCCAATGTTATCATTATATCATGGACGGTTGCTATCACTGCAGCCAATCCGAATCGAAACTGGAAACGAATAGCAATATAGATGAGGGTCAGAATGAAGGAAAATAGAATGGCCATTCCTGCCTTAGTCTGGAGTTCAGCACCTATTTTAGGACCAACAGTCTCGGTACGGACTATAGAAAATGAACTCTCTTGAAATGCCGCTGCCAACTGTTGTTCTATCCTTTGCCTGACGACATCCATTTCCTCACCACCCAAACCTGCCCTTACCACGAATTCATTCTCTTCACCAAATCGTGTTATTGGCGGCGCTTCTGCTCCGCCCAAAGCAGATCTGATTTCTGTGGCGGAAACAGCAGTTTCAAAACGCACTTGAATCAAAGAACCTCCTGAGAAATCAACACCGTAATTCTGCCAGCTACCTATCGACTGCACGTTAAGTACCATGGAGGTCACACCTATAAGAATAAGTGTCCCCGAAAAAAAAGCTGCCCCTCTAGCTTTCTGAATGAAAGAGTAATCTGCTTTATCGAAAAGTCTCATTTTCTTAATCTCAAATGCTTATTGGTTCGGTTGATTTCCTACGAGATAGATGAATCAAAAACAGTGTTCTGGTGACATAGAGAGCTGAAACAAAAGATGCCACTATTCCTATGGACAAAGTTACAGCGAATCCTTTTACAGGTCCTGTACCGAACTGGAATAAAATTAGTGAAGTAATCAAGGTTGTAACGTTCGCATCTACAATTGCCGAAAAAGCATTCTCGAACCCTTCATCGACTGCAGTTCTAGTTGCTCTTCCTAACCTCAATTCTTCTCTAATCCTTTCAAATATCAATACATTCGCATCTACAGCCATTCCGATGGAAAGAATCAACCCTGCAATACCTGGCAAGGTCAAGGTCGCATTAAAAGCTGCTAGGCCACCAAGCACCAGTACTGAGTAAAATAGCAGGCCCAAAACTGCTAATGCTCCAGCCACTCTATAATAAGTCAGCATTACTGCGACTACAGCCACCATTCCGATGATTCCCGCCATACTACCTTGATCTATTGAATCTTGACCTAATGAGGGTCCTACGGTGCGTTCTTCCATGATTCTTAGTTGAGCGGGCAAGGCCCCAGCCCGAAGAACAAGTGCCAAATCAGCTGCCTCATCTAATTGAGCGCCACCCATATCGATCACACCACTAGCACCTATCCGGTCGCGCACACTGGGTGCGCTAACCACTTCATTGTCCAGTACGATCGCAATAAAATCACCCACGTGTTGCGCAGTGAAATTTGAAAACCGTCGGCCTCCAGCACGACTCAATTCAAAACTGACCTGAGCTTGATTAAACTGAGGGTCACGCTGTGCCAAAGCATTTTCCAGCATTTCTCCAGTCAAAAAAGCGTCTCTTTCGGTGGTGTAAAGGCGTCTATAATTTCCAGCACCAACTCCTATAATCTCTTGCTCCCAGTGTAACGACAGGTCTCTAGGTAGGGCCAACTGTACTTCTGGCAATCCGAGAAAATAACTTGCTGTTTCTACATCCTCGAGAGCTACCAGATAAGTTCCTTCTAAATCTCCAGAAGCCAAAAGATTGGTAAACGGCCTTAAATTGACCGATTCTTCTTGCTCCTCTTCAATATTGGTATCTTCGGAACCGAGGGTGTCTGTGGTCTGAGTCCCAAAAATAAGACTCTCCAATTCGTTCTGTGGAGCCTCAAAGTTTCCACTACCCATTCGACCTAGGGAGTCTACACCAACAGCCAATACAATCTGTCGATCTATCCTAGACAATGCCGTCTCTAGTCCATTCGTTGGAACTACCAACTTGAACTCCAAGAAAGCCGACTGTTGTATCAAACTTTTGGCTCTATCCTGATCATCTATTCCCGGCAATTCTACAATAATTCGATCAGAACCAATCTTCTGAATCAATGGTTCTTCAACGCCGAACTCATCAATACGCGTCCTAAGGATTCTTTCTGCTCTGTCAATCGCGTCAGACCTCTCTTCCGTTGACATCTCGCCCTGGGGGTCATCCACTTCTAACACCAGGTGCATACCGCCTTGGAGATCTAAGCCAAGCTTAATGGAATTATTCACCAAATAACCGGCACTAATTCCTACCATTATCAAAATCGTGACTAAACGGCCTCGTAGAGACTTAAACATCAAAATTTTCGATCCTTTGCTTTAAAGGGATTTTAGAGCATCTAACCTGGCAGAGACCCTACTACTCTGTCAATCTGATTGATGCAGCTGCTGGCTTTCTGCTCGTCCGTGGTCCCCACGCGAAATAAAGAGGTGTACTCTAGAAGAACAAATAATAGAGACTTTAAGTCAAGCTTTAAATTTACGAATCGTCGCAAGTCTAGAATGATACCGGCATAAATCCCGCACCTGTGGCCACCAAGACAGTCTGATTAAAACACAATTAACTTTTCAGTAAGGTTTAATTTATACAGCCGCAATTTTCCTGCTAGACCTAACATCTATTTTCTGTTGAACCAATGGAACTATATTGGTTGAGTGTGATCAACCATAACGGAAGGAGTACTAGAATTAAGAGATCTAAGCAGTCAATCCCTAAAAAACTTGATTCTCTTGGGATAGAAACTAATGTGACTCTAGCCCCTTTCACTACTTTTGGAATCGGTGGACCAGCGGATTTCCTTTTTCGCGCCAAATCTTCAGGGGAACTGATTGAAGTTTTGTCCATCGCTCAGGAAATGGGACTTCCGTATTTCTTGATGGGCAAAGGCGCTAACTTGCTCATAGGTGACCGTGGTTTCGCAGGACTCATAATTATCTGTGAAATCTCAGGAATAAACTTTTTAGGTGAAGGCCTGGTAAGAGTTGGAGCTGGAGTGGAAACTTATCCGAACCTGATTACGGCCACAGTCGACAAAGGACTTAGCGGACTGCACCACTTTGTTGGAATTCCAAGCACTGTTGGTGGTGCTATGTGGCAAAACCTACACTTTCTTTCGCCAGCACCAAACCGATCCCGAACAATTTTTATAGAAGAATTTGTGGAAAGTGCCACAATATTCTCAGAAGAGAATGAAATTAAGGTTGTAGACAAAGATTATTTTAAGTTTTCCTACGATTACAGTATCCTTCACGACCGAAAGGACTTAGTGCTCTCAGTAGATTTCCTACTAGACCGAGAAGATCCACTAAAACTGCAACAAATAATGAACGAAAACTTAGGATGGAGAAAAACAAGACATCCTGATCTCCAAAAGTTTGGAAGTGCTGGATCTATATTCAAAAAGATTCAAGGCATAGGAGCTGGACGCCTCATTGACATCTGCGGCCTCAAAGGAAAAATCCACGGCGGAGCACAAATCTTCGAACGCCACGCTAACATCATCATCAATCGAGGGGGGGCAAAAGCTTCGGACGTTCTCGCTCTAATAGATCTAGCTCAGACGGCTGTAGCTAGAGAACATGGTCATGACCTAGAACCAGAAATCACCTTTGTCGGCGAATTCTAATCTGACCATCAATCTCTCAAGAAATGTCCTTTAAAACGCAACAGTAAACATGAACAAACGACTGCGAGAGCAACCACCATACCCCACCACAACCCAGCAGAAGCCATGTCCAAACCGAAACCGAGATAGGCACTAATTGGAAGGCCAATCAGCCAAAAGCCTATCAGATTGATTGCCATGGGTATTAGTGTATCGCCTATACCCCTAAGGATGCCTGATGTGACCGCTTGGAGGCCATCAACAATTTGAAAGATTCCCGCAATAGGAATAAGTGTGGTCGCCAACGCAATCACAGATAGATCGTCAGTGTAAAGCTGGGCCATAAATTCTGGAAGGAAGAAAAATATCAGTCCCGTTGTTGCCATGACTACGGACACGTTGAGCAAGCCCGCGCCTGCAAATCTCCGGGCCATAGATATATTCTTAGAACCCACTGCTCTACCCACTAGAACTGTCGTAGCCTGGGCTATACCAACAGCAATCATAAAAGTTGAGCTCGCCAAACTAATAGCAATTTGATGGCTCGCCATTGCTATAGTGCCGAAGAGACCTACCAATAATCCTATGACAGCAAAGACTCCATACTCAAGAGTGGTCTGGATCCCAATCGGACACCCAATCCGAATAATCTGTAACATCTCTAATCTGTCTGATACTTCTTTTCTAAATGAATCTAGATGGATCTGAAGCCAGAACCAACCTCTTTTTAGGACCACAAAAGCCATCACCCAACGTCCTACTGCAGTTGCCCAGCCTGCTCCGACAGCGCCCATCTCTGGAGCTCCCAGATGACCAAAAACAAATATCCAGTTGAGAACAATATTTGTCATATTTCCAATTATCACAGCCCAAACAATAGGTGAAAAAGCGCCTAGACACTGTAAACTTTGTCTCAAAACGAGAAAACCATAGAGAGGTAATATTCCAACAATTGATGCAGTCGCATACCCAGAAGCCATTGGAATGGCTTCTGCTGGTTGCCTAAGGAGAATAAACAGATCTTGTGCTGGAAGCAGCAAAACCCCAGTAATTAAGGATAGAGGCATGGTAAGCAACAATCCTCTTTGTATTCCGAGATCGATTCTTTTCTTTTTTCCTGAACCAACAGCCTGTGATATCACAGTATCGAGTGCGAGCAATGTGCCAGTTCCAAAGCTGCTAACGGTCATGAAATAAAGATGGCCTAAAGCCACAGCTGCCAGGTCTGTAGCAGAAACTCTGCCCACCATCAAAGCATCTACAGTTCCCATTAAACTGATCCCTACCTGCACGGTAACTATAGGTATGGCAAATCCATTTAGTGCAGAAATATGAGTTATTTTAGGGAACAATTCGCTTTTCAATCTTCATCTTCCTCCGTCCATGACGTTTCTTATTGATCGATTAGAAAATTAGAATTGACCGATTGTTTAGAAATTAGCATGGAATGACCACTGTTTGTTCTAATGTAATCATTGCGTTGTTGTCCTCAAATCATTCTGTCGGCAATTTAGGACATGGGATCGGACCTTCAATTGATTGGTTTGACCCATGCGAATGATCTACAATCTGCACCAAGGANATTTGCTTTTAGTTGACTTNTCCGCGTACACTAGAGGTCCAGGATGGNNTGGGNCAAAAGTTAGAATTCCTTTAGAAGATAACGCANTAGTCACTGCACGCGGTGTATAGTGGTTATACCCAATAAATGAAAAAANCCTATTGATCAAGTGAGGCACCAATGAATAACGAGCGCAACCGGATNAGACGAAACTGCAACATTTTAGTAACGGCATTAGTGTGGGNAACATTACTCGGCAGTCAGGTTGAAGCACAACAGAACCTCAAAGTTTACATATCAGCAGATATGGAGGGTGTAGTAGGAGCAGTCACAGGTGACCAGTTGGGACCAGGTGGATTTGAGTATTCTCGATTTAGAACATTTTTGACAAATGAAGTCAACTCAGCAATTGAAGCGGCGAAGGAAGCAGGTGCCACTGAAATTTTAGTCAGCGATTCACATGGCAATGGTGAAAACCTTCTAATTGAAGATCTCCCAGAGGATATACAGTTANTTCGCTCGTGGCCAAGGCCACTAGGCATGATGCAAGGAATCGACGAAAGTTTTGATGCGGCTATATTCATTGGATACCATTCCAGCACCACCAACGTGGCGGGAGTCAGGGCTCACACTTTTTCTAGTGCCAATTTGACTGCAGTTAGACTAAATGGCATTCCCATGCCAGAAGCAGGAGTAAACGCTGCGATAGCAGGACATTTTGGTGTCCCCGTTGTGATGATATCTGGAGATGATGCGATCATTAAAGAAGCTCAAGANCTCATCGGGCCTATGGAAGGTGCAGTTGTAAAAGAAAATTACGGATTTCACTCAGCAAAAACTATTATGCCAGCAAAATCCTACGAACTTATCGCGGAGAAGGTGTCTGCTGCTTTATCCCGTTTAGATACGTTCNAACCATATCGACTAGAATTACCGGTGAACGTGGAAGTGTCCTTTAAGAATTATATGCCTGCAGAAATCCTTAGCTATTTGGATGAAATAGAACGGGTGGACGCCCACACAATAAGATTCATTGGGAAAGACATGCCGACAGTTTCAAAGTTCTTTCAATTCATAGGACGTTACTCACCTGGTATTAGCCCCTGATTTTGAAGGCAAATGCGTTTCATTGGCACTATGTGATTAAGTGGGGTCGTAATTGTCTCTAAGCGCAGGGGGTAGTATCCACCCTGGCACTAATGAAGTGTCTATATCACCCGGGCTTATTCATGGAACATTACCTGGAACCTAGTTCCTGTAAGCAATCGTAACAACAAAAACCTACATTTGTGTTTCCTGTGGATCTATGACCCCCACCGCTTCCAGAATTGCTTTTGACCTGTCCAAGTATTCGCAATCAACCATAAGTCGAGCCGGATTAACAAAACTCAGTCCTACATCCATCCCCCCNGCATCATCNATCTGCAGTATTGTCGGAACTCCACTTTCATCCAGATACCCCTGGGCTAACTCAGCCTCATGACGATAATGAAAATAGGCAAGGACTACTGTGTTTAAGGGGTTCTCTTTTTTTCCAAAACTCGAATTTTTCATTCGGGGAACAAGCTGGAATCAATACCTGGAACCAGTTTCAATGCATTTTCGTAGTAGATCTTCCTGAGTACTCCATCAGAAAGATCCAATCCATACATCTTCCAAAATGCATGGTAATCTCGGTAATAATCGAAGTAATCNTCGTCTGTTTCAAATACTCTGAAGTANGTGTAGAATTCCTCCTTATTGTAGGCGTCTTTCCCCATCAACACACGGTCNTGGTATTTCTTCAACCAGTTGGCTGCAAAGCGNGGTTGTCTTCCTAGCTCATATATGACTGCTCCTAGGCCTACGTACATATTGGGGATATCGTCTAGCAGTGTTCCCAATCGATCTAGATCATGACCCAACCATCCCAAATGTGCATTGATGAAATTAGTGTTGGGATGCCGTCGAAAAACATTATGCTGTTCTTGCAAGATTTCCTCAAAAGTTACTTCGGCATCTGGAAACTGTCGACGTTGCGGTCTGACTTTCAATTCTAACCAACGCTCATTGAACCGGTCGAAGGGTTGCCAAAATTCAGCTGGATCAGCAGAGTGGATCAGCACTGGAATTCCTAATTCTCCTGCCTTATCCCAAACAGGAGCCAACCTTGGATCATCCACGGCAATGCGATTACCCTCCGTATCCAGGGCATTTAGTCCAAGGTTTTTGAAAATCTTCAAACCGGCTGCGCCAGCCTGAACATCGTCTTCGAGTTGTTCGGCAGCTACTTCGCCCCAATCTTCTTCTCCCACCCCCCAAAAATCTACATTAGCAAAAAAGACGAATCTACCAGGATTATCTTTTGNCATATTATCTAAACCATTCACTAAATTTATCCCNCTTCCACCAGATAAATTTACCATTACNGCCATATTCAAATCATCCATTTCCTGGACTAATGACTGCACATCAGTAGAACTCATAGTGGTAGCTCTTTGATGTCCATGGATGTCCACAAAAGGATATCTCGCAGAAGTCACATGTGTACTTGAAGAGATCAGTGTCGTACGGGGATCGTAGTCCTCAATAGTCATCTGTTGAGACGACAGTGAATTTCCNCTCGTACAAACCATCACAAAGACAATCAACAATTCCGACATGAGAAATCTAGTTATAATTTTCCTCATAAATACCTCTTCCTCCTCACAAGACAGTGAACAAACCACTCCAATGTCTAATCATTTGGAGTGCCTGAAAGCAACCCCTCTAAATTTCTCTCTTCAGATCCATTTTCAGTACAAACAGCGTAACTATTTTCTTGAGANCCATATAACGCTACGCCAGCAAATTCACCTTTCTTGTTTAAAATAAAAAACCTTACGTCAAAAGCAGGAAGACCTTTGCTGTTCAATAGCCTCTTTTCGATAGTGTTCTCCTTGATTCTCCTGAGAGCACTCATTCCTGCATCAACNGGCGCCATNCCCTGTCGCATATTCTCCACTATCAGGAATGATGATAAGTTGTAGAGATTTGCTTCGCCTCTACCAGTCGATCCAGCTGCACCAATATCACCATCGACGTAAAGCCCGGCTCCAAGAATCGGAGAGTCTCCAACCCTTCCAGGAATTTTCCAGGCAAGACCAGATGTTGTTGTAACCCCGCAGATATCACCAGAAGGAGATATGCCATCACAGTTCACTGTACCCCAGAAGCTATTCTCTTCTATCAAACCCTCATCAACCATTTGCAGGCCTGCTCGGTAAAATTCATCGGCTCTCTCTCGCATTTCAGTTCCCATCCAACCTGTATTACCTGAANGTTCATAAGGAGTGTTTCTTTTAGATGGATCTAGGAAATGTCGNGGATCGATCCTGCGCTTCCACTCCAACCAGAGAGAACGGGATTTTTCAGTGTTCAGNTCTTCTTCTATNGNAAAACCCAGTTGTTTGGCAAAATCTTGAGCTCCTGAGCCCGATAGCAGATGATGGTCCGTCAATTCCATGACACTCTTAGCCACCAGGGAAGGAGTTCGCATTCCCTCAATNGCTGCNACACCNCCAGCCCATTTTTTGGGTCCGTGCATACAACATGCATCCANNTGAACCACTCCGTCAGCATTTGGAAGNCCNCCATACCCGATGCCTGATTCTTCTGGGTCCAGTTCGGGAATATTAACCCCAGCGATCAGAGCTTCTAGGGTGTCCTCCCCTTCTGCAATCCCCTTAAAAGCTCTTTCAACTGCGTTATAGGGGCCTCCATTGCGATATCGATATCCACTGGAATCCGATATAACCACTGGCCTGATTGTTTGGGGAGTAAGTACTTGAGGAGATGTACTTCTTCTAGTCGAAGGACGACTTAGTTCCAAGGATGCAGGTAAGGCTCCGGCCACTGTAGCTTGAAGAAACCCACGCCTTCCTATCTTTNTGTCCATTGAANTACTCCGATGTATGAGTGATGAATTCTCAACAACTCTACCACTTAAATCTTAATCAGATTAGTCTCGCGAATTACCTATAGCTTTACCCACCAAAGGACCCACTAATCCTCCCACAGTAGCGCCAATTACTGTCATTAAGGCAATGGGATTTACAAAAGGCAGAAACGGACCTCCAGAATAAATGGATTTGATAATCCCAATTANCAAAAAGACTCCTCCAACAGTGAGCATCCCATTAACGGTCCATCGGACTGTAGACATCTCTCTATTCCTCCACTTAGTGATCAACCGACACGGCCAAGTATTTTACCGGCATGATGGGGTATCCCCACCAATTCAACATGTATTCCACTTTCAGCCGCTTCTTCTCTGAATTCTTTTAATGCCAAGGCTCCTGTGAAGTCTACTCTGCCAACTCCCGTCAGATCAATGATAAATCGTCTTGCACGTGGATTTANGGGAAGNGTTTCATTTATTGCTTCCTGGATAAATGCAGCAGACCCAAACCAGAGAACACCGCTGAGCCGAACATGTATAGAATCCCCTTCNGCCCATGAATCGCAAGACGGATTAAGCTCCCTCCAGATATGTACACTAACTGCTGCGATAATTCCTAATAATACCGCNTGTTCCACGTGAGGAGATAGCACCAATGTCAGTACAAAAGTCGTCCAAGCAACTCCCGCTTGTAAGGGAGCGACTCNCCACAGATATATTAANAATCGAAATTGTATCANTGGAACTGCTGCTGTGAATACAATGGCAGCCAATATGGCTCTGGGCAACTCAGAAAGAAGGCCTGCNAAAGGGACACANAGTAAAACGACCAGTCCCGCTACCGNTCCACTCAATCGACTTCGCGCTCCTGAAGAGTAGTTTAGACTACTCCTTACGAAAGANCCGCCAACTGGNAAACCCCCAAATAGACCAGCNGCCACATTCGCTGCTCCCTGACTAATAAATTCACGGTCTGGNCTCCATGATACTCTTTCCAATTTTGCATACTTACTGGAAATCGCTGCAACTTCTGCAAAACTAACTAAAGCTATCACAATACTNGGTATTATCAGTAGATGTAGTTCACCCCATGGTAGATACAAATTGGGATAAGGTATAGTTATATCTATATCACCTATCGTTGGGCCATTATAGGCCGAAANCTTAGAGTATATGATACCAAAAACCGTCGCCATTAGAACTCCNGGTATCAGGACATGTATACGCCTGGAACCTAGGACTATGAGCACTGTCAGAACTGATATCATGATGGTAGGAACATGCCAAGCACCTGGAGTAATGACACTCACTACCGCAGACTCTAGAACGCCCGTACTTCTGTCCTTTATTCCTAGCCCTAATATGGCTGGTAGCTGTGAAGCTACGATTAGCACACCTGCTGCAGAAGTGAATCCGTCCAAAACTGGGCGAGAAAGAAGATACGATATCCACCCTCCACCAAAGAAACCTATTGCTATACGAACTATTCCAATCGACAAAGCCAACAATGCAGCAAAAAGTGCAAATTCTTTTGATCCTGGCTGGGCCAAAGGGGCCACTGTACTAAATGTAAGAAGGGCTGCCAAAGCTGTGGGGCCTGTCTGCAAAATAGGCGAGGAAGTAAAAAATGATGCGGCTATAGGTGCCACTATAGCCGAGATCCAACCATACTCAGGAGGGAGGCCAGCGAGATCAGCATAAGCCATTGATCCAGGAATCAGAACTAGCGCTACACTTATTCCAGAAAGTATATCTTTAAATGTATTCATGATGACAGATCAGTAGCTACCTCTAAATCTTGAACCAACTGTTCCAACAATATTGCAGACTCTTCATTCCTAGCTTCCCAATAGGCGGTTATTTCTCCCAGTGAGCCCCATTTTGAAACCAAGCGAGAATGGGTCTCGGAAGCCAACTTGGCTAACGTCCCCAATGTCTCTTTTGGTGCTAATCTTAGCAAGTCCTCTAGAGCCATTCTTGGATCCTTATTGGAGGGAGCAATCCCTAGCTCAGTGGCCAATTCACTTAGGTCGTCAAACAACAATACAAAACCAGATTTNTTTGGACAAAACAGACTGGAAACAAATAGTTTTGCCCCNCTATCACGTGGATCTGGTAATCCTGAGGAAGTCGNNAAGTGTATTGGTAAATTCTCNAGTGGNCCCAAGGANNTATATTNATTGACCAGAGCTTCNGTCAGAAGTCTAGCCCAATCACCATATACCGTGTCNTCACCTATTGATTCNACNTTATCCAGATACATCGGAAGCCAAGGTAAAAGGTGTTCCCANAGTAGNGCTGACCGAGACCTTCTAATCAANANAGCCCTCGCAGGTTCTTTTTCAGAGCCCTGTAGTTCCTCTAAATATGCCACTAATCCAAGAAGGCCACTCAGATGATCCGGTTCATTAGGCACATCTCTTTGAAGAGCTCTCCAAAAACCAGATATGCGCTCTAGTCCTTCACCATCGCTATTCGCTCCACAGTCGATATATTCGGAGGCATAGGGAGGTAACTCGCGACAGAATATTCCTTCATATAAATCTCGCGAAGGAGTCTGAGAAAAACCAAGAATCTTAGCGACCCTAACGTGTTCTTCGGAGGGAGCCTCACAAAACATTCCTAGAGCTCTGATTAATTCAATCACAAGCTTCCAAAGTCAGAACACTGCCAGTCAGCTTCTATGGACTTTCCTGTCACAGCTTATAAGCAGAATCAGATGGTCTCCCAGGGCGGTCAAACCACGCAGGCCTTCTGGTGCCATCTGGACTGGTCTCATCTACCGGCCTAGTTAATTCTAGCCATTCCGTAAAAATCTTCGCAGATTTTTCTGTATCGACGTATATNTCCCCAGGTCTATCACCTTCTTCCGAATTAATNACCCGAACTGGNTGATGCCAACANTGCATCCCAGAGATTGGATCTGGATGTACTGGAAAGGTTAGGTTTTGATTTACGCCCAGGTCCGACCACCAGATCCTTTGCGTATTCGGNTCACTTGAACTGTAGGAGACAGTGCCAGACGAACGGTGCATTCTCCATTCATTTCCTTTTTGATTCAAGTCAACACCAGCTGTCGCTTGGCGCTGACTTCCCTCCTGTATCGTCCAGCGACCCATATGATGGCTACAGGCTACAACCCCAGGTTTGATAGATTCTGTAACCCAAACTTTCAGAACAAAATGCCCTAGGTCAGTTTTAACTCTTACTAAATCGCCCGTTGTCACTCCTAGTGGCTTAGCGTCCTTTGGGCTAATCCATAACGGGTTTGTATGAGCTATTTCATCTAGCCATAATGAATTTCCACTCCGCGTATGGATCTGAACTGGCACTCTGAATGTGGGCAGAAGTACTAGTTGATCTTCTTCCAAGTTCTCTCGATGAATATGACTTTTGATATAGCCTGGTGTAGCCATTTCCGGCCACCCCCAATCAACCATAGTGCTGGAAAAAAATTCTAGTTTTCCTGAGGGCGTAGGGAACCCNCTTTTCACTTCATCACCNACTTTTAGCCCAGCACAANGNAGACCTTCTTTTGGAGGGGCTTTGGGAGCTGTGACNGTTTGAGTTTTGTTAGGGTTTTTAGCACTAGTATAGACCCTGCCNATCTCATCTATTTCTATATCTTTCANTTCTTCACTNGAAACGTTTTCGTCATATAATGCACCTACTTTGTCTCTAATTTCGAAAGCTCCGTATCTTCTCATGTATTCCAGTGGAGTCATCCCTTCTTCTTCAGCTACTTCAGGCAACCCAGGAACTGAGTTGTTAAACATCCATCCATAATATTCATCCACAGAAAGTTTTGTCCCCGGATGATTCTTGGATTCAAAATATTTTCTAATCCCCAGTTCTCCCTCAGGGTCAATTCTCCAAGACAATTCCATCCAGAATTCATTTTCTTCCCAAACCTCACCTGGGTTGGTTTCTCGGGAGTCTGTCAGATCTTCATCCATTCTCGTTCGGGCCGCTCTCAAAACCGGCTGTCTGAAGCCAATCCATTGACCATTATATTGTTCATAAGAGTGTACATCATGTCGCTCAGATCCCAAGCCCATAGGAAGCACATAGTCAGCGTATTGCGCAGTCTCATTCCAAGTAGGAGTGAGAGCAACNTGCATCCCTACTTGACTTTCGTCACTAAGTGCCTCAATCCAAGAGAATCCGTCAGGATTAGTCCATACAGGATTGTATACCCTAGTGAAATAGGTATCCAATTTACCCCTTTTCTCTCGTAAAAAGTGAGGAAGCAATATTGACATCTCGTGATAGGAAAGTGGATACTCTTTGGGCCAAATTAACTCGTTCCACTGGTTTGGACCTTCGGGCGTATATATAGGTTNNGGAGAAAACCTNTTCCAAGCAGCTGGATGAGTACCACCTTTTGTTGCTACAGATCCAGTNAGAGCACAGAGCATGTACAAACTTCGAGCAACCTGCCATCCCCCCAAATTACCTGAAGCAGCACTTCTCCAGTTATGAGCAGAAAGTTTGTTTCCTGCTTTCGCCACAGTTTNGGCCACNGCCCTTAAATCATCTGGGTTTACACCAGCTTCAGAACCAGCATAATNAAAGGTGTATTCAGAATAGAGCTCTTTTANAATTNTACAGAACCGATCAAATGCGGGCGNCTCCTCTGGNTGACAGGTTTGCATATACTCCTCCCAATTCCACCAGGTGCGNACAAAATCNCNGTCATACAGTTCGTTCTGAATTAAATAATTTGCTATNGCCAGATTAATAGCAGCTTCCGAACCTGGGTAAGGAGATATGTAATGGTCNGCATGGGTAGCTGTATTCGACANGCGAGTATCNAAAACTATCACTTTCGCACCACGTTCACGCGCCTCAATNATTCTCTGAGCATGAGGGTTAAAATAGTGTCCGGCTTCCAGGTGACTAGAGATCAAAAATATCACTTNCGCGTTGCTGAAATCTGGGCTAGGCCTATCCGATCCAACCCATAACTGGAAACCAACCCTAGCACTGGAAGAACAAATATTTGTATGCGAATTGTGTCCATCCACNCCCCAGGCNGCCAAGACTCTGTTCGCGAACCCATCCTCNCCTGGACGACCCACATGATACATTATCTCGTTCTTCCTATCTTCTATCATTGCAGTGCGTAGTCGAAGTGCAAGTTCATCGAGCACCTCATCCCAGCTAACTTTTTCCCATTTGCCTTGACCACGTTCCCCTACCCGTTTGAGTGGATGTAGGATTCTCTCTGGATCTTGGATCTGATTTAGCGTAGCTGGTCCTTTGCCACAGTTTCTTCCTCTGGACCCAGGATGTTCTGGATTTCCCTCAAATTTCTTTACTTCTAGAGTCTCTTTGTCTACATACGCCAGCAACCCACAGGCCGATTCGCAGTTGAAGCACGTAGTAGGCACCAACATATAACGTCGCTCTACTTTGTCNGGCCACTTAGTAGATTCGAGCTCTACCCAATCATCCCAACGTTCCTTGGGAGGAAATGCAGAGAGATGNACCCTACTTGGTCCAGGATAGAAAGTTTCCCCTCTTGCTTCGACATCCTTACGCGCAGCCGAAACTCGTTTACTTATGTTGTCTAATTCACTCACAAATCTCATCCATTCTATTCATCTATCTACGCTAGAGGCACGACTTGTCCGGCTTGGACATAGACATGCTCGTACAGTNCCAAGCCCATAAGACCACAGACCAAANCTATCCCACCCACCCATGGGGCCAGCAACCCNACACTGGCCAACACNATNCTCAGCCAGAANAAACNNCTNAATTTTCCNCTGAGAATCTCCTCTACAGCCATTCGACCGTGGGCAGACGCGTGAGGCAANCTNAGTTCNCCCAATATCATTAAAAGATGTATTGCTGAAGAGCCCACAAAAATTGAAGTTAGAATTTCCATCGATACATCATCGAGGAACTTAGCATACAAACACACTACTCCGGCTCCGGCCACAACAGATTGAACTAACAGATGGGCTGGAAGAAGTGGATTTTGCCATAAGTCCCTAGCCTTTGCCTGNGCAAAAAGATAGGCAGTGTATACGGAAGTCATCACNGCTACTGGAAGGCCTGCCCAGGCTATGTTTGATAACAACGCATGTTCNCCGGACCAAGAAAGAAGTGCNTGGATAAANAGGACTAAACCATAAGCTCCTATAANNANTCCTCCTCTTACCAACCAACTGTTCCACTGNGACCTGGTAAANATCATNTAGAACCTTTCTGGATGNTCTAAATCCNATATNAGCAGANCACCAGTAACTGCCAATAAGGTTAGACCGAACAACGGAGTTGCTATAGTCCATACCGNACTATTCACATCCATATGTCCCAGNAGAAGAAGNATTNCAGGAACTATATAGGCTCCCGCAGAAATAGATTTNGTCCAAGTGTAAAGACTGACCCTCCAATCCCACGGTGCGTTATGTGGCACATCGTAGGAGAGTACAGCCGCTGCAGAACTACTATTCGATCGAGGATGCCCCGATGTGACCTTGTGTGGGTCATTCCCTTGTTCACTCCACATAAACAGACCACCCTCTGGGCGTTTGGCTGCCAAAGGATCCAATGTCATATTGGTGGCACCTTTATAATGAACTTTGGGACGTGTGTCTTTCTCTGGCTTTCTAACAGTGACAGGTTGTCTTGCTATGANTTGATTGACCTCAGACAAGGGATCAGTCATATCACCNACTAAGATGGCTTGAGTTGGACAAACCACTACGCACGCAGGCTCGAGTCCGANGTCNATTCGATGGGCACAAAAATTNCACTTTTCNGCTGACTTGTCCTCTGGNTTTATAAAGATNGCATCATAAGGACAGGCTGCTATACATGCTTTACATCCAATACACGAAGATTTGTCAAAATCAATGATGCCATCATGGCGAGCAAACATAGCGGAAGTCGGACACGCTGGCACACAAGGAGCACTGGAACACTGGTTACACCTAGTCACCTGAAATGATCTTCGGGTCTGGGGATACTTGCCAACGTCTACGTACTTTACATAAGTACGTGTCACCGATAGAGGTACACTGTTTTCAGATTTGCATACCGTAGTGCAGGCATGACANCCTATACATCTCGTATGGTCTAAAACTTTGGCCCACACTGGCAAAGTTTCCTCTGACCCTTCTAGTTTATGATCTTCGATATCGTCCATTGTTTTTCAATGAATCCACGTAGAGAATTTAGTCTGAACCAACAAATTTTCTCCCTATCATTTTTACTGTGATTTCAAGCATGTAGTAAAGAACTGGCACCAGGACCAGAGTCAAGAAGGTTGCAAACAGAATTCCAACTATCACAGCAATCGCCATAGGCCCCCACCAAGCAGCNTGCATACCACCCCAGTACAGATCTGGNTTTAATTTGGTGAACAGTCCTAAAAAGTCAAAATTCAGCCCCANCGCCAATGGTACCAGTCCCAATGCAGTTGTCACTGCAGTAAGGATAACTGGACGGAAACGAACTTGGCCNCCTCTCAACAATGCNTCTTTGATATCAAGCCCGTCTCTGGACCTAAGAACGTCAATATAGTCAATCATGACAATCGCATTATTTACCACGATCCCCGCTAAAGATATCAAGCCGACACCAGTCATGATGATCACAAATGGCATGCGNAATATNATCANACCCCAGAAAACTCCTGCGGTGGACAAGAGCACTGAAGCCAGTATTATCANTGGTTTGACCACTGAATTAAATTGTGTCACTAGAATCATGGCTATCAAGCCTAAACCCAGNAGAAAAGCTTTAACGAGNAAATCCATTGCCTCCTGCTGCTCTTCCGCCTGTCCTGTATATTGAAGCTGATAGCCAACGGGCATGTTATTCTCCGAAAAATCTACTAGAACCTCCATTACTTCAGCCAAAATGGCGTTACTATTCAGCCCCGTCCTGGTATCTGCACTAATTGTGGCCATCCGGACCTGATTTTTACGCTGAATNCTGCCTAANCCTTCCCCTACTTCCCAATCAGCAACTGAGAGTAGAGGTATCTGATTTCCCTCACTCATGACNGTCAGTTCTCTGAGACTCTCAAGTTCGTCTCTATATTCCTGTGCAAGTCGCACCACTATATCATATTCATCACTGCCTGTTCGATATTTTGCCGCTTCGACGCCCTGGATCGCACTCCGAATAGCGAGACCGACCTCTCTNCTAGAAACACCGTACAGGGCAGCTTTTTCCCTATCCACGTAGACAGATAGCTCAGGACGGGCTTGGTCCAAATCACTTGCTAAACCGACTAACTTTCCGTATACGGAATTGTTTTGTAGGGTGCTCAGNACTTGATCAGAGAGATCCTTCAATACTGCTGGATCTTCNCCAGTAATTTCNATGTTGATNGGTAAGCCTTGTGCTGGTCCTGAAGCACTTTGATCAACTGTGATTTCTGCTCCAGCCACTTCGGTTCCCAAAGAAGCTTGCATCTCAGCCAAAAAATCTCTTGCATCGAACTGGCGAGATCCAAATTCAACCATACTTACTGTTACACGTCCGGTATTCGGCCCAGAAGCTCCACCCCCCATGGGGTTACTACCGCCTGACCCCGATCCNCCAACTGTAGCAACTACCGATGAAGCATCCACAATACCGTNTGCTTCAGAAATAGTCATCTCCATTTGTTGGGCTANTTCATCTGTAGCCTCTGCTCTGCTACCTACAGGNAGTTGGACATCTACCATAATGTCCTCTGGCGGNATATCCTCNGGNAAAAACTCCACGCCAGAATTCGCCCANCTAAATACCAACAAAGTAAGAAATAATCCACTTATTGAACTGAGTAGAACCACTTTGTTGGAGTCAATAGCGNTTTCAAGTTTCTTAGTGTANGANTCCATGATATTGGGTAGCCATGAACCTTGAAATTTTCTTGAAATATCCCGNACAAGGAATCGATAGCCAGCGAACACAAATATGACCAGCATCAGGGTGACCAGTNCTGACAAGGGATTCGCTAAACCTATAAGGAAAAANATTCCTACAGTCATAACCATTAGAACACGTCTGGCCATCNGTGGGAGTTTCTGNGTAGGCTCANTTTCCAAACGAAGAAATCTGGCACACAGGGTAGGAATGATCAGTAANGCCACAAAAAGAGAACTNGAAAGNGCAATNATTAANGTAATGGGCATAAATCCCATGAATTCCCCGACTTGACCAGGCCAGAACATCAGAGGTGCAAATGCTGCCAAGGTTGTTAGGGTCGCTGCTATCACTGGGCCTGCTACTTCTCCCGTAGCTTTTTTTGAAGCCTCGCGCTTGTCCCACCCTTCTTCTACATAGCGATATATATTTTCTACCACAACGATTGCATTATCCACCAGCATGCCCAGAGCTAGTATCAAAGAAAACAGGACAACCATATTTAAAGTGATTTCTAAGGCATTTAATACCACGAAGGTAAGCAACATGGATAAGGGTATCGAGATTGCCACAAATAATGAATTGCCCACTCCCAAAAAAAATAGCAGGACAATAACGATTAGTATGAGTCCTGAAATGATGTTGTTCTCCAAATTACTAACCATATCGCCGACTTGAGTAGATTGATCTGAAGTGACCTTGACGACAGTAGTAGGTGGAAGAATTGGCTCCATTTCTAGCACTGCTACTTTTACCATATCCGAAGTTTCAATAATACTGTAACCTGAACGTTTTATTATATCCAAAGTAACAACTGGGGAATCATCCAACCGTGCAAAACTTGTTCTATCCTGAAATCCGAATTCCACAGTGGCCACGTCGCGGACATAAACTGGTCGACCAGATTCTGCTTCAATTACCAAATCGTCAATCGCAGTTGGGTCATCAAATTCCCCATCTACCCGTACTAAATATGTGAAAGACCCCACATCAATTGATCCACCCGGTATGTTAACGTTTTCATTTCTAATAGCATCTATTACATCGTTTATGGATAGATCATAAAACTGAAGTCGATCGAGTTGCACATCCACTTTGACTTCCCGCTCCAATCCACCACGGACCTCTACTCTTAGAACTGAAGGTATTTGTTCTATGCGATCCTGAAGGGCTTGACCCACCTCCTTAAGGCGGACTAAATCATATTGGCCAGCGAGATT
The DNA here is from genome assembly GCA_002718595.1 of Gemmatimonadota bacterium. Lineage (GTDB taxonomy): Bacteria > Gemmatimonadota > Gemmatimonadetes > Longimicrobiales > Gaopeijiaceae. The sequence continues at coordinate 425,610 of PBFD01000002.1, read as the reverse complement.
GACTTGCATAATGGGAATTTCGGAGAAGCTGAACTCGAAAATAGATGGATCTTCGGCTTCAGNAGGCAATTCTGTCTTAGCCAAATCAACTTTTTCTCGAATTTTTTGGAGTGCCTCATCTAAATTAACAGAGGTTTCAAACTCAGCTATTATACTCGAATACCCTTCCACCGAAGTCGAAGTCAGATCTTTTATATCTGAAATCGTAGACAGCTCCTCTTCAAGAGGGCGAGTCAGGAGGCTTTCAATATCAGCTGGTGACACCCCTGGGTAGATCGTATTAACTGCAATCGTGGGTATCTCTACTTCAGGAAAAGATTCTCTTGGTATTGTCCTGTAAGAAAGAAACCCCAGAATGATGATAAAAAATAGCAGGACGCCAACACTTGTTTCATGATCAATAGCCCAACTGGTCGGAGCAAANTCCTTATAGTCTCTAGTGACTTTCTTGGNACCAGGTTCTTTCGATGACTNGTGGTCGCTACTATCNCCAGAATTGTNGATATNATTCATGATCAGTGAACCTANCTATCTCCCACAATATTGACCAAATCACCGTTTGATATCAGAGTCTGACCCATGACAATAAGTTCGTCTCCAACTTCCAAACCTTTCTCTATGAGCACCTGATTACCCTGGCTAGGCCCTACTTCTACGAACCTTGAAACAGCTCGGANATTGCCATCCGATCNATCAGCTAGATATACAACATATCCATCTTCAGTCCTGACTAGAGCTTCTTGGGGNATNACAATGACATTTGTGTAATCATTCCTAACAACACTTACATTAGCAATCATTTCGGGTTTAATAACCCCACCAGGATTATCCATTTCCAGCTCTATTTGAAATGTTCTATTGCTTGGATCCACAGTCGCTCCAACATAACTTATCGTTCCTTCTGAACGNACTCTNAGTGCGTCAAAAATAGCTACTGCACTGGTTCCCNAAGAAACNTCTATTGCATACCTTTCAGGCACTCCAGCTACAACTTTCATGGGATTTAAAGAAACCAAACGACCCACNTCTCTACCCACATTCACCATTGTNCCTACTTCTACCATTCTATCTTCAAGAACTCCTTCAATNGGNGCTCGTATCACAGTATTTGCGAGCCTAGTAAGGAGAATTTCCAAGCGCGCATCCGCCTGTTCAGCCATATACTTCGCTTCCAAATAGGCTAACTCTGATCCTACCCCTTCACCTTCAAAAAGCCTTTTTCGTCTGACCCAAGTTTCTTTTGCTAGGTCAGCNCCAGCCTTCGCTTCAGCTACCTGANTTTGTAGAATTTGATNATCTATTTTGAACAATTCTTGACCTTCCTGANCCAAGCTACCTTTTTCCAAANCGATCTCTCGAATCACACCTGACTCTTGCGCGGAAATTGTCACATCTTGGTTAGCAACAGCAACCCCAGTGAGATTGATCANCTCCGTAAAANTTTGAANCCNCAAAATTTGCGTTTCAATATTGACGAGTCGAGCTGAACCCTGTATCAAAACACCCTGATCCAAGACCTCGACTGACCGTTCGGCTTCAGCATTACCACAACCACTGATAATCAAGCAAAGGGCTGGGATAAGGAAAATACAAATGTTCCATTCGAACCTATTTTTCATTAACTGTCTTTCAATCATTGTACCGGTTCATTTGAAGTAGTTAAGTCGACCATGGGAACCTTGCCCAAGGCTAAATCTAAGTTGGCTTGTGCCACCAAAAAATCGTAAACTGCACTCGCATAATTGAACTCGCTTTGTCGAAGTGCGACCTCAGCATCTGTNANCTCCAATTGTCCCATGANCCCTTCCTTNTACTCAGCGCTGACTATTTCAAAGCCACGCTCAGCCTGTTCGACTGCCTTGCGTTGACCCTGGGCCCTGGACCTAGCTTGTTGAAGTTGATCCCAGACAGTCTTGATTTCGGCATTCGCCCTAGCCTTAGCCAGACGCTTTTGGCTCTGGACTTGCCTGAGCGCAGCAACTTTTTGATCAATCCGAGCATCCTTAGAAAACCCGCTAAACAAAGGCCANGTGANTCTTAGTCCAGCTTGCTGGGAGAATGCCCTAAGCTTGGGATCAGCAAAAAAATCTGGACTACCATTTTGCTGAGCTGTGACCCCATAGGATCCGAAAAGTACTATTTCTGGCAAGTAGCGGCCCTGCTCTATTCTCAATTCAGCATTTCGGAGATTTTCTGANTGATCTAAGGTNCTTAGGTCAGGCCTATCCTCTTGGGCAGCTCCGAGCAAATTTTCACTGACATTTTCAGCTGTCAGGCTCCAAGAAGAAAATTCTAATATCTCTCTATTCGCAGAAGAATTGTTCTCTATGTCATCCAGNGAAATCCTTGCAAGAGAGCCAGACACTGCNAATCCATCTGATTCNTCAAGGGCAAGTTCNATAGAAAGGTTTCTCTTCAATTCCAGTACGGAACTCGTAGCCTGTAATAAACTAGGGTTTAAATTTGCCATTTCGACCTCTAATCTCAACACATCATAGTCAGTCCCCAGTCCTACTCCTCTGAGTGCATTCGTCTCATCTAGAGATCTTTCTAACCTTTCCATCGAATTTTCAACAAGTCGNACCTGCTCCTGGGCNAACAACANTCCATAGTAAAGAAGTCTTACACGTGTCACTACTGATTGNGCTCGTCCNCGAACACTTTCCCGNTCCATATCCCTAAATCGTGAGGCAGCAGANAGNCCGCCAAGAACANTGGGGCTGAACAAACTCTGTTCAACATTGATGTTGCTCTGCCAGATATTATCACTACCGAATTGAACTGGAATTAGTTCGGACGGGTCCGCAGACGGATCAAAAATCACTGCTGGAAGGAAATTTGAAGCAACGGCNAGATTCCTGCTATANGCTGCNGATGCGTCGATTTTAGGAAAGAGTGTGCTTCTNGCTTCCGACACCTGTTCGCTGGCTATTTCAAGACNCAATCGAGCGTCTTTTATATCCTCACTGTTCTCCAGAGCTATTCGAATTGCCTCTTNTAGTCCTAACGATATTTCCTGACCGACCATCGATTCGGCTGAGGAAAAAACCATTAACAATAGGTAACTCAGATAGATACGGACATTTTTCTTCATAGGCCCTTGGCACTTTCCTTTCGCCTTGCCTTTTTGGAAAATATTTCCACGGGTAGCCAACACGTGAAATATATTAACTCTATCAATCAACCNTGTTAGCAAATNATGTAATCCTACTGAATAGATTCCAAACNACTCATGGTATGCTGAACCGCCCCGACACTATTTCCTAAAGCTTCAGCCTCATCTTCAGTCAGATCTACCTCAATTATTTTCTCGAGCCCGTTCGCACCGAGTACACAAGGAACACCCAAAAAAATACCTTCATAACCGAANTCACCCTTTAAATACGCTGCACAGGGTAGCACTCGTCTTTTATCTTTCACTATCGATTCTGCCATCTGAACTGCAGCAGCTGAGGGTGCATAGTANGCGCTACCAGTCTTTAAATGCCCTACTATCTCAGCTCCACCGTTCCTTGTGCGTTCGATGATTGCTTCCAGTCTCTCGGAATCAATAAATTGAGTCAAAGGAATTCCCGACACTGTCGTATAGGAAACGAGTGGAACCATTGTGTCTCCATGGCCTCCCAAGACTAGAGCTTGTATGTCCTCTACACTTAAATCCAATTCCAAAGCGATGAATGAGCGAAACCGCGCTGTGTCCAAAACCCCAGCCATACCAATGACTCTTTCTCTTTCGAAACCTGTCTCCTTTAGTGCCACATAAGCCATTACGTCAAGAGGATTCGAGACAACAATCACTATCGACTCAGGAGCAACTCTACGAATCTCCTTGGAGACTGATTTAACTATATTTGCGTTAGTCTTTANAAGGTCGTCCCTGCTCATGCCAGGTTTCCTGGCGATCCCCGCCGTTACAATGAAGATGTCAGANCCTGCAGCNGGNTCGTAATCATTACAACCAATTACCCTTGAATCAAAACCTTCTACTGGAGCACTCTCCCATTGATCCAGCCCTTTACCTTGAGGCACCCCTTCAACTACATCAATCAGCACGACTTCCCGTGCTAGTTCTTTTTCCGCCAGCCTTTGGGCACATGTAGCCCCTACGTNTCCAGCCCCAACCACTGTTATTTTTTTTGTACTCATGAGAACCTAAGAATGAAGTGTTTAATTTGTCTGTCAGANGTTAATTGTGCGACACTAAACTATAANGTTATTGCTCATTCATCCACCTGTCTGGGACAATGCCACAAGNCCCCCTGATCCCTCCATGCTNCCTTGGNTGAGATGATGTTTTTCTGGCTTGATTCTTAACGTCTCCTCAATGAGTGGAACGATATCTTTTCCTTCACGCAGAGCATCTCGCAAATTTGTCTGGATATCGCCAAATAGACATGGTCTAAGTTGCCCATCTGCTGTCAATCGCATTCTGTTACATCTATCACAAAAATTATGGCTCATAGGTGTGATCACACCTACTGTACCTTGAGCTTCAGGAAACTTATAGTATGTTGCTGGCCCGTTGCCCACGGGNCCAGNCACTGGTTGCAAGTTGGNCATCNCCCGAAGCCTGGCCAGCACTTGCTGGCAGGAAACAAACTTTTCTGAACTTAATTTCAGATTTGAACCTGTNGGCATCAACTCGATAAACCGGACACTCCAGGGTTTATCCTTTGTAATGAGAGCGAAATCTTCTATCTCGTCATCATTCTTGCCACCCATAATCACCACATTAATTTTTATTGGATGAAACTGCATTTCCTCAGCAACTTCAAGACCCTTCATTATTCGTTCGAAAGAACCAGGTCGTCTAGAGATAGCCTCTACACGTTCGGCCTGCAGAGAATCTAGAGAGATGTTGACCCTACTGACTCCAGCATCTCGCAGTTCGGGACCTTGTTCAGCAAGCAAAACAGCATTGGTAGACAACGAAATGTCTTCAATTCCAGAGACCTGTGAAACCATCCGAACCAGTTTGGCAAGGTCTTTTCTGACTAGAGGCTCTCCTCCCGTAAAGCGTACTTTCCGGAGCCCCATTGGTGCCATTGTTCGCACTATATCAGTTATTTCTTCAAAACTTAGGATACTCTCCCTTTTCAACCAATCTAGTCCTTCCAAAGGCATGCAATACACACACCGCAGGTTACACTTGTCAGTAACTGAAATCCTCAAATACTCTATTTTCCTACCAAATTGATCTAGCATCTCAATCTCACTGCGTGGTTTCAGTAGCTAAGGACGGCCCGGGAGTCATCCCTTCAACCCAATCTTTTCCTCCCCCAGCATAGGCTTCTTTTTTCCAAACTGGAAGCCTCTTTTTTATTTCCTCCATAATATATCTGGAAGCAGCGAAAGCCTCCTCTCTGTGATGACTAGATACTGCCACCGCNACACTGATATCACCGATGATTAGATCNCCNGTGCGGTGGACCACTGCTATTCTTTCTGTCCCATATTCCTTCTGGACTTCACCTGTGATCTCCTCCAAAACCATCTTGGCCATTTCCTCGTATGCCTCGTACTGTACCCCTTTGACAGCTAATCCTTCGTTATGGTTTCTCACCACTCCGAGAAACAAGATATTAGCACCATCCTCCTCACTACCGACAAGATTCAAACAATCAATCGGATCGATCGGTTGACTAACGATAGCTACAAAACTCATTTGTCCCTNATCCCCCTGCTACGGGTGGTATAAAAGCNACTTCATCACCATCGGTTAAAACTGTTCCTGCTTCCATATAAACCTTATTTACTGCTATCACTACTGTCTCCCGTAAGCAGGTAAATTCATTTCCTCTACTGCGCAACTCAGCGATGAGATCTGCTACAGTAGCTCCGATAGACAAAGTGACATCCAACCCTCTTGAACCAATACTTTCCCTGTAGGAGGCAAAAAATAGTGTATGGATCACCATGGATTAAATACCTGGTTNAGATAAACGACGNAATCGATACNATAGATTAGATAAATCTTAGCCAACCCGTCAATGTTTTGAAAAACTCANCCTCAGTGTTCGTTACCGCCAGGCCCTCTCTTCGCNCTTTCTCTTCCTCGNGATTCNCTAGACCGAATCCTATCTGCATGTGATTTGAATTCTTCCCTCATNGCTATGAGAAGCAGAAGCTNCCTGTGGTCAATGATTTCCANAAGNGATNCNAACTCACNTTCAAANAGAANAGTTTCCTCTCTTCTGAGATCAATCATTTGCTGAATTATTTCCTGGGGATCTCCTCCACACATTGCNCCNCCTTNCCATCCCATGTTAACCCTNTCCCAGCNTCTGTCCTCTNTAGGGGGAATACAACTNCGAACAGATTGCTGCATTCGTTCNTCTCTTTNTGACAAANCAANTCTNTCTTCCCTATACCCCTCAAATACCGACCTAANCTCTACCGCCTCTTGAGCGTCTAGNTNTAAAGCATCCATNATCCACTGATCAAATCGAGCTNGTATCTCACGNTCCATCCGTTCNCGCTGTTGAGGGAGNCGCATTCTTCTTTCANCNGATTGANNCTGTGNTGCCTGCAGNTGGGTCGNNGATAAAAGAGTAGNNAATNCCAAAGCCATTACTNGCAAGCTCTTATTCATCTNATCTCCTCAAATAAAAGATTCAAACTCTCGTCGGACAAATTNTCCAGAACTAAGGAGCCAGCCANGTCATCNTCTTCACTTGGCCATACTTCNACAAAAAAGCCTTGTTCCAGANCGCTTATGTCTGGAAGAAAAAACACTCTATCTATNAGTGCTCCNGAAATCAGNAAAGCAATNAGNGCNGCCGCTGGCAAATATTGTTTCCATACATTTGTCTCNAGACCAATNATATCANNTCGAACNGCTTTTTTAATCNTAGGTAGCAAATNTGGTGGAGCAGTGGCNCGCAAGGAATACAACTCCCTAGTCAATTGGAGTTCAGTAGCGCACTCCTCACAATCGGATATATGATCCCTTAGTTCTTGTTGTAAGCGGAACGATATCTCATCTCGAATCGAGGCAGAAATATATCTTTTTGCTTCTACGCAGTCCCAAATGATCATGATTTCAATATTTCCCTTAATTTACGTATCCCATGGTAATAATTTCCGCGAGCAGATCCTTCAGAGGATCCAATCACCCTTCCTATCTCTCTAAAACTAAGGCCCTCATCAATCCTCAACCGGACTGTCAATCGTTGTTTCTCTGGCAGATTGGTAAATGCTTTTCTCACGCTTGACGCCTCCATTCTTGTAATGACATCGTCAGATATATCATCTTGCTTTTCTTCTTGTGTATGTAGGTCCTCCCTTTCTATCCAAACTTCTTTTCTGGTTTTTCTGCGACGAAGAACACCTAAAGATTCATTCCTGGCAATTGTAAGAGCCCATCCACGGAAACTTCCATCACCCCTATACTTATCAATATTTTTAATGATTTTTAAAAAACAGTCCTGGCAAGCATCGGAAGCATGATCCTGATCTCTCAAAATAGTCATGCATGTCCTAAAACAAATATTGTAGTACCTATCAATTAAAGCATCGATGGCATCCAAATCCCCAGAACGTGCCAGACTGATCAGAATGTCATCCGAAGTTTGTTTATGAACATTTTCTTCCGCCATTACGGTAAGTAGACGCCTGCAAGCCTCTCCATGTTAAATAGTAATGACAACTACCGATCATCTAACATGGAAATATTTGTTGCTAATTACCAGCAAAACAAAAAGTAGTAGGGTCCAACTCTGTCTTCATCCTCGCAAATGATTGCTTATCGGATTAGTCTCATCCCACACAAGATTTGAGATGTTTCGAAGGCTTGAAAACTGGTACTTTCCTAGCGGGAACTCTCACCGCTTCCCCAGTCCTCGGGTTTCGAGCCAACCTACTCTTACGCTTCCTCACCGCTAACGTCCCAAAGCCTCTTATCTCAATACTCTCTCCCTTCTCCAGACCACGCTTAGCAGCGTTAAGGAATCCATCCAGTATTAGAGCACAATCCTTTTTTGTGACCCCAGGACCAATCGCTTCCATAACATCTTCCACTAAATCCGCTTTAGTCATGGCTCCTCCTAATGTTGTGAGTAACGTCTGCCCATTTAATAAATATTAGACGATCAAGCGCGCGACAATGTTAAAACCTAACCCAATCATCAAAAATAACCGGATATTTAGGCATAAGTCGGGCTGCACATCTATCGAATAGTGAAATTGATTTTTTCAGAAAAAACTCTAACCCTAGACTTTTTGATGGGGCTGCTCAAAGAGAAAACCCTTCTGGCATATCTGGAGTGTACTTTGAGATCTAATTTAATTGCTTGATCTTTCCATCAGCTCCACGAACTGATCAAATAGATACTTACTGTCATGTGGGCCTGGAGCAGCTTCGGGGTGATATTGCACAGAAAACACTGGGCGATCACGATGGATCAAACCCTCTGCGGTACCGTCGTACAAATTAACATGTGTTAACCTTAAATCTGGAGCCCCATATATCTCCTGACTGTCATCCAAACGAACCGAAAAACCATGGTTCTGAGAAGTTATCTCCACTGTATTATGATCAATATTTCGAACCGGATGATTAGCTCCGTGATGACCAAATGGAAGTTTATATGTTTCTGCACCGAAAGCTCGCGCTATCAATTGATGTCCAAGACAAATTCCAAAAATAGGGACATTTTTACTAGAAACTCCAAGAATCATCTCCTCTGATTTTCGCACTGCAGCAGGATCGCCTGGACCATTGGAGATGAACAAACCATCCGGTTCGAGAGCTAACACCTGTTCCAGGGGAGTCTCCACCGGTAGAACTGTAACTCGACATCCCCTCTCTGACAGAAGCTTGGGAGAATGGGCCTTAACACCACAATCATAAGCAATCACATGGAAATTTTCTTCTCCAAGGGCTTCTATCTCGTAAGGTGTTGATGTCGAGACTGCAACACTTAAATCTAGACCCTCCATAACTGGGTGATCCAAAACTGAATTAAGCAACTCCGATTCTGTGACGTCTGCTGAAGCGATGCCCCCCCGCATTGCCCCCTCCGAACGAATATGCCTAGTCAGCGCTCTAGTATCTACTTCCGCTATACCTACAACACTGTTAGTTAGGAGATAATCCTCTATGGAAGACGTAGCCCTCCAAGAGGAATACACTTCAGGCAGTTCGCGGACTATGAAGCCAGCCACTTTAGGGCCATCAGACTCAACATCGATCTCATTCACTCCATAGTTTCCGATAAGTGGATACGTCATGACAACGTGCTGTCCAGAATAGGAAGGATCAGTAAGAATCTCCTGATATCCTGTCATAGAAGTATTAAAAACTACTTCACCGATAGATCTACCAGCAGACCCAAAACCAACTCCATCGAATCGCTTTCCATCCTCTAACAAAAGGTAGACAGGATTCTTTGTTTTCTCACTAAGCATCTAGTTGCCTCCTCTCCTACTCTAAATCTTTTCAGATCCTGGGCCACAATGTAGACCTGCTCAGACCAGCGTCAAGTAAATCCATCCTATCGGTTCCATAAACGGCCTGCTCATCCTACCTTCACTCATTAACTTTTAGTCGTCACCCTCTATGTACGAAATCAATTCATGAAAGAAGAAAGCGAGATCACCATCTATGCCGACGAATCTTGTCTCGGCAACCAGTTCCAAGGTTCTAAACGTCCTGGAGGCGCAGCTGGTATGCTAGAATACCGGTATGAGGGACTCCTGGTCAGGAAAGACTACTGGATTTACGAACCTGATACCACTAACAACAGAATGGCTTTGAAAAGTGCTATAGTCGGTCTAGGGCATATTGGAGAACTGCCAAGGGATGTCCGTTTTGTTTCTGATAGTCAATATCTAATCAAAGGAATGACTGACTGGATCAACTCCTGGAAAAATAGAAATTGGAAGAGAAAATCAGGACAGATTGAAAACCTCTCTCTTTGGCAAGACTTGGATCGAATAGCTACAAATCATCAAATAGACTGGAAATGGGTTCGCGGACATGATGGCCATTCGCAAAATGAATACGTTGACCATCTTGCGACTACTGCTGCTAAGACAGAAACTAATTCACATGGCCTTGTAGACAGCAATTACCTCAACTGGACTCACAAATAAAGTCTTCACATATATTTACTGTGGATCGCATTCAACATTTGTCTGAAAAACTTCTCTAAATTCCTGCACGACAATTCTTGTGACAGCGCCAATCGTTATTTTTGTTCCTAGTTCATTAGCGATTGAAGTAACCTCGACGTCTTTGATTCCACAGGGCACGATAGTCTCAAAATAGGACAAATCGTTGCAGACATTTATTGAGAATCCGTGAGAAGTAATCCACTGACTTGATACACGCACCCCTATAGCTGCTATCTTTCTACCCTCTACCCAAACACCGGTCATTTTATCTCTTCTTCTTCCCTCGATTGAGAGAACCGCGAGAGATCTTATCAGTACCTCTTCCAAGTCTCTCAAATAGCGGTGAAGATCTTTTCGATTAGGCTTTAGGTCCAGAATTGGATAGCCTACAAGTTGGCCTGGTCCGTGGTAGGTCACATCTCCCCCACGGCCTACTTTGAAAACGTTTATCCCCAAATCACTGATCTGTTCTTCCGTCACTAAAATATGTTCTTCTGATGAAGATTTTCCCACAGTTATCACATGGGGATGCTCTTGCATTAGTAGTTGGTCGGGAACTTCCCCAGAACGCCTCGATAGCACTAACTGCTCTTGAATCCGAAGGCTTTCCTTATAGGGCATCAACCCTAGATGTTTGATTTCAAGACAGCCTAATGCCACTGAACAATCTCAACTGTGCCCTTGAATCTAAGCATCCGATGGAAAGTCCTCCAACATTTGTTTTAATTCCCGTAGGAACCTTGCAGCATCTGCACCATCCACAATTCGATGATCGAATGCCAAAGTAAACAGAGAGGTTTTTCGGATTGCAATCTCATCCTTACTGTCATCACTACCTTCTATAACTAGGGGACGTTTTTCAATAGCACCCACTACGAGAATAGCGGATGTGCCTTTCGGAATTATCGGCATCCCAAACAAAGTACCTAAAACGCCTGGATTGGTGATCGAAAAAGTGGATTCCTGGATTTCTTCAGGCGACAAATTTCCAGAACGTGCTCTATTAGCTAAATCAGCAATCTTTTTTGATATTTCTGTGACATTAAGTGAATCCGCGTCCTTGACAACAGGAACAATGAGCCCGGGGTCTAAATCAACAGCTATCCCAATATTTACATTGTTACGCTCAATGATATCTTCGCCAGACAAAACTGCGTTGATGTTCTTGAATCTAGCCAAGAGACGAGAGCAAGCCCAAGTTACAAAAGCGGTATAGCTGACTCGAATAGCACCATCCCGAACAACCTTTTGGCGTTCTTTATCGATAGATGAAAAATCGATTTGAATGATTGAATGCACGTGTGGCNCCACACGTTTGGCAATGACCATGTGGTCTGCGGTAAGTTGTCGNAACCTGTCCATAGGAGAAACCTTATCACCTGGCCTGACGGAGTAAGTCGGGTGTTCTACTTNGCTATAAAAGGAGTTCCNGACATCAACTTCGCTATTGTATTGTNCCTNCNTCACTGCATCTACACCTTTGCCAAGTTGCGAGATGGCATCGCCCTCTGAAAATGTANGACTAGNGTGGATATTAGNATCGTTGATGTATCTCAAAATATCAGTTTTAGTGACTCTTCCCAAATGACCNGTTCCAGGAACATTTTTAATCGAAACTCCATGCTCCTCAGCGATCTTACGCACAACAGGACTGGATCTATTTTTTAACCGTCCGGATTCTAGGTTTTCTTCTTCATGTTTCTGTTGTAACTGAGGTGGAGCAAGACTANGCGCAGATTCTTCAATCGTTGATTTGACATCAATATTTTCAGATAAAACATGTGAGGATTCCTTCTTAACTGGGGNAACACTGTCCTCTCCATCACCANCCTCCACATAGGCCAGGATTTTNCCAACTTCTACGGTCTGTCCTTCCTCTACACAGATTTCAACTATAGTCCCACTCACTGGAGAAGGGATTTCCGCATCCACTTTGTCGGTTGAAATTTCCAATATGGGCTCATCTTTCTGCACACTATGACCGACTGATATTAGCCATTTAGAGACAGTCCCTTCGGCTATGGATTCGCCCATTTGAGGCATGGGNACTTCGAATCNGTTCACAACGATCTCTCCATNCCCACATGTTTTCNNGGGTGAAGACGCCCTAAACCATTTTTCATAAAGGGCCGCCAAGTCCATTCTAAGGCTGACAATTTCTCCACGATTCTTTCCAAAAACTTCACCCTAAGGAGTGAATTTATCGAGATTGTACAAAACTTTTAGTTCTCTACTGAGGTTCTGGGTCTTCTTCCTCTGCAGTTATCTCTTCGTCTTCACCAGAAGTATCTTCCTCCAGTAANGGAAGAATTGGCTGCCCAGCAGGTGCAGTGGGAGCCAATTCCTCTAGTAAGATTGACTCGGGCAGTGAATTTCTCGAAGACATAATCGATAAGACNAGAGCAAGTGTCATGAAAACGGNGCCNGTGATCCAAGTTGTCCTTGTCAAAACAGTAGTAGCCTGTCGACCAGCAAGTATACCATCAGTGGCTGTTGACCCACCACCCATAGCTGCTAAGCCTCCTCCTTTACCTGATTGCAATAAAACAACGANTGACAAGAGGATNCCGTCAAGCAACAAAAGTATTAGNAAAAAACTATACATANGTATCTTTCATTAGTGTGGTATTCTTTAGAATGTTAAACGTCGCAAGGCCCTCTACTGGTGTCAACCTAGCAGANTCTCCTAGAACTTAGCAGACTCAACTATCTTAGCAAAACCGACCACATCCAAGCTCGCTCCACCAATGAGAAGGCCATCAACATTCTTCAGGCTCATGAGATCTCTTGAATTATATTGATTGACACTTCCACCATACAACAGCTGTGTCCCTGAGGAGCACTTGGGTCCAATTTCATCACTNAACCAGTCTCGCATGACCGAATGGGCTTCTTCAATTTCGTGGGCCTCTGGTAGCGTNCCCGTCCCGATTGCCCACACTGGTTCATACGCTAGAAGAAAATTTCCATTTCCCTGCTGATGAATTTCGGGTAGGATCGCACTCAACTGCCGGACNATGACCTCTCCTGTGCTTCCGCTCAACCTCTCTTCTCTCGTTTCGCCAATACAAACAACTGGTGTGAGTCCTCCAGAAATAGCCGCTGCTACCTTACCTTTGATTTCAATATCGGTTTCTCCAAAAAGATGCCTCCTTTCNGANTGTCCAATCAGCCCAAAACCTACTCCCATGGAGGAAGCCATCCCTGCTGAATGTTCCCCAGTGAAGGCACCTTCCTCTTCCCAATGAATGTTTTGTATCCCCAGTTTGATTTCATAATGTTTTTGGATTTTTTCGGAAACAGCTTGGAGAGAAATAGCTGGTGGAAAGAAAATGACACTAACATCCTCTNCATCAGTCAAATTGGATAGAAATTTTTCCATAAATTCTTTTGCGTCAAGAGGACCGTGGTGCATCTTCCAATTCGCTGCAATCGTTTTATTGCTCACTTTTGTNGCATCCCATTATCTNAGTTCTTTTTCTTTCTTATCAGAGAGAGCTTCGTATCCTGGAAGCTTTTTCCCTGAAAGAAACTCTAGCGTAGCCCCTCCTCCAGTCGACACGTGGGTCATTTTTCCCAAGACACCTGCAGCTTTGGCTGCAGCAGCAGAGTCCCCACCTCCTAATATTACACAAGTGCCTTCACTAGCTGCTCGTGCTGCTGCTTCCGCTAACTGGAATGTGCCCTGGGCGAACGAAGGTATTTCGAACACACCCATAGGTCCGTTCCAAATCACTGTTTCCGCGCGCATGATAGCATCTGAGAAAATCCGCACCGTGCGNTGGCCAATATCTACAACGCTTTGGTACNCACCTATTGTCTTAAGATCGTGGAGTGTGGGAATGACATCCTTGGCTATGGTTTTTGCAGTCATCACATCAACTGGAAGCAACAACTTATTTCCGAATTCTCCGAGCAATCCTGTAGCACACTTAACAAAATCCTTTTCAACTAGAGAATGACCAACACTATGACCCATTGCGAGAAAAAATGTATTGGCCATCGCACCGCCAATCAGCAAACAATCCACCCTCTGTAACATAGCTTCTATCAAATCAATCTTCCCAGAAATTTTTGCTCCTCCAAGAACACCTACAAAAGGGCGTTCTGGTTGGGTTAAGGCTTCTCCAAGGATCGTGATTTCCCGGTCCATCAAAAACCCCGCCAAAGCTATGCCTCCCGATTCCTTTACAAGTTCCGAAACGACAGTAACTGAAGCATGAGAGCGATGAGCCATACCAAAAGCATCATTTACAAAAATATCAGCACCATGCCGAACCTGATTCGCCCAATCCAAATCCCCTTTTGTCTCCTCGTCACAGAATCTGGTATTTTCTAGCAAAAGAACGTCTCCATTTTTCAAAGACGAAATAGTTTCGGTTGCGGTTGGACCCACTGTTTCAGGACAGAAAAAGATCTTCTTGCCCAGTAGGTTCTCCAAATTTGCCACTACTGGACTGAGAGAATATTTGGAGTCCCTTTGACCCTTGGGTCGGCCCAGATGAGAAAGCAAAACTATCTTAGCTCCAGCTGCCCTGAGATACTTCAAGGTAGGGATAGTTCTTTCAATCCTGGTAATATCTGCAACTCGGTGGANACCGTCCAAGGGAACATTGTAGTCCACTCTAACTAACACGATGCGNCCACATATAGACTCGGGTGGCACATCACGTAGTGAAAGCTTTTTCTTAAATGGCATGAACAAACTNCTCTAGTTGAAACATTGGTTGTTTACAACCGTTGNCCCACATATGCAGCCAGATCAACAACCCTACAAGAATATCCCCACTCATTATCATACCATGAAATTATCTTGACCATATGATCGTTCATAACGCTAGTACTCAGCGCATCGACTATAGAACTATGAGTATTTCCAAGGAAATCTATTGAAACGAGAGGTTTTTCGCAGACTTCTAGGATTCCATTCAAATTAGTTTGTGAAGCCTGTTTCATGGCTTTGTTAACCATATCAGTAGTTACTTTTTTCTCCACTTCAGCAACTAAATCAATCACAGAAACGTCAGCCGTTGGCACTCGAATGGCCATGCCATCAACTTTGCCTTCTACTTCAGGGATTACAAGTGACGTTGCTTTGGCTGCTCCAGTCGTAGTAGGTATCATCGAAAGTGCCGCTGCCCTTGCACGTCTCTTGTCTTTCTTGGGGACGTCCAGAAGCACTTGATCATTGGTATACGCATGAACAGTAGTCATAAGCCCATGTACGAAGCCAAAACTTTCGTTCAGAACTTTTATTACTGGAGAAAGGCAATTAGTAGTGCAACTTGCATTGGAGATCACATCATGCGTCTCGCTGTCGTATTCGTTCTCATTGACTCCCAGGACAATCGTTTTGTCCTCATTTTTTCCAGGAGCGCTGATAATCACTTTTTTTGCACCAGCTTCCAGATGTTTAGCAGCCTCACTTCTTTCTCTGAACAAACCAGTAGACTCGACCACGATATCAACACCAAGCTCTTTCCACGGCAACTGACTTGGGTCACGTTCAGAAAACACTCTCAATAGCTTTCCTTCCACAACTAACCCTTCACTACTTGTAACCACTTCACCATCGTAGGTCCCATGCACTGAATCATACTTGAACAAGTGGGCCAACATATCTTTATCTGTTAGATCGTTGACAGCAACCACTTCTATATCATACAGATCAGATTTTTGGACCACCCTCGCAACATTTCTACCTATTCGTCCAAAACCATTAATGGCAATCCGGATCGACATCTAACGACCTCCTCTTTACTCCTAGAGTGAAAAAATACAGAGCCAGGGTCACCCCAAAAAAATCGAGATGCAAAAAACCACAATTCCCTCAGCCTATGACAACTTGAAGACATTATTAAGAAGCTACATTTTTCAAAGTTCTTCTCATGATGTCAACTGGTGCCGCCTTATCCCACCAAAGCTCAAAAGAAACGGCAGCCTGTTGCAATAACATTTCCGTCCCATCAACTGCCGACAGTCCTCGCGCCTTGGCATCTCTAACAAACTTTGTATCACCCCTTCTATACACCAAATCCATGACTTTACTTCGCTTAGTGAGAAGATCTAGATCAAACGGAATAGCATCTTTAGCACTTAGCCCCAAACTGGTTCCATTGACTACCAAATCAAAGTCGTAATTTCTGATATTCCTACTACTCATAACAACATTGATCCTTTCATCATCGAAATGACTGGCTACGGTCCTCGCCCGATCTAAAGACCTGTTTAGCATTACGATTTTACCTACGCCACTCCTCAGTAGGCTCATCAACACTGCCCTTACGACCCCGCCAGCACCTAACACCAACACTTTTAGTCCTTTGGGGGGAGTGCCCATAAAAATTTTACATGCTCTCCTGAACCCTTCAACATCTGTATTGTCGCCAAGAATCTTACCATCTCTCGTCCAAAAAGTGTTGCAAGCACCCGTTTTAAGAACAGCTTCAGAGGATTGGTCTACAATTCTTGCGGCTAATTCTTTATATGGTAGGGTCACGTTACCGCCTAGATTTAAAGCTGACAACCTCTTCATTATTGGCTCTAACTCAGAAGCTCCACATTGAAGCGTGTCGTAGGTATTTGGAATCTTTGCATATTGCAACGCCACATTATGGATCAAGGGAGACAGTGAGTGACTAACTGGATTTCCCAACAGCAAGAAACAGTCATCTGCTAGAGAATGCTCATCCATATTCATTTCAACTTTTTTCAGAGATATTGTCTCGAAACACGGATTTCAGAAGATCGCTTATAAGACTGTGTAGAATACGAAATACTTCGTCGTATGTTTGTTTGTCACATCCAAAGGGATCAGGAACCCCATCTCCCATGACAAACACCTTTTCCCCACCTCCCAAACGTGACACCCAATTGATTTGGTATTCTTCCATGACAATAACCACGTCCGCCCAGCTAACAACATCCTCGTTCAGTGTTTTACTCCTGTGCTGGCTCAGATCGAGTCCCGCACTCGAAGCTGCCTGCACAGCATTCACATTGGCCTCATACCCTGGAACTGCAGTAATGCCAGCCGAACGAACACGCACGCCGAACAATTCTCGTGACGCAAGCAACTCTCTGGCTATGACCTCGGCCATTGGACTCCTACAAGTATTCCCAGCACAAACAAAAAGCATCTTGGTTAGCATCGATTCTCCAACCACGGACATTTGTTTCATTCCAGTATCACTCGCTCTATTTCACTGAGCGAAATAGCACCTTCTCGGATGATTCTTGTTGTTCCCTGAGAACAATCTACTACCGTAGACGGTAAAGAATAGCCTAAAGGACCAATATCTAATGCCAGCAAATTATCATCCGACACAAACCCACTCTGTTTAGTCATCTCGCTCAAGTCCAAAAGAGGCTTGTCCCCAGCTATATTAAGACTGGTAGACAGAATGGGATGTCCAAGCTGTTTGACCAATGCGTCTGCAACTGGATGGGGACTTACTCTAACAGCGACACCACCAGTGGAATTTCTTACCGATTCTGGGTAGTGATAGTCGTTATCCGATAGAATCAGTGTCAATGGACCTGGCCAAAAAGCATCGGCCAACATAGAGGCTTCCGGAGTCCATCCCAATGCTTCTGTGGATTTTCTGTCGGGGACTAAAAGTAGCATGGGCTTATTTGATCTACGTTGTTTTAGGGCAATTATCTTGCTGATGACGGATTCCTCAGGCATCCCTCCAAGTCCATATACCGTCTCTGTCGGATAAATTATCATTCCACCCGATTCAATATGTCTAGTTACATCACTATACGGAAAAATCGATGGAAGCATATTCCTAGCGTCTAGTGTCTTCAATTTTTTCAAGAACGGCAGTGAGTAAACACAAATTCTGCCATATCCATATCCGTAGCTACCGTGATCTTGAAATTTAACGGTGAGGACTCGACCATCTTCACCTTGTCTCCAGCTTTTTCGACTATGCCAGAATCGTCACTTGCATCCCAATTATTCTTAATTGCTTTATGATAGGCGCTGAATATCACATCGTACGGAAACACTTGAGGTGTTTGAGCTCTCCAAACATTTTTTCTTTCCAGTGTCCCTAGCACCTCTTTTTCACTGTTGCTGACTTTCAGAGTATCCACAACCTTAACACCAGATACTGCTCCAACACCTTTAGAAGCAATTTTTATGCAATCTACAAAAGTTCTCTGGGGTGTCAGAGGACGTGCACCGTCATGCACAACAACCAGGTCCAATCCCTGAGATAAATCCTTAATACCATTCCAAACAGAATCTCTCCTAGTGCTACCACCGAGAACTCGCCGAACCTTCTTGTATTCACTGAACCAACCTGGTGGTTCTTGAACCTGTGCCTGGGGCAAAGCAACAACTACTTCCTTAACCCAACACTGATCTTCGAACATATTCAGAACATGTTTTAGGACGGGTTGTCCAGACAGGTGCATAAATTGCTTATATTTCATGCCCATACGCTGACCAGACCCTGCCGCTGGTATCACCACACCTATCTGAAGATCCGCCAGCAATGGATCACGCCTAGACTCTTTAGATTCACTCACAAAACTGCTAGTTCCCCGATCCTGCCCTATTATCCTGGGCCCGTGCCACAGAGTCGAAACGAGTAAAGGATTTATGGAACACAAGGTTGACCGTACCAGTTGGCCCATTCCGCTGTTTGCTCACAATAAGCTCTGCTTTTCCCTCTAAAGAATTTCCATCCCTATCAACAGGACCAAAATAATATTCGGGCCGATAAAGAAACATTACAATATCAGCGTCCTGTTCTATTGATCCACTGTCCCGAAGATCCGCTAGTTGTGGCCTTCGATCAGTTCTCTGTTCAGGAGCTCTACTGAGCTGACTTAGAGCAATGACTGGCACATTGAGTTCTCTAGCTAATGATTTCAACCCTCTAGAGATCTCACTGACCTCTTGCACCCTACTCTCCGATCTTCTTTGAGTACCAGCCATAAGCTGCATGTAATCTACTACGAGCATACCTAAGTTAGTTTCAGATTTTAAACGTCTGGCCTTTGCCCTCATTTCTAGAACAGTGCTCCCAGGAGAATCATCTATCCAAAGGGGAGCAGTGTTTAGACGTCCTGCTGCCACCGCTAAATTCTTCCACTCATCTTCGTTCATTCTACCCTGGCGTAGCTTCTGAGCATCCACCCGACCTTCCGCACAAAGAAACCTCTGGACAAGCTGTTCTTTAGACATCTCCAATGAAAAAATTGCCACTGGTGTTTCGTGTTTTATCGCTAAAGACTGGGCTACATTTAAAATCCAGGAAGTCTTACCCATTGCCGGTCGAGCTGCTACAATGACCAAATCGCCATTTTGAAATCCCGTAGTCATCAAATCTAAATCTGGGAAACCGCTGGGAGATCCGGTTATTCCGCCAGATGCATCCTGCATCTCTTCAATGTTCTCCATTGTCCTATGAAGGATCTCTTTTACACGGACGAAACCACTTCGCTCATGACTTTCAGCCACTTGAAAGACACTTTGTTCTGCCTCATCTAAAACCTCTTCAATAGATTTTTCTCCTGGCACTTGAACATTTCTGATTATCCCAGACGCTGCGTCGATCAACCTTCTCAGTATTGCTTTGTTTTTTACGATTTGAGCGTGGTAAGTGATGTTCGCAGCAGTTGGTACTGCATCGATAAGATCTGAAAGGAAAGCGCCTCCACCTACCGCACTTAATTCATCATTACTTTCCAGCTCATTTTTCAATGTAATGAGGTCTACTACGTCCCCTCGACTGAAAATAGTAACCATGGATTTGAATAGTCGACGATTTCCCTCTCTATAAAACATGGACTCATCGACCATTTCAATAACTTTTATCAGAGCATCTTGATCGATCAACATACCACCCAAAACAGCAATTTCTGCCTCCGCAGAATATGGGTGCTCTCTTTCTTGACTATCTGTCATTCGATATCGTCTCCATTATCCTCAATCCATTATCTTTCGGAGAAGCTGGAAGTCTTCCCAAGTGGGACGTGTCCATCCTGGATTACGTAACAGCGCTGCTGGATGATACGTAATCACTAAAGGCACTCCTCTATATGAATAAGTCGATCCGCGTAGTTTTCCGAGTGGGAGTTTCTTCCCCGTCAGAAAATGAGCCGAAAATGTCCCGACAGCCAGAATAACCTCTGGAGCTACTAAAGCAATCTGTTGCTCCAAATATGCTGTACACATCTCTATTTCATTTGGTAATGGGTTTCTATTACTAGGTGGCCTGCACTTCAGGACATTGCATATATATACCGAGTCCTTTCTCGACAAAGAAACCGATGCCAAAAGCAGGTCCAAAAATTTGCCAGCCTGACCAACAAACGGCACCCCGGCCTGGTCCTCCTTAGCCCCGGGAGCTTCCCCAACAATCATCAGCCGTGCATCACGATGCCCGTCAGAAAAAACAACTTCATTTCTAGTTTCCCATAATGAACACTTTTCACAATGTTTCGCTGTCTCTTCCAAAAGATCGTAATCCATCTCCGAAACAGTTTCCAGCCACTTAGAATTACCCAGAGGCTCCTGATCAAATTTTACCACAGGTCTAGTCACTCTAAGTTCCTTCTTTTCAACAGTGTCAGAAAATAAAATCTCTTCTCTAGTCGCCCCTTCCAGCACGATATTACCTAGTCCTAAATCTTTAGAACGAGACAGTAATTCTATCAATACTTGCAACGGCGACGATCCATGAGTCATGGCCGATCTTTGAGTAATTCCAAGATGTGACCCATTATAATTTCTGATACAAGATGTTTGCTCATCAATGGAACTTCTTCACACCTACCGTCTGGGAATAACAAGGTGACACGATTGTTCTCACTATCGAAACCAGCGTCTTCTTCATCTGCACGATTCGCTACAATAAAGTCGAACTGCTTTCTTTCGAGTTTGTCGCGTGCGTTCCCCAAAAGAGATTCTGTTTCCAAAGCGAAACCAACTGTGATGGATTTTGCTTTCCGTTCATTCTTTGTTTCTAAAGCGATGTCTGGATTCTCCACCAGATCCAAAATAAATGGTCCTTTCTTCTCAGAACGTTTCATTTTATTAGTAGCAATCTTCTCAAAACCATAGTCTGAAACTGCTGCTCCAAAAATCGACACATCCACTTGTGGAAGCCATTCAGAAACACTGGCCAGCATCTCATGAGCACTGTTTACCCTTATTGTGTCAACACCATAGGGATCTGGCAGCGCCACTGGACCTGTCACCAAACGCACTGATGCGCCAAGTCGATGAGCAGCTTGAGCAATCGAAAAACCCATCCGTCCTGAAGAACGATTACTAATAAATCTTACTGGATCAATCGATTCTTGAGTCGGTCCGGCTGTTACTAAAACTACTTTGTCCTTTAGAGGAGAAGAACCGACCAAAGCCTTCCCTATTTCTTCAATGATCTCATCGGGTTCCAACATTCTTCCCATACCCTCACTTTCTCCATATGCCAGCGCTCCCTTTGCAGGTCCAGCCACTGTATAAGACAGATTTTCTGACAGATATTTTAAGTTTCTTTGGGTTTGTGGATGAGTATACATATTGGTGTTCATAGCAGGACAAATCACGATTGGAGCCTTCGTGGCTAAAAGTGTAGTACTAAGAAGATCATTAGCCCTTCCCTGACTCGATCTAGCTATAAAATCCGCTGTCGCTGGAGCTACACAGACAACATCGGCTTCAACACCTAAACTGATGTGTAGGGCGGATTTATCTACAGAAAATAGTTCGGTCGCTGAATCCCTTCCAGTAACTCCCTCGAAAGATATGGCAGAGACAAACTGTCTAGCTCCGTCGGTGAGAACTGTATCTACTGCTGCGCCCAAAGATGTGAGTGACCTGGCAATGGCGATCGCCTTGTAAGCGGCAATACTTCCAGTGACTCCAAGAACAACACGACGTCCCTGCCAGGGTTGCCTGGGACTAAGAAAGCCTGTGGACACAACATTCGCTCCATGATCATTTGGATATACAATCTGGGAAGCTACAATCCCCTCTTACGCCTTCCTACCAAACGAAACTCTATCTGACCAGACGTCAGTGCCTCAAGAGATTTAGTAGTTAGCTTCTTTTCCTCTCCTAGAGGAAGAGTTTCTCTCGGTAGTGCTGTTAGCTCGCGAGCGTATCTCGCTGCCACCAACACCCCAAGATACTTGCTACCTGTGTGCTCTGATGTTTCGTCGGGTGTAAAAACACGCATTCACGAACTCCATTTTTATTAATTCTACTCTAGCAGATCTTCAAGGACTATATCTAAACCAGTTTGAAACTGGCGAATTTCACTTGATAAGTCGATCCCTTTCGGATTAGTCTCCCTCTCTACAGTAATGATTTCTTTGATCTGAGCAACCACCCTGTCAAGTTCTTCATTGACCAACATGTAGTCGAATTCCTTTGCTAGGACTACTTCTTCCCGAGCATTTTGTAAACGTTCTATCAATTTTTCTTCTTTTTCCGTTCCTCTCCCTCTCAGTCTTTCAACTAACACCTCCACGGAAGGGGGCATCAAAAAGATCAAGGTCACATCTTCAATCTGGTTCTTGATCTGAATCGCACCCTGGACATCTATATCCAGGACCAAGGATGTCTCTGACCTGAATGCTGAATCTAGCTGATCTCTAGGTGTGCCGTACTTTTCTCCATGGACTTCAGCCCATTCTACAAAATCACCATTACTCACCATAGTGGCGAATTCATCCTGAGATAAGAATAAATAATCAACGCCATCGACTTCGTTACCCCTTGGAGATCGGGTAGTCGCAGAGATGGAGAAGGAAAACCTTTTGTCTCGATCCACCAGACGACTAGCGACCGTCGTTTTACCCGCTCCACTGGGTCCAGCCACAACAATCAATGGTTTCGCCTCCGAAAAACTTGCAATCACTCTATATTCTCCAATTGTTCTCTAATCCTCTCTATTTCTTCCTTACACTCTATAGTAGCCTTACTGATAACACTATCATTCGCCTTAGCACTGATAGTGTTGACCTCTCTAAGTATCTCCTGAAGAATAAAACCCAGTTTTTTCCCGGCCGGCAACGAAGTGTTCTCATTCATAGTTAACGAAAATAGGTCTAGATGAGAGTGCAGTCTGACGGCTTCTTCAGAAATATCCCATTTGTCCGCTAAAATAGCTATTTCCCTGGCTAGTCGATCCTGATCGAACACATCACGGCCACATAGTTCCTGCACAGAACGTTGTAAGCGGTCTCGCTCTGAGACTAAACGGTCTGGAGCCCTTTTCTCAATACCTCTTAACACTTCCCCCAAAAACATCAATCGTTCCTGTAGGTCACGTTCAATATTGAATCCCTCATGCGTCCGAAACTCTATCAACTCCTTTAGAGCTTCCCTAGTCAACTCTGCAATGTCTTCTGTTTGGAAATTTTCAATTGGGATCATTTCACTATTCCTGCGAAAACTCTCTCCCACTATATGAGACAAACCTATTTCCTCAGTAATTTCTAATTCTTTTTTTAGAGCACTCAAAGTCTCCCAATGGATCTTAGCTCTTTCAAGATCGAGTATAGGCAGATTCTGGTGGACCTCAGAATCGCTATTGCTGAAAGACAGTGAATAGTTCACATGTCCTCTTGTGATCACTTCCTGAAGTACTTTTTGAATTTCAGTTTCCAAGCGCCCGCTATTACTAGGTAGACGGAAGTTGACGTTAAAAAACCGATGGTTAACTGTCTTGATCTCTACACGACAAAGAAAACCCTCCAACTTCCTTTCCGCTTGTCCAAAACCTGTCATACTCCTGATCATTGCAACACCTCGTAATGAAAAACCCTAATTACAACCACCAATTTATTGGCAGCCGTAAAACTACAACCCTTTATTCTTATCTTACAACTCAGTACTTAGCTTTCGAGATATCTGTGCCACTAAGTATGGCAGGGGGATTAAATTAATTACTTAGAATCCACTTGATCCCATAAATAGTCCGAAATCTTGGTTGTTTTCGGCCAGGAAAATCGTAGTTGTCAATTTTTCCCAACATATTCTCCCAGCGAACAAAAATGTTAAGGGTCACCACCCGCACTTGTATATGTGTGAACCATCTTTGTAACGCCGCTACTCTTGTTAGATGGTTTGAATCTATTTCTAGTGTCCTCAACAACATCGAATCTCTCCCGATCACACCCGCCTTAGCCCAAACTTCCAAGTTCTCCGATTCCTTGAAAAGGCCATGATAAGTCAAAGCGCTTTTCCACATCCTTCTCGGAAGATATGAGGATTCTTCTTCCCATATTTGACCAGTGCCTTCGATTTTGAAACCACGAATTGGAAGAGGGAGGTTTATTTCTCCTTCAAATCCGTTTCGATTCCCACCTTTCAGTGATACCGATCCCAGTTCTATTGGCAAGCCTAAAGGACGAAGAGAGTCAGCATGAAAATGTAACATGGCTGCCGAAATATCTATCCCACCCCAGGAAAAATTCGCTCCTAAACGACTCCCCTTCCTTTTTGTAAATATCTCCGGCACATTAGTCTCCATATCACTTTCCTGGATCCTTGAGATAAATGCTGATCCTGCGGTTCCATCCTCATAACTACCAAAAAAGGAAAAACCCAGAAGAGGAGCTGTGACAGCCTGAAAACCTAGAGATGAAACTTTCTGCTCAGACCAATATTCACCCTGTACAGAAGCTTCGACCGCTACGAGATTTTTCTGATTGATACCCACTTTAAAATCGTAAGCTTTCTCTCGCATGATAGACCCAGAAAACATCCTTGCATTTCCTGTAGCCCACAAATCACCAATCTCGTAATTGGCCCTGATACCTAGTTGCCTCCCTGAGTACTCTTGATGATAATCACTTGCTGATTCTTTCGAATCCTCAGCCAACGAAGAAGAACCCACAAAAGCCTCTCCAACCAACCCCTCCAGCAAACGCCACCTTCCCCGAATATTCCAATCGCTTCTTTTCACTTTCCCCACAAGATCGGCATTGTCATTCTGAGGAGTAGAACTTTTCAAATCAAAGATTAATCCTCCTTTATCTCCCATATGAAGTCCATAACGGACTCCTATTCCGGATAAAGATCCACGGTTTTGGAAATTGGGTCCTCGTGTTTCAAGACGATCCATAGCAAACGTCAATGCACCTCCTAATACATCTGGATGAGATAATTCTGCCCTAAGCAAATTGGTCCCCAAATCTCCAGTTCCCACTTGAATTACAGTCTCCGGAATCGATTCACTTGGTTCAAGGCTTATCAATTCTATCCTTAGGCCTGTCATATGTCGTTCGACGCGAACTTCTTTTACGCCAGCTAAGGTTATCCTCGAAAGGTCTGGAACCCCTGTATCCAGAGGCGTCCATTCCAATCCATCCCAAAAAATCTTGATACGCCCAGAAGCAAGCCCAAAAGACACAGCCGTCTCAGGAGTGCCGTAATCTCCTCCTCTCAGGACCATTGTACCAGGTATAAGTTCAAGTAACTCTGCCAATGTCATTACACTAGATGAGAGTATAGCCTGCCTATTGTAATGCCAAACACCAGCTTCATACGAAGGAGGAAATAAGCCGGCCATTTGAGGGAAAATCCTCACGACCTGGGCTAAGGAATCACTCGAGGCCATTAGAGAGTCACTATCAGTAATCTGTGCTTCAGAAACCAATGTATCGCCAGCAGAAAGTATTGTATCTGGAATTTGACCTACTAGAGAACTCGGGATGAAATGTAGGATCACGACTGCACTGATTAGTTTGTAAGAATCGAAAGACCGACGACTTACATTCACTCCTCTCGACTCCGAACCCACTCTATCAATAGTCTGGTAGGAAACCCTAACGCACCTTTCTTCTGATAGGAAAGCTTGCCTTCCCCATAAGCCGTTCCTGCAATATCCAGGTGTGCCCATTTAAAGTCCCCTACAAACTCTTTTAAAAAACAAGCAGCAGTAATAGTACCCGCCGATCTGCCACCTATATTGGATAAATCTGCTACGTCACTTTCTAGTTGCTGACGGTACTCATCCCAAAGAGGTAGTGGCCAACATCGTTCTCCCGATAGTTCCCCTGCTGTTTTTAGCTCTTGAACAAGGTCCGAGTCGTTTCCCAACACTGCAGCGGCATGATGACCCAGAGCCACTACCACTGCTCCAGTTAGTGTGGCACAATCCACAATTGCAGCAGGATTTAAACTCTGAGCATAAGAAAGAGCATCGGCAAGAATCAATCTGCCTTCAGCATCTGTGTTAATCACTTCAATAGTTTTTCCCTCTCTGGAACCAATTATATCCCCTGGTTTCATCGCTTTACCATTTATTAGATTTTCTGAACATGGTATCAGTCCTATGACATTCTTTGGTATACCCAAAGCAGCCACTCCTTGAAGAGCAGCGATTACGGCAGCTCCACCGGACATGTCGAAAATCATATCCTCCATTCCAAGAGAAGGTTTGATGGATATGCCACCCGCATCAAAGGTTAAACCTTTGCCCACCAATACCAACGGAGGCTCGCCTTGATTCCCTCCCTCATGCTCTAAAATCACAAATCGAGGTTCCTCATTAGAACCTTGCGAAACTGCCAAGAGCGCTTGCATATCATTTTTTCTGATTTCAGCCGGACCCATCACCGTGACTTTCAGTCCATATTCATTGGCCATTCGAGAGGCTTCTTCGCCAAGGTGAGTGGGAGTAGCTACATTGCCTGGTCGCGATTGGAGAGTCCGCGCAAAATTAGTCGCTTCACCAATTATTTTCCCTGTCCTAACTCCCTTTTCCGCTTGTATATTATGCGCTTCGCTGACCAACACTTCTACTCTCTCTAGAGGTTTTTCTTGCACCTCTTTGACTTTCGTTTTCATCTCACTGAAATGCCACGCTGATAGCACCATTCCTTCCACCATTGCCTGGTAACTTTTTTCGGCAATTTCTGCCTTGAAAGGTCCAGGGAAGATCGCCAATTCGGAAACGCCTAAGGATTTGGCTTCCTTCACAGCATAGCCTCCAAAACGTCTGAACACTTCTGGATCCTCTAAGTTATTTTCACCCATTCCTATGCAAAGAATGCGCTGAGGTCCCACACCATCTCTGGGATAGACAAGGACTGACTTGCCTTGTTTGGATGTGAGATCCTCCTCAAAAAATATCTTCTTAACTTTAGGAACACATTCATTGATAATGTTGGAAAAGGTAGAGTCATTTTCTTCATAGACTGGCAAAATCAATAATGGCGTAGAGTGCTCCACAACCTGGTTATAATGAACCCGAACTATGTCCATATAGAAGATCCATGTTGGGAAATGTTTTCAATAATTTTATTGAATAACGAACTGGGCCGCATAGCCAGTGAAGCCTTCTCAACTTCAGGCTTGTAATATCCGCCAATATCCTGAGGCCTGCCCTGCACTGCATTCAGCTCGCTTAAGATACCTTCTTTATTTTGACTAAGTGCCTTAGCTATGGGTCTAAAATAATCACTTAAAACAAGATCTTGCTCTTGCTCAGCCATTGCTTCAGCCCAATACAATGTAAGAAAAAAGACACTGCCCCTATTATCCAGTTCATTAACATTTCTGGAAGGAGAACAACTGTTGTCCAAATAGTTTCCTATAGCTTTATCTAGAGCTTCCCCCAGAATATTAGCTGCTAAATTGTCGAATTGATCCCCCAGGTGTTGCAGTGAGGAAGCCAAAGCCATGTACTCGCCCAAAGAATCCCATCTCAGATGACCTTCTTTCGCAAACTGCTGGACATGCTTCGGTGCTGACCCTCCAGCTCCAGTCTCAAAAAGACCCCCTCCATTAAGAAGAGGTACAATGGATAGCATTCTAGCACTTGTACCTATCTCAAGAATCGGGAACAGGTCAGTCAAGTAGTCTCTCAGAACATTTCCCGTAACTGATATAGTGTCTTGACCTTTTCTTATCCTCTCCAAGGAAAAAACCATAGCATCGACAGGAGAAAGAATTTCTAATTGAAGCCCATCTGTCTCATACTCCTCTAAATACCTGTGTACTTTCTTTATTAGCTGAGCGTCATGCGCCCTGGAAGAATCTAACCAAAAAACCGCTGGATCCCCTGTAGCACGAGCTCTCTGAACCGCTAATTTCACCCAATTTTTGACTGGTACGTCTTTCGTTTGACAGGCCCGCCATATATCTCCCTGCTCCACTTTGTTTTCGAGTAAAACATTGCCATTTTCATCCAAAATTCTAACCGTACCTGCTTGTTCAATCTCAAAAGTCTTATCGTGTGATCCGTACTCCTGTGCCTTCTGGGCCATCAAACCGACGTTTGGAACACTACCCATGGTTTCGGGATTATACTGGCCATGTTTCTGACAATCCTTAACAACAGCGTCATATATGCCTGCATAGCTAGAATCAGGGATAACGGCTTTACAGTCTTGAAGCTCTCCTTCCGCATTCCATAGTCTTCCAGAATCTCTGATCATGGGTGGCATTGAGGCATCAATGATGACATCACTCGGAACATGTAAATTTGTTATGCCTTTATTAGAATCAACCATAGCAATATCTGGTCCGTCCTGATAACAAATATCTATATCATCCTGAATCTGTGTTCTTTCGTCCTCCGGAAGATCCCTGATCTTACCCAAGAGATCACCTAATCCATTGTTTGGATTCACCCCTAAATCAGTAAACTTAGAAGCATATTTTTCAAAAATTTTTGCAAAAAACACCTGCACACAGTGCCCGAATATGATAGGATCGGAAACCTTCATCATGGTCGCCTTCATATGTAAAGAAAATAGAACTTTTCTATCCCTTGCATCAGAAACTGCTTTGTTAAGAAAATCGACAAGCTTATCTTTACTCATAAAAGTAGAATCCAACACTTCCTCGGCCTCCAAAGGAAGAGATTCTATTAAGATTTTCTTATTACCATTACAATCGAAATGTTCGACAGTCGCAGTAGTTGGAGTGGCTACAGTTATAGAAACTTCATTGTGACGGAAATCACCAAGATCCATTGTCTCCACATGTGTATCGGATTTGCTCGGCCAATTTTTCATAGCAGGAGGATTCTTCTTCGCAAATCCCTTCACTGAATCAGGAGCTCGTCGATCAGAATTTCCCTGTCGAAGCACTGGATTTACAGCACTCCCCTTCACTGAATCATAGCGCCCCTTAATCTCATGTTCATACTGATTAGTTGGATCTTCTGGATAGTTGGGCAGACGATAGCCCTTGGCCTGAAGCTCTAAAATACAAGCTTTCATTTGAGGAATAGAAGCGCTGATATTAGGTAGCTTGATGATGTTCGCTTGAGGAGCTTCGACCAAATCCCCCAATTCGCTAAGATCGTTAGTGACCTTCTGATCTTCGTCAAGAAAATCTGGAAAGACAGCTAAGATCCTTGCAGCCAAAGAAATATCTCTTGTTTCTATCTGAATTCCAGCTGCACTAGCAAATGCACGGATAATTGGCAAAAAAGCATACGTCGCCAGAGCGGGAGCCTCATCCGCCCAAGTATAAATAATCGAAGGTGATGAACTCATTTAAGTACCATTTCCCCTATGTTGCAATCATAATAAATGATGTTGTCCATGTGTTTCTACAGCCGAACTGACTTAACAAATCGACCTAAATAACGCCAAAAGATAGTCGGGGATTCACGATATTCCAATGACCAGATAGATCTTTATTTATTCACCACTTGCCTGATAATAAAAAATGAAGGATACTCTATGTCTTCGGTTTTTATTCGGTATATATACACGCTATAAATATCTTATGACTAAGCAACCTGAAAAGGGGCAAACATTGTGTATCTGGATTCCAATGCTCCAAATTCGATTGGAAATCTTACGCAATCCAAACCTACAAAACACTCCTGTCGTCCTTTTGAATCCTAAAAAGATCAACAGACAAACCGTATGGCAGTGTTCGAAAGAAGCTCTAGAAATGGGAATATACCTAAACCAACCTGTCTCCCAAGCTTTTTCCTTCTGCCAAAACTTAACAGTGCTAGAACCAGACCTCGATTACTACAATAGCATGGAAATAAATATATCGGGAACTCTCTCTCGCCTCAGCCCAGAGATAGAATCTGCTGGAGACGGGCGATTCTTTGTTAATGTAGATGGATTACAACATCTTCATAAATTTCGACCTGACCAAATAAGAGAAAATGTACATAGACAGTTCGATCAATTTCCCGATTCATTAGTCAGTTATATACGAATTGGGTGGGCCAAAGGGAAATTTGCATCTTGGATAGCAGCAACAACAGCTAAGCCTAACAAACCGGTTATCGTTGAAGACCAAAAATTAATTTCATTCTTAAAACCTTCTCCTATCTCTCTCCTACCAACAGACAAAGATATAATCAGACGCCTCCAACAATTCGGCATTCGAACTCTTGGCGAACTAATTCTCTTGCCCACTCCAACATTAGTTAGACAATTCGGAGAAAAAGGTGAAATAGCACGGACGTGGGCTACAGGAGAAAAAATAGATCTCGTCCAGCCCAATCAATCACTTAAATCTATACGGCATTCAATGGACTTCCACACACCAATCGGCAATGTCGAAATTGTCTGTAAATCTCTGAAGAAACTACTAGAAACTGCCTTAGCAGATCTTAAACATCAAAATCAGAGTGTCCAAGGTATTCGCATCAAAGGCTTATGGACAAAAGGATCTTGGTCGTTGAATCATATACTGCGCAACCCTTCAATATCTCACGAAGATATCTACCGCACTCTTAGAACTAATATCCTCATCTCTCCTCCTACTTCCCCTATAGAAAAATTAACATTGGAGTTTTTCCAGTTTTATACTTTTGAATTACAAGAAGATTTTTTCAATCACGAGAAAAATCGTTGGGAAGTGCCCAATAATAAAAAAATAGCAAAAGGAACAATTCCATCTTCATTACGCGAAGCTATAACGGAAATGAAATTGAGGATGGGCTTCTCTCCTCTTTATCGGATTGTCGAAATTGACCCCTTGTCACGTATTCCAGAACGACGACACGCCCTCTTAAATATCGAAATTTAGATCTGCACGTACTGCCCTGTAGAAATCTTTGAAATAGAAGAATATAATGACGACTGAACTCCCCCTTTCAAATGAAAATAGACATGATGATCGCATTACAAGGCTACGTATCCTTAATCCTCCCTTACCCACTCGAATTGATCTAGGCCAGGATGGAATGCCAACATATTACCACTCTAAAAATGGGAAACACTTAAGAATTTCTATTATCCGAGAACGATGGAGAATCGACGACGAGTGGTGGCGAGAAGAGATATCTAGAGATTACTTCACCTTGGTTTTAGAAAATGGAATGATAGTCACCGTATTCCAAAATCTGCTATCTCACAAATGGTACAGCCAGTGAATCTTTCAAGCCTATTGATCCAAAATATGATCTCATCTCTTCTCACACTCATTGCCAATCAATTTAGACCAGCCCTTAGCGTACAAATCGACCATCCGAGGAAGATAACCTGGATACTGAGCCCCAATATTCTCCAACTTCTTCCCATCTATTTCTACGACTACCAATGGATCAGTCCCTTCGAAAAGGACTTCCCCGTCAGGTGCAATCGCCAAAGATGGTCCGCCAATATCTACTCCAAATTCAGAAAAGGGTCGATTTACAGATAGGAGATAGGTTTCGGACATAATAGCATTAGCCCTAAGAATCAGTCTCCAACGCTTATACGTTTCACTAGGTGTCGCACGTGGGACTAATAGTAATTCCGCACCCTGCGCACGAAGAATCTGAGATCCCTGGGGACGATTGATATCAGAACAAATCTGAACGCCTACAGTAACTTCAGACATGGAAACAACTTTTGGCGGATCGGTTCCAGGTACATAATGTGAGGTTTCCCAGTAACCTTCTTCTTCGGGAAGGTGAATCTTGCGGTACTGACTTATCAGTTTCCCACTACAATCATAAAAAAGTGCTGTGTTGTACCTTTTCTCTGATTTTGAATCAGTGACGATCGCTCCTCCTAACAAAGCTATACCCACCTCTGAAGCCATCCTTGAAAGCGTCTGATGACGTGGACCTCCTGCAGATTCTGCATCTTCTTCAACAGAGTCACGTGTGGCTGGAGACCACGGATTAAGAGGAAGTTCTGGTAAAACAGCTAAAGTCGCGCCAGAATTTTTCGCTTTCAGTAAAGACTCCCTGAGCCGCAAGTGATCTGAATCAGCTGGAAATACATCTGTCAACAGAGCCACAAAAATACGATCGTCCATAAATCTCCTTTCCTTAACACAATCTAATTCTCCGACCAATTCAAAAAGATTTTATTGATTTTTATTGCTCAAAACAACCAGCCAAATTATACTTTCTCTACACCCGAATAAAAACCGAATATATATGTCTAACTACCCTTATGTCGAATTGCATTGCCATTCAGGATTTTCATTCTTAGATGGAAGTTCACAACCCCAAGAACTGGTGCTTGAAGCTTCAAAAATGGGATATCCTAGTCTAGCCCTAACTGATCACAACGGTCTGTATGGGTCCATGGAATTTGCACACGAAGCGTGTAAAAATGGAATCCAAGCGATAATTGGATCCGAAATCACCATCGCTCTTGATATACCTGAAATACCTGAAAAACTACGTCTTTTAACCACACCCAA
This sequence comes from Gemmatimonadota bacterium, assembly GCA_002718595.1. GTDB lineage: Bacteria > Gemmatimonadota > Gemmatimonadetes > Longimicrobiales > Gaopeijiaceae. Next base: position 392,894 of record PBFD01000002.1, on the reverse strand, counting down.
TGGAGAAGGTGATATTCTGTCCGAAGGATGTCACTTAACTATTTTGGCTAAGAACGCCATAGGCTATGCCAATCTCTGCAAAATTATAAGTCAAGCACACCTTAAAAAAACCTCTATCTACCCTCACGTTCTCCTCTCTTCTTTAATAACTCAAACAGAGGGACTCATCATACTCACTGGATGCCATAAAGGGCCACTCTCAATAGCACTCGAAGACAGCTTTAATACTGCCGAAATAGTTCTACGGAAACTCAAAAATTCCCTGGATCAGAATCAATTATTCATTGAAATTCAAGACAATAAAACAAAAGGACAAAAATCTAGAAACAAAAACCTTGGATTCCTAGCAGATCGTTTCGACATTCCCTTGGTGGCTACTGGAAACGTTCATTACCATCACCCAAGCAGAAGTCGAATTCAAGACATCCTAGTATCTATTCGAAATAGAACTACCCTAGATGGATCACACAGATGGAGACGTCCTAATTCCCAATTCTATCTCGCTTCTCCAAGAGAAATGTCTTATCGCTTTCGAAACTATCCTGACGCTTTGAAGCAAACCTTGACGATCGCAGAAAAATGTTCGGACTTTGATCTTACACGAAACCTCGGATATACCTTTCCAAATTTTCGTGGGAATAGTCAAAACAAAGCTCTAGAACTACTTAGACTAAAATGCCTCTCACAACTAGAAAAATACTACGAAAAATCGTCACTTATAAATGAAGCCCGAGAACGACTCTACCAAGAACTTTCACTCGTAGACACGCACAATCTAGCTGGGTTCTTCCTTGTATACAGTGAAATTATAGAACTTGCTGAAAAAGTTTCTTCGAAGCTACGGACAGGCGTTCCAAGGGATCAGAGCGGACTCCCTCCAGGAAGAGGACGAGGGTCTTCGGTGTCTTCTATTATTTGCTATCTAATCGGTCTTTCTCACATAGACCCTGTAGAATCAAATCTATTCCTCGGCCGCTTCCTCAACGAAGATATGGAAACCATACCAGATATCGACCTTGATTTTCCAAGAGCTGTCAGAGAAGAGCTGATTATCCAGATCTACAAAAAATATGGTCACGAAAATGCCGCCCTAGTATGTACATTCTCTACATATCGAACCCGCTCTGCTATTCGTGAGGTAGGCAAAGCACTGGGTATTCCAGGGGAAATCTTAACAAAGATATCTAAATCAGTGGAACATCACTCCACAAAATGTCTTTCCAAAACTCTTCAACCCATCTTGGAATTATCTGCGAAAAATACATCTCCACTATGGAAAGTTTTGCACCAACTTATCGAAGATATTATCGGTCTTCCTCGCCATATATCCCAACATGTTGGTGGAATGATAGTCTCGAGTCGCCCCCTAACAGAGATTGTACCCTTAGAACCAAGTGTTCAAGGAGATCGAATTCTTTGTCAATGGGACAAAGATTCTTGTAATGACGCTGGATTCATAAAGATTGACTTCCTCTCTTTGGGTATGCTCTCTCTAGTGGATGAAGCCATCGATTTGATCTCCGACAGGCACTCCTATGTTCCCAATCTGTCTCGCATCGATTTTCAAGACCAGAAAATTTACGATCATGTCTCTTCAGGAGAGACAATCGGAACATTCCAGTTAGAAAGTCGAGCACAGATCCAAATGGGCCGTCGCATACAGCCTCGCAATCTTAATGAATTGGCTATTCAGATCGCTATTGTTCGTCCAGGCCCTATCGTGGGTGGTGCAATTAACACGTATGTAAAAAGAAGAGAACTCTTGCGAAACAACCCTGACTATTCCATACCGTACGCACATCCCATCCTAGAACAAATACTGGGAGAGACTTTAGGCGTGATTGTTTTTCAAGATCAAGTCTTACAAATCTGTCGCTATTTAGCCGGTTTCTCTGATGGAGAAGCGGACAGCTTGCGAAGATTTATGAGTCGCAAGCGCTCCAAGGAATCTATAGAATCATACTGGATGATATTCCAAAATGGCTGCAAATCAAAAAAAATTGATAAATCTGTAGCTCAAAAAATATTCCAACAAATAATAGCATTCAGTGGTTTTGGATTTCCAAAATCTCATGCAGTAGCATTTAGCTTGTTAGCATATCAATCGGTGTGGCTTCGTCACTACTATAGTACCGAATACTATGTCGCCCTCTTCAACAACCAACCTATGGGATTCTACTCACTAGATGCTTTAAGCAGAGATGCGCAGCGCCAAGGAGTCGAGATCCTTCTCCCGAACATTAATCTGAGTCAAACCAAATGCATCCCAGAAAATTCAGACTTGAGAATCGGTTTGAGTTTAGTAAAGGACTGGGGGATAGAAACTACAATAAGGTTAGTAGCAGAGAGACAAAAACATGGACCATTCAAATCTTTATCGGAATTCCTGCAGAGAATGCCTAAATCACTGAAAAGGAAGGCGATAGAAAATCTCATTTTAGTTGGAGGATTTAAGGATTTCGGATTGACACGCAGGGAGCTTCTATGGCAACTAGGCTTGTGGTTGGGGCCAAAAGAAAAATTGGGATACAGATCAATAAAGAACAAACAGATTCAAACCGAGCTACAGCTGGTAGAACCGGACTCAACAATAACGTTTTCAGAACTTACAGCTACTGAACAAATGGCAATGGAATACCGTATACTCCACTTCTCTTCTGGGGTTCATCCACTGTCCTTACTCCGCAAGGAGCTGGACAGCGAGACAACATTCAGTAAGGACCTGTGCGAACTGTCAAACCATCAGCATATAAAAGTGTCCGGGATCGTCGTAGCTCGTCAAAGGCCCTCTTCCGCAAAAGGATATGTTTTTATTTCATTGGAAGATGAGCATGGTTTCATCAATGTAGTGGTGAATCCCAGGTTGTATCAAAAGCTTCGTCATGTGTTGATAGTAGAACCATTCTTGGTTGTTTATGGGCGCCTACAAAAATCAGGATCTGTTTCAAACGTGATAGCTTCGGAAATAGACAAGCTCGATGTCCACAGAACCAAAGGATCAACCAAAAAGATAGATGAATCCTATAGATACCTAAAAGATCTCAGAAAATCTCCGCCACGATCTAAGGACTTCAGCTAAGACTTTTTCAAATTCTTTCGCTCTAAATACAATTGCATTCCATCCCAATCACTGACTGGGGGAAAAACATCGAAATAACTGTTTACATCATTCGCTGGGAGATACTTTGACATCTCCGAACGAATTTCCTTTTCGAATTCTTCCCGGCCAAAACCCTCCGGATTATCCAGCCAAACACAGACTCTATCATGAAGATCCAATAGTTTTTCTCGCATCTCCAATACCCGCACTTCGAAGTCATGGTGAATTCCAAAGTGAGCAATCCCAAAACTCTCTGGTCCTATTTCTTCAATATTTTTAAGGGTTTCCAGCCAAATAGGAACATCTACTCCCGGCGGTGGCGTCGGAGGATATATTGGAGCCCGGTGAGTAAAAATTACCCCTAGAGCATCTCCCGCTAGGAAACAACCTTCCAATTCCTCTAAATACGAAACGTGATGACCAACATGACCTGGTGTTGGCATCGATCGAATATTTGATACTGGACATTTTTCTGGAGATTCCCAAACACATATCCGATCGGAGTCGATCGGTAACACATCTCCCCATAGACGATCATAGGAATCTCTGAAAGTCCTCCTGGTACTCTCTATCAAACGCCTAGGATCTGTCAAATACGGAACTGCTTCAGGATGTAAATGCACCTGTATCTGTGGATTCCTGGAAACTAGATGACCAACTCCACCTGCATGATCAAGATGGATATGGGTGAGCAGAATGTGACAAATGTCGGAAGTCTTGACCCCGAGTTCTTCAAGACTCTGTTCTAACCCTTCAAGAGATGTCGATGGACCCGGGTCAACCAAGAGTGGCTCTAACCCATCTATCCAATAAGAAGATATCAACCCATTGATACCTTGGAATGAGACATCGACCGAAACCGTGGACATTAGATCATTTCACGGACAGTACTTTCCGCAATCATGTCACCTTTTATCTATCGCTACAAAATCCCGTCTCTCAGGGCCTAGGAAAATCTGCCTAGGACGTGATATTTTTTGTTCCTTATCCTGAAGCATCTCTTCCCACTGAGCCAGCCAACCGACAGTTCTAGGAATTGCAAAAAGCACTGGAAACATTTCAACTGGGAAACCCATTGCTTGATAAATCAAGCCCGAATAAAAATCAACGTTAGGATAGAGATTTCTTGAAACAAAGAATTCGTCATTCAGAGCGATTTTTTCAAGCTCCAACGCTATATCTAGCAATGGATTCTTGCCCGTTACTTCAAAGACATCGGAAGCAGTCTTTTTAATTATACTGGCCCTCGGATCATAAGCTTTATACACCCTATGTCCAAAACCCATTAGACGCTCTTCTTTACGTCTAACTCCATCCATGAAATCTGGGATATTGTCCACTGATCCAATTCTTTGGAGCATTCTTAAAACAGCTTCGTTTGCTCCTCCATGCAATGGCCCATACAAAGCTCCCATAGCCCCTGCAAGAGCTGAATACGGATCTGACCGACTACTACCAATAGTTCTCATTGCTGTAGTTGAACAATTCTGCTCATGATCTGCATGTAAGATAAATAGTACGTCCAAAGCTCTTTCCAAGACGGGATTAGGCTCTTCTTGATTGCCACGAATCCTAAACAGCATATGTAAAAAATTAGAAGTGTAGGACAATTTGTCATTGGGATAACTAGCCGGCATACCTTTATAATGACGATAGGCAAAAGCAGCCAGTGTCGGCATCTTGGCTAATAACCTCTGAATCTGCATTCGCCGAAGTTCTGGGTCGCTCACCCGTCCAGCTTCAGGATAAAAAGTGCCCAGTGCTGCTACAGAGCTGATGAGCATACTCATAGCATGGGCATCATAACGAAACCCATTCATCACTTTTCGGATGTTTTCGTGAACGTTTGTGTGACTCTTGATCTCATAGGTGAACTGATCCAACTCAGATGCCAGAGGAAGTTTCCCATGCAAAATAAGATAGGCTACCTCTAAGAAAGTGCTCTTCTCAGCGAGTTGCTCGATAGGGTACCCTCTATATTCCAATATCCCTTTAGATCCATCTATATAAGTTATCGTGCTACGAGTCGAAGCTGTGTTTGAAAATCCAGGATCATAAGTCATCATCCCAAAGTCATCTTCATTCACTCGGATTTTCCTTAAATCCATTGCTCGAATGACATCCCCTTCTAGGATATCTACTTCATACTCACTGCCTGTGCGATTGTCACGAATCGTTAGAGTGTCTTTACCTTTAGTCACATTTTCCGCCATCTGTTCTCCGATAACCATTCTTAGGTGGAAGATCGAACCAACTAAATTGGTCCTCCTAAAACTCCCGTATTTATCAACTCAAAACTAAACCTACCCAATTACTTACTTATGATGAAGTGCACTGCCATTTACAAACAAAACATCTAGTACTCAAAAGCCACGAAAACCCTGAGTGCCGGGAGCGGGACTCGAACCCGCAAGGGCCTAAGCCCGCCGGATTTTGAGTCCGGTGCGTCTACCAATTCCACCATCCCGGCGATGCAGCCTTTTGCATACTATTCTACAACACCTTGTCGCTCAGGTACATCCATCCCTATCACTTCCATACCTGCTTCAAAGATAGATTTAACCTGATGATTCTAACCATTCGGTATGAGAACCCAAATTTATTGCCAAATGTTCCCCATCAGTGCCTGGGGATGCCCCATGCCAATGCTCCTCTCCCCCTTCAATAATAACCATATCTCCAGGATGCAGGTGGGCTTCATCCCCAGCACGATTCCTCACGAGACACTGACCAGAAAGCCCGAAAAGTATCTGTGTATCACTATGTGAATGCCAATAGGTCCTTCCACCTTCACCAAAAGTGACCCTATAGGCACGAATCGGAACTTTATCATCCTTGCCCAACATTGGCTGTGTCAAAGCCGGAAGAACAAAGTTTGTTTCATCCACTATTCCGTGTGCTCTTTCGGTCTTTCCTATAAGCCTCATATTTGTCCGAATCCTATCTAAAAATGAACTTTTAGCAATCTGAAACTCTAATTATCGCTTAACCGCTATTGCTTTGACCTCAAACCTGGCTCCAAAAAGCAGTTGGCCAGAGCCCACAAAAGCTCGTGCTGGGAATTCCTGCTCGAAATAAGTTCTATAGACTCCGTTAAAAGCGTCATAGTCAGCAACATCTGAACTAAAAACGTCGACATATACTAAATCATCCATGGTCATGCCAGCCTCTTCTAGGCTACTCTTTATGTTGTCTAGAACAATTCGTGCTTCAGTTTCAGCTGTTTCTGGAACTTGTTGATTCTCCTCCAAACCCAACGTTCCAGATATGTACAAAGTAGGACCAATCTGCACGGCTCCACTGAATGGAGGTACACTAGTGTCTCCCGGAGATCTGGAAGCAAAATACGACCTGGCTTGTTCTGCATTTTCATACACGTTGTTTTCAGATAGGCAACCCGAAACACCTGCTAGCATCATAAAAATCCCTACTAATCTCATCGTCAATTCCTTTTTATTTTTGGTGGATTGATAATCTTAAATTTCTTTCAAATCATGGCACTCTCTTGTCTTGAAAGATCGGATCCATAGTTCTTGTAGCTTCGCAAAGACCTTATACGTCCTGACCCATATCAGAATCTATCAGCAGACGTCCTCATTGTACTAATCTAGGGATAGATTGTACATTACCTCGCCTTTACATCAAGTTTACTAACCTGTTAATCTAGACTCGGCCTCTAAGTAAAACATCCAGGAAACCAGATACATACTTAAAAAACATCTATGCAGCTTTCTACCTTAGACTGGGGCGTGCTTTGCGTCTATGGACTCGTGGTCATATCTCTGGGTCTCCTATACAGTCGAAAAGCGGGAAGCAATACTAAAGAATACTTTTTGGCTGGACGATCCATGCCTTGGTGGTTACTGGGCACATCAATGGTCGCAACGACTTTCTCAAGTGATACACCTAACCTTATTTCTGATTTAGTTCGTAACGGTGGTGTCAGTCAGAACTGGATTTGGTGGGCATTTGTGATAACAGGCATGTGCACTGTCTTCTTCTATGCAAAGCTCTGGAGACGATCTGGAGTAATTACCGACATAGGCTTTTATGAACTCAGATACAGTGGAAAGAAAGCAGCTTTTCTGAGAGGATTTAGAGCAATTTACTTGGGAGTATTTTTCAATGTAATGATTATGGCATCGGTCACTTTATCTGCCATCAAGATCGGAGAGGTACTGCTAGGTATAGATAAATATACAATTGTTCTGGTCGCAGGAGCCACAACCTTAATCTACTCAGCTACATCTGGGTTAAGAGGGATTCTCATGACAGACTTGATGTTATTTGGGATATCAATGACTGGGGCTGTGCTAGCTGCTTTCTACGCATTACAACTTCCCGAAGTAGGTGGGTTATCGGGCCTCATAACCAATCCAAATATCGCAAATAAGATTTCCTTTTTGCCAGATTTTTCCGATCCTAGTGAAGCACTAACTATCCTAATAATTCCTATAGCAGTCCAATGGTGGAGTACTTGGTACCCAGGTGCAGAGCCTGGTGGTGGTGGATATTCAGCGCAACGAATGTTGGCAGCACAAAATGAAAAAAATGCGCTCCAAGCTGCTCTGTGGTTCAACATAGCCCATTATGCTCTACGACCCTGGCCTTGGATAATAGTTGCCCTAGCCTCATTAATTGTTTATCCAGGTATAGAAGATCTGGCTCTGGCTTTTCCTAACGTTGACAGATCCACTCTTGGACATGACATGGCATATCCCGCAATGTTAGTTTTCCTGCCACACGGTCTGCTAGGGCTAGTCGTTGCATCACTTATTGCAGCATACATGTCTACAATCAGCACGCATCTCAATTGGGGAGCCTCTTATCTTATAGATGATGTTTATCGTCGGTTTTACAACCCCGACTGCGGAGAGCAACATTATGTAAGAATGGGCCGCTTCTCTACCCTGGGTTTAATGTTGATATCATCTTGGGTGGCCTTGCAACTTGAAACAGCTATGCAGGCATTCCAGATTCTTTTACAAATAGGTGCTGGAACTGGTTTGGTCTTTCTTCTTAGATGGTTTTGGTGGCGCATAAACAGTTGGACCGAAATAGCCGCAATGGTCATTTCCTTTCTAACCGCCCTCTATTTTGGTTTCGTACACACACAGATCGGCTTCCAATCCTGGAGTCCTTCTAACACACTTGTAGTAAGTGTAGCAATAACCACTGCTGGTTGGCTGGTCATCACTATGATAACAGAGCCCGAAGACAACGAAACCCTGATTAACTTCTACCGAAAAATTAGGCCGTTAGGACCTGGATGGAACACAATAATCCACCAAGCTGACGTAAAAGACCCAGGCACTGACAACAACTCAGAACTAACAGCAAGTCTAATGTGTTGGTTCCTTGGTTGTGTACTAATCTATAGTTGCATTTTCGGAACTGGGTTTCTCATATATGGAGACATCGCCACTGGCTTTATTTGTATGCTAGTGGCAGGATTATCTGCCTGGGGGATACATAAAATTTTTCCACAAATAGGCTTGCTCAGTTGAGCACCTTGAACAAATCGATATCAGAAAAGATATTTCGACGACAGTAGAGACTTGATTTGCTATACAGAATCAAATTAAACAGATAAACTACACCTCCCTAAGCAACCACAAACTTACATGACAAAGGCCCAATGATGGCGAGCAACCCATACGGAGCAAAATTCACAGTCGATCTCAAAGAAGGGCCGACAACGTTCTACAACCCTAGCGCTTTGAATGGCGAGGGCATTATCGATATCGACAGACTCCCTTTCTCAATACGAGTTCTTCTTGAAAACGTTTTGCGAAACTCTGTTGGCAAGCACGTAAATGAAACACATGTCAAAGCAGTCGCAAATTGGAGTCCGGAGAAAGTAGAAGCCGATGTCCCTTTCATGCCCAGCCGAGTCATATTACAGGACTTCACTGGTGTACCTGCAGTGGTGGACTTAGCAGCGATGCGTGATGGTTTAAAATCTCTTGGGGGAGACCCAAGTCGTATAAATCCGATAGTTCCTGTGGATCTGGTCATTGATCATTCGGTTCAGGTGGATTTCTTTGGTAGTCCTGAGGCCTACAGAAAGAATGTGGAGAAAGAATTCGAGCGCAACCGCGAAAGATATACCCTGCTCAGATGGGCACAGGACTCGTTTCGGGATTTCAGAGTTGTTCCTCCTGGCACTGGAATTGTTCATCAGGTCAACCTGGAATACTTAGCCTCTGTAGTCCAAAGAAGAGAAGATGACGATGGAACACAGATTGCTTTTCCAGACACAGTCGTCGGAACTGACTCTCACACGACGATGATCAATGGGTTGGGTGTCGTTGGTTGGGGAGTCGGGGGCATCGAAGCGGAGGCGGTCCTGACTGGACAACCCTACCACATGCTCTTGCCCGATGTCGTAGGAGTAAAATTCTCTGGAGAACTTCCCGAAGGGTCTACAGCGACCGACCTCGTGCTTCACGTAGTCCAAATGCTCAGAGAGTATGGAGTCGTCGGAAGCTTTGTAGAATATTTCGGTCCAGGACTCTCCAATTTGAGTCTTCCTGACCGGGCAACATTGGCCAATATGGCACCCGAATATGGCGCTACAGTTGGTTTTTTCCCAGTAGATCAAGAAACCCTCTCCTACCTTAGAGGTTCTGGAAGGTCTGAAGAATTGATCCAGAGGGTAGAAGTCATATCCAAACAACAGGGTCTGTTCCGAACAGATGAAACTCCAGATCCCTCCTACACACATACACTACACATGGATCTCTCTACTGTGGAACCCAGTGTTGCTGGCCCAAAGAGGCCTCAAGATCGTATTGCACTGGACGCTCTGCCTGGCACGTTTAAAACAGCACTGCCCGATCTGATCCCTTCAGGATTTAACTATGACCCTGTAGAGGAGCGCAAGGCTGAGATAGATATCAACGGGGAAGCACATGACATAAGTGACGGTGAAATTGTTATAGCCGCTATAACAAGTTGCACTAACACTTCCAATCCGTCTGTTATGATAGGTGCTGGACTGCTCGCCAAAAAGGCTGTTGAACTGGGACTTGAGATAAAACCTTGGGTGAAATCCAGTATGGCACCAGGATCTAAGGTCGTTACAGATTACCTTGAATCATCTGGGCTGATGGAATTCCTTGAAGAGCTAAAATTCGGAGTTGTTGGATATGGATGCACCACCTGCATAGGAAATTCAGGTCCACTCCCAGAATCTATAAGTAATGCTGTTGAACAAAATGGACTCGTGGTGGCATCCGTACTCTCTGGGAACCGTAATTTTGAAGCTCGTATACATTCTGACATTCGAGCAAACTTCCTTGCATCACCAATGCTCGTAGTAGCCTACGCCTTGGCAGGAAATGTCCATATTAACTGGGAGACGGAACCCATCGGCAATGATCGAGAAGGTTCTCCAGTATTTCTTCGAGATGTCTGGCCTAGTTCTAATCTGATCAAAACGACACTCGAACAAGCCCTTGATCCAAACATGTATAAACAACGCTACGCGGAAGTTTTCGAAGGAAATGACCTATGGAGAGAACTTCCCCTTCCTACTGGGGACAAGAACCTCTACGATTGGGATGATTCGTCTACCTACATTCGAAATCCACCTTTCTTTCAAGGTATGTCGTTGCAAATGCCCAATCCAAAGGACATAACAGAGGCCAGGGTTCTCGGTATATTTGGACACACGACCACTACGGATCATATTTCACCTGCAGGAGCAATTCCGAAGGATGAACCGGCTGGGCAATACCTGGCAACACACGGTGTAAAACCTTGGGAGTTCAATACATTTGGATCCCGTCGTGGCAGTCACGAAGTCATGATTCGGGGAACTTTTGGTAACATAAGAATTCGCAACCTGTTATTGGATGACCGTGAAGGGGGACACACTATACACATCCCGAGCGGAGCAGAAACATCAATATACGATGCCGCAATGAGGTATCAGGAAGAAGGAACACCATTAGTAATTTTAGCTGGTCGAGAATATGGTACAGGGAGCTCGAGAGATTGGGCAGCTAAAGGAACTTATCTCTTAGGCGTCAAAGCTGTGATAGCTGAAAGCTATGAAAGGATCCACAGGAGCAACTTGGTGGGCATGGGAGTCTTGCCGCTACAATTTGAAGGGGGCGTGACCGCTGAAAACCTCGGCCTGTCTGGTAAAGAAAGATATAATATCCTAGGTATCTCTGAGGGACTTCATCCCGGCAAAAAACTAGACGTTGTGGCACAAACTGATGACGGACGAGAAATCAAATTCAAGGTTATTGCCAGATTGGATTCTGGAGCGGACGTAGAGTACTACCAAAATGGTGGCATCCTACAAACGGTCCTGCGCAACATAGCATTAGAAGCTTAAAAACAAGTGATTGGTATTCGTGTGCTCAGAAACCAACCCAAATCAATCCATAGGCCTAGAAAATTGTCCTTCTGGTTTCCTTAGAGACAATGGAGGACCGAAAACTTCGGATAAAACTATCGCCCTTTTCAGCTGGTTAACGTCTCCATCCGTCAGATAAGGCAGAATACTCTTTCTTTCGTTAGTCACCCCTGGGGAACCCACCTTCTGCTTCGCTGATCTTATTGATCTTCTCGATCTAGAGTGTCTTTCTTCGCTAAAGGAAGCACTTTCTTGTACTTTGGTATAAGGGTCAGCCACAGCTTCGGAATCTGATATAGATTCCGAGACCAGAGGATCTATTCGCGATTGCTCTAGTTCCGGTACAGTCTCAAAGGACGAGACGAACTGGTCTGAAAATATGTCCAACAATCCTGTCGGTTGTACTGGGCCCTCTTCCTGGGGTCTTCGCCCATTATCATAATCTGACTCATCAGTATTTTCCATGTAGAGCCAATCATCAATCGACTCTGTCACAGTTGCATCCGCAGAAGAATCTTCTAATGATGTTTCATTTACACCTGGAGCCTGTCTCTTCTTTATCGCACGAAACTGGTTTATAAACCATAGTCCGACCAGGAATGTCCAAAATATGTCAGCTAAAAACTCCATTACTTTATTCCCAGTTTATGCCAACGGCTCAGTATCTTCTTCGTCTCCAGTTGCAATAGACTTACGCATTTCGGTGTCAGACTGAACATTGTTATAACGAACATAGTCCATTACCCCCATATGTCCCTGTCGAAATGCTTCTGCCAAAGCAGCTGGTACTTCAGCTTCGGCTTTGACTAGATCAGCTTTCATTTCTTCGACTTTAGCTTTCATTTCCTGTTCCTGTGCCACAGCCATCGCCCTACGTTCTTCGGCCCTAGCTTGAGCCACTTGCTTGTCCGCATCCGCCTGATGAGCTTGCAAATCAGCACCTATGTTTTTCCCAACGTCAACATCTGCAATATCAATTGAAAGTATTTCGAAGGCTGTGCCAGAATCTAAACCCTTGGCTAACACACTCTTCGATATTGCATCTGGATTTTCTAACACAGCCTGGTGAGTCACTGCGGATCCAATTGACGACACAATCCCCTCGCCAACACGGGCAAGTATAGTGTCCTCTCCAGCACCTCCAACCAAACGATTAATATTAGCTCTCACCGTCACCCTTGCTTGCGCAATCAGTTGTATGCCATCTATCGCCATGGCGGCTACTTTAGGTGTATTAATGACTTTGGGGTTAACGGAGACCTGGACAGCTTCAAAAACATCTCTTCCTGCCAAGTCAATAGCCGCTGCCTGTTGAAAACCTAGATCGATACTAGCCTTGTCTGCACTAATTAAAGCACGCACTACCCTCATTACATCACCACCCGCGAGGTAATGTGCTTCTAGATCGTTTATATTCAGGGGAATGCCTGCCTTCGTCGCCCAAATCAATGGTCTTACCACAGCTGCCGGTGTCACTTTTCTTAAACGCATACCGATCAGATAACTGATCCCAATTCTTACCCCTGCAGAAATAGCTTCGACCCACAATCTTACGGGTACTGCCCAAGCCACGACTGAGATTAGTAATAAACCACCGATCAATACGAATAAGCTGAAAATATCAAGCTGTTGCATAAAGCGACCTTTCCCCTTTGCAATTCAATTTCGATAACTGCTGGATATCAGCAGTTGACTAACTTTCTAACCTGTTTGTTGTCTGATTCCTTTTAGCCCTAACGATGTGACGAGATCCTTCTACACTAACAATACGTACTGAAGTTCCCTCCTCGATGAATTCTGATTCCGAAACCACATCGATTTTTTCCTGTCCGAACAACGCAAAACCCGATGGCCTGAGATCCGTCAGAGAAACCCCCTCCCTTCCTACTAGTTCTTCACGGGTTTCAGCTGATTCATACCCCTCCGATCGATCTTCCTGTGTCCTAAGAAAAATCCCAGAGCGATATAATCGAACGTTCTTGGGCAAATATTTGATCGTTGCCCACAGTATGAACAGAATGAGCACCATGGTGGCTGCTAACACTACTCCACCACGGCTCACATCTTCTGGACCTGGGAAGTTCCCCAGCATACTCATGTAAATCCCTCCAAGTATTCCAACAATTCCAAGAATCCCAAAAACTCCAAAACCTGGAATAACCAGGGTCTCTATTCCTAAAAACACAATGCCAGCAAGGAAAAGTAGTAGATCTTCTAATCCAGCTAGCCCTAAGATAACATTTGATCCAAAGAAAAGAGAGAGTGCAATTAGTCCCGTACCTCCAGCCAGCCCAAAAGCTGGGGTCCGAATCTCTATCATCAAGCCCAAGAAACCTAACGACAAAAGAAAGGGAGCTACAATCGGATTAGAAAAAAACCTGACCAAATTTTCTGCCCAATTTATTTTCGCCATTACCACTTCCGCTTCCTCCAAACCGAGTTCTTCAAGAAGTGCCATCATATCTTCCACCTCAACAGCATAATTGAGATCCACAGCCTCTTCTACGGTTAAGGTGAGGAGCTTGCCTTCTTCAATAACATTTGGAATAGCCAATGACTCATCAACCATAGCTTCAGCAATATCAGGATCCAGATCGCGAGCTTCGGCCAAAGCTCTCATCTCACTTCGCATAGCGGAAACAATCTTTTCTGAAGCTTTTGTTCCGGAACCATCAACGGGTGTCACGGCTCCCATCACTGCGCCTGGTCTCATATAAATTCTTTCAGTCGCCAGAGAAATTAGTGCTCCAGCAGAGAAAGCCCTTCGATTGACAAATGCGAACACTGGCACTTTCGAATCAGATACAGCATCAACAATTCTTTCAGCTGCATCTACCCGTCCTCCAGGCGTATCGATATCTAGGATTAAAGCCTGAACATTTGAAGATTCAGCCTCTTCGATAGACCTTTCTATAAAAGGAGCAAGTCCCATCTCTATTGTCCCTACTACTGGGACTTGTAAGACCTTAGAGGCACCCTGTCCTGAGAGAGTATTTAAACTACCCGTGCCAATGCAGAGAAATAGAAACAGAGTTTTTCTAATGCTAAATCGCATCTCGACACTCCTTCATTCGATTGGATGACTAGATCACATCTCAACTAATCCAACATACTTAATCCTACATGGCACAAGTATCTCATACCCCAAATTGAACCCGATAGATCCATAATCGCTTGCACGGAATATTAAATTTGACCATCGACTTCAGGTAAAATAGCTTGGTCGATAATTAATACCAAATATCCCACAGGTCGAACCACAAAATGGACATTACAAAAGTCAGAACGCTAGCTGGATTGCTTCTCTGTCTTTGCCTCGCCTTCAGTGTCTGGCCAGGCCTAGTGCTAATTAACAGGGTATACCCTCTAGTTCTAGGCCTTCCTTTTGTGATGGCTGCTCTCACCGCAATCTTCTTAGCCATTGGTGTTGTCCTATTCATTCTGGAAACCTTCGAAAGTAGGGCGAGAAATATCCAAACTGAGAGCACCTCTAAGGAAGAGAACTGATTCTATGGAACGCTGGCATGTAATCGCTACAGTCATAGCATGTTACCTGGTCATAACGCTATGGATTGGGTTGGCAGCTGGCAGGAAAAGTACAAGTAGTGTCCAAGGTTTCGTCGCTGGAGACAGAAATTTTGGTCTACTAGTCTTCTACTTCGTGACTGGTGCTAGTATGTGTTCAGCATTTGCCTTTTTAGGTGGACCAGGATGGGCTTACGGTCGTGGAGCAGCAGCATTCTACATTCTTTCCTACGGAGCCCTCGGAATGGTCCCATGGTACTGGATTGGACCCCGTGTGGCTGATATCGGACGGAATAGAGGGTTTGTCACCCAAGCACAGTTTATAACAGGACGGTTTCCTTCCCGTCTTCTTTCCGTATTGATCGCTTCATTAACGCTGGTAGCGTTTATACCCTACATTACAATCCAAATCCGCGGAGCTGGTATTGTGATAGAAGCTGTCACCGAGGGGAATATACCACTGGAAATCGGTGCAGCCTTGGCGTATGGTATCGTCACTTTCTATGTGATGAAAAGTGGAGTCATGGCCGTAGGTTGGACTAACACCTTCCAAGGTGTTTTCATGATTACTATAGCCTGGATCCTGGGTTTGTACCTGCCCACCCATTTCTATGGAGGGGTGGGACAAATGTTCGATTCCATCGCTTCGGCACGTCCTGGATTCCTAACTGTCCCTGGGTTAGACGGAAATGGGGAACCCTGGACTTGGGCTGGATACTCCAGTGCTGTGCTAGTAAGTCTAATTGGTGTTCAGATGTGGCCACATCTATTCATGAAAGCTTTTACCGCAAAGAACAACGATATTATAAGAAAGACAACGATTCTATTCCCCACTTTCTGGCTATTCCTAATCCCAGTCTTTCTGATAGGATTCGCTGGAGTCCTTTTCCCTGAGAAGCCTCCAACCTCTGATTTCGTTCTCCCTTTCATGATCATGCAGACAGATCTGCCTCCATTGATAGTCGGGTTATTCTGTGCTGGTGCCCTATCTGCGTCTATGTCTACGGGAGATGCGTTGCTTCACGGCTCTGCATCGGTAGTAGAAGAAGATGCTGTGCGTCTATTTGTAAAACTTGACGATAAACAAGCCCAGACGCTAATGCGTTTTTTAATTGTCATAGTGGGAGTAGCATCATACTTATTGGCATTGGGGGATCATAGCTCTCTAGTGGACCTACTCCTGGCATCATATGGAATAATCTGTCAATTAGCGCCTACAGTGTTAGCAGCAATATATTGGAAGAGAGCTACAACAATTGGGATATTAGCCGGCCTTACTTCAGGGGTTTTTGTAACGACTATCTTATTCGTCAGTAACCAACTGACTCCATTCGGACTGCACGAAGGAATATTAGGCCTTCTGACTCATATTCCTGTCCTGATCATTGTTAGCCTGTTGACTCACCCGCAAAGAGAGGAACATGTGGAAGGCTTCATGGGAAACAAACTTTAGCCTTGCCGCTACTCACCTCAGAAGACTATACTCGCAACAATTAGAATGGTGGCCACACATTTTAATCGTCTGCCAAGCGTGCTCTGCGATTAGAAAGGCCTACCTCAGATGCAAAAGTAGTGGAACTGCCCACCGGTACTCTTAGTGGATAAATCTCACCTAGTGGTGTCATCCCTCGTATTAGGTGTGGGTTCAATCCTTTAAGCTCCGATTCGTGCATTCCGAGTCTTTCAGTCAATGCGAGCAAAGAAGTTCCACCAGGAACCCAAACAACATCATATACGTAGGGTTTCATCCCTGAAACATCAAAAACCTGGCCATACTCAGCAAGATAGGTCACTGCCAGAAGCTTAGGTACATACTGAGCCGTTTCCTTAGGAAGATGATCTATGATCTCCCAATAAAGATTTTCATCTCCCATTCGACCATCCGTATATTTCCTGAGAAGTTGCGAAACCCTTGTAGGCCCAGCATTATAGGCAGCTGCTGCCAAATACCAAGATCCGTAACGTTCGTGCAACTCCTTTAGGTAACTGAGAGCTGCGTCCGTAGCCTGGACAGGATCCCTCCTTTCATCTACATAAAAGTCCATCCTCAAGCCATACTGTCTGGCTGTTGGGCCCATAAACTGCCAAACTCCGTAAGCAGATGATCCAGATCTGGCATTAGCCACATAACCAGATTCTATCTGGGCAAGATAAAGCAGTTCCTTGGGCATTCCCTGCTCAATCAATTTTGTTCGAATCATTTCTCGATAAAGTCCTGCCCTAGACAACTGCTCCAGAAATTCCTCCCTATTCAAAGTTGAAAAATGATTCATCCAGTATTCAACTTCTTTGTTCACTTCCAATGGCAACTCCACTTCCACAAACTCCCTTTCCATAGCTGCCATAGCCTTTGGAACGGCCTGCGAACCCCTTATGCCTTCGTAGTAACTTATGACTATCTGATTAAGTCCCATCCCGAAATACCACAACAGGATGGCACCTGCGATTGCCTTTAAGATGGCTTTACTTTTTCTGTTGTGAAATTTCTCGGGGTTCATCCGATTTCCTTTGGATTAGAGCTAGAGCGTCTTAATTACTCTAGTTGATATACAAGATTGCCCTCTAAAAGATCCGATGGTTAGGATTTATACAGTGACAGTAGTATCCGATTGGAATTGAGCCAGCCTTAAATCTCGTGTTAGAGAGAATACTGTTCAGGAATTTAGTGAAGAGTGTACAGAGACTGCCCTACGTCTCCTATATGTTTCGAATTTCACAAACCCATTTTGTTTGGCGAACAATGTGTCATCTCCACCTCTACCAACATTTACTCCTGGATGAAAATGTGTGCCCCTCTGGCGAACAATGATTGAACCAGCAGTAACATACTCACCGCCATAGCATTTAACGCCCAGGCGATTAGGGTTGCTATCACGACCATTTCTACTTGAACCCACACCTTTTTTGTGCGCCATTTTACCTCCAGCAAACTTTAATTCGGAGAATTCCTACCCTAAACCATCTATGTCCGAAATTCTAACCTCAGTAAATTTTTGTCGATGACCCTGCTTTTTACGGTAACCTTTACGGCGTTTTCTTTTAAAGACTATTATCTTTGCGTCTTTCCCATGACGCAAAACCTCGGCCTTCACAACTGCCCCACTTACTAGTGGATCACCAACAGCTACAGCTTCACCGTCCGCTCCAAGTAATACTTTTTCAAAAGAAACAGTGTCTCCCTCTTCCACTTCCAAAAGGGGAACCCGTAGTGTATCACCTAGTTCCGCACGAAACTGCTTACCACCTGTTTCAAAAACTGCGTACATGGTATGCCTCAATGGCAGTAGTTGTTATCACAATAAAGCACCGAAAAAGTTACGCAAACTAAAATCGGGGTCAACCCCTAATTACAGAGAAGCATATTGAAGAGTCACATCTGTTTCCGCTGCCCCAGAAAGGATCCGAAATTCATCTTCCCTCAATAATGGATCATCGCGCAAAGCTATCCTCAGTTTTGTAACCCTTCCAACATTCCTCAAAAAATTGGGCTCCTTTTCAAATATATTTAGAGCTATTACTGGATGTAGACGAACCAATACCCGTTTGTCCTTTTCATTCTCAGAAAACCTATTCAGAGCTCTTTCAATTTTTCTCACTACTGTTTCTGGAGTATAAACACGACCTCCACCTTCACAGTGGTCACAGCTTAGAGTCAAGGATTGGAAAAGAGATGGACGAACACGATGTCTCGTGAGCTCAACCAAGCCTAACCTAGAAAAATCAGACACCTTGGTCCGCGCCCTGTCCTTAGCTAGGTGAGTCCTTAGTTGATTCAGAACCTTATCTCTGTTTTTTTGAGATTCCATATCAATAAAATCACAAACAATTATCCCGCCAATATCTCTTAGCCGGAGTTGTTTCGCTATTTCAGCTGCTGCGTCCAAATTAGTTCTAAGGATGGTTTTTTCTGGGTCCTTCTTCCCAATGTATTTACCCGTATTAACATCTATGGACACAAGGGCCTCAGTCTGTTCGATAATGATATACCCTCCAGAAGGCAGACCCGCCTGTTTTGTAAAAGTTTCTTCTACTTCACCTTCAATCCCATATTTATCAAAAAGCGAACTGGACTCCTGATATAAGACAACCCTGTCTTTGAGTTCAGGTGCCACACTTTTCACGTATTGCAGGATCTCCTGATAGACCTTCTTACTATCAACCTTTATAGATTCAAACCGACTACTGAAAAGGTCTCGGATCACACTACTAATTAAGCTAGCCTCACGTTGAAGAGGCGCTGGAGCTTGCAGACTCTCCTTCTTTTTGAGAATCTTTCTCCATCTGGAGCTGAGCCTTTTGAATTCTTTTTGGAACGACTCTCTGTTCAGCTCCTCACTCACCGTACGCACTATTATCCCACCCGCATCATCTGGAAGAATTTCCTTGGCCAATTTCCTTAATCGGGATCTTTCACCACGATCTTCTATTTTCCGACTGACACCCACATGGTAAGAACCAGGCATATACACAAGGAACCTACCAGGCAATGAAATCTGCCCTGTCAACTTGGGACCTTTCGTTCCAATAGGCTCCTTAGTGACCTGTACAATTATGGACTGTCCTTTCTTGATCTTATCCTGAATAGCTGGATAACGTCTGTCCCTTCTTCTTCCTCCCGAATTAGTTCTTTTAGCACCAGATTCATTAGAATCCCAATTCAGATCTGACACATGCAGGAAGCCAGCCTTTGCCACTCCTATATCAACAAAGGCAGCCTGTATCCCCGGTATGACGGCTTCAACTTTTCCAAGATAAATTCCGCCTACCAATCGATCCTGATCGGACCTATCGAACATTACTTCCACTAACTGATCGTCTTCCATAAGTGCCACCCACGACTCGTGGTTAGTAGCACTCACGAGGATTTCTCTCCTCAATTCTCTCTCTCCTGGAAGCTCTTCATGACCATCCGTCGTGCGCCTAGCCTATCTCGAAACCAGTCCTTGAATTTTTTATTTTCAAAGAACGGAACCGACCATGAGCAAGGCCCGATTAACGAACTAAAGACCAATCAAGCTTTCCTGTTATAGCACAACAGTAAAGGAAAATGTGCCATAATTGGCTTTATCCCCTACTGAAAGCTGTATTTTATCCACTGATGTTTAATAACAATCTCGCGCCTTGAATTTCACGTCTCTGGAGCTGACCAACGCCATTCAACTCAAAGCTATTTAAAAAATATTTTTAACTAAATTAAGCCATAATTGGCTTGAGTTTACAACTCAGTCACCACCATACTTTCAATTAAAAAAAGGCCAACAAACATTTTTTCTCCGACTGTCGTAATAAATCTAACCAAGGTTTGATACCACGGCGATAGGAAGCCTACAGAACACTCCGAAGTCACAGATCAAATACTCTACTGATCTTCACGACGATGTCGATACTCATAACGGTAGTACCCTACCCCATAACCAATCGTTAAGACAAACAGAGCCGTAAGTGATAACCACGATTTTTCTAGAAACATTCCACCCAAAGCCAGGGACGAGCCTATAACAAACAGTCTGGTTTTCCAGTTCAAAAATTCTCTATTATTAAGCTTCATATTATCATCTTAAGACCCCATTTTTCCACTGAGATAAGCTGGTCTCTTCCTTTAGAGATTTTCGTTTGACAGCCCCTGTTCACCATGCCAATTCCTGACATAATCAATAACTTCTCTACTCAAAGTACCTGGACCAAATAGCCGGCCCACTCCCATTTCCTGCAACGAAACCATATCCGCCTCTGGAATAATACCACCTCCGGTAACCAATACATGACCAGCACCCTCTTCGTTTAAAAGTGACAAAATTCTTGGAAACATGGTCATATGAGAACCAGAAAGTATGGACAAGGCAACCACGTCTACATCCTCTTGAATAGCCGCCGCAACTATCATTTCTGGAGTCTGATGTAAACCCGTATAGACGACTTCAAATCCGGCATCTCGAAACGATGCGGCTATCACCATAGCTCCTCTGTCATGCCCGTCCAAACCAGCCTTGGCTACCAAAACTCGAATCCTTGTCCGACTTTTACTCATTCGATATTTCCTTGCCCATGCGTCTTTATTTCGTCAATTATCGTTTCAACCACTGAATAAACTGTTGCTTCTCCAGAATCAATTTTTTCTATTCCAGAATTTAACGCCGATACGACCTCTAGATTTCCCCATATATTCTTGTAAAGCCTTCTGCACACTTCTTCACGTATTCTTTTGGCCAGTTTTCATAAACAAAACTTGACCTTGTGATTTTCGAGTCTTAAAGCATCAGGTCAGCAATCCCTAGTAGGAGTAGAAAACCAGTCAAATCAGTTAGCGCTGTTAGAAAAACCGTAGATGCAACGGCTGGATCATATCCCTGTTTTTCCAGAAACGTTGGAATGAAAGATCCAGCAAATCCTGCCATCGCTATGTTGCCCCACATAGCTAATAGCACCACCACTCCTAGACGCACGCTAACTCCCATACCTATAGCCAGAATGGAAGCCGCTGCTGAAACCACCAAAGCAACGGCAGCACCGTTAACGAAAGCCACCACAAGCTCTTTACGAACGCGAGGCTCTTTAGTTTCGAGTGGCCCTGAACCAGTTGCTAGGCTCCTGACCGTAACAGCTAGTGCCTGTTGTCCAGCATTTCCTCCAAGACCAGCCACTACTGGCATGACTACAGCCAACAAGGTTGCCGATGCAATCTCATCCCTGAACCACCAAACGACGGTAGCTGCCAGGCTAGCAGTCATCGTATTGAGAAAAAGCCAAGGGAGTCTTGCCTGTACAGTTTCCAGGGGGCCCCCCTTGATGTCTTCGTCATCCGATAACCCTGAGAAGAGGAAAAGATCTTCTGTTGTCTCTGATTCAATCACATCGATTACGTCATCAAAAGTGATTCGACCCAACAAAATCCCTTCATTGGTCACGACAGGTATAGACACCAGATTGTAACGGGAAATAAGACGCCCAACATCTTCTTGATCAGAACTCGGCAAGACTGAGGCTACAATTGGTTCCACGAGATTCTCAACGGATTCATCAACTTCAGCCAGTAGCAAATCATCTAGAGGAACAGTACCTAATAGAGTATTTTGGTTATCAACAACGAAAACAGTATAAAAGTTTTCAACTTCTCTACCCTTCTTTCGAACAACCTCTATCGCCTCTCCTGCGGTGACAGTTCCGTCAATCGAAACCAAAGAGGTTGTCATTATACTCCCAGCCGTATCCTCTTCGTATTTAAGAAGATCCTTTATCTCAATGGCTTCTTGATTAGACATTTCGGCAAGAATCTTATCTTGACGGCTAGAGGTTAATTCTCCTAACAAATCTGCAGCGTCATCATCTGACAACTTCTCCAGAAAATCTGCCGCCTCTTCTGGGTCTAACGAAGAAAATAAGCTAGAACGGACCTCACCTTCTTCAACCTCTGTTAAAGTTTCCGAAGCTAGGACCGAAGGAAGAGTCCTAAGCAATTTGACACCTGTTTTTCGATCCAAAGCCTCAATTACATCTGCGATGTCAGAGGGATGAAGACCTTCTAAGAAAACTTCCAATGCGACTAAATCATTTTTCTGTAGCAGGTTGGCAAGACGTGCTCTTACTCGTTTTGTGTCCTGCCTTTGCATAGTTGTGATCTTTTCCATTGATTTCTCTTCGTATCAACTTGCATTGGAAATGTTGTTTTCGATAAAGTCCTGCAATAAGCTTTCTTGCAACAAAAACATGTCGCTTGTTAAGCGCTCATTCGATTCAGGATGATCATATCCCAACACATGAAGAGTACCATGAATCGCCAAACGTACAAGTTCTACTTCTAGAGGAATTGTTCGTTCAGAAGATTGTGCCTGAGCTTGTTGATAACCGATATAAATGTCCCCCACTACTGGTTCCCCTGGACCATACAACGCAAAAGCTATTACATCGGTAGGTTTGTTTACACTCAAATAAAGCAAGTTCAATTCTTGTATTGCACTGTCCTCAAGAAGTGCTAACGATATCTCTCCATCCTCCGTACCCTCATGAGAGCAGGTAAAGATAACCGCGTTCTCTAACAGTTCTTCTACTTCTTTTCCAAAAGTCGCCGTCGATAGTTTTACTCTCAAATCTATTCCTACTCCTGGCTCATATCCTCTAACTCTATCTGCTCTTTATCCTTTATTTTTATCGGTTCTGTCCCTGCTGTTTTTTGTGGTGATTTGGTCAGATGCTTACTAGTTGGATACTCTATTCGCTGATGGTGAATACTCGCCAAAGAATTAGCGAAAGCTTCCTTCAAAATTGTTATTTCAGCCAAAGTCAGAGGTGACTCGTCTAGCTGGCCTTCCTCCTGTTTATTTTGGATTATTTTCTCTACCAGATTTTTTAAGCGTTTAGCATTGGGCTCTTGTAAGACTCGAGTCGCTGATTCAATCGAATCAGCCATCATAGCAATGGCGGTCTCTTTGGACTGTGGTTTGGGACCAGGATACGTAAAATCTTGCTTTGTTACTTTCTCTTTACCATTTCGCTCAATTGCTTGGTTGTAGAAGATGGAAATAAATTGGGTCCCGTGGTGCTCAGTTATAAAATCCTGAATGACAACAGGAAGATTTGATTCTTTGGCTAAGCGCGAACCTTCGGTTACATGTTCTTTGACAATTGCAGCGGATAACACCGGGTCCAATGAATCATGTGGGTTCAAACCTTCTGGTTGGTTCTCAATGAAATACTGAGGCTTGAGAACCTTGCCAGCGTCATGGTAGTACATTCCTATTCTAACCAAAAGACCGTGAGCTCCAATGGCATTTGCGGCACTTTCCCCCAGGTTTGCAGCATTGACAGAGTGTGCATAAGTCCCTGGAGCCTCTTGGGAAAGTCTTCTCAAGAGAGGCCTATTCGGATCTGCCCACTCTAATAAAGTTTGATCGGTGGTAATTCCAGTAAACCATTCAAACATTGTAACCAAACCCATGGCTACGAAGGCACTAAGAAAAGCATTTAGTGTAGTCCACATAGCAGAAGTCATGAGATCAGAAAGTGTTTTTTGCTCTAAAAAGGTCAGCGCTAACAAGACAATCGCATACCCCGCTGAAATAACTGTTGCAAAAACCAAAGTCTGCGCCCTGCGCCGAAGTACTCGGACACTCAGGGCCGCAGTACCAGCACCCACCATAGTGAGAAAAAGAACTTGAGAGGATGCATAGAATGGAGGCTGGGCAACTGTCAAAAAGGTCATCACAAAACCCAACAGTAACGCGAATCTAGAGTCCCAAAGCACTGCTACGGGAAGTATGACGAAACTTATCGGCAGTAATTCCACTGGCAGTCCATAAGCACCTACGATCCTAGCGACTAGAAAATAGATCATGACCAGTCCAGAAAGTAGTAGCAACGATCGCATGGATGCATAAATAGCTGGACGCACCAAATGTAACAGGACGCTAAAAATTCCGATTATTGTCAAACTCATCAGAAAAGCACCCAGAATTAACCTAAGCTGCAAGCCAGACTCTTCTAAGAATTCTATTCGCCTCAGCTCATTCCCATATGCCGTTAATCGCTCTAAATCCTCTGTAGTGATAGGCTCATTCGCACGGACGATAGCCTCCTGCTCAACAACGTTACCCTTTATTTGAGGAACGGCTTGTCTGGCTTGTTCTCTATCTGCTTCAGTAACTACTGCGTCAAACACAAGGGAATAAATAGTATTTCTTATCATCACTAACCTGAGGAATTCCCTTAACTCCGAACTTTCCCCAGCTATTTTATCTGCAACTCGGGAATGAAAATCGCCCCCTATGAGAATCCCCTCACTTGAAATCGAACGTCGGTCTTCGATTCCAGGATCTTGTATTAGGACTCTATCAGTGTTTAACTCTCTTGCCTGACCTGCATCAACTATCCCTTGCAGAGCATATTCTTGCGCACCGAGCAGAGCATTTTCTCTCAACAGCCTTCTTGTCTCAATATCTAATAGCGAGGAAGCTTGTTCAGTACTTGCATTGAGAGACTGGTCCAGAAGAAAAACCCTCAGGACCCCTTCGTCTCCGAGATATGCCAAAGAATCCAACTGATCGAAAAATCGATTCAAGCTCAATCTCATTGAATCAGTGGCCTCTGGACGATACCTGAAGGTGGGAGGAACCCCCGCCGCTGCATCACTCCTGTCTCGCTGAAGCTCTGATGCAGATTTCGGGACCGTAAAAGAGATTTCCGCTATGACAGGATCTGAAAGCACCAGGCCTTCAAAATAAGAACCCAATACTGGGGGGCCTTTCGGAGGGAACAGTGCAATTACAAAACCCACCAGTACTACAACAAGTAGGATCCTGAAACCATGAAATATAAATTTCTGAGACAATGGAACACTAGAATCGCTCCCGATCTCACCCTTGCCATTGATAGGTGGCCCATTCACGATTTTTCCGTCTCCACCTTAGAATCGATCTTTTCGTAAGCACCGATGATGTCCTTAACTAACCTGTGCCTGATGACATCAGCCTCATCAAGATACACCATCTCTATCCCCTCTATATCTCGCAAAACACTTTCTATTTGGATCAACCCGGACTGGTCTTTATTGGATAAGTCGATTTGGGTCTTGTCCCCAGTAATCACTACTTGCGAATTCAAGCCCAGCCGGGTGAGAAACATCTTCATTTGAGCCTTAGTAGAATTTTGTGCTTCATCAAGTATTACGAAGGCATCAGACAAGGTTCTGCCTCTCATATAGGCAAGCGGAGCAATCTCTATAACCCTATCCTGTATAGCCCTGCGAACTCTTTCCGAAGGCATCATATCCTCCAGAGCGTCATATAGGGGTCTGAGGTATGGGTCGACCTTATCCTGAAGGTCTCCGGGAAGGAACCCTAAACTTTCTCCTGCTTCGACAGCCGGGCGTGCCAGGATTATCCTCTCAACTCGCTTTTTATATAGGCAATCCACTGCTGAAGCAACTGCCAGGTAAGTTTTTCCGGTGCCTGCTGGTCCTATGCCTACAACCACATCACTATTAAGTATGGCTTCTAAATATTTTTCCTGCCCTCTAGATTTAGGCCTTATTATTTTTCCAGATCCAGGAAGCGCTATCCTTCTTTCATTCATTACTGAATCCTGAGATACAACTCCATTTGCCAGAAGATCCTCTGCCAAGCGTGGTATATCTCCAGCGGTGAATGACTTTCTAAGACGAGCAAGCTCTATTAAGTGTTCGAGCAAAGGAATCGCATCCTCCACCGCACTTAGTTTGCCAGATATGACGAGCTGATCTCCTCGCAGAGCTAACTGAACTTTAAAAAGACTGGAAATCCTATGTAAATTCGAGTCATTAACGCCCGTGAAAAGCAATGGATCTATCCCTTCGGCGTCTAGTTTGTGCTGCGCCGAATCACCTATCACAGACGTCATTGTTTTTATCACTCCATGTTCTGCGATCTGTGACTCTTAGAGGACCGAGTCAATCCTAGTTCTGAAAGACTGTCGTCTCGCAAGGATGTCGGTGACCCCTCTAACAAACCTCTCGCTGCTGTAGTTTTAGGGAAAGCTATCACATCTCTCAAGCTCGTTGCACCTACGAATTCAGCAACGATTCTATCCACTCCCAGAGCAATTCCTCCGTGAGGAGGAGCTCCAGCATCTAGTGAATTCAAAAGGAAACCGAATTTCTGGTCAATTTCTGACTCGTTCAAACCGAGAATTCTTAAAATAGTTCTCTGCACGTTAGAATCATGATTACGAATACTGCCCGATCCAAATTCTACTCCATTATACACTAGGTCGTAAGCCAGGCCTCTCACTGACCCAGGTCTCTCTTCCATAAAATCAGCGTCTTCTTGCACTGGCATCACAAACGGATGGTGGTTAGCCAACATTTCTCCGTTTGGTCCCAATCCAAAAATTGGAAAATCTACGACCCAGAGCCAAGCATTTAACTTCTCTTCTTTTATTTCTAATTTTTCAATCACGAATGTACGGGCTATCGAAAGTGCAAGAGAAGTGAGAGTGTCTTCACCAGCAGCGACGAGAGCCATATCTCCTGGTTTCAGACCCAGTTTCACGCATGACTCATCCTTCAAATGAGAAGAAAGCGGACCTGATATTCCCGCTGGGGTATTCTTGACCCACAAGAGACCTGAAGCTCCCCCTTTCTTCACATCTTCTTGCAGTTGATCAAGATATTTCCTTGATAATTGGGAACCTCCAGGCACTAATAGTCCACGTATCCTACCACCCTCAGCCACGGCTGATTTTAGGATGTTTGAACCACAGTCTTCCAGCGCACTAGTCCAGTCCTGTATTTCAACTGAGTACCGCAAATCTGGTCGATCAGTACCGAAACGTTCCATCGCTTCAGCATAAGTAATTCTGTCAAAAGGAGCCCGTGCTTCGATATCCTGAAAATGTGAACATAGGGCGACCATGAGCCCTTCTACCCACTTCATTATATCATCAGGAGTGACAAATGACGCTTCTATGTCGATCTGGGTGAACTCTGGTTGTCTGTCAGCCCTCAAATCTTCGTCCCTAAAACATCGAGCAATCTGAAAATACCGATCGAAACCAGCCACCATGCATAGTTGTTTATAGATTTGAGGGCTTTGGGGAAGAGCATAAAACTCGCCGTGATGCAGTCGACTAGGAACTAAATAGTCCCTAGCTCCCTCCGGGGTGGGCTTTGTCAAAATCGGAGTTTCTATTTCTAGGAATCCTAAATCATCCATATAATTTCGGCACTCAAGAGTTAATCGATGCCGAAGGTCTAAGTTACGTTGCAGGTCTGTCCTCCTGAGATCCAGAATTCTATGCTGCAAACGTAATTCCTCTGATGGCAATTCATCCTCTGGACTCCTATAAACTGGTATTGCAGGAGTATCGGCTTTAGAAAGTCTTTCTAATTTCAGAGCACGTATCTCAATCTCTCCAGTTTCCATATCAATATTTTTCATTTCTTGAGGGCGAAGATACACCAGACCTTCTAGCACAACTATATCTTCTGCCCCCAATTTTGGTGCGAGTTGCAATGAGATCTCATCGGTCCACTCGGGACCAACTGATACTTGTACCAGGCCGCTCCTGTCACGGACATCAAGAAATACCATGCCCCCAAGATCCCGTCGTCGATGGACCCATCCCGCTAACTTCACGTTACGCCCTTCATCTCTTGCAGATAATCCACCTACCATCTGTGAACGAAGACCTGTCTTTTGCTTTTCGAAACTTTCTGAGCTGTCCATGTCACCAACTTGTCTAGGCATCTCTATATTTCTGGCCCCCATTCAGGGATTTAGAGAAAAACCTGTTGAAAAAATAAAAGCCGATTATCAAACCTGCTACATCTGCCAATCCGTCCTCCCAACTTGGAAAACGTCCTGGGACAAAACTCTGATGCCATTCATCAAGATAACCATAAACCACACCTATAAGGAGCAATCGGTAACCTGGAATCTTGGAACCAGTTCTCAATTTACTCCATGCAAGAGAAACTCCCAGGATACCATACAAGACACCGTGGACTAGTTTGTCTAGTCCGGGAAACCAAAAATTACTTTGAAACTGCAACTCGCTTAGAAAAAAGAGGAAGCCCATCCACAGAACGGGTGGTGTCCATTTGAGGATTTTGAAGAAGATGACCCTCCTCATGAGCTACTTGTCCAGAGCAACTTACTGCACCAAGGAAAAAGTTCTCTCCCAGCGTATTTCTCTTATCCAGGGAAAGGGCCTATATGAGTCTCTATTGTAGGAAAAATAGAGAACGGTAGCCCTCCCTTCAAATCGCCACCTTTCCAATAAGCCCCAGTAACGGGAGTCCAAGCTCGAATGTCTATTATCACCTAACATGAAATAACGGCCTGACGGAACGACCAGAGGTCCCCAATTATCTCTAGTTGGCCGATAAGATGCCCTTTCTATCGATTCGACCAAATGATCTAACTGCCAAGACATCCAGGGATGGTACTCATCAGTACTAGGATCCACATGTTTGGCATATCCTTCCATTTGAGACTTGCCATTAATCATCAGGAGACCGTCACTCATCGAAAGCGTGTCTCCTGGCATCCCTACCAAGCGTTTTACCAGTTTAAGATCTGGTTCATGTGGAGGATCGAATACTAAAACATCTCCTCTCTTAATAGATGAGTAACCAGGTATACGAATCTGCGTTCCTGGAATCCTAGTACCAACAGCTGCTCTGTCGGCCACCAGAAAATCTCCCACCATCAGGGTCTCCTCCATGGATCCAGAGGTAATGACAAAAGTTTGCAAAACGAAGGTTCGAATCAGAAAAAAAAGGACTGCTGCTACAATGAGGGATTGAGACCACTCCTTGATCACATTGGGAGGGCCCTTAGCTATTTCTTCTGAGGGAATATTACCCGAATCTAGATTTCTTTTGACGTCTCCTAAATCGCCTTGCTTCCTTGCCCTAGATTTTTTCATAATTCCTCTTAAGTGATCACCCTTTAAGGCATGTACTTTCTTATATTCCACCAAGGCAACTCTAGGACAGTTTGGCTACTATCCTCTTCGTGGGAATAAGGCTCCCAGCTTTTCCCCAGGATTACTGTAACGTCGAGTAAAAGTGAGGGATCTATATCCACACTGTCCTCTAGGAATTCTGTGTCTAGAGCATCAGCAACAGCCTCAGCAAACTCACGCCGACCTGAACGATCTATTACAACCGTACTTTGTTGGCCAAAATATGAAGCATTACCATAATAAACTACGTCAAAACCTGATTCTCTGAGATGATCTGTTGCCCTAGATGCCATTCCTGACACCCCTCCAGCATTCAGAACTTCTACCCGTACTCGGCCTAAGTCAGGATGCGGAATATTAGGGATCGCCACTGTGCTCTCAGGGAGTTTTTCCTCTTCTGATGTCCATTGATCCACCATTGATCCTAGGAAACCGCCCACAGCCAGTATTAGACCTACAAGCAACAGACTTCTCAATTTTTCAGCCATGTCCCAAGTAACCTCCCAAGTACCTTTAGCCAGTCGATATAAATTAGAAGATCAAACCTTCCGGTCTAACCCCTAAGTCCCCAGATCGAGAGCTTCCCTTAGCGATCTCATAAAGCAACTAGCAGCCTCCATTCCCTCTTCCTTAAGTATTTTCACCAGAGCGCTACCCACAACTACTCCGTCTGCAACCTTGCCAACCATGGCAGCTTGATCGGGTGTTGAAATGCCGAAACCTACTGCCACTGGTATCTCAGACACCCTCTTAACAGCCACTATTTCCTTTGCTAGTTCTTCGCGCAATAAGTCACGAGCACCAGTTACCCCTGTTCGTGAAATATAGTACAAAAAGCCCTGTCCATTTTTAGAAATCTTTGCGATACGGTCGTAATCGGTAGTAGGTGCTACTAACCGAATGAAGTCTACTTCTGATTCTAAAATCATACCTTCTATTGATGGATCAGACCCTTCCGGAACATCAGTCAACAAAATTCCTTCTGCGCCCGCTTGCTGCACTCCTCTCAAAAACTCTTCCAAGCCGTACTGTAAAATCGGGTTCAAATAACTAAATAAGATCACTGGAATATTTGAATCCCGTTTAAAATCACTTAAAATCCTCAAAACTGTTTCAACATTAACCCCGTTTTCCAAAGCTAGCTGGCTAGAACTTTGTATTGTTGGTCCATCAGCCAATGGGTCACTAAAGGGAATACCAAGTTCTATAATGTCACCCCCAGCATCTTCTAGAAGTCCAAGAATGTCTAGGCTTTCTTCGAGCGATGGAGATCCACAGGTCACATAAGGAATAAGTGCAGACCGACCCTCATCCCTTTTACTAATGAAACAATCTGATATAGCGGTCACTTTTCTTCCCCATATACACGTGTTTTTTTCTCGGACGATTCCAATTGTCACACTACTCCATCTCTAAAAGTGACACCTGGGCTACGTCTTTATCTCCTCGACCACTCAAGCAGACCAGCACTGCACCTGAATTTTTATAGTCTCTCGCTATCTTTGACAAATGAGCGATTGCATGAGCGCTCTCTAGGGCTGGAATTATTCCCTCCTGCTGAGCTAAATCGTGAAAAGCTCTTAATGCTTCGTCATTAGTAACCGAAACGTACTGCGCCTTTCCCGAGTCTTTCAAATACGCATGTTCCGGACCCACTCCAGGGTAATCTAGGCCTGCCGAAACTGAATGTGCAGGAGAAACCTGTCCATCAGCATCCTGTAAAAGGTAGCTCATCGCCCCGTGAAGCACTCCTGGACGACCAGCTTCCAGTGTGGCCGAGTGTTTCCCGGAATCAATACCCTCACCTCCTGCTTCAATTCCGATCAATTCTACTTCAGGATCATCTCTAAATGCTTGGAAAATACCCATTGCATTTGAGCCACCACCAACACACGCCAACACTGCAACAGGCAAGCTGCCGTGTTTCTCTATGATCTGGTATCGAGCCTCTATACCTATGATGGATTGAAAATCCCGGACCATCCTAGGAAATGGATCGGGGCCAACTACTGAACCAATGATATAGTGGCTTGAATCTACGTTGGTAACCCAGTCTCTAATAGCTTCATTTGTTGCGTCCTTCAGTGTCCTTGTGCCAGAATTGACTGGCCTCACTTCAGCACCTAAAAGTTTCATTCGGTAGACATTGAGAGCCTGTCTTTCTATGTCTAATTCACCCATGTAGACTACACATTGCATATTGAACAAAGCGCAGGCAGTCGCAGTCGCTACCCCATGCTGACCAGCACCCGTTTCAGCTATAATCCTTTTCTTGCCCATCCGTTGTGCTAGTAAAGCCTGCCCCAAGGTATTATTGATCTTGTGGGCTCCTGTATGATTTAAGTCCTCTCGTTTTAAGTAGATCGGTCCTGCACCCAAGAACTTTTCTAATCGTCTCGCTCTGTACAGTGGGGATGGCCGGCCAACATAGTCCCTGTAAAACAGTTCCAGTCGCTTTTTGAATTCCTCGTTCCCTCTAATCTCTTCATAGGCAGTCTCCAACTTTTCTAAAGCTGGCATCAGTGTCTCTGGTACATATCGACCTCCAAATACACCAAACCGATGATCAGATCCTTTCAGTGACTTATCGACTTCGTTCATTGTTACAACTGTCCAATTTGACGATGTCCAAGTGATCTAACATTCCGCATAAACAACTCCATTAATTGCTTGTCTTTCTTACCCACACGAGACTCAACCCCAGAACTCACATCTACCGTATCTGGCCTGAGATAACCCACGGCATCTCTAACATTAGTGTGGTTTAACCCACCAGCCACAATCAATTCTAAATTGCCCGAAAATTTGTCTCTGACAGGACCAATCTCTTCCCATGCAAATTTAGTCCCTGTCCCCCCTGGAGAACCAGGACTCCAGCCATCCAATACAATTCCATCAACGAATGGTTCCCATTCAGTCAGCATCTCAAGGACTTCTGTCTTTCCTTTTACAGGAATCGCTTTCCAAATCGACCAATCTCCTCGCAGAGCCAATTCTTCAACATAAGCCGATGTTTCCTTTCCATGAAGTTGTATCGCAGTAGCCTTGGCAGTTCGGCTGAGGTGCTCTGCTGTGTCTATGTCTTCATTTACTAATACTGACACCATAGGCATTTCGATGGCTGAGACAATTTTCGTCACCGTTTCTAAGGATATGCTCCTTCCGAAGCCTTGGGACAAAATCATTCCACCATAATTGGCACCTGCGCTTTCTGCTCGAATCGCATCTGCCACATTAGTCAAGCCACACACTTTAACTTGAAGATTAGCCAACTGTCCTACCCCGTTTGTCTTGTCCTGACAAATTTCGTACGCCTTCGCCTGGATCATCCTTTCTCAATAACGACTCTCCTACAAGTACAGCATCAACCCCCACATCGCCCAACATGCTGACATCTTCTTTACTATGAACTCCACTCTCTGATACTAAAACTACTTCAGGGGGAATTTCTCTAATCAAATCAATAGTCGTTTTAAGATTAGTATCAAAGGTTTTTAGATTTCTGTTATTGATTCCGAGGAGGCTTGCTCCCGCACTTAGACCTCTCTCTACCTCAAAAAGATCATGCGCCTCAATGAGTGCTGCCATTCCTAGACCCTCGGCAATTTCTCTGTAGTCACGAAGCTGTTCGTCATCCAACACACTTACTATGAGCAGTATTGCATCTGCTCCTGAAACAAGCGACTCGTATATCTGACTCTCATCTATAATAAAATCTTTCCGTAAAATCGGCAGTCCGACAAACTCCCGCACCTCCCTTAAGTCTTTCAGGGATCCACCAAAATATTTTGTGTCAGTCAAAATACTAAGAGCAACAGCGCCAGATGATTCGTAATCGGTAGCTAAAGATACGGGGTTTAACTTGGGACGAATCGCGCCGGCTCCTGGAGACCTTCTTTTCACTTCAGCAATAACTCCTACTAAATCATCAGACATTAAGCTGTGAAGGAAATCTCTTGGAGGAGAAACTTTCTCGCTTTCGAGGAGTAGTTTTTTAAAATGTCTTTTAAGATTGTCGACCTCAAGAGACTTAGTCTCAATAATTTTTTCTAATATGTTCATGCCAAGCTCCGACCTTGCATTGATGCATAAATACAGATATTGTTATTTTCGGTTCTTATTCGGTTTCTTGTCTCCCAGAGGTTACTATTATGCCCCTGACAAAACGACAAAAAGAGATCCTCAATCATATTAAAAGTTTTATTGATAAGAATGGATATGCACCCAGTTTTGAAGAGATAGCTGAAGCGTTCGGCTATTCTTCGTTGGCAACAGTTCATGAACACATAAGTAATTTGGAACGGAAGGGCTATATTCGGAAGGCTTATAATGAGAGCCGATCTATAGAACTAGTTCAAAGAAAGCCAGCAAATGGTGCAGTAGAGATACCCCTTCTTGGGTTAGTTCCGGCTGGCACTCCAACTGAAGCCATCGAACAAAACGAGACTATCAGTGTCCCACATGACATGGTAAACAGTGGAGCAAATACTTTCGCGCTGAAAGTGGAAGGAGAATCTATGGTCGAAGAACAGATTCTTGATGGTGACTACGTTGTAGTAAGTGCACAGCCCACCTCACGCGATGGACAAACCGTAATAGCCCTAGTGGGTGGAGATTCAGCAACTGTCAAAAAATTTTACAGGGAAGCTGATGGAAAAATCAGACTCCAACCTGCTAATCCAGATATGGAAGCAATCATAGAAGAAGCGGATAATGTGAAAATACAAGGAATCGTAGTGGGGGTGATTAGAAAATATCTGTAAGCTAGAGTACTAAGTGGAAGCACGTCTCAAACGATCTAAAACCCACAAGGCTTTGCCATCTTCCAAAACTTTATCTGCCAAATCCACCCCAACCTCCATAGTGTTCGCCACACCAGAAACATAAAGAGCAGCTGCAGCGTTTAGGACTACAGCATTGCGAGCACCAACTCTCCCTCGATTTTCCAGAATACGGGACACAACCTCTGCATTCTCTATGGGTTCGCCACCCGCAAGTTCCTCTGCTGTGGCAACTTCCATTCCATAATCAGCCGGTGAAATCACATACTCAGTTATGTCATCCCCGGATAGATCGGCAACCACAGTCGAGCCAAGTGGGCTAACCTCATCCATTCCAGGCTGTCCATATACCACCATAGCACGGTCGTGACCTAGTTCTCTAAGTGTTTCTACTACAAGTCCAACTAAATTCCGATCGGATACCCCTACCAATTGACGACTCACTGTAGCAGGATTTGTCAAAGGACCCAAAATATTCATAACAGTAGAAAATCCCAACTCCTTCCTAACCGGCCCCACATGCCTCATAGCAGGATGGAGGAGAGGGGCAAACATGAAAACAATCCCTACCTCTTCCAATATTTGGGACATGCTTTCAGGACTCAGATCAATATTGACTCCGAGCGCTTCCAATACATCTGCACTTCCACTTTTGGACGTGAACGACCTATTCCCATGCTTGGCTATCCGCGCACCAGCAGCACAAGCCACTAGAGCTGCTGCAGTTGAAATATTAAAAGTCGTTATATCACCTCCTCCTGTCCCACAAGTGTCTATCAGTCGATCCTTGCTCGTGACCGCTACTGGAATCATGGCCTTTCGGAGCGCGCGAACTCCACCAGCCACCTCTGTTGGAACCACACCCTTCACTTTTAGTGCAACTAGGAAGGCGGCCATTTGTGTTGATGATGCCCTGTCGTTCATGAAAGCATCAAAAACATTCTCCGCCTGAGAGACAGACAAATTATTGCCCTCAGCTATAAAGCCAAGAAGATCACTGATCTCGCCAGGTTCCCGCGAAAAATCAATTTTTTGACCCATGAGAAACCCCCTTGCTTTGCCATGAAACAGCTTGCGTATATTTTCTGCAGACCCTTAACATAATTCAACCCCTCTTTCACTGCTTGACAACTCCTATTCCCCTTCTACTTTCGAAACGTGAACAAGATAAATAGACATTGTCTGAAGTTGATACTTCAATATGATGGTACAGCTTTTCATGGTTGGCAGATACAGCCCANCGAAAGAACCGTGCAGGGAGAAATAGAGTCCACCCTGCTNNGCCTTACCGGAGAGCCATGCCCAGTGGTNGGCTCAGGAAGAACGGACAAAGGAGTGCACGCTACNGGGCAAGTCGCCTCAGTATCACTTCCGACTCATTGGNCAGCAGACAAACTGCACAGNGCACTTAATTCACTACTTCCATCAGACATNCGGCTAAAGAGCAGTTCACTGGTCAATCCCGCTTTCCATGCTCGCTATGACGCGATTTCAAGAACATACTTATATAATATTGGGCTTACGGAAGAATCCTATTCTCCATTCAATTACAAGTGGTGTTGGCCCTTTAGATCCAAATTGAACCAACTCCTATTGAACAAAGCAACAGAGCTAATTACTGGTGAACATTCATTCAAATCATTTGCTAAATCTGGCCAAGAAGAAAGAGGATACACCTGTACAATCCATGAAGCTTCATGGGATACCTGGGAAGACCTAGGTCTATCTCTGCGCATCACAGGCAATCGATTTCTTCATCACATGGTTCGCTACCTGGTCGGGACCATGACCGATGTAGCCATAGGGAAAAGGCCCTTGTTAGACATAGAAACATTGTTAGANAACCCCGAACATGNTCTAGTGACATCACCGCCCGCTCCACCTACAGGACTATTTTTAACCCAGGTAGCTTATCCCAACTGTAATGAAGTATATTGAAGACTATTAATCGTGAACACTTAACCATAGAATTGGACACATGAGAATTTTCTTAGATACAGCAGATNCAACTGAAATTCGTAGAGCAGCTGAAGCTGGTTTGATAGATGGAGTCACTACTAACCCATCCCTGTTAGCCAAGGTTGCTAAAGACCGAGAGCCTTCTGACATATTCAGAGAAATTTGCGAGACAGTAGAAGGGCCTGTCAGCGCAGAAGTCGTTGCGTTAGATGCTGAAGGAATGATTCAACAGGGTAAGACTTTGTTTGAGATAGCCGACAATATAGTGATNAAAGTACCACTAACCGAAGAAGGCCTTGTAGCCTGTAGAGCTCTTACAAGATCAAGTATCCCAGTTAATGTAACCCTGTGTTTCTCTCCCACACAGGCACACCTAGCCGCGAAGGCTGGTGCTACATATATCTCGCCATTCATTGGCCGAATCGACGACATTTCTGGTGATGGTATGGACTTGATATCTCAAATCCGTCAGATCTACGACAACTATGATATTGGCACGGAAATTTTGGCCGCGTCAATAAGAAATCCCCTGCACATGGTTCAATCATTAATGGTCGGTGCAGACTGTGCTACGATACCTCCAAAGGTACTATATCAGTTACTGAAACACCCTCTAACTGACAAAGGACTGGANGGCTTTATGAATGACTGGAANACTTTGGGAAGAGATCTTTAGATTCAAAAATAGGAATTATTAANCGCAAGATGGGCACATCAACTCTAAACATATTTTCGATTGTTTCCAAACNGAACAGTAATCAATGATCTTTCTTAAACTATGATNTAACTATTTATGATTCCGACAGAGCCTTCTCANAGGAGTANTGATGACTGAATCAGACAGTCCACTTTACANACATCCTCTATCCGAAAGATACGCATCTGAGGAAATGCAACGGATATTTGCTAGTAGTCGGCGTTATGGTATNTGGCGAAGACTCTGGCTTGCACTGGCAAGTTCCCAACTGGATCTCGGGCTATCCATTTCCCCAGAAGGCCTAGAAGAGATGGAAAAAAAGTTAGACAATATAGATCTTAGTAAGGCGGCAGAATACGAACAGCGCTTTCGGCACGACGTAATGGCACACGTGCACCTTTTTGGTGATGATGCCCCAAAAGCTCGCAGTTTCATCCACTTGGGAGCTACAAGTGCTTTCATCACAGACAACACGGATTTAATTNTACANAAAGAAGCTCTNGAACTTNTCAGAGACAGANTGATTCGATGCATCTCTGCACTATCTGCATTCGCAAAAGTCTACCGAGACGTTCCTACTATGGGCTTCACTCATTTTCAGCCAGCTCAACCNACCACNGTAGGNAAACGTGCGACTCTTTGGATTCAGGACTTTNTATTAGACCTTGAAGAAATAGAATTCCGGCTTAGCACGATCANATTGAGAGGAGCCAAAGGTACTACCGGNACACANGCGTCATTCCTNCAACTATTCGATGGAGACCATGCGAAAGTAGAATCTTTGGATAAAGCAGTTGCCGAAAAAATGGGATTCGAAAAAAGCTTTGCNGTTACTGGTCAGACCTACCCCAGAAAAGTAGACGCCCAAATTCTGGGCAGTCTAGCTAATCTAGCAACGTCAACCTCAAAAATGGGTCACGACCTCAGGCTACTTGCCAATCTTCAAGAGGTAGAGGAACCCTTTGAAAAAGAACAGATAGGCTCCTCTGCAATGCCTTATAAAAGAAATCCTATGAGGTCAGAAAGAATCTGCGGGATGTCTCGCCATGTTATTACACTGGTTCAGAANCCCTTGTTCACTGCAGCGACTCAGTGGCTTGAACGCTCCTTGGATGATTCAGTGAACCGACGCCTTTCCATACCCGACGCCTTTCTAACTATGGATGGAATACTGGTTTTACTGGAAAATGTTGCTTCAGGATTAAAGGTAAATCGTTCCGTTATCGATAGAAACCTACAAGAACATCTTCCATTCATGGCTTCTGAAACGATTCTAATGGCGGCAGTAGCGAATGGNGGGGATAGACAAGAACTGCACGAACGCATTCGTAAACACTCTATGGAAGCATCAAAACGCATGAAAGAAGAAGGTGCACCACTCGATCTTCTAGAAAGGATAGCCGGTGACCAATTTTTTGATTTGGATCTTGAACAATTGAAAAACATAGTCGACCCTGCCAAGTTCATTGGACGATCGGATCGTCAAGTGGATCAGTTCTTACAGGAGTCCGTACAGCCGCACCTNGATCGGTTAGAAAAAATAGCAAGAAAACGCCTTAGTAACCCCAACATCAGAGTTTAAAANATGAATAAAACAAACAATCCAATACCCTTCCCCATGGTGCATCAGGGAAAGGTGAGAGACGTCTATGAAGTTTCCGANAGCATGCTCCTAATGGTTGCAAGTGACCGTGTGAGTGCNTTTGACGTTATTCTGCCTCAGACAATTCCGAGAAAAGGAGAGGTTCTGACCAAACTCACAGCCTGGTGGCTAGATTCCCTGCGCAATGACTTGGACCATCACTTGATTAGTGTTGACCATCAAGAAATACTGTCGAGATTTCCTACCCTAGAAAATTCAACAGACAATTGGATAAACAGGAGCATGTTGGTTCACAAAACAAAACCAGTCATGGTCGAATGCGTGGTAAGGGGATACATATCTGGTTCTGCATGGAAAGAATATCGAAATTCTGGAACATTGGCTGGAGAAAAACTTCCAGATGGGCTAATCGAGAACGGACCTCTCCCCAGTCCTATTTTTTCACCGTCTACCAAGGCNACCACAGGACACGATGAAAACATTACCTTCGCTGAAGTAATTAACATCCAAGGTGAAGAGGAAGCACAGCAATTAAAAAATCTGTCCTTCCATATTTACACTCATGGTGCAAATTTTGCTAAGGAACGGGGCATAATTTTAGCAGACACCAAATTTGAGTTTGGTCATCATAAAGATGGAAGATTGCTTCTGATCGATGAGGTACTAACTCCAGATTCTTCAAGGTTTTGGCCAGCGCAGACATACAAACCAGGAGAAACTCAACCATCTTTGGACAAGCAACCAGTCAGAGACTTCCTAGACGCCATCTCGGGATGGAATAAACAACCACCCCCACCCGATTTGACGGATGAAGTAGTTAACGAAACTACTTCAAGATATCTGAAGATCTTCAGGGAATTGACAGGGACAGACTTGGATTCCTTTAGTCCTCCAGAGTTTGAGTAGGATAGATGAAATGTGCTCGAGAGGGATATCCTTTCATAATTATATGTTTGATTTCAGCNATATTGACTTGGTTNGCAACTCTCGTCTTTGGACTATGGATGTCCATCATAGCTATTCTTCTGAGTATGCTGACCATTTTAGTCGCTTGGTTTTTTAGAGACCCAGAGAGGGACCAACCGGTAGATCAAGATATCGTGATAGCACCAGCGGACGGAAAAATTCTTGCTATAAATGAGATCCATGAGCCTTCTTTCTTCGATGGTCCTTGTCGTCGTATCACAATCTTTCTGAGTATTTTCAACGTGCACATTCAACGTGCTCCGATAGAGGGAAAGGTGATACATAAATATTATAAAAATGGAGAATACTTGGCTGCCTGGAATGAAAAAGCGAGTGAAAACAATGAGCAATCCTCTCTGGGTATCGCCACCCAGTATGGTAGCGTAATGGTGCGGCAAATCGCTGGCCTCATAGCTCGACGTATTGTGACCTACCCTGAATTAGAGGCTGTTCTGGAACCGGGAGAACGAATTGGCTTGATCCGGTTCGGATCTCGGGTAGACCTCTTCATACCAACCCACTGGAAAATTAAGTGCGCAGTCGGAGATAAAGCCCTGGGTGGTGTCACCGTGCTTGCCAAGCCACTACCTCTTTCAAACTGAACCTATGACTCAACAACGTACTCGCACAGGAAAACTTCGAAAGGGAATTATAATACTCCCCTCGGCATTTACATTGGCAAACCTATTCTTTGGGTTTTATGCCATAATTGCCACCACTCGTGGAGACTTCATAGAAGCAGCATGGTTTATAGTATGGGCCGCCATCATTGACTTGCTAGACGGTCGTATTGCCCGGGCAACTAGAACTGGATCGAGATTCGGTGCTGAACTCGATTCCCTCGTAGATGCAGTTTCTTTTGGAGTAGCTCCAGCTTTTATTATGTATACGCTCTATTTTTCTGACGGAAATTGGAGCTGGATACTACCCCTGACATACTTAATGGCAGTAGTAGTAAGATTAGCACGATTCAATGTTGAACAAGCTGGAGAACCAAAAAAATATTTTCATGGACTTCCCTGTCCTACTCCAGGAATAGTACTGGCGACTTTTTATCCGTTTAGTCAGACCCCGCTTTTCCAGGAATACTTGTTCTCCATGCCATGGGCTCGCATAAACGCCATCCTTTTGATTGTCCTCAGTGCTCTGATGCTTAGCAATATTCCTTATGCTAAGGTTCCAAAAATTAGCCTACGATCGACTAATGGTGTACTCACTTCTCTTTGGATAATCGTGAACATCACGGTCGCGATTTCTATACCATCATACTACTTTTTCCCCGCACTACTGGCATATACACTATGGGGATTGAGCAAATCAGTAATTCTTGGTTTATTGGAAAGGTTACCCGAAAAAGATCCCTTACTAGAAATCGTTGACAGTGAGGATGAAGAAACAAGAGCAGTCGAATACGGAGGATTTGCTTCAATGGAAACTGAACAAACGTCGATACACCATCAACCCAGAAAAATGGAGAGCCAAAGGTGACCCGTTTTCAACTAGAGATTAGAGTAGTTCCTCGTCCTGGTTTACTAGATCCAGAAGGGAAAGCTATACAGAGTGGTCTCCTGTCTTTGGATTACCCAGACGTTCAAGAAGTTAGAGTTGGGAAACTTTTATTGATAGAGCTTGTCGCTGACTCTCCTAAGGGTGCTATGGATATGGCTACCTCTATGTGTGAGCGTTTACTGGCTAATCCAGTCACTGAAGATTTCCAAATCCAGATTCTGGAAGAAAACGAGAATTCTGAATGAAAGTTGCAATCATAACGTTTCCAGGATCCAATTGTGATTATGATCTTTACAAGTGTGTGCAGTTCATTGGGGGTAGTCCAGAATTTAAATGGCACCAAGACTCATCTTTAGGAAATGTTGACATCGTCATGCTCCCAGGTGGATTTTCATATGGCGACTATCTGAGAGCTGGAGCAATTGCTTCCATGAGCCCAATAATGGAAGCTGTACAAATATTTGCTAATGGTGGGGGGCCTGTCCTGGGAATCTGTAATGGTTTTCAAATGCTTTGTGAAGCAAATTTGCTTCCAGGGGCACTCCTTCGGAATGAATCACTGCTATTTTCTAGCAAAGAAGTGATCCTAAGAGTGGAAAACAACTCCAGCATCTTCACAAAATCATACGAACATCACAAAACTTTGCGAATGCCTATAGCACATGCAGAGGGTAACTACTACGCTGACCAAGAAGCACTAGACCGACTTGAAAAAGAAGGTCGTGTCATGTTCAGGTATGCAAATCAAAACGGGGAGACTACAATTGAAAGCAATCCAAATGGATCAGCCAACAACATTGCTGGTATCATCAACGCTCATGGGAATGTTATGGGTATGATGCCACATCCTGAGAGAGCCGTGGAAAGTGTACTGGGATCAGTAGATGGACTTGAACTGTTCAAAAGTCTACTAGCCCATATTGTAGATCCAAGACCAGTATGAATGTGCCGACCCCACAACCCCGAGTAGGAGACCCTGCAATAACTCCTGAATTAGTGCATGAGCACGGTCTGTCATCTTCTGAGTATGAAAAAATAAAGGAAATACTACACAGAGAGCCGTCCTTCACCGAACTGGGTGTATTTAGTGCGATGTGGTCCGAACATTGTGGCTATAAGAACTCGAAAAGAATGCTCAAACTGTTACCTACAAAGGCACCCTGGGTAATCCAAGGACCAGGTGAAAATGCCGGAGTTATTGACATCGGAGATGATCTGGCTCTGGTCTTCAAGATCGAATCACACAATCACCCTTCAGCGGTTGAACCTTACCAAGGAGCAGCAACCGGAGTTGGTGGTATTTTGAGGGATATTTTTACTATGGGAGCTCGGCCAATCGCAGTTCTTGACTCCCTTAGATTCGGAGACCTCAACTCTGGACGTGTTAGATATCTTTTCTCTGGTGTGGTAAAGGGTGTGGGAGACTATGGCAACTGTGTTGGAATTCCTAACATCGGAGGTGAAGTCTTCTTCGATAAAGGTTATGAAGGCAACCCAATAGTAAACGCCATGTGCCTCGGGTTAATGAAAAAAGATAGTCTTATTAAAGGTGAAGCCGAAGGTGTCGGAAACCTTTTGGTAGCCGTTGGAACAGCCACTGGTAGAGACGGTATACACGGAGCGACTTTCGCTTCCGAAGAACTTACTGAAGATTCACAGGCCAGTAGACCTCAAGTGCAAGTAGGTGACCCATTTACAGAGAAACTGCTATTAGAGGCAAGCTTAGAACTCATCCACAGTGGATATATAACGGGCATACAAGATATGGGTGCGGCAGGTATTACTTCAAGTGCTTCTGAAATGGGCGGACGTTCTGGCAATGGAGTGGAAATCAATATCGACTCAGTCCCGGTGCGTGAGCCTAATATGACTCCCTATGAGATACTTCTATCTGAGTCTCAAGAACGTATGCTAGTAGTTGTTAAAACAGGCCATATGAAAGATGTAAAGAACATCTTAACAAAATGGGAATTAGAGGCTGATGAAATAGGGAGAGTTACAGACGATGGCCTATTTAGAGTAACTGAAGGAAATCAAACAGTCGCAGCAATACCTTGTTTAGCCCTTACTGAAGATTGTCCTACTTACGAACGAGAAGGTGAGGAATCTGTCCAAATCAGAGATCTTAGGTCTAGGGATCTATCTGACTTAGATACAAAACCATCTAATTGCGAAGAGATATTTTTGGACCTGCTGGGATCACCTAATATTAGTTCTAAACGATGGATTTATCGTCAATATGACACCACCGTAAGGACTAACACCATACTAAAACCAGGGGCCGACGCTGGAGTTGTCCGTCTCC
Source organism: Gemmatimonadota bacterium (assembly GCA_002718595.1). Classification (GTDB taxonomy): domain Bacteria; phylum Gemmatimonadota; class Gemmatimonadetes; order Longimicrobiales; family Gaopeijiaceae. The sequence goes on along the minus strand of PBFD01000002.1, from coordinate 349,642 downwards.
GTGAAAATAATAAAGCTATTGCTGCGACCACGGACTGTAATGGACGATATGTCTACCTTAATCCCAGGACAGGAGCTAAGGCTGCTGTTGCAGAAGCAGCAAGAAATCTGGTGAGCGTAGGTGCACTTCCTATGGCTGTGACAAACAACCTCAATTTTGGAAATCCTCTTAAACCGGAAATATATTATCAATTCAGAGAAGCGGTGCTAGGAATGTCAGAAGCCTGCAAGCTTTTTGAAACACCAGTTACAGGTGGCAATGTCTCATTCTATAATGAGACAAGTAGTACACCTATCTATCCCACACCTGTCATTGGCATGGTCGGGATCATAGAAGACACTGCAAATCTAACTAGTCCCCTTTTCCACAAACCTGGAGACTCGATCATACTCTTGGGTAACAACACAGACGAATTGGGTGGATCAGAATACTTATACGTTTCAGAAGGTCTAGTGGCAGGAGAACCTCCAGAAGTTGATCTCTTAGCGGAAAGACAATTGCAACACTGTGTGCTAGCCATGATCAGCGAAGGCATACTGCAATCAGCACATGACTTATCGGAAGGAGGCCTGGCTTGTGCGCTAGCCGAGAGCGCTCTCGGGAATAAATCGAACCAGCACGGAGTTGATATTATACTGCAGGATCGCCTGGACCCCATCCCACTGTTTTTTGGCGAAGCTCAGGGTAGAATCTTGATTTCCTGTGACCAAAGTTCGAGTAGCCGAGTTTTGCAAGTAGCAAAGAATCATGGAGTGCCATGCCATGAAATAGGAGAGGTGGTATCACCCAGTGACGGCTTCAATATCTCAGGCCGAAGTGGAAGTTTGGAAATCGAAATTGAAAAAATGTCAGATATATTCTTTAATTCCCTTCCCTTATTAATGGGTAAAGCAAACAAGTCGTGACTCAAAGGCAATCGAGAACATGTGCGGAATAGTTGGAATTTCAGGTGAAACCAATGTAGCCAATGAAATTTACGATTCCCTTCTAATGCTTCAGCATAGGGGTCAAGATGCTGCAGGTATGGTTGTTTGCAACGAGACAGGAGAGCTGAATAGTCGAAAGTCCATGGGTTACGTCAGAGATGTTTTTCAGCAAAGCCACATGAACAAATTAAACGGCAATTATGGAATTGGCCACGTGAGATATCCCACGGCAGGAGGTGCAGGAAAAGAATTTTCTCAGCCCATGTATGTTAATTCCCCATACGGTATAAGTCTCGCTCACAATGGAAATCTCACTAATTCTCGAACCTTAACTAAAGAATTGTTTCATGATGAAATGAGGCGCTTGAACACTGATTCGGATTCAGAAGTTCTTCTGAACATTTTCGCTCAAGAGCTTGGAAAACATAGAGAAATAAATCCAACACCTGAGCATGTGTTCGAAGCTGTAACTGAAACTCACAAGAGGTGTGATGGTGCATACGCAGTAATAGCATTAATAACAGGATTTGGGATTCTAGCATTCCGAGACACTAATGGGATAAGACCTTTATCACTTGGAATCAGAAAGGGCAAAACTAGAGACGAGTACATGGTCGCTTCAGAAGATGCCTCTTTTGCACCTCAAGGGTTCACCAAGGATAGAGATATAGCACCTGGTGAAGCCGTCTTCATAAACAGGGACGGTACTTTATTCTCCAAACAATGCGCAAAAGTATTTCAAAGAAGACCGTGTATTTTTGAGTACGTCTATTTCTCCAGACCTGATTCGACAATTGATGAAATCTCTGTCCACAAGTCACGCATGAGAATGGGTTCTAAGTTGGCAGACAATATTAACAAATCCAACCCAAACCACGACATCGATGTTGTGATACCAATACCAGACAGCTCCACCACAGCTGCCTTACAGTTGGCCGTAGATCTAGAAATACCCTATCGAGAAGGCTTCGTCAAAAACAGATATATCGGCAGAACTTTTATCATGCCCTATCAAGAAGAAAGGAAGAAATCAGTAAGAAGAAAGTTGAACATTCTTGATCTAGAATTCAGGGGGAAAAACGTTTTACTAGTAGATGATTCAATCGTTAGAGGGACTACAAGTAAAAAGATCATTGAAATGGCAAAAGAAGCTGGAGCCAGAAAGGTGTATTTCGCATCTGCCGCACCGGCAATTAAATACCAAAATCTGTACGGCATTGACATGCCAGCTACGAGTGAATTGATAGCTTCTAACAAAACAGATGGAGAAGTAGCAGAAGAAATTGGAGCAGACTGGCTTATCTATCAAACACTAGAGGATTTGATTGAAACGGTGCATGCGGGCAATCCCGAAATTCAAGAATTTGAAACTTCGATATTTACTGGTGAGTATATAACTCCATTGGCTGAGAATTACCTTGAGGAATTGGAAGCATCAAGGCTAGATAAAGTCAAACATCAAAGAGAAAAAGATTTTTTGCAGGATGGGGAGGATTAGAAGACTACAGTAGCTATCAGTCGCTGGGGATTCTTTATAGAGTTGTTTCGTTGTCACTCCAGATATAGATCCGTTCCATTTTATTCGACCATTGAGTCCTGGATTCCTTGGTACTCTCCTTTTTCCATGACGTCCTCTTCCTTGGCTTCTTCTTTCAATCTTTCGCGCAGAATAGCTCTGACCTTGAGATCACTTTCTATACCCACTAACAACATCAAGAACATTCCGACTATTAGTCCAACAATGGCGAGTACGGATACCGGAACTCTGTCAAAGCTCATGAATCCAAAATTTACTCTGACTTTCTCAAAGTCATTTTGGATAGCAAACACAACCACGAGAAAAAGTAAACCAATAGCTCCTAGAGGGCCCAAAAGTCTCATCAGATGGTCACAGTAAAAACATCAATTAGCCAACTCACCCATAAATGTGGCGCCCGTGGTACCAGTCAAGAGAACCTGGTGATAGGTACCAATGATTTCAGAGGAAGCGTTAAATGCAACTACTTTGTTTCTTCTGGTTCGACCCAACACCTGACTAGTCTCCCTACCTTTTTTTTCGACTAGAACTTCTTCTATCCTCCCTACCTCACCCTTATTAATATCGTTCTGTATACTCCTGTGCACTTCAATTAGCTTTGTCAATCGTATCTGTGCTTCCTCATTTGACAAGAAGTCACTGTCTGGAAAACGAGTTGCTGGTGTACCATCCCGAAGAGAATATTTGTACGTGTAAGCGTCATCAAATCTAACTTGCCTTAACAGATCTAAAGTATCTTCAAATTGATCTTCCGATTCGCCAGGAAAGGCCACAATGATATCTGTAGAAAGTGACAAATCAGGGATCAAATCCCTAGCCAAAGTTACTTTCTCCAAAAAAGTATCGACAGTGTATCGACGTAGCATCCGGCGAAGAACTTTATCATTCCCAGATTGCAACGGAAGGTGCAACTGCTCACAAATAGCTGGTTCTTCAGCCATAACTCTTAATAATTCAGGTGTTACATCATTGGGATGTGGAGAAGTGAAACGTACTCTGCGAATCCCGTCAATACGTGCTACCGACCTCAGTAGTTCGTGAAAACAAACTCCATCTGACTCATACGAATTCACCGTCTGTCCTAGCAGAGTAACTTCAGTACGACCAGCCTCTGCAATCTCTCGAACTTCATTCAAAATGTCACTAGATTTTCTATTTTTTTCTGGTCCACGAACATAAGGAACTATGCAAAAAGTACACTTGTGATCACATCCCCTTTGAATAGGAACCCAAGCGCTGACTGGTGAAGTCCGTCGTTGCACCAATCCTTCATAATTCTCACCCACGTCCAGGTCCAAAACTGCCAGCTGCGGACCTCTCTTCTTTGAAGAACGAGACGGCATGGACTTAGCACCTATATGAATTCGTTCGAGCTGTTCTGGCAAAGATCGATAACCGTCTGGACCCATCACTAGGTCCACATATGGAGCCCTCTGTAGCAAATTATCCCCCAATCTCTGCGCCATGCAACCAGTCACTCCAATAATGACCTCTGGGCGTTCTTTCTTTATACCATATAATTGGCCAACCCTTCCTAACACTCTTTCTTCCGCATGCTCTCTGATCGCACAGGTGTTGACTAAAATTACATCGGCTTCTTCAGCTGAATTAGAAACCTCATAGCCTTTCTCGACTAGAATGCCCTCCATCAGTTCCCCATCACTGATATTCATCTGACAACCGTAAGTTTCTACATAGACTTTTTTTGCTACAAATTCATCCATCTCGTTTCACACCTTCAGATTCTTAGAATTTCCTATCACCCAGCTTGTCATCTAAATCAATATATAGTTCTTTACCTTCACCTTTTAGAATGCCCTTATAAAGTCTGTCAGGGTTTCTAGTGACCGAATCACTTATCCCTACCCTCAAATAGTCTTCTGTCATAGCACTAGTACCATTTCGTTCTAATGTAACTAAAGATGGACCTCCTGAACGAGAATCTCGATATTGCACATTCTTATCCTCAGCAAGTTTCCTTAGCTCCATCCCTCTTTCTCTCGATAATTTCCTGGGCACCACATCCTTTAGTTCTGCTGCATGTGTATTGTCCTTTTTTGAAAATGGGAACACATGGAGATATGTGTAAGGGAGTTCTTCCACCAGTTTGACAGTCTGTTGGTGATCTTTATCTCGTTCTCCAGGAAATCCAGTTATAATATCCGCTCCCAATCCGACATAAGGCAGTTTATCCGCAATTTTAATAGCATTTATTCGATATTCTTCTCTGGTATGCCAGCGCCTCATCCTTCTCAGAACGGGATCGGCACCACTTTGGAGAGGCATGTGAAAATGAGGGGCTATCCTTCCCCTAGAAGAATTTACTAAGTCTAGCAATGAATCTCCTATTTCAGTCGCTTCTATACTGCCCAACCTAAATCTCGTCTTCGGCACTCTCTCCATTAGGGCATCCAATAACTCTGGAAGGCCTATCGGGGATTCTAGGTCTCTTCCATAGTGTCCGATATGGATACCAGTCAAAACAATCTCAGGATGATGGTTACTCAGACTTTTCGCCTCAGCAACGACCTCTTCTAATTCCCTTGAGCGACTGGAGCCCCTAGCTAGACGCGTTGCACAAAATGAACACTTCCTATCACATCCATCTTGTATCTTCAACCACCCACGCGTTGCCGATCTCCTGTAATCCAAAATATCTAGTCCAGCTAATGTCCCGGATCCCTCCCTGTTTTCACGAAAACCCTTTATTTGGGTCAGCTTCTGCTTATTTCGCACTGCTAGAGAAACCTGGATCGGGTCGTGGCCTTCAACTACCGATTCCACTTCTGACATTTCACGATACTCATCACTGCGAAGAATCGCGGAACACCCCATGACAATAACTCTGGCCTCTGGCTTCTCCGTTTTAACCTTTCGAATAAACTTCCGAGCTTCCCTATCGGCAACGTTAGTGACAGTGCACGTATTGACCACACAGATGTCAAAATCATCTGATTTTTCTACGGTCAAGGACCCCTTGGCTTCTACCTCTTGCCTCACTCTCTCAGTGTCATACTGATTGGTTTTGCATCCGAAAGTCTTATAGGTCACCCTCATTGTAACGCTAACCTTTTTAGCGGTTCCCTGCCCGCAAAGTAACAGTAAGCCTATTGAAATTCTCTTCTAAGACACTTGCTGAGTGTTTCCCTCTTTCTATCGCAACGTCAATCGCTGCTATTGGAAGCTCAAGGGCTTCTGCAACAACTACCGAAAAACCTACAGAAGCACTTTGTTCCTTAGCGATGTGACCCTTGAATGTGAAAGGCATAGTCGACCTGCGATAACCAAACCGAAGCGGAAAAGGTCCCGACCAGAACCTAGTGGCTTCCCATTCAAGGCCAACTCCATAAGTGGTAGTTCGGCCCACGGCCACTGCATCAAGTTCGGGATATCCAGAATTACTCCAGTCCGAAGAAGACAATCCTACATTTAAAGAGATCCCAGGGTTAATTATCCAATTGCCTCCTAACTTCAGCTCCAATGGAGCTTTTATTGACTGCTTCTCCCCTTCCGATGCCCCAATCGGACCCATATTAATCTTACCAGACCACTGCAGAGCAGTGCCGAGTTGCAATGATGAGTTAGGATTCCATGAGAGATTTATCGATAGAAGTGGGCCAGAGTAAGTCCATTCCTTCTTATCCGAAAATTCGTTGATCGGGGTAACTAGTGGTAACGAATCCAAATCAAAACTTCTTACAACACTGCGTTCAACACTGCCAGTGTAAACACCAGCTGAAGCTCCTAATGCTATACTTGAAGATACCCGCTGTGCCCACCCCATTCGAAGAGCTGACAACCCACCCAACAGATCCGATTTATCCGTGATCGGAATATCATGCCCCATTAACTGCAAAGTGTCCTTCACAGATGCAGAACTGTTTTGATCAAAGAAACTGTTTAGCGTTAAAGTTGCTACGCCAGTGGTTCCAAGAGGAAATGCAATCCCCACCACTGGAAAACGTGTTCCAGAAAATTCTCCCTGATTTGATCCAATCTTGTAACTTCCCCACATTGGTTGCAATGTGACACTGGCTGTCGACGCCAAGAGATCCAAGGAAGCCGTTGGATCACCTGGTATTATTGTTGGAGTTCTACCTGCTATGGCCACTCCTCCTAGAGCTCTTTGTGTGGCCTCTATTGGTTCTAGTCTCATCCCAAGCCCTGTCGACCCCAACAAAGATTGCCCCTCAGCAATCGACATATTGAAAACAAAAAATATGCAAACAAAGAAAAACTTCCTCATGGAGATGTGCCTATTTGGGGGACAGTAAGTAATAGTCTCAATACCGGGCCAGAATTTCCAGAACCTTCAAAAGATGCAAAACTTAAACTACTTCCTTCGTCACTACTCAGGAGAGCAATGGTTTGGGGGGGGAATAAACTGGATTTTTCGTCGAAACCCTTCTTTAATAACTCTGTCAGTTCAAACTTAACTTCTCCTTGTCCAGAGCCGCTAAAAAGTTCGGGTTTCATCGTAAACCCCTGCTGCCCACCAATGAACTCTCCAAGTGGTGATTTAGGAAGTGACTGAAGATCAAGAACAGAACGAACTTCGACTCCCAATGGTTCTGTCGGCTTAAAACCCACCTCTGTTTCTCGAGTTGTTAGTATGAGCTCAGCCAGATTTAACTGGCTCTTTGATAGATCAAACGAACACTCTGTACTCCCGCAGACTTCAACTGAACCTTGTATTTGCTCTGGTAGTTTTATTGTTATCACAGACCTCCAGGAAGGAAGGCCACCCACTCTAAGCCATCCAGTTGGATCCACTGGCATTGGATCCACAATAAAACTTAAATCACTGACTGGTATCGGTATTTCAACAATAGTGTCTGGATTGATCAGAGGCACAGCCGTCAGGACCAACGAAGCATTCCAGAGGTTTAGTCGTGTTCCTGAATCGCTAGAAGCTACTACTATACCCTGAGATTGGTCACCGACTTTTCCCCAATTAGCTACGGAGGCCGAATCCACATCCAGACTGATGGACGCGAAAGTTACTACTGAATCACCAGCCAGATGAGAATCAAGATCGCCAGATGCTACCAAAACCGAAGAGCCAGCACCTGGCTGATTCCAGGCAGCTTTATTTCCTGCGGTGTCCACCGCGAAATTCCAGTTCGCAGTTTTAGCATCCCAATCGTTTTGAGTCGCTAGGATCTCTATACCTATGCTCTCGTCATAAGGACCTTGAACAGAATCGAAGGAGAGGACAACCCTGCCTCCTAAGTATTTCAGGCTGGTTTCTGTTCCCTCTAGTTGAAATGACTCTGGATATGAACCGAATCGCACGATTGTTTTAGCAGAGAACCCATTAAAGTCCTTGGCAACAACTCCTGATCCGAAATCGGAAGCTGATCCATACCCCCCCCAAACAGTCACATCTTGAACGAACTGTCCACTAGGCACAAGTACTTCTAACGTGTGAGGCTTGGTATCTATTAGGTCTAGATCTGGAGCCGTGGCAACATTTTCTGTGCAGTTAGCAAAAAACAACAATGCCAACAGAGAAAAACCTGTCATAAGATAAGACTTTCTCAAAGATACTCCCTCTTTTTTTGGACTAGAAGCACAGTAACTATCACACCAAAACCCTTGGTAATCTAGGTGTCAATCCAGTCAGAATCTCATAACTCACAGTTTCAGCCAAATCTGCTACTTCATCCAAAGTGATGGCCTGACCTCCATCCTTCCCTATGAGCGTAGCTACGTCTCCTATTTTGACTCCTTGAAGCTCAGTGATGTTTACCACAATCGTGTCCATAGAGACCCTTCCGATAATCGGCACCCTAATGCCATGTATTAGTGTTTCGCCGCGATTTCCCAACTTTCTTGGGAATCCATCACCGTATCCTATACTCAGCACTGCCCATCTTTCCTGGCCTTTACTTCTATAGCTCGCTCCGTAACCCAACGTAGTATTCTTCTCAACATCCCGTAGCAGAACCACTCTTGCTCTGAGGCTAACTACCGGCTCTGGTTCTTGTCCTGACATCCCTACATTGCCTCCATAAATAAAAATGCCTGGCCTTACGCCATCAGCCCTAAAAGAAGGTTTGACAAGGATAGCTGCCGAATTACAAACATGGTACATCCCATCACCTTGAGATAGTTTTCTTTGGGTTTTACAAAATCTTTCATATTGGATTTCTGTGCTCGAACCAAGGTCTGTATCAGAAGAATGAAAATGAGTATAGGTCCCTTCCCAAACCACTTGGTCCCGCTTTGCTAGCATCCGTAGTTTCTCTCCCCAATAGTCTACAGTATTCCAGTCAAATCCAGCCCTACCCATTCCAGTATCGACTTCCACATGAAAACGGCCACATGTCCTTGACTCTTTTGAGACACATAGCCATCTCTCTAAAGATTCTAGGCTTGATAAAGTGATTGTGAGATCAGCTGCCAATGCCTCCCGATAAGATTGGTAGGGTATGGGAGAAAAGACCACTATAGGTTTATCAACACCCAAATCACGAAGATGACATCCTTCCGCAACAGTAGCAACGCCAAAGCCCCAAGGATTACAAGCTTCCAAAGAAGCAAGGACATTATCAACACCCAAACCATATGCATCTGCTTTTATCATGGGAATAATTCGACAATCGTTTCCTACCAATTCACGAACAGCTAAAACATTCTTACTAAGAGAATCCAGAGAGATTTCCACCCAAGAACGGGAAAGCAAATTGTTCGCCATGAAAGTTACTTTAAATTTCCTCGGTAGGATGCTGTTCGATCGAGCAAGTCATCACAAGTCATCCCCCTCCAGAGACCTCCCTGAGTATTTACAAGAATCACAGATCCCATTCACGGAGACAATCTGTTCATCATCCTTGGGAATGGAATAAGTTCTCGGATATGACGAATTCCTGTAATCCAACCAACGGTCCGCTCCAATCCAAGACCAAATCCAGAATGAACAAAAGTGCCATAGCGCCTTAGATCTAGATACCATGAATAAGATTCTTCGGGTAGGTTTTCCTCTCTGATCCTACCCAACAGAAGATCCAAATCATCTTCGCGCTGACTTCCACCGATAATTTCACCATAACCAGGAACCAATAAATCATTGCATAGTACGGTTTTTTCATCGTCAGGATTTTGTTTCATATAAAATGCCTTTACAGAACGAGGATATTCATAAACAAAGAGAGGCCTGCCAAATTCTTCAGTTAGTTGCTGCTCGTCTGGAGCTCCAAGGTCACTTCCCCATTCTATCGAATTCCCTTTCTTTCTTAAAAGATCTACAGCATCCGTATAGGAAATTCGTTCGAAGGGCTCTAAAACCATATTTAAATCTCCAAGATCCCGTCCTAAGATCTCTAACTGATCCCCACATCGTTCCATAACTCTCTTTACAATGTATCGAACGAAATCTTCCTGAAGTTGCATGTTATCCTCTGTATCTGCAAAAGCAACTTCGGGTTCTATCATCCAGAATTCAGTTAAATGCCTTCTAGTCTTCGATTTTTCGGCTCTAAAAGTTGGGCCAAAGCAATAAACTTTCCTAAAGGCCGGACAAGCAGCCTCTACGTACAGTTGTCCAGTCTGCGCGAGATATGCCTGTTGCCCAAAGTACTCAGTTTCAAACAGTGAACCCGCAGATTCACCGATGGCACCAGTCAAAATGGGGGAATCAATCCTTATAAATCCCCTTTCGTAAAAATAATCATGTATAGTCTGTTCGACTTCGTGCCGTACTCGCAACCCTGCTCGCTGACGGCTTGAACGAAGCCAGAGGTGCCTGTGATCAAGAAGGAAATCAACGCCATGTTCTTTTGGTTGAATGGGATAGTCATGTGAGGATCCCAATATTTCTAGCTTAATCACTCCCATCTCAAAACCGCCCGGCGCTCTAGGTTCCTCGCGCACTTCCCCAGTCAACGAAACGGAACACTCCAAAGTCATAGATTCATGCAATGCCCACATATCTTCGGAACTATCTTCTTTCAGGACTACTCCCTGGAGGATGCCTGTCCCATCCCTCACCAACAAAAAACCCACCTTACCATGACTTCTTACACCATCAATCCAGCCCAACACTGTAACACATTCACCGACATAGTCCTTCAGAGAACCTATCTCGGTTACATTATCCTGGTCTATTTTCATATCAGTCATTGTTAAATGTACAAATTATTTGATGCTAGCAATAATTTTTACCCAACTGAAAAAAGCCTCATCCTTTCGTTGTATCTTGAGGATAACAACTCCTTCACCCGTTCTCCATTGGTGCCATCGAGGTCAGGGGTGTCCTGTATCAAAGAACGGGCCCTGTATTGGGCTTCGACCAAAAGGTCTTCATCTCTTGTCAAATCAGCAAATTTCAAAACAGGATCTCTCCCATGCTGTTGTGCACCAAAAAAATCTCCCTGGCCCCTAATCCTTAGGTCTTCTTTCGCCAAAACGAAACCATCCGAAGTCCTCATAAACACTTCAATCCGTTCAGCAGCTGTCCCTTGAGGATCGGCTATCAAAATACAGAAACTCTCTGAAGAACCTCTTCCAACCCTTCCTCTAAGCTGATGTAATTGTGACAAACCAAACCTTTCAGGATTTTCAATCAGCATTATGGTGGCGTTTGAAACATCGATACCCACTTCGATTACAGTGGTCGCCACTAGGATTTCTGTTTCTCCTGAGATAAATGAATTCATTATCTCGTCTCGCTCTTCAACCGAAAGTTGCCCGTGAATTAACCCAATTTTCCTGTGAGGGAACACATCTCGACAAAGCTTTCTATAACCTTCTTTAGCCGAACGCAAATCTATCTTATCAGAATCATCTATCAAAGGATAGACAATGTAGGCTTGTCGTCCTTCACTTAATTCTGATTCTAACTTCTCATATGCCTTTGGCCTTTCATTGGGAGAGTGAAGAAGTGTCCTTACGGGAATGCGTCCAGTAGGCAAACCCTCTATAATTGAAAGATCAAAATCACCATACATGGCCATAGCAAGGGACCGTGGAATTGGAGTCGCCGACATTAGCAAAGTATCAGGCGTCAGGTCTGAGTCTCGCAAAGCCATTCTCTGTTTTACTCCGAAGCGATGTTGCTCATCAACCACTACCAATCCTAATCTCTCGAAGATAACTCCCTTTTGTATTAGCGCATGGGTTCCAACTATGATACGAGCTTGACCGTCCCTTAAGTTCTCCAAAACAGTCCTCCTCTCGGCATCAGATCTTTTTCCAGTTAACAAATGAACTTTTATGCCGAGTGGATCTAGGAATTTTTGCAAAGTAATCGCATGCTGTTCTGCTAGTAACTCAGTCGGAGCCATTAATGCTGCCTGATATCCTCCTTCAACTGCTAGCAACATCGCGAACAAACAAACTATGGTCTTGCCAGACCCAACATCTCCCTGAAGAAGCCTATTCATCCGTCTCGTTGAATTCATATCTTCGTAAATTTCACGCAGTACTTTGACTTGTCCCTTGGTTAAATCAAAAGGCAAGGACTCGTGTAAAGGGCCAATCAATTTGTTATCACGTTGAAAAAGTATTCCTGTACTTTCTTGGTTGAGATGGTGGCGACCCATAGCGTATAGTGTTTGTGAAAAAAAGAGTTCGTCAAAAGCCAAACGTCTGCGTCCCTGCTCCACCTGTTCCATCGAAGAAGGCTTATGCAAAGCCTCCAAAGCCTCCCTCATACCAAGTAGTGAAAGCTCTTGTACTTGGGAATATTTTAGATATTCCTCCTCTTCTACACTATCGAGCAGAGTACCCATATTTTTTTTAAAAATACTGCGTAACACCCATTGTTGAACTTCTTCACTAGCTGGATAACTGACAAAAATATGGCCGCTGGAAAGTCGCTCTCTTACTTCCTCAGATCCAGATTGTCCCAAAACAATAAATTCCCGTGGCTGCAGTTGCCGTCCATGGAAAAATCTCACCGTGCCAGTGGCCAGAACGACATCACCCTCTTGGAATTTACGTTCGATCCAGGGCTGACCAGGCCAAGCACAAGTAATCATCCCAGAATCATCCTGTAAAACTGCTTGAAAGATTTGCAATCGACTCCTGGTAGAAATGAGCCCCTTTGACCTGACTCTGCCAACGATTGTAACTTCTGCACCTACTTGAAGGCTCTCTATGTTTTGAATCGTAGAAGCATCATCATATCTCCGAGGACTGTGATATAGCAGATCTCTCGCGGTGACTATGCCCATACGTCCCAATGATTCAGCTCGACTCGGCCCTACCCCCTTCAAGAACTGGACGGGTTTGTCAAGTCTAAAGAAACTCACCTGAGGCCTCGCTGCCTTCGTCCAATCCATTCAATCGACAGAAAGATTATTATCAAAAGGTATGGGATGATATATGTGTGGAGGGGACGACTAAATCCACTGCCTATCGCAGTTGAGCTTGGTAAATCGCTGTAAATATCTACTAGATCTCTGGGCACCCGAAACCATTCCAAGCTATGATTTTCCACCTTAAACCGCCCCGAACCCAATAGATCTCCACTATTGATATCATCTGCTCTATAGCTGTAGCTACCAAGACCCAATCCATTTATAAAAAACTGGCTTTCTGGATTTACAATGACAGTGGTGTCTTGGACTAATTTTTCATCTTTATAAATCATCAAATGGATGCTGTTGTTAGCCAAGCCCCAGGCACTCCACCTAGATTGGTCATTTTCACTCCATACTCTCACTTCCGGCTCAACCAACCTTATGTTGCTAGCAACTTCTGAAGCCATCAACCAACCAAGTACCCCAGACCATAATCGACGATATACCTCTCGGCTATTGCCCCCCCTTGAAGACCATCTCCAAAAACCTGATGCAAGCACAAGAGCTTGCTTGCTGTCATCACTTTCGTTCAAAATTAACGGTGCCTGAATTTGGCCAAGACCATTTCTGCGAAATTCTATTGGTCTGAGATAACTGTTGGGATCTAGCATTGGCAAAACTGCATTTAAAGGAGCTAGCGAAGTCAAATCTATACCCGACAAAGTGGATGCTAACGGAGATGGTTTTAAACTACTTTCAAGGTACCACTCCCCTTCAACAATACTCTGTTGCGTAGAAACCCCCATTTTACTCGCTGCTGTACCATCCTCAATAAATGCTATTGTGGATGAGCTATTATCTAAAGCATCCACAACCCAATCGGGAGAATCTCCGGCAAGACCATGGACAATCAAGATTCTACTTGCTGCCACTGCTCGTTTTACTCTCGATTCCGTTACAATGGACTCATCACCCTCAATATCATTCATACTTAAGAATTGATCATCGCCCAATGAGAGAAAGCCTTCGAATGACAATCCTGACACTTCTGATAAAACTGGCAGTAAGAACCTAGGCTCCCAATCTGGTTTCATTGAAAGAAACACTATTTCCTTATCACTGAAGCTCATATCTATAAAAGTGCTTTTTTGNTTGTCCAGACTAAAATCNTCTTCGAGTATTCCCAAGGATATCCTATACTCTAAGAGTCCTGAAGCTTCATGATTTATCGGCAATTCAACTTCAAACATCAACGTATTGCCTATAGAGATCGGATTGGCCTCTTCAGAGACCACTAAGTTCTCTTCTTCAAAAATTTCAATAGTTATCGACTCGTCTGCCTGCAAACCTTCCGAAAAAATGGATGCCTGAGCTGTCACGGTTTCCTCAAGGNGATCATTTCTAAAAACCATGAAATCTTCGACTCCCACATTGCGTCTTTCCATATCCAAACGCTCGAACTTCACATCAAGNCCATAAGTTTGGCTATAAGAATCTAGANTCTCAACATCATCGATCCTNAAGTCACTCAACACCAATACGTCGGATGCGCCAGCCTCAGCAGCACTTACTAAAGCAGGACCTAATCTGGATAACTCATCCCTAAAATCAATCGATTCCACTGAGTCTGCTGAAACAAAACGAGGCCTTTCTCCAAACAACATTATNCGCNAAGGCATTTCTTCCATTTCTGTCAGTNTTTCCATCACTTCTGCCAAGAGTTCTGGTCGGCTTTGGTCAGTAGGTCTCATGCTCNNCGATCCATCCAACAGCANCCACACCGTATCTTGNCCAATTTCCGTTCTGGCGACAGGAATATTGGGATCCCATATTAGCAACAAAACCATNCTGAGAGTCAAAAANCTAAGTATTGCTAAGGACTTCCAGGAGGAAATTGCGATTTCCATACGCGAGTAAACCCAAAACGAGAAAAGTCCGGCACNAATAACCAGTCCTGTTAAGACTAATGCGGAAAGAGTCACCGCACTCCCGAATTTGACTGNTCCTCAATGTTCCTNGTCGATCCTGAAATCACTGAGTCATCTGTTAACTCATCTAGAAAAGCCAACCTATCAAGCTTTTGAACCTGCCATTGGTCCCATTGGTCATTAGGAACTGGATCTCCAGAGGGAAGATCTATACCCAATGGATCTTCATGACGGCCGTGAAGAAGCATCTCATAATGCAGGTGAGGTCCTGTGGCCAAACCTGTCATTCCCACGTACCCGATGATATCCCCTTGCTTGATTCTACTACCTACAGAAAATCCTCTGGCAAAAGCATTCATATGGGCATATCTAGTCGTCCAACCGTTTGGATGTTGNATGTCTATTCTATTTCCATACGTAGACTCCCTGGCTCTGTGTACAATCACTCCATTACCAGTAGCTTGTACGGGTGTCCCNGTGGGGGCCGCGTAATCAACACCACGNTGAGCTCGCCATGTCTTAAGGATCGGATGAAAACGACTTGTGGTAAAACGACTGGAGATACGGTGACGCAACTCAATCGGGCTGAGCAAGAAGGCACCCTTCACTGATTTTCCATCCAGGTCATAATATGTCCCTTCACCATCACCGTTTGGGTCAAACCAAACAGCGGTATAACTCCTATTCTGGTTAATGAGTTCAGCAGCTAATACATGTCCTGTACGCATAGTTCCACTCGACCTAATCTCCCTCTCGAACGCAAACCGATAAGAATCTCCCGCCTGAATTTGTCGCACAAAATCAACCTGCCATTTGAAAACATCGTTTAGTTCCAAGACCAATTTCTCTCTATCAACTTGAACAACCTGAGCGAGATCTTGATTGCGTATCAGAGAATTCCAAAGAGATGATTCAATGTTACCAGAAGCCCATATGGTATCCACTGTAGTAGGAGTGCTAATTAATCTTGAATTCCATGACTCCGTGGAAGGAAGCAATTGAACCATTTCATCGGCATTCAGGGTGACTTCCACGGATTTTACACCCTCAAGACCTCCACGCTCGCTGCGAACTCTCACGGTAGTTCCTTCTCGAACCCGCCTAGGATCAATGTGTACNCGCAGTGCGGAAAGCAGGGCGTCCTGATCATTTGGATTTAAGAATTTGTTAAAAAGATCNCCCAAAGTCTGATTTGTTTCTAACGCATAAACAAATTCGTCTTCCCGAGGCTGTGCAGGTATTGGATCATCGATTTGAACAGTAGGAAGCTTCTCTTTCTCTTGCCAAAAGATCAGGAACAAAAGTACAAGCAATCCAAANCCGCGAAATAATGANATTGCCCTGATGTCTTGAAACACTGCACTCCTCCAAACCGATCTATAGCTCTTAATTTGATATTGTCACATCAAGTAACCTATCACTTCAGAACCAACGAACCAAAAATTAATCCATTTGTCTCCGAATGAAGGTTGGCACATCCAACTCACCAATTTCCTGATTTGTAATAGTACTCTCATTCAANGGGGTCAAGACCGCAGGACTATGACCACTATCACCCTCTCTTTCTCCTCNNGAATAATCACTTTGATTTACCGCTAGGGGAAGAGAATCCTCTTTAAAAACAGGAGGATTGATATGTGCAGGTGGTTGGACCTCACGAATAGGTTGGGCTTCATCAAAACCCGTGGCTATAACTGTCACCCTGACTTGGTTCTTAAGTTTTTTATCGTGAACCATNCCAAAGATTATTTCACTCTCTTCTCCAACTTCGTCATGTATGATNGTGGATATCTTATGCACTTCGTCAATAGCTAAATCCATACCACCAGTGATATTTAGCAAGACACCTCTAGCTCCCTTTATACACACTTCATCAAGCAAGGGAGATGATATAGCCTCTTGCGCTGCTTCTTGCGCTCTATCTTCCCCTTCTCCAAAACCCGAACCCATAAGNGCAGGNCCACGAGAAGCCATTATAGTACGAACATCAGCAAAATCGACATTAACTTCTCCAGGATACCGTATGAGATCACTAATACCTCTCGTAGCGTTTAGTAGAACTTCATCTGCCTTTTTAAGAGCATCTTTGAAAGACGTCCCTTGCGGTACTACTGCCATGAGCCGGTTATTCGGAACAACAATCATTGTATCCACACTTCTTCGTAATTCTGCTATCCCTTGCTCTGCCTGCTTTTCCCTAGTTTTTCCTTCAAAAGAAAATGGTTTCGAAACCACTCCTACAGTCAAAGCTCCCATTTCCCGGGCAATCTCTCCTACTATCGGTGCTGCCCCTGTGCCTGTGCCACCCCCCATCCCCGCAGCCACAAAGACCAAATCAGCCCCTTCAAGAACACTACGTATTTCTTCATCACTTTCAGCAATCGCCTGGCGGCCTATTTCTGGCCTAGCACCAGCTCCTAATCCTCTTGTCAAATTTTGTCCCAATTGAATGGTGACTGGCGCACGAGAGCTTCTAAGAGCCTGAGCGTCAGTATTGGCCGTTATAAATTCCACNCCTTCCAAGTTTTCATCAATCATCCTATTCACNGCATTTCCACCCGCACCNCCGACACCGATAACCTTCATGCATGCGCTCTGAAGATCCATNTCNTCGAATTCAAATNTTTTCATCAGTAAACTCCNATAAAAAGGTTGAANATTAGATGTNCCTTTAGAAAAATTCTCTTAACCACTTTTTAACATTGCCGATCAAACCAGAAGAAAGATTTGATGCNCCAAGCCCAGTTTCTTTNTATCTATCAAATCCATGTAGCACTAATCCCACTGCTGTNGAGAACCTCGGTCGTCCTACTGAATCAGCTATTCCAGACAATTCCTCTCCNGGAGAACCAATCCGTACTGGAGCCGCGAACACTTGCTGTGCTAAATTNGTGATTCCCTGGAGAGCAGAAGCNCCTCCCGAAAGAACAATCCCAGCACTCAGTTTTTGNAGNATCTCCTGCTTTTCNAATTCGGCATGGGCCATGACCAGAAGCTCA
Organism: Gemmatimonadota bacterium; assembly: GCA_002718595.1. GTDB lineage: Bacteria > Gemmatimonadota > Gemmatimonadetes > Longimicrobiales > Gaopeijiaceae. The sequence continues at coordinate 332,005 of PBFD01000002.1, read as the reverse complement.
TCCATGCGAGCCTGTATAACGTGNGCTATNAGNTCTCTCGCGACTGGTCGTGTTGAACCTCCTGAGACACCATCTAATTGAACCATTTCTTTTGGATCAACTAACTGAGAGCAAGCTACTCCAAACCTATTCTTTGCCTCCTTTGCCTCAGCAAAAGGTATCGACAAACCTTGAGCCAAATCATTAGTAACCGCTGCTCCTCCCAGTGGCAGAACAGCCAGATGCCTGATTTCCCCATCGTAGTATGCAGCTATATTTGTGGTGGCATCACCAACTTCCACAACAGCAACACCCACCTCTTTTTCATCAACCGTCAACACCGACCTTGCAGCTGCTAGTGGTTCCAGTACTAAACCTTCTACTTCGTACCCAGCTCTATAAACAGACCTTCTAATATTCTCGGCGGCTAAAGATGATCCCGTAACCAGATATAATTCTGCTTCTAATCTGGTCCCCATCATTCCTACAGGGTCCTTTATGCCTCTTTGACCATCAACGATGTACTCTCGGGGTATCGCATGAAGTAGTTCTCTATCTGGTGGAAACGCTACCGCTTTGGCTATTTCGTGTACCCTCTCGATGTCAGCATAGGAAATCTCTTCATCCTTTACTGCAACAATCCCAGGGGACACCATAGTCTTGATGTGGTCGCCTCTAATACCTACATAAACTCTATCGACCTCCGCACTNGCCATCAATTCAGCTTCGGCTATGGCGGTCTTTATAGACTCGGTTGTTTCATCTATGTGAGTNATTACATCCTGCATTCCAGTNGTCTTAGCTTGGCCAACCCCNAAAATATTNAGNTCTCTTCTGAGAATTGGATCNTGAGGGACCTCTGCAATCACNGCACAAGTTCTGGTAGTACCCAGATCCACACCTGCGATTAGNATGGGGTTCACCAGCCACCTCCTTCCCCATNAGACACAACAACTTGATCTTCAAATCTTAGATCTATTACTATGCCAGCATCNGTAGATCTACGTCTCTTCACATCCTCCAAGGCAGCTAGGCCTGCGTTCAATACTTGATTCATGAGCGGCGGCCTGAAGCGAAGTACTACATCTCTATCTAAGATCGCCTCCGCGTTTCCATCTTGATCAATGGCCACCTCAGATAAAGCTTCAGTGAAAAAAGGATTATCCAAACCCAACCTTTCTAACTCCAATACCATGGCCTTGACCTGATCTTCATCCCATTCCTCTTCAGTTTGTGCTTCTGAATTTCCCTTTACTCTTACAAGTGGAAGATCCAATCGATATTTACCCAGGTCTATAGGTAAAATGTTACCCTCCCTGTCCACTGGCACCAAAAGTGGTTCGGCGACTAAGGCAAGCGGAACCCTCTCCTCTATTGTCACTACAATTTTGGTTGGCCACCAATTACTTTGAACCCTAGCGTTCAGAATCATCTCATGTTCTTTCAATCGCAGTTCAACCCCACCCAGATCATCGAAAATACTTGTCCCAGCTGGAAATGAACTGAGTTCTAATACCATCTCTTTAGTCAGGTAATGATTCCCCTCAACTTCGTATTGTCTTGCCTGAAAAAACTCGACTCTCCTTAAGTNCTCCGGTAGTNTTCTCGTGNCCCATAGTCCCGCAAGCACGATACTGANGACCAGCCAAATCCTTAAGCGTCTATTCATTTGTCTGCCCATCACGAAGTAANAGTTCTATTTCCTCTGCAACTTGACGAATNGANCCAGCACCAAGGGTAATAAATAAATCGCCAGGNTTTAGTNCACGTATCAAATGATCACTTATCACATCCATATCAGCCTCATACCTAACCNTACCCCGAGCTTTCTCAATGTGATTGGCTATTAATTCTCCTGTTACTCCTTCTATGGGTTCTTCACGAGAAGGGAAAACATCCGTCACCCAAACCTCATCAGCGATAGCGAGACTGCTCCCAAAATCCTTTGCAAAATCTCTGGTCCGAGTGTAAAGATGAGGTTGAAAGAGTGCGATCAACCTACGGTCGGGATAGCATGTCCTAGCCGCTTTCAACGTTGCTGCTACTTCTGATGGATGATGTGCATAATCATCTATTACTAAAATATCCCTATGAACACCTATTATCTCGAACCTTCTTTTTACNCCTCCNAAAGCGGCTAATCCTACTCGAATTGCTTCCCAGGAAACTCCCAGGAATCGTGAAGATGCAACAGCTGCCAAAGAATTTTGCAAGTTATGCAAACCAAGGGATTGTATCCTAAACGATCCCATATTCGCACCCTTTTCCATCAAGNTAAATTCTACACCACCATCATTTTGCTGTATCTGTGTCGCTCTTATTTGTGCGCCAGGATTCAATCCATAGGTCACTTTCTGACCCNGNATNCCATTTACTACTTGGCTTGCAAATTTATCGTCAGCACAGACCACAGCGATGCCTTGGGAGGGTAGAGATTCTATAAATTGACGAAATGCAGTAATTATCTCATCAAAGTCATTGTAGCAGTCTAAATGGTCTGCTTCTATGTTAGTGACAACAGCAATATCGGGTTGTAAGGCTAAGAAGGATCTATCGTATTCATCTGCCTCAACTACATAAAGATCACTTCCTCCTTTCAGGAGATTTCCTCCCCAGGAAAANACATATCCACCAGCAACACCAGTTGGATTCATCCCTGCCACATCAAGGATTTCTGTGACCATAGCAGTAGTAGTGGTCTTTCCATGAGTGCCCGAGACCGCTAGGACCTGTCCTTCATTCACACAAAGACCTAACGCATCCGCTCTTTTCATTACTGGTATCTCGAGACGTAGGGCCTCTTGAATTTCCTCTGTATCCCATGGGATTGCAGAACTCACGACCAAAGAATTCACACCAGAAAGGTGGGATGCACTGTGTTCTCCGTATATCTCTACTCCTTGAGACACTAACTGTTGACTATTATCACCAAGAGCGATGTCACAACCTGAAANAAATCCACCCTGTTNCCGAAATAATTCCGCAAGCGCAAACATTCCCGCACCCTCTATGCCCATAAAGTGAGTATGAATTTTTCCCAATTCTTGGTCATTCACTTTAGGTGACGTTTCGGGTTTCATGACAAGATTGGTTTCCATCATGACCAACTTTTGGTGGGTTTTGATAAAAGTTCCAAAATACTACTTACTACATTTGAAGTTGCTTCTGGTCTGCTATTTTCTACTGCCCTATCAGCCATTTTAGCCAATATTTCATCGTNCTCAGTTAGTTGAAGCACTTCCTTCCAAAGCTGACTANAGGTTAGATCTTTTTGGNTTCTGCANAGTCCCGCTCCTAACTCCTGGATAGCCAAAGCATTCAATTCCTGATGGTTAGCGGCNGCAGTAGGCAACGGCACCAAAATCGAAGGTATACCCCATGCCAAGAATTCAGAGGTAGTCATGGCACCAGCGCGGCTAATGGCCAAATCAGTTACTGTAAGAGCTTTAGCCATATTGTTGACATAGGGAACGACCCTGACATTTGATGAGCGCCCTAGTCCCTCTACCCTACTATCAACTGCCTCGTAATTCTTTATGCCAGTTANCCATAGAATCTGCCAATTGGAGAAAAAATTCCGCCTTCGCGAGCCGTCAATCCGAAGACCTTTCCAGATCAGTTCATTTAGATCAATGGATCCCTGACTTCCTCCAGTAACTAACAACACCTTGCGGTCTAAGTNCAAACCAAATGTTTTTAACATCTCCTCACGGTNTAANCGGACTTTGGGAGGAGGTTGAATTGGGCAACCCGAGATCAACACACGATCTCTAGCCACGACAGGAAGTTTTTTGATCGCTTCAGGGAAAGAGAGATGAATNTGTTTGGCCCACAAGGAAAGTATTCTAGTCGTCACACCCGGATAGGCATTCTGTTCTTGTAGGACCAGAGGTATTCCCAACATCACTGCAGCCAACCCTGCTGGCGCACTTGAATATCCACCAGTTACTACTACAAGATCGGACCTATATTCCTTGTGGAGTTTGACGGCTGTCAAAATAGATTTCAACAAGGCATAGGGAACTCCCAGATTGACCCAGACACTGCCTCTCTTCCAACCACGAACAGGTAAAAGATCATATTCAAGGCCCGTATCAGGAAGAATCCTCGATTCGATACCTTTACTTGCCCCTATGAACACTGGACGAGTCCCAGATCGCTGGTTGGCCATTTCCTCTGCCATAGCCATGGCCGGATAAAGATGGCCCCCAGTCCCTCCTCCAGCGAAAACAACCGTCGAAAGGTCATGCACGAGCCCTCCTGCGTCTCATATAAGTGCCTTGAGGAGGCCTTGCTATGTTGACCAAGATTCCGATACAGGCCATGCTGACCAACAAATTGGANCGACCATACGATATGAAAGGCAGAGCCAACCCTGTAGTTGGAAACAGGCCTAAACCAACAGCCATATGTAAGATGGCTTGTATTGCNATCAAACTGGAAATNCCTATAGCGAGTAGCTGTCCCATTTGATCTGACGCCTTAGANGCAATATGAAATCCAAGTCCGACAATTACCATATACANAGTCACAAGAAAAATCACACCGAAGAATCCCCATTCTTCTCCTATCATGGCAAAAATGAAGTCGTTGTGACCNTCNGGGAGAAATCCTAGTTTCTGCCGACCTTGTTCAAATCCAACACCACTCAGACCCCCTGACCCAATTGCGTAGAGTGATTGTCTTATTTGATATCCTGCACCAGCAAGATCGAATGAAGCGTCTAGTGGGCCCATGACTACACTATCAAAGAACGTTTTTAATCTTTGCAGTCTAAAGCCAGCCATCAATTGCACATAAAGAAATGGAGAAAGTGGAATCATCATAAAAATAAAATGACCGAACCGACCTCCAGCCAAAAACAAAACTAAACAACCTAATGCTCCCACCAGCATGGAGGTTGTCATGTCTGGTTCCAATGCAATTGGCATCATTACAGCTACCCAAATTACTGCAAAAGGCAAAAAGCCAGATCTCAAACTCTTGAATTGATTCTGCTTCTTGACNGCCAGTGAAGCTGTCCAGATTATAATGGCTATCTTAGCTAATTCNGACGGTTGCAAAGTCATCCCAGCGATACGAAGCCAACGTTTTGCACCATTAATCTCTGGAGCAAATGAATATTCCCCTGGTAGAACAAGTAAAACCAGTAGGACCCAAGTCGCTCCGATGATCGGCCATGCCATTTTNCGCCATATGTCATAATTNATACGTGAACAAATCAGAAGAACGATCAANCCAATTCCNGCACCTATNNACTGACGAACAAAGAAGTATGTGTCTGNGAGTTGCAGTTTTTGGGCGTGATAGGAACTAGCGGAATAAAGGCTGATNAAACCAAATACTATCAGAATAGCTGTTGCTGAATAGAGAGCTTTGATTTCCCANCCTTTCCGCCAGTTTTGNGTGGAAAAAGGTGACTGCCCTCGGGACTTTCTTCTTATCACCTTAGCCATTAGGCATCTCCAGGAACTTGTTCACTAACTTTCGAAAATGGTCTCCCCTCTCCTGGTAATCCCTGAACATATCGAAACTTGGACAGGCTGGAGATAACAAGACTGTGTCACCCCGCTCTGCCCATTCAAAAGCAGATTCCATTANGTCTTCGAAACTGCCCTCTACCAAACGNACCATCACATCTTCTTTTAATTGCTGATATAAACGGTCTCCAGCCTCACCAAACGCAATGACCTTCGAATTATTAGCTTTGAGAGGTTCGATTAGTCGAGTGAAATCCTCTCCTTTGTCCTGGCCCCCTAATAGCACTAACAGGTGGCCATCCAAGCTCGTGATNCCGTTTATAGTNGCNCTAATATTAGTAGCNTTAGAATCATTAACCCAAGCTATCCCCCTGCACTGTCCCACCTTCTCAGTACGGTGCGGCAAACTAGAAAATTTCTTTANCCCTTCNGCAATAGAATTGTCTNTAGNTCCAGCCAACTTAGCAGTAAGAGCAGCGGCTAAGACATTTGCAACATTGTGTTTCCCCAACAGGGGAATGCTATCAGTCCCGATAATGCTAGAGAGCGACCCGACCAACTCAACAGTGACCATGTCATCTTCTACATAAGCTGCTGAACTATCAGTATACTCTTCCGAAAAATAAAAATGTTNACCTGGTACATTCTGAGCCAGATCCAACACTTCTAAATCACTGCCGTTAAGGACCCAACGACTATTGTCATCAGCGTTGGCAAAAATGTTGGCCTTATCTCCATAGTAGGTCGCCACTGATTCGTACCTGTCCAGATGATCTGGAGCCAAGTTCGTGANGACTCCAATGGAGGGCTTTANATTTATNACACCTGAAAGTTGAAAAGAGCTCAGTTCCAGAACATACCAGGAAGGTGAATCTTCTGATAAAGCTAATTCNGATGCTGGAGGGGCCATNCCTCCCCCAACATTACCACCCAGTGCAACATATTGCCCATCCTCTTTGAGGAATTGCGCTATCAGCATAGCCGTTGTTGTTTTACCATTGGTGCCAGTAACTGCTATCAATGGACCATCAAAGAATCTAAATGCAAATTCTGGCTCTGACATCGTCGCAATGCCTTTGCCAGCGAGATCCTTGATGATTCTTGCATGNTGGGAGATCCCTGGACTGACAACAACNGTTTCGGCTGTTGCAATTTTCTGTTGATTATGTGGNCCGAGCTCCACTTCGATTCCGAGCCGACGGAGNCGACTGGCACTATCGCGAGCCTCTTGGTCCGTCCGTATCTCTGAGACATAAACTTCTCCTCCTTTTTCAAGTGCTAATTTTGCTGCTGCTACCCCCGACAGTCCCAAACCAATCACCGCTATATTTTGCCCGTTCAGAGTTCTATCTATCTCCATATCTCAACGGATCTTTAGAGCGCTTAGCGCNACCATAGCACACATGATTCCCAGCACCCAAAAGCGCACTACTATCTTACTTTCTGTCCATCCCAATTCTTCGAANTGGTGGTGAAGTGGCGCCATTCGAAGAATCTTTCTTCCCACACCATCCCTTGAACGTGTATATCTGAAAAATCCCACCTGTAGAACAACAGAAAGGACTTCCGCTATAAACACACCTCCAACAATCGCCAANAAGAATTCGGCCTTTAGNAGGATTGCTATTACTCCAATTACTCCACCCAAACCCAATGCCCCAGTGTCTCCCATAAAAATTTCTGCTGGATGTGAATTGTACCATAGAAATCCCAGACAACTTCCGGCAATCGCTAGTGCTAGAACCCCTAGTTCTCCTGCGCCTGGCAGNTAGAANAAACCTAGATAAGAAGAACTGTCGACTCTGCCCACNAAGTAGGCCAAAATACCAAAAGTGGCAGAGGCAATGGCAACNAGCCCCGTTGCTANTCCATCTANCCCATCGGTAAGNTTGACGGCATTAGANCTCCCTGATACAACAAAGCTTACAAAGATGACATATANAATGGGGTTGATTAGCAAAGAAAGTTCTGAGAAGAACGGCAACATGGTTCTGTTCGGTTCCAAAGGAGAAATGGGGTACGCAATAAGAAACAAACCAAGACAGATACCAAAAACCCACTGTCCCAACATTTTATAACGCGCTATCAGACCATCTGTCTTGAATCGTACCACCTTTAGATAGTCGTCCATGAAACCTATGGCAGACATAGCCAAGAAAGCAGACAAGGCTATGACTATGTACCAGTTTGTTAATTCTGCCCAAAGCAAGGTGGACAAAGTTGCGGGTAAAACTATCAACACTCCACCCATTGTAGGAGTACCCTGCTTAGCCAGATGGCCCTCTGGACCATCACTCCTAACCACCTGACCAATTCTAAATTCTCTCAGTAGTCTTATCGTAGCTGGTCCTAACACAAATGCAATCAACAAAGAGGTGACTAGCGCACCAGCAGCTCGGAAAGTTATAAATCTGAATAGATTAAAGACGATGTGAAAATCACTTAAGTCAGGGAGATAATGGTAAAACATTAGANCTCTACTCCGTCCTGAGATATCCCTTCCATTTCAAAATCCGACTCAAAATAAGGTATTAATTTTTCTAAGTTGACCCCACGTGAAGCCTTGAGGAGTACTACTTCGTCTCCANTCATNCAGTCTCGAACTTCCTCATACGCTGTGTAGGGATCTGCAACACTNACAATTCCACAACCTTTAGTAGTTCTTCCNCCTTTTTTCTCCAAAGATCCTGCGGCAAATAATCCAGTTGCAACTACCAGATCCAAATCGAGAGACATAGCCTGTGCAAGCAATTTCTGATGCAGTCGTTCACTATCGTCACCCAACTCTAGCATACTACCTAAAAAAGCAACTTTGGCTCTGTTTTGATCTATCACCGACAAATGCTCTAATGCTGATTCAACGCTCTGCGGATTAGCGTTGTAGCAGTCCAGAATCAAGGTTAGATTGCCCACTCGCAGAGTTTCCATTCTCATTTTGGATGCCTTAACTCTGCNGACACCCTTTATGGCAATACTNGCTGGCACCCTCAAAACATCTGCCACAGCCAATGCCATTTGACAGTTTTGAACCGAATGTCTTCCTGGAACTTTTAGTTNAACCTTCTCCTCTCTCCAAGAAAAACCATAGAANCCATCTTGATNCATATGAACATGCTCAGGNCGGTANTCAACACTCGAGTGTACATCNCTTCCAATTACCAACACNTTCTCCACAATTTCTTTCGCTTTATTTGATAAATCTTTTGGATTTTCACCGACCAGTGCAGTGCCGCTGCTAGGAAGTCCTCGAAGAAGATCCAATTTTTCCTTCATTACCCCATCGAAAGACTTNAGCCGCTGAGTATGGGATTCGGAGACGGTTGTGATCACAGCAATCTGTGGACCTGCTATCTCCGTTAGCCTTTCGATTTCACCNGGCTGATTAGTACCTAGTTCTAGCACCACAACTTCAGTTGTTGCAGGAGTGGAGAGGAGTGTTAAGGGAACTCCGACTCTGTTGTTTTGATTNCCTCTAGTGCAATGAGATTCGTAACAGCCTTCTATAGCAGCTTGAATCAGATCCTTAGTCCCAGTCTTACCAGTTGATCCAGTTATAGCTACCACGATAATGTCTAAGTGTACCCTAAGATATTTTGCTAAATCTCCCAGTGCTTCAAGAGTGTCTTCCACCCGAAAAATTGGGATGGANTCCTNTTCCAGTTGNACTGGACGTGATACCACTAGACCCTCAGCCCCATTCTTTACAGCTTTGGAAATAAAATCATGACCGTCAAAATTATCTCCAATNAGAGCGACAAACAGGTCACCCTTACTGACCGATCGACTATCNGTAGAAATACCAGAAAAACAAATCTTGGACCTAGTCTCGGGCGTCAAGTTTAATGCCTTATTCACACGCCTATCATTCCAAAATGGTGAGGCTTTCAAGCAGCACCTCCCAGCATCTCCAAATTCTCTAGAATTATCTCGCGCTCATCGAATGCTTGCTTTTCTTTACCGACAACTTGAACCANTTCATGNCCTTTTCCAGCCAATAGCACGCAATCACCTTCCCTGGCCTCAGAAAGAGCCAACGTGATCGCAGATCTACGGTCACTTATGGCGTGAACATCCTTCGATGTCATCCCAGCTACGACATCACTAATAATGGAATCTGGATCCTCTGAACGTGGATTATCTGAAGTCACTATGGCCAAGTCNGCACCTTCNGNGACTACCCTNCCCATTTCGGATCGCTTGGAACGATCTCTATCCCCCCCAGCACCGAACACAACAATTAATCGANCCTCTGTAAAACGCCTAACCGTAGAAATAATATTAGCTAAAGCTGCACTGGTATGAGCAAAGTCAATTATCACTAAGAAGGGCTCCCTTGCCACCACTTCTAAACGTCCCGGNACNTGAGGAGCGCATCTCAAGCGATCCGCTATATCNCCTAATTCCAAGCCGGCGACTGTGGCCAAGGAAACAGCAGCAAGACAATTATCCACGTTAAAACGACCACTTAACGGTAGATNGAATGACTCCTTTTCNGATCCCNTAGTTACTTCCANCACCGTACTCCCAAGTTCCATTTTCACGATATCAGCAGTTATATCTGCCGACTCTTCGATGCCGTAACTAATTTTGGTGTATCCTCGCGTATCCAATTTTGTCCACCAAGAGTCATCCGCATTAATAATGACTGTCCCGTNATCTTTTAGTAAATCCAACAGGNTTGCCTTAGCTCGAAAGTAATCNTTCATATCCTTGTGATAGTCNAGGTGATCACCGCTAAGATTTGTGAAGATCACGCTATCAAAACGGACTCCCGACAACCTATGTTGTGTCAANGCGTGGGAAGATGCCTCGATCACAACCGACTCAACCCCAGTATTTAAGAGGTTCCTCATTAAGCTGGAAACCTCCACTGGACCTGGAGTCGTCAGATTGTCTGATCCTCCTTCGATTAAGCCATCNGNTTTCACCANTCCCACTGTTCCTAGCGNNGCGGCAGAAGATGTTGCCTGCAGAAGATGGCGTGAAAGGAATGCTGTAGTCGTCTTACCGTTGGTGCCAGTAACAGCTGCAACAAATAAATTTTCCCAAGGAGAATCAAAAAATAGATCTGCCGCTATGGCCGCTGCCAAACGACCGTCAGAGACCTGTATTTGAGGGATTTCTAATCCTGGAACACGTCTTTCTACTAGCGCAGCACTGGCACCTGAGCGAGCAGCAGAATCCAAAAAATCATGAGCATCCCACTCAGAACCCTTCCAGGCAACAAATAAGTCACCTTTTTTGACTGACCGTGAATCTTGTGTAATCCCAGTGACTTCCAATCCATCTATATCACCGTAGGTATTGCCCAACAGGTTAGCTGATTTCAAGGTTGTCCTCAGAGCCATTAATGAACTCATTTGGTCAACCATCGCCATTACTCCTCTGAGACACTAAACTTACCGTATCTCCGATTGAAACCGCTGAGCCCGGTGTGGGATGTGTTTCTGATATNTTACCAGTTCCACTCCACTGNACCCTTAGGCCTAGCTCGTGAATAATCACAGCAGCAGACCTAGCAGTGAGTCCACGAACATCTGGCATCAACACTTGATTTTCTAGGGTCGAATTGAAAGTAAATGAGTTCTTTATGTGAACATTGCTCANCGACATTCCTTCGGTANCTCTTGATGCCAGCACGATTGGAGATTGCGGTGCTGGCAATAGTTCTGCAGGAATCTGCACCTGGGCCAGAGCTCTCATATCCAAATGCTGCCTTGGAGACGCCAAGATATCTGTCATAGTTGCACGAATCACGGGGGCCGCTGTGGCTCCTCCATAAAATGCTCCTTCGGGTCGGTCTAGCTTCACCAGTATCACCATTTGTGGATCTTCAGCTGGGAAGAAGCCCACAAAGGAGGAGAAGTATGCCCCCTCTTCATAACTCCCATTAGACCAAGCTCTGGTAGTTCCACTTTTCCCTGCCACGGCNAAGGTGCTGAGTCCAGCACGAGTCCCTGTACCATCTTCTACTACACCAACCAAGACTTCTGAAATCATTTTTGTTATTGCTGGAGAAAGAACTCTCCTGACAACACGGATGGGNACTATTTCTTCAATCTTACCTTGGGAATCATATATTTTACNCACAATCCGAGGCTTATAGAGATANCCACCATTGGCTAGAGCTCCATAGGCCATNGCCATCTGTAACGGAGTGACAGAAATTTCGTAGCCTATGGCTAAAGAAACAGCTGACTGTGCACCCCAGTTCTCTGGACGTCTCAACACACCTTTCCCTTCTCCNGGCAGTCGAATGCCAGTAGCTACACCAAAACCAAAATCTCGCAGAGTTTCATACTGAAGTTCTTTGCTTAAAACTTGAGCAGCTTTTGCGATGCCAACATTGGACGATACCTGCAGGGCATGTGCTAGACTCATTGGTCCACCCTCTGGATGTACATCACTGATGGTGCGTTGGTTTATCTCCCAGGATCCAGAACCTGTTTCAATTGTATCTGTTAAGCCAGCAAGTCCATTATGCATTAGGCCAGCAACGGTGAACGGTTTTAATGTGGACCCTGGCTCATATGGAGTAGTGATCGTGGATAAATGGCTGGCAGAACCATTACTGATGGAAACCATTGCTAACACATCACCATTCTTTGGATCAATGATGATTAAATCTCCACCTTTTGCATTTGTAGTNTTGANNGCTTCAGCCAGGTTATTCCNACCGATCTGTTGCATATCTGCATCCAGTGTTAACTGAACCTGTCCTCCTCTCCCNGGATGCTCTAGTATGACNTTCTGTCCTGGAATCGCCCCTCCTACATCGCGAGAGACTATGGCTCGACCTTCTGTTCCGACTAGCGCGGAATTGAAAGATTGTTCTATGCCACCCCTGCCGATACCATCTATAGTTTTACCTAAAACTCCTGACACCAGGTCGCCCTGAGGATAGTATCGGGAATAAATTTGCTCCAAGTATACACCTGGTATACCCATCAAATCATCCCNCACTGACGGCTGAAAAGAACCTGAAAAAGTTCTCCATCGTCGNTCTGATTTGGTATACCCAGCTACCAGCTTTACATCTAGAGCCAAANCCTCTGAAAGAAGTTCCGTTACCATTGNAAGATTTTTAATCTCACGAGGTGCCACGCTGACCCTGTATCTCTCCCTGCTAACACCTAACTCAATACCATTACGATCTAGTATNGCACCCCTTGTTCCAGGNAAGCTTTCCGAATGGCGTTGCTGAGCGATAGCTTTTTGTTTGAGAGCCGTCCCAAGAGCAAGTTGTATATGGGCCGCGCGTCCTATGATTACTACACTTGCCATTAGCCAGAGAGCAAAAATAATCCTGCGACGTGTAACCAGCATNCGCTTAAAGGCTGGCCNGGGCCTCTTCACGGTAGNGATTCCANAGAGAGAATGACCATTTCTGAAGCTTCTGGCTTGTGCATNCCAAGNCTTTCCTCAGCAACCTGAGAAATCCTGGAGCGACCTTCCAAGTATTGGATCTTCCGACGAAGTTCATCTCGCTCCGATTCAAAAGAATCGACATCCCTCTCAATTTGGTCATGAGCCCGGAGCAACTCAGCAGTCCTACTTTGCCTATAGGATGTCAGGACCATTGATATCGCTAGGCCAAGGCAACTGAAAAACAGCAGGGCTGTTAANAACCAGTNAGGTTTNTGCCTTCTTCTTCTCACGCTTTCCTCCATACCCGTAGCCTAGCACTGCGAGCTCTAGANTTCTCCTGGATTTCGAGGTCCGATGGTCTGATGCCTTTGGATCTTGGAACAGATCCCAAAGCTTTNCCACGACAATTACAAACAGGAAATTTNGGTGGACAAATACATGACTTACTCCATTCTCGAAACGATCTCTTGACTATACGATCTTCCAGAGAGTGGTATGTGATGACTGCAAAAGATGCTCCGTCACCTAGATCCATCCGAATCCGCTCTAGACCTCGTTCCAAGCAGCCTAATTCGTCATTGATAGTGATCCTAAGCGCTTGAAAAATCCGAGCTTTTTCTCGATTTGTAGGAGCTCTTTTAAATGTTGTGTAAAGAACTGCTACCAAATCATCACTAGTCAAGAGTGGTGTCTTTTGTCTTTTNGTAACAATTCTGTGGGCAAGTTTTCTAGATCTAGGCTCTTCGCCATAGTCCCTNAAAATTTGTTCTAGTTCCTCTTCTGGAGCTTCNTTTAATATCTGGGTGGCTGTTGTCAGGTTCGAGTTGGTAGAGTCCATCCGCATATCCAAGGTAGCCTGTTTGCGAAAAGTGAAACCGCGTTCATTTTTGTCGAGCTGATGAGAACTGACACCAAGATCCAAAATAGCTCCCGACAAAGGACCTTCTAGGGGAAATTCATCTAGAACCTGATCAAAACGGGCATGAACAAAGCTCACCCTGTCGCCATATGATTCCAGGACCGTTTTAGCAACTTCCAACGCCTGTGGATCTTGATCAACAGCTATTATCCGGCAAGATTTACAGCTGTCCAGGAGCAACTTCGAATGGCCTCCNCCACCTACAGTTCCATCCAAATAAAAACCTTCTTCACTTGGTTCAATCCAATTGATAGTTTCGACTAACAAGACAGGCTTGTGAAAATTTCCTGGGCCAGCTGATCCTTCTGCACTAGCATTCCATCTAGATTCGACAGTTTTCTCCATTATTTAACCGAAGATTTGGTTAGAATACTTTTCAAAATCACCCTGTGTATCCTCCATAGCCTGGGCAAAACGTGCTGGATTCCATAACTCAATACGGTCAAGATTGCCCACCATAAGCACACTGTTTTCAAGGCTTGCTGCTTTCTGTAACCAAGCCGGGACCAAAATACGACCCTGTTTATCTGGAACCACCTCTACCGCATTAGAAACAATCCCCAGGACATCTCCCCATGACTCTGGCTGATTCCTGCGGAATTTTAGCAGTCGTTCTTCAGTTTCATTCCAGGTATCCTTTGGGAACAAGCTCAACGAAGGTTCTTTCCACTGAATGAGCACAAATCGGTCATTTTTAGCCTCCCTGCGAAATGCGGAAGGCAAACTGACTCGACCTCTTTCGTCGAACTGATATTCGTATCTGCCTAGAAAACTCGTCACTCTGTGGTGCCTTATGGGTAATTATGGGTTTAAATGGAGTATAATGGGCAAGATACGCAACAGCTTTCGCCTAAGTCAAGGCTAACACTATATTCTTATTTCGGTATTTATTCGGTACCTGAGATACAACAGTTTTGACCCAAGCATCCATAAATAGCAGACATAACTTCCGAACAATGGAGTGCCAACGAGAAATCGATGAAAAGGATGATGGAAAATCGGGTACTTTTCGTCCAAAGGCTGGACTAGAAAACTTAGGGAGAGTTGCTCNAAATTACCGCGATGAAAATCAAAAAAACAAAGGGGGCCTGGCTCTTTCTGCCAGGCCCCNTTGTTTTACTNTCAATAGAACCAGTNCTCACCCTCTAGAAAAAGGAGGCGNTTTATCCACCCCTTTTAATAATNGCTTCTTGAATTTCGATATATGTCGTACTNGCTTCAGAAAACTGTGCATAGTTTATGGAAGGAGTCCGGTCTGCATAGCCTTTTGACTGCTGGAACAATGACAGAGCTTCTCTGAACATTGGCAGAGACCTTTGTGCACTATCCACATCTTCTGGCTGTTGAGCTACTATGCCGATGTTGTACAGACTATAGGCATGCCAAAAGTCATATTGTTCACGCGTTTCTGTAGTAAGTTCGAAATCNTTAGCTAATCTTATGAGTTCTACAAACCGACCATAATTCTTTTCATTAGGCTGTATATAATTAGAATAGGCACGACCGAAAATCATGTTGCCTGCCTGGTCTGGCGCTGACCCCTGTCCCACTGCCTTATGAAGTATGGGAATAGCTTGATCTATATCATCTGCCTGTAACAACCAGTTGGCCATGCGCAAAAACAGGTTGGGATAATTCGGATCAATAGCTTCAATTTCAGATAGCGCAGCAATGGCCTCATTGACTTGNCCCAATTCATTGAGTGCATCAGCATAAATCCCCCACATCGAGGCTTCTTGAGNGTGTGAATCTAGTGCTCTCCTAGAAAATTCTGCTGACTGTGCNGCCTCTCCTAGAAGTAAATAGGCCGCTGAAGTATTCCTTAGTTGTGAGACTAACGTTTCAGCACCATTGGCTTCAAAAACTCTCTCATACGCANCAATAGCACGACGATAAAGCCCTGCGACTTCTTCAGTCATACCATCACCACCATCNANCTGGGCTTCTGTACGAACTTTTTCTGCACCAGCAAAAGCAAAATTTCCTAGTTGTTGATGAAAATCAATATTGTCTGGATCTGCATCTACACCTTCCTGTATGATCTCCATACCGCCCAGCGGATCTCCAGCTTGGGCCGCATCGTATGCAACCTGCATTCTCACTTGTGCATTGGTAGGATCCAATTGAAGGAAATTCCTATAGTAGCTCCGGGCTAGTTCTGCATCATCAAGGTTAATAGCCAAAAACCCACCTAGAAGCAAAGCATCTGTGTGAAATGGGTCCCTCTCTATCAGCGTCTTCACTTCTTCCAGTGCACCCGCCAAATCTCCCGTCTGCCTCAAGACGCTGGCTCTAGTATAACGACTGGAATTGCTACCTGGGTTTAGTTCCAGTGCCCTATCACAATTTTCCATCGCGGATTCCCACTGCTGACTCGCAGCGTAATCACCACAGAAAACTGCCACTCTCTGTTGTTCGACAAAAAGTGTGAACTGTTCAACAATCTGNCTCNCAGCNTCCTCTTCTTGCTTNTCAGCGGACATAACGGCATCCACACNATATTCTTCACCACTGTCCACACTGACAAATTTGATATTTTGAANCTCATAAGCCTCTTTAGANCCAGAGTATTGTGCACAAAGAACTACTGGATAATTAGCTTGAGCTGCCAGTTGGCGAGCAGTTATGCAGTTGACATCCTCTTTCTTGATTTTAAACTCTTTAATTTGGTTGTTGATGTCCCTCTCNCTAACTGCAGCGTGCGTGTTAAGCTCATCAATCTCATCGCGCAGCCTGTCAGCCAATTTGTCCCCGAACCCGTCATCTTCATCATTCATGGGAAGAAATTGTGGGACGAGCACTCTAAAACGACCGCTCACCGACTCCTGAGCACTTGCTGGGATACTCATGACCATCATGACCATAATTACAGAGAGACCAATCCTTAAAATCATTGTTCCTACTCCTGCTTCTGTGCTAAACTGAGACGATAACTACTCAACGATAGACTACANANCTTAACATTTGCCTTACTGTCTTTCCAATTATACCCCAACCAAAACCCAGTAATTCGGGGTATAAACAACCAAAACGGGTTATAAATAACCGAATAAGCCTAGCAAACGCCAGAGGAAATTTCAAGGAGAAAAAACTAACCNNCTAAATTAGACGATATAAACCGTCCCGTNANNCCTANAGATTCTCCCAATCAGNTATGGANGTCTTTACGTCCTCTGGGACCCTAATTGAGANTTCTCTTTTGTAGTCGAACATGACNAATATGGTGTTTCCAGATATCAGGAGGTCCCCTTCTTCTGCTTTCCCNTCATATTCCATAACTAGATGTTTCCTACCAATCTCACTGGTTCGGACCCCTACTACTATAGTCATAGGATAAAGAATTTTCTGGTGGTACTTAANGTCTAGTTCNGCAATGACGTATTTGGCTTCACCATTCCAAGAACTGCCGACTACACTAGCCCAGTAAGCTTCACGGGCCTCTTCAAAAAAACACAGAGCCACTGAATGGTGCACATGGCCGCCAGCGTCCAAATCCTGGAACCTAACTGGACTAGTGTGCTTAAACTGAAATAGACCGTTTGTTTCCAACGTTACTCGCTTTTTATAACTACCTAGACTGCGTATTTCCAATCCCAGAACCTATACTACTTCGCCTAAAAACAAAAAAATCAATCAACTAGTGGGAGACTAAACTCAAAGGAACTGCCTTCACCAAGCTCNGNCTCAACCTTAACTACAGTANCGTGCGCTTCCAAAATCCCCTTAACTATCGTCAATCCCAACCCAGATCCCTTACCGTCTTTTCTATGACCTTGCCAGAATCTGTCAAATAAATTGTCGACCACCTGGGGTTCTATGCCCATACCATTATCTGAAACGGCCACCGAAACATCTGTTCCTTTTTTTCTTACGGAAACAGTAACTGTACCTCCCTCAGGAGTGAAATTGACTNCATTTTCTATGAGATTAGACATCACCTGCAATATTTTATTTCGATCTACGTTTGCCAAAAGAGGCTCTGATCCAAACCCTTTAAAGGACAAGNCAACTCCTTTTTTTCTTGCCAACCATTCGGCTTGNTGCACNGCTTCGGTAGCCAGNTCACCCATTTCCTCGAAACCCATCTCTAAAGAAATCTTACCTGCTTCAATTTTTGCTACATCCAATAGATCTTGAATGAGTTTGTTCACCCTATCCGCGGCCCGACGAATAGTNCTCAGATGTTCGTCTCTCCGTTCCGCTGANAGAGGCACATCAGCAACTAATTCTGCCGCCGCTGCTATCGTCCCCACGGGATTTCGCAAGTCATGCGAAACAACAGCTAATACCTCATCTCTTGTAGCGACGGCTTCCTTTAAAGCCTCTTCTGCTTCCCGAATTTCTGTCATATCCGTNAAAGTAAGAACTGCACCAAGGATCTTTAGGCCATCTGTCATTGGNCTCGCTGAAAGTTGCACTGGAAAAGCAGANCCATCTTTGCGCCACAGAAGGTCATCTAGGATCCTGACAGTATCACCGGACTGCAGGGAAAGCTGGACGGGACATTGGTCCTCTGGATAAGCGCTCCCATCCCAACGAGTATGATGGACCATCTTATGTACTGATTTTCCCTTTAATTCCTGTTTCGAATAACCTAGAAGACGAGATCCTGCTTCATTCAGGAAAGTGCACGTTCCATCCATACCCAATCCGATTAAACCATCTCCCGTGCCTCTCAACACCGCTCGCATTTCTCTCCTAGCAATGACTGTCTCTTGGCGCCTCTTTTTCTCATTTCGAGCCAANTCCTGCAGGCTAATACCAACTATTCCCATCGCAACTGCTCCAGAAATCGAAAGGATCACTAGACCTACAGTGACCCAAAATTTCCATACTCTTTGGNTGTCTAGTCTAGATCGCGAAATGGTAGCGTCCCGAATAAGCAAGTCTTCAAAATTTCTCGCTGCTTCCTGGAGTTCTGTATACCTTCCCCGGTCATCCTCCATACTTTCCAAGAAAGATTCGCGAGTGGTCATAAGTGGACCGCCGTCCATTAATGGACTGTGCAGAACTTTCCAGTTATTGACCTTTAGCTCNACCTCTGCCAATTCGCTTCTATATATGGTAGACATGCCAGCNATTATTCTCCGCAAATCATTTAACAACTCCTCCTCTCTGCGAAGGTCATTCTGGTAAAGAACAATGAAATTCGGATCGCCTGAACTCACATACTGCTCAATACGCATCATTTGTCTCGAATGGACTAGAGCTATTTCTGGAAACATGGGCCTGGCAGCAGAAAAATCTTCTATTTCACGCTGGATCTCAGCTTCTTGACGTTCCAGCAGAACTGGGACCAAAGCTAAGAACAGAAGTGAAGTAAATGAGACGGCCAATGNTATTATCCACCTAGATCCAGAAGCNCGATTCAGTCTATTCATTCGNTCACATCTCCCAATTTTAAAACTCTGGACTCTATCAAATCTGCTAGAACGTCAAAGAGATCTGGATGATCGAAATGAAAGTTTGGAATAGGTATGTCGAGATTTTCACTGTCGCTCACCACTGCTAAATAGAGGTCCTCTCCCAAACCACCTGGCTCATATAGCAAATTGTTACCCATTCCAGAACGCCATACTTCAATTTTGTGGACAGATGCACCCTTATAACCCTCAGCAACGATAACATCTGCTTCTCTTAAGTACCTTGAAGTCATTTCCTGCAATGAGGCCTCCCCTTCTGCCCCCCAAATACCCATCACCGCAAAACCTTCGGGACCAGCCAAAACAACTTTCTCAGCACCGCCTTCATGTCTCAGCCGCCATGAGTCAGTGCCTTCCGTATCAATGTCGTGATGGTGTCCATGTTTAACTGACATGACTCTCCATCCTCTCTGTCTCAAAGAATGTATTACCCCGACGGCGATAGAAGTTTTCCCNCTGTCCTTGTAACCGACTACATTTACNGTCGGAAGAAAATCACTCACCAACTTCGATCGACTTTTGCTNTNCTAACATTCTTTCTGCCANAAGAATTTCTTCCCTAGTATTCACGTTGAAGAACACTTGATCTGTCCAGAGCCCTTCAGATCCTTCTATTATTGGTACCTCTCTGACCTTCAGCAGGCCGAGTAAGCTATGCATCGATTTGTCTTGGGAATCGAGAACTTGCCTTACTTTTGGATAACAAGATGAATCATAGAAACCACAAAGAGGTTCAGCACCCCTGATNCTGATAGGAATAACNGCCGAGTGATCATCTCTCATGGACAACAGTGCTCTCACTACCTTCACTGACATGAAGGGCATATCACAACCCAACAGAAANACTCCTGATCTCCCTATTTGTTTGGACCATTCAAGAGCAGTCAGTAATCCCCCTGCTGGACCTTTTTCAGGTTCTACATCGGCCCGAATTTCTACTCCCAAGGCCTCATTAAGGCCATCTTCAGAGGAAATCACTCCCACANAGAGGCCCGCTCGTTTTAATACGGCAACTGCTCTACTAGCCATAGGCAAACCACCGACCTTGGCCAACGTTTTAGAAGTCCCGAATCGACGNCTCTTGCCTCCAGCCAAAACTACCCCGAAAGGTTNCTGTTTGGCCCCTTTCATCCTTTCACTCTTTCTGCACCTGTATAAACATTAAAACCATCTCTACTAGTAAACCCTAAAAGAGTCATCCCAAATTTTTCTGCTAGGTCTACTGCTANACTTGAAGGNGCTCCTACCGCAACAACCACACTTACTCTCGCAACTAGAGCTTTTTGCAGTATCTCAAATGAAGTCCTTCCAGATACAGTAAGGATATAATTCTCCAGAGGAAGCATGGNTTTGAGAAAGGCCTGACCAATNACCTTATCTACTGCATTGTGCCGTCCCACATCTTCTTGGATCAGTATAGAGTCTCCAGTATCACTAAACAGTCCAGCTGCATGTATACCGCCAGTCCGGTCAAAAAGCCCTTGTTTCTTCCGTAANANACTTGGNAATTTTTTTATCACGGATGACGTCACTTGGAAATTTTTATCTGATATTGCTTTGTAGCCTTTCATGTCTATGGCCTCCAAGGAGGCCTTTCCACAAACCCCACAACTAGAGTTTGTATAGAAATTTCTAGCTAAAACCTCGGAGTCGAATTCAACTCCACTTGCCAGTTTTACCAACACAATGTTGTAATTCTGTGGTTCCTCTCCATGACAGTAACTTATCTGTATCACATCATCTCTTTTTTCGATAATTCCTTCTGCATAAAGAAAACCTATAGCCAGTTCAAAGTCTTCCCCAGGCGTGCGCATGGTTATGGAAATCGGAAAATGCTTGAGAACTCCATCTACGGCCTGCTCCAGCCTTATCTCCAAAGGTTCTTCGACAGCTACCACATCCCTTCTCTTAACCAGGTCACCGTCCATGAGACGATGAACAGATACNCCTGAGAAACCTTTGCTTGGAGATATCATTTACANCCGTCTCCCTTGAATGACTTCCTTTTACCAACGCTTACATGGGCGGTACTGGATTCGAACCAGTGACCTCCTGGGTGTAAACCAGGCGCTCTAAACCAACTGAGCTAACCGCCCCTTAATGTTTTAGAAATATAACCCATAAAAGATACCAACCTGATCTATTTGCTGATAGATCACTGAACAACATCAGGATNATTATGGATTCTTTGTTGAAATCTGTCTTGTATGTTGAAACAGTTCTGCCGTAGTTTTAGTGTTGTTTATTCTACTGATAACAATGAAAAATGGGGCCACTACTTATGTCGACCTTGAAATCCTATAATCCCTCTACGGGAGAGGTGGTAGGAGAAGTTCCTGTCACGCAACAAAAACATATCCCANAGATGATTGAGGAAAGTCGGAGAGTGCANCCCGAATGGGCACGAATGGGTCATTCAGACCGGCATGAACTTTTACTGAAAGCCTTTCGTGACATAAAAGAGCGGGAAGAAGAACTAGCCTCACTGATAACACGCGAAATGGGAAAACCTATTCGCGAGGGATTGATAGANGCANGGTCGTTGACTTCTCACATAGAAGAGGAACTAAGTGAAATAGAGACAGCTGTCGCCCCAGAAACTTTCAAAGATGAAANGAGTTCGTCTACTGTATATCGTGATCCACTTGGCGTCTGCGCGGCAATCACACCTTGGAACTTCCCCCTATCTATGCCATCCTGGATGGTAGTCCCCGCTCTCGCCACAGGTAATGTAGTTCTGCTCAAGCCTTCCGAAGAAACACCTCTCTGTGGTCAAATTTTTGTAGACATACTCAACAAACACCTGCCTCCACATGTTCTTAAGGTAATTCATGGGGCTGACGAGCAGGGGAAAAAACTGGTNAATAGTAATGTTGATCTTATCGCTTTTACAGGTTCCCGGGAAACTGGTAAGGATATCTTGCGCTCTGCAAGTCAGACTTTTAAAAGAGTTGTCCTGGAAATGGGAGGAAAAGACCCGTTAATAATACTTGAAAGCGCAGACCTGCAAAAAGCAGCTAAATTTGCCGCCTTCAATAGTTTTCGAAACTGTGGACAAGTCTGTGTCAGCACCGAAAGGATTTTTGTACCAGAACAACTTGCCGAACAATTCGAATCACTTCTCGTTAAAGTCGTGAANGAATTGGAACTGGGAGATGGACTAAAAGAGACGACGACCTTAGGTCCGATGGTCAATTCCAAACAAAGAGATCACGTCCTGGCCCAAATAGAAGAAGCCGTGAGCGACGGCGCGGTAATTCTTCATGGAGGGAGTGGACACCACGACAACTTCATNGAGCCTACGGTTTTAACTAAAATNACGGAATCAATGTCCATAGCTCGAGATGAGACATTCGGTCCAGTGGCCTGNATAACTCCAGTATCCTCAGTGGAAGAAGCTATCCAAAAAGCAAATGCCACACCATTTGGTTTAGGNGCTGCCGTTTTTGGTGAAGACACAGAGGAANCCNNAAGCGTCGCTCGTCAGCTTACTGCTGGAATGGTAGGTATCAACCAAGGTGTAGCTCCAGGTGTAAGGGGGACGCCCTGGATAGGTGCTCGTGAGAGTGGATTTGGATTCCACAAATCCAAAGATGGTCATCGTCAATTCACTCAAGCCAGAGTGGTGACCAATCGCCACTAAATACTAAATAATTATAGCAAAAGGAAGCANAATTAAGTAACCCAGAGCTAGAAGGATAGGCGCCATTGTTATGGACCCTTGTGCTAACAAATAGTAACCAACTGCAATCAGCAGAACACTGACACTCATCAGTAGTAACTTTCTATTTCTAATCTTCATGATCGTTGTCCTAATAGCTGTCGCAGATCGTTCCATTAAATGAGACCAAAAATATCATTACTTGACAGTCCTGGAAACGTTTATAGGTCAAACTCCTTCAGATAACCTGCGAGCACAGATCTGGAAATTTTCAAAAGCTTTGCGGCTCGTGTTTTGTTACCATCCGTATATTTCATTACTCTGATGATTTGATGCTCCATAGTGCTACTTAAGCTCATATCATTCTCATCTATCAGGTCTTCTTCCATAACATTCGATCCTTCATAGTTCTTTTTCCAAGCTCCCAAAGTCAGATGTTCAGGAACCACAATCTGATTTCGAGCTACCATGGCAGCTCTAGTTAACACATTCTCTAATTCTCTGACATTGCCAGGCCATTCATATTCTTCCAGACATGCCATGGCCTCTTCAGAGATTTTGTCCACAGAACTTCCGATTTCCGAACGAACTCTAGCAAGCAAATGCTCGGCAAGCAGTGGTATATCACCTTCGCGTTCCCGTAAACTAGGTACCTGAATCTCAACGACCCTCAGGCGAAAGTACAAATCTTCACGAAAGCCACCTTCCATTACTAGGTCTTCCATATGTTGATGAGTAGCTGCAACTACCCGCGCGCCAGTGGTTTTGGGCTGTTCTCCTCCTACTGGATAGAATTGCCTTTCCTGTAAAACCCTAAGGAGCTTACTTTGAAACTCGGGAGAAGTATCGCCAATCTCATCTAAGAAAATCGTTCCTTTTCCTGCCAGCTCAAAATAACCTTTTTTCCCAGCAACTGCTCCCGTAAAGGCTCCTCTAACATGTCCGAATAGTTCCGACTCCAAAAGAGTATCTGCCAAAGCAGTACAATTCACTGCAATAAACGGTTCCTCAGCGTGCAAAGAGTGATCATGAACTGCACGAGCCACCATTTCCTTGCCAGTACCTGTTTCTCCCCTGATCAGAACAGTGGCACGATTGCGGGCTAAGATTCCTACCATCTTAAAGATCTCTATCATCCTAGGATCTCGACCTACGATAGTTCGTTTGTTCCTTTCAGAAGCCTGTTCCTTCTTCTTTTTGCCTCGTTGCTCTCGAGAAATTCTGCGCTCTTCCAAACACCGATCCACGACAAGTTGCATCTCTTCCAGACCAACAGGTTTTACTAAATAATCAAACGCTCCTAACTTCATGGCCTCCACAGCAGAAGCCATGGCATCATGCCCGGTCATGACTATCACATCCACCTCATTCATAGACTCGCGGATCCTTGCCAGAAGTTCTAATCCAGTAATTCCATCCATACGAATGTCTGTGATCACCAGATCTGGTTTGAAATTATGCAACTTAGCTAAGGCCCCTTCCGCACTTTCAGCTTCTTCTACTTCAAATCCCGAAACTTCCAACTTATCTCGAAATACCGACCTTATATCCGATTCGTCGTCCACTAGCAAAATGCGCGACACACAGTTCTCCTGGAATCAATTAATAGTTTTCTCATGTGGGTTCCTTCAGAACATTTATCCTACCGATCTTAAAGATCATTCTCGCCCATGTCGACTGCTAGAGGGTATCCTCAGTCGCCCACTGAGCACACTCCCTCAAATCATCTGGAAGGGTTGACTCGAACCTCATCAACTTTCCAGTGTCAGGATGACAGAACGAGAGTCTCCAAGCATGTAGGAATTGTCTTTTAATCCGTGCTTGCATTTCTCGAGCCCACTTACTGACTTTATCTCCACTCATGCCTCTCTGCCAACCAGCACCATAAACTTCATCTCCTATGACGGGGTGCCCGATATCAGCCAAATGAACCCGTATCTGATGAGTACGTCCAGTACCCAAAGCAACCTCGAGCAATTCGGCACCTACCCAACGCTCCACAACCCTAAATCGAGTAACTGCATAACGACCTGTACTAACCACAGCCATTCTCTGTCGATCCCTAGGGTCTCTTCCTATAGGTCGTTCAATTTCAAGAGGCGATTCTTTCAAGTGGCCCCAAACAGCAGCCATATACAATCGCTTGACTTCACGTCTTTCCAAGGCCTTTGACAAAATGTTGTGTGCCTTATCCGTTTTAGCTACTACCATTAGTCCAGATGTGTAGCGATCCAACCTGTGGACTATACCAGGACGAAGCTTCCCTCCGATCCCAGATAAATCTTCAATATGATGTAACATTGCGTTCACAAGGGTTCCATCCCTATGACCTGGCCCTGGATGCACCACTAAGCCAGCTGGTTTATTGACCACTGCCAAAAAACTATCCTGATAAATTATTTCGATTGGGATGGCTTCTGGAAGGAGATCAATATGGGTAATTGGTGGCACCCTAACCTCCACTTCTTGGCCGGTCCTAAGCCTATCTGATTTTCTGGCAGCTTTCCCATCAACTAGAACCCTACCCTCTCTTATGAGAGCTTGTACACGAGATCTAGAAAAGGAAGACTCTCTAGCCAGATAACCATCTACTCTCTCACCACCTTCTGAGACAGTATAGACCTTCGTACCTTGGTTCTCCAAAACTAAATCTCCAAAAGAAAAGCAGAACTTCTCAATAAGGACTATCGTTTAAATCTATCTTTTTTAAACCTATTTTCACTCGAAAATCATCTATCTCTACAGATTTGACATTCTCATATTTACCATCGCAGTCAGACTCGGAAAGGATTTTCCAATCTATAGTCAATGTTTCACTGCAAATAAAGTCACTGTGTTCCTGAGCCGCATGCACAATAGGTTCGCTTCCAGACAATCCTACACCTATCCTATCTGTTATTAGTAATCCTGAATCTTTACGGAACCGCTGAATCCTATTAATCAACTCCCTCGCCCAACCTTCGGCCTTTAATTTTTCATCAATTGTAGGATCTATAGCTACCAAATAGTCTGATTCGGATCTGAGCACTAAGTCTCCGTAGGCCTCCTCTCTTACATCAAAATCTTCCAATTCTAGCTCCACCTGTTCCCCATCGACTTCTACAAAAAGTGGGCCTCCTGCTTGATAACTTGAGATGTCATCAGAAGGTAATTCTCTAATAGTATTGGCAACTTTTTCTGTATTTCCTCCGAACTTCGGTCCCAGAATTTTATAGTTGGGTTTAGCACTAAAGTAAAACAAATCTTCTTTAGAATCGGGAAAATCTATCCTCTTGACGTTCAATTCATCTTCCACAAGCCTTAGAAGCTCCTGCCTGGGTATAGTATCGGAAGGAACAACAGCTATTATTTTATTCAAAGGTTGTCTCACTTTAATCCGAACTTCTTCCCTCAACGATCTCCCCATGGAAACCAATACCCTGGCGACCTCCATCTCACTTTCCAAGCTCTCGTCATAGTCTTCTTCTGCAGGCTTAGGAAACTCTTCGAGATGCACACTTCTTTCCGTGAGACCCCTGAAGATCCAATCTGACAGAAAGGGGGTCACTGGAGCTGCAAGCAGGCATACCTTCCTGAGACAATCCCACAATGTTTGGAATGCCTGTTCAGTATCTGATTCATCTAAGCTTCCCCAGAATCGAGGCCTAGATCTTCTCACATACCAATTAGACAAATCCTCACTTACAAACTCGCCCAACCTACGATAAGCTTTAGTAAGTTGATAACTGTTCAATTCATCTCTAACTTCTTCGATTACTGAATTAAGCCTTGATGTCACCCAAGTATCTAGAAGATTCTTGTCACTTGATTGGTGTTGTGACCCCCCAGATGGATCCCAATTCTCAGCGTTAGCATACAATGCAAAAAATTTGTACGTATTTAGCAGGGTATCCAAGAATCTACGCGAGCCTTCCTGAACAGCTGCATCATCATATCTCTTGGGTACCCAAGGATTACTTGTGGTGATCAAGTACCAACGGATAGCATCGACACCGTGTGATGAAATTGCTTCCCAAGGATCAACAGCGTTGCCTCGAGACTTGGACATCTTTTGACCTTCAGCATCTAAAATAAGACCATTAACTATGACGTTCTTGAATGGGACCTCTTCACCCAGCATAGTCGCAATAGCCATCAAAGAGTAGAACCACCCACGGGTCTGATCCAAACCCTCGCATATGAAATCCGCTGGAAAATGATCTCGAAATGTTTCTTGGTTTTTGAAAGGATAATTCCATTGCGCATAGGGCATTGCCCCTGAATCAAACCAAGCATCTATAACCTCTGGTGACCGCGTCATAGTTCCCTCACAGCAGTCACATTTCCAGGTCAATTCATCAATATAGGGACGGTGTGGATCAAAATTTGGACCCAATTTTCCAACTCGCGTTTCCAACTCTTCAAAACTCCCGATCCAATGGTGGTGTTCAGATTCTTTATCGCATACCCATAATGGCAGAGGGGTGCCCCAGTAACGTTCTCTTGAAAGAGCCCAGTCTACATTTCCCTTTAGCCATTCCCCCATACGACCCCGACCAATTTCAGAAGGAACCCAATTAACCCCATCGTTGCCCAGCAACATCTCGTTCCGCAAGTCAGAGGTCTTAGCAAACCATGATTCCCTAGCCATATAAATCAAAGGTGACTCACAACGCCAACAGTGGGGATATGAATGAACTTCTTTTGAATGGCGAAAAAGTTTTCCATTTTGACTGAGGGCTTCAATGAGAATGTTGTCAGCCTCCTTAACAAATAGTCCTCCTATCAGCTCTAGATCATCGGTGAAACAACCAGTTTCATCGACTGGCTTCAAAAGTGGCAGACCATATCTTTGACCAATCGCATAGTCATCGGCACCAAAAGCAGGAGCCAAATGAACTATTCCCGTTCCATCTTCCGAACTGACAAACTCTTCGTTTATTACAAACCAACCCTTACTGTAGTCTTCTCCTATATCTAGGATCTCCAAAGGCCTGGCATATTTCACTTGGGAAAGATCGGACCCTTTATACCGTCTTTCGATTTCGCAGTTCTCACCTAAAACCTCCCCCAGCCTTTTCTCCGCAATGACCAATGTTTTACCATCTTTTTGGACCTGTACGTATTCCAGATCTGGATGCACAGCTAATCCTGCATTAGATGGAATAGTCCATGGCGTTGTAGTCCACACTAGGAAATTTCTACCTTCCGGATCTAGATCACCCCTTTCAGTAACCCAAGGGCATAAGAAATAGAGAGAAGGGTCTTCAACATCACGATAACCTTGAGCTACTTCATGCGAACTCAGGCCAGTTCCACAGCGTGGACAGTAAGGAACGCTCTTATGACCTTTATATAAGAAATTCTTTTCAGCCAGCTGACTCAAAATCCACCAAACGCTCTCTACATAATCATTGTGAAAAGTCACATATGGTTCATCGTAGTCCAACCAGTAACCGATTCGTTCAGAGAGCTTCTCCCATTCATCTTTATAAGTGAAAACTGAATCCCGACACACTTTATTGAACTTCTCAATTCCGAAATTCTCTATTTCAGGCTTTCCTGAGATTGAAAGCTTTTTTTCAGCCTCTATCTCTACTGGAAGGCCATGAGTATCCCAGCCAGCTATTCTTGTAATACGGAATCCTTCCATAGTTCTGAAACGACAGACCAAATCTTTAATAGTCCTGCTTATTATGTGGTGTAAACCAGGACGTCCATTAGCTGTAGGAGGACCTTCATAAAATACAAAATTATCACTGTCCGTATTCGATTGTAGAGTTTTTCGAAAGAGGTCTTCTTTAGTCCAATGAGAAAGCGTCTCTTCCTCCAGTCCCACAATTGTTTCTGGAACTCCTGGATATCGCATCAAATCCTACCCTTGATTAGTAAATTGATAATAAAAGACCACGGTTATTACTGGATTGGTCTTCCAAAAAGTGCTGTTCCCAATCTGACCATTGTACTTCCCTCTTCGATGGCTATTTCAAAATCGTTAGACATACCCATCGACAGTTCTTCACCTGTTAATCTGTGTGATTTATTCAATTCCTGCTGCAGTTCCCTCACTGTCCTGAATGTATTTCTCAATATTTTAGTGTCATCCGTAAAAGGTGCCATTGTCATGAGCCCTCTTATTTTTAACCCTGGCAAACCCAGAGCACCGTACAAATCCGCTTCCATCTCTGGAAAGATAAACCCGCCTTTTGTAGACTCTCTGGAGGCATTGACTTGTAAAAGTACCTGCTCTTTTTCCCCTGATTCGACCGCTTTAGAAGAGAGTTTTTTGGCAAGTTTTAAAGAATCTACCGAATGGATCAAATGAGTCGCGCCCAAAACACCCGCAACTTTACGCCCTTGGAGATGGCCTATCATATGCCATCTTACTCTGTCGTCAGTCACTTCCTTCTGTTTCATCTTAAGTTCAGCCACTCTATTTTCTCCCACGTCGAATACCCCACAGTCTATAGCCTCTATGATTGCTGTGACAGGATGAGATTTTGTCACGGCCACGATTGTTACATCGCGCAGATTGCGACCACCCCTGACAGCAGCTTTCTCAATCTTTTTGATAATACTGGCCAGTGCTTTTTCCACTCGTGATTTATATGTGGCTTGACTCATGTTCTTAGATCACTTTATAGATAAGACCAAAAAAACCTCGCCGACCACATGAGCCGGCGAGGTTTTATCTCAACAGAGAATAGTCGTACAGCTCGCTACCTGACCTGGAATGTAATCGGTATCTGCACCCACACAGGAACAACCTGATCACGGTTTAAAGCAGGGGTGAATTCATAGACCGAAGCAACGCGCAGTGCGGCCTCATCCAGCTGTGCATTACCAGAACTGTTAGCAATCCTATTGTCAACTACCCGACCCTGTTCATTAATGAAGAACCAAACCAGAACCTGACCTCCAATACCTGCATCCCGAAGAATAGGAGGATAACCTCTCTCCATCGCCTGGATGACAGCAGATCTGTTCCTTATTTCTGGCCGGACCGTCATTGGAGTAAAGGTGGGTGCTGCCGCTATATCCACTGTCGTTTCTGTTGGAGGTGGTGGCAAATCTTCTACTGGATTATCCTCAAAAGTGGTAGGGGCAATAGTTATATCTTCATCCACTGTAGCCGTTGCTATCACAGGGGTAGCAGGTCTAGAGATAGCTTCTGGTGGCGGTGGAATTTCGATCTCTGGAGGAAGCTCTATCGCTTCTAGTTCTTCCGCTGTAAATGAGACATCTTCGGCTGTAAGGGTTGGCCAGAACTGAAAGAGTGCCGCATGCACAAATGTTGCAACTATCATGGATCCCCAAAACCAGGAGTCAAAACTCCGCTTAAAAAGATCGTTAGCCGTTTCTGAAGAAGCTTCCATTCCCTCATTCATTTGACTGGTATCCTCAGTACTCATCGTCTTTCCCTCGTCATTCGTTGTTCAAGCTCAGTAGCGAAAACTACCCTCATCACACCAGCCGCTACTAATTGTTGCTGCAACAAATCAATGGTGGAGTATCTCACTTCCCTATCTGACCGCACTGAAATCACTAGAGCCCTATCGGAAGCCGCGTATAAGGGACCCACTGTGGGCGCGACATCGGGCATAGCATAGGGGCGATCGTTGATGAATATATCACCGTTCCTTTCCACCCAAATATTTAGGATATTTTTAATTTTTTCATCGATCTTCTGAGTTGCTTCAGCTTCCGGCCATTCGATCGGCCTGTCTCTATCTTTCTGGAACACAGTCGACACCATGAAGAAAATTAGGAGAAGAAAAGCAATATCCGCCATCGAGGATGACGGCACCTCGGAAGAAGTTTTTGACTTTCTTGAAAAACCTCCGCTCTTAATTGGCATATCTCTAAACCTCTATTCTAAGATCTGAAGTGATATTCTTTCGGCACCAGCAGTGTGAAGTGCATCAAGCACATCCACCATGAATCTGTAAGGTGCGTCTGGGTGAGTTTTGACCGCGGCAATTAGATTTTCATTAGCAGCCACATCTTGGCGCCAAATCGATTCTACGTCTTCAGGTCGTACCTGCTGCACCTGAGGACTTTCGCCCCTTTTGACGTCCACAATTCCATTAGGTTGAATAACTATATGGAGAATGTTTCTCTGGCTAACAGCTACATCCTCGCCCTGTTCTGGGAGAACTATGGCCAGTCCAGCGTCTTTGGGAAAGGTAGTTGTAACCAAAAAGAAAATTAGGAGAAGAAAAGCAATATCCGCCATCGAGGATGACGGCACTTCATCACTTACTTTAGATTTTTTCTTATCCATCACTGCCATTCTAAGATCCTTTTCTTTAATGTGTTGCTATTCAGAACGCCATAAAATTACAATCTCAAAGACCTAATACCTCACTCAGCACCAAAATTACTGCTGACTTCCTGTGCAGAAAAAGTGGGCTGGCTACTTCCATGCGTATATGCCATATCCAAAACCTTTTGAGCTCCCTGCTCCATCTGCATTATTAATTCATCTATTCGTGTCACGAAAAAGTTGTACCCAATATTAACTGGAATAGCGATCAGTAATCCAGTCGCAGTAGTAAGCAGAGCTACTTTAATACCACCAGCCACCAGAGTTGGATCTACATCCCCTGCAGCTTCAATTGCGGCAAAAGCCAATATCATACCCACAACTGTCCCAAGGAATCCCATCAGCGGAGCGACATTGGCGATAGTTGCTAAAATGACTAATCCACGCTCAAGGAAACCCAACTCTATTGTTCCTGTAGTGCGAATGGCAGCAGCTAATTCTTTCCCTGCATCCCCCTGACTTATGCGTCTCAATCCTGCAACTAAAATCGCTGCGGCTGGACCAGGACGTTTCCCCGCGATTTCCAGGGCTTCTTCTATTCTTCCTTGTTCGGCAAATTCCTCTACCTCCGAAAGAACTTTCTTGGTGCTTCTATAGGCTACGGAAAGCGTCCATAATTTCGCAATGATGACTCCCACAGCTATCAGCGAGCACATGACCAGCGGGTACATCATCAGGCCACCATCTGAGAACAGCGAGAGCAAATGATATTGACTAGAATCCAATCCAATACTCCTTGTGTACGTTTTTCCAGTTTAGCTTGTCTTTACTTTCAAGACAGAATCTCCAGGAACGGCGACAATTTAGTGCCGTTACCAGTAAATTCCTATAGTCTCGAGAAAAATCATTTTAAACGTATATGTTGAAACTGGCTAGCCCTCAGGTGTTCAGGGGCTGATCCAGTAATACTCTTGCCAATTTCTCTTTAAGTCGTAACGGCTGAATCTTGGTCTGTAACTGACCTCCTTCAGCAAAAGAAATGTTACCAGTCTCCTCACTCACCACTATGACTATCGCATCCGTTTCTTGACTCAGCCCAATAGCTGCTCTATGCCTTGTGCCAAGTTTAGTATAATCCATTTGCAGATTTCCCAATGGAAGGATTGTTCCAGCTGATCTGATCTCATCACCCACTATGATTACAGCCCCATCATGTAACGGACTGCCAGGAGTAAAAATTGTCTCTAGTATTTCCGAGGAAACTGTAATCCTTTCCGCACTGCCAGTATCTCCGTATGGATCTAGGGAGATCTGCCTTTCAATGGCAATGATTGCACCTATCTTCTTGCTCGCCAGAGTTTCTGCGGCAGATACGATTTTCTCGATCAGTAAATCTTCTGAACCGCCTTTTGCCTCCCTAAACCACCTATTCTCGCCCAAACTGCTCAGAGCGGTCCTAAGCTCTGGTTGAAAAACTACTAAAGCCGCAATTACACCGTATTGGAATAAAGTCTCCAACAAATACTCTAAAAGCTGCAGATTCAGGAGTTGTGAGAATAAATAAATACTCGCCAACACCAAGAGGCCCATTAAAATCTGCATCGCTCTTGTTCTTTGAATTACCATTAAAATGCGAAAAAACAGCAAGGCAACTAACAAAATTTCTGTGACTTCACCCCAACCAGGAACCAAAAACCGTAATTGCTCCATCAGTCTAAAAAGTCGCTGATGTTAGTCAGTGATTTTTTCATCTGATTCATCCTCGATCACGGAACTTGGTTCTTTGGCAGTGTCTAAAGGGTCTAACAGATCTGCCTTCGCAGGGTCTTGGTCTGCACTTTCACTAAATGATACCTCCTCACCACCTTCTTCTTCATTTTCCAAAGGAGCTAGGGTTTTTCCTTCGTTCAGTATTTTAATCTCATCTGCATTGAGCGTTTCTCTCTCCAAGAGAGCCGTTGCTAAAGTTTCAAGCAGATCCCTATGTGTCGCCAGAATTTTACGCGTATTTTCTAGACTTTCGTCTAAAATTCTTTTTATTTCATTGTCTACCTCTTGAGCCTTATGCTCCGAAACTTCTCTTCGTTGTACTAGCTCTCTGCCAAGAAAAACTTCCTGATCGTTCTGCCCAATAGTCATCAATCCAACGACTTCAGACATACCAAAGCGGGTAACCATCTGACGTGCCATAGCCGTTGCCCTTTCGATATCATTCCCTGCTCCAGTAGTAATTTTTTCGGGTCCGAAAATCATCTCTTCCGCTACTCGACCTCCAAAAAGCATACACAGCTGTCCCTCTAGCCATTCCTTCGTATAGGTGTGACGATCCTCCTTGGGCAAACTAGCAGTGATTCCCAGGGCACGACCTCTTGGAACTATTGTGACTTTGTGCACAGGATCTAGGCCTGGAAGTCGAAGTCCCACCACGGCGTGACCTGCTTCATGATAGGCAGTCAATTCCCTCTCTGATTCTGTTAGCACCATACTTCTTCTCTCTGTGCCCAACATCACCTTATCTTTGGCATCTTCAAAATGCTTCATCGCTACCTTATCACTATCTTCTCTGGCGGCCAAAAGCGCCGCTTCATTGCATATATTTTCCAAATCAGCACCACTTAATCCTGGTGTCCCTTTCGCCACTGTTTTTAAGTCCACATCAGTAGCTAGTGGAAGTTTCTTCGCATGCACCATAAGAATACCTTCCCTGCCTTTCAGATCAGGAGCATCGACCACGACCTGGCGGTCAAAACGGCCAGGCCTTAAAAGTGCTGGATCTAAGACGTCCGGACGATTTGTAGCGGCAAGAAGTATCACACCCGTATTCGTTTCAAAACCATCCATTTGCACTAATAAAGCATTAAGGGTCTGTTCCCGTTCATCGTGCCCACCACCTAATCCAGCCCCTCTATGACGCCCTACAGCATCGATTTCATCTATGAACATTATACATGGAGCGTTTTCCTGGCCCTGCTCGAATAGGTCCCTTACTCGAGAAGCACCTACACCAACAAACATCTCTACGAAATCAGAACCAGACATCTGGAAGAAAGGCCTTTCTGCCTCTCCAGCACCCGCACGAGCCAGCAGCGTTTTACCTGTTCCAGGAGGCCCGACTAGTAGCACCCCTTTAGGAAGTCTGCCACCTAGTCTCGCGAACCTCTCTGGATCCTTTAGAAATTCAATTATCTCCTGAAGTTCCGTTTTCGCTTCTTCCGCCCCAGCGACATCAGCAAAGGTTACCTTAGGAGTATCTGGTGTAATAAGCTTGGCTTTTGAACGTCCAAACTGGAAGGCTTTATTCCCCCCAGCCTGCATGGTCCGAAATATCCAAAGCCAGAAAGCCAAGAATAGTAACCAGGGTAACATCCCTAGAAGGATTGATCCCCATCCCTGTGTTTCCAGTCTTCCTGAAATTTCGACGCCCTGTTGCTCCAATTCAGCCAATAGCTGAGCGTTCATC
Organism: Gemmatimonadota bacterium; assembly: GCA_002718595.1. Lineage (GTDB taxonomy): Bacteria > Gemmatimonadota > Gemmatimonadetes > Longimicrobiales > Gaopeijiaceae. The sequence goes on along the minus strand of PBFD01000002.1, from coordinate 297,470 downwards.
TCTCCGGGAAGCATCGTGGTGAACCTTTGGAAATTCTCCCCGTCAGAGACGTAAGGAACCCTCAATTCACCCTCTATTTTCTGGCTTTCAACAACTGTCACTTCTAAGATATTGTCTCTAGACAGCTGACTTCTGAATTCAGTATAAGTGAATTCTGCAATCCCACTTTGCTGATTACTGAATAGTTGGCTGGACATCACGATCATTATGAACAAAAGAACCCATACAGCACCAGTTTTGGAAAACTTGGTCATTGGCGAACTTTCATTAGATTTCGGTGGTTGATTTTTTTCCGTCATATTTGTTTAAGAAACCATTTAGATTGTTGTCATTACCATCTCAAACTCGCTATATCGAGGGCAATAAGGAAGTTGCTTGTCCAAACCTGAAAGGCCGAACAACTAGCCGACTCATCAAATGTTAACTAAGACTTCACCGAACTCGAGACTGACATGGAAAACATCCCGGTTTCTTTACCCGCAATAAACAAAGAAGTTCTGGAAACACCAGGAATCCACAAGGTCCTTCCCACAGCATCAACTACTACCGGTGTTTCGAATCGGCGTTCAACCGATATTTTCTTCTCAGAAAAGATTTTTTTTAACTTTTTTGATCCGTAAGAATATGTAATTTTATCACCTGGATTCCAATTTCTAACGCACAGTGGAAATGCAAGTTGTTTTAAACAGAAAACCTCACACCAAGCATCTTCCAAGACAACCTCTGTTGACCAAGAGGTTGTCCATCTTTTTCTTCCTAAAGTTAGGTCAGCAATGCCAACGCCTGGAACTTCTATTGCGAATGATTCTCCCATCAGTTTCGATTCGGTTTTCACTAACAACAATTTGTCAAAGGAGCGGATTAACGACATCGAACCTCCTATATTCATACGATTTCCACTTTGTGATTTCCTAGAAAACACCAATGCCGATCTTGTGGCGCTCTCACTCAGGTTGACAGCAAATTGTTGGCACAGTTCTCGCAGTATTATAGCGCAAGCTTCATCGTTAAAAGACAAGAAAAGCTTTCGGTCTAGAATCATCCTGTCTGAGTCACTGCTTAATATTAAATCAGCGCAAATTTTTTGAAGCACTGAACTCCAAGCATTCCGATGCTCAGTAGCAATCTGGCTGAGTCTTATTAAAGAATGTCGAGCAGCTGGGGCTACATTCTCCTCAATTTGAGGCAGAATTTCGTTGCGCAACGCATTTCTAGCAAATCCAGAATCGAAATTGGTGGGATCTTGGAGAGCCTGAATTCCCATCCTCTTTGCATATTCCTCTAGTTCATCCCTAGAGAAAGGAAGTAAAGGACGCAGTATCGCTGGTGACCTAGATTCCAAAATACCATTCAAACCCCACACACCCGTCCCGCGTAGAATCCTGAATAAAACTGTTTCGGCTTGATCATCGGCATGGTGGGCAGTAAGAACCCAATCCAAATTTAAAGAATCCCTTGTATCCTCCAGAAACTCATACCTGGCTATTCTCGCGTCATTTTCACTAGATAGCATGTAGTCGGCTCGTCCGATCTCACAACGAATTCCCCAAGCTTGGGCCAGGCCTTTAACCCACAAAGCATCAAGATGACTTTGGCTTCGCATCCCATGATCGAAATGCCCAATAACAATATTCAAACCAGCAAAGACGGGGTCGAAGTGGAGTAGATGCAATAAAACCAGAGAATCCAGACCCCCAGAAACACCTACGAGCAGTCCATCGTCCCTGGAAAATAACTTCTTTTCTTCCACGTGTTCCTGGAATCTATAGTTCAAGTCACATAGCATGGGAAAATCTCTTGCTATGTACATCTTCCAGGACCTTATAAAGAATATCCAGACGGTCTGATTGGATGCCATCTACACCCCAAGATAGAAGTCTTCGGATATCTTTCTCTTCGTCAACTACCCAGACGTGGACCGGAATATTCAAATCGTGCGCATCCCTCACAAAATCAGGAGTTACGACCCTTAATCCATTCCAAATCTCTGGAACCTGCAAGGCATCAAATGTCGGGTTATAAAACCGTAATAATCCCAAGTGCCTGGCGGCCCAGAAACTAGCTATATTTCTCCTGGAAGCACCCCAAGGCCCTTCGTATAAATCAATTTTTTTCGATCAGCTTCTACCTTGGCAGCTAGAAGTACTCGACCCCCAGCATTCTGTCTATTTATTACCTTGAGCAAAGGCCCGGCTACTTCAGGACATTTTGCCTCTACATTGATCCGTGTATGGGGAAAAGCTTCGAGAACTTCTTCCAAAAGTGGAATGCGAACACCCTTACCTCTATAACTGATTTCGTTCTCAATGTCTCTAAAATGATAACCCGCATCTAAAGTCTTTATTTCGGACCATTTCATTTGACTAATTTGACCAGACCTGTCACAGGTGCGGTTGCTCGTAGCATCATGAACCAACACCACCCTGCCATCCAATGTTAACCTGGCATCCGTCTCTAGAATGTCAGCACTCCAGGTTTCCACAGCTTGTTGAAACGCTTCCATGGTATTTTCAGGCGCTAACTTAGCTCCACCTCGATGCGCAATCAGTAGAGGAGCTCCAGCAAAGTATGCATGTCCAGCCCTTACTCTTTCTAAGTTTTTCACAAGCCTATCAGATCCATGATATCATCAAGTCCATAATAGAATTTCTTTGAAATCAACACCACCGTCATTTTTTCACCAGAATCGGAGAAATGAGGCCCCCCTGATACTGATCTACGATAGTTAAGGGTAATAGCGGAGGAGGGATTTGAACCCCCGACCTTCGGATTATGATTCCGCTGCTCTAACCAACTGAGCTACTCCGCCCGACTTATTGCGTTCCTAAAACCTCAAAAGAGTGTTGTAAGGTGTCAAGACAAATTAATGCTTATTAGAAAATCTCTGAAATGCTATAAATCCAATTTTTGACCCCAGGCTATTTTCAACGATTTTGAAAATTTTCGACCGAGTCTCTTGGTTCAGCTACCCTGTACAAGATTTCTCCGGGTAGGATCATTCCATACCTCTCTCTTGCCAATCGTTCTATAGTGGCTGAGTCTGCTTCCAACTTCTGCACCCAACTCTTGAGAGAATCATTCTCATGCTTGAGTTCATCTAACTGCTTTTCTAATCCTGTCTGTTCTTGTCGAATCTTTCTTACTTGAAGTACACTATATTCCCCGCCAAAAACAGCTATGTAAGCAGAGATGATAATGAAGACCCAAACGACAATTTTTTTCATTGTCTCCAGAGATCCTTTCCGGAATAATAAGCATTAGATCCTAAGGCTTTTTCGATCCTCAGTAGTTGATTGTACTTTGCGACTCGGTCACTTCTACTTGCGCTACCAGTTTTTATTTGTCTCACCCCTGTAGCAACAGCCAGATCAGCTATGAAAGTGTCTTCTGTTTCTCCCGATCTATGAGATATTACCGAATGATATCCAGCCTTTCTTGCCAATTCTATAGCGCTCAATGTTTCCGTTAGAGTGCCTATCTGATTCACCTTGATCAGTATACTATTAGCCACTGATTCATTTACACCGCGATTCAGTCTATCGACGTTGGTTACAAAAATATCATCTCCAACTAACTGGACATCTTTACCTACGACGGACGTTAGTTCCTTCCAACCGGACCAATCATCTTCATCCAAGGGGTCTTCCATGGATTTAATAGGATACTTGTCAATCCAACCACTCCAATAATCGATCATCTCGTTCGAATTCATCTTATTGCCAGAAGACCAACGAAACACATATTCGTTCCCTTCTAGCCATTCTGATGCAGCTATATCTAGAGCTATGACAACCTGTTCCCCTGGTGTGAAACCAGCTCGGTCAATAGCCCTTATTACTAGCTCTATCGCTTCCTCATTACTTGCCAAATCGGGGGCGAAACCCCCTTCGTCACCCACCGCAGTATTCAAACCACTTTCCGACAGTAATTGTTTGAGTTCGTGGAAGATTTCTACACCACAACGCAACCCTTCAGAAAACGACTCAAACCCGACTGGCATGACCATAAATTCCTGTATGTCGACATTGTTAGACGAATGCATGCCACCATTCAGTATATTCATCATTGGTACTGGAAGGCTACTTGGCATAGTTCCGCTCAAATACCTGTACAAAGCTAATCCTTCACTCAGGGCGGCGGCCCTGGCCACCGCTATTGACACACCTAAAATACCATTGGCTCCTAATCTAGCTTTGTTTGGAGTGCCGTCCAAAGCAATCATTATGCCGTCCAGTTCCTCCTGATTTGTAACCTCTAAACCGCGGATTGCATCACAGATCTCTCCATTGACCGATTTCACAACCCCAAGAACGCCTTTGCCACCATATCTAGCGGAATCATTATCTCTTCGCTCAACCGCCTCGTATTGACCAGTTGAAGCTCCACTTGGCACTGAAGCGCGTCCCTTATGACCACTGTCTAGCGTCAACTCTACCTCAATAGTAGGATTGCCTCTTGAATCTATAATTTCTATTGCTTTGACATCTTCAATTAAAGGCAACTGCAGTTCCTCCCATGTAGCTTGCCAGGATGAAATCCAGCGCCTCTTCCTGAGCCCCCAAGTAACACTCTATTCCTCCTTTAATTCAGCCACTTTTCTTTGAGCAACTGTTCTCAAATAGTCTCTATCCTCATAACTCTTTCCAAGAACATCAATAGGCTTCCCGATTCTAATCTTAATTTCACCTTTACCAATGCTATAGGATCCCTTTGGCATAATCTTTCTACTGCCAATTATGGCCACGGGAATAATAGGAGTGCCAGCCTCAATTGCCAAAATAAATGGCCCTTTCTTAAAGGGTTGTAATTTACCAGTCGCAGACCTAGTCCCTTCGGCAAACATTACCACATGCATGGACTGGTGACGCATTTTTTCAACCACAGAGTTTAGAGATCGAATTGCTGAATCTCTGTCCCTTCGATCTATAGCAACATGGCCACAAGCCTGCCACGAAGAACCAAACAAGGGAATGTTTGCCAACTCCCTTTTCCCTACGAATTTAGCACTTACAGGTAACCAGCCGGCCAATGCAAAAACATCAAACCATGACTCATGATTGGCGACCACCACACAGGAATTCGACCTTTCCAGATTTACAACTCCTTCAACTACCACGCAAACACTAGACAATTTTAAAAGTTTACGAGCCCAATTCCGGGATGCAGAATCGCATACAGCACAAAAGGTTTTTTCACTTGCAAACGCTGACAACAAAGAGATTTTGACAACATAGTAAGCAGTTATCAGACCTCCCAAAGTCACTATCCACAATGACCTTATCACTACGGCTCCTGGTGGGAGAAGTGGTCAAAACCAGACATACCCTTCATCAACAAAGCAGAACCTTCTCCGACAACGCTAACTCCTGAACCTTCTTGCACGTAGCCCACCTTGGTTATACTCAAACCGAATTTTTCTTGAAATTTTGTTAAAAAAGGATCTAATGCTCCCTTCTTAGTGGCAAAGCACAATTCGTAGTCTTCCCCTCCAGAAATTCCAAGACTTAGAGCATCGCTGTGGTGAAGTGCTGGATGCAAAGGAACTTCTTTAGATTCCAAGACAATGCTCACCTTGGAGGCTTGAGCTAGGTGGTTTAAATCCCCAAGGAGCCCATCAGATATATCTATCATGGCCTTTATTCCTGCTTTCTGAACCAACCACTGAGCCTCCTCCACCCGAAAGGGAGGTTTTGCAAAAGCATCCCTAAGGCCTTTATTGGGCTCACCTCCTGTCAACCAAGTCTTCACCGCCCCCGAGGAACCCCCTAACACTCCAGTGACCCAGATTTCGTTTCCCGGATCAACTCCTTGTCGAGTAATGAATTCATAGGTTTCCCCAATGACAATGACGTCTATGACTATTGGCCCAGGTGACCTGCTCAGATCTCCCCCCATTAACGATGCTCCAGCCTTCTTTAGAGCTCTTTGGATACCACTTTTCAACTCTTCAATCACAGTTTTAGAGTCTTCCTCTGGAATAGCCAAAGACACCAGTACTCCAAATGGGCTAGAAGCCATGGCCGCAAGATCACTGATCGCCACCATTACAGCCCTAAAACCAATCTCTTCCAGACTGATCCAATTGCGACGAAAGTGGATATTTTCTATAGACAAATCGGTACTGATAGCAGTTTTTTCATTTTTAAATACTGCACCATCATCGCCCGGTCCCAGTAGGATTCGTGAATCCATCTTCTCTGCACCACTCAGAATTCTCGCTATCAAATCTGACTCTGTATTCAGCTTTTCTGGATTTAAATAGTCCTTCCCTACTATCAAATTGTTGTCCTTCATCTTGGAACATCCTGATCAAAAACAACAAAAGGAAGGTCTAGATCAGTCTCTCCACTTCCTTCCTCTTGCCACACTTCCGCCAATTTTGGCAGTATATCGGTTGGAATAAGGCTAGGACCTAAACCTGTGTTTACCGCCGCTCGTCCGACCATATATAAGGATAGAGCTCCAGCACAAGCGGGTTTTAGTCCCTGTGCTAAAAGTGCACCAGCAAAACCAGTAAGGAGATCTCCCATGCCAGCTGCGGCAAGGTCAGAACTACCCATGCTGTCTAAAAGAGCTATACCCTTTGGGGGAACGACCATAGACGGCAGTCCCTTCAACAAAACTGTGGCCCCAGTAGCCTCTGCAAAACTCTTGGTCACACCTAATCGATCGGAATCAATATCGTGAGAAGTAACACCCGAAATCCGAACCATCTCTCCAAGATGTGGAGTCAAAAGAACTTCTCTTTTGGAAGTCCACTCCTCTATAGTGGGGCCCATCCCTTTAGTTGCCATATTCAGCCCGTCCGCATCAAGCACCAAGGGAATGTCCCCTGGACAGCCACATATTAAATTCAACAAACGTCCGTTTTCTGCAGAACAACCCAGCCCTGGTCCTATAGCGATAGCGTCAGACTTATCCACCGCATTTGTTATCTGTTCAGGATAGTCTGAAGCTAAAAAGATAGCCTCTGGAACCGTACTCTGAATAATACCCCTATTGCTACTGTCTGAAACAATTCTGATTTGACCCAGACCACCCCTTAAAGCTGCCTTTGCAGACAGCACTGCGGCACCTGCCATCCCAGCCTGACCCGCCACCAAAAGAAGTGACCCAACTGTATTTTTATGACTGTCATCCCTTCTAGTGGGCCTGGTTCGCATAGCCCAATGAGGCGTTGCTATTGCTGCACTGAAATTAGCCTGGCTTGCTGGAGGGAATCCTATCTCTGTAGCTATCAACCTGCCCGATTTTGTTCTTCCTTCCTTAAGAAGGCTTCCTAATTTGGGCCATCCGAAAGCCACTGTAACATCGGCAGAAACCACTGCCCCTAGAGATCTCCCAGTATCGCCATCTAGACCTGACGGTATGTCAAGTGAGAATACAGGACATCCACTATGGTTGATAGCTCTTATTGCTTCCGCTTGTTTTTGCCTTGGTTTCCCTTTGACACCTGTACCGAGGATTGCATCTACAATTACTGATACGTTGCCGAATGAAAACTCAGTTTCATCTATTTGTAAGTGCCAACCGTGATCTAGATCACTCATTCTTGGGAATTTTCCAGGAATAAATAACTTGGTCTTCCTTCCCCAAGCCTGAAGGGTTCTAGCTAATACAAGACCATCACCTCCATTGTTCCCTGAACCCAGCACTACTGCAACATCTCCCCGTGGAAACATCTCCTGTAGAACATGTGCTGCGGATCTGCCAGCACATTCCATCAGACTTCTCTCGGAAATACCCATTTCAGCAATCGTCATTTTATCGAAAGCCGACGCCTCCGATCCAGTAGGAGCCCAAACGAGTCCCTTTCCAAAGGGTCTAAGTGGTACTGAGGAAGTCAAATCACCTCCCGACCTAGGAAACAAAATCGCAGATCAGCACAACAACGACGGTTTATTTGTAGCTCTGCCCAATATCTCTTCCCAAAGAGATTTCACCATTATCAATCCGTATATTGAAACCACAATCTGGGTTGGAACAGGCCCACGCTTTGTAACGAATTGAGGCTCCATCACGACCGTAATCAGAGAGAGGCAACAATACACCCTCATTACATTTTAGACATTCAGTGAACCTTGTTTCTTTAGCCATATCGTACCCCCCCCCAAAGTTGAATTACACTTTTGCCAGCACTAAGTCCCTGGATTCCAGGGATAATTCTTTTCAAATACCTCCTCAAAATCAAATACATCACAAAAATCCTCTCTACAATCCCCAGATTCTTGTACCAAAATTCCACAATCGATTAGTGCATACACTATCTCACCCAAATCTTCCGTCCTGTTTATTCCCCAATGTTCCAAAACCGTTTTTGCCATAGGCCCAAATCTTTCCAAGGCCAACTGACGAACCCCGTGAGCTAATTCTTTTCCCTCCAACTGACGACTTTCGCTAATTCCTTCCACGAAATTCTCAAATGCTGACAGAAGAAACAGATACCCATCCTCATGGAACTGAGGATGGCGCTTCTTTAGATGGTCTATGATCTTCTCTGCGAACTGAATTTTTGCCATGTGCAAATCTGCCCCCAATTAACTACTTACGCTAGGTTACATCCTCCTATTACTAGCCGATGAGAGAAAAGCGCGAAGAGTATGGGAATTTTACACAAAGATCCTCAACTTCTCTCCGTATATGACTTAGTTGACTTGCTTCCGAGGTATTCTTGAGCACTGACACGATCCATTGAGTTAGCTGCTTTATTTCCTTCTCTTTCAACCCCCTCGTAGTTATCGCAGGTGTACCTATACGCAATCCTGAAGTCACGAACGGAGAACGGGTTTCTCCAGGGACAGTATTCTTGTTGACTGTGATACCAGCTTTTTCTAAAGCTATTTCTGCCTCCTGTCCAGTCAGTTCTGGATGACTTTTTCTAAGATCCACCAGCAGCAAATGGTTGTCTGTTCCTCCACTGATAACAAAAATTCCCTCTTCCAACAAACCACTTGCCAGCGTTTTGGCATTCTCAATTACTTGGAGCTGATAACTCCTGAAATCAGGTCCTTGGGCCTCTTTAAAAGCCACAGCTTTAGCGGCAATGATGTTCATCAAAGGACCCCCTTGAATACCTGGAAAAACAGATTTATCCACTTTTCGCCCATGTTCAGATTTGCAGAGGATCAGCCCACCTCTTGGGCCTCTCAATGTCTTATGCGTAGTAGCGGTGACGACATCAGCATATTCCACTGGATTTGGATGCAATCCTGCCGCGACTAAACCGGCTATATGGGCCATGTCGACCATCAAAACAGCTCCTACTTCGTCCGCAATTTGCCTGAATCTTGCAAAATCTATAACCCTGGGATAAGCGCTAGCACCTGCGATAATCATCTTGGGTCGAACTTTCAAAGCATGGTCATGGACTAGGTCATAATCTATTAACCCATCCGATTCTCTAATCTGATACTTTTCTGACTTATAAAACTGACCACTGAAGTTTACCTTAGATCCATGTGTCAAATGGCCTCCATGACTAAGATCCATACCCAAAACAGTGTCCCCAGGTTTAATAAAACTGAAGTAAGCGGCCAGGTTAGCCTGTGCCCCAGAATGGGGTTGCACATTAGCGTGCTCGGCTCCGAACAAATCCATCAATCTAGTTCTGGCTAAATCTTCTACCTCATCAACATGCTCACAACCTCCATAATATCTCGCTCCAGGTAAACCTTCGGCATACTTATTGACGAGCACTGTTCCCATTGCCTCCAGAACAGCTTTAGAGGCCACATTTTCACTAGCAATAAGCTCCAACTGGCTACCTTGTCGACTAATTTCTTGCTTTGTCAAACTAAAAATCTGTGGATCAACAAATTCTAGAGCACCCATTTCCCCTCACCTCATAATTTAGAATAAACAAATTCATCCTGTTATTTTAAGCTATAAATACGACTTCTTATCTTTAAAACAACCGGCCCGCCTGACTGTTCCCACAGATATCTTAGTGAAGAACTCCGAGATTTGGTCCAACTGGACTTATACTACTCACTAATCCTTCCCTTTGGATACTCATAAAATCCTTTTCCCGTTTTCCTCCCCAACCAACCAGCAGCGACATACTTTCGTAGCAAAGGACAGGGCCGGTAGCGGTCATCGCCCAATTCTTCATGCAACACTTCCAGGATACTTAACAACACATCAATGCCAATAAGATCAGCTAGCGCTAGTGGCCCTATTGGATGGTTCATGCCTAGAGTCATCACCTGATCGATAGACCGAAGATCCGCAACTCCTTCCATCAATACAAAAGCTGCCTCATTTATCATTGGTGCAAGTACTCGATTCGATACAAAACCTGGAAAATCATTCACTAAAACTGGAGTTTTCCCTAGCTCTCTTGAAAATTCCATGACCATTTCAATTGTCTTTTCACTTGTCTCCAGACCACGCACTACCTCAATTAACTGCATTAGTGGCACTGGATTCATAAAATGCATACCAATGACTCTTTCAGGGTCACCCGCTTTAGCCGCTAACTCAGTAATGGATATTGATGAAGTATTGGTGGCTAGTACGACTTCAGCGCTAGCCATTGTACCTAACCTTTCAAACAACGCACGTTTCAATTCACTTTTCTCAGGGATAGCTTCTATAACAATATCGGTATCAAGAAGTGCTTTCTCCAGAGAGACCGTTGTATGAATATGAGCCAAAGCTCTTTCCTTAGATTCATTGTCAATAGTGTTTTTCAAAACCATGCGATTCAAGCTCTCAGATATCCTATGCACCGTCGAAATTAAAACTTCCTCTGAGAGATCAGTAACGGAAACCTTTAGATCATTTTGAGCACAAATCTGGGCAATCCCATTACCCATTGTTCCTCCACCGATCACCGTAACCTTTGTCACCATTATCTTTCCTTAGATAAAATGTTCTAAGATTTCTCAATTGAAAGTGCCACTGCATTCCCACCACCCAAACATAGGGTAGCCAGGCCTTTCTCAGCTTTCTTATCTTTCATCGCACTCAACAGAGTCACCAAAATCCGAGCTCCTGAAGCACCTATGGGATGACCTAACGCTATCGCACCTCCATATATATTGACCGAATCTATGTCTATTTTTAGCCCTCTTATATCAGCCAATGCCTGCACAGCGAATGCTTCGTTCAGTTCCACTAAGTCATAATCCGAAATTTGTGTCTTTTCTTTAGTCATGAGGTCATTAACAGCTTTTACGGGTGCAAAAAACAAATCCCGCGGCTCCAGACCACTCGCAACATAATTAGTAATTTTAGCTTCTATTTCCAATCCGTGTGCTCGAGCAAACCCTCGTGAAGCTACTATCACACCAGCGGCCCCATCATTCAGTCCTGCGGCATTTCCTGCTGTAATGGTCAATTCATCTTGATACTTTCCAGATGCCTCTGGAAAGGCAGGCTTCAACTTCTCTAAAGTGTTCATAGATGTATCCTTTCTAGGCCCTTCATCAAAATCTACAACAACTTTCTCTCGACCATTTTTACTCGACACCGAAATAATCTCTTCTGCAAATCTCCCCTCACTCAGTGCTTTAATAGCCAGATTGTGTGATCTAAGGGAAAATTCATCGGCATCCCTCCTACTAACACCTCCCTTCCTTGCGGTATACTCGGCATGTGTCCCCATGTGACAGTGTCCGAAAGCACACCAAAGACCGTCTGACAAAAGGGCATCTTCTAGGTTTGCATTCCCGAACTTCAAACCATTCCTCATGCCACGAATATAAAATGGAGCATTTGACATAGACTCCATACCACCAGCTAAAATCAAATTAGCATCACCAGCCCTGATGGCCTGAGCGGCTAGCATGACTGCTTTTAAACCCGAGCCACATACTTTGTTGATAGTTAAGGCCGGCACACTTTCAGGAACCCCACCCCTTACTGACGCTTGACGCGCCGGCGCTTGACCGACCCCGGTGCCTACCACATTACCCATTATCACCTCGTCCAAATACTGTGGCTCTACCCCCGCCCTCTCTATGAGGTTTTCAATGACTAGAGCCCCTAAATCGGGAGCTGACAAGGAAGAAAGTGCTCCCAAGAATTTACCGATGGGAGTACGACAACTTTGAATGATCACCGGTTCTCTATCTTTACTATGCATCGGCTCCTCTTTAAATGACTTTAGCGGGGAAAATTGTGGCAGTAGAAATACCTCGCATCATATGACTAGAAACACCACGTTGACTTACCTTTGAACATTTACGATACAATTAACAACATAGCCATTTATGATCCTATTAACTCTGGCTTAGCTTGAAAGATAAAGCTTCCAGCTCCATAACCATATTTACATTCTTGACTTCAATAGATTGGGAAACTGCAAGCCTCGCAGGAGTCCAGTTCAGAATTCCTCTGACACCAGAATCATTAATAAGATCCGTAACATCTGTGACTGCTTCTACTGGAACAGTTAGAACTACAATCTCAATATTTTTATCCTGTACCAACGCTCTCATATCATTCACGTGGTGCACCTTCAACCCGTGTACGTTACTACCCACTTTGAAATCGGATGTGTCAAATAGTGCTACAATATCGAACCCTCGATCAAAAAACCCTTTATGCTCAACTAAGGCAGATCCTATTCGACCCATTCCAATGACTGCTATCTTCCACCTCCGATTCAAGCCCAAAATCTGCCTAATCCGTGATACTAAATCAGTAGAAGAATACCCCAGACCTCTCCTCCCAAAGGATCCAAATAGTGATAAATCCTTTCTCACTTGTGCCGCTGTCGTTCCACTCTGAGAAGCCATAGTTTGACTGGAAACAGTGGGTTCCCCCTCCTCAACCATATCTTCCAAGATACGTAAGTACAGCGACAAGCGACTGATGGCAGATTCTGCTATTTTCTTCTTATTGGACATTTGCTACCCGTCCTAGATATCCTAATTTTGATTGTGAAATACTTCACAATATTAGAGCAGGTAGCGTCTGACTGCAAATTTCCATCATTCGCCCAGGAACTTCCCAACCATACTGGCCAATTTTATGAAATCAGTTGGTGCAAGAGTCTCTGGCCTTCGACTCAAATCCCATCCAGTGTCGAGAGCTATTTCTTCCAAAGCATTCTTCGCAAAATTCAGGTCGGGATGGTCTCTCATAATCTTTTGAATCTGCTTCCTTCTCCATTGGAAAAATGAACGAGTAATTATTCTCAGATACTTTTCGACCTGAGGGGAAATTAGAGGAGGATAATGGGGAAGGATTTTTACTAAAGTAGAATCGACTCTAGGTACTGGTTTAAAAGCTGTTCTGGGAACATTAAGAACCTTTTCGACCTGAGCCACAGCCCTTAGGCCAACAGACATTGCCCCATACTCAGACGTTCCAACTTTCGCAGTTAATCTATCAGCAACCTCTTTTTGGACCAACAACACGACTTCTCGGGGCCTAGGGTGGGTCATCAGCTTAAATATTATGGGTGCGGTTATGTTATAGGGAATGTTACCAATGACCACTAACTTCGAGTACTCATCAATCAGTCCAGCTAAATCCAACTTTAGAAAATCACTGTGAATTATTTCCACATTCTTTCTGGCTTGGTAGGCAAGCTGTAATTCCCCAACTAATTGATCATCCAATTCAACAAGTATCAAATGTGCAGATTTTTCCAATAAGTGTTTCGTTAGCGCTCCAGTTCCAGGACCTATCTCAAGAACAACATCAGATTTTCCAATAGATAGAACTTCGACTATAGCACGTTGTAAATTTCCATCTACGAGAAAGTTTTGTCCTAGAGATTTTTTAGGAAACACAGAATCGTCCTGTCATATTATTTCCTCAACAAACCTTTAATCATTTTCTAATTATTTTCTTGGAAATCAAACAGGGAATCCAACGCCGCAAGCTCTATGAAAGATTGTAGTTTGAGATCTACGTTAAGCAAGGTTAAATGACCACCCAATTCACCTATTTCCTTCGAAAGCTTTGAAAGGATTTCTAGTCCAAAAGAATCAATGAATTTAGTACTGGAAAAATCAATGGTTACACTAGATACGTTCGTCTCAAACTCATCTAATATTAGCTTTCTTAGAGCTGCACTATTACCGACTGTGAGTTTATCTGAAAGAGAAACCACGATTCCTTTTCCAATTCTACTTGTCCGAAATTCCACTTAAAGTCCTTATGGATTCACAATTTTTCCGAGATTCTTTCCAGGACTAACGGAGAAACAAACCCCGATACATCCCCTCCCAATGTGGTTACTTCTCTAACTAAAGTAGAAGAGAGAAATGAAAATTGTTGGTCAGGTGCCAAAAACACAGTCTCGATATCATCGAGTAACTGTCGATTCATTTGGGCCATTTGAAATTCATACTCAAAATCGGAAACTGCCCTTAGTCCCCTGATGATAACAGTGGTCTTTAGTTCTTTTGCTAAATCGACTAGCAAACCATCGAATAAAATTACTTCCACGCCTACTTGACCATCGAAAAGTTCGCGAATTAGTGCAACTCGCTCATCAGGACTGAATAAACTCTTTTTGTTATGGCTAGAAGTTATTGCTACAGCAACAAAAACTTTATCAAATAGAGCCAATGAACGTTTTATTACATCTTCATGTCCCTTTGTAATTGGGTCGAAAGAACCAGGGTATATTACCGATTTAGAAGTGACATTCATCTTTCTGCCTCCAGAGTAGAAATGACCGTTTCTCCATATCGTCTTTGTTCATGGTCCATCAAAGACTCCGCCAAGTCTCCTTTACCATGCTCAACCCAAAGCCTGGAAGCAAATGGATGATCTCGAAAAGCTTCTATCAGCGCTTCCGCATAACCTTTACCATAGGGTGGATCGGCTAGAGCAATATCAAAGTCCTCACGTCCTGCACGTTTTATGTAGTTCATAGCGTCCCGTTTAACCACTGCAACCTCTGGTCCTGAACCCAAAAGTTCAATATTTGCTTTCAGCGTTCTTAAAGAGGCAGAACTGGCTTCCACAAATACTACGCTCTTGGCTCCCCTACTCAATGCTTCCAAACCCAATGCACCTGAGCCAGCGAACAAGTCTACAACCTTGGCACCCAAAATGTCATTTCCCAGAGAACTCATCCAAGCTTCCTTAACTCTGTCGCTCGTTGGGCGCACATCTATACCCTTGGGAGACTTGAGTCTTTGACCTTTCCATCGACCGGCTATGATCCTCAAGAGTAAACCAGGGAAATTGGCTTATGTGGACCCTCAGATGGACGTAGATCCATGACTTGTAATTCTATTCTAGAAACACCTCTAAACAAATTTTCCTTGAGCTTAAAAACAATGTCTACTGGACTCTTCACACTTTTGGGAGGGATCCTATCGGTCAAATTGAATCCGACTGCATCAAATTTGTGGCCTTGCTCTTCTACTCTGAGCCTTAAATGATTTTTGCCAACTTTTTTAACTGGCCCGACTAGTTTAACATTACGCGCAAGGAATAGAGGAGTGGAGTTTGATATTCCGAAAGGACCAAAATAGGACAGCAGGTCAAAAGTCCTTTGGTTTATCTCAGAAAGTTGGATCTCAAGGTCTGGTTTCAAGATCGGCCGGAGATCTTGCCCCTTTACATGCTGGCTTGCCTCTAAGTTAAAAGCTCTTTTGAAAGCATCTATTTCACTAGTGCATATCGTAAGTCCCGCTGCCGCACGATGACCACCAAATTTCTCCAAGTGACCACTACAGATATTCAACACTGAAAGTAAATCGAAACCTGGGATCGACCTGGCACTGCCCCGACCTTTCTGATCATTCAAAGAAATCACTACAGTAGGTCTATTGAGAAGTTCTGCTATCCGAGACGCAACTATTCCAATGACACCTGGATGCCAATTCTCTCCCGAAAGTACTACTCCATAATCTCTCTGTGGGTCAAAAGTCTGTTCTAGTGAAACAAGGACTTGCTCCATTATTACTGATTCCTCTCGTTTCCTTTTGGCATTCTCGGATTCTAGCTTCAAAGAATTTTCTCTAGCAAATTTTGGATCATCTTCCATGAGTAGACCTAAAGCAGTCTTTACTTCACCCATTCTCCCAGCTGCATTAATGCGGGGAGCCACCTGAAAAGCCAGATAACCAGACGTCAAAGCATGATTATCTCTACTAATCATATTCATTAGTGCTTTTAAACCACAATTAGGAGAGTGTTTTAAAACATGAAGACCGAATCTGACGAAAGTTCTATTTTCTGTTGTTAGTGGGACAACGTCTGCAATAGTCGCGAGAGCTACAAAATCTAAGTAACCCCGAAGATCTTCATCAGAAACATCGAAATCATCAGCTAGCACCTCACATAAACGATAAACCACACCAGTACCACAAAGTCCTTTATTGGTGTATTTACAATCAGAGCGATTCGGATTGACTATGGAGGAAGCACTAGGCAAACTGTCACCAGGCACATGGTGGTCCGTTATAATAACTTCTATCCCATTCTCGTTTGCCTGCGACACCATCTCATGTGCCCGAATCCCTGAATCGACTGTCAAAATTAATTGGGCTTTCAATTCTATTGCCCTTCTTAAACCGGCAGGCCCGAAATCATAACCGTCAGTTAAACGATTAGGGATAAACGGGACGCAGTATCCACCCAATCTTTGAATCCAGCGAGTAATCAAGGCCGTGCCCACGACTCCATCAACATCGTAGTCACCGTGAATAAGTATTTTCTCTCGATTACGAATAGCCTTTGACAACCGCTCAGAAGCTTCAGTAATTCCAGTCAAGGTCCTCGCGTCTTCAAGCTTGTCGAGTGAGAGTCTGAGGTAATCTTTAGCTACTTCTGGATCCTCATACCCTCTAGCGATCAACAAACGACATAGAAGGGTCGGAAGAGATAATTCCTTCTTAAAGAGTTGAACGACTCCCCCTAAAACAGGAAGTGGCTCTTGCCAGGCAGGATCTAACGCATATTTGAAACTCATCGATAAATTGACCTAGAGAAGACCGTTACGCCCACCACCCCCATTTTATAGATGCCGTCTAACCCTCAAAATCAAGCATCTGACACTTCAGCAATCTCTGAATCGGGGGTCTCCACTTCGGACATTATCGGTTCAATTTCCTCTATAGCGCCTGACTCCAAATCATTGCTTGAGCTAACCACTTGAGTCTCTGGAGTCAGTATCACTCCGCACTCTTCACATCGGATTAATTCTTCACTATGACGAATCTCATTTTGCCGTTGGAGTGGAACAACACTGTAGCAGTGCCCGCAAGCCCCGTCTTCCGTAAGCTCTGATACAGCCAATCTCCCTTGACCACTTGTTATCTGTTCATACACTGCTCGCTCATCAGCATCCAAAGTTTCTGCTAAGTCCTCTCTCTCTTGAGTAAGTTTTTCAAGATTAGATTCCGCGCCTTCCCTTTCGGATATCATTCCTTTACGAAGGGGCTCCATTTCTGCCATTGACTCGGTATGAATCGTTGTCTTTTCATTCATCCGATCAGTCATTTTCCTGATTTGTTCCGTCACAGCTAGAGATTCCTGCTCGTCATTCTTGAGAGCTCGCTTGACCATGTCGGATTCGGCATGAACCGCGGTCTCTTCCCGTATGTTGCGAACCTGATTCATTCGTTCTTCCAACTTGTCCAATCGCTCACGTTTTTCAAGAATTGCCAACTCTAACCTCTTTTTTTCAAGAGATAGCTCCTGCAGTCTTTTCCCCAAGCCTTCTATCTCTTGGCCTAACTTCAATGTTGGAGCCTCGAGCTCCTCTAGTTCAACTTCGAAATTATCAATAGTGGACCCAATGTTTCTGAGCTTTATATCCAATGACTGCAACTCTTTCAGCGAAGCTCTTTCTTTAGATGTCATAAAATTCTCTTTATCTCAAAGTTACTATAATAGTCTTACTTGAATGTTTTTCTTGCTACTGCGGACCAGTCCAAACCGAGTTCACGACGTTCTTGTCCTAACTTTGTTTTTTCTATAAGCAACTCGGTAAGCCTATCATCATCATTATTATTTCTTATCATTTCGTCAATTTTATCCATTTTCTTTTGCATCTGATCACTTAACATCCTGTTGACTACGTCCTTGAAAATCCGTTCGCCAACACTCTCCGTAAATTCTCTGGGATCCGCCAAAATTTCTTGGAAAATCAGATTGGCCATCGCATCCAATCTCGCCAAAATCTCCACGAAATCTACCTTATTAATCAATAATTCGAAAATAGCCCTGTGGTTTGAATCGATAAAATCGTTAGGACCCAAACGCTCCCCTACCCGCTCTACCATTCCCTCATCCTTCACTAGCAAGCATAACAACTCCTTCTCTGGACCCATAGCATAGGAGAATCGTGACCTTTCAGAACTCTTCTGAATAGGAGTTTTTAGAAGTGTCCGAGGTAAATCAGGATCGACTTTAGCTAGCTCTGATTCCAGAGTCTCTCTTTTCACTCCTGTCTGTTTTGCAACTTTGGATACATAGATATCTTGGAGGGCAATATCTTGTGCGGCCCTTATAGTCGGAAGAAGTCTGTCTATAGCCATCCTAGTTTTTTCTATATCTGAAAAATGGTCACGTTCGTTCAGCATTTGAAGTTTGCGATCGAGCACATCCACCGATCCATCAATATAAGTAGCCAAAGCATCTCGTCCTTCCTTATGCACCACTCCATCTGGATCCATTCCCTTGGGCAAGGAACCAATTGATGGGTGCACCCCACTTGCAAGTAACACATCCGCAGATCGGAAAGCTGCTTTCAATCCTGCATTATCACTGTCGAACAATAGACACGTTTTTTTTGTGTAACGACCCAGTAGTTCCGCCTGTTCCTTAGTGAATCCTGTTCCAAGAACTGCCACAACATTCTCAAATCCATTCTGCGCTAAAGAGATGACATCCAGGTAACCCTCTACCACGAGAGCTAAATCGTCCTTACGAATGGCATTCTTAGCCAACCCTAGACCGTACAAAACCGAACCTTTTTGGTAGATAGGGGTCTCTGGAGAATTAAGATACTTTGCACCACGTTGTCCTTGAAGATCTAATAACCTTCCTCCAAAACCTACTATTTTTCCGCCTACACTCTCTATTGCAAATGTGATCCTTCCTCGAAATCTATCGTAGGGATCATCTCTTTTGTCACTTCGTGAAAGTAGGCCAGCTTCAAGTAAGGTCGCATCACTTATACCATGGTCCATGGCAGCTTCACGAAGACCTGTCCAGTTATTGGGTGCAAAGCCTAGAGAGTATCTGTCACACATTTCCTTGCTAATTTTTCTGCTTTCCAAATAACCCCGGGCCTGGAGCCCTAATTTGTCATCCCAAAGAGCATCCCCGAAATACTGAAGAGCGAAAGCATTAGCCTGATACAAATGCGAGAAAGGATTTACTTCCTCTGGAGAGCGTTTATCTTCGCGAATCTCAATCCCTACGGACTGAGCCACCTGCTTCACTGCCTCGATAAACTCCAATCCCTGCGCTCGCTGTAAAAAAGAAAATACATCTCCATGCTCACCACAGCCAAAACACTTATAAAATCCCTTAGAAGGAACTACATAAAAACTCGGAGTTTTCTCCTCATGAAAGGGACAGCACGCCTTGTAATCTTTGCCAGATTTTTTCAACGGAAGTATGCCACTGATGATCTGGACTATGTCCGCCCTGCTTCTCACTTCTTCTATTTGATCTTTATCAATCACAGGAATCATACCTTGACTACAGAAAAGTGCTTACTCTCCTCAGGCCAGAATCTATTTAGATAATTCTGTCAAGCTGGAAGCCAAACGGTGTCAGAGATCATAACTTGAGTTCTTCTCTAACGATACGGTTCACTTCGCTACCGTCTACACGTCCTTGCACCATCGGCATAACATGAGCCATCAGGGTGCCCATCTGGTCAAAACCCTCCTTGATCGCTCCCTGAACCACACTTCTGATCTCAGATTCGCTTAAACCGGTTGGGAGATACTCCTGAAGAAGAGTCAGTTCTTCCAACTCCTTATCGGCCAATTCTGGCCTTCCTCCCGAAAGCATCAACCTGGAGGATTCTTTACGTTGCTTAACAGCCTTTGTGATAACCTTGGTGACATCTTGGTCATCCAAATCACGCCCCAGCTCTATTTCTTTGTTTCGAATCTCTGACAAAAGAGAACTCAAAACTATTGTTTCCATTCGCTTTCGACCCTTTCTGGCTTTGATAAGATCGACGCGCACTCGTGATTTAAGATCCATAGACATGAGGAGCAAAGTATTCAGCTTTTCCAGGACGGTCAACGATTCCAACTTTAGGAATCAGAAGTTTCAGGAATCAGGTTGTAAAGAAGTGTACTGTCGGCCTGAAGAACACATTTTATTTATCCAATTTAAACCACGCCGAGGTCCATCCAAGCTCCATATCCACAGCTATTAATGTAAACTTGGAATCTCTAGCGCTACTCAGTATAGCCGGCCACTCGCTATCCATAATACCACTCAAGATCAACCAACCATGATTTCTGATAGCAGATCTGAACCCAATCATAAGAGCCAATAAGACATCACTTTGTATATTCGCGATTATACCTTCACACTCACTACTGTCTTTTAACCAAGCGGGGCTAACCTCCCCGAGCTGGACATCAGCTTTTCCCCTGATTTCGTTCATGAACAGGTTAGCTGAAGTAGCTTCAAGAGCATAGGGATCATTGTCGACACTTAGAACATTGCTCGCGCCCAGTTTTATTGCTGTGATTGTTAATATTCCAGACCCACAGCCTATGTCCATTATACTTTCTCCAGGCGATATAGCTTTTTCCAGTAATCTCAGTGATCCTCTAGTCGTTGGATGCTCTGCGGTTCCAAAAGCCATTCCAGGGTCAATTACAACCGTTACGACATTCTTATGTTCTGGAGGGGAAGCACACCAGCTAGGCCGGACAACTAAGTTGTCAGATATCTGTTTAGCCACCAAACCACGTCTCCACAAATGAGACCAGTCTTCATGTCTTTGCCAGGAGTGATCTAAAGAAACCTCTCCAGTCGTCGCGCCCCCTTGCAACGCATCTCTAATTGACACAAGAGCATCTTCGACATCCTCAGGAGGATCAAGGTGAGTGATTAACCTATTATCAATTTCCTCAACCGCTGTAGCACCTAGTTCAAACATTATTTCTGCACATCTTTCTAAGTCCAATGCAGAATGACATGAAATGGTTAATACAAACCAGCGATCCCGAGTCTGTGGATACATTAGCTGAATACGTTTTTGACCCTAGACCAGACACTACTAATATCCTCTCTATTAAGACGTTCGGGCGCTGCTTTCTCAATAGATCTTAGTGTCTTGTAAATCTTCTCCTGTTCCTCACTTAATTCATCAGGTGTCCATACTACAATCCTAACTAATTGGTCACCCCAGCGTTTCCCTTGTAATTCAGGCATCCCCTTGCCTTTCAATCGAACCACCTCTCCACTTTGAGTTCCAGCTGGAATAACAAAAGGCACGCTGTCCTGTATAGTAGGAATTTCGACCTCAGCACCAAGTGTTGCCTGCGAGAATGTCACCGGCAACTCAAAACAAAGGTCATCGCCATCTCTTATGAATTTGTCGTTTTCTTGCACATCCAGAAGAACTACCGTATCTCCTCTGGGACCGTTCTGAGGTCCGATATTCCCTTTGCCACGAAGCGTAATAAAATTTTCAGAGGTGACACCAGCTGGAATTTCGACCTCGATACGCTTCTGGATTCTTGTTCGTCCATCTCCTCGACAAGTGCTACATGGATCGAGTATTACACGCCCCTGTCCCCTACAATTAGCACAAACTCCTATATTTACAAATTGACCAAACATTGTCCGCTGGGACTGTCTTTGTTGACCAGAACCCCCACACTGCGAGCACGAAACCGGTCCAGATCCTTCTGCCGTTCCATTTCCTAAACAGTTGGGGCAAGGATCAAGCACTGCAACCTTAACTTTTTTTGTTGTTCCAGAATATACCTCTTCAAGTGTCAATTTAATCCTAATTTTAATGGTTTCACCCTTTGGCTTAGGCCTGTCTCTCGGATTCTGTGATCTTCTTCCAAAAGTGTCGTTTAGATTGCCAAAGCCTCCGAAGTCTCGCATGAAAACTTCTATAGCGTCGCTGAAATCAAAATTTGAGAAACCAGCAGAACCAGGACCAGATCCTTTTAGTCCTTGTTCTCCATACCTATCGTATACAGAACGTTTTTCTGGGTCACTGAGAACCTCATAGGCCTCCGTGGCCTGTTTAAATAGCTCGTCGTTCTTTTTCGATCCACCTTTGTTTTTATCAGGATGATACTTCAATGCAAGTTTCCGATAAGCTTTCTTGATTTCATCAGGCCCAGCATTTCTCGTAACACCTAGAAGATTATAGTAATCAGTCATTTATTAATCATCGCCAAAATGTTAAACGACCCAGTAACCTAGGTCATTAATATCAAATATATAAACTACCAGCCTACAATTAATATATACTGACATATAAAATCCTATTAGTTCTTTTAGAAAAAAATGGCGAGACCTACATCCAAAATTAAAGGTTCTCATTCTCAGATTCGCTGCAGGAAAAGTGTTCCATTAATTCCACTGTCAGTTGGTCCATAATTAACCAACCTTTGGAAGTCAAACATATGTTTCCTTCCCGTTCCACCGCTAAATCTCTTGCTATCCAAGAATCGAATCTTTTCTTAATACTCGGTAAAAAATCATCAATCTTTAGCCCCGTATTAGTCCGCAGACCTAACCAAAAGCTCTCTAATTTATGTTCCTCTCTACTCAGTTCCTCCTGGTTTTCTATAGGCAGACATGTTTCCAAAGCCTTCGCATAGTAGGAATCCCAATCTCTGATGTTCCACCTTCGAACAGGATGCAAATAACTATGAGCTCCGTTCCCCAATCCGAGGTAAGGTTTTCCCGACCAGTAATTGGAATTGTGCCTCGACTGCTTTCCTGGTTTTGCAAAATTGGAAACCTCATATCCCTCATATCCCTGGGATTCTAACCATTCTACAGCAAAAAGATATTCCTCTCGGTATTGTGTCCCAGAAATGACATCCTGCTGTCCCTTTGAGACCGCCCGAGCCAGGGGGGTCCCACTTTCTACCGTCAGTCCATAAAGGCTTACGTGATCGACTCCTAATGAAAGCACTGCTTCGAGATCCTTCCTGAGATTCCTCTTAAGAGAGGGAGGTAGTCCAAAAATTATGTCTACACTCAAATTAGAAAATCCTGCTTTTCGTGCTATCGCCACTGCTTCATAGGGCATCTCCGCTCCGTGGAGTCTTCCCATCCAACGCAATACGGATTCCTGAAAAGTTTGCACCCCCAAACTGACCCTGTTTACACCTGCTTGAATCCAAGAAGAAGCCTTCTCTAAATCGAAACTTTCGGGATTGGCCTCACAAGTCCATTCCAAATCATTCTTTTCTAATCTTTTATTTCCTATGACGCTAGCCAACTGAGCCATTGAATTCTCATGCAAAAGAGAAGGGGTTCCTCCTCCAACATATAGAGTTTCCAATGAGGGACTTAGTGTAAACATTCCTTCTTCATAGAGTGCTTTCAACTCTCCAATTATGGCCTGGATCCAGAGGTCTGAATCCGAAGAAGACCCTACTTCTACCGCAAAATCGCAATAGTAACAGCGACGTGAACAGAATGGAGCATGTACGTATACCGATCCTATTGTCTCCAACTTATTAACACCCCTCCAGCAGGGCCCTGTGGATTATTCAAAATTCCCAAAAATCTTCTTTTTTGGAATTTTCTTCAGATTTTACCAATTCCTGAGTTTTCAGCCAGATACTCTCCAAAAACGGCTTGATCCCCAGCCTATTGATGGAAGACAACTTGAAGACGGCCCAAGCTTCCGGAAAATCCAAATTGCTTGGTTCTCCTTTAAAAGTTCCAACATCTTTTTTCGTTAAGACAACGCAGTGTGGCCGTCGAGAAAGCTCCTCCGAATAATTTGCAATTTCTTTTCGGAGTAGGTGATAAATCTTTTTGGGCTTATCAGAGTCTACGGGAATCAAAAAAGCGAGCACTCTAGTTCTTTCAATGTGTCTCAAAAACCGCAAGCCTAAGCCCCTACCTTCGTGTGCTCCTTCTATTATCCCTGGAATATCGGCCACCGCAAAACTTCGATAATCCGACAGTTGAACTATCCCAAGGTTGGGTTCTAAAGTAGTAAATGGATATCCAGCCACCTTAGGACGGGCTTTGGATATAGCCCCCAAAAGAGTCGATTTCCCAGCATTGGGTTCGCCCACCAACCCAACATCAGCTATAAGTTTTAACTCCAGTTCCAACCTGCGTTCAATTCCTGGTTCCCCTGGTTCCCATCTGGTTGGAGCCTGGTTGGTAGAACTTGCAAAATTAGTATTTCCCCTTCCTCCACGTCCTCCCTTTGCGACGGTTACTCTGTCTCCGGATTTCAATACTTCGCCTAGCACTTCTTTGGTTTCGGCATCTCTAATTATAGTTCCTGGAGAAACAATTACCTCTAAATCCTTTCCACTTTTTCCAGTCTTGTTCTTCCCAGATCCATGCAATCCTCTCTCCGCCCTATAATGTTGCTTCATGTGAAAATCCAAAAGAGTAGAAAGCTGAGAATCTGCAACTATAATTACACTGCCACCTTTACCACCGTCACCTCCAGCGGGACCCCCTCGCGGGACCCCTTTCTCTCTACGCATAGCATCAGAACCCGAACCACCTGATCCTCCGTATACGTGTATCACCGCTCTGTCGACGAACATAGACAGACAAACTCCCTTCTAGCGACTAGGACACAATTTCACATTAAGAATACCAAAATTAGTTTATCACGGAAGGAGATTTCAGAAGCAATCCTGTTTTTACCTCGCTTCAATCAACCCCATTCCTCTAAAAAGGAGGATGCCCCTTCCGCTATTCTGCAACCAGTTCAATATTGGAACTGATCTCACCGACGATCTGTCCTAAAGTATTCCTTATCACTGGAGATGAAAACATTTCTAATTTTTCCTTGTCCTCATCCCCCAGCAGTTTCAGGTGATCCAGAATTTGCAGAACTATAATTGGAGTAGCTCTCTTTGCACCATCCTCTATCTTAACGACCATTCCAAAGTCGCCGTCAGTAGACCCGACGGCAAAAACTCCTTCCGCCCCAGTCTTGGCAAATATCCTGTCTCCCAGTCTTTCTATTAGGGCTGTTCCAAACCTACCTGTGCCAGCTACCATGTCGGGATAATTTGTCATGGCTGAGACAATTCTATGATTGGAACTGTCATCGTTACCCAACGCACAAAAAGCTCTAGCTAAGTGCTCCAACGGTAAACCAAAACACACAACTCCACACCCATCGACACCCAGCTTGATCTCCGATTCTCGAAGACTGGTCCACCTTGAGATCTCTGAAAGCATTCTGACCTGAACTGGATGATCTCGATTTATATAGCCCTTAGTCTCCCAGTCCTTTGAAAGAGCCATGGCAAGCATTCCCGCGTGTTTCCCCGAACAATTATTATAAATTGGTCCTATCTCTTTCCCCTTCGTATACAACTCTATTGCAGCACTCTCTCGAAAGGGAGGGTGTGGTCCACACTCGAGGTCCTTCTCGCACAGTCCTATTTTATCCAGGATGGATCTTACTGCTTCAATATGTTTTGGCTCACCACTGTGAGATGCACATATGACAGCCAGCTCATTTGGATTAATTCCAAACTCATCAAGAATATGTTCTTCTACTAAAGGAACAGCCTGAAAGGGCTTGGCAGCTGACCGACAGAAAACCACTGTGTGCGGATCGCCAACCTTAGCAATTATCTCACCCTTTTCATTTACTACCGCTGCGTGAACCCGATGGGCCGATTCTATCAAACCTCCACGCTGTACTACTACATCCTTCATCAAATATTACCAGTCAGTGATCGACTAATAAAGTGTTTTGTTTTAGGCATAGATGATGCTCCTGAAGTATTCGAAACATGGATTTCTCCACCCTATTATCTTAATTACCAATCGCAACTTCCAAGAGCTCCTCTGGAGACTTTTTTCCTTCCAACACCTCCAGAGCTCTCATCACCTGGGTGTCATTTTGCCATGTTTGTTCAAAGGCTCCCTCGGGACCCCAGGCGTGAAGAGCAATCTCCCTTTCTAACTGGTATTTAATAAATCTGTACCCACTTTCAAAATCAGACCTCTCCAGCATCGCTTCATTCTCCAATAAGAGTTCTTGGTAAAAGAGTCCCAAGTCAGAATTCCCCAATTGTATCTTATTAGCCGTGGATGGCGTGTTTTGCACATACTTCACTGCATAGTTAAACAACCCTGTTGCAAAGGACCCTGCCGACCGGAAAATTCTCTGAACAGCCTCCTCTTCAGAAGTAGATAAAGTGTCCAACATGACAGAGATATCGGGAGTTATACCTCCTCCACCATAAAGGCTTCTTCCACCGACCGATTTTAATACCGGCCGGCCTTCCAGATTGTCTAATGCTACCATCTGACCATTAAGAGCTAATTTCATAGATTCTGAATTTCTCATGTCCAGCGCCTCTCCAGGATCTCTATTAATAGAACGACCTACTGGGGTATACCATCTGGCCGTCGTCAGTCTCAATACATCACCTGTGTCTAGTTGATAGAGGGTTTGGACAGAACCTTTACCGTAAGTACGATTGCCAATTATTAGAGCCCTATCGTGATCCTGTAGCGCTCCCGCAACAATTTCTGAAGAGCTGGCACTGTTACCATTCACTAAAACTACCACTGGTAGATCGGCATTTGATTCAAACGTAGTCGATTCAATGCGTTCTATTGTCGTCGGATCCCTGCCCTTTGTTTCCAAAACGATCAACTGATCTTCTAGAAAAAGATCTGTCACAGCAACTCCTTCAGCCAGAAGCCCTCCGGGATTATCCCGGAGGTCAAGGATCAACGACTTCATGCCCCGTTGGCGCAGAGAATTCAATGCTTCTTCAACTTCTCGTCCAGAAGTTTCGTTAAAAACCTGCAAAGGAATGTAGCCAACTGATCCCCTCAATAGTTTCGTAAAGGGTACTGAGCGCAACTCAATTACTGCTCTTGTAAGTCGAAACAGAATTGGTTCGTCTACACCAGGTCGATTGACTGTCAGGTTGACGTGAGTACCCCTTCTTCCCCTTAAGCGATTGGCAACTTGATCAGTATCCCAATTCTTTGCAGACTCTCCTTCTATAGAAAGAATTCGGTCTCCAGGTCTGATTCCAGATCTTATCGCTGGTCCCCCTGGAATCGCAGTGATAACAGTCACTAGGCTGTCACGTCTCACAATCTCCAGGCCCACACCACCATATTCCGCATCCGCCCCACTCTGCAAACGAAAACTGTCCCAGGACTGACTGTCTATGAATGATGTGTGAGGATCATCTAAACCATTGACCAAAGCTTCTATCGCAGAATCAACTAGCTCCGACTGGTCGACTGAATCGACAAATTGTTCTGTAATGTGCTCCAGGACTTCTTCTAGAGGTCCAGAATGGACCCTACCAGATACTCTTTCTCTGAAAGCACCCTGAAAAAACCAACTTGCGATCAATATAGAACTTGCCAAAACTGTTAGGCGAGGAATCAATGAACTCATCATTCTCCCGTCTCTTAAATTCCAAATGCAGTTGGCATTTCATTAACAAGAGCTTCTCTTATCTTGAGATGAACTAATTCTGGTGCTTCGGTCCCGTCTATCAACACCGCATTATCCGTCTTCCTTACGATGTCCAAATATCCTTCCCTAACCTTTTCCATAAAATCGATCCCCGCCAATTCTAAACGGTCTTTTTCTTTTTTAGCATCGGCTAACCTTTCAAGCGACAACTCTACGGGAATGTCCAGAACCAGATACAAATCAGGGTCCAAGCCATGAGATGCGAAATTGTTTAACTTGACTACTTCTTCCACATCTAAACCTCTGGCATACCCTTGATAAGCTATGGTTGACATGGAAAACCGATCCGTTAAGAAAACGTCTCCTCTCTCAAGGACTGGCATGACTGCCTCTTTAACAAAAACCGATCTTGCAGCAAGGTAGAGTAGTAACTCGGTCTCAGAGGGGATTTCAAGATCCAGCCGTTGCTGTACCAACCCCCGGATAGCTTCACCTGTTTTTGTACTGCCAGGTTCCCTGGCTACAGTAAACTGTAGATTTTTCGAAGAAAACCATCCTGATAGCAGATTTACCTGAGTAGTTTTTCCAGAACCATCCAGTCCCTCCAGTGCCACAAATGGACCTCTGCTCTTTCCTAGGCCATTCCTTTTAGTCACCTCTAGTAATATTCCCTACCAAGGTGAGTTATCTGATCCTCACCCCCCAACCAACGAAGTGTATTCTTCAATTTCCAATTCTGAATGAAAAGGTCATGCTCTGGATAGAGACCTGGAGCACATTGAGGACTTTTAAAATAGAAAGAGAGCCATTCTTGGATACCACCCAAACCAGCTCGTCCAGCCAAGTCAAGAAAAATAGCCAGATCCAATACTATAGGAGCAGCCAAAATCGAGTCCTTGCAGAGGAAATCCACCTTGATTTGCATAGGATAGTCGAGCCAACCAAAAATATCTATGTTATCCCAACCTTCCTTATCATCACCTCTAGGCGGATAGTAATTTATTCTAACTTTGTGATAAATGTCCCCATACAAATCGGGATAAAGATTAGGCTGCAAAATATGGTCGATCACGCCCAACTTAGACTCTTCTTTTGTTTTAAAACTTGCAGGATCATCCAAAACAGCACCGTCACGGTTACCCAAGATGTTGGTGCTGAACCATCCATTGATACCCAGCATTCGTGCCTTGAAACCTGGAGCTAGAATGGTTTTCATCAATGTCTGTCCAGTCTTAAAATCCTTACCAGCTATCGGTATACCTTCTGCTTGAGCGTAGTCTTCAAACGCGCCAAAATCAGCGGAAAGGTTTGGAGCTCCATTTGCATAGGGAACTCCCTCTTTCAGGGCAGCATATGCGTAGAGCATACTTGGAGAGATCGACTGTTCATTGTCTTCCATCCCCTTCTCGAAAGATTCCATGGTTTCATGAACTGACCCATGACGTAAAAAGATTTCTGTGGAACCACACCAGACCATAACTAAGCGATCACATTTATTTTTTTCCTTAAAATCACGTATATCCGCCCTTATCTGTTCAGCTATATCTCTTTTATTAGAGCCTGTTTTCTTGTTGGGACCGTCCAGGCGAGTGACATACTCAGTATCAAAAGCAGCTGACATAGGCTTGATTTCCATCAGCTCATTTTTCACCAACTCTAAATGCTCGTTGCTCAAAACCCCCGCGTTTACTGCGCTTTCATAAGCGTTGTCAGGAATAGGATCCCATCCACCAAAAACGATTTGATCCAATTCCGCTAAACCGATGAAATCTTTGATCAACGGTGACCGTTTTTCTGTCCTCTGACCTAACCTAATGGTGTTCATTTGACTCAAACTTCCAATCGGTTTTGCCAAGCCTTTTCGAGCCAGCAACACCCCCGCTATAGTTGTTGTAGCTACAGCGCCCATTCCTGGAAGTAAAACCCCCAAACGACCTTTCGCAGTAGAAATCTCTGGTGTTTCTTGCAAAACAGTATCTCCTTACTTTATTGGAATCGTCATTATTTAATTGTCTAACGGAACTCCCGCAGCAGCCTTATGGACCCATACGATCCTTCGGATTGCTGTCAGATTAGTCAGTACAGCGAATACTATAATTATCGCACTTAATACAAAACCATTCCAGCTTAGACCAAATATTAATGATCCGAGGCCCAGAATAACTACTCTTTCAGCTCGTTGCATCAAGCCTACTGTGCACTCCAGTCCGAGTACCTCTGCTTTTGCTCTGGTATAACTAATCATGAGTGATCCAGCCATAGCTAAAGCTATCATATAAATCATACCTACATTCAACAGCGACATTTCATATTGGTTATATAAGGAAATTAAACCTAGGTAAATTACAACCTCACTGATCCTATCAAGGACAGAGTCATAAAATGCTCCAAATTTTGACTGCAATCCTGACAATTGAGCTACGCGTCCATCAAAAATGTCGTGCGCGCCTCCCACAAGCACCAATGCGCCCGCAGTTCGAACGTGATCGATTCCATAAAAGTAACCCGCCACCACAGTCACCATAAAGCCACTACTAGTGATCACATTCGGATGCACTTTTTTCTTGACTAACCAGCGTGTCATTGGATCGATTATTGGATAGATTCGACCTCTAAGATCATCTAAGTTCTTGATTTTATAACCTCGTATTCAGGGCCGTATTATCCGGCTTTCTGCTCCTTCAGCAATGCCAGTCTGTATTGTCTGGTTCACCTTTACCAAAACCTTGTCAAAGTTAGCTTGAGCCGCAACAAGCCTTTGGTAACTTGTGCTGGTCTGAAGACGACTTAAAGACTCTTCATACCTTTGCTTGACGCTTTCATCAGGTTCTTCACCGTTATTGATTAGATCTTTAATTTGAAGCTCAATTCCCTCCAATTCAGTCCTAACTTCAGTCACTTCCTTGTCTTCGTCTACAATAGAAATAGCCTGTTTTAAAGATCGATATTCCTCAGTCTGACCAAGCACTCTTCCCAAATCTTTCGCCATCTCACTGATTCTATCCATTTTTCTTCCCATTAAGTTTGGATTAGCAACTCCTCAATAAAATAAACATCCGACAGTGCATTTTCCTAATTTCTTTGTGCTGTCACTACCCGTTGACGACCATTTAAATCGCGATGGACCATGACCGAATTAAACATACCCGTTTTCTCTATTTGAGAAACAATTTGTTCGGCTTGTCCCAAACCAAACTCCAGGGCCAGAAGCCCCTCAGAAGTCAAATTGCTAGGAGCCCCAATAATTATCTCTCTTATGATTTCCAATCCTGTTTTTCCTCCGAAGAGAGCGGTGCCTGGTTCCCATTCCAATACTTCGGGCTCAAGCACTCTAGCTTCGTCATCTGCAATATAAGGTGGATTGGAAACGATTATATCAAAGTACTCGTCTGAGTCGATGACCTTGTAAAGGGATCCTCTACGAAAATCCAACAAATCTTCAACACCATTCCTGTGAGCATTCATCGTCGCTACAGCGATAGCATCTCTCGTTATGTCGGTTGCGACCACCCCAGAACACTGACCTTCTACAGCTAACGAAATTCCTACAGCACCAGAACCTGTTCCTAGATCCAAAACACGTCCCAAACCCTTACTCTTTTCGGATCCCCAGGAGAGAATACGCTCTACCAACACTTCTGTTTCCTGACGTGGAATCAGCACACGCTTATCCGTTACCAATTCCACTTCTCTGAATATTGTTTTCCCAAGTATATACTGTAATGGTTCTCTCTTAGCTCTGCGCAACAGCAATGACTTAAAAGTCGACTTCTCTGTTGGATTGAGGAGACGATCGTACTGCAGGTAGAGCTGAAGCCTATCCATATCTAGAGCTTCAGCCAATAACCATTCTGCGTCCAATCGGGAATGTTCAACACCTTTCTCTGCTAAATAATCAGCACTCCAGAAGATCATCCGTTTGATAGACCATGCATCACCACGACTCGAATCAGATGTTAGATCCGAAGAGACCACCATTACACTCTATCCTTCTGACTGTTCTTGAAGACGTTCCTCTAAGTCGGCTGCTTTCAACACTGTCAGCAGTTCTGTCAGATCCCCGTCCAAGACCTGGTCAAGGGAATAGAGAGTCAATTTGACTCGATGATCAGTGACACGATTCTGCGGAAAGTTGTAAGTCCGAATTTTTGCGGATCGATCTCCTGTTCCAACCTGTGCCTTACGTTGCTGAGATCTCTCTGCTTCTTGTTTAGCTATAGATTGGTCTAAAAGCCTACTCCTCAAAACTTTAAGGGCTTTCGCCTTATTTTTGTGCTGTGATTTTTCATCCTGGCAAGAAACAACTAATCCGGTAGGAACATGTGTTAGGCGCACAGCAGAGTCCGTAGTATTCACCGACTGACCTCCAGGTCCAGAAGATCTAAAGACATCAACCCGGAGATCATTGGGATCGATTTTGACATCAACATCATCAGCCTCTGGAAGCACAGCAACGGTAGCAGCAGAGGTGTGAATTCTCCCTTGGCTCTCAGTCTCTGGAACTCTCTGTACTCGGTGTACGCCACTTTCGAAACGGAGTTTTCCATAGACACCTTTCCCTCGGACAGTGAACACGGCTTCCTTTACTGATCCTGGAATTCCCTCCGAAATACTGAGAATCTCTACCGTCCAACCTTCTCTCTCGGCTACTCTTTGGTACATCCTAACCAAATCTTTAGCAAAAAGCCCCGCTTCGTCTCCTCCCGTTCCTGCACGCACTTCTATTACTGAAGCTTTGCCATCCAGAGGATCTTTTGGTATCAGAAGTTCCTGAGCCTCGGAAGACAAGCTCAGTAGACGAACTTCAAGTTGGTCTATTTCCTGCAGTGCGAGATCACGAAACTCGTCGTCATCGGCATCCTCTAACAGCAACTGTGCTCCTTGATACTCGGCAACTAAAGTCTCTATTTCATCAGCCACTTTAGCTATTGGTTCTAATTCAGCACGCTCTTGACCAATCACCCTAAGACGATCGGGATCAGAAAGTACCGCCTGGGTTGTCAGTTCTAGATTGAGGTCAGTCACTCGCTCTCTCACAGTTTTCAATCTGTTGAGAAGCTTCGGATCTACAACTTCAGGATCATTCATTGCAGAATCACCCTGCCTACTCTCTTATCCAGGTTTCTGATCGTATTTCCGTTTGAAACGCTCTACCCTACCAGCAGTATCCACCAAGCGCTGCTTACCTGTATAGAAAGGATGACACACTGAGCAAATGTCAGTGTGCACTTCACTTCTAGTAGCCTTAGTCTCAAATGTCTGCCCACATGCACAGGTGACAACCGACTGCACATATTCTGGATGTATATCTTTTTTCACAATCCTACTCCGATTTAAAGCAAACAAGAACATACCAGTCGGCTTTATCTAACCAGCACCAGGCATCCTTAGTTACCAATAATAATAGACTGCGACAGTTACGAGTTCAAGCGCCCTGGAGGCGAAAACGAATATTCAGTGCAAAGAAAATTAGCCCCAAGAAACTGCCCAGACCAACAAAGTCTCCTAGTCGTGCATAGAGTGTGAGCTCCGGGGTGGTATAAACCAACCTACTATCTACCATAGCCTGAGAAGATTCCAACCTTCCATAAGTTTGTCCTAGTGGATCGACAAAAAATGAAAAGCCAGTATTGGCCGAACGAACTATGCCAACACGGTTTTCTATAGCTCTCATGATTAAATGTGCAGGATGCTGCCAGAATGCCAAAGTTCGATAGGGAACTCCATTCCATCCTGACTGTAACCATGAGTCATTAGTAATATTAACTAGAATATCAGCTCCTTCTTTTCGAAGAAGTCGTGAATGCTTAGGAAAAATAGATTCATAGCAGATCAGTACTCCAAACTTCATGTCATCAGCAAATTCTCCAATCACAAGATCTTCTCCCTTTCCATATTCACTGAAATTTCGATCCTTCGTTCTCCATTGGAAGGTGGATAATGGCATCGTTTCGAACCAAGGAACAAGATAGTGTTTGTCATATCTAAAATCCGTCAAAACTCCCTTTGAATCCAACAGAAAGGCAGAATTGTAGTCGATCGACCCCGGGCTATGTTCTGTGACACCAATGCCACCAAACAAAATCGGACTCGACCAATTGGAGAATGTCTCCACTAATCTTTCCTGGATCATTGGATTGGATTCGATTCGATTCCAAAATGTGGCTTCTGGCAAAACTGTTAGATCAGATGCACTACCCATCTGATTGACCTTCAATTTCTCCAGAGCTAAGAATGTAGCCTCAGCTATGTCTGTATTATTCATATCAGTTTTTCCAGTAACATTAGGTTGAATTACTGCCACTTCACCGACTGGTAGCACTGTCAAAGACTCTGATCTGATGAGACCCCATGCCACGGGTAGCGCAAAAAGTAGAATGATAGTAATTGCTTTCACTGCCAGCCTGTAGGAATCGAATCGATATCTAAGAAGAATAATTAGTTCAAGTAAAAGTCCATTAATTAATGCTATCCAGAACGTAATCCCTCTTGCCCCAATTAATTCTGCTGATCCAACAATTTTTGGATAACCAGTAAGGGAAGTGCCCAACTCCAGCCAGGGGAAAGAGAACACCCCTGGAAGGTTACCTAGTAGCCAGTCTAGGCCCGTCCAAGAAAGAGCTAGAGCTAAAGGGATAGAAATTCTAGCCTCATGAACTAAAAAGTGGAGTATCCAAGCGAAAATGGCCTTCGGAAGTGCCAAAATCAACACCAATGTCACATACGCAGGCACACTCCATACAGAGGTTTCCCAGAGAGTGATTGGAATCCAATGGAGAATCAATCCCCAATATAAGACTCCAAAGATCATCCCTCCCCAACACGATTGGATTCGTCCTGCCTTAGAATTATCGCGTTCAATTACCCAGGCAGTTACTGGAATCAGAGCTACAAAAGATGGGAGCAAAAAATGAAAAGGGGGGAAGGCTAGAAATAGCAGCGACGCTGAAAGCACAAATGCTGTTCTACCCTTAATATTCAGCTCCACTGAGTAGTGATACCTTGCTCCACACTAACCCAAAGTAAAGACCTAAATGAGCAGGTAGAGTCAAAGCCATTACTTCTCCATTGACTTGATCAAATCCAGGTAAAACTTGTGCTATCATACCCAAAATTGATACGGCAGCTACCACCCCTGCTATTCTCCTAGATCTTCGACTCATCGGGTATCGGAGTGACACCAGCAAGACAATTCCTAAGAACAAGGAGCTTGGATTTGCTTGAAAAATATTTTCATTGAGGCTCCAGAAAAGGTGGTCAGTCAAAAACCAAGACATGAGAAGCAATGTTCCCAGGGTCCCTATAATCACACTCCACAAGGACCCAAGACCATGTAGAAACCATCTTGCCCCTTCGTGTCCAGTGGAAGCTCGCCAGCCACAGAGAAGGAACACGAAACCCAAGGCTAAACCTACTAAGAGAAATCTCGCCCGGAATTCATCTATATTTTCCCTTTGTACATTAATCGAAGATTCAACCACAACTTCCGGTGGATCCAAGATCCTGGCCCCGTACAAACCCAAATCTGGATTTGATATAGACTGCATATGCTCCTTCATACTCAGGGGTAAAAACATCTCATCCCAAATGGAAATAGGAGCGTCCCCCAAATTTCCCACTACAAACTGAATCCCCAGATAGGCTGGCATAGAATTCTCCAGTATCCTAGCAGTATGTCTCCTGTATGTACTCCCAGCATCTTGTTGCTTGGTAGCCCTAGAGATCTGACCTCCCAAGACATGGTCAAGAGCATCACGAATCCTAGTCGAGCAGTTATCTCGATAATAGTCATATCTATAATACCTGTTATCTTCGGTATCCATCGCTGTCACTAGAGACACTAACTCTAGTTTTTGATCATCTGTCAGATTTACTCTCTGAGACCACACTGATCGATCTTGGGAGCGATAACTTTCTATCAATTCCAGAGCAGGAAACCCTCTCATAGAATATCGCATCCTACCCCTAGCCAGTCGGATTACAAAGTCATGTTGTCTGAAATCAAAAATACCCCAATTGTAGGCTGTCATCGTCCCGTCACTAGTGTCATGAAACACTAGTGCATTGTGACCAAACCGCTCCCAGATAGCATCTCCAGGACCCACAGTGAGGAGAAATACGTCTAGAGTTGATGGTGGTGGATCTTCCCCAAACGGAGCTGCCTGGCCAGATAGCAAGCCTGTACCCATTTTTAAGGCAAAAGCAAGAACTACAAAGAAAAATAGTCTTGGAATGGCGACAACCAATTTGATCAGACGCAAACACATCACCTTTCTAGCCAACTCCTGGTATTCCTTAACGGGACTCCCCAGAAAGTAACTCGCCCCACAAGATCGTGAGTCCTCCACCGAATTGAAAGAAACGAACATTGCCTGCAAGTCCTATTCGTGAATCTCCATACAATCTTATCCTATCCGTCACCAAATACTCTAACCCGCTGTGAACGTTGAAACCAGCCGTAAAAGAGTCCAGCAAACCATTGAGAAAAGTATCATCAGGAATCTGCGTAGTCCCATTGACCAGATGAGCCGAAGCGGCGAGTCCTGTGGAGAGCAACATTCCCAAAGGAATTCTCCATACGTAGTCTGCTTCAACGCTTACAGACATATCATCTCGCTTTATAGAACCTATTTCCAAACCATTTCCAGGAAGTACCCCTCCTTGGGCCAAGATCATGGTGTTCAAGCTCGATTCAAAGCTTACTAATTCTTCTGGAACCATCTCAGAACTCCAATAAGACGCCCGAGTGGCCATCCTAACACCAGGACCCAAGAAGCCCAGATCCAACTTCACACTATATACTTCGGTTTCCTCATAGGTTTTGAACAAAATAT
This sequence comes from Gemmatimonadota bacterium, assembly GCA_002718595.1. GTDB lineage: Bacteria > Gemmatimonadota > Gemmatimonadetes > Longimicrobiales > Gaopeijiaceae. Next base: position 261,095 of record PBFD01000002.1, on the reverse strand, counting down.
TCCCATATTCAACTGAAATTCCCCTAAACGCCAATTTTTCGTAGTCGTAATCAGCTAATTCCTGACCCTTCAAAGAGCCAGTGGCGACAATCGGTAAAAGTAAAACGAAAAACAACTGGAATCCCATTTTTATCCATGGATCATTAATACTTTGAAAACTTCTACCGATTTTCATCACCAACCCTTCGAAACTACTGACTGGACTATTTCTAGAGTTTCATTTATCACATCTTCTGTATGTTCAGTCGAAACAAAACCGGCCTCAAATGCTGATGGAGCAAAAAATACACCCTTTCGCAGACAAGCCTTATGGAATTTTTTGAAATTTTCTATATTCGCAGCCTTAGCTTCTTCAAATGATGTGACCGGAGAATCACTAAAGAAGATCCCCCACATCGACCCCACTGAACTCCCACAAGCAGAAATGCCTCCATTCCTTAGGATCTTGACTATTCCAGACGATAACTGATTGGCCGATCCCTCGAGTTCTGAAAAAGGATCATTTTCTTGCAGAAACCGTAACTGAGCGTTTCCAGCAGCTGTAGCAAGTGGATTCCCTGATAGCGTTCCCGCCTGATAAACGTCTCCCGCTGGAGCAACTTTGCTCATTATTTCCCTAGACCCCCCAAAAGCACCTACAGGCAAACCTCCACCGATCACTTTACCGAGGGTAACGAGATCGGGCTTCACTCCAAATTTTTCTTCCGCTCCACCGCTTGCAACTCGGAACCCTGTCATCACTTCGTCAAAAATCAGAAGGCTACCATATTGACTCGTCAAACTTCTTAATTCTTCTAAGTAGCCTTTTTCGGGCGGAATAAGTCCAGAATTACCCAGGACTGGTTCAACAAAAACACTGGAAATCTGCGATCCCTTCTCCTTGAAAAGATCTCTTAAGAGATCAATATCATTAAAGGGAAGAACCAGTGTAAGCGAAGCGGTAGACGCAGGAACTCCTGGAGAATCTGGAAGACTTAAGGTTGCAACCCCACTTCCCGAGGAAACGAGAAAACTATCACTGTGTCCGTGATATCCTCCAGAAAATTTCAATACATATTCTCTGCCAGTTACGGCCCTGGCTAAACGAAGGGCGCTCATCGTTGCCTCTGTTCCACTATTGACCAGGCGAACCATATCAACACTGGGAACCATCTCGGTCAACCTTTCTGCTAGTTCCACTTCCCCAGGGGTAGGAGTCCCATATGACGTTCCCAGTAGGATTTGTCGATTTAAGGCTTCCATGACAACGGGGTGTGCATGACCTAGGATCAAAGCTCCCCAACTCAAGACATAGTCGATGTAGCGTCGTCCTTCTGTATCAAAGAGAAATGGTCCCTGACCACGATCTACAAAAAAAGGCTTCCCTCCCACCGAGCGAAAGGATCTCACCGGAGAATTTACTCCTCCTGGAATCAATTGCTGAGCTCGTTTCCACGTCGTATCAAATTCTGATGCAGTCATACCACTACCTTACCTATTAAATCGTAGTCCTCTGATTCTTGAATCTCTATAGTAACTAATTCTCCCGACTTGAGTTCATCTGTTGGATGGAGATGTGTCACTCCATCTACGTCAACAGCCTGTCCTTTGGTTCTAGCAATACCAAACACACCATTAGGACTAATCTCTTGAAAGTAAGGCGAATCAGCATGAGTTTCGTCTACCAATGCCTCCATTCTTGAACCGACCAGAGCAGAATTTTTCTGAAATGATATATCTCTTTGAAGATCCATGACTTGTTCTAAACGCTCTCTCATTAACGTCTCAGGGACTCTTCCAGACATCTCTGCCGCAGCCGTGCCATCTTCCAGGGAATAGATAAAGCCACCTACTCTTTCAAAAGCTATTTCTTCAAGAAAATCCATCATTCTCTTGAAGTCATCTTCTGTTTCACCTGGAAAGCCAACGATCACCGTAGTTCTTAAAGTCAAATCAGGTACCGATTCCCTTAGCCATCCCACCCTCTCCCTAATGATCTTCTGATTTTCTGGTCGGCGCATAGATCTCAGAATTTTATCACTTCCATGTTGAATTGGCATATCTAGGTAGGGAAGAATGGAATTGTTACTTCCGATCAAATCTACAATTTCCTGAGTGATGCCGGACGGATACATATAAAACAATCGGAACCATGGTATATCTGTATCATGCACTAGGGCGCTCAGTAAGTCCGGAAGGAGAGGAGATTTGGAATCTTTTCTTTTTAAATCTCTGCCGTACCAAGTTGTGTCCTGGGAGATAATGTTGATCTCCCTTACTCCCTGACGGGAAAGAGCTTGTGCCTCCGCAACCAATTCGATTAGAGGTGCAGATCTGTGTAATCCTCTAAAGCTTGGAATCGCACAAAATGCACAAGTGTGGTCGCATCCTTCACTGATCTTAAGAAAGGAGGTGTGAGAAGTCTCATTCTCCAATACCCTGAGGGGACGCTCCATAGTGGGTATTTGTGCTACCTCTTCTGTCAAAAGACCCATACCACGAAGTTCTGGGATTAAAGACCCCATCTCGGTTAACCCAAGGAAAAGGTCAACCTCCGGAATTTCTTTCTTTAACTCGGTCTTATAACGTTCTACCATACAACCCACAACTACCAGTGCCTTTACAGCTCCTGTTTCTCTTAAATCAGCAGCTTGTAAAATAGTCTCGAGGGACTGCTCCTTGGCAGCCTGAATAAAACCACACGTATTCACCAGAACAACATCGGACCCTTCTATCTCAGAAGAAACCCTGGCACCGTTGACTACTAAAGTAGCCAGAATCTTTTCTGAATCGACAGTATTTTTGTCACAGCCCAAAGTTATTAATCCAACCTTGGGCCCCTGTTCAGGGCCCATCGGACCTACGGAAACATTCACTGCTGGAGTATCACGCAGAACTTCAGGGCGCACAGGATCTGCAACTAGTGGAAAGACAGGGAGATCTCTGGTACTCATCTTATGATGACCCTGGCACCTGCTGGAGGTATAAACCGAAACTCGTCATCTGCAATTTCTGCATCTAGCTGAATATCCGTAAGCATGATTGTCCTTATGGATTCGTTAGAGTCGTGCACCTCGATTTTGATTATTAATTCACTCTCTATATCTATCCACACTACGGCAAACCGAAATCCTTGATCTTCCTTGGGTTCCATGAGGATTTTGTGCGCTCTATTACTATCAATGGCTTCGATACCTTGATGAAATGCTCTGAATCGATCCCTTGGATTTGTCAGAAGATTCTTGTAAAAATTAAAACGTCCATCCGAATTCAAACCTGAAAATTTTAAAACTTGTTGTTTATCCATACTCGGATAGAATGTCCAAACGGATTCTCCGTCTACGACTACTAAATCCCCTGCTGGTTCACTGAAGCGCATTGCAAATTCATCAGGCTGTCGTTGGCACATTCTACCATGACCAGATCGAGCCTGATTGAGCAGAGTAACCTCAATAATCTGGTGAAATTGAGCACAGAAATTATCGACATTAGAGTAATTTAAACTGGCCCCAGCAAGAACATCATAAGCTTGAATATCCTGAGCTTTTACCGGCGTAGCTGAGACCTGGGAAAGTATCAACCAGACAATCCAATGCCTCATTTTAGTCATGATCTCCCTAGCCAAGTCTACTGTATTTGAGATAGCACATTTGAATACTCATTATTGAATACCCAGCTCATCACAAATAAGGTCCAGCCCCACAACATCAACAAGAACCTCTCTTCCTTTGGATCCTTCTGGTGGACCGAGAATTCCATTGTCGTAGAGCTGGTCAACAATCCTCGCTGCTCTTCCGTAACCGATTTTCAGCCTGCGTTGCAGTAATGAAGTGGATCCTTGATCTTGTTGAATACAAACTTCCGCAGCAGCTCTGAAGAACTCATCACAGTCCGAATCCTCACTTGGCAAATTATTCGCACCTACGGCTTCTTCAACTTCATACCTATGTTGTTCATCAAAAATATCCTCTTCACCTTCAGGCCTAACCATCAATGGATTCCCTTGGTCCCTTTGTTTCACATACCACTTCATCATTTTGTCAGTCTCCTCCGTAGAGACATAGGCTCCCTGAATTCGGATGGATTCATTAGCGCCAGGGGGAAGGAAAAGCATGTCACCATTACCTAACAACGTTTCAGCTCCGTTTTGGTCCAGAATAGTTCTAGAATCCACCTTAGAAGCCACTCTGAAGGCAATTCTAGATGGGAAATTAGCCTTTATTAAACCTGTTATCACGTTTACACTCGGTCGTTGTGTAGCAACAATCAGATGAATGCCTATTGCTCTAGCTTTTTGTGCAAGTGTAATAAGCGGTTTCTCTATATCAGCTTTAACAGTCATCATGAGATCGGCCAATTCATCAATGACTACCACTACATACCTCAAGGTCCTACCTTGATCCTTACTAAGGCTATAAGGCACTATCTCTCCCTCGGAATCATAGCCTTGCAGTTCTGTAAGGTCTTCCTCCAACCGGTTATTGAACTCACCAATGGATCTGACTCCATTTAAGCTCAGCAACTTATATCGGCGTTCCATCTCTCTCACTGCCCATTTCAATGTGATGGCAGCTTTGGTGGGGTCAGTCACTACACTCTTACGAAGATGAGGAAGTTGCTTGTAAGCGGAAAGTTCCACCATCTTGGGATCCACCATGAGTAGATCTAATTTGTCCTGGCCGTGGCGACAGATCAGACTGGTTATAATCGCATTCAAGCACACTGACTTACCAGTTCCAGTTGCCCCCGCTATCAAGATATGAGGCATCTTGGCAAGATCTGCGATATATGGCTCACCCTCGAGATCGTTTCCAAGAGCCATGGGTAACGTCGTCTTAGAACGGTCTCTGTACTCTGGAGACTGCAGTATGTCGCCGAGCATTACGAACTCTGGTTTCGGATTGGGTATTTCTACTCCAACAGCACCCTTCCCCGGTATTGGAGCAATTATCCTTATACTTTCCGCCTTCATCGCCAAAGCTAAATCGGCGTCAAGATTTTGAATCTTTGAGACCTTGACCCCTTCGTGTGGTATGACTTCAAACTGGGTCACTGATGGACCTACAGTTTTGGCGTCATACGTAGCTCTAATGTCAAAAGAAGCCAATGTGGCTATTAGCTTGTGACCCAATCTATCCATTGTGGCTTCCAAAGCTTCACGATCCTCTCGATCAGAAACTTCGAAAGATTGCATTAGGTCTTCGAAACTGCCCTCACCCAGATCCATAACCGTTTGATCATCTTCGTCATCGGGAAGTTCAACCTCTTCCGACAGAGTGGCTTCATACTTTTCTACGCCAACACCCTGTTCATTTTCATCTTCGGACGTTTCAACTGCATCTTCAATCCAATCGTCATCGTGGGTATGGCCGTCTAGTATCTCTAAAGGGATAGTATCTTCAAGCTCGCCAGCCGACTTCTTTTTCTTTAATAAACTATTGGACGCCAATAGGGAAACTAGTTGTCGGATAATCCGAAAGATCAACTCAAATACTCTGACGACGTCCTGTATTGGATTCCATCCTATGGTATAAATAAAAAATGCGACCATTAGCAGAATCATGAATACTGCATCAAAGATTCCCAGATATCTTTCAAGCACTGAACCGACCAATTCTCCCCAGTGTCCCCAGTCTGCAGCTATACCTCTCGTCTGAGGCAAAGTCCTCAAAAGAATGGGCCCAAATATTAGAAGTCCAATCCATAATCGAATCCATTTTTTCTTTCTGAGACTGTTAGGTACCTGCTTTTTGAAATTGTTGGGCACCCATCCTTTGACATAAAGAGCTAGCGTTAAAAGCAAAGGAGAAAGAAATATTGCGCTCGCACCAAACACCGATATCAAAAAGCTTGCGGTCTGCAAGCCTAGCTCTCCCATCAGGTTGCCCGATGGAAATCTCTCTTCAGAAACAGGGATCATAGAGCCCAACAAGAACACAGAAAGGGAAAATAATGTCAGTGCTTGTAAAAGTTGTTTTTCTTTTTTGGGCAACAAAGGCTTGGATTTGGGCTTATCACTCTTACCCGACTTACCTTTAGTGCGGTCCATTCGTGTCCTTCTGCATTAACCTCACGACGCTTTCCTTCATTTCTGGAACTACAGAATAGATATCAACCTGAGAACAAAGATCTAAGTCCATCTCAAATCCTCCCTCTCTAAGTTTTCCTCCCCTCTCTGTTCCCGCAAGGAATTCCTTGTCGACCTTGAAATGTTCTCTCACACTTTTCGCTAACCTTCCTGCATCATTGAGCTCGATATCGGCACCATTTTGTTGGTGGACACACTCAATAAACAGCCCTGCACAGACCGTGTCTTCCAGAGAGACATCTCCTTCTGCACCCACACACACGACCGCAAGAGAATTTTCCCCTGAGACTGCTTTTGCAACAGCCTTGACATTCATGAAAGAACAAACCAAAACACTAGGCGAATCATCAACCAAATCGAAAACACGCATTCCATTGGTGGTGCTCATTACCAGCCGTTTTCCATCTACTTTCTCTGGGACAAATTCAGCAGGAGAATTACCTAGATCAAAACCTTCAGTCATCGTATACCCAGAAGTGCCACATAACATTGAGTCTTCACGTCCCAGGGATGAGGCAAGTTTGATGGCCTCTTCTGTTGAAACACGGGGATAAATCTCTTGAGCCCCATTTGCCATGGCTTGAACAATTGAGCTACCTGTTCTTAACACATCGATAATCACTACTGATTGATCTGTGACGTCAAGTTTAAAATCCTCTGTCACCGTCAGAAACAAATCCAAGTGCATTATCGTTTAACCCAACGTTGCATGAACTTTTCAACAAAGCCCGTATCTACACCTCCAGTCATAAAATCATCATCTCTCGTAATATCAGAAAGGAACGGAATGGAAGTCTTCACACCTTCAATGACGAAGGAGTCTAAAGCATGTCTCCCACGGACTATAGCTTCTTCCCGATTGCTTCCACTTACAATGAGCTTAGCCAGCAGAGAATCGTAATATGGCGGCACCTGGTAGCCCGTATAAAGATGGGTGTCCAATCTTATTCCGGGACCTCCTGGTGGTTGAAAAGTCTCAACACAACCCGGACTGGGCATAAAATTTTGAGCTGGGTCTTCAGCATTTATACGAAATTCGATGGCGTGGCCTTGTATAGACGGTTCGCCAGATGGAAACGAAAGGGCTTCTCCAAAAGCCACCCGGATTTGTTCTTTTACAAGATCAAGACCAGTCACGACCTCTGTGACTGGATGTTCCACTTGAATACGAGTATTCATCTCTATGAAATAATAGTTTCCTTCTGGGTCCACCAAGAATTCTACGGTCCCAGCGCCCACATAATCTATTCCCTGACCAGCCATGATCGCAGTTTCGCCCATTTGTCGACGCATCTCGGACGTCATTCCCGGTGCGGGAGATTCTTCAATTAGCTTCTGATGTCTTCTCTGAGTGGAGCAATCTCTTTCACCTAAGTGGAGCACCTTACCGTGAGAATCTCCAAAAATTTGAATTTCTACATGTCTGATCTCAGAAATATATTTTTCTATATATACGTCTGAATTCCCAAATGTTGACTTTGCCTCGGCCTGAGTAGTATCAAAAGATTTAGACAACTCTTCCTCGTTCTGAACCACCCTCATACCTTTTCCTCCACCGCCAGCAGAAGCTTTAATCATCACTGGATATCCAATCTCAGAAGCAATTGATTTGGCATCCTTTAGGTCGGCAACTAATCCGTCTGATCCCGGTACCGTCGGCACCCCTATTTGTTGCATAGTCTCTCGGGCAGTTGCTTTGTCACCCATAGCTTCTATCTGGTCTGCGTTCGGACCAATAAAAACAATTTTCGAACGCTCGCAAATCTCACTGAAATCAGCATTTTCTGCCAGAAAACCATAGCCAGGATGAATGGCCTCAGCGCCAGTAATCTCTACAGCAGCAATAATCCTTGCCACATCTAGATAACTTTCGCTAGGCGAATTGGGGCCAATACATATGGACTCATCAGCGAAACGGGCGTGTAACGAATCTTTATCAGCCTCTGAATATACCGCCACCGTCTTAATTCCAAGCTCCTTACAGGCCCGGATTATACGTAACGCTATCTCCCCTCTATTTGCAATCAGAAGTTTCTTAAACAAGAGGACACCCCATATCACAGGAAGAAAAATGAAATGCCCATGTGCTTAGCTGGGAATTGGCGAGCGAGAGATTGCTCATCACTGGATCTATTAGACCTCAGCTAGGATTGAGAAGAAACAGGACCTGTCCGTACTGAACGGGCTCTCCGTTTTGGACACATACCTCTTCAATTACTCCAGAAACTTCAGCTTCCAGTTCGTTCATCAGCTTCATGGCTTCTAGTATACACAGAGTGTCACCTGCGTTCACCCGCGAACCAACCTTGACGTAGCTATCAGCATCGGGAGACGACGCAGCGTATAAAGTACCTACCATGGGAGACTTGACCTCAATAAGGTTAGAATTCGCCCCAGTCTCAGCTTCCACCGTTGAGACTGTTTCTGCAGAAACCACTTCATCCACTAACGGAGAAGGATTGTCTTTCATGGACAAGTCAGGAGCATTAACCGACCAGCCAGCTTCCTTACCAGAAGCCTTCGCCAACTTAATCTTTGTGCCTTCATGTTCCAGTTCAATGGTATCGAGGTCACTGTCTTCGATTATTTCGATCAAATTCCTCAAAAACTCAAGATCCATCATTATTCTGAGACCCTAGTCAGATACTTATCTTCGGTGCGGTCTATTTTCAAAACATCCCCCTTTTCAATGAAGAGTGGAACCTGGATCAGCGCTCCCGTCTCTAACTTTGCTGGCTTGCTACCACCCTGCGCAGTATCACCCCGCACGCCGGGATCTGTTTCAGAAACTGTTAATTCAACAAACTGTGGTAACTCTACGCTAATCACTTCCTCGTTGTGAACCAACCCCTCGCAGGCCATGTTTTCTTTCAAGTACTTTAACTGGTCGACACCTAGCAAGTCTCCTGAAATTGGAATCATTTCATAACTTTCCTGGTCCATGAAATAGTACAGGTGACCATCCGAATAGCTGTAGGAAACAGGTCGGCGCTCCAGCCTGACCGTTACCACCTTCTCCCCAGCCCTGTAAGTTTTATCAACTACAGCTCCGCTCAACACGTTTTTCAACTTAGTCCTCACGAAGGCACCGCCTTTACCAGGTTTGACGTGCTGAAAATAGGTAATTGTCCAAAGTTGGCTATTGATTTCTAGAACCATGCCATTTCTAAAATCTGCAGTTGAAGCCATTATTATTGTCCTAATATGGAAGCCTTATCGATTAAAACTATCGATTGGCTATGTGAGCTACTATACCTCTTAGACCTAGAAGATAGCTTTCGGTGCCGAAACCTATAATTACTCCTTCTGCTACGGGTGCCAAGTAAGAATGTTTCCTGAACCGTTCCCTATTAGCAGTATTAGAGAGATGTACCTCCACGAATGGTAATTCGACACCTACTAAACCATCCCTCAGAGTGATACTCGTATGGGTTAATCCTCCTGGATTGACTAAAAATCCATCAACCCGAGCACTTGCTTCCTCAATAAAATCTAAAATTTGACCCTCCGAATTGGATTGGAAGCTTTCAACTTCAGCACCAATTTCTCCAGCAAGATCCGCTAGTGCAGAATTTATATCGGCTAGAGTTGCCGTGCCGTACACCTCCGGTTCCCGCTTGCCCAATCGGCGAAGATTCGGTCCATGTATTACTGCAATCCTCATCTAATGACCTCCATATAGGTGGCCTCAGAATATTAGTCCGAAACCATTTCCCTCATTCTACAAACGTTGCAACTTGATTTACCTTTTTACAGTAGCCATTAAAGATACCAATCCTTGAGAAAAGGTGTCAACGAGAAAGGTTGAGAGACCGATACAGTAGGGTTAGGTTTCCAGTCACTTAAAGAAACATTAAAGTGGGCTTACTAAGACTCAAACACTTTCGGAGCTGTTGGTCTATGATGCGTCAAATGCGGGACAATACTAAGTGGATAATGCTGTTGACGGCAACCGCCTTTGTAGGACTAATGATATTCCAATGGGGCATGGATATTACTGGACAGGGTGGCATGACGACTGGTGAAATTGGTCGTGTCAATGGAACGCCAGTACTTTATGACGACTTTAACCAAACATACAGACGGCTGTTTGACCAAGTGCAGACTGCGCAAGAAGATCCCGTCACAACTCAACAGATAAAAGACATTGAAGATGCAGCATGGGACGAAGTGGTCGATCAAGTGCTGATAATGCAGGAACTGGAAAGGAGAGGTATCGTAGTAACAGATAGTGAAATCCTTAGTGCAGCTCGTTTTAGTCCACCCCCCGAATTTCAGTCGAGCCCATCCTTTCAAACCGATGGAGTCTTTGATATTCAGAAGTACCAAGCTTATCTATCCTCACCCACCATAGACCAACTTTTTCTCTTGCAATTAGAATCTTATTACAGAGAAGTCATTCCAAGAGGAAAATTACTTCGTCAAGTATCTTCCGATATTTATCTGACAGAAGCATCCCTTTGGGATGAATTTCGAGATCGCAACGAAGCTATCTCAGTGAGATATCTTGCGTTTAACCCAGTCCAGCGAATTCCTGATTCTGAAGTAAACGTCGGCGTCGAAGAGGTTAGGAACTACTACAATAGCAATCCAGATGAGTTTAGTTTCCCAGCACAGGCGACCGTTGGAACCATTGTCATGGACAAAACTCCAACTGCCAGTGATACACTAGCGGCAGCAGAGTTGGCTATGGATATAAGGCAACAACTGATGGATGGAGATCCCTTTGAAGAAGTCATCACCAGACCAGATCTTTTGGGGGGTTCAGGGGAATTAGGGTGGTTTAGTCGAGACCAAATGGTTCCTGAGTTCTCAGAAGCAGCCTTCTCCGCACAAGTAGGAGAAATTACTACCCCAGTTCAGACCTCGTTCGGTTTCCATATAATAGAAGTGCAAGACCAGGCTGGAGATAGTATTCAAGCACGTCATGTATTAGTACCTATTCGAAGAACAGATGATTCCGAATTAGAGCTCCTGATACTGGCAGACTCACTTGAAGAACTGGGAGAAAACGAAGGTTTTAAAGAGGCCTCTGAAGCTCTCGGCCTTGTTACTGGAACCGCTGTCCTTAATCCAGAATTTTCTTTCATAGCTGGTGCTGGAGAAGTTGGTGAGGCTTCTGAGTGGGTATTCGAAGAAGAAGCTTCTGAAGGTGACGTGAGTCCACTGTTTGAGACTAGAGAAGCATTCTATATGCTAGAAATACTTGAGATTCAGGAAGCCGGAACAGTGAGCCTTGAAGATGCAACCCCATCTATAGAACAAACCCTTGCTAATAGTAAAAAGATTGAGAATGGAAAAGATCAAGCAAGTGAGGTTCTAAATGAGTTGAATGAGGACGTTGCGCTAGAAGAATTGGCCTCAAATTTGGACTTGGAGATACAGGAGGCTGGACCCTATACGCGTTTAGACTTCGCTCAAGGATTGGGCCGATTAAACGCTGCAACTGGAGCTGGATTTGGACTAAATATAGGGGAATTCAGTGACGTTATTGAGGCCAACAACAATGTATTTATTCTTCAGCTACTGGATCATACTCCGCCAGACAGCCTAGTCTTTGCTTCCGAATCTGGAGATCTGCGCACTCAGCTCACTGCGATTGCCCAGCAAACACGTCTGCAGGAATGGATTGAAAGTCTTAGATCCGTTGCTAGAATTAATGACAGAAGAGATGAAGTTTTAAACGCTGATCCAGATGCCTCTGCACAGCAACAAATGCCACTGGTCTTTTAGTAAACTCTAGTGTGACGAACCTAATCTTATTCTGAATCTTCTTTTTCATCTGGCTGAGATTCATCTTCTCCGATGTTTTGCATATCAGATCGATGTGGACTCTCATCGGAATCAGTCAAAGTCCTAAGTTCTTGAACCGGATTGGTCGAAGCAGTTAGGGACTCTGTATCAGTTTCACCAGCAGACTTAACCTCCTTTTCTATTTCTCGGATTGACCCCTTGAATTCCCTAATTCCTTTTCCCAGTGAAGAGCCAATCTCTGGCAACCTTTTAGCCCCGAAAAGAAGCAACACAACCATGAAGATCAAAATCATCTCCATCATTCCCAGTCCACCTAGTCCCATGACAAACCTCCTTAAATGATCCTAACGACTATTATATCCAAGAACGAACAATAAATGTCACAACTGTGATTCCTACTAGGGTTAACACATTCAAGCTGAGAGTAAGAGGCCCAATGGTCAGAGCTACCGCAACCAAATCTATCGACAGTGGCCCCAACGATGCCTCAACCGCTGTAGTGAGAAAAGATTTTGCAGCACTCTGTGGCAAAAAGATATTACTCAGCTGTGTGAACAACCCTCCAAGCATTAGGCCCAAAATTAGCGTCCAGATCAAACGAGTCTTACTTCTTCGTTGGTGGCTACCTAGCATTTAGAACCTTCCATAAAAAGCACCCAGGTATATGTGATCCTTCCCAATAAAAACGAATTCACCTTTCATCTATATTACTATCGATCCCTTGTTACTGTATATGTTACCGCATTTTCCAGAGCTGTTACAGCAGGACTTTCAGGTAAACTCCAAAGGATCTCTCTCGCCCGTTCAGCATACATTTGCGCCTGCCCTTCTGCATAATCCAATCCTCCGTTTTCAATGACAATTTCTACCAGTTTTTCGATATCTCTATCCGTAGGCTGAATTAGTGTAAAAAACTTTCTTGTTTCCTGTAACTCAAGCTCAGACATGTTGTTTAAAGATGCAACTAAAGGAAGAGTGACTTTGTGCTCCCTCAAGTCATGTCCTGAAGGTTTTCCTGTGACCGACACTTCCCCTTTGTAATCCAAGAGATCATCAGCTATCTGAAAAGCCATCCCGAGATTATGTCCAAAATCTGCTAAAGACTGGCTATGTTCCCCTTGACCTTCCAAAGCCCCTATCTCACAGGAGGCCGATATTAAAGAAGCAGTCTTACACTCAATTAGACGGTTATAGTCGCCCTCACTGAAGCCAAGGGCATCTATAGAGGTCAACTGCCTCATTTCACCGATACTCATCTGATTCGTAGCATTAGCAAGAACTGAAAGAGCAGAGTATTTCTTCATCTGGACTAGCTCGCTTACAGATCTGCTGTATAGATAATCACCCATTATCACTGCTACTTGATGAGTCCACAGTGCATTAACAGTAGGAAGTCCTCTTCTCAGAACACTGTGATCTACCGCATCATCGTGTACCAAAGTGGCCAAATGCACCAGCTCTAGTATGGCTCCTAAAGTTACGGCATCTTCAGTGGGTTCTTGGCCAACTTCATTAGCCAGAAGAACAAGGGTCGGTCTAAACAACTTCCCTTTCATTGCCAATAGACACTGGTTTACTTCCTCTATCATACCGAAGTCAGAGACCACAATTCTACTTAACTCTTTCTGCACAGCTTCTAGACGATCTGAGACCGTCGTCTGAATAGAAGACATACTTAACTCAGTCTCTCCAACCATGCTATCTATTTTTCTTGCCATCAATAGTTATTCCTAGTTGCGCGTGGAAATACTCCATCAAACAACATATGGTTTAATAAGATACTAACAGTTACAACACAGAAAAGCCCTGAAGAATTGGAAAAAGAATTAGTAGAAAAATTGAGTGAATTCTTTGGTGATAGCGTTAACTAATGAACCACCACAAAGCATTGAGGAGGACTAGGCCTATACCGAGAAGAGCCACTACTGATGCAATGAATACCAGAACTTTAATACCCATGTTGGCCTAGCCCCCACTCCAAGATAGTATAGGGGCTTTCTAAGGGTGTAGCTGATAAGGCACTAATACCGGTTTGAAAAATCCGTACTTCTTTGATCATAGTCAAACTTTAGATCTCTATTGTCGGTAAGGGCAACTTCAAAGCGGAAACTCCAGTTTCCTGTGACAGTCTGCACAAAATCGAAATTAGCTTCCCAGCGATGTAAATTTCTGGACAGTCGAATCGAATGATCGGTGAAATTCCCGATATCGATATCATACGCAGTCCTCCAGCTTAGGTTCCATTCTTCAGTTGGCTTTAGACGAAAACCCACCTGAAGGAGTTGGCTTCCTACATGCTCTGAATATCGACTTCTTCTCAAGGAATAAGCGAAATTGCTGTCCCAGGAAGGACCCTGTCGATTTGAAGCTGAAGCTTGATCTGGATTTTCACCTGGATTCACATCATTGGAACCTGCTCCAGGAATCACACTTGATTCATCCGTAGGACTTGTGTTGGAAGTACCATCGTACAAGGGGTTAAGAGGATCAAAGTTCTCTCCTGAATTTGATTCTCTAACATCTGACCTAGTAGTCGTCGTGCCTCCTTCCAAACCTAAGAATCTGTAGACACTTTGAATTATCTCTGACCTCGAATTCATGGAAAAAGATAAATTCAGCTGCGACAAATCTGGATCAAACTTGCGAATTCCGTCATCACCACTCGTGAAAAGATCATGTTCCATCGAAATCTGTAAACCCCTCAACAGATCAGAACTCAATTGATTCTGCATCCGAGTGGTGGTGAACCCCATCAACCTGCTGTCGTTTTGATTGGCACGAACAAAATCGTAATTCAAAACACTAGTATTTATACCCAAAAGCTTGACCACCCGAGATGGTGGAGGTCGTCTAGGACCACTTCCAGTAGAGGTATCTGAACCCACGGAATCTCTAGCTGACAAAGCATCACCTACACCTTCACCACTGATTCGCCCTTCGTCTTCACTTTGCTCACTTCGCTTAGCTTCGAAAGTTTGGTTGAATCCCAGAGTGACGACGTTCATGGCACTTCCTTCATAAACTCCAAAGACTGTCTTTTGTAAGTCAGATGAAAGTATCTGTGGAGCGTAGCTATAACTCAATGAGGGAGAGATTTTGTGCCTTATCGTCTCAAGACCCAATAATCCACCGAAATAACCATATATATCACTCTTCAATCTTGCACCAAAGCTAAATCGCTTTGGACCCGAAACGAAATCATGCATTACCGACTCTGCATTGGACCGCTTAAGTGCTCCTGATACCTGGAGGCTTGGTGTAATCGTGGTGGTTCCCACTAATCGCTGTTGATACCCTAGACTGGAATTCCAGTTAAGGTCGGCTGCGGTTTGGTCCGAAACCGATGTTGATGTTGAGTATGCCTGGCTCTGTGCATGTGGGATATCCCTAATCGTGTTCTCATTAAACATCACCGACTGACCCCACGAGAGTGCCCCTAGGTTAAAAGCACTACTGATCGCTCCAGCTGTTCGCACTTGATCGGCGAGGTTATCCGAGAACACTTGACCAATTTGCATTGGCCTGTCTATCAAACTCCTAGTGTATCTCCCACTACCCGTCCAGGTGAGATTGTTATAGAACCGTGCCTGGCTGGCTGGTGCTCTGAAAAGAGTGATACTTTTTAAAGACACATTAGCGGTTGGAAGGGTCATTTCCACTCGATCGTCACTTAAAAACTGTCTTCTATTACCAGTCACAGAAAAATTTCCCCAATCGAATCGTCTATTGAATCCCCCTTCCGAGTTGATTGATTGAGTGACTTCTCTAGGGTCGAAAGAATTTTCCCTCACAAACTGAGAACTAGAAGCATATCGGGCCGAGAAGCTAAACATGCTTCGTTCATCAAACTGCCATGAATGTCTAGTGTCGTAGGACAATTCATTACCACCACTATTCCTCCAGTAGCGTCTTACACTGGTCGAGCCATTCAGAAACTTCTCATTTATTCTATAACGGAAATTTCCCGTTAAAGAAGTAAAATTATCACTCCACCAGTCACCACTCGCAGTAGCATCCATGTAATCATTGATCGCCCAAAAATAACCAATATTAGAAACCCTTCTACTTTGTCCTCGTGAGGATCTCACGATATCATTCACCCCAAACCTCGGGGTGAGAATTCCACTATGCCTACCCGTTTCAGTATTTTGGAACATAAATGGCAACCAAAGCACTGGAACATCCGAAAAATTCAAAGTTACATCCCTAGCCAACAACCAACTCCCACCCACTGCCTTCAGTTCACCTGCTGCAAAATGGTAGTGGGGCTCTGTCTCTTCACATGAAGTAAAAATGATATCGTGTCCGAACAAAGTATCTGGGAAAATAGCGGGAAGATCGCCAGCCAAAATCCAGGTAGCACCTTCAGAAACACTTGTGTTAGCCGAGAACGCCGAACCCCGCTCTTCTGTTCCATCATAAATCACACCCGTGCTTCGCACTGGCTCTTGCCCTAACCTTTCAGTAAGAGTCTCTCCTGAAGTCCACAGAAGTGAATCTGTCAGACTGATCGTATCTATGGCAATCACAGACATTCCATCTTGATGCAATTCTGCAGGAGAATTCTCTGTTCCAGAAATTGTCAGTTTCTCATTTGAAGCATCAAAAATAGCTTGCTCGCCCGAATACCTTACGACAGAGTAGTTTGGTAAAGTCATTAACTGCTCAAGAAAATCATCCTGCGTAACAAAGTTGGCTACCTGAGGGGATCTAGATGAGATCCTCAATGAGTCTGGAATAAACAATGTAGAATCCACACCCGGAGGCCTCGCCAACACTTGAAGTCTTTCCAGAACCTTGGAACGAGCAGATTCGCTACCCAGATTGTCCACCTGCTGACCTCTAACAAGTTCAAAATCGGAAGAGAATAAAAAAAGCAAGATTTTCATGACAGTCAGGCAATTTAAAGCATAGGGTCCTCGTCTCACTGGGATTTAACGCTTCCTTCTGGAGGATCAGCACCTATTTCTTTCGCTTTGCGACGACGATAGATCACGGCCGACAGAAGTATACTGAATTCATACAAAAATACTAACGGCACCATCATCATCACTGTTACAGTCACCACGTCCCCTGGACTCAGAAAACTTGCCAGCAGGGTGATTATAACTATCGCATGTCTTCGCTTAGAACGGAGAAATGTTGGCGTAACCAGACCCAAAGCTGAAAGAATCATTATTACTACTGGCAATTCAAAAAGAATACCAAAAGCCAGAAGAAGCTTTGTAACAAAATTCAAGTATGGTCCTGCTTGGACCACAGGGTCAAAATAGGCGTCCGCAAAGAAAAGCAGGAATTTCAATGTCGCAGGCAAAGCCATGTAGTAGGACATCGCGACTCCAGCTCCAAAAAGGATGACACCCATATAAAGAGCTGGAATTATTACTCTTTTTTCGTGTGATTCCAGTGCAGGTGACAAAAATGACCATATCTGATAAATCAAAATTGGAGACACTAGTATGATGCCAACAAGCAGACTGACTTTCAAAATCAAAAAGAAAGGCTCGGTGGGAGAGAAAAACTTCAGCCTTTCCCCGTCACCCATAACTTCATAGTAGGGACTTATTAGAATGTTGAGTACATCGAACTTCTGTACCAACAAAAATCCGACCACAACACCCACTATAAGGGCAACTACACTCCATAAGATCCTCCACCTTAGCTCCTCTAAGTGATCTAAGAAGGGCATCTCTCCTCTTATATTGGATTTTTTTGACATGATCTTTAAGTCTTCAATTATTATTAATCTTATCCACAAAGAGATAAATTAAATCATTATGAGTCTTATGGAATCAGAGGGGAAGAATTTCCTGATTCTCAGCAATTAATTGTTTTTGTTCTTTAGCGTCGAGATCACTCAATATATCCTGGAATTCACCAATATCCTTAAAATTCCTATATACTGAAGCAAACCTGACATAGGCTACTCGATCAAGAGAGGCCAATACTGTCATCACCATATCTCCAAGCTTTGAAGCTTCGATCTCTGAAGTCAAAGATCGAGTCAATTCGTCTTCAATATTATCTGCCGCCAGTTCAATTTCATCCTGTGAAACAGAACGCTTAGTGCATGCAACCATCATGCTATGTAATATTTTAGTCCGATCAAATTTTTCAGTTGTTCCATCGTTTTTAATAACTAATAGGGCCCTGTCCTCTATATGTTCATAGGTTGTAAAGCGTCCGCCACAAATCTTACATTCACGGCGACGTCTGATAGCTCGTCCTGCCCTAGTTTCACGGGTATCTACCACTCGGTTAAGCGTAGCATCACAGTCAGGGCAACGCATATACTATTCCACGCCAACTCAACGGATTTCTCGCAAGAGCTCCTGAGCTAATTCCGCTGGTCCACTGTCAGGATAGG
This sequence comes from Gemmatimonadota bacterium, assembly GCA_002718595.1. Lineage (GTDB taxonomy): Bacteria > Gemmatimonadota > Gemmatimonadetes > Longimicrobiales > Gaopeijiaceae. The sequence goes on along the minus strand of PBFD01000002.1, from coordinate 242,907 downwards.
TAGTCACTAACCTCTCTAGATGGCTCACTGCTTCTTCCGTATTCTCCTGCAAAACATAGAGCTCGCCTACCCTATACAATGCCTGAGGAACCCTATCAGAAGTGGGGTATAACTCTAAAATACGAAGGAATCCTTCTGTCGCTTCTTCTAACGAATCCTCCTGGAACAGCAGGTCGGCCAGAAAAAACTGTGCAGAAGGAGCTAGCCTGTGATCTGAATGGTCTGAAAGAAAACTTGCAAAAGCCCTGCGAGCTGTTGCAAAAGAACCTCTGTTAAACTGAACCATAGCAGCTTGATAGATCTCTTCTGGGGGAACANCCGAATCACTACNGTCTGACTCTAGGTCTTGGGAAAACTGATCTATGCNTGAGCCAATTATTTCTTGATTATCGGAAACTGTAATTCGGTCAGAAAGACCGACCATGGTACGTTGTATCTGTCCAGTCAAAACATATAGTTGAGAAAGTTGATTCTGAATATCAGTTAGATCCAAGCCCACATCACCTCTGATATTTAACAGTCTGTCNGACTGGTTNTCCAGAGAACCCTTCAAATTCTCCAANTCCTCAGATATTANCATCAACTGCTCTTCCTGTTGTTGCTGTTGTTCGACCANGGTCTCATCCAACAATCGAATGTCTCCTTTGGTGGCACAACCAGACAGGACCAGTAGGAAAAGAAANGANAAGCCCCTTCCNCCAAAACAAGGACTGTGCAATAACACAGACGAGCATTTNGCAGAANGGGCTTCACTCATATAGNAGTAGCCCACAATTCAACCTTACTGTTGCGAACCGTCGCCCTCNCTGACCACGATCTCACCNCCGGTAATACTAAACTCTACACGTCGGTTTTGGGCCCAACTAGTCTCATCACTGCTACTCACCAATGGACGCTCCTCACCGAAAGAAGTAGTCATCAGCCTGTCAGCGGATATGCCGAACCCGGAGAGGAAATCGCGGACGCTCTCAGCGCGTCTGCTACCCAAAGCAAGATTATATTCTGTGGAGCCTCGCTCATCAGCGTGACCTTCCAGACGCAATCGAACTGAAGGACTGCTACGAAGAATTGGGATTTTTCTGCGCAAAATCTGTTCCGCCTCAGCGGTAATGACAGATTCATCATAGTCAAAATTTACCATGTCTTCCAAAGTAGATTGTGCCTCATCTCTGGCAGCCGCAAGTCTTTCCTGCTCTCTGCGTTCTGCTTCTCTTTGACGGGCCTCTTCCGCCCGAACTCTAGCAATAGAATCNGCACGAGCGGCATCGAGCTCGGCCTGCGTTGGTCCTGTGGGAGCAGGAGGTGGAGGTGGTTCTGATCCGCCACATGCGCCCAGGACAAGTGTTATCACTAAGGCTGGAAAAGCTANGTCTTTGATCCTCATTGCCCGTCCTATGTTAAATGGTTCCCATGTATAATTCTGTCTATACGACAGAATGCTGTGTAACACCAGTCTATCACATACTTTATGATTTGTCATTGCCAGTGTTAGTATATCCTACTTCATGTACGAATNTAGTGCCTACTGCTCTATGATCCAACCCCTAAAGATTCCTTGAGGGATGGAGACCATTCTGGAACCCTAACGTCAAAACCCCTGAGAAGCATTCTTATTCTTCCNCTCGCNGTNTCAACCACCATCAATCCAGTACCCCAATCCCTCGTACCTACAAAAACCAAATGCCTTCCATCTGGTGCCCAGCTAGGGTCTTCATTGTTTCCTTCTCTAGTCAATTGTCTCAATCGACGNCCGCTGTCTGCGATATCTGCAACTAAGATNTGGTATCGACCTCTACGAGCAACTCGCCCATGGAATGCAAGGTAATCTCCTGAAGGAGACCAGTCAGGAGATGTATAGTAACCCTCACGACCATGGATATATGGAGAGATCAAGTCTGCTTCACCGCCTGCCGCTGGCATTACAAATATCTGNGGATAAGGGGTTCCTANTCGGTTGGAATTAAANGCCATNAATTTCCCATCTGGCGAATAAGTAGGAGATAGGTCATCCCAACGACCACCACTGATATGTACGAGACAGCAATCTCTGAGCCAATTATAGCGAAAAATCCCACTCCTGTTTCCCCCTGTCACTGAAAATGCAATCTCTCGACCATTGGGATTATAGACGGGAGTTATNTAGTCCCCAATTCTCTCAGAGGGCAGGGTCCTTTCCACACCTGTGTTCATATCCAACTCGTAAATCCTAGGAATCCCAATTCCTTTCCTAGAGGAATAGGCGATTTTATCTCCAAGGGGAGACCAAGTCGGCGACATAGTCAGGTCACCATAGGAAGTAATCTGCCTAAAATTTTCTCCATCAGAATCGATCGTGTAAAGTTCTTGGTTCCCATCCTCTGACCTCCGAGAAAAAGCAATNCGACTTGCAGCCATCCCNGGTTCTCCATAGATCCACTGAATCAATTGATCTGATGCGATATGGACAGCCATCCTAAAATCACGACTCTCCNTATTCGGCAGGAGAAACNGTCCTTGCTGATGGATNGCACCATAGACGATATCATGTAACTCCAAGTTTAAAATGAAACCATCGTTGCCAGCTAATTGTGTTTCCACTGATCCAGAGAGTAACCACACAGCACCTAGCTGATCCCACAATTGATAATCTATGCCGTCTCCAACTATCCCCTCAGGAATCGANTCCATGACCTCGAATCGATCACTATATCGTAAATCGTTTGCTATAATTGTTTCTATTTCCTGAGCGATTCTAGGTGTACTTGGAGGAGCTTCAAATGGATGTACTGCTAATGCTGGATAAAATTCAGATTCATAAAGAAGACCTAAAGTCACTCCTGGAATCGAGTCCTGCTCTTGTGCTGCTACAAAATCAGGCCCTTTGTNAAANAACCCNAAGCCAATNAGCAAGATCAACCTAATTACAAGAAATGTGGATTGTATCAACCTCATAATTCTTTCCTTTCCTCNGTGGATTCNTCCTGNCCTCCCCGTTTTGGGTCGAATTTGAAGACAATTGGCAATTGATCAAATTGAAGAGTTTCGGGCAGAGGGCCCAAGCGATCTCTTGTTCCTGCACATTCTGCCGCTCCCATAGCTTCGATATCGAAAGGAGTATTCCTCGATGACTCAACCACATCAACANTAGAAACAGATCCATCACGGTTGATNACAAAGTAGATACTTGCCCGCAGTTCTTCCGTTCCNCGCCACCTGAAACAACGCTGTATTTGTCGTATTATATTGTTATAATATTCAGGGTAGTCACGTCTCAATCCTTCCATACGCACGTTGATATCCTCACCTGGACTCTCTACTTCTGGGTCGGGTTCCAATCCAGTGACGGGCATTGGTTGTTCAACTGCTTCTTCCTGTATATTTAGCTCCTCATCTACTGGGTCTTCTTCAGGGGGAGAATCTTCTTCTTNGAGAACNNCCTCCTCAATTTCCTCTGACAGTGACAATTCTTCAGGAGTTTCTATGACAAGGTCTTCAGGTGGAGTCAAACTCTGTTCCCCCAACTCCGCAGCTGGCGGAGAAATTAATTCTATCTCAAACACTACAAAGTCAGGTGCTGGCACTTGGGCTACAGATGACCACCAAACTAATAACACCAATACAGTATGAATGCTGACTGACTTTATGATTGGCCCTTCACCGATCGGTTCCCTATTCATCCCAGTCACCTGCCTGTCCAATATCCTATGACTANCATCTTCAATTGTTAGGACGTTGTTCAGCGACAACCGAGAATGATACACCACTGGAAGCTATCGTCGCCATTACATCTACACCGGCGCCCCACGTCGCCAATGAGTCTCCTNTGATCCAAACTTTATCTACATTTCCTGCAGATACAAGTTGATTGAAAGTTTGACTAAATTCTGCTCTTTCCACAGCTGTTTCGGCAATATAAACAACTCCATCCCTATCAACTGTCACAATGAGCGTCCTATCATCTGCTGTTAAAGAGGAAACTTCCGTTTCTGGAACCTCTACCTCAATGCCTCCTTGCAGTATGGGTGCTGTGATGATAAAGATGATCAAAAGGGTAAAAGCAACATCTACCAAACTGGTGACATTAATATCCGNCATGGGTACCAGTCCGTCCTGCCTAGTACTNCGNGATCCGATCATCTGAACTTACTCATCAAACTCGTCCTTCTCGAGCCAGNGTTCCNATGAATTCACTGGAAAANCCTTCCANTGCGCCACTCAATAAATTCAGCTTGGACACAAAATGATTGTATGCAATAACAGCAGGAATAGCGACCGCNAAACCCATTACCGTAGTAACCAGAGCTTCAGCAACTCCAGGTGCTACCGCGTCTATGTTCGAAGAACCAGAGGCCGCTATGCCAAGAAAGGTATTAGTGATCCCCAACACAGTTCCCATCAAACCCATTAAAGGAGCTACTGAACCGATCACAGCCAGCCAGGTCAATCCATGGGCCAATTCATCTCTCTCGGCTGCCTCCTCCTTTTCTAACACCAATTTTAGAGCTTGGAGTTGTGTGATAGACATCCCCGATCCCAATGATTGGCCGGATTTCTGCCCAAAACTTTCGGGGTGTAAATCTTTGAAAAAATTAATCCCCTGCCTAAAAACCCTTCCATATGGNGAATCAGGCAGCANCATTATTGATTCATAGGCATCTGAAAGATCTACAGATTGTTCGATTTTTTCTAGAAATAAACCCTCCGCTTCACGAACCTCCTTAAACTGCTTTTGCTTCCAAAAAATCAAAACCCATGAGGCTATAGATGCAATTGACAAAACCAGAAGGACCAATTTTGTTGGGAGAGTTCCTCCGAATATCATATCCCAACCACTTTGAGGAGCGCTTGCCTGTACTAGGATTGCTAGAAAATCCATCTAAACCCCATTTGTTTTTGAAAAGTAAAATTCAGAATCAACATTTGACCACTAGATNCATAAAGATGNAAGAAGTAATNCTCGTCAGCCAGCCNATAGGTCCTCTAAGATTTTTTTTCAATTCACTCNCCGATCAGGATTCATGGAGTCTANACTTCGTCAATTCAACTAGTCAGCCTGGTCCAACTCTGACTCTGGATCTTGANCCTCTCGTGAAGTTATNCCTTCGATTTTATGCAAATACTTTANCGCTTCCANAAAAACCTCCCCTTTCCCATTNCCAACACTTTTCTTGANNTGTGACGTTGGTTCATGCAATAATTTATTTATAAGTCTTTTCGAAAAGCCCTCGACCACTTCCCGTTCACTCTGCCCAAGCCCAGGCAACTTACCCCACAGCCATTCTAACTGATTCTTTCTCTCTTGATCCCAACTTTCCCTAAGATCTTTAATCACAGGAACAACTTCCACAGTTTCATTCCACTCTGAAAATGAAGCGAGAGATTCATTGATAATGCCATGAGCCACTGGAATCGAAGCCTTCCTATTCAACAAATTATCATCCACAATTTCTTTAAGATCGTCTACGTTATAGAGGAANACGTTCGGCTCTGCTCCCACTTCCGCCNCAATATCTCTAGGAATTGCAAGATCAAGAATTAGAAAAGGTTTTTCCCTAAAACCATTCAAAGAATCACGGAAACCCTCCAAGGTCACCAAAGTATATGGTGCAGCAGTGGAAGCTATGAGAATATCTNCCGANTTCATACTGTGAGACATTTCACTAAAATGGACCGCTCTTCCAGAAAAACGACTCGCCAACTGCTGGGCGTGACCAAGGCAACGGTTAGAAACTATGAGATCAGATACTCCGTCTCGTTCCAACGATTCCACTACNAATTCAGCAGTGNTACCAGCTCCTAATACCATGACGTTTTTATTTTTAAGCCCGCCAAAAATCTTTTTAGCCAAGCCTACAGCAACTGATGCAACACTGGCAGCACCCTTGCCCACAGGAGTCTCTGATCGAATCCTACCTCCAACGGCCAAGGCGGACTGGAACAGTCTNTGTANNACTGGTCCTACTAGGGGCCTGCCAGTAGATGTACTTTTTGTTAAATCGTAAGCTTCTTTGACTTGTCCCTGAATTTCAGCTTCACCAAAAACCATAGATTCCAGGCCAGCAGTAACTTTATAAAGGTGCTCTACTGCCTGAACACCNGAAAAATCATAGAGATACTGTTCTGCACCACCAACCAAATCACCCGCCTTGACTTTCANCGCAGACCGAGCCGACTCTATGAGNTCCTGATCTGTNCCAGGACAGATATAGAGCTCGGTTCTGTGGCAAGTAGATAGCACCACACCTTCGGTCATGCCAGAATAGTCACGAAGGGATTCAAGCAATTCCAATGCTTCCCGATTAGTGAAGGAAAAACGCTCTCTCACTGGCAAGGGTGCAGTCTTATGACTGATCCCGACTACCGTTACTGGAATCACAGGAAAAACCCCTTAGTTGATACAAAAAGACGCAGAGCTATGTAGGACAACACAACCGTGGCAAATCCAAACACATTTGCCCACGCCCCTGTTTGAGGTCTCAGCCGACTGAATCTTCGAGCCAAAAATACTCCTAGAAATACAAACCAAGTCATGACCGACCACAAAACCTTGGGATTCCATTGATCCAGTGATTGTCTAAATGTAATCGTCCAAAACCATCCCAGACCCAAAGCCAAGGTGAATGTCACAAAACCAGTCACTAATGCAACTCGACTTATTCGGTCTAGAGTAGCCAGTGAGGGGGTAAACTGAAACAGACGCCCCATCCTTTTGTTGTTCAGTTCACCAAGTTGAACCACATACAGTGAGCTGGCCGCAAATGATAATGTCAGCCCTCCAAAACCTATAAATGCCATCATNACATGTAGTGAAAACCAGGCTCCCTGAAAATCCAGCACTTCAGAAGAAGGTTCNACACCTAAAGCTATAGCTNCAGTTTCCAAGAGGATTATGAAGGGGATGACGACTATTCCTATCCTACGACCCTCTCCAAATACAATTGTACCGATTAGAGCCAATCCTATTACCAATGCCAAACTGGAAAGGGACGGTCCCAGCCCTGTCAGAGGTAATTGACCGTAAGCGGAAGCAAAAAAAACCAGAGCGTAACTGTGGATCAATACACCCAACGAAGCCATGGTGAAGGCGACAGAGGGACCTGGACCCCTACCCCCTTTGGTCAGGGACCGGAGCCAAAAGATTAAAGATCCTATATACAGTATCAGCGCAACAAAATGGGCCAAACGAACCTCAGTACTCTACATATGAAGGAAAGAACTTGTCCACTCTCANCACCTTAAAAAATGGCTTTCCCTACTTTCAGCGACTGCTCCTAATGTCAAAGAAGCAATCTCAAACCGACTAATAAATCTATTCGTAAACCGAAGAAAGACAACAATTCCCATAAACAGAGGATAGGACTATAACCTCCTATAGTAGTCTGCACAGAATCTGAGCGTCTTCTCTAGGGTTACTATAGTAATTCTTGCGCATGCCTACTTGATCGAATCCGAATCGCTCGTATAAAGAAATCGCCTGTTGATTTGAACTCCTAACCTCCAAAAACAATTTCTTGACATCCAGACCAACTGCCACATCAACTGTTTTCGATAAGAGAGCTGAACCTATTCCAAGTTTTCTTTTCCCTTTCCTTACTGCAATGTTGATCAATTCTGCTTCGTCGCCAGAACACTGGAGAACAACATACCCTAACAAATCCNCACCTTGTAGAGCCACCCAGACTTCTACATCTTGATGGTCCAGCAGTTTTTGGAACGTTTTTTTCGACCAGGATTTATTGAAATATAGTTTCTCGATTGAAACTACTTCTTCAATGTCCCCATATTCCATCTGGCGCAGTTGTAAGCACCCTTCTGATAGACCTCTAATCATCTAACGAGTTAGTTTCCTTCCACAGTTTTTGGCTAAAACAAAAATATTAGGGAAATACCAGGTTGCCAATTTACTTGGACATCCGATTTAATCATCCATCTCGTTCCTAAGTCTTTCAGCAGACGAAACCCTTAAATACTGAGGTTCCCAAGCTGAAATATCATTTATTCTGAAATCATTTTCAGCTTCCTTGACTGCAAGGCACAAAGATTTTGCACTGGGCATTCCNGTTAGTGAGTCGGCGACCTCAAAACCTGCTTCGCGAATCTGATCCGAATGNCGTTGTGCACCATCTCCAGCAAAAACTGTGGGGAATTCGCAATAGGACAAAATCCCTTCAATAGTGGTAGAATGTGGAGCCATAATTGTCTCTAATCCATCAGAACTCATTGCACGGTAAGAAGCGGCGTAAACTCTGTTCCCCCTGGCATCAAAAAGAATGCACTTGGTAACCGGCTGCTTTGTCATTCCCTCTTCCTNCANAGACATCGCTCCCGCCCGAAGNGAGGATATGGCCCAGAGTGGAATCTCTAGTGAATGACATAGTCCTTTCGCCGTTGCCGCAGCCACTCTAACTCCCGTAAATGAGCCTGGNCCTTCACCTACTAAAATCCCNTCAATGTCNCTTATGANTAATCCTTGCCTAGAAATGACTTCCTCAATTTTCGATAACAGGTCAGCGGAATGTCTTCCTCTCCCAGAAAAACAAACTGAATCTAGAATCACCCTGTTTCGTAAGACACAAACTGACCCAAATTCAGTAGAAGTGTCAAAAGCCAGAAAAGTGCCATTTTGGAAAGGAGATAAAGTTTTCTTTTTCATAAGTTCAGCTCATTAGGTAGATCTGGAATAGTAGCTGGATCTCCATACTTCTCGACCAGAATAGTCCGCACTGATTCATCTTCCTCGACAAAATCCAATTCTATCTCCCATCTATCGTCTGGTAAAAATACACCTGCCCTCTCCGGCCACTCCACAATAACAACCTGATCTCTATCTCCAAGCTCCTCCCATCCCAATTCCCATAAATCCTCTGGCCCATTTAATCTGTAAAGATCTAAATGCACAAATTGGAAGCCTCTTGGTGAAGGATAAGTTAGCAAGAGGTTGAAAGTGGGAGATGCGACTGCACCTTCAACACCCATCCCCAGAGCTATTGAACGGGCAAGAACGGATTTGCCAGATCCTAATGGCCCCTTGAGGAAAATAAAGACAGGTGGTCTTATCTCTGTACCTACTTGAGTCCCCCATTGAATCAATTCATTTTCACGCATATGGTTCATTTGGAAGCCTTCAGTTCAAATATCTTATCCCTTAGAAGTGCTGCTCTCTTAAAATCCATAGAGGTCGCTGCTCTCTTCATTTCTTCTTCTAACACTTTTAGGTATGATTCCCTGCTCATTTCCTCAGCGTAGTCTACATGCGCATCTGAAACGTCTAATCGATCTACACCAGCATCAGCTACACGTGTAGAGAGCTCTATCTCCTCAATACTCTTTGTAACTGTCTGTGGAATTATTCCATATTTTGCATTGTGAGCAACTTGAATGTCCCTCCGGCGATTTGTTTCTTCAATACAGAATTCCATAGACTTGGTAATTGTCTCAGCATATAAAATGGCCTTCCCACTGGCATTGCGAGCGGTGCGGCCTATCGTTTGAATCAATGATCTACTGTCCCTTAAGAATCCTTCCTTGTCAGCGTCGAGGATAGCTACCAACGAGACCTCTGGCAGGTCTAGTCCTTCTCTTAATAGATTTATCCCTACTAGAACATCGATTTTCCCAAGCCGTAGATCTCTCAGTATTTTCATTCTCTCTATTGTGTCAATATCAGAATGCATATAGCTGACTCTAACACCGAGGGTCTCAAGATATGTCGCCAGGTCCTCTGCCATCCTTTTGGTAAGGGTAGTCACTAATACTCTCTCATTTCTAGCCTCACGGCTCCTAATCTCGAAGAGCAGATCATCGACCTGGCCTTCTATTGGACGAACTTCAACAATTGGATCCAAAAGTCCAGTAGGCCTTATGATTTGTTCCACCACCACACCACCAGAATTCATCAATTCCCAGTCACCAGGAGTGGCCGAAACAAAGATGGTCTGTGGAATCAATGATTCCCATTCCTTAAAAGCTAGGGGACGATTGTCCAGGGCACTCGGAAGTCGGAAGCCATGATCCACTAGCGTTTGCTTGCGAGATCGATCCCCTTTGGACATTCCATGGATCTGTGGAACAGCTACATGTGATTCGTCCACAACGAGTAGAAAATCTTCGGGGAAATAGTCTAATAAACAAGAGGGCCTTTCGCCCACCTCTCGCCCACTCATATAAAGAGAATAATTTTCAATTCCTGGACAAGTACCGATTTCTATCATCATCTCCAGATCGAAATTGGTTCGACTTTCAATCCTCTGTGCTTCCAAAAGTCTTCCGGATTGTTTAAAGGTAGAGACTTGCTGTTTCATCTCTTCCCTTATTCTCGGCGCCACCCTCCGAATTTTTTCTATCGGTGTAACGTAATGGCTTGCTGGATAGATTGAACTTTTATCCATGGAATTAACAATAGAGCCAGTTTGGGGATCGAATCTGGTAATTCTGTCGATTTGATCGCCCCAAAGTTCTACTCTGACTGCCTGTTCTTCGTAGGCTGGAAAAATTTCTACAGTGTCCCCACGGACCCTAAACGTTCCCGGCCCGAATTCATAATCATTTCTCTTATAAAGTATAGCTACTAGGGCCCTCAGGATTTCTTTTCTTTCAAGCTTTTGTCCAACATGAAGATGTAGCATCTGTGACCGATAATCGAAGGGATTCCCCAAACCGTAAATACAAGAAACAGAAGCGACAATTATGACATCTTTCCTCTCCATTAGGGATGAAGTAGCCCTCAACCTAAGACGCTCAATATCTTGGTTGATGCTCGAATCCTTCTCAATATAAGTGTCTGTTGAAGGGACGTAAGCTTCGGGTTGATAGTAATCGTAGTAAGAGATGAAATATTCGACAGCGTTTTTTGGGAAAAGAGCCTTCATCTCTCCATAAAGTTGTGCAGCCAAGGTTTTATTATGGGATGCTATTAGTGTCGGACGACCATAATTGGCAATTACATGAGCGATAGAAAAAGTCTTTCCTGTTCCAGTTGCGCCCATTAGAGTCTGACTAGTGTCACCTCTAAAGAGTCCTTCTGTTAGTTCTCGGATTGCTGTCGGCTGATCACCCTGAGGATCGAATTCTGAGGAAAGTTCAAACTCTGGCATCTGGTTTCTATCATTTAATCCAGCTGGTCAGCAGGGATGAAGTCCCGTCGCCTAACGCCTGAGATCCCCTCTACTGAAAGCATCGCGTCCATAACCTTAGTTAGATGATTGAGGTCATTTACGTTGACTAAGAAGTCACCCACCACACCAATTTCTGAGTCTATTATCTCAGCTTTCGTAATGTTTGTTGAAGTGTCAGAAATCGCTCTCGCCATATCTGATAATAATCCACGTCTATCTATGCCTTCTATTTCAAGATTCACCACAAATGTGTCTTTCTTACTGGCCACCCACTCTATCTTCAAAAGCTTACGGTCAGAATAATCTAACACACTGGGACAGACCCTCCTGTGCAAAAACACTCCCTTTTCCGAACCAGCATATGCCACCACCTTGTCCCCTGGAACTGGTTGGCAACATTGAGAATGGCGCACCAACCCTTCCTCGAAACCTTTGATCTTGACAGCGTCGCTAGCGCGACGGATACGGTCAGCGATTTTCTCCAAAGCTTTAGCTGAGCGACTAACGACCTTCTGAGGATCTTCACCCGGATAGAGTGCTTGTATTACTTTAGAGGGTTCAACAGCACCGCCACCTAGAGCTGCCAGAACGTCCTCGAAAGAACCACAGCCCAGCACCTTAGCAGCCTCCTTTCTTCTCTCCTGGCTAGGCTTACTTCTTTTTGCCTTTTTTATCTCTCTAGCAAACAATTCTTTCCCGAATTTCAGATTAGATTCAAAATCTTCTTTCCTCACCCAATCCCTTATTCCTCTTCGCGCGCGTGAAGTTTTAACAAAACCCAACCAATCTCGACTGGGCGTGCAATCTGCTTTTGTTAATATTTCCACTGTATCTCCATTCACCAGTTCTTGAGAAAGAGCCGCTTTTTTACCATTGATCCTAGTGCCAGAGCAGTGGTTTCCAATCTCCGAATGAACTGAGTAAGCAAAATCTATCGGTGTTGCTTCCACCGGTAGCTGTTTAACCTCACCCTTGGGAGTGAAAACAAAGATTTCACCTCTAAACAAATCCATGCGAAGAAATTCCATGAATTCCTCTGGTTCATCAGCATCTTTTTGCCAATCCAAAACTTGTCGAAACCACTGTAGTGCTTCATCTGCCTCATCGGAATCGCCCATTTCGTTGTTCGAATCCTCTAGTGCAATCAACCCTTCTTTGTAGCGCCAATGCGCTGCTATACCATTTTCAGCCCTACGGTGCATCTCCTGACTTCGAATCTGGATCTCATACCTACTGCCCGACGGGCCTATAACCGTAGTATGAAGTGACTGGTACATATTCGATTTCGGAGTTGCAATAAAGTCGTGAAAACGGTCTTGTACTGGAGTCCAATTGCTATGAATAATACCCAAAGCTGCGTAACAATCCTCCGGTGTTCTTGTTAGCACCCTCATGGCCATGAGGTCAAAAATCTCCTCATAGGGAAGATTTCTGCTCTGCATCTTTCGATAAATAGACCATAAATGCTTTGGGCGTCCAGTGAGCTCAACTTCAATGCCTGCATCTTCCAAAGCTTTTTGCAGAGGTTCCTGCATTTCTAAGACCTGACGCTCCCTCTCTTTCCTTCTCTGTCGAACTTTTTTGGTGAGATCTATGTAAGCCTTGGGCTCCAGATATTTAAATGCGAGGTCTTCTAATTCCCAGCGTATTGCGGCCATGCCCAGTCGATGAGCCAAAGGAGCATAGATCTCCCTGGTTTCCATTGCTATACGATGCTGTTGCTGCTCAGTAAGGGCGTTTAATGTCCTCATGTTGTGAAGGCGGTCCGCTAATTTCACCAAGATGACTCGAGCGTCCTTGGCCATTGAAAGCAGGAGTTTTCTATAGTTCTCTACTTGCTTTTCAGTATGAGAATGAAACTCGACTCTGCTTATTTTAGTGACGCCATCAACGATCGTAGCAACACCCATACCAAAGTGTTCCTGAATTTCTTCCAAATCGACAGAAGTATCTTCAACCACATCGTGAACTAACCCAGAGATTACTGCGTCAGTATCTAGACCTAGACCTGCTAATATAGTTGCTACTTCCACAGCATGATTGACAAATTTTTCTCCTGAGGCACGACGTTGACCAGCGTGTGCTTTCTGGGCTAGAGAGTAGGCTTGTGCGACCAATCCAGGATCTAAACGATCGGCATTATCTTCAACCACACGACCTAAATTGCGTGGAATTGCCTTCATAAGCCCTTTCCAGTTAAGAGCATCCATCACAAGATTCGCCTAGGTTGAGTCCTCAGTGTGCAGACAAGTGGCAATCTTTTATCCACTGATGTCCAGTGTTCCGGAAGACACTAATCGGTATTTTCATGACACACCTGCAATCTACTGCCAGTTTGGTCCAGAGCAATAGGCGCCATAGCTTCGTATTAAACACGTCCAATTGGATAAAAATGATTGATCAATACAAGCCTAAGCCACACCTTTTCCACAACATTTCTTATATTTTTTCTTGGATCCACAGGGGCAAGGATCATTACGACCTGGATTTTTTGTTGAAGTAACTGGTGTCCTGACTTTTTCCTGGCTCCTATTGGTGGAAACGTCCTTGGGTTGAGCATTCCCAAACTGACCATCAGATATACCGGGAGGCAATCGCACTTCTTCCTGGGATCCTTTTTGACCAGTTTCATTACGGGCAGATAAACTGTCTAGATCTTTATTAGGTTCTCCAGTTGGACCAGAGTAATTTAGATTATTCCGAGATCTGGACATTCCCTTAGAAGCAGGAGGTGGCCCTATCTGGGCCTTGAAAGTCAGATTCGCGACACTTCTTTTTAGATCCCCTATTAGGTCAACAAACATGTCATAAGCTTCTTTCTTGTACTCCACCAGAGGATCCTTCTGACCCCAGCCTCTAAATCCTATAGAAGCCTTGAGATGATCTAGATCATAGAGATGATCTTTCCATTTACTATCTATCATACTCAGCATTATGTAACTACTGACAGCTTCAGAATGCGAGCCAAAGCCATCGATCTTGTTCTCAAATTGTTGGCGAACTGCACCTAAGACTACATCTCCAATTTCCAGTGGATCTAATTCCCTGAGTTGATCATTAGAAATCACTGTAAAATATTCTAGGGCCAACCTCGATTTCAGAGCTTCCAAATCTATCTCGTCACTGTATTCATGATCCAAATACTCATCGATAACTTCTTCGACACTATGTTCGATCATTTCCCAAATCTCACCCTTCAAGTCCTCCCCACCCTCCAAAGCAAACAACCTGAGATCGTAGATCACCTCACGTTGCTGATTCATAACATCATCGTAATCAAGAAGGCGCTTTCGCGCCTCAAAGTTATTTCCTTCCACCCGCTTTTGCGCGGTTTCAATAGATCTAGTCACCATGCGATGGGTGATAACTTCGCCTTCACCAGCGCCAAGGGTATCCATAACATTCGCCAGCCTATCACCCACGAACAGTCTCATCAAATCATCTTCTACGGAAATAAAGAATTGACTTGCACCAGGGTCGCCCTGACGTCCTGCCCTACCTCTAAGTTGCCTGTCGATACGTCTTGATTCATGTCGTTCAGAACCCAGTATATGCAAGCCTCCCGGTTCGATCAGAAGATCGTCAGCACCATTTTCCAAGTCCAACTCTCTTGTGGGATCAACCGATAGAAGATCTTTCAGATCTAAGCCTCTATTCTTCACCCAACCCAAAGTCCTGGGTTCAGTCACTCCTTCGCCAAGTTTGATGTCAGTCCCTCTTCCAGCCATATTCGTTGCGATTGTTACCGCTCCAGGCTCTCCAGCTTCAGCCACAATTTCTGATTCTTTCTTGTGCTGTTTAGCATTCAAGACATTGTGGGCAATGCCTCGTCGTTTAATCATCCGGGAAAGTGTTTCGGAAATCTCGACATTAGTCGTCCCTACTAGTACAGGAAGCTCCAATTTGTTCAGGCGCTCCACTTCATCTATGAGAGCCTGATATTTCTCTCTTTTCGTTCTGAAGATAAGATCCTCTCGGTCATCCCGAACTATCGGCCGATTAGTGGGAATAACGAAAACGTCTAGCTTGTATATCTCGTGAAACTCTGTCTCTTCGGTCTCGGCAGTACCAGTCATACCAGCTAGCTTATCGTACATTCGAAAATAATTTTGAATAGTTATTGTAGCCAGGGTTTGAGTTTCTCCCTTTATTTCCACCCCTTCCTTAGCCTCGACTGCCTGGTGGAGTCCATCACTCCATCGACGTCCCGACATCTGGCGTCCTGTGAACTCATCGACGATCACAATATTTCCGTCTTCTCCGATGATGTATTTCTCATCTTTCTGAAATAGTGTATAAGCTTTGAGAAGTTGATGTATGACATGCATTTTTTCACTCTTGGAAGCATACTCAGATTCCACTTCCAGTATCAGATTACGTCGCTCATCAACAGACAACGACTCATCCTCCTCAATCTCACCCATCATTCCGGAAAGATCCGGAATTACAAATGCCTCTGGATCTCCTGGAGAAAGTTCATCTAATCCACCATCTGACAAGTGCACATTGTGCCCTTTCTCGTCCATGGCAAAAAAGAGTAGCTCATCCACTTCCTGTAAGCGCTTCTCACGCATGTAATCTGCTTCAACTTTAAGAACCAATTTCTGAATACCAGGATCCTCAGAAAAAATCTTGAGCAGTCTCTTATTGCGTGGAGCCCCTCTCTTTGCAGCCAATAATTTTTCGCCAGCTGAAAATTCATCTTGATTTTCTAGATCCTTTTCAGCTTCAGCTATCAGGTCATTGACTAAGCGAATCTGTTTTTGATATAGACTTCCCACTAGCCTGTTATACTGCTTGAAAGGCGTTGCTGTATCCTTGCCCACGGGGCCACTGATGATAAGTGGTGTTCTGGCTTCGTCGATAAGGATTGAATCCACCTCATCAATTATTGAATACCAGTGCCTTGGTTGCACTCTCTGTTCTAAGGAATGAACCATATTATCACGAAGATAATCAAACCCGAATTCGTTATTGGTACCGTAAGTGATATCTGCCCGGTACGCCGAAACTCTTTCAGGTGAATGAGGTTCGTACTTGTCGATACAATCGACTGTAAGATCCAAGTAATTGTATACAGCACCCATCCACTCCGCATCTCTCTGGGCCAAGTATGGGTTAACGGTAACGAGATGAGCTCCCTTCCCTACAAGAGCATTCAAGTAGAGTGGCATCGTAGCAACTAAAGTTTTTCCTTCACCAGTAGCCATCTCCGCTGCCTTTCCACGGTGCAAAGCAATGCCACCTATCAGCTGAACGTCATATGGAACCATATCCCAAATCTGTCTCTGGCCACTCACTACAATCTCAGTTCCCACAAGTCGACGACAAGCTTCCTTAACAGCTGCAAATGCTTCAGGTAAAATATCGTTCAGAATTTCTTCTGTAATTGACAAGATTCCTTCATCACATTCTGCAATCTTTTCCTGCAGTTGTTGCCGTTTTTCGGAATCTTCAGAATTCCGTTTCTCATCCTGCAACTTGACAATCTTGGTAGTCAGGCCAGCTGTTGCATCACTGATCCTATCACGAAACTCTTGAGTTTTTTTCTTCAGATCGGTCTCGGAAAGGGTCTGATACTCATTGCAGATAGAGTTAATTCTATCTACTACGGGCTGTAGTTTTTTTGCCTCTCTTAGATGTTGAGAGCCAAGCACCTTCTTTGCCACCGCATTAAGAAAACTCAAGAGACGCTTTCCCTTTTAAATAAAGTCATAGATCATCATTGCCAATTCTTTCAAATCCTCTGGTCAGTGAAATTATCGTGAGGCAGACAATTATCCCAGCCCACAACAGAAACTATGTTACGAAAAAGCATTCCTAAACATACCAGGACCTAATTTTGATATAAGCCCTCTTCTTCAATTATCTTAGCTACCGACTTACAAATAAGATGTTCAAATGATAAATTTTGTTGAATCTTATTCCTAATTTCTGAAGAAGAAATATCTAGCTCCTCAAATGGTGCAAGAACCAAATTATCGGCCAGGCTAGAAGACACAGTAGCACCCTTTCGTGGCAGAACACAGATTTCCACAAGGTCCGTTAGACTTTCAGACTCCTTCCATTCAGACAATTCGCAGAATTGGTCTGATCCCATTATCAAAACAAGATCCTTACCAGGATATAATTTCTTTAATGCTCTGAGGGTGTCTATTGTATAGGAATACCCGCTTCTAAGAATTTCTATGTCACATGCGTCGTGACCCTTCATACCAGAAACCACCTCTTTAACCATTTTCAATCGAACACTAGCTGGAGTAACCACTCGGTCTGATTTGTGCGGTGACTTTCTGGTCGGGATCCAAAGGACTTTCTCTAAACTAGCAAAATCACGCAGGAGTTTCGCCATCCGCAAATGAGCCATGTGGGGCGGATCAAACGTCCCGCCAAAGACTCCAATCCGACCACCTTGGTTCCTATTGTCCTCCATTTTCTAACATCTGTGCAGGTTCAGATTCAGGATAGGAACCAAGGAGAAGTTCCTGTGTAGTCTCGACATCTCGCACATAGCCAATCATTTCGAATGCCTCTATCATTCGATAAAGAGCCCATGGTGCCCATTCGCTATCTGGAAAGAGTTCCACAACTTGTTCGTAATATAGAAGTGCGGAGTCTATTAATCCCCTCTTTAAATAATGAGATCCTGTGTTGTAATCTCGTTCTGCCAATCTATTCACCATCTCGTCTGATAATTCCGAGGCTCTTAATCCAATGACTGTGCCTGCAAACTGGGCCGCCACTTGTCCACAAGTAATTTCTGCTTGTCTTGTAAACGTCTGGTCGCGTTGTGGAATCGGAGACAACTCCTTAAGAGACCTACAAACGCCTAAAGCAGCGTGGACCGCAGTGGTATCTGCAGGCCACCTATCAATGAGCCTCTGGTATTCCGTACGAGCGGCTATGTAGCGACCACCTCCAAAATGAGCCTCTGCCAACTGCAGACGCGCTTCTGGCATCCGATCAAACCCAGTGGAGAGAAGTACTTCTTCAAAAGCCCTTGCCGCATCCCCCCAATTTTCCTCTTCAAGAGCTCCCACTCCCAAATTATATACCTCTTCAACAGTCAGCCCTGGAAAAGGCAACCCGCCGCCACATGCTGAAATAGACAAACCCACAATCAAAACCAGCGGATACCCACTCCTACTAAGAACGGACTTCATAATTTTAGATAGGAACTCCATTTTAAGAATCCTGACAACCTATTAAACAACCCACCTAACATCCTGTGCTTCCCGACCCGTCGTCTTGGGAATCGGGAAAACGTATTTCTTCATAGCGCCATTGAGCTAGCGATACCAAACGGTTATTACCTGTTTGATCCGTACTGGCGACTTCTAAGAACGCTTGCATCGCTTCTTCACAACGATATTGGCCAGCCAAAATTTCACCTATTTCAAAATAGGCCAGACTTTGTAAACTTCGTGGTTCACCTATCAGCACTGCTCTTTCCAAATGTTCTAAAGCTTCTTCATCGGCGCCAACTGAACGTAACTCCCTCGCCAATTCAATCGAACAATTTCCTATTTTCCAGTCTACTTCGCCACGCATCCAGCTGGAAATCATATCTCTATAGGGTTCATAGTGGATCAGAGCTCTTCTGCAATCACCCACTTCGTCATAGGCTGAAGCAGCTTCGAAGATCACATCTGGACTAGTATCTCCTTGGCTCTCTGAAATAGCCGACTGATAATAGGATAACGCAGTGGCATATTGCCCATTTTCGAAATAATGCCGTGCCAACGGCAGTGCCATCCCGTCCACAGTAATGCCAGGACGAAAGTTCTTAGCGCGTTCCATAGCGGAAGCCAACCCAAACAAATCTGATCGATTCATTGCCTCTTGAGCTAACTGTATTAGGTCGGATACGGCCTGATCAGTCAGATCTGAATCGAATGTTACTGCTTGCTCATAGGTATCCCCAGTCTCATCAATGTTCCCCATAAGTGCGTGGGTGTGGGCAACTCGACCCAGAGCCGATGGATCTTCTGATCCACCCCGTTGAACAGCCATTTTGTATTCGGCAAGAGCAGCGTCGAGATCCCCTCTTAGTATTGCTTCGTCCCCTCGTTGGACAAAAGATTCATCGGCCACACTAGAGAAACACCCTGCAACTACTATCGAAAAGCTTAGCAAAGCCGGCAAGATACTCTTTTGGCGTTTCATTCTAGAGTAAAACCCTACCCAATTGATTGATCTAAAAGCCAGCACAAGTTGTTCCCATGATTTCTAGTTCAAGAGAAGCGTAGGCACCAGAGCCCAATAGTTGTCTACCACTGTCTATCCTAACAAATACAGTGCCAAGATCATATAGCCAATCTCTTCTATCTATCCATCTATTAGTAAGCATTACAGTCACACTATAAGTACAACAATGGCCTCTTGTTGTTCCTATATAGAATGCGGGGGTTGCGAGTAACACGTTCACTCCCACTCCATTTAGTGTTGTAAAAAACCCTATAGTAATAGTGGCTTACAAACGGAATTTTGCAGTTTGTGACTGCCGAGGGGATTGCTAAATCCTAATAGAGTAGTGTTTACTATGTTTTTATGAGAATTAATGTATTAGATGATTTCAAGATACATCTAACACAACAAAGAACCTTGAATCAATAAGATCATCTTTTGTGGCCCCGGTCGCCGTATAGTTTCTTATGAACACTGTCTCTGAATTGAAATGTGATACCAATTCTATAATTCTTTCCTCATCATAATATGATTGTATTGTTCCAAATTCATGATTGGTTTCTACAATAAGATCTTCGGCAAGTTTATTTTTAAAGTTCACCTCACAAGATATTACGCTAAAGTATATGTATTTCTTTGTAACTCTAGAAATTTCATTGATTAATGCTGAAGCATTCCCAAATGACATGCTGTCTAAACAGGATTCAGCTATGGATATATCAAAAAAGTTATCCTCGTAGGGAAGTTCATTTGAATCTATAGTCTGAAGTCTGGAGGAAAGAGAGTCATAACCAAACGAGGACGCATTATCTTTAGCTTTCTCTATTGCATTACTAGATATGTCGACTCCATAGGATTCTATGCCAAATTCCTCCATTAATATTGCACTTCTTGCAACTCCACACCCAAAATCTAATCCTTTGACAGTTTTAGTAAAATCAAGAATATCTTTGAATCCACCTTTAAAGTTAAGTTTTTTCCTAACAAATCTATTTAAAAATTTAACAACCTCATCATGAGGGTAAAGAATATTATTTTCGCCTCTTTTGTAGCTGTCTTCCCATTCTTTTTTATATGAATTATTCAATTTATATCACTTAAATTTAAAAAAATCTCAACTCAGGCTCCAAAAAATAACTGTAGAGAACATGAACCACAATTTCTGTGAGAAGAACTTTGATTAGAAACTGTTTATATATCCTGGGTGATGTGGCACTCAAACAAAGGGGCTATTTAGTAATTTTGTGAAATTTCTTTTCTTGCCCCATATTGAGCAGACTCATGGACACTTTGCAAAATAGATATAGGCTTAAACACTATATACTATATGGGTTTCATGGGTTTTGCAGTGCGAATATCATATAGGTTCCTTATACTCAAAATCAGACGAATCTCTAGGAGACGCCCACACCCGCATGAGCTGTAATTCGCTTAAATGTCGCTTAGTGTTGAGATGCTTGACGGAGAGAGGATATCAACTCTTCATAATGGCCTTAAAATATTCTTGGTGTACATACTTATGTATTGTAATCATTGGGACAATACCAACACCAACTAAAGCTCAAGATCGGATCTTAGGATATGGAAGCCTCAAGATTTGGGAAGAAAATTCTTGGTTACTTTTTTTAGATCGTAACGATTCGTTCGGGGGAAGATTTAGTGAAAAGGGCATCCTCAAGAGATTCACTCCCTTGGTGGACAGTAAGTATCAGCTAGATGTTCTGGGATCACAATTCGACCCGGTGGAGGATTTCTATTGGAATAGCAAAACTAATGGTGTGCGCTGGAGAGGTACCAGTGCCACTACCTTGACCCTTACCTCCGCTGCGGAATTCAAGACCTCGGTCGATTTGAATGGATCTTGGAAAATGGATGCGCGATTCAATCAGCTTATGGATAGTGGTTTTGAAGGTAGTGCCATCCGGCTACAATTCTCCCGAGAACTAGAAAGGTCTAGTGAAATCTTTAGTGGTATGCACCTCGATCCTCATAAAGCTGGAGGAGACTTCTGGATCGGTGCAAGATGGAAGAAAGGAGCTAACCAGATTACTGGTCAATTCACGATCTTAGATCCATTAAATGATTTTCTCCATGTCACCCTGGACGCAGCACTCCATCCACACGGTGATACCACGGTTGTTTATACTCAACAGCCATTGGCTATCCGTGTAGGTGACCACTTGCGCCTAAGCGACGACATTAGGTTAGAGGTTTACGGGATGTTGATGCCAGCTGGACAATCCATCATTTCAAGCAAATCCCAGAATAATGAAGGATTTACCCTCAAAGAATCTGCACGGTATCTAGGCGGTCTGATAGAATGGACCCCCACAGAGTACCTCTTGTTAGCTGGATCCTACACTGAAATCAGTGCTGACTCAGACAGAGCAAACACCCATACCTCATTCAGACCTCTAAATAATCAGCTTCTAGAACAGACCCAAGAGATCACTGCGTTTAGCATATTTCGTCCCAATCCCAACTGGACCTTAAGCCTGACAGGAGTTAGGAAAAGGATGTTAGAAAAACGCACATTCCAATCCGATTTCGCAAACAATATCAACTATCTATTGACCCTTTGGATGAGCAAGTTAGACATCTCATACACAACAACAAATGGATTCATGACTAAAGGTGGCTTCCTACACAGCAACTCCAAAGTTCCCGAGGGTAAGGGAGATATGAATGTCACTAAATCCCTAGCGGGAAATTTCTATAGATTCCTGTTAAATTTTGGGTGGAAATTTGACAACAGTGCTGTTGTTCTGGGTGGTGCCTATGACTATACGAGCAATGCGACTCCCCGATGGATTTGGGGAACTGCCAGTGGACGATTCTCAATGTATTGGTGACCCTCCCTATGATCATCAAAAAGTTCCTTAGAGATGTGTGACTTAATGCTCGCCCGACCGAAAATTCCTTCAGGATAACGAAGTGACACCTTTGAAATACTCAATGGTTTCCAGTAATCCTTTTTCCAAAGATGTCTCTGGATTCCAACCTAAGAGATTTTGTGCAAGTGAAATGTCAGGTTGACGTATTTGAGGGTCGTCCTGTGGGAGTTCTGTGAAATACAAATCAGACTTAGAGTTTGTCAATTTAATTATCAATTTAGCTAAAGTAGTGACTGAAGTTTCCTCAGCATTTCCAATATTTACTGGTCCCGTAAATTGAGATTGAAACAGCTTATAAATTCCCTTAATCTCGTCGGTGACATAACAGAACGATCGAGTTTGTGCACCATCTCCGTAGACAGTCAAAGGCTCTTCTCTTAGAGCTTGTACAATAAAATTAGACACAACTCTGCCATCTTCGATACGCATCCTCGGTCCGTATGTATTAAAAATCCTAGCGATCTTAATCTCTACCGCTTGATTCCGATAATACGCCATAGTTAGTGCTTCTGCATAACGTTTTCCTTCATCGTAGACACTGCGTGGTCCGATTGGGTTCACATTTCCCCAGTAATCCTCAGATTGAGGGTTTACCTTAGGATCCCCATATACTTCAGATGTAGACGCAAGGATGAACCGACAAGATTTAGTCCTCGCAATCTCCAACATATTTTGAGTGCCCACGCTACAAACTCTCAGAGTCTCCAGTGGATATTTCAAATAATCTACAGGGCTGGCTGGACAAGCGAGATGTAGAATTCCGTCTATTTTTTCTTCTAGATATAGTTGCTTTGTGACGTCGTGGTACAAGAAAGAAAAATTCTCGTGCACCTCTAAGTCTGTGACGTTCTTTCTAGACCCTGTTAAATAATTGTCGACACCTATAACCTGATAGTTTTCTTGGAGGAAAAGCCTTGCCAAGTGATACCCTAAGAAACCTGCAACGCCACTTATCAAAATCCTATCCAAACTTTACTCCTTTTGCCCACAGTTCGTGAAGGAAGAAGCCAAAGAGTAATACTCAAAACCTTGTTTACATAACCAATCTTGGTCATACAAACCACGACCATCGATGACTATCGGTTGTTTCATCCTGGATTTTACTATTTCAAAATCTGCATGGCGATAACAGTCCCATTCCGTGTGCACTACCAGAGCCGACGCATCGCTAAGGATTTCATATTGATTTTCAGAAAACTCGATGCTCGTTCCAAACCTCTTTCTTGCCTCCTGAATAGCTTTTGGATCATGTGCAGCTAAAGAACCAGCATGTTCCAATAAAGCTTCTATGGTGACTAGGCTAGGGGCTGCACGCATGTCATCCGTGTCTGGTTTAAACGAGAGACCCCAGATCGCAATCTTTTTGCCAGTCAGATTTTTACCAAGGCGTTCAACTACCTTTTGGTAGAGTAAAGTTTTTTGCCTTTCATTCACTTCTTCGACCGTAGAAAAAATCGAAGGGTCAAGATCCTCATCAGCCATCATCTTAAGAAGTGCTTGAATATCTTTTGAGAAACAAGATCCACCATACCCTGCTCCTGGATTCAAATAGCTCTCACCTATTCGGTTGTCAGTTCCAACACCTCTGCTGACCATTCCAATATCAGCATTTTTTTTTCTACACAGAGCTGCGATGCTGTTAATAAAGCTTATCCGAGTCGCCAACATGGCGTTGGCAGCATATTTAGTCATTTCTGCCGAAGGTAAATCCATGATCAATATATGGTCAGTATTTTTCACAATAGGTGCGTACAAATGGCGCAAGTATGCCCCAGCATAATCGCTGTCAACGCCCAAAATTACTCTATCAGGATTCATGAAGTCATAAACAGCCGAACCCTCTCTAAGGAATTCAGGATTTGAACACAGATGGAATTCAGCGTCACTATTTTTTTCGATTCTCTCGCGAATTTTCTCAGAGGTTCCCACTGGAACGGTGCTTTTGGTGACAATCACCTTCCCTTCACTTAACTCTTCACCGATGACACTAGCCACTTCCAAAATATTATTTATGTTGGCAGAACCATCTTTACCCTGAGGAGTTCCTACGGTAATAAAAATGACATCGGCTAGCCGCACTAATTCCCCGAGGTCCTCAGTAAAACTCAACCGTCCAGCATCGGTATTGTCCCGAACTAGCGTCTTTAAGCCTGGTTCATAAATCGGTAGCTTCCCAGACTTAAGCTCTGCAATTTTATGGCCATCAGTATCGCCACAAAGGACAGTCACTCCCAGTTCTGCTAGGCAAGCACCAGTTACTAAACCCACATACCCAGTTCCTATGACTCCGACTAGCATGAACCATCTTTATGAAGAGGGGAAAAACAATTAGACAATTTCAACAAACCTAGATCTTCTTCATTCACCACTATTCACAATTAATTACTCATTCCGTTTATAGCCACTAAAACCGTCGCCATTGACAACACTCTAGTCAACCATTGATCTACGTTGAAACCTCCATCTACTTCCAATTTTTCAGGTACTGTGATTACAGTGCCTGGCTTGACTTCAGGGTCCGATCTGAAAAATAGGAATTTACCAGATCTCCTTCTTTCATTATTGGCATATGTCACTACCGTACGATCTCTATCCCCGTCTTCCCTAACACCACCAGCTTGGTCGAGATAGTTTTGTACCGACAGACCATCAACCCAGCGAGCACGAGATTCAAACTCTACCGCTCCTTCTATCGTAACGATAGGATTATATTCTGGAACATAAATACTATCTCCTGGGAAAACCCTTATATCCTCAGGACCTGACGCATTTGCCAATGCAGCTTCAAAATCAAGGCCCAAAGTCAAATCATCTCGTGTCAAACGAAAGCCACCTACATCGGCCTGTGCGGTCAGTCCACCAGCCCGTGCGACCAATTGGGTCACAGTTTCATCTCTAGTCAACCTACTATAATTACCCGGACGCAGAACTTCCCCTGTCAGGATAACATCCTCAAACGACCTGCGATTCTGTAATCGTCTGACAAAAACCCTGTCATTAGGTTCCAACTGAACACTGCTAGCCAACTCTCTGCCTAACGCTAGAGGTGTTTCGTCCAAATCATTCACTTCAAACGGTACACTTCCTGGCCCAAAAGATACATGTATAACGTGGGAGATTTGATCAGACATAATCGCATCATCAGTTCTACGAAGCACTTCCACAGTCAATGGATCGGCATTTGCAGTGAAACCTCCCCCAATCAACACAATGTCTTCGACTGTCATTCCTTCGGAAAACTCATAGGTCGATGGGTCCTTGACTTCACCACCAATATAAACTGACTCTCTGGTGGAAAGAGCCGCATTCCCAAATACTGTAATTCGATCAAAATCCTGAAGTAATGGGTTTGGATTCGCCCGACCTTCTGAATCCAAGTTTATTTGCGTTAACGCATAGGAACTGTCTGCGTAATTCATCCTTTCCAAATGAGCAACTTGCCCAAATGCATCTCTTCGCAACCCTCCGCTCCTCCTTATCAAGTCCTGCACAGTCATTCCTTCAACTAACTGATAATCACCGGCACGCTGCACTTGGCCAGTCACGGCAACCCTGCTTGTTCTCTCTTCCAGAACGGGTTCAACAAAAACTCTATCACCATCGTACAACGGGAAAAATTGGCCAGAATTCAGGTCGTCGAGATCAACATCTACAATAACTCGCTCCCTTCCAGAAGTTCTCTGATCCACGGGTAAAATACGATCAATCTGAATTTTCCCTGAAAACGCGGATGCACTCAGGCCACCACTGAACTCTATCAGGTCCAACAAGCCTTCACCTGACTTGATTTCATAGATGGCTGAGCGTCTTACTTCTCCTTCTATCGAAACCTGTGGGCCTGCGAGAGGCACAAAAACAAAGTCCCCTTGTTCAATACGAAAATCTTCAGAGGCATCACCTCTGAGGAGATAGTCATACACATCTAGTTCTCCAGCCAACTGTCCAGCACGCCTGACTTGAACAGATCGCATGGATCCTTCCATATTCGGACCACGAGCACTATAGAGTGCATTAAATATTGTAGCAGCTGGACTCATCTGGTAAGC
Source organism: Gemmatimonadota bacterium (assembly GCA_002718595.1). Taxonomy (GTDB): domain Bacteria; phylum Gemmatimonadota; class Gemmatimonadetes; order Longimicrobiales; family Gaopeijiaceae. The sequence goes on along the minus strand of PBFD01000002.1, from coordinate 216,687 downwards.
TCCAGGCTGTGTGACTTCTCCAATTAGGAAAACCTGATTGGTTCTTAATCGTCCCAACGAAAGATGAAATCTTGTAGTTGCTTCAGGTCCTCGCTGCACACCTGAATACACAGATGATAATCTTGAATATAAATTTTCTCTCAAAGTGGTCAGAGTTAGACCATTCACTGAAACCTGTCCAACATCAGGGATAATAACAAACCCTTCCCTGGTCACATCTAGATTATATGCTAGTTCTATTTCTCCAGTAAGAAACAACTGGACCTGATCCCCGGGACCTAACAAGTAACCCGGATCTACTGGACCAAAAGTCAGTGGTTGAAATTGAGCAGTAATATCCTCAAAAATACTTCTACCGAAAACGTTCAGGCCTGTCTCCAGCCCCAGGGAGTCTATTGCCATGCTGTCTAGGACAATGCTATCTCGCCCAAACTCTAACTCCCTATCCGTTTCTAATGTGATTAGACCCATCTCTGATAAAGCAGCAACTAATTCATTAGATCGCTGTTGGGAAACCGCCTGTGGATTCACCGCTCCTTCCACACGGTCGAAATACGCATCTAGTGTCGGAAGTATTTCATCGTAACCCATCGCGCCTAGCCTGCCCCGCAAGTCGTCACGAGACAAACCCAGTGTTGAAATACGATTGACAATTTCCTCTTCGGTGAGCTCTTGACCCATGAGGCGCTGAATTTCCTGCTGGACTGCATCCTGACCCATGAGAGCGGATGAAGTCGACCCAAATGATCCGATCATCAGCAGTACTACCGGCAACCACCGAGCCGCCATTCTTGTGTCACTCGTCATTTGACAATCAATCTCCCTTTTCACTCTGCTTTAGATATTTTACACCTATATTGCCAGCTTACAGGGCAACAAGCCTTCACCCACCAGACAGGGCAGATCAATCAATTTTCAACTAAGCCGACCTGAATAAGGCACTATAATCCTCTTGAAAGATAGTCATACAGAGCAATCCTGCGTACCCCAAGGGCAAATCCTTCATCAAACTCTATGCTTTGGATTTCCCAAGATTCAACCATTCGTTTACGCCAGCCAACAACATTCTTGTTCCTTCGTCTATAGTCATTTGGTGCGTGTCTATGGTGAGATCTGGTGTATTTGGAGGTTCAAAGGGAACTGTAGCCGATACCCCAATTAGGTTCTCTATCTCACCAAGTTCAGCTTTTCGATAAAGTCCCTTAGTATCCCGATTCTTACATATATCCAAAGGAGTCGACACAAATACTTCAAAGTAATTTGGTCCTAACCGTTTTCGTGCTTCCCTTCTGACTGTTTCAAAGGGTGTTATCACTGCAACCAGGACATACTCGTGAGCGAGTCGTTCTTTCTCACATAGTTCTAGCACATCAAAACCATTTTGCTCAATGTCACTCCGAGAAAAACCCAGCTTCTTCTTTCGGGAATCTCGAACTCTATCACCGTCAATCAAAGTTACGTTCAAATTTTCATTCTTTAATTTACTGAGAAGGCTTTCGGCTAAAGTAGTCTTCCCTGATCCAGACAGACCAGTAAACCATATCACATTACCCATCACCGACAAAAGCCTTTTCTCCAAGTAACAGAATTGGATCTGCAACTTCTGGTCGCATATACCATTCGGGAGGACGTTCGCCATTGTGGACGATTTCTCTAACCTCTGTTCCACTTATTTCCAAAGCGTCACCGTCAACTACATCATACCCATAGGATTTTTTGGATTTACTGTATTTGACTTCCTCGAAAAATACTGGTTGGATCTCTACCTGGGGATTCTTTTCAAAAAGTTCTCTAGCCCCATTTGCAGAATAAAAATTTCCCACTCCTGTGTGGTCTCTTCCCACTATGAAGTGAGTGCATCCATAATTCTGTCTGCATAAGGCAGTGAATAATGCCTCTCTCGGTCCTGCATACCTCGAGTAAGTAGAGAAGGTCGAAAACAAAGCTTTCGAAGTTATTTCTGAAACTTTCAACAATCCTCTATAACCCTCTATGATTGCTGCACTGGAAAAATCTCCTGACTTCTTTGTCCCAACAGCTGGATGAATTAACACGCCATCCGAACCTGTCAATTCAATTGCCCTAGTCATCACATGCTCATGAGCCCGATGTGGTGCGTTGCGTGTGTGAAAACCCACGATCCTAGACCATCCCCTCGCAGCAAATACTTGTCGGGTTTCTGCGGCTTTGAGTTCATATCTCTTACCCTCTCTAGCAATCCTATCAGTTAACCAGACTGGTCCTGACAAAGCGGTCTCACCCGAGCCCAGAAAAGTTCTTAATCCCGGATGGTCACTGGATCGAGTCCCAAAAAGAAGTTCCCCTGCCATCTGCCAATCAGTATCGTAGGTATCTTCTATTTCCATTACGCCAAATGGTTTATGATCGAAGGTAAGCACCACCCTGCCCGTCGGCACATTCTGCCCAGACCGTCGCAATAGAATAGGTAAAGGCCATGTATGACCATTTTCAAGCTTATAGGTCCTCAGAACTGAATCCAAATCACCCTTACCCATGAATCCCCGTAATGGGCTGTAACCACCCAAAGCTATCTGTTCTACATCCATGGCCTCGTTCGCTGACAATTCCAAACTGGGAAGACCTTCTGGAATGTCTCCCTTCCATCGCTGATCAACCAGAAATCCTCCGTGGGGAGCTATCAATCCACAACCTAAAGCTGGGCTTGTTATATAGTTTGTATCGTATGCTTTAGGGAGCACATCTCCCTTGGCCAAATCAGAGTTTTCACCAGATCTCTTGAAGCGCACCACTTCATCACACATACCTACTAAGAATGATACGGTTTCGACTGGATACTGACCGATAGCAGTTTCTGCAGCCAACACCAGGCCGGTTGCACCATCAAGCAAAGTGTTGACAATGTCGTTCGTTTCAGCTCTGCTCGCAGACCTACTTTCCATCATAGTATCTAGAAAGTTCGTCGCTACCAAAACTGGCTTCGAAGCCTGATTCGCCTTATTGATGACATATTTCTGTGCAAATGGAATTCTTTCCAGGGGCACTTGCCTGCTAAGGTCACCTCGATCAATCAAGACACCATCTGAAATTTCGATTATTTCTTCTAAGTTCTCTATCGCCATGCTAGTCTCTATCTTGGAAAGCACAAAAGCATCTGGATGGTATTTTCTAAACTCCCTGACATCTTCTGGGCTATCTACAAATGAGAGACAGAAATTCTTTATACCAATTTCCTGGGCTATCTCAAGAGCTTTCACATCCTTGTGAGACAACGAAGGCATTTGAAAATTCTGGTCGAAAACAGTAACCGCTTTATTGCTTTGAATCGTGCCGCCACTCAAAACAGTGGACCGCACTTTCTTTTCCCCATCTTTCCCTGAAACTGAGTCGACTCTTAACAACACGGAATCGAAATCGAGAGAGACCAGATCACCCTCTGTTAATACTCCGAGAACATTATTTGGCCGTAGAGGAACTCCGCCAGATTCAACAAACTCTTGAGTAGAGAGAACTACTTCTTGGTTCTCAGTAACGCTTTTGGGTTCTGTCAGGACCCCAGTCCTGACCTGCGATCCTTCCGTGTCCAACATTAGTGGTATGCTACAGTGGGAACGAATAAATGAAACAGTGCTTTCAAGTGACTCGATCGGAGTATGGCTAAGATTTATCCTCACAAAAGAAATCTTCCTTTGGGAGAGCTTCCGAAGAACAGTCTCATCCATCGAAGTAGGTCCAAGAGTAACCACAATCATCGGAGATCTAATATCTTTCACAAGTCACACCTTTCAACAAAAAATGTCTTTGAGGACTGAAACAACTCTCTTTAAATCATCGTCACACAAACCCGTAGAACTTGGCAAATTAAGACATTGCCTGTAAAGGACCTCGGAGACCTTACAGTCATTAAACCAACTGCCTTCGTGAGCGACACTCAAGTGCAATGGCTGCCAAAGTGGTCTTGTCTCTATAGACGCCGCTTTTAGTAGTTCATGGACCAATTTACGATCTTTGTCCTTTCTGGTGATTCGCATGGTATTCAACCAAAATCCAGACTCCGCCCAAGATGACTGATCGATGATCGAACAGTCACTTAGATTGGCAAGCTCGTAAACATAACACTGGTGTATGGCTTTCTTCCTGGAGATGAATTCTTGAACTCTATCCAACTGAGCCACTCCCATAGCTGCTTGAATATTAGTTAATCGATAGTTAAAGCCGACCTCATGGTGGATAAATTCGACGGCATCATCCTTGGCCTGAGTAGTAAGATAGCGAGCCCGATCTGCCATTTCTTTGTTCTGGAAAGTTATCATGCCACCACCGCCAGTAGTGATAAGTTTATTCCCATTAAAACTGAAACAGGAAACTCCTTCGCTCCCTATTTTCCTTTTCTTATAACTCGATCCCAACGATTCGGTTGCATCTTGGATTACAAAAAGTCCGTATTCCTCTGCAAGACAAAGAATCGGGTCCAAATCGACAGGATGTCCTAGAATGTGGACCGGTAAAACACCAACCACTCTTCGGCGTGTATGCTTATTTGTTAGGACCCCTTTTACTCTAATGCAGTCATTTTTTAGAAAAGTGGCCACTTTATCTGAATCCATCTGCATAGTCCGTTCATCTACATCCACAAAAGTTGGCCAACCTCCTAGATACCGGACCGCATTGGCTGGTGCAATAAAGGTCAGACTCGGCAGAATCACCTCATCGTCATATTCCACTCCAGCCATCTTCAGAGCAATGTGAAGAGCTGCTGTACCACTAGAAGTAGCTACGGCACTATTTGCGTCCACTTCCTTGGCAAATTTTTCTTCGAAGTCACTTACAAACCCCCCTACCGATGACACCCATCCAGATTCCAAGCATTCACGGACCAATTCCCACTCGGCACGACCGACATTTGGAATGCTCAAAGGAATGAAATTCATGATGTCACGCCACTTATAAGTGAGTCCAGAATCAGAGATCTAGTCAATATCCTGGTTCCTGGCTTTACGAAGTTGACTAGGATTTCCAATGTCTATCCATTTTCCTTCCGTAGGATAAGCTCCCACCACCCGATCTCTTTCTAGACACTGTTCCACTAGCCAGGTAATAGGAGTACTCTCTCCTTTAGGCACCAGTTGCAACACTTCGGGAGATAAGACATACATGCCACAATTAATCACCTGTTTGATTTGAGGTTTTTCTGACAGACCCTCTACCAAGTCTCCCCGCACATCCACAACTCCATAGGAGACTTCAGTGAAATGGTATCGGACTGCCATAGTTAGGTCACATTTCTTAGCAACGTGAAACTCTAGGAAATCAGCAATGTCAATCTGTGTTACTAGATCCCCATTCATGACCACCACATCATGCTCCGGGATTTCTGGCAATAAGGAAAGCGCTCCACCAGTACCCAGTGGCTTGTCTTCACGTAAATAGTGGATGTCACATCCGAACCCATCGCCATCACCGAAATGTGTCTCAATGACTTCGGATAAATGATTCACAGCAAGGAAAATCTTACCTATACCATAGCTTGCCAAATGGGTTACCAAACGTTCAAGAATCGGAGTCCCCCCAACAGTGAGCATCGGTTTAGGTGTCGTTGCCGTAATGGAACCTAGCCGAGACCCTTTCCCACCTGCCATGATCACTGCCCAATTCTCTTTTTTTTCCGATCCGATCATTGAATTCCACTGAAAACTTCCAGCCATTTCACCGTTTTCGTCAATCACTGGAATTACTTGGATGCTGTGTAATCGCATCAGGTTTAGAACTTCATTCTTATCGACTTGTGGGCTAACTGATATGAAATTTGATTTCATAATTTTAGGAATCACTGTGGACTCCAGATCTGCACTGTCAATGAGAGCTCTGCGTATGTCTCCGTCGGTCACACAACCAACCACCTTCCTATCACTATCCAAAATGAACGCTATCCCTTGACCACCTTCGTTTATTGTCTTCAAACAATCGAAAAGCGTTCCTTCGAGCCCAACGCACATCGGTTGCTTCATGTCAACTCCATCCATTTTCTTCCTATTTAACTGCCTTTAACCAAGTCCTCTCAATGAAACACCACTAACCCTGAAAACTAAATCTCCAACGATGTCTTCCAAGAAAATCTAGATAGAATGGAACTTCTTTCGAAGAGTCGCATCAATATTCCACTTTCCTATGGCTTCAATAATCCTCTGTGACACCAATCTCTCATCAAAATCCCAATCTCTCATCTCACCCTCTAGAAGCCAATCTTTTTGAATGGCTTCTTCCAGTAACTTAGTTATCTCTGCAGAATTGACTCCCACGTCTCTGATACGTGAATTACGAAGCCTTCCGAACTGTCTATCACCAACATTTATCACATTAGCACCAGCTGACGGACCTTCTAGCATTCCACTGGATGAGTTGCCCAACATTACCTTGGTATAATTCAGCAATGACCAGTAACGCCCAGCACCAAGAACCTCTTTTAGGGAAACGTTTTTTCGATCCTTGGACCAATTAATCCAGTAATCTCTGATAGCAGCACCTCCAGCATCAGAGTTGGGAAGAGTCACAACATAAGTGGCTTCAACTTTATCCATTGCATCAGACACAGCCATTACTTCGGAGACAGGGTCTTTTAACCCCAATGTAGTGGGATGTACGGTCACTAAAACCACAGGGTCATCTAACCTCAAACCCAAGAAATCCTCTAACTCATTGACAGACGGAAGGTCATCTCGAAATCTGTTGTCTAATCCAGGAGCTCCGACCACCACAACATTTTCAGGGTCTTCTCCCATCTGTTCAACTCTTTTTCCGTAAGAGGGATGACTCACTAAATGGAGATGGCTCAACTTCGTGAGAGCGTGCCTCATAGCATTGTCAATCGCACCCTCTGTCTCCTCTCCTCCGTGCAAATGGATTATCGGAACAGTAGCAAGTGTAGCTGCCATCCCTGCTGCTAAGGTCTCCGATCGATCACCCACCAACAAAAGTGCATCCGGAGATTCCGACACCAGAACATTCCCTACCATAGTCATAGCACGGCTGGAATCCTCAATTGGATTAGGGGGTTCTCCAAGAAAATCTAGTTCCTGGGCGATAGGAATCCCTTCAGAATGAATAAGGTCTCTGCTTTTCCCAAATCTCTCTTTCAAATGCATTCCGCCAACCCACAGTCTCATATCAAGCTCAGGATCATTGTGCATACTATGGACCGTACTTCTCAATACTCCATAGTCCTGTCGACCAGTGGTCAAAACTGCGATTCGCTTCCTGTTACCCAAAACTTTCACCTTTGATAATCAATTGAATTCTAGCTGTCTCACGATTATTACAATGTTTCTTCTTACAAATATGACACTGACTGCCAAGCCTTAGAAGAAGAAGATATCCTAGCAGCGTCGGAGAGAGCTACTACCTTGGCTCCTTCTTCAAAGCTGGCCAGTGTACCCTTGGCATCGGGCAAACCCAAAAATGCATTAATTTGACGGAGCAACATCAAATTTCTGTCATCCTTGAATTTGTATTTCTGTTCAGACCCATCCTCCATCTGAACTGATACAGTTGACTCCAGTAAGTTCCAAGTCACATCTCCTCGTTCCCCAGAAGCTTTCAAGAACCTGACAGGATGCTTGCTTAGGTAATCTAGCCTCAAAGACACTGTAACCCCATCAGGAGTAATCCAGAGGAGATCAGCACTTTCTTCAGCCTCAATTCCCAAATATCCACTGTTAGACAAGACACCCAGAACTTCTTCAGGATAACCGAAAATCCAAGTCGCATAGTCAATCTCATGCGCAAGGTCCCTCAGAACACCCCCTTGGCCAGCTTTGGCAGAATAAGATCGCTTATATGCCGTTCCAGGACGCCATTCTGGCAGAAATGAACTACACTCAATGCGTACTTGGTGAATCTGCCCAAGACATTCTACCTTCTTTCTAACAAACTCTGCTGCTAAGGAAAAACGCCAGCAAAATGCAACCGAAAGATATGACGTCTTCAAGTCTGTATCTTTCCTAAAATTTTTCAATTCCCTCATGGAAGATGTTAAGGGTTTTTCAACTAAAACCCTTCCGTATGGACTCAGGGCTTTCACATCTTCCAAATGCTCTGAAGTATCGGTTGCGACTATAGAATAAACAGGACTGGATCGATCAAGCTCTGCCAGATCTTCAATCACTTGGAATCCCCGACCAGTTAGCTCTGCCAACCTCTCTTTCCTTTTAGGAAAGACTACGGGAGAAATGCCCAATTCATCCTGGAACAATTGCAAGTAGCGAGAACCCATGGAGCCTGAACCTCGAACCAAAACCTGAAAATCCATCATTTATTTCTCATCTTCATTTGCAACCAATGGGACATCAAAATTCACAAAAACCCTCTTCGAAAGAATTTATTTGTGCACACCAGAGACCTTCAAACATACGTTTAGCCCTCTGAGCTAGTTAGGATTACCTCTAGATTTTCTGAAACCTACTAAAGGATGTTAGTATTGATCATAAGGCACTTTCCGTGCAATGTGTAGCTTAGGAATACTAATATGATAAATTCTGATCCCCTTCCACTAATCGATAATCTGAATGTTCGGAAAGAATAGGAGTCTGCTGAGTGATCCATAAGAACCAGTTACAGGCCCTTCTTCCCGCAGTGTCAGCAAATCTTTCTCTGAGAGCAATTTCAATTCTAGCAAAATTTGCTTTGCTTGCCTATTTGGGCCGTTATACGACCCTCGGAACCTATGGACTTCTAATAACTTCCTTAGGACTGGGAGTTCAACTTCTCGGGATGGAATGCTAATGTCAACTTTACATGTTTTTATATATGTGTGTCCCGCTCAGGAAGATTTTTTCTTCGGAATCCGGGAAAATCTAAAAAATGCTACTTCACAGCAGCACTCTTGTATGGATATTCATCTGGAAGAAGAGGAATATAAATATATTACAAAAGTTGAATTTTCTATTCGCCGATATTTTAGGTTCCTATACTACGGCACCATTTTTAAAAAAATAGAGAGTTTGATAATTGAGATTATCAAGCAATGCAATCGGGAACAATCAATAGTTTTCTACCTCGCTGATGAAGGAGTGTGGGCAGAATTAGTGCGGGACATCATTGAGAGGAATAGAATCACCAGAAGGTCAATACTTGTGAACGTACAACACGGCTTCATGCTTCTAGAAAAGGTCGGGTTCATTTGGCTAAGGGAACTCTTTAACTTCATTGCCAAAAAATCTTTTGGATATCCTATTTTTGGTTATGGTTTCGGGGGAGGTGCCTGTGACGTTCACTTAGTCTATAGCAGTCGAGAGGTGCAGTTTCTGGAAGGAATCCAAATACCGCGAAGCATTCCATGTCCCGAACTTATTAAACATGATTTACTGGATCAGTATAAATCCCAAAAAAACCTGGTTCCAGTCGAAAGCGATTTAATCCTATTGGCTCTGCCAGCCTGTGTGAAGGGTTCTGAAATGCGCTGCAGTTTGCAAGAATTCCTCCACACTATTGCACCCATTGTGAAATGGGTCAAAGAAAAAGCTGGCTACCGTGTGCTAGTAAGGCCGCATCCTGGCAGGCGGGACAATGCAACGATTGAGTTGATCCTTAAAAGCCATCTCGGTCCCTATGTAGAAGTTGATCGCAAGGAAGTACTGATCTCAGCACTTTCCAGGTCTGTCATAGTCATGGCAGCTCACTCCACTGTTTTGTTTGATGCCTATTGCCTTGGTAAAATGCCGATAGCCTTAAGAAGCCACTGTTACCAAGAACCACTCCCCTTCCACTATCCCCATGAAGTAATAGATGTTCGGTCTGCTTTCGCCGAAGAGCTTGTGCATATCCTAAGCGATGAGAGAAGAAAATATTACTCATCTCGCTTGAAGGAGCCCGAGTTGGATTGGAAACAGGAAATTGAAACATTCACTGCTCATTATACACGCACGAACTAACCCATAGTCTCATCAAGTTAGTGTCACAAAAAAATATTAATCTTTAGCAGGCATCCACCTGGATAGGCTTTCATCAGACCTCAGCCACCGAAGCCACACCAAGGTAATGGTTTGCATCATTATCTTTATATCCAAGAAAATGGAGTAATTTCGAACGTATGCGAGATCGATAGTAGCTCTTTCGCTAAAACCAATCTTATCTTCGTGAAAGCGCCATAAACCAGTCAATCCTGGACGCATTGTGACAATGCCTGGCCTCATTTGGTGAGATTCTACAGCGTCGGTCACTGGCATGGGAGTTGGACCCACGAGACTCATTTGGCCCTTTAAAACATTCAGTAGAGCTGGCGATCTTCGGAGCACCAAATTAGATGAAACCACTTCTGGACCGAAGCTTAGGAAAGCAAAATTCTTTCCCCCGACTCCCTGTACCAACTCCTTGTGCAGAAGATTGACACCATACAGCTTGCTTTTGAGGAAGATACCTACCCACAAAGGACTTAAAATTAGCCCGATTGATCCAGAAATTGCGAATTCGACAGTCGTTTTACACCAAATATTAAATCCCCTCAAACGAAGCGGATGTACAGTAAACAAAGGTAAGTGCCCCCTATAACCAATTTCGGAAGAATTCGACAACAATTCACTGAAGCTGGGTGCTATCCTAGTCTCCCATTGGTTGGCCGAGAGCACTGCAGTTTCAGCCATCACTCTTTCCGATTCCCAGGATAGAGCCCCACTTATCAATACCACCTCATCTACGTTTTCTTTGCCTGCTATTTCTTTCAAATCCTGTGGATGGCCTATCACTTTAATCTTGGGCAATGGTTCTGAACCAGGCCGTAAGTAGTCATCCAAAAAACCTACCACAAACGAACCTTTATTAGTCTGTTCCAGATCCTTAGCAAGTGCCACACCCCTGGGGTTGGCTCCAACGATCAAGACCCTGAAAATCCTGTCCTGTCGAACACGAACAACTCGTACCAGATTCTTAGCACACACCCTAAAACTGAGCAGAAGAACAGAGCTTCCCAGCCAGGTTGTCAACAACCACTGACGAGAAACGATAAGAGATCCGCCCAGCAAATAGCTTAACAAAATAGTTAGAAATACCCCGTACGATCCTGCCAAAAGTATCCTGCTAGAAACCCACGATGTTTCCCTATAAATTCCATGTCCCCAAGCGGAAAAAAATGTGATTGCACACAAAACGAATGTCGTCACGTAGTAGGTTTCCATTCCAGATCCATACCACATTCCGAGTCGCATCTGAGCTGCTACCATCGACGCAACTAAAATTGCCACCATGTCAGCCGCAGCAACTGCTATCTGAGCCTTTCTTCTAAAAGTCATACAAGACTCTTGGGGAAATTGATCCCAGAAATAGGTGGCATCGAATTCACCAAAACTTGGGCTCCGCCGTGATCAAAGTGGAAAGTCATTCGCTTGAACCCTAATGAGCTCAAACCCTCTGTAACTTTTTCCTGATGCAACGGATCACAAATCAAAAGCAAATATCCACCTCCTCCCGCCCCAGCAATTTTACCACCGTCGGCCCCTAACTTGAGGGCAAGTTCGTATGCTTCATCGATGACAGGGTTTGAAACACCTCCTGCGAGCCTCTTCTTCATCTCCCAAGAGTTGTGAATGATCTCCCCAACAATCCTTATATCACCGGACTTGAATGCTTTTAGGAGTTCTTCGGCACTTTGCTTTATACCATGTAAACTCTCCATCACTCGGGGTTTTTTATCAACTGAAGATTGAGTTTGTTCTTTGAGGATAGTCGCTGCATCGCGTGATTCCCCAGTAAAAAAAAGCATGATACTTTTTTCGAATTTCTCCTGTACTTCAAGTGACAAATTAACCTGATCCACTTCTACCCCACTCTCACTGAACCGCATAACATTTAATCCGCCGTAAGATGAAGCGTACTGATCCTGTAAACCTATCGGTCGTTGTAATTTTCCGATCTCGATACCACTAGCCATATTGGCCACATGGGATTTTGTTACATGGTGCCCGCAAAGTGTAGAGAGTGCCTTTATGAGAGCAACAGCAACTGTACTGGAACTTCCCAATCCTGTGCCTGGCAACACTTCAGAGGCGGTGAATACAGAGATTCCCTCCCTTAGCCCGAACTCTTGCAGGATCAGCTTGAGATATCCCATTTCTCCTTCCAGACTTAGACCCTCTTGTTTTGTCCTACGCTCAGAAGTACCGAAATCTGCCGATGTTATCTCCAAAGCCTCGTCAGTTGTGGGCTTGAGCATAACGTAAAAGTATTTACTAATAGTCGAGCTTACTACCATACCACCACAGTCAGAAAAATAGGACGGAAGGTCGGTACCTCCTCCCGCAAAAGAAATTCTAAAAGGTGCTCGGGCTATGAGCATATCCTCTCCTGTTGACCTTGAAATCTATGATGAAACCAACTCTGTGATAGCGACCGATATAGCTTCTATCTTTTCTTGTTCCAAGTGGGAGGAAGATGGCAAATAAAGCCCGTTATCAGCGAGAAAATCTGACACTGGGAAACCTGCTTCCTCTCCACTATCTTGAGTTTCAGTTTCCAAAACTGGCTGCTGGTTCATTCCAACAAACAGACGTCTAGTCTGGATCTGCTGATCAATCAAATGTCTTTCCAAATCATTCCTTTTGAATCCAGCCTCTACTGGATCTATTGTAATAGCTGTCATCCAAAAGATGTTTTTTGCCCATGACATTTCATGCTGAAATCCAATACCTGGGACCCCTTCCAAATGTCGGCGATACTCAGCATTTACTCTACGCCGACCATCTATGAGATCGTCAATCTTACCAAGCTGGGCCCATGCTAAAGCTGCTTGGACATTGGTCATGCGATAGTTATAACCAATATCTTCATGAATGAAATGCCGAGGGCCGTTCAATGGAAAGCACTGATTCCGATAATACCTACATTTATTCGCCAGTTCTTCAGAGTCAGTGACTATCACACCACCTTCTCCACTAGTTATCACTTTGTTCGCGAATAAACTAAACGTGGCTATGGTGCCAAGTGACCCAGCTCGCCGACCCTTATATTCTGCACCATGAGCCTGTGCCGCATCCTCAATCACTGGCAAACCATGCTTCTCTGCTATTTCTGAAATGGCATCCATATCGCATGGATGTCCATAGAGGTGCACGACCATTATAGCTTTGGTCTTCGATGTAATCGATCTCTCTATCAAATCAGGATCGATATTCCAAGTAAGCCCTTCCGCCTCTACTAATACTGGAGTTATTCCCTCATACATGAGAGCATAAATTCCGTATATTCCATTGTGGTTGGGAACAATCACCTCATCCCCCGCTGACAATCCTAAAGCTCTAATAGCGAGGTGTATTGCCACTGTGCCATTACAAACTGAAACTCCATGTTTCACATGACAATATGCTGCAAAATCGGTTTCTAGTTTGTCATTATACTCCCCACCGGATGATACCCAACCACTGTCAAAAGCATCTATTAGAGCTGTTCGCTCCTCTAACCCGTAGGTTGGCTCACAAACTGGTATGAATTCGTTCAACATTTTCTCCTCAAGTCCTATTGTTTCTCTCTCTCGAGGTCAGCTTCCACCATCATCTTCACAAGTTTAGAAAAATTCACTTTAGGACTAAAGCCTAAGATTTTCCTGGCTTTCGAGGAATCTCCTGTTAATGTGCTGGTCGGTGTGACTCTGAAAAATTCCTTAGAACTTTTCACATACTTTTTCGGATCCAGCCCGACTACAGCGAAAGCCTCATCGACGAATTCTTGAACTGAATGTGCCTTGCCAGTAGCTATTACATAATCGTCAGCCTCATCTTGTTGCAAGGCCAACCACTCCGCTTCCACGTAATCGCCCGAAAATCCCCAATCTATTTTCGCAGAAGTGTCTCCTAGAACTAGTTCCCCTTGTTTGCCAACAGAAATTCTCGCGACTGACTGGGAAATTTTTCTGGTCACATAGTCAGCTGGACGGCGTGGAGACTCATGATTAAATAGAATTACATTAGTGGCATGAATCCCATAAGCCTGCCTATAGTAGCGTGTCATATAATACGCAAAGGTCTTCGCAACCGCATATGGACTCTGAGGATTAAAAGGAGTTGATTCATTTTGAGTCTCAGAGTCCACTTTCCCAAACATGTTAGATGTACAAGGCTGTAGATATCGAATACTATCATCCACCTGTCGGATTATTTCTAGAATGCGAGCTACAGCAGCGGCCGTGATATCACTTGAGTACCCCACCATATCATAGCTCCATCGCACATGATCCTGATCTGCCTCATTATAAATTTCACTAGGACGAACATCTGCAATAATTCGATATAGTGAAGTAGGATCAGCCAGATCACCCTGATGTAAGAAAAATTGTTTATTAAAAACGTCTTTGTCCGAAACAATATGGGCGATGTTGATAGTATTTCCTGTTGCAGATTTTCTTATTAACCCATGAACTTCATATCCTTTGCTCAGCAACAGATCTGCCATGTAGCTCCCATCTTGTCCTGTCACGCCTAAAATCAGTGCTTTCATTGAAATCCTTCACTCTTCTTAATTATAAATTTTTCTGGCAATGCTGTAGCCCATATGAAATCGCTACTTTGCTCGTCCAAACGGATATGATCCGAATCAACCACTCTGCTTCGATAAACTAACGAAATAGTATGATACGGAATATCTGCACCTCTACAATCAACTTCAAAAGTTTCTTCGAAGAACCCCATAAAAGTTAAATTTTCCAGCTCTATCCCCAACTCTTCTTTACCTTTGCGGATAGCTCCGTTCATCACAGTTTCAGAATGTAAAAGTCTACCACCTGGAACCCACCACTCTGCTTTGAGTGGATGATTGGTTCGCTTCACCAATAGGAAATGTCCGTCTGAGTTCTCGATCACCAGATCTACACAGATGATCGGAATAGCTTGCCTAATAGAAGTATAGAGATCTTCAGGTATCCTCATGATTTATAAAAATTACCCTTCTTATTTTGATTGGTTTCCATAATAATACGGTCATAGCCTTGAGCTATCGAATCCCAATCGAACTCCTGTGATTTCTTTATCACAGCGGACCTCATTTCTGCCAGGATTTTCTCATCAGAAAGGATTGAAAATAAGCCATCTGCCAAAGCTTCTGGGGTCACAGGATGAATCCATAATCCGGTTTCTCCATGGTCAATTAGTTCTGGATCCATTCCATCTGGAGTCTGAAATCCCAATACTGGAAGTCCACAGCCGTATGCTTCATTAAGAGTAACATTTCCTGCGCCACCTCCAATCGTAGGCACCACACATAACCGACACTTTTTCATAATATTGTAGACCTCTTCGTTATCTGGTATGAGTCCAAAAAAAGTGACCTGGTCAGAAATCCCTAAGCTCTCAGCAAGAGCACTTAAATTCTGCTTCTCTGGACCATCTCCTATGATAGCTAGGTTGGTTTTCCAACGATGTCTATCTCTCAACGAGGCAACTGACTTTAAAAGTAGGTTCACTCCTTTATGGTTCTTTAGACGCCCCAAACAACCAATCTCATACTTCCAAGAACTAGCCTCAGGAAGTTCCCCAATTTCCTCCTTAGGAATACCATGAGGTAGATAGTGAATTGTATCTTTCTTCCCACTTACTCTCCGGATTCTCTTTTCCTCTAGCCGAGAATCAGTGACTAATTCGGCGTGTCTGGTAGTATATCGAAGTAGGATTTTCTCGAGTAGCAATCCTATCCAACCAACCGATTTAGAGTACTTAAACCACAGATTATCCCAAACTTCAAAATAATCTATAACTAATGGTACACCTCTATACTGGCACATTAAGGTGATTGGAAGAATATGACTCATGGGCCATTGGCTAGCCCATATAACATCGTAGTGTCTAATTCTCCATAAGTTCTTAAGAATTGCAAAGAAGAAATGAATCGGCTGTGTCTTGCTGCGCTTTCCTTTTCGATTGTAGATCGGCGGGGGTAAACCCAATCCTATATACTTGATTCCATATTCATTTCTGTTCTGACCACCCTGCCAACTCTGGTAAGAAAGGAGATGAACCTCCCAACCTAACTTCACCAATCTCCTGCCTACTTCGAACTGTCGCCTTTGGGCACCTCCCTTCACAAAAGGATAGGCTACATCGGCCACCATAAGTAATTTTCTGGTACCCGAATCATGAACTTCCTGGTGTTTTTTCTGCATCGACAAATACCCTAAGCTGATCCTATCTAGTCTCGATAACTTTCCTGACAGCCAATCTCACAGCTTCGAAGGAAGTAGTTGGAGGGCCCCAGCCTAATTTTTGGAGTTTTTGTGTATCGTACTCATATCGTGGAACGTCTCCCTTCCATCCTTGAGTTCCACCCGTATACATAATTTCCTGTTTAGCGCCGTAACCCTCAAGCACCAACTGTGCTATTTCAGCTACACTAGTCTGATCCGAAGGCCCAATGTTAAATACATTGATTTTTTCATCAGCATTTTCAAAAATATACAGCAAAGCCTGAATAAGTTCATGCACATACATATAGGGTTTGCTCTGTTTCCCATCGCCAAGCACTTCCAAATTTGCAGGATCGCCATCGAGCTTTTCCAGTAAATCAAAAATAATTCCGTGAGTGGATCGATCACCTACAACATTAGGGAAACGACATATCCAAGCTTGGATATCATAAAGTCCCGAAAAGGCATAGATAAAAGCTTCTGATGCTAATTTGCTCGCACCATATAAGGATTCCGGCAGCGCAACAGACTCCTCTTTTAACCTCTCTTCTCGGTCTCCAAAAATAGCTCCCGTTGAAGCGAATAGTATCTTTTTGACATCATACCTCTGCATGCACTCTAGCACATGATAACTAGTCATAAACGTCAGTTTCAGGTCTCTTTCGGTCGATTCTGTACCTGCCCGAATATCAGAATTGGCTGCGAGATGGAAAACTGCATCAAAGTTTTCTTGATCAAATAATTCATCGAGCTTATCCAACTCCAGTAAATCCAACTCATGAAGTGAAAAATTTGGATTTTCCATTGCATCCTTGAGATGCTCTCTGCGTCCTAAAATAAAATTGTCAACACAAACAACCCTATTATTTCTTTCCAGCAACCGATCGACTAGATGGCTACCTATAAATCCAGCTCCACCTGTTACTAAAATTTTCATCTAAACACTGTCCTCAATAAGCTCCTTTACCGATTATTACCCGCCATGGTGTGAGTAAAACAATCTTGAGGTCCATCCAAGAAGACCTATCAGCAAGATATCTCCTGTCGAACTCCACTCTCTCTTCGTAGCTCACATTGTTCCTTCCACTCACTTGCCACAGGCCTGTAATGCCAGGACGAACCGAATGGCGCCACCGCAGGAATTCCTCCCCAGCAATCTCTATATATCTAAGTTCTTCTCCTTTGGAAATAGGCCTCGGACCTACTATCGACATTTCTCCACGTAGGACATTCCAGAACTGTGGAAACTCATTTATGCTTGTTTTCCTCAATAGATTTCCCAGTCCAGGAAGAACTCTTGGATCTTCTTTCAATTTGTAATCCCTCTCCCATTCTGATTTCAATGCGGGATTATCCTTTATCAGATCTTCTATCTTTAGATGAGCGTCAGCTACCATCGTCGAAATTTTCCACAATTTGATCTTTTTCCCTTCTAGTCCAACTGCAGGAACACCAAAAAAGAAAGGGACACCTGAGTAAGTCACTCTGAAGAGAACCCATATCAGCACCAATGGCAGGATCACAATAAGCAATGCTAAACTAGAAAAAATAAGATCGAAAAGCCGCTTCCAAAAAACATAGACTAGCTCCATATTATTCTTCGCCCGACCTTTCTAAAATCAAATTACAAGCCTCCACAATACTTTCAACAACAAAATCTGGTTTTTCCTCAAAAAGATCCTCGTCATGACCGGCATGTCCAGTTTGAACTAGAATGTTGCTGTTTACACCCCCAGACTTTCCTGCTGCAATGTCACAAAACCGATCTCCAATCAACCATGAATTAGACATATCTAGATTATGGTCTACTAGAGCCTGTAATAGCAATCCTGGTGCAGGCTTTCGACACTCACAGGCCTTTTTGAGTCGCTCAACTTCTCCTTGGAATCCCTTCTTAGGGTGGTGAGGACAGACATAAATACCATCGACGAAAGCTCCACTTAATCCCAGGACCCATTCTAACTGAGCATGGATTTCCGATAATCCCTCAAATGTCATGAATCCCTTGGCTAACGCAGGCTGGTTTGTGACCACAATAACCAAAAATCCTTTTTGGTTAAGCTTACGAATAGCTTCAGCTGCACCAGGTATCAAGACTAATTGGTCAACTCTACTTAAATCTCCCACCTCTTGATTTATCACACCGTCTCTATCGAGAAAACACACTTTACGCTTAATGCTGCGCTTCATTCTCCCGATCTTACCAGTTTGAAAATCCCTTGTTACAGCAGCAAGCCTTTGGGGAGTTCCCATATCCTTAACATACTCAGTGGTAAGATAAGCTCTGACCCTCCCACCAGATTTGACTAACTCCGGAAAAATATCTTTCCCGAAATCACTTGGTTCTGCTTCTGGAATCATTTTGAGAAGCAGAGGATCCAGCACGTAAACCGCTGCGTTCACAAGATTGCGTTTCCCCGCATCAGTTTTGTGAGGCTTAGAAATGAATTCCCTGACAAATCCTTCCTCGTCTATTTCAACCAAATCGCTATCTAAAGGATGGTCATTTGGATGGACCACCAATGTCGCCAGGCTATCCCGAGATTTATGAAATTCTACGAGATGGGTAAGATCCATGTCTATCATCAGGTCAGAATAGATGACTAAAAACGGGTCTTTAAAGTTCTTAGCAAAAGCTTTCACAGCACCAGCTGTTCCGAGAGGCGGATCTTCTCTAACTATTTCCAAATCAATACCAAACTCTTTTCCATCTCCAAAATATTCTTCTATCTTCTCCGCCTTATAGCTGGCCAGTACTGTCACTTGAGTAAATCGGTGAGCCTTCAAAAGCACGATCTGATGTTCCAAGACTGGCTTCCCCTCGATCCGAACCATAGGCTTAGGTATTTCTCTACTCTCTAACCGAGTGCCTCTTCCTCCAGCAAGAAGAACAACTCTCATAAATAACCTTTAGTTCTCATTCTTTCCTCTAACTAGTTTCTAAGCTGCTAATGGATCCAACTGACAGAATATATTTGTCAAAATATGATGTAAAAATCACCTGGTCCGACTCTACCCAACCACAGGTCCAAAAAACTAGTGTTACTGGGCGACACTCCCAGAACATTAATTAAAGATACCTTTCACCTGGTTGCCGTCTTCGTACAAATTTGGCGGGGACACCATACCATACTGAACAATCACCTACATTTTTATTTACCAACGAACCCGCCCCTATCAATGAGTGCTCACCTATTTCCTTGCCATGTATGACATTCGCACCCATTGAGACTACTGAAAAATTTCCTACTCCTACATTGCCACCAAGTGTAGCCCCAGGTGCAAGGCTGGAGAAATCACCCATTACTGAGTCATGATCCAAAGAACTGTTTGTGTTAAGAATACAGTGCTCATGCACAACACAACCGGAGTTCACACTTACTCCCGGCATAACCACTGTACCCTTCCCGATAGCCACATCTTTTCCTATTTGTGCACTGGGATGAATACAGGCCAGAAACCGAAAATCAGGACAATTTTGCAAGATCTTGTCTCGCACTGTTTTTCTCAACCAATTATCACCGATTGCAATTATTCCACCTTTAACATCATGTGTGAGGACTATTTCTTGTAATTCTTCCTCGTTACCAATCACCTTATAGCCCATAAATTCTTCATTTGGATCCCTATGAGGATCAATAAGACCTAAAATGTCGAATTTAGATTCCCTCTCCACTATATCAATTACAACACCAGTATGCCCAGAGGAACCAAAAATCAGAATTCTATCTCTGTTTTCTTTTTTCATTTCCAAGCCTTTCATCGTGAAGGGGCAAATCAAAGAATTGGGACTTTTCGCAAATGAACAACTGGCCTCTTCCGAGGTTGACTAGAAGCATAAACCTCGAATGACCTTTAATTTTCATTTATGTTTTTGGAAGCCCAACCTGCGAATGATCCGACTCGTGGAATATATTTGTCAAAATATGATGTAAAACCACATGGCCAGACTCCACCCAACCATAGTCCCAAGATGGCAGTATTATTGGACAATCTAACAAATCTCTACAGGCACCCCCATCTTTTCCCAAAAAACCCACGGTTAACATTCCTACATCGTTAGCTTTCGAAACTGCTCTCACTAGGTTCGGTGAGGAACCACTAACTGAAATGATCAAGAGACTGTCCCCTTCTTCAGCCAGTGCTTCCAACTGTTTTTCAAAAACAACATCAAAGGATTCGTCGTTACCCCAAGCAGTTATTAGACCTATGTTTTCAGAAAGAGATATTACTTTGGGCCTCACCCCCTTGGGAGAAATACCAGCTTTCTGAAGGTCCAGAGCCAGATGATTTGCTGTAGAAGCGCTCCCGCCATTGCCTGCCAAAAACATTGTACCGTTAGCATCTCTCACCCGGAGCAGGCCTTCAGCAGCATCTGCGACCGAGTTAACATCGATGCCACGAATGAGAGTAGCCGCATCTTCCAACCAAGCATCAATTTTTATTTCATAACCCACTGAATTTTTCTCCTCCTAATAAAAAAGTTTTTGAATATCGATAGCAAAAATAGAAGTGCACACCAATCGCAGAATTATATACGCTTATAAGGAACATACACTAGATTATCGTACGTTTATAACGACTTCTTATCTTCTGTCAGCTTAGTTGCCCCAGTTCAGCGATCGTATCTGAAATTATATGAACAGCATTTTTCATATTTGATGGGTGTCGCATATTCCATCACGTACATATAAACAAGGAGTTTTGAATAGTAATATACCACTATTTTAATGGCTCAAGAAGAACTCTGCTAATCTAAAATCCAAGTCAGTATCAATATCTAATGCTCGTTCCTTGGGGACAAAAACAGTTCGCACATTACCTTCAAATATGCCTTCTTTTTCCATTACAAATTCTGGCCTTACAACATATGCGACAGTAGTCACATCAAAAACTTCTGGTGTATCTTGCCGCCGTGTGATAGAAGTTTTTGGACGAATTGCTAAAGAGGCTAAACCTCGATCACCGATTTTAACTTGATTAAAATAAGGACTCCGATGCGCGTCAGTGACAGTTATAACTATATCGGCTTTCCCCCTCTCATACTCATCCAAAATGGACTCCAAATCATCCTTAGAACGGAGAGGCGCTGTTGGAGGCACTACCATCAATAAGTCGGGGCAATTACCTTGAACTTCTTTCAGATATGTGACTGCGTGCCTCCAAACCTCCCATTCTGGACTATCGTCCTCAGCTAACTCGGATGGTCTCATGAAAGGAACCTCTGCACCTGCAGATTTAGCCACTTCTGCGATCTCTTCAGAATCCGTAGATACAAGAATACGTTCAATACGTTCAATCTCCTGTGCTTGGAGAATCGCACGGGTAATCAAAGGTATCCCATCCAAGGCCTTTAAATTCTTACCTGGTAGGCCCTTCGACCCTCCCCGGGCACAGATCAGAGCTATTTTACTAATGGAAATACCTCAATTTACTCCTCTCTTCGAAGATTAACTTCACAATTAATTACCAGGTGACTTTCTACGATATATGAAGTGGTATGAATATCCATACCACTTGATTCTTGGAAAAAGGTAAAGCAAGAATGAATCTACCTTTCCAAACAAAGCATACATTTTCCCATTCCCTGGAAAAACAACATGAGATATTTTCTCAATAAACATGAATTTATAAGGGATTTTTTCAATCGAAAATTGATCCTCATAATTTGACAGATCAGATTCTTCCATAGGTTTTTCGAACTCATCTCCCCTTCTTGTAAATATAAAACGCTTTCGCCTTCGTCCTATCCGCCCTTTGCCAAACAATGTTTCATAGGCAAACTTAAAAACTCGGTTGAAAAATGTAGGTTCTTCAACAAAAATAGCCGTCCCATCATTTTTTAATATTCTATCCAATTCTTTTGCCCATTTTTCATGGTCCAAATGATGCAGAACTGAGCATCCCCAGACCACATCAAAGAAATTTCCATCAAAAGATGTTTGCGCTGCATCTCCAACCACCATTGTTCCACTCAGTGAATTAGCAGCAAGCATTGCTCGGGCATTACTTACTGCATTGCTTGAAACATCTATGCCATAAACTTGGGCGCCTGCACGAGCCGCTCTAACAACTTCCTTACCAGTCCCAACCGCCACAATCAATAGTTTCTTACCTTTCAAATCTATATTTTGATTAGCTAAGTTTAATTCTCCTTCAATTTCTTCATTAGCATTAAAGACCGCATATTTGTCATCCCAAAATGTTTTCACATTGTCTAATATCTCACCAGTGTCTTTATCCACACTTCACCTCGTCATTGGTCGAATAATATTAAAAGATCTAGGATTTTCAGGCCTATAATTCTATCAATTCATCAGGGGAAAAATCCCTAGGTGCAACACAGCCCTCAACTTGGTTCCAGTGCATAGGAGAAATCCCTGTACCTGGACGTTTAACGGCAAGGTTACTCTTGTCAAAAATGTCGCCTTTGGCAATCGGACAAGAAGCTACCAAGGATTTTCTAGCTATAGCCCTGTTGTTGCGTTCACTTTTGGTGACCGTTTTGATACCACTTCCAAGTGCTATCTCTACATTTCTTATCGCTTTTACCATGGCTTTCAATTCTTTTGGCTCAAGGCTAGCCCTGTGATCTGGACCTGGAAGATCGCGGTCAAGCGTAAAATGTTTTTCTATCACTTGAGCTCCCATAGCGACCGCTGCTATGGGGACCTCTATGCCTAAACTGTGATCGGAATAACCCACATTCACTCCATATGCCTGTTTAATGGAATCCATAGCTCGTAAATTGACATCACTCATGGGTGTAGGATACTCACTATTACAATGTAGCACTGTGATTTTTTCGAGTTCCATTCCTCCATCCTGTAAAACACGCAGAGCTTCTCCGATCTCTTGAAGGTCACTCATACCGGTAGAAAGAATCGCTGATTTAGCGCGCTTAGATATATGTTGCAAATACGGAAGGTTATTGATTTCTCCAGACGGGATCTTCATACAATCCAGCCCTAATCCTAGCAGTAGATCGATGCTTTCCACATCAAAACCAGAAGAGAAAAATCGAATTTCGTTCCTTTTACAATGATCGAGGAGAGCTTGATGATCTTCTATCGACAATTCTAATTGAGAAATCATTTCAAATTGAGATTCGGATTTACCAGTGGTTTGCAACTGATACTCAGTCTTTTTTGCATTTCGAGTAACTATACGACTGGCTCTAAAAGTTTGAAATTTAACCAAATCGGCACCAGCCTCTGCTGCAGCTTCTACTAATCTACAGGCCATTTCAAGATCACCGTTATGATTGACCCCAGCTTCTGCAATTATGAGAGTACTCATGTCAATTCAACCTTACATTATCAAAGATTGTAAATGTCAGACTTGTAAAGTTTCAGGTTGTCGGCTCTCGTAAACCAATCTATAGTTTTTCTTAAGCCTTTTTCAAATCCATCTAGACCTCCATACTCGGGCTGCCACCCTAATAATTCACGAGCCTTGTCAGTTGAAGCCAACAACCTTTCGACCTCACTGTCTTCTGGACGAAAACGCTCTTGTTCAGCCACGATTTCTATTACCTGACCCATTGCCTGTGCGATAGTCTGGGCTACACTACCAATCGAAATATCAAAACTACTTCCAATATTGATAACTTCTCCAACTCCATTTTCTGAGTCTAATTGAGCCATAAAACCAGTCACGGTATCTGAAACGAAACTAAAGTCACGCGTCGGCTTGGTACTCCCCAGCTTAATCTTTTTCTTTCCGTTAGCTATTTGACTTATAATGGTGGGGATGACTGCCCTTGCCGACTGTCGAGGTCCATAAGTGTTGAAAGGGCGGAGCACAGCAACTGGTGTGCCAAACGACTTGTGAAATGATAACGCTATCTGATCAGCCCCAATCTTACTAGCTGAATACGGCGACTGCCCTTGTAGTGGATGATCTTCAGTCATAGGAACAGTTTGTGCCGTTCCGTAAACTTCACTCGTCGATGTATGCACCACCTTCGACACACCCAAATCACGAGCGGCCTGCACAATATTGAGAGTCCCTTTTATATTAGTGTCCACATAAGTATCAGGAGAATGATACGAATACGGGATGGCAATGAGAGCTGCCAAATGAAGGACCGCCTCACAATCTCTCATGGCAGTTCTAACTCCGTTAGGATCTCTCACGTCTCCAGCCCAAACCTCAAATTCTCCCTGTACATCTGAGATACAATGATCCAACCAACCCCAACTTCCAAAGGAATTATAAAGCACAAAAGCTTTCGTATCATAGCCTGCTGTTACGAGAGCCTCTGTAAGATGCGACCCGATAAATCCATCTGCCCCTGTAACAAGAACCTTCATACTCACTCCTTCAACGTATTGAGCGTTGCGCTTGAAACCGCACCAATAAATCTATCTGCGGATATATTATGCATCATGATCAACGATACTTTCACTTGAACATTCCGCCTTTCTCCTCGTATACATCATGTAATCCGCAAAGAAGATCGAAGCATTGTTTGCTTGCCATTTCCTTGATGAGCCGTAGCTTGCCATCTCGCACTTTTTTAGGATGAGAGTTAGGCAGGCTCTCTCGAGCCATAACGTTAGTTGCGACTGATAGTATTTCCGTATCTAAAAATCCAGCGATGGATTCGAGTTCTCTCATAGGTTCTGTGACAATCTCTTCATAGCAAGTCAAGAAAATTTTATTCCTTTGGGCCACAGGAAGCATCTCTAAAGCTTTTTTACTCATCTCGTAAAGTTGCCATTGGGCTAAAATAATTTTATCCATTTCGTTAGAGGTTTCCCATTGTTCACAGATTTGGTAAACAAACCAAGGAATGGGTCCTTGATCCCCCTGGAACGACATAGAGAAATCAAGAGGGTCTACTCCCCACCGCCTTCCCCAACCTCTTTTGTACCATGAATAAACAAGATCTATAGGATTCCTCTCTATAGTGATCACCTTGAGGTCAGGGTAGATCTCCAGATACAAGTCGATATTTGGAAGGGTTTCATGGACAATATAACAGTAATACCTCTGCCTGATTTCCTTGTGAATCTGGTCATTGTTATCATCTAGAGATCTTTGCAGATATTCTCCAAGATGGGGAGAGCGATAGATAGATGACTTGTCACTCAACCTAAAATTTAAATTTCTCCCTACCATCATGTCGTACGCACTATTATCTATTTGACACTGCAGTATCGAGCTCGCCACATCTCGCTCTATAACTCCCAACCTTTCCATGTAAGGCAAATGTTCGAAAAGACCACAATATTGGACATGCTCTACTCCCTTACAGCCAGCCAACAGGTCGGCCATTAGAAATTTTCCAGCTCTAGAGACGCCTTCAACTAGCAAAAGATCCTCAATAAGTCTTGGTCTTTCAAAAACCTTCATCTTACCTTGATTCATAATAAAAGCCCATTCCAAAATATCTTGAAACGTACATAACCATCACCTTACCGGATGCTTCATGACCCATTCCCCGTCCTCTTTTCCCCACACATTTGATTTCTCTCTATAAAAATCCATTACAGCCCAAAAATATTCTTCACTGACATCCATATATTCCAAAAACCATTTGAAGTGACGATTGGGGAACTCACCATCGTATCTGTTGACTAGTGCGACTCCTTCATCACGAGTAATGTGATGTCTCCTGATGTCGGTCTGTACATCCCGGGAAGCCCTACACATCCCAAACTTCATATAGCTCAAGTAAAAGTGAAACCCGTCTGCCTTGTCGTCCAAACTGACGTGCTTTGTATACGTCCCTTCAGAACGTCCTTCTGGATTAGTTTGGAACCCTGTATGCTTGGCTACGTAGTAAAAATTTTCTTGGGGTGTCCATTTGTTATAGTAGGAATACCAATGCATTTCTAACTCTTTCTCACTGATGTCAGCAGGAGGGGGAGGACGATACAAATCCATAGTAGGAGAATCAGCCTCTTCTTTGGAAAGGATTCCCCTTTCAAGCCCGACCTGAATGAGACTGTCAACTCCAGCACTCTTGTAGTAATGCCGTTCCCAATCTTCAGGACTTTCTTTGGGGGCATTCATATACTTTTCAGAACCACCGTATTCCAGTTCTCCATTCTCCCCATAAAAGATGAGTTTAACATTGAATTTATTGGCGATATGGTATGCCCAAGCTTTTTGGCCGTAAGCGAAAGGCTCCCATGCGTCACCTTTTAGTTCAAAAGCTAGTCGGGTCATCTTTCTATGAATCACCCCATCAGGCTGACCCAAAATATTAGTAAAACCAGAATTTACAAAACTGTTTAAGTTCTGTTGTCCTATATCTGTATACTCAAATGGAGCCCAAGTAACACACAGGGGATGCATACCATACCGAACCTTTAACTGGTGCGCAGTATACGCGCTATCTTTACCACCACTGCCTGGAACGATACAGTCAAACTCACCACCTGAACTTCGGTGCCTATCACAGAGATCTTCTAGTTCTTTAGCCCTTAAATCCCAGTCTACAACCTGATCCTTCTTCAAAGCCCAAAGACAAGCTGAACAGATACCATTTTCATCGAAGCGTGTCCTGGGACGCTGATTAGAAACAACACAATTCTTACAAAACACTACTTCATTGGGCAATTCATCAAACTGCCCATCCAACGACAACGTCAGCATCCTATATTCCTCAGTCATTAAGTTTAAGCACCAATAAAGGCTTCCAGAATCTGCAGGCCTACCTTACCACTTCTCTCTGGATGAAATTGACAACCGACCAGATTGTCTTTCATAACCACAGAACAAAAGGTGTCTTGTCCATAGGTAGTCTCAGCAATCACAGATTGTTCGTCAGCAGGAGCCACATAGTAGGAATGTATGAAATAGAGATAGGAAGTATCAGTAGGGTCCAGAGATTTCAGAACCGTATTGTTCCAATCGATCTCCATACCAGTTGGTTTGGAGATACTATTCCACCCAATTTGTGGGATTTTATAATTCTCTTGCGTATCTTTAGATTCAGTAAAGCGCACCACTTTGCCCTCTATCAGATCCAACCCGGCCCACTTTCCGTTTTCTTCGGACGTACTCAACATCAATTGCATACCCAAACAAATACCCATTAAGGGACGCCCAGAAGCAGCAAAATCTTTGACTACTTCATCTGTCCCTGATTCTTTCAACGCTGTCATCCCAGCTTCAAAAGATCCAACTCCTGGAAGCACCAATTTAGATGAACCTGCTATCTCTTCAGGATCATTAGAAATTGTACTACCTGCCCCTATTGATTTAAAAGCCTTCTGGATATTGAAAAGATTGCCGACTCCATAATCGACTATGGTTACCATACTCATTGTTTCATGTCCATCTAGTAATTTCCCCTTCCCTATATGATCCGTGTTTCAACACCATTTTCATTCAAGTATTCCTTTACACTGCCGATTGAGCATGAGTCAACCATTAAATCCGCTGTGCCACCGTATCCCTCGTTTAAAAACTCAATGTTCCCTGAATCAATATGTGCACCCATGCGAAGATCTGGAGAACTATATGACATGTTGGGTTGGTTCACAGGCTGACAGTAGTGATAATGAAAGATCGATGCCGCTGCGACCGCATCTGCCTTACCCTTAGTGACTACCTCTTTGAAGTGTTCCAGTTTCCCTGCACCCCCACAAGAGATCACTGGTATCGAGACCGAACTTGATACGGCTTCCACTAACTCAAGATCAAAACCATTACCCATACCCTCATTATTAATAGAAGTAAGAAGGATTTCACCTGCACCTAGCTCCTCTACTCGCTTCCCCCATTCAATTGTTTCCAAATCTGAAACTTCACGTCCATAATCAGTCCAGACCTCATAACCTCCATCTTTTTGTCGATAAGTCTCTATGGATGCAACGATGCATTGTGACCCAAAAACACGTGCGGCCTCGGTGAGAATACGCGGGTTAGATACTGCAGCTGTATTGATTGCGACTTTATCCGCTCCAGCCCTAAGTAGGTCAGTCACATCCTCAATGGTTCTAATACCACCAGCCACGGTGAGAGGAATTGCCGTAGTTTCAGAAGTCTTTTGAACGATTTCTTTGAGACTGCTTCGCCCGTATAGACTGGCAACTACATCTTGATAAATAAGCTCATCAGCACCTTCATGGTAATATATCTCAGAGTATTGCTGAGCTGTGCCCAAAACCCGATTCCCTTCGAGCTGCAAGCCTTTCACTAGGTTAGGACCCTTAATATCTAATCTGGCAATTATTCGGATTGAATGGCTCATCCAGGCTCCCCGTGAAATCTCCCAAGAAAAATAATGAATAATCTAACATATAGTAATGTACCACTATGGAGGGACATGAAAAATTCACGATATCCAAATATAAAAGGATTAGACATTCATTTGTTTAAAAACAAATTGATTATATACGCAAAAATTACAACGTAATAACAATGGAAGAAGTGATATATAGTGTTGATAATGAAGCTGAGATACCAGATTTCTTGTGCCACGATTAGATACTAATGATCTACCGAAAAAAATTGAAGAAGCCAATGATTGGTAGAGTAAAGGATGATTTGAATCTTGCTGTGACTTTAAGCTGAATCTGTCCAGTGTTTTCCTAAGGCCTGTTTTTTGGATATGGCCACCACTGTCGCAAAACCTTCTGAAACTCCAAGTATTCTGGCGATTGTTTGATACGTTGGACCCTAACGAATTCTTCGAAAACGAGATAAGCCACGGCTATGCCTAGACCCAGTAGCGCTCCTAATATGATTTGGATGAGAATGGACCCTAGAGGTTCAGAAGATCCTTCAGGCCTGTCAATAACAGTAATCAAGGGAGTGTTTCGGGCTTCTTCAATACGAGCTTCTTCGTAAGCCTGAGAAAGAGTAAGGTATACTTGTTGACTGACTTCCACACGTCGTTGCGTGCGAGCTGCTTCTGCCATTAGGCTAGGGGAGTCTTCGATCCTTCTATTGCGAGCGTAGAACTCTGCGAGTGAGTCTTCCACGGATTCTAGCTCTTTCTGGGCTTCACTCAACCTATTTTCCGTAAAGATACGTTCAAAAGTGGCACGGGATTCACGTTTCCCAACATTGAAATCGTTTAGAGATTCCAGCATGCTCTTGTTAAGGATTTCTGAAAACCATTGCCACTCAGATGTGACTTCTAAGGTTATAATTCTTGAAAGGGGATCGAAGTCTGTAGTCACCTTGTCGCGAAGTGCATCTACGGTTATCGCGAGTCTCTTAGCTAGCTCTTCTTGGGGATCAGAAAATAGGTCAATAGGCCTAACTATTTGCTGGTCGACTCCGTTGTCAGATGGATTAGGATTTACATATTCTATTTGGGCTATATTAGCAAGAAAGTCATAGGAACTAAGGACTGCAGCATAAAATTGAGGAGGATCCGAATCATTACCCAAGCTCCCTCCCATTGCAGAAACGCCAAAGCTCTGGGCTAGAGCTCCGATCCCTGCGTTTCCAGTGCTAGATCTGGATTCGAGTATAAACATTGAAGTAGATGTGTATTCATCTGTGGCAAAAATGGTAGCAGAAGAAATGATGATGACTCCCAGAATAGTCTTCAATACAAAGGGAAGACGTCGAAGGATTATCGTCATTACCCATAATATTGTATGGCCTTGTTTTAGGCTTTGATGAGATGAATGGGTGTCCATTGTTGGCAAGTCTCCTTTTCTACTACAATGATAGCTAAGCGAACTACGTCTTCCAAATATTTATAGGTCCTGCCCCTTAAGCAGCAAAAGATCTGTGTATTTACCCACCTTATCAAAACCATAATTTGACTTTAGATAATATAAATCGACCTTCCCATATTTAAGATTTGCGT
This sequence comes from Gemmatimonadota bacterium, assembly GCA_002718595.1. Taxonomy (GTDB): domain Bacteria; phylum Gemmatimonadota; class Gemmatimonadetes; order Longimicrobiales; family Gaopeijiaceae. The sequence continues at coordinate 186,769 of PBFD01000002.1, read as the reverse complement.
CATCATAGATATCGAATCCTAGCGAAACTAATTCATTATAAAATTCGTCAATAGTTATTTTTTCCCAAGCTTTCAAGTATGGAGCAAACTCAACAAGCACTGCTATCTTAGTGGCTTTTGAAAAGAGCGAACGTCCTCCACGCAACACAAATAAATCATGTCCCTCTGTGTCGATTTTTATGAATGAAACTCTGTCAAAATCAATTTCATTTTCTGCAAGGCAATGATCGATAGTTTGTGTATTAACAATAAACTTAGCTCGAGGCAATTCATCTTTAAACGTGTAGACAGCCATGTCTTTATGTAATTGATTATCACTTTCACCCGATGGGCTAAGAAAAAGATTAAAGCTACCTAAACTGTCTGAAAGAGCGTTATCAGAAATGGTAACGTTTCCATTAAGTACATTAGTAAAAACATTTCGTCGAAGGAGACCGTAGCTTACTGGACCAGGTTCAAAAGACAGAACCTTTCCATTGTTACCAACCAATTTTGACATTACTAAAGTCATAAGGCCAATACTAGCACCCACGTCGATAGCAACACTCCCATCTCTAATAAATCTGTCCATTGTATGGAAAATTCTTCCATCACTAGAATTTGCAACATCGCTAATCGCTTTGCCAGCAAACTTTTTGTAATAAATAGTATCTGAAGAATTATGATAGATATCAAACCCAAAAACATTTTTAAGATTAATTTTTCGTACATATGCCCATAAGAATCTGTGAATACGTTGCTTTAGAGCTGATGGGATAAATCTTTTTATAACCTCTTTCATTGTTTCTTTCTACCTTCGTTGGTTAAGGGGCAGGAACTACGATGCCTTGCTATTTTTTAATTTTTTGACAAATAATGCTCTCTAAGAAAAGAAGTCCGTTATCTGAGTGAGCTTCTAGGTTAGCCACTCCTGCCAAAATAATGGCAGAACTGCAAATCAAAGTCCCAAGGATACTCTTTCCAAAAAGAGTGCATCATCCTGTACAATTCTAACACCTTCTTCGGCTAAGTAGAAAGTGACAGACTTTTGATCAGAATATTTTTCTAAGACGTCTACCACTGATTTCTCAATTTTTCTAAAGATGCCACCGTAATATAGAAAGCGAGCATATTTGCGGAAAGTAAATTCAATGTTCTCTATATACTCGTAGTCATGGTCCTCTAGAGTGATGGTTACACAAGTATCTTGCTGTTGGGTCGAATGTTCTAGGCTTTTGTGAACTCCAGCGAAGACATCCTCTCAGGGAGAAGATACGTGTATGAAAATATGCAACGTAGACATCAGGCTCTTAACTTTTGGTATTCTTGAGGGGAATTTACGTGTAAAATCGCGAGTACGACACAGCTAAGCCAGAGTAGTTGAGCTGTAACTATATAGGAATCGAAGACGCCACCGAAAAATAAAATTACAAATAAGCCCCACTGTAAATTTCTCCATGGATCTCTGGGAGAGGATTTAAGGATTTTGCGGGAAATTTTAAGCATCCAGTAGGCTCCAATTGTGGCTCCGATGATTCCAAATGAGTATAGGATATCCACGTATAATGAGTGAGCTGAAAACTGTACCAGAGATCCTCCTGCTCCGGGTAGTCTCAAGCTGATGCTTCCTGGGGAAAAGCCGAAGAAGAAGTGCCATGGTCCTGCAGAGAGCAGGCTCCCTATGAGGGATTTCCAGATAAATATACGTCCCCCTCCAGTACCTTCTTGTTGTAGTGCTTGAAGATCTAAGAGAGAGAGTAACCTCTGCAGATACTCTGCGATGTTGGGAAAGAGTAAGACGATCGTTGCTATTATTGCTGCAATTCCAACGAATGCCTGACTCTTCCTTTTGGTGAAGGCTAGTAGCCCAGCGATATACTGTAAGACTGCTCCTCTGGAGACTGTTGCCAGCAAAGCTGCACCCAGTACTAAGGTCACAGTTATTATCAGAAGACGTATGGTATTGTCAGTGGTCTTTCCCCATGAGAAGTGTGCCATAAGAAGACTAATTGCGAAGCAATATCCCGAAGTATTTGAGGAGCCCAAGCTAGGGATATTAAACCGTAATAGGTCGTATGTGTTTCCATCGCCAGAGATATAGGTGATGACTGAAATTCCAGCTATACCGACGGGGATCCAGAAGACTAAGGACTCAAAAATTCTATGAGGAATATTCTTCAAGGACAGTGTACCGAGGATGACCAATAGGATTTTTCCTAGTTCTTGGAAGGTTCTGTTGCCTGTTTCAGCGGTAGGCAAGTCCCATATTCTCAATGCTGTGTCAGTGCCTTTTATTAAACCTCCAGCAGTTAGGCTTATTGCAAATAGAATGACGAGAAATACCAGTCCTGTTTGGACACCTTGATTCTTTAAATCAGTGACAATCCACAGTCCTATTACCCAAGCGAGACATAATGTGGATCCGTAAATTCCTCCGCCGATGCTCACATTCAGAAAAATGCAAACCATGGACCAAACAATCCAGTAACCAAGTTGTGTTACTTTATTGGTTCTGTCAGCCGGGCTACTCATTGTTTGTCTCGAGTGTATTAATGTTCTGAGGAGGGACCCAACCTGGTTGTTTAGACCTTATGGCTACTGCCCAAGATTTTGTTATTAGGAGCATAATGTATGCTACGGTCGTGGCCCAAGCTGCTCCAATGATCCCGAATTTGGGGATCCAAAGGAAATTAAGAACGACGTTTAATGCAGCGGCTAGAATGGTCGACCACATCAAATCCCGATCGATACTTCTAGCATATAAATCATAGTGTGGGACAAAGCTAATATTTTGGATGACTGAACCCAATAATAGGATAAAGAAAACGGAACGAGTTTCAATAAACTGCGGATTTTTCATGAAATCAGCTAGATATGGGAATATCAGGATGAGAAATAGACTCACCAATATACTGCCAGATATTATTGCCACTGCTAAAGTTTTTCGTTCCTGGGTGTATCGCGCCATGTCTCGGATAAGGAAAGATTTTACGATTTTTGGATAGATGATGCTCACTACCCCTATAGTAATCGCCGTATATACTAGTCCTGCGACACTTTGATGAAATGTGTATAGTCCGACCTGTTCTATACCACTGAAGTGCTGGATGATAAATCGGTCCGAAAAATATATAGTGTTCAAAGCTACTGCGGACATAAAAAAGGGCATAGCTACCGATACCCCTTTACGAATCCAATCGAGTCTCGGACGGATCTCAAAGGGGTTGGACCAATCCGATTGTAGTAATGGCTTACATCCGATTAATATGGAAAGAAGGCCACCTAGGATCCAAAATATTGCAATAGCTTGAACAGATCGGTACTCTGGGATTTGTAAGCCGACCGTGACCGCGATAGCTACCCAAGATCCAATTCGGATGAATCCTGCGAAATTGGCTAAAATAGGGCGCCCAATAACAAATAAAATCCTACAGGTTTCTACTGACAGGTGCTCCACTATGATCAGGATATAAAACCAGACCGCGAGTGACCACGGTAGAATGCCGGCGAAAAATAGAATAGACAATGCAGGTAACGATAGGAGGTATATCAAGCCATGAAACGTTAGTTGGCCACTCAACAATAGGCCCCTTTTGGCTTGGTCAGCCCCCAAGATTTCCCTTGTGTTAAAGACGTAAAATTCCATTCCGAGGAATTGAACAGACATTGCTACAGAAGTTGCGAGGATCCCATAGGTGCCCAGATCTGCAAGTGTCATATAGCGCCCTAAATAGCCGAGTAGCGCAAATTTCGATGCAATCGTGATAGCACGAATGACAATACTGGCTGTTGCTACTGGAAGTAAGGCTTGCAGGTGATTCTTATTAATAGTTACTTGGCCCCCTTTGCTTCCTATGGTATTTGGTAGTTACTTAGGAACGTGGAATGCTCATCCAGCCTCCCCTTGAAATCTCCCAAGACAATTTCCTGGGGATTTTATTCGGTGCATGTTTATTAGTAGTTAACTTACATTTACCTGATAAATAACATTAGGCATTAAATTATTAAGCAACAGGGTGCTTGAAGGTAAGAAAAGAAGAATAAAAAACAACTCTAGAACTACCCAAGATAGTTGTTACAAATGCTCAAAAATAAATTGCACTTAGATTTTGATCCTTCTAGTTTTGTGTTTGATTTAACTTCCTCGATATAGGATCTACACGATTTTTTATAAAATGGAAAAAATGACAAAAATGATTGAGCAATTACTATCAATATTTAGAAATGTATTTGATGATGACAACTTAGTTATAAATTCATCAACTACTGCACAGGATATTGATGGCTGGGATAGTTTGGCACACATCAGTTTAATTGTCGCGATTGAAAAATCTTTTAACCTCCGTTTTTCCACCGCTGAAATATCTGACTTTGAAAATGTAGGTCAAATGGCAGAATTGATATTACGCAAGCAGGCAAATGTCTAATAAATGACAGCACGAAATTTTACAATACACAATCAAAGAGAATTTGCATCTTTTTCAGGTGACTTTAACCCGATTCATGTAGATGAAAAAGAATCAATCAAAACACATGCCGGACAGCCAATTGTCCATGGGGTGCACCTTGTTTTATGGTCCTTGGACGCACTGGAAATTAAGTTAACACAAGAAACTGAACTTGATATCAAATTTGAGTCGCAGGTCAATCTTAATGAAAACATCTTAGCTATTTTTGATGAAACTAAGAACCAAATTTCAATAACGAGTGAAGATCAGCAAAAGATATACTCTAAAATTAAAATCAAAAATCTTAATAGAAATATATCCTCCAAACCAAAAAACTTCTGATTATGCTTTTAAGCTAATTCAGTTAATGATAGAAAATGATTTCAATTTTCAAAAATCTCAATAAGATCATATCTAACCTTTATGAAGCGCCTAGCTTTCCAATAACTGCTGAAGACCATGAAAAATAATTTCAGAATCCGCTTCGCAAGAGTTGGTGAAACAATTGAAATCATGGATTTTATAAGACTTCATTGGGCCCAGAATCATATTCTTGCTCATGACAAGGCGCTCTTTAATTTTCAATATCTTCAAAATAAAAAGTTGAACTTTGTTTTAGCTTTAAATTCATATGAAAAAATCGTAGGTATTTTAGGCTTTATTGGCTATGCACCAGGCTTAGACAGGCAAGATATCTCTCTTGCTATGTGGAAAGTTATACCCAATCTTCCTGATCCATATTTGGGGGTTAAGCTTATACATTTTCTTCAGGAACAAGCGATATTTAGGAATATAAACTGCGTAGGTATATCAAAAGAAACGATTGCAATATACAAATATTTAGGCTTTAAAACTGGTAAGCTTGACCACTATACAGCATTCAATAATGACTGCAAACATTTTGAGATTTCTAACCCCCCTTCAAAAATCAAATCTATTAGGAATACTGGAATTTTTGAATTTAAAAAAGTGCTTTCAATTAAACCAATTCTTTCTAAATTGCACTCTTCAGATTTTTACAAACAAAAAGATTACTTTAAATCTGTCGATTTTCTTGCAAAAAGATATGAAACACACCCTTACTTTAATTACATTTTTCATGTGGCATATATGCAAGATGTTGCAAAAGGCTTGGTGATTTCACGACCTGTTGAGCATGGAGGTGGAAAAGCTCTACGAATAATAGAGGTGATCGCGAACGATGAAGATATGGCAAACATCATCAATAATTTTGCAAAAATTCTTTATCGTTCTGAATATGAGTATGTTGATATTTATGCCTCAGGCATAGATAGAAGCGAAATGACAGTTGGACATTTTGAATTGATAGACAGCCCAAATGATGTGATTGTCCCAGATTATTTTGAGCCTTATGAGAGGAGAAATACTGAAATTCTTTATATGACCTCAACCCAGAAAAATGTTTGTTTGTTTAAAGGGGATGGTGATCAAGATCGTCCTTCTCGCAAAATATAATTGGCTAAAAGTGAGAATAGTAACTCCTGGTTTTACTAAAACCCCAAAACTTGATGTGTTTGATCCTCGTTATTTGGAGATGATTCAAGCTCAGAATAAAATTTTAACACCGGAAGAAGTTACTCGGCTAATTAAAGAAAAGATGAAGTCATGAATAATATATATGAAGATTTATCATGGTTGCCCCAACCTCCACAAGATTTTTCGCAAAGATTGAATGAGGTAACTAACGGAAATGACTTGCGAGAATTGGCTAAATTCTCACTTGATGAAAATCATTTACGGCGCTTATATAAAAAGACCTTAACTTTGCAAAATGAGCATGTCGATCTTTTGCCTTTGACTGCCATAAAAATTGGTGTGATCAGTAACGCAACTACTAAGCTAGTGGTTCCTGCCTTAGTTGGGACTGCCTTGCGTTCTGGTATTTCGCTGCAAGTTGTTGAGGCAGAGTTTAATCAAATTGCACAAGAAACCTTTTCTTCAGATTCTGTATTCATTAGCCAAAAATTAGATTTTATATTAGTGGCTATTGATTACCGTGGCTTACCTCTATCGCCATGCCCAGGAGATGAGGACTCAGCCGAAAAAAATGTTCAAGATTGCCTTGGTTATCTAAAATCAGTCGTAGAGTCCGTGCGTACTAAAACAGGGGCCCAGATCATTCTTCAAAATATTGCTTCACCAGTTGAGGCTTTATCAGGTAGTTATGAGGGGAGCTTGCCAGGCTCAGCAAACTGGTTAATTTCGCGTTTAAACAGTGAGCTAGACGGATTAGTAGCTGATGATACTTTTATAGTGGATATTGCAGGACTTGCGGCTAATCTAGGATTGACGAATTGGCATGATCCAACTCTATGGAATATAGCTAAACTATCTTTCTCTCAAAGATACATGCCAATATATGCTGACTATGTTTGTCGTATTATGTCAGCAAGATTAGGGAAAAGTCGTCGCTGCCTCATTTTAGATTTAGATAATACACTCTGGGGTGGTGTCATTGGAGATGATGGACTAGAGGGCATATTAATTGGTAATGGAGATCCAACAGCTGAAGCTCATTTGCATATACAGCAAACTGTACTAGAGCTCCGTGAGCGAGGAGTAGTTCTTGCTGTCTCGTCTAAGAATGAGGACGCTACTGCTCGTCAACCATTTAAAGAGCATCCAGATATGCTTTTACGGGAAGAACATATTGCAGCGTTCCAGGCCAACTGGTCTGACAAGGCTTCAAACATCAAGGCAATAGCTGAAATGCTTTCTTTGGGTTTAGAGAGCATGGTATTTCTAGATGACAATCCAGCTGAACGAATGCAAGTTCGTCGTGAATTACCTGAAGTGGCTGTACCTGAATTACCTAAAGACCCAGCACTATACGCACGAACTCTTATTGCCGCTGGATATTTTGAGGCCATTACTTTTTCAGAAGAAGATCGTAAGCGGGCAACTTTTTATCAAGGCAACGCAAAGCGAGTACAGACCCTAAATCAATCCTCTGATATGGATGCATATTTAAAGTCTTTGGATATGGAAATATCCTTCACTCCATTTGATGCAACTGGTCGAGCCCGTATCGCACAATTAATCAGTAAATCCAATCAATTCAACCTTACTACTAAACGTTATAGCGAGTTAGATGTAAAAGAATTGGAAGGTGACCAAAGTTTTTATACGCGTCAGATTCGACTTAAAGACACTTTCGGTGATAACGGCATGATTAGTGTAATTGTTTGCAAAAAAAACACATCCGCTTGGGAGATTGATTCATGGTTAATGAGTTGTCGTGTATTGGGTAGACGGGTTGAATTGGCCGCCTTACAGGATATAGTGACAAATGCTAAGGCTAGCGGTGCAACTAAAGTGGTTGGTACTTATATTCCCACCGTTCGCAATATTATTGTTAAAGATCATTATAAAAAATTAGGATTTACTAAAATTTTGGATGAGTCTGAAATTGAAACTTGGAAGTTAGATATTTCAGATTTTGTAGCGCTTGATTTGCCTATGAAGCTTACCTATGTCTAAAAATAATAAATTAAGCGTAGTAATGTATCACTATGTTAGAGAGATTAAAGGATCTTTGCATCCTGGCATCAAAGGCCTAGAATTTGAAAAATTTAAAACTCAATTGGATTATTTACAATCTGAGTATCAGATAATACAAGCAGAGGATGTCATTTCTTCTTGTTTAAATGGAAGTCCAATCCCTGAGAATTCTTGCCTACTTACGTTCGATGACGGCTATAAAGATCATATTAAGTTTGTATTACCTGAGCTAAAGTCAAGAAAAATTCAAGGCACTTTTTTTCCTCCTGCTAAAGCAATTCTTGACCGCGAATTGTTAAGTGTTAGTGCTATTCATTTTATACTCGAACGATGCACGAATTATAAGTTACTACTTGAAGAGTTATTTGATTTATGTATTTCTAGAGATATTAAGAAAGAACTTCTTAGTGAATGGAAGATTACCTATGGATCAACTGGGAAATGGGATTCAGAACCCGAACCTGCCTTAATTAAACGATTGCTACAGTTTGTTCTTCCCGAAAGGATTCGTACTGATATTATTTCTATCTTATTTGAGAAATATATTGGTCAGAAACAGCGTGATTTCGCTGATGACTTGTACCTAACAACTCATGATCTGAAAATAATGTTGGCTGATGGAATGTATATTGGTAGCCATGGTTATGAGCATTTTTGGCTTGATAGGTGTAGCGCGGATGAGCAGAAAGAGGAAATAATAAATTCACTGAAATTTTTAACTCAAATTGGTGCTTCTACTAAAGATTGGATGATGTGTTATCCACACGGCGCTTACAATAGTGATACTGTTAAGTTGCTGGATGAGTATAACTGTGGGATTGCCTTTAAAGATTCCGGTGGTGAAACTATTCTCGATATAGATCGTCGTTATGATTTAACGAGATACGATACAAATGATTTCCCCCAATAGTTTAAATTTCAATTCTTTTTTTATTGAGAGCTAAAAGTAAGGAATTAGTTGCAGGATAACGTCAAATCACCACGCGGTTAGACCACCATCGACGATTAGATTCTGGCCGGTCACATAACTAGAAGCATCAGAAGCCAAATAGACTAGTGCGGCAACCATTTCAGAAGCTTGACCCATCCTTCCCAATGGCACCCTTTTCGAGTACAGTGACTGGAATTGTTCATTCTGTCCACTTTCGACTCCCCCTGGAGTGATTGCATTAACTCTTATGTTGTCTTTCGCCCAGTAAGTAGCCAAATATTTGGTCAATCCTATTACAGCGGCTTTCGAAGTGGCATATACCGCAGGAGTGTTGATTTCAACTCCCATGTATTCAGATCCCTCATAGATTCTTTGATCTGGTGCAACTACTCCATACACAGAGGCTGTTTGGACTATGCTGCCACCTTGCCCTTGAGATAACATTTGTTTCCCTACCGCTTGAGCGACTAGGAACATCCCATCTATGTTAACACTCATGATATCACGCCAATTCTCAAACGAATAATCTTCGAACGTTGCGAAATATTCCTTCAAATCCTTCGATTTTGCTGCAGCGTTGTTATGAAGAATCTCTATACTTCCCTTCTGAGATACGATCTTATCGACCATTCCTGTCACTTGCTGAGGACTCCTGATGTCACAAGACACACCAATGGCAGCAGTCCCATATTCTTCTCGGAGCTCTCCGGCGAAACTCGCAGACTCCTCTGGATCCAAATCTACTACAACCACATCGGCACCAGCGGAAGAAAGTCCCCGGCAGAAGTGTTTTCCTAAAATCCCTGCACCACCCGTTACCACGGCCGTTTTACCTTCTAGGTTGAACCATTTGTTGATCTCATATTCCGACATAATCACTCCTCCCAAATTCCAAGAAAGAAAGGTGATTCAAAGCCAAAGCAACTGGCTGCTTCCCATCAAGTCCTTCCGATTTTGATAGATAATGCTAACTCTCTTCCACTAATACCCCAAGGACTAGATCCTCAATCAGAACCATCTAAGGAGCCAGTGGAACTATAGTCCGAACCTCAACCAACCAGTTATTGTGGCTAGCACCTTCATATGCGTCAAAATTACTGACTTTTTCATATCCTATCCTACCCAGAACTATTGGTCCCAAATCCATCTCTTCTTCCCATGATCCAACAATCCTAAATCTAATTTCTTCAGGCTTGTCCATTCCTTTTTCAAAAGTAAACCCTTCCTTGACACGATACTGATCAAGGCTGCGTTCCTCCCAGGCAAGCTCCAGGTTGAATTGACTACTGACACCAAAATTCTTTCCGAATTCTAGGTGCCCCCCCCTCCCATTGGGACCCAAGTTGTCCCCTATGATCATCTCGTCTACTGTAAGTCCAGAACGGAACGGGTCGTGTGCATAAAATCGTATTCCCGTTTCTCTGTACTCAAAGCGCATATACTGGCTGTCATTCCCTAGAATATGGGGTACAAACATCCCAACTATATACGAAGCATCCTGACCAAAAACTCGATCCAATTGATCTGGTTTTCCCAAATCGTCGAAGACTAGAGAACCGTACATCTGGGGCGCTGTTTCCCAAGGCAACCTCCACCTGAAATCAAATCCGGCAAATCGATTAGAGATTGCTAATCGCTGCCGCTCGGGAGTACCCAGCCTGGTTAGAGGTTCTACCACAATCAGATGGTCTAAAACACGGCTCCAAACTGAAGCGGAAGGAGATCCTTCTCCACCCGAATGAACCAGCGCTAATAGACCCACCTCCAAACTTCGCCAAGGTTTGGCATTTAACCGGTAACCGACCAGATAAGAGTTGGGAATGTTGCGATCTTTCTCCAAGCGAGAAAGAGAAACTGATAGTCTTGTCGGTCCTATCTTTTCTAGAATCCAGGGCAGACGAAACGTGCCGTCACTTCCTACTGTAATCTGGTCTAGGCCTCTGGCCTGGCCCGAAAAGAGAGATCCATTTTTCAAAGAAGGGCCCCAAACGTTTGGGCGACGACCTACAGACATATAAAGCGGACCAACTGGCCCTTCCCCCCAGATCTCTTTGATTCCGATTGACTGACTCGAACTCTGGCCCTTAGCGATTGGTACTGCAACCGTTTTATAGAAGTCCCAAGCCCCAACCACGAAACCCATAGAAGGCTCAGCTACCATGCCAAATCCTTCGTCTATTCGCCTCCCGCCTCTTCCTTGAGAAAGTGGCGATATAACTGCATCAATGTATGCTAATCCATTGCCTTGAAAATTTCTGGAAGGATCTTCAGCCCAACCTAGTGATATGTCAACTTGAGCGCTGAAGGCTCCCCCAGTAAGCATTTCTCTTAGTTTTTTTTCGGATATAGATGCTGAGTCACTCGGCTGTTTATCATAAATTCTTCGCAGTGTCCGATTCATCCCGAAACTCTGGCCCAGAGGTATCGTGTCCAGGATGTTCCTACTGAGAAGCATCTCCATTGCTCTAGTCACTCGGTCAATCTGCTCTATCGGACGAAGGGATTGAGAGAAAACCTCTGTGGTGACCACTAAGATCAAACAGGACAATACTAGAAAGCACCTTCTATACATCAAAAATATCTGTCCTGATCAAATACTTTTCTTTGGTTTCCAGTATGCAGAACGGTTTCACTACACTAGCTCTTTACAATCCAGGACTCTCCCGAAAATTTAGTTTTTCGACTGAAGGATCCAGTGGCATTTCTAGCATCAACTAGAATTTGAGAGGAGTGGAGAATTGACGAGTAGTCGAGACTCGAATGATCCGTCATAATCACCACAGCGTCAGATTGACCAAGAACCTCCTTAGTCAACGAGGCACAAGATAATGAAACATCTTCAGACAACTCCAATCCTGATACATGTGGATCATAATACTCGATTTTTGCACCTAGAGAGACGAGTTCCTGAATTACCTGTAAGGCAGGGGATTCCCGCACATCACCAACATCTTTCTTGTACGACACTCCAATAATGAAAATACTGGCCCTCTCCAATTGTTTGTCTTGTGATGCCAATGCCGTACGTATCTTTTCTACTATAAATTTTGGCATTTCTTCATTTACTTCAGAAGCCAATTCCACAAAACGAGCACGATAATCTAAGTCACGCATTTTCCATGCTAAATAATGGGGATCTACCGGAATACAATGACCTCCAAATCCTGGACCAGGATCAAATTTCATAAAACCAAATGGCTTAGTGCCAGCTGCTTCTACTACCTCCCAAATATTCACCTCTAATCGATCTGCTATTAGTGCCACTTCATTGACCATAGCTATATTGACTGCCCTGAAAGTGTTCTCCAAGATCTTGACTAACTCAGCAGATTCCGTGGAAGACACTGGCACCAATTCATCGACAAATCGCTGGTACACAGCGCACCCAACTCTTAGACATTCCTGTGTTATCCCTCCTAAAACTTTAGGCGTATTCTTGATCTGCCAAGTCTGGTTTCCAGGATCAACACGCTCCGGAGAAAAACAAAGAAAAAAATCTTTTCCGACTTCCAAATTTGTTTCTTGTAAAGCAGGCAGTAGTGCTTCTCTGGTGGTGCCAGGATAACTGGTTGATTCTAGAACTATCAATTGGCCTTTTCTTAAACTCTGAGCAACCACTTTAGAGGCCGCCAAAATGTAAGAAATGTCAGGTTCGTGAGATTTCGATAACGGGGTAGGAACACATATAGAAATAGCATCGCATTCTGAGATTCTATGCATTTCACCCGTTGCCTGGAATTTCCAGTCGGCCAAAACCTCACCCAATTCTTGATCACTTACATCAACTATGTGGCTTCTGCCATTATTTATCCCAGTCACTTTATCAGGATCTATTTCAAACCCCAAAACCTCTAATCCAGAGCGAGCAATCTGTAGACTCAAGGGCAAACCGACGTAGCCTAATCCTATGACTCCAAACTTGAAGTCACCTTTTTTATAATGATTGACCGACGAATGGATCATTTAACAAAACTCCGTAAGAACCTCCAACGGATCTCTCCCAAAGAAACAATACTCTGTTTACTGCAACACACTTAATAGATAATAACTAAATGCACTAATAAACAACTCCTATGAATCATCCCTTAAATAATAACTGAAGTTTTGGAACTATTTCGTCCCTTGGTTACAAAAATACTGAACTATAGATCCTACCAAACCTGATATACTGTATTCGTCGGGTTGCACTAATACTTTATATCCTAACTGTTCAGCTTCTTCCGCGGTTACAGGACCAATAACAGCTACCGGAGCGCAAACTCTTTCCCCAACCAATTTATGGAAATTTTTGACGGTCGATGGAGACGTAAATGTTAGGAGATCAACTCCAGAGTTGATCTCTGTGAGGATTTTATCCGAAACTTTATTGACAGGCACTGTCTCATAAGCCAAAACCACTCTGACANTAGCACCCAATGCTCTCAATCCATCGGGTACGGTCGGCCTGGCTTCTGATCCAGAAGGNATAAGGAAACTCTTTCCATTAAGATCTTCCCTAGNGCTAAACAANTCTACAATACCCTGCCCTGTATAGGTTGGTGGAACACACTCAGCATCCANACCNTAGCTAGCGCTGATTTTTGCGGTTTCCGGCCCTACACAACACACTCTAGTTTGCTGGCAAAAATCGACCATAGGGATATCCTGCCGTTTAACACTCTCGGCAAAAAATCGTACGGCATTCGTCGAAGTAAAAACCACCCAATCAAACTGTGAGAAATTNATCACAGCCNGATCTAGATCTTCACTGCTTCCCAGNCCACGCACCTCTACAGTAGGCATCTGAATAACATAAGCCCCTATCTCGGTCAGAAGCTCAGTAAATCTAGTTGACTGTTGCAAAGGCCTGGTTACAACGACTCGCCTACCTTCTAGTGGTCGCTCTTTTCGAAGACTAGTTTCTATTTCTTGCATGCTCACTGGCCAGGTGTGACTTCTGCCTTAATTNCATAATTGGACAGCGCCACTCTTCATGAGCTTTGATTATTTCATTTAGATCTAGACGCCATCAAGGTCTAGTCTCCNGCCAACCTCATCGGNGGTGCTTTGGAGATTTTTTCACTTCGTATACACTCTGCACAAACTCGTACTCTGCGCCTTTCACCAGNACCTGTTATAGTGTTAACCTTTTGNAGATTGGGCAGCCAACGACGTNTAGTCTTGTTGTGGGCATGACTCACGTTGTTTCCCGTCTGGGGCCCCTTCCCACATACATAACAAACTCTGGACATAAGCTTTCTACTTCCTGAAATAATTCCTAGTAATTAATTGCTTCCGCTGGGAGCNGTATACGATGTTANATCTAAAGCCTCTAGAAAAGACTCTGAAAAGGTAGCTACGATCTTATTAGCTTCACTCAAGCTTCCACTGGCCACCCAGGAGTCTGCCACACTGTCTGTCATTTGATAAACCCTTCCAATTACTGAAACACTCTCACCCATGGCAATAGAAACACTGTCAGCCACCAAAGATTCCGACATTTTTACCATATAGGGCTGACCAGCCACTTCAACGAAAAATGCTTCCGAATCAAGTAAGCTTTGGACAGTAAGTTCGTTTACTTGNATGAGCATGTCGGCCTGGCCCATTGGATTGGCTCCAAAAACATCCACTGGTACCACNGTCGCAGAACTCAAATCTTCANCTTCCTCAACTTCAACATCTTCAACACTGATAGACATCACATATTCCTCACTGCGACCAGTCAGCCACCACAAGAAACCTCCCACTATTACAAACGTCATGCCCATCAACAGCGTGCCATACGCTCCAGAAGAACCTTTTCCTGATGCCATATTCGTGCGTGCTCCCGTTTTTATCTCTATTATGAGCTTCTTCTCAACAATTTAAGATGACAGTCTAATCGAGCAACTCGATTAGCGCCATCTCTGCAGCATCTCCTTTACGATTTCTGAGTTTCAGAACACGGGTATAACCCCCTGGGCGATCACTAAACCGGGGGCCTATNTCATCAAACAATTTACCCAATACTTCNCTGTCGGAAATTGCTCGTCCCGCCAACCGNCGTGCATGCAGATCACCCCTTTTGCCAAAAGTAATTAACCTTTCAGCATAAGGTCTTAATTCTTTAGCCTTAGCAGTCGTAGTCTCAATTCGCTCATGTCGAAAAAGAGCCGTAGCAAGATTTCTCAAAGTCGCCTTCCTATGTGTGCGAGTCCGAGATAAAGCCCGACCTTTCTGACGATGTCTCATAATNTATAAACCTAGAATCTCTTGAAAAATGAATCTTCGGTTTCTTCTTCTTCTTCAGATTCGATCAGAGTAAACTCCCCTTCATCATCCACTAACAACTGCATTCCAAAATCCAGCCCATGTTCTGTCAGAAAATCAGAAATCTCTGTTAGAGATTTCTTGCCAAAATTCCCAATNCTTAACATTTGATCTTCAGACCGCTGAACTAAGTCGGCCAAGATGCTGACCCCTTCTTTCTTAAGAGAATTTCTAGACCTAACGCTAAGCTCAGTAATATCTTCCAGCGGTCGTCTTAACAAATCTCTCATCTCTTCAGAAACTTTGCTACCCAGGGATTCCGTTTGAGGCAATCCACCCTCGGCAAAGTAAAGCATAAACTCAAGGTGTTTTTGGAGAAGTGCAACAGCATAGCTCACTGCAGACTCCGCACTAACCGATCCATTTGTCTCAACTGACAGTGTCAGTCGATCNAAATCNGTCCTCTGCCCCACCCGAGTCTCCTCTACAGAAAAATTTGCCGACTGTACAGGATTATAAATCGAGTCTATTCTAACCAAATCAACTGGAGAACCTTCCGGGAACTCATGTTGTTCCGCAAGTACAAAGCCTCTGCCTTTCTGGACATGAAGTTCTATGACAAGGTCACGCTTGTTTTCCAAAGTCATTAGATGGTGCTCTGAATTATGGATGGTAACACCGGCTTTTTCCACTATATCAGCAGCTGTAATTACTCCNGGCTTACTCGCTCGAATTTCCAAAAAGGCACTATCCAGATCATCNTCCAAAGAGACAACTAAAGACTTNAGGTTCTGTATCACCTGGTGTACATCTTCAACAACTCCCTTGATAGTCTCATGTTCATGCACTACCCCACCTATACGAAAGGCCCAAACTGCTGAACCCCGCAGAGAGGCCAAGAGCGCTCGACGAACAGAATTCCCCAAAGTATGGCCGAAACCACGCTCGAGGGGTTCTATCACAAATTCTCCTCTGCTTTCATCATCTGATTCCCTCGTAATTTCAATACGTTCCGGAATCACCAATCCAGTCAAATCTATCTCCAAAGAATCCTCCATAATCACTTCGAGTAGAGTTCCACAATGAGNTGTTCATTTATTGAAGCATCTAAATCCGNTCGTATTGGTNTACGTGNCACNCGACCGATTAGATTCTTTTCNTCTAAGACCAACCACTCTGGTAGNCGTCGTTTAGTGCGNGCCTCCTCCAGAGCTACTTCCACGATCGATAAGTCCTTAGATTTGGATCTTATCGAAATTTCATCGCCNTTCTTAACATTATAGCTGGGTATGTTTACTGCNTTTCCATTTACTTCGAAATGCCTATGGCCAACTAATTGCCTTGCTTGTCTNCGCGTCTTTGCAAAGCCCATTCTATACACAATGTTATCTAGACGTGACTCCAGCGCGACCAGTAGATTTTCACCAGTGACGCCAGCCCGCCTATTAGCATGCTCAAAAAGACTTCTAAACTGTTTTTCGAGTAAACCATAACGCATCTTTACTCTCTGCTTTTCTCTGAGCTGAACAGCATAATCCGACTGTTTTCTACGACGAGCATGANNAGGGCCGTGTTGGCCAGGAGGATATGGCTTCCTCTCTACTGGACAATTCACCTTGCCACAGCTCTGGCCCTCTCTGCGACAAATTCTATGCGCTGGTCCCGTGTAGCGAGCCATAGTTACCTATACCCTGCGCTTCTTAGGTGGACGACATCCATTGTGCGGAAGTGGNGTAATGTCNTGTATAGAAGNAATCTGAAGACCTGATGCAGCCAAAGCTGAAATAGCAGACTCACGTCCTGATCCAGGACCTTGAACCAAGATGCTAACCCTTTTAACACCAAGAGCCATCGCTTCTTTCCCGCACTGTTCNGCTGCCATAGTGGCCGCAAAGGGAGTCGACTTCTTAGATCCCTTGAANCCTGCNTTACCCGAACTACCCCATACCACAGTGTTACCTACTTTATCGGTAACAGTGATCAAGGTATTATTGAAAGTTGCCTTGATGTGGGCGACTCCTTCTGCCTCCACCACTTTCTTCGCTGATTTTTTTGTTTTATTAATCGCCACTCTTTACCATCCTCAAACTTCAATAACTANAAAGTTACTCTNTGTCTTGATATCAAATTGAACTGTANATACTTACTTCTTAGGAGCTTTCTTGTGACCAGCTACTGCTTTTCGTTGTCCCTTGTGCGTGCGTGCATTAGTATGAGTTCTCTGTCCTCGCACTGGCAGTCCTTTCCGATGTCTCAAACCTCTGTANGATCCAATGTCCATCAATCGCTTGATGTTCATTGAAATCTCGGTCCTCAGGGCTCCTTCTACCTTATATTGTTTCTCTATTTCCTTGCGGAGCTTGTTCACATCAGCATCGGTAAGATTTACTGCTCGAATCTCGGGATCAACTCCTGTAGCCTCCAGAATGAGATCTGCCCTTTTTTGACCAATACCATAAATGTAGGTCAGGGCAACCTTAACNAATTTTCCGTTTGGAAGATCAATGCCTGCGATCCGTGCCATACTGCCGTTTCCGTCTCTTTAGTTGTTTAACTTATTTTNTTGTGAGAATCAGAAGAAACTCGGATTTATAAACTCTATCCTTGCCTCTGTTTGTGTTTAGGATTCCTACTACANATGACTCTTACNACACCTTTCCTGCGAACAACCCTACAATGTTCACAAATCCTCTTTACACTACTTCTAACCTT
This sequence comes from Gemmatimonadota bacterium, assembly GCA_002718595.1. Lineage (GTDB taxonomy): Bacteria > Gemmatimonadota > Gemmatimonadetes > Longimicrobiales > Gaopeijiaceae. The sequence goes on along the minus strand of PBFD01000002.1, from coordinate 168,946 downwards.
CATCTCTTCTAACCCATTTTTTTGTTTATTGCACAGCTTACAATGATAATGCAAGCTCTNCACACCTTCAAGACATCTCCAGTGAATTCAAAAAGGGATNCCCTGACTCATAATTGAGTCAAAACTCTAGGACCCTTAGTTGTCACAGCCACAGTATGTTCAAAATGAGCTGAAAGAGACCCGTCTTGGGTCCTTACTGTCCACTCATCATCTCCTGTCACTATCTCAGACGAACCAACAGAAAGCATAGGTTCAATAGCTAACACCATACCCTCTCGAAGCTTCACTCCGTATCCGGATTTCCCCAGGTTGGGAACCTGAGGTTCTTCGTGAACGTCACGACCAATTCCATGTCCTACGAGATCTTTTATTATGCCGTACCCCTTTCCTTTAACAGACTCCATTACGGCAGCACCTATATCACCAACGTGGTTATTAGTGCTAACCGCGATCACAGCCTTATTTAGAGATTTCTCAGTCGAGGCAAGCAAACTACTTGCTTGGCTGTCGATCTGGCCAACTGGGAAAGTCCATGCTGAATCGGAACACCAATCATTCANCCTNACNCCCACGTCAATCGATATTATATCGCCCTCCTTTAACACTCTCATTTTGTTAGGAATTCCATGAACGATTTCTTCGTTGACAGAAGCGCAAACACTCCCAGGAAATCCATACAAACCCTTAAAAGCTGGTACTGCTCCCTTATATGACCTTATGTAATCTTCCGCGAACAAGTCTAACTTCGCTGTGTTGGTTCCCGGATGGACTAGTGATCTCATCTCATCAAACAATTTTGCAATTATTTGGCCAGCATCTGCCATACATTCGATTTCACTTTCAGTCTTTAGATGGATCATGCTGTCACCAGGCCTAGGACTTGGGCAATATTAGTCCTTACTTCATCAACGCTTTTACTCCCGTCAATAAGGCACACTTTAGATCCTAGTTCTTGGTAATAGTGGACCACTGGCTCTGTTTCCGACCTGTACACTTGTAGGCGACTTAACACAGTCTCCGGATTGTCATCAGTCCGGTGAATTAGTGCAGACCCTTCCACATCGCAAAACCCTGATTTCTCAGGAGGAGAGGTGTGAATGTTGTATACTGACTTGCAAGTAGGACAAGACCTGCGACCACTTATTCTCTCTACCAAATCCTGCTCCTCCGCCTGGAGCACAACCACCGAATCCACTCTCTTGCCCAGAAGGTTTAGCATCTCTGTTAGTTCTGATGCTTGACCTGCTGTCCTTGGAAAACCATCAAAGACCAAGCTACCTTGTAGTTCCAAATGTACCAGGTGATCCCTGACCAAGGCCACAATCAGGGCATCAGGAACTAGTTGTCCGCTGGTCATATAGGCTTCAGCTTCTAATCCTAATTTAGATCCCGATGTTACCGAATCTCGAAGTAAGTCCCCGGTTACTATTCGCACCCAACCAGGTTCACTGGTGATAAAAACGCCCTGGGTTCCTTTGCCAACCCCTGGAGGACCTAAAAGAACCACATTCATTTTATAAAGGACTCTTTTGGAATGGCAATTAACTGTACTGCGAGCGGCCCCGCATCTTCACTCGACCTTTTTTCATAAAGCCATCATAATGACGCAGGAGAAGATGTTGCTGTGCCTGCTGAACTGTATCCAGCCCAACCCCTACGACAATCAGCAGAGCTGTACCTCCAAAAAAGAAGGTCTGTATGTTAAAAAATGCGAAAATCCAAAACGGTACCAATGCTATTAATGCAAGGTAGGCAGATCCTGGAAGTGTCACCCTAGTCAAAACTCTATCAATATACTCAGCAGTCCTCGCACCAGGCTTAACTCCTGGTATAAAAGCTCCCTGTTTCTTAAGATTTTCAGACAAGTCCACTGGATTAAAAATGATTGCTGTATAAAAATATGTGAAGAAAATGATCAGAAGAGCGTAACAGATGTAGTATACCGTTCCAGGTTGAAAAATGTCGGAGATCATATCCAGTACCCCACCCGTTTCTCCAGCGAACTGAGCAACAGTTCCGGGGACAACTATAAAAGATTGAGCAAAGATAATAGGCATTACACCAGCAGAATTGATGCGCAAAGGAACAAAACTTTTTTGACCCTCTCTGATCCTACCACGTCCAACAACTTTTCGAGGGATTTGCACTGGAATCTTCCTAGACGCCATTGTCATCGCTACAACGGCAGCCGTTATTCCTACTAAGATAAGCCCTAAAAAGATAAGCGCTATCAGTTGAATCTGATCAGCAACAAAGGATTCCCAAGTTCTAGCTACAGCAGCTGGAAACCCTTCAATGATAGAGAAGAATATCATTAGTGACATCCCATTGCCTATTCCTCTCTCCGTGATTTGTTCACCCAACCACATAACGAAAATGGCACCGACAGTTAAAGCCAAGGTTGTAGTAAAATTGAAAACTGCTCCTGGATCTCTGATCGCACCTGTGCTTGTCAGAAAAGCTGCATAACTGAATCCTTGGATCACACTCAAAAGAACCGTCACATATCTGGTCCATTGAGTCAATTTCTTTCTTCCCTCTTCACCTTCTTTCTGAAGTTTCTCAATTGTAGGGACCACAGCAGCCAAAAGTTGGAACATGATGCTCGCGGATATGTATGGCATGATTCCCAAGGCAAAAATAGTAGCACGACTAAGCCCACCACCTACAAACATGTCATAAATTCCTAGGATCCCACCCTGGAGCGCCCCAAACTGCTGTCTCAGGATTCCGACGTCAACACCAGGAACAGTTATATGAGCACCGAACCTATAAATGAAAAGTATGAAAAGAGTGAATAGAATCTTTTCTTTCAGTTCAGGGGCTCTGAACAGATTTGGAATAGGATTAGCCACCCTAGCCTTCCTCTTTATTCCTTACCATCACGGTCACCGATCCTCCTGCAGATTCTATCTTTTTGACTGCCGCCTCACTAAACTTGTGGGCTGTTACAGAGTAAGAATCATCCAGTTCCCCGAAACCTAGAATTTTTACTAGTCCGTCTGCGGACCTGACTAATCCAGCTTCTTTCAGGCTGTCAGCATCAACATCGGAACCTGAAACTCTAGTAAAATCTGCTACATTTACTATTTGGTAAACCTTTCTTTTGAGAGGAGTGAAACCTCTTTTGGGAATTCGACGCTGCAACGGCATCTGACCACCCTCGAAACCAGGACGAACACCACCGCCACTTCTAGCATTCTGTCCTTTCTCGCCTCTACCAGCAGTTCTACCATTCCCAGAACCTGGGCCTCTGCCCTTTCGTTTTGAATTGCTTCTCGATCCCAACGATGGTTTCAGTTCATGCAGTTCTGCCATCAGGATATCTCCTCGACCTTAACTAAATGGTGTACTTGCTGTACCATACCTCTTATCGCAGCATTATCCTCATGTATCACAGTTTGCTGATGTTTTTTGAATCCCAGAGCCTCCAAAGTACGTCTGTGCCTGAATTTCTTTCCGACACCACTTCTCACTTGAGTAACGGACAATTTCTTAGCCACGTTAGCCCTCCTCTCCAAGGATGAGCTCCACCGGAACACCCCTCTCCCGAGCTGCTTGTTCGACAGTCACAAGATTAGTCAAACCATTCATAGTAGCTCTCACTACATTAATGGGATTATTACTTCCAAGACTCTTGGTCAAAATATCTGTAACTCCAGCGGCCTCCAGTACGGACCTTACAGGACCGCCTGCTATGACGCCTGTTCCTGGAGCGGCTGGACGCAACATTACTCGACCTGCGCCCCATTTGCCCACTATCTCGTGTGGTATAGTTCCGTCCAACACGGACACTTCCACTAATTCCCGACGACCTCGCTCGAAAGCCTTGCGAATAGCTTCCGAAACTTCATTGGCTTTGGCCAACCCTATGCCTACTCTACCTCTTTGGTCTCCTACGGAAACCAAAGCTGAAAATGAGAATCTTCTGCCTCCCTTTACAACCTTGGCCACTCTGTTGATGTGAATAACCTTTTCTGTAAATTCAGAATCTCTTTCGTCTTTTTTCCTTCTGTTTTTTCTAGCCACTAGAATTTCAACCCTCCCTCTCGCGCTCCTTCGGCGAAAGCCATTACTCGGCCGTGATACTTATATCCCCCCCTATCAAAAACAACCTCTTTCACACCCTGTTCGGTTGCCTGTTCAGCCAGTAAGAGCCCCGCTGCTCGTGCCTTCTCTAGTTTTACATTCTGCTTTTCCGTCTCAAAATTATCTAAAGCTGGACTCATGGTCGATAGGCCTATCAGGGTATGACCAACATCGTCATTCACAATTTGTCCCTCCAAATTACGAAGGGAACGAAACACCACTAACCTTGGGCGTTCAGCTGTACCCCAGATTTTCTGCCTGATTCGAGCATGTCTCTTAACCCTCTTTCCTGCCCTATTTTTATTTAGAATCTTATTATTCATCTTTCTTATTTTTCCCTTAAGCCCCAGCTGTTTTACCAGCTTTTCTCCTAATATACTCTCCCTTATATCTTATCCCTTTACCTTTGTAGGGCTCCGGTGGCCGGAAAGATCTGATCTCGGCCGCTGTCTGTCCAACACTTTGCTTATCCGCTCCGCTAACAACTATGGTAGTTTGATCTGGTACTTCAATTACAACACCTTCTGGAGCAGCATAACTAATAGTATGAGAGAAGCCTAAATTTAGTAGCAAGCCAGCACCCTGTTTTTGCGCACGGTAACCAACGCCCTCAATCTCTAACGTTTTTTGGAAGCCTTTTTCCACTCCCTCCACCATATTTGCTATTAGGGACCTTATTAAGCCATGTAAGGCTCGGTCCTTTGCTTCATCAGATGACCTGGTAACATTAATCACACTTCCTTCCACAGCGACCGCTATCTCTGGATTAATATTCAAATCCAGTTCTCCTTTCGGCCCTTTCACCGAAATGCTGTTTTCTTTTAATGCGACGTCCACTCCATTGGGGACTTCGACAGGTTGTTTACCGATTCGAGACATTGTTTCCGACCTTTTCCTTTCCTAAATCTCTACCAAACCATCGCCATCAATTCACCACCCACACCTTCTTTTCTTGCAGCCTTATCAGACATCAACCCCCTGGAGGTAGATAGAATCCCCATACCCAATCCATTGCGAACTTTAGGAATTTTATTTGCTTCCATATAACGCCGCTGACCTGGCCTGGAAATTCGCTCCAAATGCCGAATCACTGGATTGCCGTCATGGTATTTCAAGTAAATACGCAAAACTCCAAACTTCCCATCATTCAGCACTTTAAAATCATGAATAAAAAAACTTTCTTTAAGCAACTGCGCTATTTCTCTTTTCAGTTTAGAGACTGGTATATCAGCCCACTTGTGTCCCGCTTTCCCAGCATTACGTACACGAGTGAGCATATCAGCAACGGGGTCAGTCATCATATATTTATCTATCCTTTACCAGCTAGATTTTCTAACGCCAGGGATCTCGCCCTGCAAAGCTTTCTGCCGAAAACAAATTCTACACAATCCAAATTTTCTAATGAACGCTCGTGGCCGACCACAACGCTGGCATCGGTTACGATGTCTTCCAGCATATTTCTGACGCCCATTATTTCTTTCAATCAAAGCCTTTCTGGCCATTTAATCCCCTTAGTTTGCCGCTTGTCCTATCTGCACTGGGACCTCTCCCTTAAAAGGAAATCCCATTTCCCTTAGCAAAGCAAGCGCTTCTTCATCTGTGTTTGCACTGGTCACGATGGTAATGTTCATTCCATGTATTTGACCAACTTTATCAAAATCAATCTCTGGAAAGATAATCTGTTCTTTTATTCCCATTGTAAAATTCCCTCTGCCATCAAAAGACTTTGTGGTCAGACCTCTGAAATCACGAATTCTAGGTATAGCCACACTTACCAAACGGTCGAGAAACTCGTACATCCTACTCCTTCTCAACGTAACAGTTGCTCCTATCGGCATCCCCTCCCGAAGATGGAAGTTTGCAATAGACTTACGAGCTTTAGTAACCATGGCTTTCTGGCCACTTATGAGACCAAGCTCTTCGACCACAGCGGCTAGAAGCTTAGCGTTTTTAGCAGCTTCGCTCACTCCAACATTCATTACCACTTTTTCGATCTTGGGAATTTGGTTTGGATTGGTCCAATTGAATTTTTCGGCCAATTGAGGACGGGCATGGCTCTTGTAATGTTTATATAATCTAGATTCCATTGTTAATCTCCAATCCCACTATGACTTCGGTATCGGGTTACCAGTCCTCACTGAAATTCTTTCCTTGCGCCCATCTTCCTCAATTTTCATCCGGATCCTAGTAGGCTCGTCTTCAGAAGGATCAACCAACATAACATTAGAGGCGTGGATCGGAGCTTCGAAGGTGATTATCCCACCATCTGGATTTGCTTCAGTCGGCCTCTGATGCCGTTTACGCATATTTACACCTTCAACCACAACTCTGTCCTTATTTGGCAGGACCTCGGTGACAGTCCCTTCCATATCACGATGATTCCCCCTAATGACTCTCACCCTATCCCCCTTTACAATCCTAGGGCGACCCGTCCTGTGTGATCTCACAATACCTCCGGGGCCAAAGATACAATTTTCATATACCGTTTATCTCTCAATTCTCGGCCGACTGGCCCAAAGATTCTGGTACCTGTTGGCTCTCCCTGCTGATTTACCAAAACAGCAGCATTTTCATCAAATCTTATATAACTTCCATCTCTGCGACGCACCTCTTTTGCTGTCCTAACGACTACCGCTTGCAAAACTTCACCCTTTTTTACGGGTGAATTTGCAATCGCATCCTTAACCGTTACCACAATGACGTCACCTACACTGGCATACCGCCTCTTCGAACCTCCTAGGACACGTATACAAAGTGCACTCTTAGCTCCAGAATTATCGGCGATTTTTACAATCGATTCTTGTTGAATCATACTACAGTCTCCACTTTATTCCCCTCGAAGTAGGCAGCCACTCTATTCCTACCTCTCCTTCCTTTCCAGGACCCGCCACCTCTTAGTTTTAGAGAGTGGTCGCGTTTCCATTATTCTTACCGAGTCACCGACTTGACATTCATTATTCTCATCATGTACTTGATACTTTTTTGCACGCTTTATCTGTTTTGTATATAAAGGATGTGCAAATTGTCGCTCAACCAAAACTGTCACGGTTTTCTCGGCTCTGTTCGATATAACAACACCTGATCTTATCTTTCGATTATTTCTTTCAATTATAGTCATGATTGTACTTCTCTCTTAGAATTGGCACTGGCCTCGCGTTCCCTGAGTACAGTTTTCAAACGAGCTACATCCCGCCGAATTCCTTTTAGGATTTTGGGATTGTCCAAAGTCATCGTTGCGGCCTGGAAACGCATGCGAAAATAGTCTTCTTTCAGTTCTTCTAACCGAGCTGAAATTTCGACATTGTCCCATTCTCTTATTTCTGAAACTTTCATAACTATATTTTATCCTAGCCGAGTAATTGATCTGATCTAGCGACGAATCGGGTCGCGACAGGAAGCTTAGCATTAGCTAGTTCCATGGCCCTTTTTGCAATTTCAACTGAAACACCCTCTAGCTCAAACATCATTGTTCCTGGTTTTACTACGGCCACCCATGATTCAGGATTTCCTTTACCTTTACCCATGCGAGTTTCGGCTGGCTTGGACGTAATCGGCTTATCAGGGAAAATCCTTATCCAGACTTTCCCAGTTCGCTTGATATGTCTTGTCATAGCTACTCGAGCCGCTTCAATCTGCCGATTAGAAATCCAACCACATTCGGTAGCCTGCAACCCAAATTGGCCGAAAGACACTTTATTGCCCCTTTGGGCTTTACCTCTCATGCGACCCTTGTGGGTTTTACGGTGTTTAACTCTTTTAGGTGCTAACATCGACTAGACCTTCCCTCCTGCACCAGTGGAGTAAGTGCGACCTCTACGTTCTTCCACAACTTCCCCACTGAAGATCCAGCATTTTATGCCAACAATTCCGTAGCTAGTAGCTGCTGGAACATCCGCATAATCAATGTTAGCCCTCAAAGTGTGTAATGGAACTCTGCCTTCATTATATCCTTCCGTTCTAGCTATCTCAGCACCTCCCAACCTTCCAGCACATTGAATCTTAATTCCTAATGCACCCGCTCTCATAGCCGACTGAATTGCTCGCTTCATTGCCCTTCTAAAGGAGATGCGCTCCTTAAGTTGGTGGGCAACATTTTCTGCCACTAATCGAGCATCCACTTCTGGGACTCTTATTTCTTCCACATTCACTGAAACTTCTGTGTCGACAACTAGAGCCAGTTCGTCACGTAATTTATCCACCTCTGAACCCCTCTTCCCAATGACAACCCCTGGTCGAGCTGTAAAAAGGGTTACTACAGTTTTAGAAGGCTTCCTCTCTATTTCCACCTTAGACAACGCAGCATGAGAAAGTCTTCTATGCAAGTATGCTCTCAGTGTCTCATCAGCCTGCAGGAAATCAGAAAAATCTCCTTCGGCGTACCATGTAGATTTCCAATCCTTAATTACCCCGAGGCGAAATCCAATCGGGTGCGTTTTCTGTCCCATTATCAATCCTCGGTATTAACAATTACGGTTATATGACTAGTTCTTCTTCTACGTGGCGACCCTCGACCCATGGCCGACGCTTTCCATCTCTTGTATGTCGGACCTTCATCGACAAAAGCCGTTCCAACGCGCAACTCATCCATATCCAACGCTTCACCAGAACCCTTGGCCTTTTCTTGAGCGTTAGCAACTGCCGATCGAAGAGTCTTACCCACAGGCTCTGCTGCAAATTTATTAGAAAACTCCAAGATCGCATAGGCCTCATTGACCCATTTTCCTCTAATCTGATCCACCACGAGACGGACTTTTCGAGGACTCATCCGGACCATGCGAGCAATTGCTTTAGCTTCCATCCTTTATCTCCACTAACCTATCTTAGATCGTTTATCGGCAAGCTTTCCACTGTGTCCTCTGAATAATCGTGTAGGAGAGAACTCACCTAACTTGTGACCAACCATATTTTCGCTCACGAAAACAGGAATGAATTTATTTCCGTTATGAACAGCCAATGTATGGCCTACAAATTCAGGAGGAATAGTACAAGCTCTGGACCAGGTTTGAATCACCTTCTTTGACCCACTGCTATTCATTCCTTCAATCCGCTCAAACAACTTCTCATCTATGTAAGGCCCTTTTTTTACGCTACGTGCCATGTCATCAACCTTTCAATTTCTCGCTTGGGTAACAAATAATCATGAATCACTTGGTAGCCCGTCCACGTTTACGGCCCCGAACAATATACTTGTTAGAAGCATTCTTCTTCTTTCTGGTTTTTATCCCTTCTCTTTTACCCCAGGGTGTAACGGGTGAACGTCCACCAGAGGTGCGTCCCTCACCACCACCGTGGGGATGATCGATTGGATTCATTGCAACTCCTCGGACTTTTGGACGGCGTCCACGCCAACGGCTGGCACCTGCCTTACCTAACGTCTGAAGATTATGCTCAATATTTCCCATCTGACCAATCGTAGCCATACAATCTTTAAACACTCGCCTCACTTCAGTCGAAGGTAGCCTCAAGGCAACGTATTTTCCTTCTTTAGCCATTACCTGCACTCCCGCTCCCGCTGAGCGAGCCATTTGACCACCTTTCCCTGGTTTTAACTCAATATTGTGGACAATCGTTCCTAGTGGAATTAAGCCGAGGGGCAGTGAATTGCCAACTTGAATGTCGGCATCTGGCCCCGATACCACTGTTGCTCCTACCTTCAATCCTCGGGGATGCAGGATGTACCTCTTTTCTCCATCTGTATAATGGATTAAGGCGATATTAGAACTTCTGTTTGGGTCATACTCTATGGCCGCCACTTTGCCAGGAACCCCCAATTTGTTGCGCCGGAAATCTATCTTGCGATATCGACGTTTGTGTCCCCCACCTCTTCTTCTTGAGGTGATCCTTCCATTGTGGTTCCTTCCTCCAGACTTCAGCAAAGGCTCCAGGAGAGACCTTTCAGGAGCTTTCTTACTCAGAATCGAAGAATTGTCTACAATAGAGCGAAAGCGAGTGCCTGGCGTCATGGGTTTGAACTTCTTAATCGCCATGATCAACCAGCCTCGTAGAATTCAATGTGATCACCTTCTGCTAGCTGAACTATCGCCTTTTTAAAGGAAGGGCTCCGACCAAAATTTCTGTTGGGTGTCATCCTTCCCATAGATACCCTCTTCAGCTTTCCTGCGTACCTCATCGTCCGAACTTTCTTAACTCTAACTTCCCATAATCTCTCAACAGCTTTAGCAATCTCAATCTTGTTAGCCCTTTCATCGACTATAAAAGTATAAATGTTCTGTGTTTCCATCTCTCTCGCAGATTTCTCAGTCACGACTGGAGTTTGGATCACATCATATAACTCACGCATCGCCGTCCTCCTCATCCGAATCACTGCCTAACCCTGCCAAACGCGCCTCATATAGGGCTTGAGCAGTCTTACGTCCGTCCCTACCCTTCAATTCTTCTATATCAGAAAATGAATCGAACTGCAACAAAAATTCAGCCAGCTCAGAAATCTTAGGAAGTTTTATAGATGAAATATCAAACTTCGATTCTTCCTCCTTAGGATAAGCAGCCTCTTCAAGACTCTTTTCCTCCACAACTTTTACTTGAGAGACACTTTTATGTACCCTACGCTCCCTGCGACTGACTCCTCTATTTTTCTTCTGAGCTTCTTCACGAACTTTCGCTTGTGAAGGTCCTCGCGATAGAGCCACACCAGCTTTTCTATCTGCCTCAGAAGGTTCTGAAGCTTCGAGAGCCTGCTGTTCGATCAGAACAACATTAGCCCAAAGAATATCGTAAACTGATTCTTGTCCAAATGGACGGACCGTTACTCTGTCCAAATTGCGACCCGACAAATAAACACTTTCCTTTGCCCCGTCAGTCAGCAACAAAACCTTTCCTTCCAGACCAATATTAGTCAAGATTTCTTTCAGTCTTTTCGTTTTTGGACTTTCAAAATCAAGTCCTTCAACCAAAGAAACTCTGTTCCCTTGCGCTCTAGTATTTAGAGCTGATCGTCTTGCTAAAGCTCTGACTCTCTTTGGGACTCGCTTATTCCAGGAATGAGGAACAGGGGGAAAAATAACACCACCACCCTTCCAGATTCCAGATCTAATGGTACCCGCACGGGCCCTGCCAGTCCCCTTTTGTCTCCATGGCTTTCTCCCGCCACCTGCTACCATTCCACGAGACTTTGCTGCTCCAGTCCCCCTCCTCTGGTTTGACAGATACACTTTCACAACTTGGTGCATAACATCCTCGTTAACAACACCGTCAAACAACCAGTCCGGTAGCGACTGCTCACCTTGATTCGATCCGTTTATGTCGTAACAAATAGCTTTCATAATTTATTTCTGAATCATTAAGTAACTGTTTCGAGACCCTGGAACTCCTCCCTTAATGAATAAGAGATTTCGTTCCTCATCTATCTGGACAACCTTTAGATTACTAATACTGGCTCTTTTTCCTCCCATTCTTCCAGGTAATTTCTTTCCTTTTATCACCCTACTCGGATCGGTCCCAGGCCCCATAGAACCTGGATTTCGGGACATTGGATGACCATGGCTTGCGGGACGTCCTGCAAAACCATAACGCTTTACAACTCCCTGGAAGCCTTTCCCCTTGGTTTTCCCAGTAACTTTAACCGAGTCGCCTGGCTCAAAAATTCCAACCGTCAAAGCTTGGCCTAGTTCGTACTCAAAATCATCATCGACAGGAAACTCTCTAATTATTCTTGGTGCGCCTGTAACCCCTGCTTTGTTAGCATGGCCTTTTTCTGCCTTGCTTACACGACTTTCTTTCTTACTCTCAAAACCTAATTGCACTGCCTCATACCCATCATTATCCTGATTCTTTATCTGCAGGATCGCACAGGGACCAGCCTCTACAACAGTCACCGACACCGCGATACCGTTGTCATCAAAAATTCGGGTCATCCCCATCTTTTTGCCGATTAGTCCAGCCATTATTCAGTCAACCTTAATTTCCACGTCTACACCAGCTGGTAAATCCAGCTTGGTCAGAGCATCAACTGTCTGTGGACGACTGTCCACGATATCTATCAACCGCTTATGCGTACGCAACTCAAATTGTTCTCGGCTCTTTTTGTCCACATGTGGAGAACGTAACACAGTCCAACGTTCCCTCCTTGTAGGTAGTGGCACGGGCCCTTTGACACTTGCCCCTGATTTTTGAGCGGTACGTACAATGTCAGCAGCCGTCTGATCCACTAACCAATGATCGAACGCTTTCAACCTGATCCTGATCCTATCGCTCATATTTTCCTCTCATTCCACAACCAGAGCCATCTCTTGTAAATTTCATTTCTATTGTTCGCTACCTAAACTTTAATTGGTATTAGCACTTATTATCTCTTCGGCCTTACTAGTAGGAACTTCCTCATACTGAGCAAACTGCATCGTGTAAACCGCTCTGCCTTGACTCAAAGACCTGAGAGATGTTGCGTATCCAAACATCTCTCCCAAGGGGACACTGGCAGCTATCACCTGAGCCCCAGCACGATCCGTCATTGCCCCCACTTTCCCCCTACGTGAGGAAAGGTCCCCTATGATATCGCCCATGTAATCTTGGGGTGTAACGACCTCCACGTCCATAATTGGTTCCAGCAGAACTGGCGACGCTCGTCTCACACCGTCCTTAATCGCCATAGATCCAGCAATCTTGAAAGCCATTTCACTTGAATCAACGTCGTGATAAGAACCGTCCACAAGCTCGACTTTAACGTCGATGACAGGGTAGCCTGCTACGACACCTGTCACTAGAGCTTCTTTCGCCCCTTGCTCAACTGAACTGATATACTCCCTAGGAACCACTCCTCCCTTGATCATGTCTTCAAAAACAAAGCCCACTCCCACTTCAGCAGGCTCGATATTTACGACTACATGGCCATACTGGCCTCGTCCACCTGACTGCCTTACAAACTTGCCCTCCACCTTCTCCGACCTAGTCCTGATCGTCTCCCTATAAGACACTTGCGGACGACCAATATTTGCTCCAACTCCGAACTCTCTTCTAAGCCTATCTACAATAATTTCTAGATGTAATTCTCCCATTCCACTTATGATGACTTGGTTAGTCTCTTCATTAGTATGGACCCTGAAAGTTGGATCTTCGTCTGCCAACTTGACTAAACCAGTGCTTAACTTGTCTTGATCTGGCCTCGTTTTCGGCTCTATAGCGACCGAAATCACTGGCTCCGGAAAGTTCATAGCCTCTAAAATTATTGGCGCGTCTGGCTGACAAAGAGTGTCTCCTGTTTTCGAATCTTTCAATCCAATCACAGCTGCTATATCACCCGCATATATCTCCTCTTTCTCTTCTCTTTTGTTTGCATGCATCTGGAGAATCCTTCCCACTCGTTCCTTTCTATCTTTAGTAGCATTTACCACATAACTTCCAGATGGTAAGGATCCAGAATAAACCCTAATATATGTTAGCTTACCGACATACGGATCGGTCATGATCTTGAAAACCAAAGCGCTGAATGGAGCATCGTCTGAAGCCTCCCTGCTCTCCAGGGTCTCATCGTGCTGAGGAAGATGACCTTTAATAGCAGGTATATCGATAGGTGACGGAAGATAGTCTACCACTCCATCGAGGAGCGCAGGTACACCTTTGTTCTTGAAGGCTGACCCACAGAATACTGGAAAGAGGTCTCCTGAAAGAGTTGCCGTCCTGATGCCTTCAGTCAACTCTTCTATATTGAGTTCTTCACCGGCCAGAAACTTCTCAAGCAAGACATCATCATGTTCCGCTACTGCCTCGATAAGCTCTTCCCTAAGCTCTGAAACTTTATCGACTAGTGCATCCGGGATTTCCGCTTCTTCCACTCCCGAACCCAACTCTTCTTTATAGTACATTGCCTTCTGTTCAACTATATCCACTATCCCAGTGAACAACTCGCCTTCACCCAAAGGATACTGAACTGGTAAAGCATTGGCCCCGAGTCTCTCTCTCATCATGCCAACGACATTCTCAAAATCAGCACCCGTCCTGTCCATCTTATTAACAAAAGCTATCCTTGGCACTCCATATTGATCAGCTTGTCTCCAGACAGTCTCTGATTGAGGCTCCACTCCACCAACCCCACAAAACACAGCAACAGCTCCATCTAGCACTCTCAGAGATCTCTCGACTTCAGCAGTGAAATCGACATGCCCAGGTGTATCAATAATATTAATCCTATGTTCGACGTCGTGCCTATCCCAATGACAGGTAGTCGCCGCTGATGTGATGGTTATTCCTCTCTCTTGCTCCTGCTCCATCCAATCCATAGTGGCACCACCATCGTGAACTTCACCAACACGGTGGAGTCTTCCGGTGTAATAAAGAACACGCTCGGTCGTCGTGGTTTTCCCAGCATCAATGTGGGCCATGATTCCGATGTTTCTTAGATGATTAAGCGATGTGTCTCTTGGCATATCTTTTTATTTCCTGTAACCAATCCTCAAAATCCCACTGTTTCACTATGTCCAAAAAAAAGAAGACACCCCCAACAAGAAAAGTATTAAACATACGAACCCTTCTTTGAGCGCTATACGGTCTGGGTTGATTTCACTCTCTACCAGCGGTAGTGCGCAAATGCTTTGTTGGCCTCCGCCATTCTGTGTGTGTCGTCTTTTTTCTTAATCGTTGCTCCTTCACCACGACTTGCTGCCAATAGCTCCGCGGCCAATCTCTCACTCATGGTTTTCTCATTCCTCTGACGTGCGAAACTAATTATCCATCTTGTTCCTAATGCCGTGCGACGATCGGGACGCACCTCAATCGGCACCTGGTACGTGGCACCTCCAACTCTACGACTCTTAACTTCCAATGAGGGCTTCGAGTTATTTAGAGCCTGCGTGAACACCGTTAATCCTGGTTGTCCAGATTTTTCCTGACAAATATCTAGAGCCTCGTAGAATATTCTTTCCGAAAGCGATTTCTTCCCATCAATCATTAGATTGTTGATGAATTTAGACACCTCAACGGAATCATATCTAGGATCTGGAAGAAGATCCCTGCGAATTGCACTAGAACGACGGCTCATATCTCATCTTCTATTTAGGCCTCTTAGCTCCATACTTAGATCTTGCTTGTCTTCTATCTGATACACCCGAAGCGTCTAGAGTACCTCTAACTACGTGATACCTCACTCCTGGCAAATCTTTAACTCGTCCACCTCTGATTAGGACGATCGAGTGCTCTTGTAAATTATGACCCTCCCCACCTATATAAGAAGTCACCTCATAACCATTGGTTAGCCTAACCCTAGCCACTTTACGCAAGGCAGAATTGGGTTTCTTAGGAGTCGTGGTATACACCCTAGTGCATACCCCCCTTCTCTGTGGATTTTTCTGCAGGGCAGGAGACTTGTTTACTCTAGCAAGCTCCTTACGGCCCTTACGAACCAATTGATTTATCGTTGGCATAACTTTATTAAGTATCCTCGCGTAAAAAACCGCACCATTCAGTGCGGATCTTTATCGAACCATCAAGGCCATTCGGCACTTGTTACACAGACCTGAAAATTTAGTGGAACTTAAGAAAGTGTCAACGGCAAGGTGAGTGTCCAATTAGGTCACTGGACAGCATCTCTCTAATGTAAAGTCACATCAGCCATACCAGAGTCTCTGATTAGCCTAGAGTAATTCTGTCTTATGAGATGTACAGCTGTTCCGTCAATGGCTGCACAAATCTCACAATTTAAGGCTATTCTGCTATTAGGCCTTCTAGCTCCGCTAGAAGACCATCCGGATCCGTCAAAGGCAGAATCTCCTCTTCATAGAACGATTGATCGACTACAAAATCAACATCTTCATACCTATGAACTCCGGTCCCCGCTGGAATCAGATGTCCAATGATTATGTTCTCTTTGAGGCCTTTAAGATCGTCCTTAGCTCCTCTAACCGCAGCATCAGTGAGTACTCTAGTAGTTTCCTGGAAAGAAGCCGCCGAAACAAAGGACTCAGTTGTGAGGCTGGCTTTGGTGATACCCAATAAAAGAGGTTCCGAGCGTGCTGGCTTCAATCCTTCTGCCATAGCAACCCTGTTGATCGCCCTGAACTCCGATCTATCCACATTTTCACCTTCTAAAACATCCGTTTCGCCAGGATCAGTAATACGAACCTTCTGAAGCATCTGCCTCACCATTACTGCAATGTGCTTGTCATTGATCTTTACACCCTGTAGCCGGTAGACCTCTTGAACCTCATTAAGAAGGTGCTCTTGAACCTTCCGGGGCCCTTTAACTCTCAAGATATCATGGGGATTGATGGGCCCTTCTGAAAGCTTATCACCAGCACGTACATGGTCACCTCCATGTACCCTCATATGTTTACCCACTGGTACCAGATAAGTTCTTTCGTCATCAGAATCTAATTCCGATGATACAATCACTTCTCTCTTACCCCTCTTAATATCTCCAAAACGGACATGTCCATCGATTTCAGTTAGAACCGCTGGATCTTTTGGGCGCCTGGCTTCGAAAAGCTCCACTACTCTAGGTAATCCACCAGTTATATCTCTTGTTTTGTAAACTTCCCGACCGATCTTAGCAATCGTGTCTCCAGGCTGCACTTCATCGCCATCGTTGACGAGAAGATTGGCTCCAACTGCCATTATGAATTCCCTCTGTATTTCACCTTTCTTAGTCTTCTTACAGATCTGAATGGTAGGATGAAGTTTCTTTGACCGATCTTCAATTATGGTCATCTGACGACGTCCAGTAGATTCGTCCAGTTCCTCCCGCATGGTTTGGTTGTCGACAATGTCAATAAATTTCACGATCCCACCCACATCGGCGACCATAGGTTCTGCATAGGGATCCCAACTAAACAATTCGTCATTAGCCTTTATTTTACTGTTTTCTTTAACCACTAGGGTTGCACCATATGGTACTCTCAATTTAGATCGGACCTGTCCCTCTGGTGTCTTCAGGACAATCTCTCCTTCTCTCGATGTAACTATTGTTTCCTTAGTGGATGGAGACTTCACAACTGTGACCCTCTCCAGTCCAATCACGGCGTCAAATTTTGATCTTCTTAGTGTCTGCGCTGCTATGTTTACAGCCGTACCGCCAATATGGAAAGTTCTAAGAGTAAGCTGAGTTCCAGGCTCTCCTATTGACTGAGCCGCCAAAATTCCAACAGCCTCTCCTATATCGACTAGTTTCATGGTGGCCAAATTCCTGCCATAGCACATCTGACAGAGTCCTCTCTTGGCCTCACAGGTGAGAACTGAACGGATTTTAATGTCCTTATGACCTGCTGCCTCAACGGCTATAGCTTGGTCTTCAAGAATTAATTCTCCCGCATCGATTAATTTTTCACCATCTATTGGATCGTATACGGCCTCTAAGGCAACATTGCCTACGATTCTATCTACAAGAGGCTCAATGATATCCTCACCTTCTTTTAGAGCTTCCATTTCTATTCCCAGTATCGTACCGCAATCTTTTTCCGTGATCGTACAATCTTGGGCAACATCGACTAGTCTTCTGGTCAAATACCCAGCATCAGCAGTCTTAAGNGCTGTATCGGCAAGACCCTTACGAGCACCATGGGTAGATATGAAATACTCCACAACAGAAAGCCCTTCTCTAAAATTGGCTTGAATTGGACTTTCTATGATCTCTCCTACTCCACCAGTCAATTTTTTCTGTGGCTTTGCCATCAAGCCNCTCATTCCNGCAAGCTGTCTCATCTGGTCACGATTCCCTCGAGCACCCGAAGTCATCATCATGTAAACTGGATTAAACCCATCCTGTGATCTTTCTAACCGACCGACCATCGCGTCAGCAACGTCATTGTTTGCATGAGTCCATGTATCAATGACCTTGTTATAACGTTCACCGTTTGAGATATAGCCACTCTCGTAAGCATCTTGGAATCTAGATACCTGCTCACTAGCTTCACCCAAGATGTCAGATTTTTCATCTGGAGTTTCAAGATCAGCTATCCCCACACTGACACCACCCATAGTCGCNTATCTGAATCCAAAATCTTTCATCTGATCTAAAAACTCAGTCGTGGCACTCAAGCCCACTTCAGTGAAGCAATCAAAAATCAGATNTCCCAACTCTTTCTTNCCAAAGGTTTGGTTATGAAANCCCAACTCAGGAGGAATAATAGAATTGAATAAAACTCNCCCAACAGTTGTGCGATGCCATTTGCCCTGGACAGAATTCGTCTGACCACTCTCTACATCTTCAGNAATCCACCAGTTACAGACACTTGCGAATTTGAATCGCCCAGAGTCCANGCCCATNTCTATTTCAGCGAATGAAGAAACACGNGGNGCATCCCTAAAGATCTCTTCCAGTTGGGTTTCTGCAGCCATTTTGGCATCTGCATTGGCTTTCTCATTGTTCACCACCACTTCGNCATCAGAAANATTNAGTGGAGATTTCGTTAGATAATAAGCTCCTATTACCATATCCTGNGATGGAGCTGTAACTGGACGCCCATTTGATGGTAACAGAATATTATTACTTGAAAGCATNAGTACCCGTGCTTCCAACTGCGCNTCAAAGGACAGAGGAACATGNACTGCCATCTGGTCACCGTCAAAATCAGCATTAAAAGCNGCACATACCAGAGGATGAATCCTAATGGCTTTCCCTTCNACTAAAACAGGCTCAAAAGCTTGGATTCCAAGCCTGTGAAGAGTTGGAGCTCTGTTTAAAAGGACAGGATGATCTTTGATTATATCTTCCAAAACCTCATAAACCTTAGGGTCNTCCCTCTCAACTATCCGTTTTGCTCTTTTNACCGTCTCAGCTTCACCCCGTTTCTCCAATTCATGTATTATAAAGGGCTTGAATAGTTCGACTGCCATGGCTTTAGGAAGGCCACATTGGTGCAACTTGAGCTCAGGGCCCACCACTATCACCGACCGCCCAGAATAATCTACCCGCTTACCCAATAAATTCTGACGGAATCTACCCTGTTTGCCCTTGAGCATGTCCGACAGGGATTTAAGAGGACGTTTACCTCGACCTCTGATTGCTTTAGATCTCCGACCATTATCGAAAAGCGCATCTACCGCTTCTTGCAACATGCGCTTTTCATTACGGAGAATCACTTCTGGCGCCCTCATTGCTATTAACTTCTTTAAGCGATTATTCCTATTGATCACTCTCCTATACAAATCGTTCAGATCAGACGTGGCGAACCTGCCGCCATCCAGAGGAACCAAGGGCCGCAAATCAGGAGGAATGACCGGTATCACATCCATTACCATCCACTCTGGAAGGTTCTTCGTCCCAGATGCATCTCCAGATTTANACAACGCATCTACCACTTTGAGCCGCTTAAGCTTCTTCTTCTTACGATGCTGAGANGTCTCGGTNGCAATTTCGACACGAAGCCAGCTTGCCAGTCTGCGCAAGCCGTCTCCATCAGAATTACGATCGCTCATTTTTCGCTCGGGGCTGTCGAGTAATTTTAACAGAGAGCGAATTGCTTCTGCTCCAATCTCAGCCCTGAAGGTTTCATCACCTTCCTCCCGCGACTTTACGCGCAGATCGTAATATTCATCTTCGTCNAGAAGGTCCAGGAATTCCACATCCTGTTTGCCAGGGTCAACCACAACATAGGACGCGTAGTAAATGACCTTCTCCAGATCGCGCAGAGACATACCCACCAAATAACCNAATTGACTTGGAAGNGTCTTGAAAAACCAAATATGACATATTGGAACAGCAAGTTCGATATGGCCCATCCGTTCACGTCGGACTTTTGAAAGAGTGACCTCAACACCACAACGATCGCACACGTGGCCTCTGAATCGGATTCTCTTGAATTTACCGCAGTGACACTCCCAGTCTTTCACTGGACCAAAAATCCTCTCACAAAACAAGCCATCTCTTTCAGGCTTAAATGAGCGNTAGTTGATAGTTTCTGGTTTGATCACTTCACCGAAAGACCAAGCATAAATCTCTTGTGGCGAAGCAACCTTGATCTGTATGAAATCAAAGTCAGCGGTGTTGTGATCTTTATCTCTGGACCTGGGAAAATCAATCATAATTATCTTTATTCCTCGCGACCTAACGTGACATCTAACCCAAGTGCCTGCAATTCTTTAACGAGCACATTGAAAGACTCTGGTATTCCTGGCTGGGGAAGATTATCCCCTTTTACGATTGCTTCATAAACCTTTGAACGACCACTAACATCATCTGACTTAACGGTGAGTATCTCCTGCAAGGTGTGAGCAGCGCCATAGGCTTCGAGAGCCCATACCTCCATCTCCCCGAAACGCTGACCTCCAAACTGCGCCTTACCTGCCAAAGGTTGTTGTGTAACCAAGGAGTATGGGCCAATGCTGCGCGCATGTATCTTGTCATCAACCAAATGGCTTAATTTTAACATATAGATCATTCCTACTGTCACGGGAAAGTCAAATTCCCTTCCTGTTCTTCCGTCACGCAACATTACCTTTCCGTTGGGTAATATTTTGGCTTCTTCCATAATTTCAAACGCTGCCGCATCTAGCCCATCGTCAAGTTTCTTTTTGGAATTCAGATCTTCTATGGCAGGAAAGACTTCGCTTACAGTTTTATTTTTCCGCTCAGCTAATTCCTGCCCAGCGTTCACAAGGTAATCCCTCAAAGATTGAAAGAAGGTACTGTGACTCTTAGACATCTTCATGCCCAAGTAGGAGTCTAAAGCCCCACCTATACCTCTTTTGGCAGGATCTGTGNCATGTCTANCCTCAGCCATTGGGCTGACATCTNCCGGTAGATCTTTCAATAGCTCCATAAGTTCAACAGTACTTTTTGAATCAATCGCTGGAATCTTACTCTTGATATCTAAGCTTTCATGGGCCCACCGTAAGGCAGCAAGCTTAAGAAGCAGGCCTACCTCATTTTCTGAAGCTCCGTGGAAAACGGGCGTCTTCGCTTCGAANCCCATTATCTTACCCACNAGACCTANATGAGTTTCAAGTACNTGACCCACATTCATCCTTGAAGGAACCCCCAATGGATTAAGCACGATATCAACAGGTGTNCCATCCGGCATGAATGGCATATCNTCNTCAGGAGCAATTCGTGCAATTATACCCTTGTTGCCATGACGCCCTGCCATTTTATCNCCGACGGCTATCTTTCTTTTTTCAGCCACATAGACCTTCACGAGCTGCACAACTCCAGGAGGTAGNTCATCTGGCTGAAAAACTCTATCAATCTGCTCTTCTGTTTTTTCACGAACAGTTTCAATCCTATTAGCTGCACCCTCTATCACTTCTCGGATCCGTACATTCTTTTCTTTATTCACAACTTTTAATGTACTCAGATCCATACTAGAAAAATCCAATTCAGCCAACATGGATTTGGTCAANTTAGTNCCTTCCTCAATCATTGGTTCAACAGTGCNTTTCCTGAGTGCCAAGGCCACTGTTTGTAATTGTAGGATNTCTTTCAACTCCTCGTCTCTAGCCNCTCCTACCCTCNTGATTTCCTGCCTCTCAGCACTACGAAGATCTCCNATCCTAAGACCGTGCTCCTTTTCTAGCAGAGGGTCATCTATNCGACGAGAAAAAATCTTGACGTCAATCACCGTGCCACTTATTCCTGGAGGAACNCGCAAAGATGAATCCTTAACNTCCTTGGCCATTTCACCAAAAATTGCAGTCAACAGCTTTTCTTCTGGAGAAAGCTCCGTTTCTCCTTTAGGTGTAATTTTGCCGACTAGAAGATCTCCACTGTTCANCCTAGCCCCTACTCTTACGATGCCGCGCTCGTCTAAATCGACCAAACTTTCCTCTGCAACATTGGGGATTTCCCGAGTGATCTCTTCCATCCCTCTCTTCGTATCTCTCACATGCAGTTCGAGTTCTTGGATGTGTATGGAGGTAAATACATCTTCTTTAACCAATTTTTCACTGATTACAATCGCATCTTCGTAGTTGTAGCCGTACCATGGCATAAATGCGACCATTACATTGCGACCCAACGCGAGCTCCCCATTGTCTGTACTCGGCCCATCGGCAATGATTTGTCCAGCTTTTATCTTTTGGCCATGCTTGACGAGTGGACGTTGATTTATAGACGTATCCTGATTGGTCCTCCAAAATTTCTTGAGTCGATATTGATCATATTGCGTCAATTTGATCAAAGGTTGATCCCCACTTCCAGGGCTAACATTTCCAGTGTCAATCACAATTTGATCGGCCGTAACATTGACAACTTTTCCACCACGTTTAGCCGTGATCACAGCTCCAGAATCTTTGGCGATCTTGAATTCCAACCCTGTACCTACCAATGGAGCATCGGGATATAGAAGCGGCACAGCCTGCCTCTGCATGTTGGAACCCATCAATGCTCTATTAGCGTCATCGTGTTCCAAAAATGGAATCAGTGCGGCAGCAACTGACACAAGTTGGTCAGGGGCAACATCCATATATTGGATATCTTTTGGTTGTAGTAGAGGGAAATCTCCTCTTTCTCGACATAGAACAAACTCGTCGACAAAATTCCCCCTACTATCCAAAGCGGCATTGGCCTGAGCTATTCGTACTTCCTCTTCCTCATTAGCTGAAAGCCACTCTATCTCATCCGTGACTTTTCCTTTTAAAACNTTTCTGTAGGGAGTTTCTACAAANCCAAGTTCGTTNACACGACCATAGGTAGTCAAAGAAGATATGAGACCTATGTTGGGACCTTCAGGCGTCTCAATAGGGCACATTCTACCATAGTGGGAATAATGCACATCCCGCACTTCAAAACCAGCACGCTCCCTAGTCAAACCGCCCGGACCCAGTGCAGACAGTCTCCTTTTGTGGGTCATCTCAGCCAGCGGATTAGTTTGATCCATNAATTGGCTCAATTGGGATGACCCGAAAAAAGCTTGTATGACTGCCGAAACGGTCCTTGCGTTGACAAGATCNTCGATCTTGATCTTTTCTGCATCAGTGTTGATAGCCATTCTTTCTCTGACTAACCGGGCCATTCGCGCCAAACCTACTGAAAATTGGTTTGCTATTAATTCACCTACTGTTCGGACTCTCCTGTTTCCCAAGTGATCAATATCATCCGTAGACCCCCTCCCTTCGCTGAGGTCAATCAAATACCTGAGAATTTCGACAAAGTCTTCCTNGNTAAGAACAGTNTCGTTGGANGCTNCATTCGTTCCTAAACGCTTATTGATCTTATAACGACCAACGCGACCCAAATCATACCTTCTCGGATCAAAAAATACACTTGAAAGAGCAAGTCGTGCTGTTTCCAGATTAGGGGAATCACCTGGTCTCAAAAGAGAATAGATCGCATCCAATGCCTCTTCTTCAGAATTAGTCGGATCTTTTTTTATGGTGTTCTTAATCACAGAGCTGTTAACGCGGCNANCNGCTNCATCACGACTATATATTTTAATCTTTTTNNNTCCCANTCGNTCAATTACATCNGCTATTTCCTCATCTATTTCAGTAGANGCATCGACCAAAACTTCCCCTGTCTTACGNTCAACGATTTCTTCTGCAAGAACAGAACCAATCACTTNCTTGTTTCCTCNATTGTCTANAGTCCTCGGATCAACCGACTTTTCAACAAAAAACAGCTGATAGATNTCAGNATCATCACTGTGGCCAAATGCTCTCAGCAGAGCAGTGGCAGGNAACTTTTTCTTCTTGTCGATATGTACGTAACAGATATCGTTGATATCAATTTTAAATTCGACCCAGGAACCTCTAAAAGGGATAANTCTAGAACTGAATAGTTTCGANCCATTAGGATGCACACTTTCTTCGAATACCACCCCAGGGGACCTATGCAGCTGACTCACCACTACCCGCTCAGCTCCATTTATTATGAAAGTTCCCAAATCGGTCAGAAGTGGAAGATCNCCCAAATANACTTCCTTCTCTATTATGTCACCTGGCTGCTTTTCGGAATCGGCCTCTCCCTCTTCGTTTGTATCCCATACCACCAAACGCAATTTGGCTTTCAGTGGAGNAGCATAAGTCATGTCTCTCTCGATACATTCCTCTACNGAATATTTCGGNGTACCTAATGATGCTGAAATGNATTCGAGTGTGAATTTTTCACTAGCATCAGTTATTGGGAAAACTTCACCAAATATTCGATCAAATCCAAAATCCCAAGCTTCTTTAGGTTTTTTCTCCGGTTTCACCAGTTTGTTAAAAGAATCGACCTGGACATCCAAGAGGTTGGGCATCGGCATGATCGACTGCAATTTGCTAAAACTGACTACTGGACGAGCATCATTCCTAGTATCCAAGGGTTTTTCCCCCTGCTAGCACAAACCCTAAGGGCAAGGCTGCATAAAAAGTTAGACTGTAGAAACACACTTTGGAAAAAGTGATAGACACACCGAACCACAGGGCTTTGACACTATCAAAAACCCTGGGAAGGGAGACCACTAGCATCCCATTACGCATCTCGCATCTCCCGAGGAATTCGAGAGAATGCTTGATAAATAAAGGTCTAATTATGGTCTACTTCAGGGCGACCGTAGCGCCCTGTTCTTCCAATTTTGTTTTAATTTGTTCGGCTTCGTCTTTTGAAGCAGCCTCCTTGACAGTGCTTGGAGCACCATCAACAAGCTCTTTGGCCTCTTTTAAGCCCAGCGTTGTCACCTCNCGAACCGCCTTGATGACCTGAATCTTTTTGTCACCAACTCCTTCCAAGATGACATCAAACTCATCCTTTTCTTCAGCNGCACCTTCGGCTGATTCCTGGCCAGGCGCACCAGCCATAGCGACTGGAGCTGCAACTGCTGTCACGTTAAATTTTTCCTTGAATGCGTCAACGAATTCTGACAATTCAAGAACCGTCATGTTACCGATTGTGTCGAGAAGTTTCTCTTGATCCGTAGCCATTCTGTCGGCTTCCTCCTGGTTCAACTGACTCAAGTCAGTGTTAGGGAACTAAAAATTCCTAGTGGTCATGTATAACGAAGACATACCTAGCCCTCGTCTTCCTGCTTGGCACCCAAAGCCTCCAAAAGACCTGACATCTCCTGAAGTTTCGCCTCAAATGCACCAGCTAAGGCAATCAAAGGTGTCTCCATTGCACCGACTGCCTGCGCTAATAAATCATCCTTACTCGGTAATTTTGCCAACCGGGCAATTTCTTCTACGGATAGGACATCATTACCTAAAATTCCTAGTTTAAAAACGGGCCTATCCTGGTGTTCTTCACTGAATTCTGATACCACCTTNGCAGGTTCTATCTCTCCGTCAGNAGCAAGGATTACTGCAGTGGGACCAGAAAAAACTGGGCTGATATCTGGTAAATCAATATCTTTGACGGCCAGTTTCAANAACCTGTTCTTAACAACTACATATTCCGCCCCCGAGTTTCGTATCTGCCTTCTCAAATCAGTTATTTCTTTGACATCTAAACCAGAAAAATCTGTGAAATATACCGCTGAAGCGTCACGGACCNTCTGACCAAAGCCTTCTACAAAATGTTGTTTTTCAGTGCGATTCATAACTTAGGCCCCAGTGAAAACGTTCGGNTCCACGGCCACGCCAGGTCCCATTGTGCTGGACACCGTAATGCTCTTCATATATTTACCTTTCGCAGTGGCGGGCTTAGCCCTGACNATGGAATCCACCACGGCCACCAAATTCTCACTGAGTTGCTCAGGAGCAAAGGAAACTCTTCCTATAGGGGCATGAACGTTCCCTGTCCGATCAACTCGATATTCAATTTTCCCTGCTTTTATCTCACTTACAGCCCTTGAAATNTCAAAAGTGACAGTTCCNCCCTTTGGAGTAGGCATGAGGCCNCGNGGACCGAGAAGCTTACCCAGAGGACCAACTTTATTCATCATATCAGGAGTTGCCACACAAACGTCNAAATCTAGCCANCCATCCTGAATCTTATCTACATACTCTATCCCTACATAATCGGCCCCAGCCTCTTGAGCTTCTATCTCTTTTTCTCCNTGGGCAATCACAAGAACTTTAATTGATTTTCCTGTTCCGTGAGGCAACACGACTGTTCCCCTCACAACCTGTTCGGCCCTCTTAGGATCAACACTTAGGCAAGTTGAAACNTCAACACTCTCGTCGAATTTCGCCGACGCCAGTTCCTTAACCATTTGAACAGCCTCGTCTGGCTTAAATTGGACCCCCGAAGGAACNTTTTCTTTCGCACGACGAAATCTTTTTCCGTGTCTCGACATATCTTCGAACCGACTCGTTCATCCTTCCACTCCTTGGCGGTTCTCATGGAGTGGTTCAGCGGATTTTCANTCTCCGTCAATAATCTAACACTTTTACAACATGAAAATGAATACCAATCTTTAAAAAGATCAGNATCNACTATCCTTAGGCGACCTCAATACCCATNGATCTGGCACTTCCGGCTAACATCTGAACTGCTGCGTCCATGTCATTGGCGTTCAAGTCTTCCATCTTTATCTCAGCAATCTCTTCCAATTGTTTCCTTGTGATCTTCGCCACTTTATCACGATTAGGTTCTCCAGATGCTTTCTGAAGNCCGACGGCTTTCTTGATCAAGAATGAAGCTGGTGGCGTTTTAGTGATAAAAGAGAAGGAGCGATCAGCATACACAGTTATTTCAACTGGAATAATTGTACCATTTTGCTGCTGAGTCTTTGCGTTAAATTGCTTACAAAACTCCATTATGTTCACCTGCTGTTGTCCGAGAGCAGGGCCCACAGGAGGTGCTGGGCTGGCTTGGCCTCCAGGAATATGGAGTTTTATCATACCAGCTACTCTTTTCGCCATTTTCCAAATCCTATTTAGTTCAATTTTTTAAAAAATCTCTAGAAACNCTTCAACTGAGTATANTCTAATTCGACAGAAGTTGGACGACCGAACAGTGACACTTCCACCTTCACTTTTCCTTTTTCTGGATAAATCTCCTTAACGGTCCCAGAAAAATCGCTAAAGGGACCCTGAGTGACCTCTATAACTTGATCGATATGGAAAGGAATCTCTTCATNAAGNTCACTCTCCTCTNGTTGCACCCCAACTCCAAGAATCTTATTNATTTCTTGCTCTTGAAGNGGCTGGGGAGCACGTCCCGTACCTACAAANTTGATCACACCCTGGATATTATTGACAGCATGAACAGTTCTTTCATTTAGGCACATATTCACCAGCACATATCCGGGATACAAGCGTCTCGTAACAGTTACTCTTTTCCCATTACGTATTTCCACAGCTTCTCGGGTAGGTACGATGACACCCTGGATCTCACTGACGGCTGTTCCTTTTACATCAACTTTCTCTATATGCTTTTCTATCAGCTTAAGCACCTTGTTCTCATGCCCAGAATAAGTCTGAACAGCATACCATCTATNTTCTGAAGCAGCGATCGTGTTGGTCATTTTTAGCCTGCTCCGAAAAGTCCCATTATGAAACCTATTATCGTGCGGGAAGATACATCCATCAGCCAAATAATCCCTGAAATCAAAATTACAAACAGAATGACAACCATCGTTGCGCTTTGCAATTGCTCAGAATCAGGCCAAGTCACCTTGGACAGCTCATCCCAGCATTCCTCAACAAAATTCTTGATAGCTGCTAACTTTCCGACTTTTTCCATTACAAGACCCGTTACTTGGTTTCTTTATGCGATGTATGCGTTNTACAGCGGGGGCAGTATTTTTGGTATTCTACCCTTTCTGGATGCAGACGTTTGTTCTTCGTCTTACTATAGTTCCTTTCCGCACACTCTTCACACCGGAGTATGATNTTATCTCGCGGCATATAATCATTCCTTTTGTTACCCAACCTNTTAGGTCAGTACAACGCAAAGTTAAATTCTCNCAACCCTTCAAGCCCAAGAAGCCTAGCACGCCTCAAGCTGTTTCTCGGCAGACGCGCCAGGCTCTCTCAGAGCTTCAAATACTTCCTCTAAACTCTATACCTAACAAAGTGTTGATCTTACTCAATTATTTCAGTAACAACACCCGATCCTACNGTACGACCACCTTCACGTATAGCGAATCTCAACTGACTGTCCATCGCTATAGGTGTGATTAACTCCACTTCCATTTGCACGTTGTCACCTGGCATGACCATCTCGACACCGTCTGGAAGCTTTGCTGCNCCCGTTACGTCGGTAGTCCTAAAATAGAACTGGGGTCTGTAGCCGTCGAAAAATGGAGTGTGCCGCCCACCTTCATCTTTGGTGAGCACATAGACCTCACCTTTGAATTTAGTATGNGGAGTAATTGAACCACTCTTGGCCAAAACTTGGCCTCTCTGTATATCTTCTTTTCCTACNCCCCTCAGAAGAAGACCTGCATTGTCTCCTGCGCGGCCTTCATCCAGAAGTTTTCTGAACATCTCTACCCCAGTTACAACAGTTTTTCTATCACCACCCATTCCGACAAGATCAACCTCTTCACCCTGNTTNACGATGCCGCTTTCAATTCTGCCAGTGGCTACTGTNCCACGACCAGTGATCGAGAAAACATCCTCAACAGGCATCAAGAAAGGTTTNTCAATATCTCTTTCTGGTTCCGGTATATAGCTGTCTATAGCATCCATCAATTCCTGAATACATTCAGCATCTGCGCCGTCACCGCTAGCCTCCAAAGCTTTGAGNGCACTACCACGGATTATAGGCGTGTCGTCTCCTGGGAAATCATATTCGTTGAGGAGTTCTCTGACTTCCAGTTCCACTAACTCAAGAAGCTCTTCGTCGTCAACCATATCCACCTTGTTCATGAAAACAACAACGTGAGGTACGTTAACTTGTCGCGCCAGAAGGATATGTTCCCTTGTCTGCGGCATTGGACCGTCTGCGGCACTAACGACCAAAATAGCCCCGTCCATTTGTGCAGCACCTGTGATCATATTCTTCACATAGTCTGCGTGTCCTGGACAATCCACGTGAGCGTAATGTCTGCCTTCCGTTTCGTATTCCACATGAGCGGTCGCAATGGTTATACCCCTCTCTCGCTCCTCTGGAGCTTTGTCAATCTGATCGAACGCGACAGCATCACCGCCATGNTTCTTNGCTTGAGTGACAGTAATAGCCGCNGTCAAAGTAGTCTTGCCGTGATCGACATGCCCAATTGTACCGACGTTCACATGTGGTTTAGTGCGTTCGAATTTCTCTTTGCCCATCTTTATCCTCGCAGTGTTGGACTTTGACCATTGTGGTCTCCGTCCCGTTAAATACTTCTANTACAAGCTCCGACCGGGATTTGAACCCGGGACCTCCTCCTTACCAAGGAGGCGCTCTACCTCTGAGCTATCGGAGCGCCACCTTATAAGCGGGAGACGGGACTCGAACCCGCGACCCTCAGCTTGGAAGGCTGATGCTCTAGCCAACTGAGCTACTCCCGCAAAGTAATCTGCTTTCATTTATTTCCTTTGGATTTCTCATGGTGGGGGTAGGATTCGAACCTACGAAGGCTAAGCCAGCAGATTTACAGTCTGCCCCGTTTGACCGCTTCGGTACCCCACCGGCTAACGATCAGGGGCCTGTNTCCCGCAGTAATCCCTCCCAGGGAATGAATTCCTATGTCCAATGCCCACTAATCACGATTTTCTTGTCCAGCTTGGTAAAATAACTGCACAATCAGCCACCATCAAGTCCCGAGAAGCAACTAAAATGAGCAGTCAGNCAGTCGGTTCTAGGNTCCCTAGATTTCTATCCAACAGCGCCTGCTTGTCCACATCTCTCCCCATAAACTCGGCAAATAAGTTCTCTGGATCATCACTATCCCCCTGTGTAAGGATCGTCTTCATATAATCCTGTCCTACTTCGGGATTCATTATCCCGCTCGCCTTAAATTTGCCAAATAAGTCAGCTTCCAAAACTTCAGACCAAAGGTAGGAGTAGTAACCAGATGCATAACCTCCCGCAAAAAGATGTGAAAATATGGTAGTCGAATGCAGTTCTCCGAATTTAGAACTTATTGAATATGGTTCCAATACACGCTCTATATAGTCCATCAGCTCAGCAGATACTTTCGCAGGGTCATCACAATGAAGCCGGAGATCCAAATGACCCAATGCCAANTGACGCATCTGATTCAATCCCCCCATAAACTGTCGCCCTGCTCTGAGTTGCGAGACGATTTNATCTGGTATGGCTTCGCCCGTTTCAAAATGACTGGAGATTAAAAGCAGAGCTTCATCTTCCCATGTCCAATTTTCCATCAGCTGAGAAGGTACTTCAACAAAATCCCATACCACGTTAATTCCAGCCATCGGTGCGATCGGCACATCAGATGTCAAATGATGCAANANGTGTCCAAATTCATGGAAAACAGTCTGCACTTCTCGATGAGTCAAAAGTGATGGAGTCTTTCCCTTTACTGGAGTCAAGTTTCCAGCAATTATTGCNGANTGNGGTTCAAAACCATCCCCTGATGGTCCTCCTGTTTTTAAATCGTTCATCCAAGCACCTTGGCGTTTACCTTCCCGCGGATGCCAGTCTGTGTAGAAACACCCTAATTTCCTATTTCCATCTTCTTTAAGAACCTCATAAAATCTTACCTCTGGATGCCAAACTTCCCTGATCTTTTTCTCTACAACCACNAGTCCAAACACCTCTTCGACTAATTTAAAGAGCCCATCTATGACACNCTGAATAGGGAAATATGGACGAGTAACTTCGTCATCAATTCCAAACAACGTCGATCTTAAATTCTCCTTNACAAAATCGATATCCCAAGGTTCTAATTNCTCCAGCCCCAAGCGACGACCATGGTCCTCCAACAAAGCGACATCTCTNTCCCAGTACGGCCTGGTCTGCTTGGTCAATTCGCCCACAAATTCAAAAGCAGTTTCCCCTTTTTTCGCCATCCTATTTTCAAGGACGTAATCAGCAAAATCTTTATACCCCAAAAGCTTTGCCAGCTTTCTTCTGAGGTTGAGAAGATCTGTTATAACCGAGGTGTTTGAGAATTGTCCATCTCTGCACCGGGTCACATACGCAACGTACAGTTCACGNCTGATTTCTCGATTTTCGACATACTTCATTACTGGCTCAAATGAAGGATANTCCAACGTTAATAGCCATCCCTTTTTACCCNCGCCTTTGGCTTTCTGGAATGCCACANTTTTATTTTCTTCAGGCAACCCCTTCAGTTNAGAAGAATCTTCAACNAAAAAAGAGTACGCATTCGTGGCGTCNAGAACATTCTCAGCAAATTTCTGTTCCAATTGCGAGATCTNNAGCCTAGTAGAGGCTAATTTGTCTTTGTCTCTAGGCACTAGATCGGCACCCGATCTTCTGAATTCCTGAAGAGTATTCGTCAGGTGACGCTTCTTAAGACCCTTCAATCCAGCCGCTTCCTCTGTGAGGGCAAATTCCGTGAGTCTTGTCCAAAGCTCTTCATTAAGAGTGATACTTGACCAAAATGCAGTTATGGAAGGGAGCACCTCATTGAAGGCTTCACGCAAATCTGGTGTTTCAGCCACTGACGTGAGGTGCGTTATTGGAGCTAACCTTCTTTTTACACGCTCTAAGATATCATCCATACGTTCTAGAGTATTCTCAAAATTAGGGGATTCATCCGAAGAGGTTAGCGCTTCAAGATCGCCTCTAGCCTGGTCCAAGATTTTCTGGACGGCTGGCACAACATGAATGGGTTCAATTAGATCAAATGGTATTCGGTCCAATTCTTCAACTAACGGATTCCCGGAGCCTTTGTAATTCATTTTGGTGATCTCAATTTTATTGTATTTACTGAAGGTGAGATGTCATCACACCACGTTGTACTCACCAGCTATCAGACCGCTCTCGAATCTATCCCAACGAAGAGAATCAATGTCAACCGTTTTGGCAGAACCATCTAGAACTTCTTCTGCCAACAACAAGCCACATATCGGTCCATGCATGAACCCATGTCCACTAAAACCAGTACATGAGTACAAACCATCGACCTGTGGAAGCTTGCCCAATATTGGCTGAGCATCAGGAGTCACCTCATACAAACCGCCCCACTCGGTCAAGACTTCCGAAAATTCTAGGAGAGGCATTCGATCAACTGCATGAGAAAAATGAGTCATCCGCCACTCTTCATCTACTCTGGTGTCGAATCCAGTTGACTGGTCTGGATTCGACATGCCCGTCAGTACACCCCCACTTTCATAATGGAAATAAAGAGATTTCGAAAAATCTATTACGAAAGGGAAATCAGTTCCCACACCCTCAATCGGGCGAGTCACCATGATCTGCCGCATAACCGGCTGAACAGGAAGATCTACACCAGCAAGTGCTGCGATACCCCCTGACCAAGGTCCACCTGCTATGATCACCGTAGGAGACTCTATCCATGTCCCATCTTGAAGACCGACTGCTTGTATCCGGCCACCCTTAACCTTCATCTCCGAGACCGAAGTTCCTGTTTCCAATTGTGCGCCCAGGTGGCGAGCTCGTGTTGTGTATCCTTGCAGAACGCTATGTGGATCAGTGATTCCATCTCTTCCGTAGAAAGCGCCACACATGATATCCTCGATCTGGATTTGGGGAGCAGATCGAGCGATCTGAGTTGGGTCCAGTAATTCTGTTTCGATTCCACATGTGTGCTGAAGTACAATATTTTCTTTAAACGACGCAACATCACGATCGTTATCCAAGAGGAATAGATAGCCACAAAAGTTAATGTCTACCTCTTGATCCATTTCTTCTGGGAACCTTTCGATCATCTTAATACTTCTCTTGGACAGTTCTATGTTCACCTTTGTTGAGAACTGATGACGAATTCCACCAGCGTTAGTCCCCGTCGCGCCCGTCCCGAACTGCTGGTCTTTTTCTAGAAGAATGACATCACTGCAACCCCTGGCAGACAAATGATAAGCGATACTCATTCCCATTATTCCACCACCGATAATGACCACGTCTGCAGTTCTATTCATAATCCCCCTACTATTTCCATCTTGCCTGGTTCCAAAACAATATCACACCTACATCTAGATTTGACTGCATGGGGAGTATACACACACATAGACCTGGCCTCAATGCACCAACAATCTCTGAATCATGAAGTTCCAAACCAATTTGTGATCGACAAACTGGTCTTTAATTTTAACTATCCCTTGACAGTTTTAATTTATTAGGCAAATTAATGCGAATGAGAATCATTCTCATTCAAGAATCAGATAAGTAGATAGGTAATGAGTCAGGGGACGGCCCGGTGATCCTCCGGACAGGTCGCCACCCCAACACCTCCCCTGACTCATGCACCTTTCTAGTAGGATCTCACTGGACCAGGGGAAATACTAAGAGCAATTCAATTGAATAGACTGGTTAAGATTAAATACCAGAGACCGAATAAACCTCCTGCCATCCCCCCCCACCAAAAGCCACCTTCCCTTCCGATTGTTTGCCGCCTTAAACGACTGGTGAAAGAGTAAAGCCAATAGGTGATCGGAAAAGCGACAATCGAAAGGGATATGGGTTTGACCAAGAGTTGTTGAACCAAATTCAAGCTAAAAGACCAATCTCCTAACCAAACACGTGCTTGGAGAATATATGCAATGATGAGAAACGGTATGAGCGATAGGACCCAGCTATTCCATCCATTATTGATATTTGTCGAAAGAACCAAACCGTCATCATTCTTGTGGGGCAACCCTTTTTTCAATTGCTTTGACTGAATCACACGCTTTCTTCTCATCCACCACATAATGGACCCGGTTATGGCTAAGACACCTGGCGCTAGTCCCAAGAATGCCCAAAGTATCTTCACTAGGTATTTCACAAATGAACCAAAATCCCGTCCGAAATACCCGAAGTGTAGGGGGTCCAACGTGTTGTATAGTTTAGAAGAAACTTTTATTTCCCTGGCATCTGATGAACTTAGAATTCTTCCAGATTTTGGATCAATGGTTACTCGACTCTGACTCTTTGCTATTAGTGCTCCAGGATGGTCCCCTCTAATCACCACAGGATCTCCAGAGTCACTATCGGGGAAATTGATTTGAGTCACTTCAAATTCTGAGTAGTGGTCTTTAGCTAATCCGATCAATTTCGACACTGGAAGCTTCTCTCCAAAGAACTCCGAAGATTCATCAACCCAGCTAGCCTGCTGTTGCATTTCTATCGCCCGAACATTCGCTTCCGGAAACCAATCCCGCTCGATTCTTCGATAGAGATTTTCCAAGCCCAAAACTGCACCGCTTATTGCTATTACCACGTTAAATAAAAGTGACCAAATCCCTATCACCTTATGGAGGTCCATGTAAGCCACTCTCTTACGAAAACCCAATCGGAGTTGGAATAACGACTTCAGCCAATTCCGATATATCAGAACACCGGTGACACAGGATACCAACAGGAGAACACCGAAAATCCCAACGAATGCCCTGCCCCAATAACCCATCAGAAGTCGCACATGAAACTGTCGCACCCAAAATGATACGCCCCAAGTGTATCCTTCCCTAACTACTGACTCAGTAATTTCCCCAGTTTTGGAGTTAACCAAGATGTTTACTGGGTTTCCCTGCATCCTACCAATAGCGGTATAGGCCCAACGTTCACCAGGAGGAAAAGTCAACTGAAAAGAGCTACCATCATCCGTGCTATTCTCTAGAGTACTTACGATACTATCAATGCTAACTAAGCTGCCTTCTGAACTCACCCTTATTTCAGGATTGAACACCCACTCCACTTCGTCATTAAAAACAGCTAGTGAGCCACTGAATCCAATCAGTATCATCACCAAACCCGTCAGGATTCCAAGTAAGGAATGGAAATTGTACAGACTTTGTCGACTCAGTTTGTCCTTTCTCACCCTCTTCCCCTATAGAACAGGCTTTTACCCTTTCACTTTTACACTCATACACTTACAATCAAGATATAGCATACATGATTGAGAATGATTATCATATAGTATTACTAAATAGTTAAAACTTATTCACAACTGTTATAAATTAGGAAGATCATGGAATCCGAGAAGCCACAAATAATTACAGAAGAAGATATCAAAACTAGGAATATCCAAAGAAGGAGTTTCCTTGGTCGACTTGGAACTGCAGTCGGAGTCATAGCCTTTTCATCAGCTTGTGGTCAGAGTGAACAAGCTGAATCTAGCGATTCAGACGGTAGCCAATCCGACTCAGATGGTAGCCAATCCGACTCAGATGGTAGCCAATCCGTTTCAGATGGTAGCCAATCCGACTCAGATGGTAGCCAATCCGACTCAGATGGTAGCCAATCCGACTCAGATGGTAGCCAATCCGACTCAGATGGTAGCCAATCCGATTCAGATGGTAGTCCCCACTAAGACTCACCAAACCCATTAAAAAGTTTGGAGTGGCAATAGTATAGTAATTTTCTGTTGATTCCATCAATCAAAGAAAATGGGCATGTCACATATGGAAAAAGATGTAATAGCTTGGATATTGGACATTCAGGATTCCGAAGGGTTCTTTTCAAAATACCGGGGAACTAAATGGTTTCATGCCCGGGCGACTAATAGAGAGAGATTCGCTGATCTCCTGTCAATCGATGCATTAGACAGAATATTAGGTACGAATGGGATCCGTCATCCAGATATCCGACTAGTCAGTGCGGATCAGAAAATTCCTCCTTCCGAATATGTTTGGCGTGACCGTATGGTTGACCCAGCTAAGGTGGCTCGTCTTTTCGAAAGCGGAGCAACTGTCATTTTTGGAGGCCTACACGATAGACACGAAGGGGTCAGAAAACTATGTACCCGTGTGACACGACAGGTGTCTGCACAGACACAGACTAACATTTACCTAACACCCCCTGGTTCACAGGGTTTTAAACCCCACTGGGATACACACGATGTTTTTGTTCTCCAAATTGAAGGATCAAAGCGGTGGCGTATCTATGAAGGTGGCCCTATCCGTCCACTAAAAAATCAAAAATTTAATCCTCAAATCCACAACGCTGGTGAGATTACAGAAGAATTCACACTGAATGCGGGGGAAGCATTATACGTTCCTCGTGGTATGATGCATGCAGCTACAACCACTGACGAGACCTCTCTTCACATAACCTTGGGAGTTCTGACCTACACATGGGCTGATCTACTGATTGACTGCATATCAGAAATAACCGAACGCTCAGCTGCATGGAGGGCAAACCTTCCTCCTGGATTCTATCGTCCTAAAGTACAGTCGGAATTACAAGATAGTTTTAAAGAGCTCATTGAAGGACTGCCTGATGAGATGGATCTTCCGCTGGTCACCAAAGAACGACAGCTAAGATTTGAGGCGCATCATAGACCAAGAATCACAGATAACCTGAACCAGGCAATGCAAGCCAGTTCGTTGAAAGAAACCGATGCAGTCAAGTGGAGAAGCGAAACTGCCGCTAGTATCGAGATCCGTGGAGAACGAATAGTGCTGCAGAACGGAAACACCCGAGAGATTGAATTTCCAATCGCTGCTCGCAACACCCTGGAGATCCTACTATCAGAAAAGTCTCTGGTTACAAAGGAAATAGATGACGACCTGGACTGGCCCAGCCGAAAGATTGTTCTAGAAAAATTGATTCGAGAGGGTCTCCTTTCGAATGAATCTATACGCTAACAATCTATTCCTATCGTAAACTGAATCTTTATTTAATTTTCGAAGCCCCTCAAATTAGAAGAAGAATAACCACTTCAGACAAAATGCACCCAAAAATTCTTTCTTCTAAAAACAGCAAGTTGATATCTTGGAGATAGGAGTCTAGTAATATCCATCTCTGGAAGAATAGTCGTCTCCGAGTCAGTTGTAAAAAGGATTTTTTACCTCTTGACATTCAGGATTATTAGGCCAATTTAATGCGATTGAGAATCATTCTCATGTAAAAGTCAAATTGCTAAGTGAAGATACGAGTCAGAGGGCGGCCTGGTGTTCCTCCGGACAGGTCACCAACCAAATATCCCCTCTGACTCGTATCCCTAAGGAAAACGCCTTGAAGCAAATGTATTTTTTATTCATGGGAACCCGACCTATTATACATTGGTATTTTTTCGGCTTGATTTTAGCAGGACTCAATTTTGGATATTTGTCCGCCCAATCTGCTTCAAAACAAAGAATTGTTTCCTTAGGAGGTTCAGTCACGGAAACTATTTTTGCGCTTGGGAGTGGTCCAAAAGTTGTAGCTGTTGACATTTCTTCTCTTTATCCTACTGCAGTACACTCCCTACCTCAGGTAGGATATTTCCGAACACTTTCAGCTGAAGGAGTTCTATCATTAAATCCAGATTTAATACTCGCCTCGGAAGGTAGTGGACCACCAACCACAATCGAGCAGCTCAGAAATTCAGGCGTTGAATTTATTTCTATCCCTGACGGTTTCGGACCAGATGTAGCTCTACAGAAGATTCGAATGATCTCGTCCATACTGAACTTAACAGAAGAAGGCAAGAAACTTGAAAATCAAGTAAAAGAACAATTAGAAAGAGTGGAAAGGCTTAGAAAACTGGTGCAAACACCACCTCGAGTAGCGTTCATTTGGGGAAATGGGAATACGGGTGTCAGACTCGCTGGATCAGCGACAGGAGCAGATTTGATGTTGGAATTAGCTGGAGCTATAAACGCAGCTGCCAGTCTCACGGGTTATCAACCCATGTCAGCCGAAGCAGTTATCGTTGCGGAACCAGAGTTTTACATAATCCCAGAATCAACAGTAACTGGTATAGGGGGAATCGACGAACTTATGAAACTTCCAGGTATCGGTGATACACCAGCCGGACTGAATTCTAGAATCATTGTTGTAGACCTTCTCGCCTTTATTGGTTTTGGCCCGAGAGTCGGAGAAGCACTGCTCAATTTAATGAGTCACCTCCATCCTGAAATCACTAATGATGAAATTTTCAACTGATACTACCATCCATGCGAATGAACCCAAATAAAGTGTCTGGAATCTCAATCGAGCATTTCAAAGTCACATTACCACTCTCTGGCCTGACATTACTAGTGCTTATAATTGCATTGATCTCTCTTTGTGTCGGGCCAGTTAAAGTATCACCTAGCCAAGTGTTGGGAGTCTTATTCTCAGGAATTGGTTTAGATTCTCCCTGGAGTTTTTCGCAAACAGAACAACTAGTTGTAATTAACATTCGAATGCCTCGTATACTCTTGGGAATACTCGTAGGTGCTGGCCTGGCAGTAAGTGGTGCCCTAATGCAGGGACTTTTCAGAAACCCACTCGCTGATCCGGGTCTAGTAGGGGCTTCTAGCGGAGCAGCTCTGGCTGCCATGACAGTTATTGTCTTAGGAGATTCTGTATTGGCAGTTCTTCCTCCTGTATTCGCCAGTGGAGCTCTAGCAATCGGAGCTTTCGCAGGAGCAACCTTGAGCGTATTGATTGTTTACAGTATAGCCACTCGAAATGGTCACACATCTGTAACTACCATGCTACTGACTGGGATTGCCGTAAATGCACTAGCAGGGGCTGCAGTGGGAATGTTCATGTTTTCCTCTAACGATGAACAACTCCGTGATTTTACATTTTGGAGTCTCGGAAGTTTAAACGGTTCCACCTGGGGACGTTTAGGAATAGGTTCTATTTTGCTACTCATAGGGATTCTTTTAGCACCTCTAATGGCTAATGTACTGAATGCGCTACTGCTCGGAGAAAATGAAGCAAGGCATCTAGGAATCCCTTTACAGAGAGTGAAACTTTTTATTGTTGTCTTAGCAACACTTACCGGAGGAGCGGCCGTAGCTGTCACAGGTATAATTGGTTTTGTCGGACTGGTCGCACCTCATCTAATTAGACTAACCATCGGGCCAGATCATAGAGTGTTAATTGTCGGATCAGCCCTGTTGGGAAGTTCTCTACTTCTAACAGCAGATCTTTTCGCTCGTACTATCAAGAGTCCTGCAGAACTTCCTATTGGGGTTGTAACTGCGTTTATAGGCGCACCATTTTTTATATGGCTAATCACTCGCAATCCTAATCAAAGCGCATGGAATTAAGAATAAAATGCAAACTAGTGAGATTACCTACCGCGCAGGAAAGAGAACACTTCTCGAAGATATAAGTATCTCCATTTCACCTGGAGAAGTGACTGCAATAATTGGACCGAATGCTGCAGGAAAATCCACATTTCTCAAGCTCCTTGCAGGAGATATGAAACCAACGTCAGGTTCAATATCTCTCAACGGTATCGAATTGGCGGACTGGACGCCTCAGAGTCTTTCTCTTTTTCGCTCTGTAATGCCTCAAGCTTCTACTCTGACTTTTCCATTCACAGCCAAAGAAGTGGTTGGGCTAGGTCGTTTGCCTCACCAAAAAGGTGAAAGCTCAAAGCTTACCAACGACATCGTACTTGAAGTGCTTGAGTGGTCAGGTACACGCCATCTAGCAGACCGGTTATATACGACTCTTTCTGGAGGTGAAAAACAACGGATTGATTTCGCCCGGGCAATTTCTCAGGTCTGGCAACCCGTCAACAAATGTAGCCGATACCTTCTTCTTGACGAACCCACATCTAGCCTTGATCTGTCTCGTCAGCATGAAACACTGCAAAGAATCTGTGCTTTTGCGCAAGATAACGTTGCTACCATAGTAGTCCTGCATGACCTGAATCTCGCAGCACATTATGCAGATCGTATATTGGTTTTGAGTGATGGTTGCAGTGCCGGGTGGGGTTCTCCAAAAGATGTCCTGACTTCAGATCTGATTGGTTCTACTTTCGGCCTTTCAGTCATTGTATCTGAACATCCACAATATCTAGGGCCACTGATAATCCCAAATCCAAATCCTATTCCAGAAAGAGTCAACAATTATCCATAAAATCAGGTGACGACAATGAATACTCCACCGATATCAGACGAGGAAGTTAATTCCGAACTTAAGAAACGTTGGAACAATCATCTCAAAACGAATCCTAGAACACGAATTCGTTCAGCTGCGACAGCTTTGGGTGTAACGGAACTTGAATTAGTGGAAACAGATCTTGGATCGAGCACCGTTCGCTTATCCCTTGATTTTAGACCATTCCTGCATGGAATTGAGTCATTGGGTAGAGCAATGGCACTCACTCGTAATGAATCATGTGTCATCGAAACTTACGGAAAATATACCGGAATTCAAATATTCGATCATGCAGCTCAAGTCGTAGCGCCAGGTGTAGACCTCAGAATCTTTCCAAAACACTGGGTATACGCATACGCAATATCGAAGAAGAATCTAGGGAGAGTGAACCACTCTATTCAGATTTTTGACGCAAATGGAACAGCAACTCACAAAGTGTACGTTCCACCTGGAGAAGATCTAAAAGGATACAATAATTTTGTAAAAAAATTCCAGCATCCTGATCAGAATGAAACTATATCTCCTAACACGAGCACAGCAGATGAAATAGAGAAACCAGATCATGAAATAGAGAAAAATGCCCTCTTGGAAGGATGGAAACAACTGCGAGACACCCATGACTTCCAATTCTTACTCCGTAAATTTAATGCTACTCGAACACAAGCACTGAGGATGGCGGAAGGAACATTCACTCGATCCGTTTCTTCTGATTCAGCAAGGAAAACACTTCAAGCTCTATCCAAGACTGAAACTCCAATAATGATTTTTGTGGGAAATTCTGGCACAATTCAGATTCATTCTGGACTTGTAAATAAGACTCTCTCGCACAAGCAATGGTACAATGTTATGGATCCCGAATTCAATCTACATCTCGATGAACCCTCCATCGTTTCAGCTTGGGTTGTATCCAAACCTGGAGGAGAATTAGGTACAGCAACCTCGCTCGAACTCTATGATAAGTCTGGAAAACCAATAGTGATGTTTTTCGGACTGCGCAAACCTGGTGAAGACCACGGACCTTCTTGGAATTCTATCCTAGAGGAAATTGAATAAAATTGTTTTCAGAGAGCTGGCGAACGGACTCGAACCGTTGACCTGCTGCTTACAAGGCAGCTGCTCTACCAACTGAGCTACGCCAGCAATGACGAAAGATAAAATATCCAAAACAAGATGGATTGCCCAGCCAACGGAGTGAATCAGATTACTGACTATTTAAGAATTGAGCTTGTTGTACAACCAAGCAAATACGCCCCCAGCTACAACTCCATCCAATAAACCATATAACAAAATCACCACAGCACCGATCAAACCTTCCATCTCCTGATATCCTGGATATACTGACCCCATGACATTCAAGAAGCCAACCCCATACGTTGGCGAAATCAACTGTATAAGTGAAATTACACATAGGCCTCCTCCCCACATGAAGCCACATGTCAAAGCGAAATTTTTTACTGAAAGCATCTGTTAACCCTCCGGTTCAAAGAACATTCACTGATACTCAATTGCTAACAATCTGAGAAAACACTTCATTCTGTATGCCATACTCACGCCAACTTTCATGATCGAAGTGCCACCACTCACCTTCATAGACTGTGAAACCCTGTTTCTCCATTGCACGTCTCAATCTTTCACGAAGCCACCGCTGCCGGGAGGTTCCTCCTGGATAATCTGGGTAAGACCGTGGTGAAAATTCGTCGTAAGACCCGACCATTTCCACAGGAGTTCCATTTGAAAGTTCATACAAGGTTAAATCGACTGCCGCCCCCCTGTTGTGCCTTGACCCGTTTGCAGGATTTGCCACAAAGAAACGTTGTTCAACGGGTGTCGCGTCCCAGAACATCTTCGTGACATACCAAGGCCTGTAGGCATCGTGTATCAGTAATCCAAATCCGTACTGAGAAAGCTCCCTATGAGCACGCCCCACTGCCTGAGCTGCGGGACGCTGCAGGAAGGCTTTTGGTTTGTTATAGAAAATCGAGGACATAAAATTGTTTGTCGTGGCATAACGAACATCTAACTCGACTCCAGGTTCCACCTCAGTAATTTCTACGAGTTCGGAGTCGCGAAATTCGCCCGATTCCTCTGGAGGCTTAGCATCTAGAGCTTCGCCTCTCAATTCTTCCACTGGACGCTGGGGAATTATCCGGAAGGTCTCACCCGCCATGGTGCCAACATCACGACGGAGGAATTCTATTCCGGCAGCTTCCACCACAGTCGCCCTGCCTGCCGGATCCCTGTTAAAAAACAATCTTTCTCCAGGGTAAAGCCCCCTGTCCTCAGGAAATGCATACTCATCTGGACCAATTTCTACTAACGGTTCCAAGTAAAACCACTCAATCAATGCATGCAAAGAACCTCTTCGCTCCAAAATGTAAAGCACATTGTGGTCCCAACCATATTCACCAATCAATCCTTCCCAATGTTCAGGAATGGTCGGCGGCATCTGATCTGAATTTTGTCTATTCATTACTGGACCATCCACAATCCTTATTCCATTTTCTGTTCTCAGGAATTTCATTCCGTAAGAGGTTCTTCCATCGACAACTAGAGTATCTCCCAATGCTAAAACCTCGACAGTTGCACCGCCCGCATAAGGAGTCATGAACAAACGACCATTTCTCTCATCCAGTTCCATCCCTTCTAACCCACTGCCATAAATACCTTCTAGGGACCTGGCCAACTCAGGTTCAAGAGAGTCGCTTGCCCTAGGAATTACTAGAGAATCTTTATTTTGTGTTGCTAACATCATTTCCAATGCAGCATTTACAATCCTTGAAACCACTGCATTCGTTCCATCAAGAGATGATACTGCGACAACTCCGAGTTTAGCCTCTGGCAGAAAGGCTAACTCTGTTGAAAAACCATAAATTGCACCGCCATGCCCCAATTTTCGAAAGCCATTCAGAGTGCCAATCCGAAACCCAAGACCGTATCCGCTAGTCGCATTTTCTGCTGCATACTGTGGCTGCCACATCGCTTCAAGAGTCTCTGTCTGGATAAGCCTAGATTCTTCACCGAGACCTCCATTGAGCATCGCTTTGATGAAAAGTGATAGATCTTCAACACTAGAGTACATGCTTCCTGCTGGAGCCATGCCTAATTGAAAGGTTGGAGCTGGAAATGGAGCCCTGTCAAAACCCCACATATATGCATCGGCCAAATGTTCAGTGATTTCTTTATCTGGAGCAAAAGAACTTCCATTCATTCCTAGAGGAATTAGAACCGACTCCTTTAATTCATCGGCAAATTTACGGTCTCGAAGAACTTCCAGGACATAACCGACTACAGCAATCGCTGCATTTGAGTATTTAATCCTTTCTTCTGGAGCGTAGATCAGAGCTGTCTGATTCAAACTCTTTACTGTTTCAGCCAAGGAAGGTTCTGTATCGTCAAAATAGTGACCGACTGGTGGCTCCCTGACTAATCCAGACCGGTGCGACATCAACTGGCGCAAAGTAATCTCACCACCATGCTCATTCAAAGGTAGGAAGCCAGGAATATAGGTTGAAACTGGCACATCCAAATCGATTAGCCCTTCTTCAACAAGTTTCATTATTGCAAGGTCTGTGAAAAGCTTAGAAACAGATCCCACACGATAGATGGTCTCCTTAGCAGCAGGACTTCCAGTCTGAGAATTCTCAGTGCCAAATCCAGCTGCCCAAACAACTTCTTGGTCATCCACTANCGAGATTGACACAGCCGGTAGCCNCTTAGTCTCCATTTCGGCNCTAATCATAAGTTCAATTTCTGCAACCACATCTTGGTATTTCNCTGAAGCGTCTACCGAAACNTCAACCCCTGNAGTTCCTGGATTTTCTTGCTGACAAGCAAACAATANTAGGCTGATAACCATCGTTGNCTTCAAGATTCTTGAGTTCTTGGNATTCGGCACTCTTNATACCTCCGGCTATTGGACAAAGNTNNTATTCTAAAAACTGTAATCCACTAAACTATCCCAGAGGCAATNTGTACTTCACCACCGNACAAAACTCTATATCTTATTGAGATTCATTTTCTCCCGATGACTCCAGGCACCAACTCTATTANTCTAGGAGCATGATGTTATCAAAACCAGACCACCAGGATCCANATCTCTATGGGAAAAAATAACGGTTCAGTCACCATCTTCATCACTACTCCTCTGGAAACCGAATTAGTCGACAGAATCAGATCCGTTTCCCCAGAGCATGTGACTGTGCTGCATGATCCTGATCTATTGCCTCCGACCAGATACACGTGCGACCATGATGGNATAGAAGGATTCANTCTCAATTCTGAACAAGAAAACCGCTGGAAACANTACATGGAATCGGCTGANATTCTTTGGAACTTTCCGCCAANAACAAGNGATGGGACTCGCGGGCTGGATTTTGCACCCAACGTAAAATGGATTCAGACTACTAGCTCAGGTATTGGTAAAAGAATCGAGGAACTGGANCTTAGTGATTCAGACATCCTAATAACAAATTCCAGAGGTGTTCATGCGGGCCCCCTAGCTGAATTCGTTTTCCTGGTCCTTCTCAGCCACGTTAAGCACCTACACCAGATGCAAAGAGACCAAAAAAAGCGACACTGGGAACGCTTCTGTAGCGATGAACTAGCTGGACAGACCNTNGCCTTGATTGGGATGGGNGAATTGGGACGNAAAATA
Organism: Gemmatimonadota bacterium; assembly: GCA_002718595.1. Classification (GTDB taxonomy): domain Bacteria; phylum Gemmatimonadota; class Gemmatimonadetes; order Longimicrobiales; family Gaopeijiaceae. The sequence continues at coordinate 124,571 of PBFD01000002.1, read as the reverse complement.
GCTTCAGTNGGAAGAGTTTTTAACATGAGGATTGTCGCTCTCGCCAGNCCTGNGTCACGGAGAACAGCTCAAGAATTAGACATCGATNAACTTTTTCCAAACGAACAACTGCATGCTATGCTTGGTGAGGCTGATGCACTTGTGCTGGCGGTTCCACATACACCTGAAACGGATAGAATGATCGATGAGCGTGCTCTAGGAGCTCTAAAGAAACATTCCGTATTCATCAACATAGCCCGTGGGCATATTGTGGACGAAGTGGCACTNACCAAATACCTAAAGCAAGGTCAAATCGCCTTCGCNGGGCTAGATACACTTACCGTAGAACCCTTGCCAAAGGACAGTTCCCTATGGGATCTTCCCAATGTTCTAATAAGTCCACACTCTGCAAGTACAGTNAAGACTGAGAACGANAGGATCACAGAAATATTTTGTCANAACNTGTTGTGTTACCTCGAAGATCGCCAAAAAGATATGCGAAACCTTGTNAACAATAGACTAATGTACTAATCCGGTGAAACGAATATGCTAGAGACAACTTCCAAAACNAAAANNNTTTTCACAATTATAGCCCTATGGTGCGCCTTCCTTCCCGTGGACCTAAGTGGTCAGAGNTNGCACACTCTTTCATACGGAAACCCNGAACAAGTTGGTATGTCATCTGCTGTCCTGGCCGGAGGCACTGGCCTATATCAAGAAGCTGTGGACAAAGGTGACCTAGTTGGTGCTGTTTTGATGGTGGTTCGTCAAGGACGAATTGTCCTTCACGATGCTGTCGGATGGAAAGACAAAGCACGAAATCTAACTATGGAACCCAATACGATGTTTAGGATGGCTTCGAATACCAAGCCTCTGGTAGCAACTGCCATAGCTCAATTGGTTGAGGACGGGAAAATGTCCTATTCNGATATGGTAAGAGACTATATGCCAGAATGGGATAACTATCGTTCAGGTTTTATCAATATTGGTCACCTCTTATCACATAGCAGCGGATTGCGGATATCAAGCCTTTTCTTAGGACCACTGATGGAACCATCAGCACAACATCCCAATGCTCCGACTTTACAACTGGAGTCAGCCCGTTTTGGATCAATAGGTGCGGAGGTAACTCCTGGACAGAGCTACAGCTACAATAATCCTGGTTATAACACCCTTGCAGCACTAGTAGAAATCGTATCGGGCCAACTTCTCGAAGAATATTTAGAGGCAAACGTTTATAATCCATTGGGAATGGANGATTCTTATAACCATCAAATTGGGCATGACCTAGAAGGCAAACTAAACCGCATGGGTGAAGTCTACTACCGACGCAGTTCGGAAACAGAAGANTGGATCCCAGAAGGCACTCCTGGTGGTCCAGTAGCATTTCCATTTGCACGCGGTTCAGGGGGAATGATCTCCACGGCTATCGACTACGCCATTTTCTGTCAGATGCTGTTAAATGGAGGAATTTATGGGGATACCAGAATCCTCGATGAGGCGAGCGTACAATTATTGACCAGNCCAAAAATAACTGTAGGAGAAACCAGNAGTTATGGCTATGGATTCAGCATAGATAATGGGGTTTATGGACACTCTGGATCCGATGGTACGAGAGCTTGGATAGATCCTGAGCGTGAAATCATAGCAATCGTATTCACCCAAACACCTGGGGCCAGGAGAGAGGGAGGAAACCCCTGGGAAAGATTTCGCGATCTAATCAACCTCTCCATAAACAATCCTAGTTAACCACAATAAGTTCTCACCTGTTAATATCGGATTAAGCTGATGCCCTATTGTTACAACTGTGGTAGNCACGTGGATGGTCCTGGGGAAAACTGTAGGTTTTGTGGNTGGGAATATACAGACCAGTGGGAAGAAGCAGCACAACCAGAAGTAGTTGTCAATCGCATACATGGTCAGCCAGGAGGTTGCTGTTCTTGTTGCATGCCTGGCTGTTTTTGGATTTTCTTCCTTTGGCTCCTAATAGCCTACCTGCTGGGACAAATCTGGAACTGGATCTTTTAGTAAGGCATTCCCCTGATCAACCCGATCTTACCGACGACTGCGTAATTTCGACAACAGCCGCAAGATTTCTATATATAGCCATACGAGTGTGACCATCAAAGAAAAGGCTCCGAACCATTCCATATGTTTCGGAAGACCAGCTTCAGCAGCGTCTTCAATGAAATCGAAATCCAGCACCAGATTAAGTGCAGCGATGCCGACCACAACCATAGAGAAGCCAATTCCCATTGGTCCACTAGAATGAATGAAGCCTATGTTTATACCAAAAAATCCGAGAACAAAACTGGCCATGTACAACAAGAAAATCCCGCCAGTGGCAGAAACAATCATCAGTTTAAAATTCTCAGTCGCCTTAATGATTCCACTCATGTAGCACAGCAGTAGAGTGAAAAACACCCCGAATGTTAAACTAATTGCCTGCAGTCCAATCCCAGGGAACTGAGCTTCAGCCATAGCCGTGATGCCTCCCAAAGCTACTCCCTCAAGCCCTGCATACACTGGTGCTGTCGTCCCCGCCCATTCCTTCTTGAAAATAGTCACCATTGCTGCAACTAGACCTAGAATGAGAGCGGGAACCATAAATCCTGGGTTATTCCACCCATAGATAGAAGCTGCAAAGCAACATACTAGAAGNAACATCGTTTTCTGGGCAGTCCCAGCAATAGTCATCGTGTCTGAGATGGCAAAAGAATTGCCATAAGCGGGTTTTATATTGGCAAATCCTGAAATGGCTGGGTTGCNAGACCTNCNGAACTTATTTAGTGCTNCATGTTTTGACATATCTNCTCCCTTAANAATTTAGTCCTCTTGAACTACCCANGTTGNTTCCCTATATACCCTACAAGAAATAATGAATTTTTGGGTTTCAATATCCACGATTGATATCGATCAAATTCAGCAATGGTTCACCAGCCATGTAACGTCTCAAATTCTCTCGATAGAAAACATACTGGTTGTCTCGATAGCGAGGTGAATAATCGGAGACGTGAGGAGTCATGATGACACGTGGAAGATCCCATAATTCAAAATCGTCTTGAGGAAGATCATCCGTACCAAATCCGGCTATTTTTTCAGACTTCAGTGCCTCCTTGAGGTCATCCCAATTAATTACACCAAGTCGTGCAATACTCAAGAAATAAGCGGATTCTTTCATCGCATCAAAAAACCTCATATCGAACAAACCTAAGGTTGCTGGTGTTGGAGGAACCGCCGCAAAAACGATNTCTGCCTCCTTGGCCAATTCATACATTTCATCAGACAACCCAACATAATCCACGAAATCAGGGCCAGATCGGCTACTATTCCTGGTAGCTATGACTCTCATCCCTAAAGCATTAGCTAACTTGGCCAACTCGGTACCGATNCTCCCCAAACCCACCACGAATAAAGTCAAATCCTGNAATTCAGCATCAAGATGTTTATCTCTCACTACATCAGTTCTGGTGCGTCCCCAAATATGTTTTCGTTGCCTTTCGGCGTGAATATCCATACCCCCAATGAGTGAAAGCATTATTGTGAGTGAATGTTGCGCGATGGAATGCTTGGTCATATCGCGAATGGAGCTAACCAANACATTCTGCTCCTTCATCTTCTCTTGCATTCTCTGAGCATCTTCACCAACCGTGTTGAAACACCTGTCCAATCCAACGCTTCCTGATTGTATCCAGTGGACCTGAGATCCGATTGCTTCTATCGTCGCTGGTCCACAGCCCAGACCAATTGTAGCCTGTGCATCATCTAGAACACCTCGCTCAATCGCGTCAGTCAGATTTTTAACAGGAATGAACTCTACCTCAGGAGCTATGGACTGTAGGAAATCCAATCTCTCAAATCGTCCTTCCCAAGGTTCATTCCCTGGCATCTCAACCACCACCTTTTGCAATGGACTCCAACCAGGCATATCTCTAACTGGCAGTCCCGATTCACGGAGCCCGAATTTATCAACCAATTCTTCTGGGGTTAGCTGTGCATAATCCTCGACACTAAAAGGCATTCTCTCGGTCAAATCCACACTGGAAACCTCCCCATCATCTGGAACGCAAGAATTGAGAATCGCTACCAAAGCAATGAGAGGATATATTACATATACACCATGACTACTATTAAGTTTTCTATTCATCGATTTCTACCCTCGCCACTCTTACCTGTTGAGTTTCTTCAGTAACATCTGTCCACGCTACCATTAATGATTCATCTGGCCCTTGAACTAACTGGGGGAATCCAGTAGCACGACCCGATGTCGTAACAGTTAATGTTACGCTCTCTGAAATGACACCCTCAGAATTAATCCTGCGCATTCTAACCTCAGCTCCTTCAGCTCCAGTTCGTTCCAACCAGGATACCAAAGCCTCACCGTTCGAAAGTCCTACAACAGCAACTCTTCCTGCAGGATTTCCATCATCAATAACCGTGGGAGCGCCGAAAGACTCACCCATATCAGAAGAACTCGCTACCTTCACCCTAGGTTGCTCTTCTGCACCCGTGAACCAACCGACATATAGCTCGTTCTCCGCCATTGCTACAGAAGGGCCATTAACAGGACACCCTCCTATATTCCAACCATCTTCATATACGACTTCACCATCAGTCCAATTCCCTTCTACCAGACGAGTTATATAAATATCCCTTATCTCCGCCTCCGTTCGATCCCTATACACAACTACTGGACCCGCTGGTGTCATGGCAGCATCTGTTTGACAACAATCACACACCCTTCCATCCATCAAAGTCTCCGGTCCAGGAGTCCCATCAACTCCAATTTCTCTAAATCTAAGCGTCATCTCTCTCTCTACTGATTCATCTTGTTCTGCAGCCGCGAACTGCCGCCCGTCAAGCCAAATGAATCCCATGGTTTTTCCTAATGAAACCGAACTTACAAAACCATGTTCAGTGGGAGTTTGATCGTCGTGAGGTGTCCATGGTTTTGACCAATTCCCCCCTCCATCACTTGATTGTACGATTCTAACACCATAGTCGTAACCACCCTGGGTTCCAGACTGCAACCAGTGTGCCCACAAGGTGCCGTTAGGGCCATGTCTTATGGATGGGAAATCCGCCCAATTAACAAAAAAATCAGCCCCTTCAGCTATAACTTTCCCTTGGGACCAGCCATCGGCTTCTAACGTGGAAAATTTCAATTGATGTGAATTCTCACCGTGTGCTTCAAGCCAACTCATCAATACTTGATCTCCCGATGTGGACAAAAAGGGCTCACCACTATTCTCACTTGCGGGTGAAACCAACTCCTGCACTCCAACTGTCAACTGGATTGGGCCCTCCTGACAACCTGAAAACAGGACTGATCCTACAAATACAACACTGCTGCCCCACCTCACTTTGCTGGATGACCTCAACATTGATTACCTCCTATTTTTTCTGATTCTGCTAGCCAGATTTCTTCCATCTAGTGCCCCCCTCTGAATCTTCTAGCGCTATTCCCTTGGAAAGCAACTCGTCCCGGATTTGGTCTGCCCGCTGGAAATCCCGATTCTGTCGCGCCTCATTTCTCTCATCCAAAAGCCTCTCTACCCACACTTCCATGGAAGAATCTATCTGGCGAGTCTCTTTGGCAATAGAAAGCAAACCAAACACCAAATCCATGGACTTCAACGTTTCCAAAGCTCTGTCGACATCTCCCTGAAAGATATCGGAGCCGGAGTCTAGTTCTCCATTAGCCTTATTAATAAAGACAAAAAGTACCGCCAGTGCTTCAGCAGAATTCAGATCATCATCCATCACGCTCTGGAATTCACTAATAGTCTTTAAAGAAATAGCACTTAATTCGCCTTCTCCATCCACGGGCAGTTCCCCAAACGAACTTAGTCTAGTTTCAAAATCAACAATTCTCTGAACAGCAGATGCAGACGCGACAAGATCCTTCCTCGTAAAGTTGAGCTCCTTTCGGTACTGTGCACTTAGAAGCTGATGACGGATAGCAGCAGGCTCAAATCCCTCTTCCAAAAGTTGCCGGACTGTTATCGTATTACCAAGTGATTTTGACATTTTACTGCCTTCGACAACCAAGTGCTTTACATGCACCCAATGTCGCACAAAAGGTTTTCCCGTTACGGCCTCAGATTGGGCAATCTCATTTTCATGGTGAGGAAAAACTAAATCCTCTCCACCCATATGTATGTCCAAGGTTTCTCCAAGTTCTTTGATGCTCATGACAGAGCACTCAAGATGCCATCCTGGCCTTCCTCTTCCCCAGGGAGAATCCCAAGAGGCTTCCACTTTTTCATCAATAGATTTGGTGGTTTTCCACAGAACGAAATCTCGGACATCCTCTTTTTCATATTCATCCGAATCAACCCTGGACACTGTGGTTGCAGTCTCCAGGTCCAAGCCCTTTAAACGACCGTATTCTGGAAATGAACCTATAGAAAAGTACACCGAGCCATCAGCTGTCGAATACGCCATTCCATTTTCTATCAGACGTTGAGTCCAAGAGATCATTTCTTCTATGTAGTCCGTTGCTAAAGGATAAGCTTCAGCAGGAAGGATCCCCAGTTCTTCAGCGTCCTCTAGAATCTGCTTGCCAAAAGGTCCCGTATATTCCTTTATAGTTTCACCCGCTTCGGCAGCCTTAAGAATCGTCTTGTCGTCGACATCAGTCAGGTTCATCACAAAACGAACATTATAGCCTGACCATACCAAGTATCGGTGGAGCAAGTCGTAGACCAAAAAGCTTCGATAATTACCAATGTGAGCATGGTCATAAATAGTTGGACCACATGCATACAAAGAAACTGTTGGGGGATTTGCAGGTTCAAATCGCTTTAGCGACCGGCTTAGAGTGTCGTATAATTTTAGACTCATAGAAAACTCTCTAGGCAATATTTGAAAATGCTCACACCGATCAAGAAATCTCTTCATTCAATCGCTGCAATGTATCATATGGGTCGTCTGATTGAGTGATAGATCGTCCCACTACCAGAAAATCTGCACCCGCTTCCACCGCTCCCCTTGGAGTAGAGACCCTCGCCTGGTCGTGAGCATCCTCTCCAGCAAGCCGAATTCCAGGTGTCACCACAATAAAATCCATACCTAAGGAGTTTTTAAGCATCTTCGCTTCTTTTGGTGAGGCCACTACTCCTGTGAGTCCCGCCTCCTTCGCTTGATTCCCTAATCTCAAAATTTCTTCTGGAAGGGCACCGACTGGGCGGCCCCAAACATTTTCTACCTCACTAGCAGTCATAGATGTCAGCACAGTCACACCTAAAAGTGAGACGAGACCGTCTGACGCTTCAACGGCTGCCCTCATCATTTTCTCCCCTCCTACCGTGTGAAGCGTCATTAAATCGACACCAAGATCCACAGCAGATCTTACAGCTCCTGCTACAGTATTAGGAATGTCATATAGCTTCAGATCCAAAAAAATACTTTTGCCCCTTTGCTTTAAAGCCTCTACAATGGCTGGGCCCTCATGTGAAAATAGCTCAAGCCCGACCTTGTAGAAGTCACCTCTTTCTCCGATTTTATCCACTAGACTTAAAGCTTGTTCAGAATTTGGGAAGTCTAGCGCTATGATCACTTTAGTTTTTTTCACTATTCAATCAACCCCTCCCAGTAAACCCTCTGTTTTCTTGTCTTTTCTATAAGCTCCAATTAAATCTGAAATAGAATCTATCCCCTGATTCTCACAAAATCTTTCAATACCCTGCGCAGTTTCCTGGGCTGACCTTGGATCAGCAAATGTAGCAGTTCCGACCTGAACTAAAGAAGCCCCAGCCAAGAGATATTGAATAGCGTCATATTCGTTCATGATACCCCCGACACCAACCAGAGGAATCGTAGTTTTTTTGCTCGCACAATGAACCGCATGCACCCCAACAGCACGAAGTGCTGGACCAGAAACCCCTCCTTGTCCAGCCCCTAATTCTGCTTCTTGCGAATCGACATTGATAGTCAGACCAGGCATTGTATTTATCAATGTTAACCCATCAGCCCCACTTGCCTCCGCTGTTTCAGACGCTAGACCTATATCTGGGACATTCGGAGCTAACTTCACCAAAATGGGACGCTCAGTTAACTTGCGAACTGAGGACACAACTTCGCTCAATGCTTCTTGGTCGAGCGCAAATGGCAGGCCTCCCAATTTTACATCATTGGGACAGGACAAATTCAGCTCATAACCAAGGAAGCCACCAGTTTTTTCCAATCGTTTTACTACGGAACAGTACTCGTCGATGACATGTCCAGCTACACTGACAAACACTTGAATTGAAGATAAATTCTCCTTCATCCATGGAATCTTTTGACTGCAGACCATCTCTACACCAGGATTGGCCAAACCTACTGAGTTGAGCATCGCATTGCCCGCTTCTACTACCCTGGGTGCGGCATTTCCTTTCCTGGGCTCATAGGTGACTGATTTCGTCACAATCCCACCCAGTGTATCAAGATCAATGACTTCCACAAGTTCTTCGCCAAACCCACAAGTGCCTCCTGCAAGCAACACAGGATTCCGGAAGTCTGCACCAAAAAGATTCTGCTCTATCTGCATTATTTTTCCATTCCTATCCTCAACATTCTCCCCCTCTACCTACCGTTTGCTGTCCAGGAGGGTAACGATTATAAAACTCTCTTACCGCATCTGCGAGAGCCTTCCCTAGTTCCCTCTGGAATTCAGAACGTGACATTTCCCTCTCTTCTTCCCTATTACTAACAAAACCTATCTCCACGAGAACTGCTGGCATCAGAACGTTAGTGATCACGGCAAAGGGTCCCTGTTTCACTCCCCGGTCTGGCCCAGAATGCACTGCCCTCAAACTCTTCTGTATGGTCTCCGCTAGATTCGCTGACCAATGCTGATGGTCCAGATTTCTCAGTTCTCGAAGTATAAAATCTAGGTCAGGACTCTCACTAGCATTTTCCTCTCCAGAATAGAACGCCAGGGGAGCATTCTCATTAGCTGCCACTCTTCTCTCGTGCTCAGTACGGGCCTCGGAAAGAAAATAGGTCTCAAATCCTCGAACCGATGGATTATTCGGAGCCGCATTAACATGTATAGACAAGAAGATCGCTGTATCTTCACCTTTTAGAAACATCGCCTGCTCACCCCTCTCCCAAAGAGGAACGAATACGTCCCTATCCCTTGTCATATAGACCTCTATGCCGTCGTCCTTACCCAATTCCCGAACTAATTCCCTACTAACTGAGAGTGCAATATCCTTTTCCCTTCGTCCACCAGAACCAGTGGTGCCTGGATCCTTACCACCATGTCCAGGATCNATGATTACAATCCTTCTATTGTTATTGTTCCCACTNTCACCNNTTTCTATGTCAGNTTCCAATTCAATTTCTAGTTCTGGCTGTACCCCCTGTCCTTCCAGATTGGAATCAGATTCCTGATCAACTNCAGNGAATTGCTCNTCCGCAAAAACGTACTCACCNCCCANGTGCATAGGAACGAAATCGAGAAAAAATTGNATTGGAATGTTGCCAGANGAACCATCCAAAGACGGGGCATTGACCAATTGAAACATTTTATCGTTCCAGCGNAAAAAAGGACTGCCAAAGACAAAATGNACACTATCACTGTCACTNATGACTGCCCTTAGATTATTACTGTNCACCTCAACCTCCCAACCCATTTCTTCCAACACGAGATGAGAGGCCGCCTTGTAGCCCCTAGTGTCAAAAGTGCTAATGGCAATTGTATCCCCTGATAAGGTTACAAGCTTTAGCTGATCATTCATTTGACTTAGGGACTCAATTGGTTGTAGCGATAGGGCTGCTAGGCAAAAAAAGGGCAATACTGACCAAGAAATTACTTTCATTTATACCTGGACACAGCTCTACGTGCTTCCATTTCTTGNGTAGCTCTCTTGAGCTTTTCCCTTTTGTCGTACTGTTGACGTCCCTTGCCCAAGCCCAGTGTCAATTTGGCGTTACCCCTCCGAAAATAAACATCCAAAGGCACCAGAGTGAGACCTTTCTCAGACGTCTTTACTGACAGCCGACGGATCTCACTTCTATTCAAAAGAAGCTTACGTTTTCGATCGCTGTCTAAATTAGCTCGATTNGCCTGGGCATATGNAGCTATATGGAAGCTGTATAACCAAACTTCGCCTNCCTCCACTTTAGCAAATGCATCCCTGAAAGCTACCTGCCCCATACGTAGTGATTTCACCTCAGGACCCTTTAAAACAATTCCAGCTTCATANGTATCTAGAATCTCGTATTGATGCAAAGCCTTTCTATTACGGCCAACTACCTTCCGAGAACTAGTCTTACTCACAATTCAGAGACCTCTAATGAATCTTGTATGTGATGGAAGAAAATCGACACTCAAAAGTTTCAATCGTGNTTCACGGACNCCAAGCATAGTCTCCTCAACCGTTGTTCAGATCTTACTCTCCCTTTGCATTATTCTTCAATAAAGTAAAGGTGTATCAATCATAACCCACTGGCTCTAAACGCATAAGGTTAGTGGGATCACCGTCGAAACCGCGAGCATCACCATCCACTGCAAGATAAATATATCCGTCCGGTCCTTGTCGGACATCCCTTATTCTCCCCATGTCTCTTATCAAAGTCTCCTCAGCGACAATAACTTCATCACGCATAGTTATTCTCTCNAACCTCTCGCCACGCAGACCACCAACNAACATATCTCCTTTCCAGTCTGGAAATTGATCGCCAGTATAAACCAACATTCCTGAGATCCCAATCGAAGGCACCCAGATGTGTCTGGGTTGTTCAGTGTCGTCCGAATGAGTTCCATCATGTATTCTCAGGCCTGTGCGATAGTTAACTCCATAGCCCACCACCGGCCAACCATAGTTCAAACCAGGCCTTAGCAGATTTAGTTCATCTCCCCCCTGTGGTCCGTGTTCATTGAGCCATATTTCTCCAGTTTCAGGATGAACTTCTATTCCTTGAGCGTTACGATGTCCATAAGTCCAAATCTCAGGGAGGGCTTCTGGTACTCCGACAAAAGGATTGTCTTTAGGTATACGACCATCATCATGAAGTCGCACCGTAGTGCCATTATGGTTTGAAAGATTCTGAGCAGGATGGATAGCTAAATCGCCTTCAGAAGGCCACTGTCGATCTCCAATGGTCATAAACAAATAGCCANCCTTATCGAACACCATTCTAGCCCCCCACATTGAGCTTCTGTCTGTNCCATTACCTGGAGCTACAGCTGTAAAAACTTTTTCTACTTCGGTCAATTCATCGTTTTCAAAGCGCCCCCTGACAATTGTCAAATTCCCCAGAGGATCGACACCCTCAGATGCAGTAAAGCTCAAGTAAATCATCCTGTTGCTGGCAAAATCTGGATGTAGGATGACATCTCTCAGTCCTGCCTGTTCCCTACCATCCATCGAAATAGCACCCTGACCCAAAGCTAAAATTTCAGGCAAACCGTCAACNGGTTTCTCCAAAAGAACGCCATCCCTGACTATCCTCAGTCGCCCGGGGCGTTCCGTAACCAGCATATCGCCCNCTGGAAGAAACTGCATCGCAAAAGGATGGACCAACCCTTCTACAACGGTTACCACCCTAAAATCATGGAAAGCGGATCTGATGGTAGATTCGTCCGTCCTGTTAGCCAATTCTACTGGTGAGCAACCCCAAACAACCAGGCCAACCAAAAAACTAGTTATTTTTATGGTTCCTTTCATTAGTAATTAAGACCTTTATGTTAAGAAATTTTGCAACAAACTAACACGATCACATGACTACATTATTTTACAAGTCTAGTCTTCTTCTTCCTCAAATGTCATTTCTGCCGAAATCCGCAGACTTTCAGGAGGAGCATATCCCTCACCTTCCACTTGTTTATGACCTTCAAATAAGTGACCAACTCCTCGGTCGTTCATTTCCTTTACCTTTTGGCTCGATTCTACTATATCCTTCACAAGTCGAATCTGGGACTCAATACCATCCCTTAAATCATCAATTCGAGTTTCTAGAGTCTGACCTTGACCCACTAGGTTATCCTTAGCCGACTCACGCAACTGCTCGGCCTTTTCCTTGATTCTCTTTTGAATTTCGTGACCAGTTCTGGGCGTTAACACTAGAGCCAGTCCAGCACCTAATAGAGCTCCTAGTACAAATGCTCCCGCACCACTAGAAGATTTGCCATCAATTTCAAGTGACTCTTTTTCATTATCCATTTTTCAACGTCCTCTTTCGCCAAACAATAACAACTATCAACACAAAATATATGACCCTTGAAATATACTGTAAGCTANTCACTACTAGTATTNCTCAATTTCCAGCAGGAGTTGCTTTGTTGAGGATCAAGATTTTTAATCTTTCCACGATCTAAAAACTCAAACGTCAGACGTTTGCTTAATTCGACTCCTGGCTGATCCCAAGGATTCACCTTATATAAGCCCCCCGCATACACTGTAGCCATCATAAATAACATCAGCAATTCACCCATGACTTCTTCGTCTAGNCTATCTAATTCTAAGGTCATAGTTGGGCGNCCCACTATTCTTAATGATTCTACAGTAGCCTGCTGTTCCAGTTTTAGAAGTTCTCCCAATCCTCTTCCTTTAAAAGACTGAAAAGCCTCTGCATTAACATTTTCCACTGGTATTTCTATATCGTCGCTGTGATCTCCCAGTTTCAAAAACAAGATNACCTTATCTTCAGGACCTTCCGTAAATAACTGAAGTTGTGAATGTTGATCCATGGCACCTCTTGCTGTCAGAAGAGTGGGCCCAGCATTCACCAATTCTCCCGATAAATTCTNTGCCTTACCTAAAGATTCAGACCACAACTGTTGAAACCAGAGAGAAAAATTTTNAAGACGATCACAGTATGGCATAACTACATGTACATTCCTTCCCTGCTCGCGATCAGCAGTATGAAAAAGCGTGCTAATCATGCCGGCTTTGTTATCCTTTAAGACAGGCGTCCTGCAATGTTCTTTGGANTTTTCTGCGCCTCGGATTATGCTCCTAACATCCAACCCAACCAAGGATGCAAGGAACAGACTCGCGGGTGATAGAACAGAAAAACGACCCCCTATATCAGGCGAGACTTTTAGACTTTCGATACCTTTTTGTTGAGCTATTTCACGAAGTGTTCCTAAGGATGGATCCGTCGTGAAAAGAAAATGTTCGCAAGCCTTATCCGACCCCATTGCCCGAGTTACAAAATCCTCTACTACTGCGTATAGAGCCAATGTTTCCGCAGTAGATCCAGATTTGCTTACCACATTAAATAAAGTTTCCTCAACATTTATCCTATCCAACAATTCACGTACGCTGACTGGATCCAAATTGTCTAAGAAGTAGATTTTGGGACAATGATTGCGAGTCACGTCATCCAACAGATTCCATGATTCCCCCAACAAAGCCTGACACAAGGCCTGCATACCAAGTGAAGATCCGCCTATTCCAATAACCACGACTGCACTAAACCGTTTCCTATAATTTCGGGCCAATACTTCAATATGCTCTACCTCAGNCCAAGTGTTCTCTAAGTCCAAGAAACCCATGNTTNTTGCGTTGCCTTCTTTGGAAATCATTTCATGAACATTGAGAAATCTTTTCGCTAAGTCTGTTTGCAATCTCTCTTCTTCGATTCCATTAGGACCCACATTTACGGCCAATATTTCCCTATAATTCAAGACGGTTTTCAATTGATCTCCACCTTCAATCCGTCATACGCAGGTTGCACATTGACTGGTAACTTTTCAATCAACTCCTTATGCCTAACTTTATGACTGATGTGTGTAAGGAAAGTGTTTTCCGCCCCCACCAAAGCTGCTGCTTCCACAGCTTCTTCGACATTGAAATGGGTCGGATGTGGCCTGCCGAACCAAAGAGCATTGAGCACCAAAACGCTGACCCCTTTAAGTGNCGCCAANGCTTCATCTGGCAATGATTTCCCATCAGTTACATACCCNAGATTGCCCACCCGGAAACCATATGAGTATTGGGGTCCATGTGGAACAACCACAGGTGAAAACTGCTGTCCCAAAATATCAACAGGTACATCAGGNCCAAACGAACANAACTCTATTCGNGGTTTGATTGTCCCCTTTGGCGGTTGATACTGGTTATTGAAAATGTAGTTGAAGCGAGTTCTAAATTGATTCTCATAGATGTCAGGCACATANGCTGGAATATCTGGACGATTCCTGGTAGTAAAAGCACGCAAATCATCTATTCCGTGACAATGATCAGCGTGGTCGTGAGTAAACCAAACTGCATCTACNGTAGTTGTCTGNGTAGCCAACAGCTGCATCCTCAATTCAGGAGGAGAATCTATGAGCAAATTTCCACCTTCAAGCTCCAAAAGAGCACCGTGCCTTGTGCGAATGTCAGCTGGATCAGGCGATAAGCATACACGACAATCACATCCTACTACAGGAACTCCGAATGAAGTCCCTGTCCCGAGAAATGTTAGTCTCATTATTGTTAGATGACCTCTACCNGCATGGTGTTAGTAGTTCCTGAGATATTAAAAGGAAAACCAGATGTCACCACTATNGAATCACCTGAAANGCCCAAACCCCNCTGAAGGACAACGTTTTTTCCAAACTGAGAAAGAGCTTCATAGCTAACTTCCACNTCTTCGGCTAACACAGGATATACCCCCCAGACTGCAGCAAGTTGTCTACAAGTATAATCGTCGGTGCATACGGCAAACAATGGGGCCTTTGGACGATAACTGGAAACCAACCTTGCCGAAAAACCGCTNCGAGTGATCACTATTATTGCTGGTACCTCTAGTTGCNTTGCAACCTCTACNGTAGCTGAAGCGACCGCATGCTCCCTCGGTGTCGCCCCANCACGTTTATGACTTCCNGAAAAAGTTCCATAAATCGGACCCTGGTCAAGAAAACCACTGGATTCGACCTCTNTAATGATTGAAACCATAGCTTCTAAGGATTCANTTGGATGTTTTCCAATCGCAGTTTCACCCGAAAGCATTACTGCATCCGAACCATCCAAAATAGCATTCGCCACATCTGACACCTCTGCTCTAGTGGGCCTTGGATGATCGATCATCGAACCCAACATTTGGGTAGCCGTAATAACTGGCCTCGCACNAAAATTACCCCAGCGAATTATTCGNTTTTGTGCTCTTGGAACCCTTTCAAAGGGCAATTCTACCCCTAGNTCTCCTCTGGCTACCATNAGAGCATCAGTGGAATCAACTATTTCATCTCAAGCTATNGAGGGCCTTTGCTTTCTCGATTTTTGCAACTATTAGAGTCTTGTTAGAAATTTTATCCTTAAGGTTNANTAGGTCTTTCGAACTCAATACAAACGAGAGTCCTATGTATTCCACACCTCTNTCCAAGGCGAACTGTAAATCTGCCAAATCCTTTTCTGTGAGAGAGGTAGTTTCGACGTTAACGTTGGGTATATTGACACCCTTACCCTCTGTCAGNTCTCCTCCCCTTACAACCTTAAACTCAGCTATACCTTTTTTCGATTCAACGAAAGACAATTCCAGTGCGCCGTCATCCAAAAGGATAGGATCTCCAGGCTGCAACCATTCAATCCAATCGAACGATGTTGCTGACATATCTGCAGTTTTTTCAGACAGATCATCCGCCATGGTTATTCTCTGACCATCAGCCAACAGTAGGGGCTGTTGAAGCCCATGTACACGTATTTTTGGACCGGCAAGATCGACCAATATACCAAGATTACAGCCTAAATCCTCTGCAGTGCTACGGAGACAAGCTATCGTTTCAGCATGTGTTTCGTGATCTCCGTGGGACATATTGATACGAGCTATGTCCATGCCACCCTTGATTAGATCATGAATAGCTGACTTTGATGAAGTCGNAGGACCTATTGTACAAACGATTTTTGTTCGAAGCATAGGTATGTTCACATATTTTAGGTGATACCACTTTGACCAGATTTCACATTAAAATTGAACCTACATGATGACTGTAGCAAGGCTAATCATATCTTTGTTACTTGCTTTCTCTCCNAAGAACGACCAACGTCCAGTACAATGTTAGTCCAATTAATCGAGAATCAAGAAGATCTTGAGCACCTTGTCCAANCTGTGGATGGAAAAGGCCGGCTTGCAATAGATCTTGAGGCTGCGGGCTTTCATCGATATTCAGATAAGGTTTGCTTACTGCAAATTACATCTGATGACCAAACCTTCCTAATAGACACTCTCTCTGTGGACCCATCAGATTCACTGCGACCCATTNTCCAGAATCCCGATACTGTTCTTNTATTGCATGGAGGGGNCTTCGATCTCCGTTTGCTTCAACGAGACCTTCACATCTTCCCAGTCCAATTATTCGACACTCAGATCGCCGCTTCTTTAGTTGGAGAACCTTCACTTGGCTTGGCCGCTCTCCTCAATAAGTACCTTAACATAGACTTATCGAAAAAATACCAGCGAGCGGACTGGGCGAAGAGACCTCTTCCAAAAGAAATGTTGGCCTACGCTGCGGCTGATACACAACACCTANATGCGCTATGTGANCTACTGACTGAGCAACTCGAAATTTTGCNCCGCTCNGCATGGGTCANTGAAGAATGTTTNGCTCTAAGCAAACTGCGTTGGGAGCCAGAAACCAAATCTGATCCAGTACTAAAAATCAAAGGGTCGAAACACCTTTCGAACAGGGAACTGGAACGTCTCAGAGGAATCTGTGAATGGAGAGATACAATCGCAAAAGATATTGATCGAGCTCATTTCAGAGTAGCTGGCGATCCAATCCTCCTTGAAATTGCAAAACTGCAATCAAACCAACTGTCTTCGATCGGCAGAATCAAAGGAATATCCAACAAGATCCTTATGAAGTTCGGCAAAACATTGATCAAGAGGTTAGAACGAATTGACAATCTTCCTGCTGAGCAGTGGATGGGTTATCCCACGAAAAAAGGACCTCGACGGCACCGACTGTCCAATAAAGAGGAAAGAATCCTGGAACAACTAAAAGTGATTCGNAACAAAGCAGCTGACAGGTTTAAGATTGCCAGAGGAAGCATAATGTCTAACTCACTACTAAGTCACATCGCTACTATACAAGTGGATCACAGCGCTGATTTACTGCAGATAGATGGAGTCCGGAACTGGCATATCGAAGCTTTAGGGAATGANATTCTAGATGCTCTCAAAGGCTAAAGACCAGCCTCCTCCTGACGTTTGCAATCGATACAATACCGGGCGTGTGGCAGAGCGTCGAGACGTTTAAAACCGACTTCGGCACCACAGGTTTGGCATAACCCAAACTGGTCGGGATGGGAAAACAATCTCCTCAGCGCCTCCTCTAATCGATAAATATATCTTCCCTCTTTGCTAGCAAAAAGAGCTGCCTTCTCCCNCTCCATAGCTTCAGTTCCCTGATCAGCCATNTGATCAGTATAGGAAACCAAATCCGAATCCATGACTTCCCGGTCCAATTTTGTTCTTCTTCCAAAACGTCCTAAAGCCTTTATTGCTTTATCCCTCTCACTCTGCAATCTGCGTTCAAGATGCTCTAATTCTTCCTTGCTCAACATTCAAAATATCCTTCTTTGACATTTTAAGCCCAACGCTTCCTACAGCCAGACAGAAGCGAAGGTTTAGATATCGATAGATAATCTTGAACCCTTACCTCTTAGTNGCTACAATCTTATAGTAATTGATATTACAAACACCCTAACAATTTCAAGGGCCATAAGAGCAACCGAGCCTACTTCTATGACAGCTACCATAAATTGTATNCGCTGNGAAAAAGATAATGCCAAGCTAGAAAAACCACCTTTTCGTAGTGATTTAGGAGAAAAAATCCAAAGCCAGATATGCTCAGAATGTTGGCAGGAATGGCTAACTCACCAAACGTTACTCATCAATCACTATGGCTTAGACCCAAGGGACTCNAAATCCAAAGAATTCCTCTATGCACAGATCGANAGTGTGCTATTGAATAATGAAAAAGGGCAGAACATCGATACTAGTCAGCAAGGTGGCATCGAATGGTAACCTGGACTGACTAAATTAACCCAGCACCTTCAATTACTAATTTCCTCTATCCCTTCTTTTGGGTACTGCTCCGTCAGATTGCCAGTAAAAACCCTCAGCATCTTTAGTCTCAGGCCACAGTTGTCTTAAACTATCGCCCTCAAANAATCGGCCGTTCTTCATAACCCATTGTACTGTATTCGAGTTATGAAGATCCTCTAACGGATCTTTATTTAGTACTACCAGATCAGCTAGCTTACCCTCTTCCAATGATCCCAAATCGTTGTCTAGTCCCAGAGCATCGGCTCCAATAATTGTTGCGATTCTAAGAGCTTCATGTTCAGTCATCTGATCAGAGGATCCCACAAGCCATAGTTCCCAATGATAGCCTAATCCCTGCAACTGGCCGTGACTTCCTACACCAGCTCTACCACCTGCCTCTACCACATCATCCACAAAATCGGAAATTTCTTTGTGAATGTACTGTGATTCATCAAACCAACCTGGTGCCCTTCGGGCTGCTTTCGAATAAATTTCTTCGAACGGAGTAAAGGTGGCCAATTTCGCATCATCCAGAACATTTGTTGTGGTATAAAATAAATTTTCTGCCCAAGGTCCACCGTAAGTGACCACAATAGTTGGGGTTGTCGCCATNTTAGACTGCGCCACTAACTCAACTACATCATTGAACAGTGGAACCCCAGGTAGATTGTGTTCAGTTCCAGGGTAGCCATCCTGAGCCATCGTCAAATTCAGCCGAAGGTCTAGGCTTCCTTCGGTTGTAGGCATCAATCGCAACTCGTGAGCGGCCTGAATGATCCATTGCCTCACCTCACGATTTCCAGCACCGTACATTTTTATTGTCTTGGTATCGAAGTAGTCGGAATAGCGTCGCAGCACATCCCTCGCCTCCTTCAAACTGCTTATCCCTTCCCTTGAGAAAACACCTTGGCCAGTGCTATAAACACGAGGACCCAACATTCTTCCTGCTCTTACCATATCCTCATAAGTAAGCACATCACTTGAACCAGTCTGAGGATCTCGAGCCGTGGTAACGCCGTAGGCTAGATTTGCCGCATAGGACCAAGTTTGTGAGCGATGCACATTAAACGCTCCGCGCAAATGAGCATGAGTATCTACGTAGCCAGGAATAATCGTCTTCCCAGAAACATCCAATCGTTCTGCTTCGTCAGGAATCATTATGCTCCCACTGGGGCCTATTCCTTCAATCCTATTGTTACGAATCAGGATGTCTCCTTGTTCTAGAATCTCCTTCCCCTTCATCGTTATGATACGCGCGCCAGTCAGAGCTACTATCCCAGTTGGAATNTCTCTCTCAAANTCAATTCGAATCCTTGACTCTTCTGGCCTATACCCGTCCGTATCATCCTCGTCTTCANCCTNATCGACTTTGGCAATGCTGTCGGCAAACTGTTCGGCCGCATCTAAATTGTAAACGAAATGTGCATTCCCTAGAGCCCAGTGCACTTCTTGACCAGAAAAACTCCATGCTGGAAATTGCCCGCCTATGTCTGTTAACTGAGAAGCCGGAAAAGAAGTTCTTTCTAGGTCAGCCACCGAAATGGTTGGAGCATCGCCACCCACACCTCGAGGAACGGCTACCACATAAAGTTGGTTTTCTACTTGTGCTAAAGCTCTTAATCCTTGAGGTGACATGACGATCAAACTAGCAGCNCTACCCGGCCCAGAACCTCCGTTGTTGGATCCGCGAATCTGTACATGCTCTCTCCTATCACTACCATCCCANCTAATTGAAACCAACCCNGTTCCGTTCTGGGTTGCATAAATGCGATCCACTTGCTGNGANAAATGTGGTTTGCGCAGGCCAGAAACCTGAGCAATTAGAGTGGCATCNCCACCTTCACTTGGTAACCAGATGAGATCCGAAGATCCCCTTTGGACATTTTGCGTTAGAGCTTCTTCATAAGTTCTCCTTGGAGCCCGAATGGCTACTATACGGTTACCATCTAATGACCAGACTGGCTCTGTATAGAACGCTGCTTGATCTGTCAATCTCTCAAGGTCTGTACCGTTGGGTTTTACCGAATAGAGATGTCCTCCCTCCTCTTGCGAATAAGTCACGAACACAATTCTTTGACCATCAGGCGACCAAGCNGGCATAGACGTCANCGCATCTGGCTGAGACAAACGTCGAGGAGTACCTCCAGGAGCATTAACTACATAAAGATCGCCCATCACTGTNAACGCTAAATGCTCTCCANTNGGAGATGGAGCAATATCACGAATCTGTTTGGCGACGAAAGTCGGAGAATCCTCAATTGGATAATCAAAATCCACTTCTGGACCCATAGGTACTTCCGCATTAACTCTAAATGGAATCTCCACCGGGTCAGAACCGTCAACAGGTACACGCCATAGCTTCCCTTCATAAAAAGTGACTACCTCACGAGAGTCAGGCGTGAAACTCATTCCTGGGTAAGTATCACGTGCTGCTCTAGATTCCTGATCATCGCGTTGAACTGGGAAAGCCAACCAACCTTCATCACCACTGTTAAGATCTCTTATCCGCAGGCCAGTTTCCGATATATGTCGGCTTCCGTAGACAAGCCATTTTCCGTCGGGAGATAGCGTGGGTCTAAATGCACCTCCATAACGACCTGATCGACTGCTATTCGTCCCAGAATCGCGGTCGTATGTCCACAACTGGTAATCCCTCCCAGGCGAATTGTACTGCCAAGTGCCCGTTCTTCTTGCATACCAAATGTAACGCTCGTCACTTCCGAANGCCGCACCCATCGTCCGAGCATTATCAGGTTCTTCTATGAGCTGCACACCACTNCCACCTCNGCGATGGTACATCCACAGNTTACCTTGACCAGGGCTTTGTTTGGTGGCAACGATATAATCTCCATCAGGNGTCCACTCAGGAGACTGATAGGCACTATTTTCACCTCTTGTGATGCGAGTAGTATCAGATCCATCAATTGAGATGGTCCATATACCATCTCCACCACTGCGNTCACTCACAAAAACGATGGACTCTCCATCAGGGCTGAATCTGGGCTGACCATCAAAGGCCATCCCTTGAGTGAGTGGCTCCGCAACACCACCGGAAAAAGGCATCGTGTAAAGATCTCCCAAGAAGTCAAACACAATTGTTCCCCCATCAGGNCTTACATCTAAGGAAATCCAGGACCCTTCGGTGAATGAACCCTTCAAAGTACGTTGAGGAGTCAGAGGTAATCCCTCCTTCAATAGCTCATTTTCTTCACTACCCTCTTCATTCTGTTGCCCATCAACTGTTGACGGGGTACTGACTGTCGCAACTAAAAAAAGCAGGGTTAGTGAAATACCCAAACGGTCAAAGATCCAATTCATTTGGACGTCCTTATTTTAGATTGTTCCATTAAGTATGCATCCATAATTCACAGAAAGATTCAAGGCATGCCTTNGTCTGATCCGTAAGTTATAGGNGGCTTNGCGGTCTGATCCACCTCAAACTTGAAAACATCTGGTCTAGCGTAATGACCAACCACATCGAAATCAAANTTACCCCTGGAAACTNCATCCATCTCAATTTCCGCAGTCAGGATCCCTGTTTTGTCATATAACGGACCTTCTAGGCATTCCCCAGCTGGGTCGTAAATAGCACTACCTCCCCTACATAACGTCTCAGGCCAAGATCCGAGGTCCCCTTCAATATCCATATCTCTGGGATACATATCTTTAGTGACATACTGGTTACATCCCAGTACAAAACAACGTCCCTCTAAAGCGATATGCCGAAGAGTAGATTGCCAACGATCCCTAGCATCTGCTGTGGGAGCTAAATAAATAGCAACTCCTTTCCCATACATCGCCATTCTCGCAAGGGGCATGTAATTTTCCCAGCAAATCAATCCTCCTAAACAACCGAAGGGGGTGTCGACAGTCGTAAGAGTACTTCCATCTCCTTCACCCCAGATCAGGCGTTCCGCTGCTGTAGGCTTCAGTTTTCGATGTTTGCCCAAAATCTGACCATTTGGAGAAAAATAGATCAGAGTACAGAAAAGTGTTCCACTACTATACGTTGAGTCCCTTTCAATGACACCCACCACCAAATAAACACCCGCTTTTTTCGCCGCTTCTGCCATCAATTTGGTATGTCTACCTGGTATATCTATTGCACAATCCCAGTAATTTTGCCAAATAGACCTCCCAGCTTCTGTTCGACCTCCTACAGAAGTTCCAAACGCAAGCCCCCATGGATACCCACCCACATAGGCCTCTGGAAATAGGACCAAATCTGCTCCATTCTTTCCGGATTCTGCGGTCAATCTGCACACCTCAGCAACGGTTCTATCTGTATCAAATAACTTTGGAGAACATTGAACAACGGATACCACTGCAGTAGGATTTTTAGCCACAATCACCTCAAAGTTTAACGACTACGGTACACCACTTCAGCAACTACATCACCAACCATCGAAAGGGTGCGGCTGCTTGTATTTTCTGGGACGTCTCTCAAAGTATGCCAAAAACTGTTTGACGGACCGTAGTCAAAATCGATTATGTCTATGGTCGGAATCCCTGCTTCAATTAACTTCACATGATCGTCAAGAACACGACTCATCGGTCCCACAGGGAAATACCGACCGTAACCCAATTCTGAAGCTACACTCCACACCCTCTGTACTACCTGTGGAGCACTTTCCATTGAAAAGGCCTCGACTGGAAAACTGGGGTCTATATCAGCCACCATATCCAAAAGGATGGCGAAGGAAGGATTGTCTACTTGACCTCTACCATTCGCATAATAGGAAGCTCCCAGGAACATATCTTCAGTAGTGGGACCATAGTCTTCCCCATCGGTAAATAGTAGGTCCACTCCCAAGGGTGGTAATTGTTCATGGAACATACGAGCCAATTCCAAGAGTACTGCTACTCCAGAAGCACCATCATTTGCTCCAGGGACCGGCATCTGCTTCTCGGCATCAGTAGAACTTTGGTCTGCGGCTGGCCTGCTGTCCCAATGTGCTAGTAGAAGAATCCTCTCCTCAAACTGAGTTCCGAATCGGGCGATCAAATTGGACAGATTGAGCGAGTCGCCCTCACCTGTGACCCATTCAAAAGCATCCACTATTACTGTGTCTGCAGTCTCTCTCAGTTGGTCTTGCATCCATTCTAACTGTAATTGATGGGCTTCAGATCCTGGCACCCTACTCCCAAAATCAACCTGAGTTACCAAGTCCTCAAAAGCTCTAGATCCATCAAACCCCGGCCTTTCTATTCTTGTAGCACCCGCCCCCGATGATTCTGAACCATCTTCGCCACATCCAGTCAATACCAACGCAGGAACTAAAAGCATGTAACACAGTCCTCTTCCTCCTATCACAACATTCCTCGTAGTTTTAGTAGTTATAGTCATTTGTGTTGGCTAGCATTCAAGCATCTGCTTTGAGAGCTTCAGTAGCTAACTCCTTAATCTTTCTACTCATGGAATAAAAACCGTTTCTCCTGTTGACAGAAAGGTGTTGAGTCAAATCCAGTCTCTCAAAAAGCCCTTCTATATCGGTTGAAAGTACTTCTTCAGGCGTCTTATTCGAATAGAACATCAGGAGCAAAGCTGTGAGCCCTTTTACAATCAATGCATCACTATCCGCCCAGAATTCCAAAGCGGCTTCATCACTATCGTCTATTTGAGAGGCCAGCCATACCTGACTCATACATCCAGGAACCAAATGTTTCTCATCCCTAAATTGTTCAGGGTAAGGTTCTAGGTTTTGACCGAGTTGGATCAAGTAACGATATCGGTCTTCCCACGAAAGAAGCCGATTGAAACGGTCGACAAAATCATCGGGATTCACACTTTCCTACCCAGGTAGAATTCCAGTAGTTGTGACTCAGCCAATTGAGCCGTCAGTTAATCTGAGGTGATAATATGTGATTATCAGATGAAAAGGAAGCGGAGCACAAAACTGAATCTAATACTTAGTTAGCCACACTCACTATAACCACAAATATGACATTTGACACAACCTTCCTCATAGGAAAGTTGCCCTGCGCCACAATCTGGACAACTCCCTAAAAAAGCAGTCTCTTGATCCGAAACGCCAGCTGAAGAAACTTGGCTACCGTCTGTCCCGACGGTCGCAGTCAAAGGAAGTGTCTCTTGGACCCCATGCTTTTCTGACATATAGCTCTCGAGAGCCTGCCCTATTGCGTCTGGAAGAGATAATACCTTGCCTGGGCCTAGGCCCACTGCACGATCCGAAGAAATTCCTCTTAACTGATCCCTAACTGCGGGAATAGGTATTCCTGACCTGAGTCCTAACGAAATCAATCTTCCGATAGCTTCAGCATCGGCTGTAGCAGCCCCTCCAGCCTTTCCAAGGGTGCAAAATACTTCGAAAGCATGTCCACTAATATCCTCATTAATTGTTACGTATAGGTCACCGAGAGGGGAACTCATCTTCATAGTACGACCACGAAGCATATCTGGTCTCTTCCTCTTAGCACGGCTAGCCGCAGCTGTCATATCTTCATCCTGCTGCTCGAGATAAACAGTATCCAACTCAACTTTCAAATTATGAGCTGTCTCTCTCGTGTCAGCCAGCAATTGTTCTAACCGTCTTACTGCTTCACTTTCTTCCTCCGAATCTTCTCCCGCTTTTTCTGTCTTTCCTGTTGAAAGAACCTGACCCGACCTGGACCCATCCCTGTAAACAGTTACTCCCTTACAATCCAACTCATAAGCAAGTTCATATATCTCTCTGACATCTTGCTCGGTTGCTTCGTGCGGGAAATTAGTAGTTTTTGATATAGCAGAGTCAGTGTGCTGTTGAAAAGCAGCCTGCATGCGAACATGCCATTCTGGGGTAATGTCGTGAGAGGTCTTGAAAACAGCCTGAACTTGTTGTGGAACTTCAGTGAAATGTATGTGACCCTCTTCGGCAATCCTAACCATTAGCTCTTCGGAATACCATCCTTCCTGTTTTGCCCTAGCTACGAAATCCGGATTGACATCGGGCATCATACTTCCAGCTTGGTTCCTCATGAAAGCTACCGCAAAGATCGGCTCTATGCCTCCAGAACAACCGGCAAAAATGGAAATTGTACCTGTTGGAGCTACTGTGGTAAGGTTGCAGTTACGTAGTTTTCTCTTTGGTCGAATTCTATTTCCTTCACCATCCGTTGCACATTTTGAGTCACTTCCCCAAATGGATTCCTCCCAGGCCGGAAAGACACCTCTATCTTTGGCTAACTTTTCCGAAGCCTTCCTAGAGGCTTCGTTAAAAAATTCCATGACCTTACGCCCCATCTCGACACCCTCTTCACTGTCATATGGAATCCCAAGGGCAATCAACATATCTGCCCAACCCATTACACCCAGCCCAACCCGGCGAATAGACTGAGACAACTCTGTTATTTCTGGAAGGGGGTAACGGTTAACATCGATTACATTATCAAGGAAATGGATGGACATTCCTACAGCTTTACCAAGCTCATCCCAATCGATACCCTCAGCTGGATCTCCGTCCGGGACATAGCCGTCCTTTATGAATTTAGCCAGATTGACGCTTCCTAAATTACATACGTCATAGGGAAGTAATGGTTGTTCTCCACATGGATTTGTAGCTTCGTAGGAACCTAGCTTCGGCACTGGATTAAAAGCGTTGGCTCTATCGATAAAAAATGTTCCTGGTTCCCCCGTTTTCCAGGCTCCATGGACAATCAGATCGAATATCTCCTTAGCATCTTCTTGGCCTACAGATTCGCCAGTCTTAGGCTCTATCAAATCGTAACTTCCGCCTGATTTCACTGCCTCCATAAACTGATCTGTGAGGGCAACTGAAATATTGAAATTGGTTACCTTAGAAGTATCATCCTTACAAGTAATAAAATGTCGAATGTCGGGATGATCCACTCTGAGGATCCCCATATTTGCACCTCTTCTGGTCCCCCCCTGTTTCACTACCTCCGTACTCGCGTCATACAGGGTCATAAAAGAGACGGGACCCGAAGCTACACCCATAGTTGACTTAACCTGGGAGCCAGTGGATCTAAGTTTTGAAAAAGAAAAACCTGTTCCACCCCCACTTTGATGCACAAGCGCCATGGCTCTCAGTGTATCGTAGATACCGCTCTGTCCATTTGAAAGGGCATCATCCACTGGCAAAACAAAGCACGCAGATAACTGCCCCAAAGGACGGCCAGCATTCATGAGAGTTGGAGAGTTGGGTTCAAACTTGCCGTTGGTCATCAGGTCATAGAAATGTCGAGCCAGCTCCTCCACTTTTTCTTCGGAGGCACCATACTTACTGTCGGCGTCTGCAACCACTTTAGACACACGCCAAAACATAGTCTCTGGATCCTCAGTAGGTATACCTTGTTCGTCTTTCTTGAGGTACCGCTTTCCTAGAACAATACGGGCGTTTTCAGTTAGATTGGCTTTAGGAATATCAACAGGAACAACCCCATCAAAAACTAGATTTTCTCCTCCAGAGGTTTTCTTTTTCATGCCGCCGAAACTCCATGTATAAAAATGTAAATAAGCTTTCGATTCCAATCAGCCAAAAGGGGGTCTCCCCTCAAAAAACTCATTCATTCGAATAACAAAGACCCGCCTCATACACACTGTATATTGCGGTTATCCAACCTATCTCTCCAATATTTGGTGGTCAAGTAGACTTTAGCTGTTTGTTACAAAAAAGTTGCCTGTATAACTAATACTGTTTTTTAGAGCCTCAATCCTTGACTTGTTGGGCAGCAAAAATACTGAGCAAGAATAGGCTTTACTCTATAGTTAACCATTAGAAATTCGTTCCCAGCCTAAGATAAAAAGACCTTGCATTCTGTTGGTCGAGCTGGACAGCATATCCAGCCCTCAGGAATAAAGGGTTTGTAAAGAATAAACTGACGTAAGACTGTATTTCCACACCAGAGGCTAGTAGGGTCTCCTGCCTACCAATACCAGCCTCATCTAACCCTAAACCCCAAGCATTCCCACCATCTAGAAAGACCGACCCGCTAACGCGATCTAGATGAGATGGAAGAAGCCCGATGCCCTTGTCAATATTTTGTAACGGAACTCTATACTCTACTGAACTAGACCATGCATATTTTCCTGCCCGCACACCTTCTAAATATCCTCTGATTGGATAAAGGAACCTTCTTCCAGGCACAATCTCGACATTACCCAACATCAGCTCATCCCCAGACGTACCTCCAACTGCAAAATGCTGACTATCAGCCCCCGGACCTTGTGCAGCCCCAAAGGACAGTTTTAACGAAACCACGTGATTCGAGAAGCCAGGACCAGGTATACTTCTAGCCACTCTGAAACGCACAAACAAATCATCGAAACTTCTATCTGCTCCCCTGGTACCTGTCAAAGTATTGATAGTCGATAAATGCTTACCACTCCTGACTCTTAACAATGAACTAAATCCTGACTCTGCACCCATAGAAAACGCAAAAGATCTTGCGCTACTGTAATGCAACAACGCACCTAGTTCCAGCATACGGTACTCAGCAACATTTCGAATGTTACCCAAGCCAGCTTCAGCCAATTGTAGTGCCTCCGATACATAGCTGGCTGACACCGTGGCTGCACTTCGATTGCGAGTATGCCTCCTTGAAAATGTGCTTGAGACATCTAAGCGTCTTTCTCTCTCCAACATAGGACGTAAACTCATGTCAGCGTTACCCTTCTGATCATTTTGTAAGAATCCATAACTTCTATGGTTTTGATTAACGCCCACAGTAAAAATTGGATTGGCAAATCCAGAATACCTGTAAGTAGCAGCTAAGTCGGTTTGGCCCGTATTCCTTAGACTAGCCCCTACCCCGTAGCCATGTCTTCCCACCAAGTCACTCCCGCCAGTAGAGATGCCAAAGCCAGGACCCATAATACGAACTGGCAAGCCATTTCCAGTGGGTGCACTTCGATTCTCTGCTGTCTTATAAACTGGATACCAATATCGGGGGCGTAATGTCTGTAATGAGCTATAGGGAACAGTCTCTCCATCCACACTGGTAGTTTCACTTTGGACTGGTACTTCCGCAGTGAATCGAATCGCCGTGGGAAGCGGTTCGAACCAAGAATTCATATCGAAAGAAATGCGAGCGATTTTCCAGCCTTCACTGTGGTAACTAGACAAGTATATCCACTTGCCGTTGGAACTGATGGATGGATACTCAAGGCCACCTAAAGTGTTGGTGATTTGCTTTATCTCATATGTTCTCCCAGAGTTTGGGTCTACTCCAGCCGCATAAATATTAGAAATGCCACTACGATCTGAGGACCAAATGATCCAGCGCCCATCGGGAGACCAGCTGGGAGACCTGTCAACAGCTCTGTCCTTAGTCACTTCATAAACCACTGTCCCCGTGTTGTCCATTACAACTAGATCATAAAACCCACCAGGTTGCCATCGACTCACAGCCAACCACCTGCCATTTGGAGACCAAGCAGGAAAAGCCCAGTGTTCTATAGGATTGAAAGAAGTCAATGGCTCAATAGTGCCAGACTCAACATCAACACGTACAAGTCGGTTCGTTCCTTCACCATCCTGTACAGCAATGATATTTTTTCCGTCCGGAGATACAGTGGGTTGGTGAAGCCTAGAACCTTTGCTGATCCACGACTCTCTTCCATCCATATCTACTCGGATCAATCCAGAACGCAGTCGATGTGTATCTTGAAATTCCATGCGAGACGCCACCAATGTCCCGTCCGGGAACCATGCTATATCTGACAAATCGCTGAGACGCAGTAACTTTCGTTGACTTTTACCTTCTAGGTCAGAAATTCTTAGCTGTACGTCTGATTTGCCGTCAGCCCTAACAAACGCCAAGCTCTCACCGTCTGGAGAGATCCTCGGATTGATCGTGAAATACCCCTCGGATGTGATGTATTGGCTATTTGTCAGTGGAGCCATGCTTGTTACAGAATCTACTAGATGTTGGTAGCTAGAAGACAATTCCTCTCGCCATTCAGACCAAGCCTCGAAAAAGCTAATGCCAAAGACTCTTTTTGACACAGAATTATGAAGCAATTGAACTGGCAACCACTGGCCGGACATTTCTCTTACAAACTCCCCAAGCTTTTCTTCTCCGTGCTGTTCTCGAAGATACTCCATGAAAGACGCACCATATATGTAGCCACGAGCACCTGCGGGCCAGTTAGGAGAAGCTCCCGACAATTGATCTAAATTCGGAAAGCCATTTTCCAATATTTCAGTTCGAAGAACACTATCAAAGAAAGTCCCATTGAGTCTACCCGACCCTTTGACAGATTCATAATAAGTGGCTAATCCCTCTTTAACCCAGGTTGGACTGCTTAACCCAGGAAATGCCGGCCATCCTGGCCATGCAGTTCCAAAAACCCTCCTTATCAAGCTCCCAAGCGACCTAGTAGAGTCAAACTGCAAAATGTGAGCAAGCTCATGGGTTATCAAAAGCTCCATCCAATCGTCGAAGTGAGAAAGATTCCCCTCCATAGGAGGTCGNACATAAACAACTATTGTGTTATACGGTATAGGAGTGGCATACCCATTACTGGAGTCTGTATGGTCAGTGATAAGCAACTGTATNCGTNCACCTGTATANGCAACAAATCTCGTTGTCAGNAACTCAAAAGCACCTTCNGCCTTGGTAGCAGCTTTTCTNGCCAGAGGCTCTAGTTCATAAGGAAAGGTTACACTGAAGTGATCAGTTTTCAGGTTGCGCCAAGTCTCATTTGGAGGAACTTGGGCATTCACTAAGGTGAACTCCGCAATCAAAATACAAATGACTGCTAAGGTCGTAGTCCTGTTAATAATTTTCACCATTCACCTCAGAACTTGTTCTCAGGGANTCATCAAGATTGGAACATNTGCACTATATGGATCNACCCTTTGTATCGGACCATCNTTTAAAAAACTGGAGGGACAAGGTTCCAATATTTCTGACCCGTTTGATGATTCCGACTTGTTTNGAACCAGCCTTTTATTATCGCGAATCCCCAGGATAGCTGTATACTCGGGAGGATTCCCCACAAACCCAACGCTACAAAACCCTTCAGGGCTAGCGCGCACCACTGATCCGACATAAGCCTCACCCAATCGGTCTATTCGATCCCAAACAACGTAACTAATTCCATTTTGCTCAGCTTCCTCCAGAAACCGTTTGGAATCTTGAGTAAAGGGATAAGTTCTACTTGGTATACCAGAAAGGACATAAAACATCCTCGGTTTCCTGGTGAAAACAACTGATCCNTCTGGTAGATTCTTCCCCAACCAATCTGCTACTGAAACAAACTCCTGCAATCCCGACCCATTACAAGCAAAAACTCCTGCCTCTGATATCGCCCTCCTGCAGATCTTCACATCCTTTGTCGACTCATACCAGGTACTCACCGAAGTCGCTAAAAACAACNAGACTNCGNAAAGATAGGTCGTTACCCTTAGTGAACGAGGCCTGGACTCTACGATTCCGATTAATCCTTCTCCAGCATACATTAATAGCAATGGGTAAAGTGGGAGTGCGAAACGATCACCAGACCAAACCACTGGCCAAGAAAGTATCAGCAGAAAATAAGCAGGGAGGAATAACTCACTAACCCCGATAGATCTCCTAAGTTGCTTAAGCCAACCCNCTGTAGCAGCAAAGAAGACTGCAAGACCTAGGTATCTGGAAGGCCCCTCATTCCAACCAGACATCCCTTGAGGAAAATATAGTAAGATGTATTTCGAAGCATTTTCTTTAAGTCTCAGAAAAAAGTCGAATANACCTATCTCCCCAAGCTCCGGTCGATAGGGATCAATTAAGAAAAACTCGGAGACATATTGGCCAGTATTCACTCCTTGAGCAATTGATAACCAAGCCAAACTCGGCAAGGCAACTGCAGGGAAAAATATAGCTAACACTTTCCACTCTTTGCTCAATGTAAGCCTAATCAAAACTGCTAAAACTACGGGTAATCCAGCAGTCCTNGTGAACACTGCNAAAATAGCTGTCAAACATCCGAGTAATAACCAAGGCCAGGCTCCGCCTTTCTCTTCCCATTGTTCAAAAGNCCAAAAACAACAAACCGTTAGCACTAAAAAGAGGGGTTCAGAAAGGANCCAATTACTAGACCATAATATCGCTGGAGAAAAAATAACTATGCTACAGACGGCAACCGCTAATCCCACTGTATGGCGCAAACGAATCCAATCAAACAGAATGGCCACGGAAACAGAAGTTAGAACAATTGAAAGCGTCTTGAAGGCAAACCACGATTTCACGCCCAAAAGCATAGCAAGAGCAAGCACAAGNGGATAGACGGGCGGATACTTCGTATGGACNGGCGTATTAGGATCCCACAATTCCAAATANCCAGACCCCGACACAATTGAATGTGCGAGTGAAAGGTACCCAGCATTATCTCCCCCCGTATGTGGAGAGGGATTAAAAGACCAAAAAGTAATTGCAAAAGTGCATGANAGCAGACCAATGATCATCCACCTGTTNACATGGGCGGAAGTCTTCACCAAGACACACCAGGAGTCATACTACCCAAAATTCTGCCTTCAGCACTTCCCGTGGCAGNAGGAACATTCGTCTCGAGTCCATTAAGATATCCCCAGGCAAGGACTGCAAAAGCCAAAGCTTCCCTAGCATCNGGATCAACTCCAAGCTCTGAACCCTGCCTTATGGTNATTCCATCAAGCTCTTCCTTAATTGCTTCTACAAGGCAGGGATTACGTGCCCCACCACCCAGTAAAAATACTTCGTCTAATCCCCTGGGAATAATCCATGATCGATATGCTTGACCGATTGATTTAGCGCTAAAAGTTGTCAATGTTGCCAGCAGGTCGTTCCATGAAATCGCATTATTTTCTATCTCAAATCGTTCCATGATCCGATCGATCAATCCTGCACCGAATCTTTCCCGTCCAGTAGATTTAGGCGGAGGTGTTGCCAAAAAAGCATCACTCATAAGAAAAGAGAGGATTCCTTCATGCACCGACCCTTGTGAGGCAAAAAGACCATTCTTATCAAACTCTTCCTTATAGTNAGTTGCTCTACGAGTCNCTTCATTTATGAGTGAAACNCCAGGGCCTGTGTCNAAAGCTATCAAGTCNTGTGCNGANCTTNTTGGAGGAAGCCANGTGACATTAGCCATTCCACCGAGATTCTGTAGAGCCTTACTGCTATCTACAGAAGAAAACATCAGCTTGTCAGGCCAAGCAACCAAGGGTGCTCCCTGACCTCCTAGCGCCATATCTCTACTCCTGAAATCACTTATTACGGTCACCCCAGTCTGTTCTGCCAAAGTAGCTGGATCACCTAACTGGAGCGTGCTTCCANGGAACTCGTGAGAAGGTGGTATATGCCAGAATGTTTGACCATGAGAACCGATCGCTTTTAACTGCGCTGGAGANACACCTGCCAATTCACACAAATCGCAAACTGNATTAGCGAATTGTTCGCCAAGTGAAACGTTGAGCTGGCATAGCAATTCCGGTGTTCCTAGTTCTATCCCTCTGTACAGATTATCTCTGAATTCTTTGTCATAGGCGTTAGTGATGAAAGCGACTTGATTCCAGGAAAAATCATCTTCTAGAGTACCATTAATCTCTACCAAAACAGCGTCGATTCCATCCAGAGATGTGCCAGACATCAGGCCTACATAAAGATTCGTAGAGCTCAAACCAAATGTCCTCCATCCAGTTCGTGCTGATCAAAAACTCTCTTTACAAAGCCTCCNGCTTCAGCCAGTAAGCGCTGAGCCGTAACAAAATCTACTCCTAAACGCCCCATTATTAGGGCAGCTTTGACACTTCCCTTAGCCCTCTGGATAAGGGTTGATGCTTCGGAGCGATCTACTCCTAAGATTGTCATGACCATCCGGTCAGCCCGATCACTAAGTTTTTCACAATTTGTCTGAAGATCCACCATAAGATTTCCAAATACTTTCCCCGTTCTTACCATTGCACCAGTACTAATCATATTCAGAACCATTTTAGTAGCCGTCCCTGCTTTCATGCGAGTTGATCCCGTGACTATCTCTGGACCCACCAGTACCGNAATAATNAAATCATANTTTTNCAGTATTTCCNCACTAGGATTCGTACAAAGCAATAGCCCNGTCTTAGCNCCTCTTTGCCCCGCTTCAGTCAGAGCTCCATGCACGAAAGGAGTTGTGCCGGATGCTGCAATGCCGAGGACAAAATCGTTAGGGGTCACAGCGTGAAGCTCCATCTCTTCCGCTCCTTTACTGGAGCTATCCTCCTCAGATTCTTGTGAAGAAACCAGAGCATCTGGACCTCCCGCAATGATCCCTCGNACCATTTCAGGTGGCGTCCCGAATGTTGGAGGCATTTCTGAAGCGTCTAAAACACCCAATCGTCCAGAGGTTCCTGCCCCCACATAAATTAACCGTCCGTCCTCCAGAAAAGCCTCAGTCACTAAGTCCACAGCCTTTGCAATCTCGATACGCTGTTTAACGACAGCTTCAGCTACCAGGTGATCTTCACTGCTGATCAGATCGACAATTTCCAAAGATGAAAATTCATCTAATCCGGAAGAGCGTGAGTTTCTCTTTTCAGTCAGTCTATCATCTAACATGATTCACCGACCTTCTCCCATGTCTCAGTGCGCAAACGTTAGCCTTTGTACTTGCAATCTTATCTCCAGTAAGACAAGCTAACTGGTCGGTTTTTACTCCAGCAACCGTACAGCATAAGGAGATCTGTTTGAACTTACTAGAAAGATCCGAACTGATGGCCAAGGACCTCGTTGAAATTCGTCGTGATTTACATCAACATCCTGAACTTTCATTTCAAGAAGCTCGCACCGCAAGTATAGCTGCACGCGAAATGAAAACTCTTGGATTGAAAATCAAAACTGGTGTCGCAAAAACAGGAATTGTAGCAGACCTAGAAAATGGAGAAGGGCCTACTATATGTCTCAGAGCTGATATGGATGCCCTTCCAATTGAGGAAAACAATGAGCATGACTTTATATCTCAAAACCCTGGAGTTATGCATGCTTGTGGTCACGATGGACACGTTGCGACATTGATAGGAGCAGCGAGATTGCTCACAGAAGACAAACATTCAGGATCCCTGCCAAAAGGATCTGTCAGATTNATTTTCCAGCCTTCGGAGGAATGTGCAGACGAGCATGGATTGAGCGGGGCGATGAGGATGGTCCAGGAAGGAGTCATGGAAAACGTGGATGCAGTTGTCGGCCTTCACATCGGAGGAGCTTTACCGAGTGGAAAACTTTTCTTCTCGCCTGGTCCAATAATGGCCGGTGCACAGGAAGTGACAGTCAAAATAACTGGGAAAAGCAGTCACGCCGCTCTGCCCAACAGTGGNATAGACGCTCTCGTCTTAGCTGCCCAAGGAATCGTGACTGCTCAGCAAGGTGTATCTCGACAACTGTCACCAATGGATTCTGGTGTACTCACATTTGGGACTATTCGGGGAGGGACTGCAAGCAATGTGCTAGCAGACACAGTGATCCTCCAGGGAACCATAAGATTCTTTTCTGAAGAAGTGCATAGAAAACTAAAAAATCATATCAGTAGTTCGTTCCACATGCTGGAGACNTTAGGAGCAAAAATATCCATCAAATTTGGATCNCACTATCTTCCAGTAATTAACAATGCTGAAATAACTGATCGTCTAAGAATAGCCNCTACAGAGATTCTTGAGGAAGCAGACATANTTCCCCTTAGTCCCATGATGTTCGCAGAAGATTTTTCTTTTTTTTCNAGCGAAGTGCCNGGATCTTTCTTCTGGCTTGGCGCTGCGCTTCCTCAACCCAGAATGCATCACTCCACCAACTTTGACTTTGACGAGACGTGTTTACCTATCGGAGCGGCTTCCCTGGCTTCAGGAGCGATAGAACTCCTTAGGGACCTCAGNTAAAATATATAGGGAATGCACCAAGCTTCCGATACAAATCAACCCTAAGATTAGATTCTCATCAATATCCATTCAGGAGTAAAGCGNATCAAATAAGTACTTAATATCGTAAAAGAACCAGTCAACAATAAAATGCCAAGAACAATCAGCAANACACCAGAAGCCTTTTCCACAACTGGCAGGAATTTCCTAAACTTTGAGAAAGTGCCCAAGAACGAATCTAGAGCTAATGCNGANAATAGGAATGGTATAGCAAGTCCCATTGAGTAAACGGTCAATAACAGGACTCCAGACCAAACAGATTCTTGTGTGCCTGCCAAAGTCAATATAGCACCCAAAACTGGACCTATACACGGAGTCCATCCCGCACCAAAAGCCGCACCTACCCCNATACTGCCCAAATAACCAGTGGGTTTGTCCGACATATGGAGCCTGCGTTCTTTGAGTAGGGCTGTAATCCTTAATATCCCTGTCAAATGGAGTCCCAAAATCATGATAGCCAGTCCTCCAATACGAGCAATCCATACCTCGTAGTGACGCAGAAATACTCCCAAAAAAGAAGCTGAAGCACCNAGGACAATGAAAATAATACTGAATCCAGAAACAAAAAGCAGTGAATGAATCAAGGTTGCCTTTCTATCCACACCCTCCTGCATGTCTTCCAAAGAAACCCCAGTCACAAAGGAAAGATAGCTGGGTACTAGCGGCAGAACGCAAGGTGACAGAAAAGACAATACACCTGCAGAAAATGCTACCAAAATACCGACTGATTCATTCATTCGTTACTCCGACTGTTGGATGAATTAACNTGANCCGTGTTTATGTTATCAGTGGAATAGAACTTGTCCCTAAACACCCGAACACCAGTGACGATCCCTANCCAACTAAAAATGCCAGCGATGGACCAGCTAAGCACCTTGGGAAAAAAACTAAATAGTATGGCCAAAACAATAGCAGTGAATGAAACGACCCCCAGAACAGTTCGATCCTCCCTCCCCAGAATACGCTTCCCTGCNAGAGCTTCACCCAAAGAAAATCCANCCCCGACCAAATGGGTCAACCTGAGTTTCNGGCCTAAATGGTCTTTCCCTAATACGAGCTGNGAACTCCTGGNGCTCGCTTCTTTACCACCTNGCCTATTTAACCAATTTGTCTGTNNAGCANCCACTCCAACACCCTTGGCACTNTCTAAATTAGCATGTCCAGGCAACANTACCTCCGAAGAAGACCTCAAGTCCAGCAGAAACGTCTTCTCTAACTCTGCAGCAAGCGACTTATCTAGGACNCCCACATCGATCTCCCAATTACCAANAAGACTCCACGTATTCAAATTACTTGAACCGATCCTGGACCATAATCCATCAGCAACCGAGCTCTTGGCATGAATCATGTTGCCCTGCCACTCGAATAAACGAACTCCGTTCTCTANCAAGTGGCGATAACCAGCTCTAGAAAAGCTACCTACCAGTGGCCAGTTGTTATTCGCGGGGACCAGCACTCTGACGTCCACTCCTGCTGAAGCTGCTGAAATTAGTGCTTCAGCTATTGCACCAGGGGCAACAAAATAAGGATCTGTGATCCACAGTCGTTCTCTGGCCGCTGCAGCTACCAGTGCAAGAGTCCTNAGGACTCTACTTTTCCCTGGCTCACCTTCAATCAACCAAACTGAAGTCTCCCCTTGGGCATCCATTTCCTCCACAGGTATAGTAGCAGGCATGACTCCTCCCGCCATGCTCCAGGTTTTTGCAAAAGCCCTGTTAGCAACGGCGGCAGCGGGACCATTGATCATGATTCCCGTATCCCGCCAAGGGGGATCGTTCCCTATACCGACCCATTCTTCACCAACACAGAAACCTCCACTAAATGCTGTTTTNCCGTCCACAACAACGAGTTTACGATGATCGCGCTGAAACATAGCGTAGGGATNTTTTAATGAAGGTCTATTGAAATCTCTGACTTCNACCCCAGCATCGCGTAGAGGCTTCCAAAAATTTCTTTGTGTCGCCCAGCAACCTAACCAGTCATAAAGAACTCTTACTTCCACCCCATCAAGAGCTTTTGAAACCAAAAGATCCCTAAACCGCACACCTAGGGAGTCATCTCTGATTATATAATTCTCAAAATGGATATAGTTTTCGGCAGCTTGAATAGCTTGCATCCATGTATCAAACGCAGTGGGTCCATCAGTCTGTAATATTATTTCATTGCCGGCAATTTCGTTGGAACCTGACGTTCTTTCCAGNAAGTNTCTAGCGAATTCGTGCTCCATAGATAAGCTCCCGAGCTTACGCTACTACTAAACCAAAAGACCCTTGGATTCCAAATTGTACCCAATCAATTTATAAACCAATTTAGCAGCCAAAAAATCCGGTGCATGTGCGCCAGGAACTGGGGCTAGCTCGACTACATCGCAAGCCACCACATTTTTTTCTCTAAACACTGATCTCAGTAACTTGAGAGTGCGATACCAATCTCCTCCACCTGGTTCTGGAGTTCCCGTAGAAGGCATNAAAGAGGGATCAAGATAATCAACGTCGAAGGTTATATAGACCTTATCATCCAAAGCTTCTACCACCCGATGAATCCAGCTATCATCCTCCCACATTTCATCTGCCCAAATAACAGTGATGTTTTCTTCCCCATCCGCTAGAGAAACTTCATCCTCAGCAGCCCCTCTAATTCCCACAGATACAAGATCTACCGATTCTCTGACACGCGACATCACACAAGCATGACTATATTTTGATCCGTCGAATTCTGGTCGCAAATCTAAGTGAGCATCTAATTGAAGAACACTTATCCTACCGTGCCGATTGACTTGATTAAGAATCGCTGGGCCTGAAACGGAATGCTCTCCTCCTAACATTAGTAGGAAACGNTCACCTATAGCTTCCATGATTTTTCCATAGGCCATATGCAACTCATCCATTGCCTCTTTCCCAGATTCTCNNGTCAATTCCAGGCCCGAGAGTGTATGTATTCCTAGTGCGGAAGGATTAGACTTCAATTCTTGGTCATATAACTCCATATAACGTGAAGATTCAATGATAGCTTTTGGTCCAGCTGCCGCTCCAGATCCATAACTCGTAGTTGCTTCGTAGGGAACTGGTAAAATCACTGACNGTGCGAAGTCTAGTGCCGATTTCTCNTCATCCAAACCGAGGAAGGTGTAGGGCAATTCCCA
The DNA here is from genome assembly GCA_002718595.1 of Gemmatimonadota bacterium. Lineage (GTDB taxonomy): Bacteria > Gemmatimonadota > Gemmatimonadetes > Longimicrobiales > Gaopeijiaceae. The sequence goes on along the minus strand of PBFD01000002.1, from coordinate 86,615 downwards.
TGGAAGATCTGCAAACTTGTGCAACAGTTCACCATCTCCTCCCAAAGTTNGACCACTCGGAAAACCTCTACCTAGAACTCCGTCTGAACGTCTGTTGGGCATTTACTAGAAGGTTTCNATGGGACAGGTTAGTCCATCCTGTTNTATTTCCTTTCCTGCNTCAACACATGCAAGGCAGAGCCCATACATCTCGAGTTTGTGNTTAGTAATATAAAATCCGTGTTTNTCNGCTANNGAATCGCCAAAANTGGNTATTTCAGGANTCNTAAACTCGACAACTTCNCCACAATTAAGACATATCAGGTGGTCGTGATTNGGTTCAGNNGATAGGCGATGTTCGTACCTTTTAAAGCCCTCTCCAAAATCGTGTTCGGCTACCAGTTCGCTTTTAACTAGGAGTTCCAGGGTCCGATANATTGTCGCCTTGCCAGGGCCAATTCCCTTGCTACGAACAAGCTCTACGATTTCCTCCACNGAGAGGTGTTGATCTGANCCAAAAACAGTCTCAGCTACTAACTCTCTTTGAGGAGTAACAGGTAGCTTATGTTCACGGAGATAGCGCCCAAACAGGCGCACAAACATTGCAGGATCTGGACTAACAGTCATGTTTCCGTCGTCTCCGTCAATTCATCCTCCAGGTCTTTCAATAAGGTTTCAAATACTTCTATTTTACCCTCTATCATATAAGCCTTAGGACTACCTAGGTCAATTTGGCTTCTCTTGACTACTCCAATCATCACTCTAGCCAAACTATCTACTGGAGCACTCCCTTCCTCAGAAATTTCAACATCTAAGGATAANTTTCCACCTTCTCGNTGTGCGAAATACCTTCCCGTATAGAGTGAACGCGATGTCCCTTCAGCGAAACAGCTGACAGCTATAAGTCCCCACTCTTTCCGCCTGTTGATCATGGGAGGAAAAATCCAAATAATTTCTATGTTCTCTGTTTTCAATTGCCTAGACATCTTACCCAAAATTTGGGTGATAGCCTCAGGAACTCCTGGTCCCGAATCNCTAGCAAACAATTTTTTTTTCTCAGATGTCATAGGGCCTTATCCTACTTCAAAATCCCAGAGATTTCCACAGCTTCACGNACACCTTCGATTACATCTTTTTTGACTCTTTCCATCGATCCANTTACNAAAGCTCCNGATGCCTGATTGTGACCCCCTCCTCCAAATTTCCTNGCTACTGGATTCACATTGACTGCNCCATTTGATCGCAAGGAAACNTTGATCGCATTTCTGGAAACCTTCCGGAATAAAAGCCCAACCTGGATTCCATCTATGAAACGAGGATAATCCACAAAACCCTCGAGGTCTTCTGGAGTTGCTCCCAGNGATTCATAGGCTTTTTCCGAAACAACCATCCAAGCAATTTTATAAGTTTCATCTAGGTCTAGCGTCGAGAGACTACTCTGCAATAGTTCCAGTCTCGTTTTATGGTAATCCCCAAACAGTCTGCGGTAAATTTTTCCTGGATCCACACCTCTATGAACAAGCTCTGCGGCGATCCGCAGGCTATGNGGAGTCGTATTNCCGTACCTAAAAGAACCTGTGTCACTCACAACGGCTACATACACTCCCAAATCTGATGTTTTCGACCAAGGCCCGCCCGCACCCTCGATTAGATCGTAAACCAACTCACCAGTTGAACTAGCAGTCGTATCACGGAGAGAGATGCCTTCGATAGGATTCCCTCCTATGGGATGGTGATCGACAATAACAGTTTTCAGTCCTCTGACTAATGGTTCAACCTTTCCAATCCTAGGATTTTCCCCTGTGTCTAAAACAACGACCAGATCNGCCCCGTCGCATAANTCTCTGGCNNTCGAAGAATCAGCCTCCACGACCCAGGAAATATCTGGCAATAAAAATTTGAAATTTTCCGGGAAAGGAGTTGGATTAATAATAAATGTTTCGGTCCCCTGTGACCTAAGCCAATCAGCCAGAGCAACTTCTGAGCCACAGCCATCACCATCAGCATTCTTGTGAGTTGTAAGAATTACAAGGTCTTTTCCCCGCAGTTCACTGAGAACTANTTCCACAGACTCANCACGCGNTCTATTNTTTTTGACTGTCATCGAAATCCTGATTTAAAGATTAACCTGACTATTTTCTAATCTTAGCCCAAGTCGAAGCCAGATGAACTATCCTGGGTGATTCAACNCCTCGAACTTGTGAACGCTGNAGGGCTGCTANCAGAGATTNTGGGTTGTTAGGATGTTTTTCCAATTCCACATAAGCCCTTCCAACCTCACCCACTGTATGGGCATCAGACCCAGCTCCTCTAAGTTTTGAATGCTTTTCGGCCAGCTCTTCCGCTAATACGTTTCGCTTAATCGGATGCAGTCGCGAGTTAAACACCTCTACTATATCAACGAGTTTCCCCATTTCATCAGCATAGCGCCCAGAGCCACCTTTCCCCCTGGCATAAGGATGAGGCAAATAAGAGACACCTCCCTGCTCTTTGATCATTCGACATGTATCTTCCAAGCTAGTCCCTTTGGGGATCTCTTCACTCAGATAAAGTCCTATCAAATCTACGCCCTCAGCCGTNTTCACTTCTTCACCNGGAATAATTTCTTCAGGAAAGCTTTCAGCCATTTCTAGGGCTACATCAAGCTTGTTGTGATCAGTTAGTGCGATTCTACCGATCCCTTTTCTTTTGGCNTCTGCCAAAAGCTCCTCAGGATCTGACATGCAATCGAANGAGTCACANGTATGCATGTGCATGTCGATCTTCAGTTTATTTGANCTTGGACCCTCAAGACGCTTCACTGATGCCTTGATCTCTTCTAAAACATCCATAGACGCATCTTTCAGTTCANCCAGCCCTTNGTTGTTNAAGATGACATAGTCCGCAAGCTCTTCCTTTATCCCAGANTCAATTTGATTGGCCATGATATTTCGAGAATCTTCAGGATNCAGATTCCTTTTTTCCTGTAAACGCAAGATTCTATTTTCTGTTGATGCACTTACCACAACAGATATGTCAAAATCGTTCTGAAGATCTGCCTCAAACAATAAGGGGACCTCAGACACTGATATCGGCGAGATCTCGAACTGATGCTCCTGTATCCAGCGATCTCTTAACACCCGGATTCTAGGATGGACTATAGCTTCCAGTTTTGCCTTGGCGACTGTGTCATTGAAAATCAGTGAGCCCAAAGCCTTACGGTTCAACCGTCCATCTGTATCAACTATGGATTCCCCAAATGCTTCCACAANCTCCTTAAATCCAGAGCTACCCTTCTTTACCGCTCGGCGAGCTAGTTCGTCAGCGCTGACAACTGGCATTCCTCCTTCCATCCAAAAATTCGCTACTGTTGATTTCCCTGAACCAATATTTCCCGTCAAAGCCACACTGATATTTTCAGGTATTCTGTATCCATTCCTATTAGAACGCTTATACACTATGACAACGATGACTATCAGCGCAGCGAGTACTGCAGTCCACTCCATCATGAGGCTATCCAGAATAATCTCCCTCAATATTTTCCTTTTGATTCATCCTTCTCATATCTGCCGACCACTTAATGTAACGTTCCAGTTCCTCTATAGGTGGCTTCGCTTCAGAATAACCATATGCAGTCTCCAGTCTCCACTTGAGATATTTCTGTGAAGGAACTGGGAGAAAAGGAAACTGGCTATACCAACCTCTTTTTCGGAAAATCCATAGNGTTTGGAANAAAAGAGGAATCANGGTTGGTTTTCGAATCGCCAACTCAGCAAAAAGTATATAGGTCGAACGCAAAAACACCTCCGAGGCGAAACTCATCACTTCAGTTAATAGTAACAGACGAGTCATGGGAAAGCCTNCCAGTTAAGTCTAGCCGTGACCCTCTGCTAATTCAACGCTACAAATAACCTCGAACGTTCCCTATTGAAGAAAATCGACCTACCTTTGCGNTAACCAANGGAGGAATTGCTTTGCCAAATCGTTTAGCCGATGAAATCAGTCCCTACTTAATCCANCACTGTACTAATCCAGTTGATTGGTACCCCTGGGGAAAAGAAGCCCTAGATATCGCAAGAGAACGAGATGTTCCGATCCTACTTTCCATAGGTTACTCAGCCTGTCACTGGTGTCACGTCATGGAAGAAGAATCATTCTCTGTGCCTGAGATTGCAGAGATTATGAATGCTAGCTTCGTAAATATAAAAGTGGACCGGGAACAGCGTCCAGACATTGACTCTATTTACATGAAAGCAGTCCAGGCCATGACTGGGCAAGGCGGATGGCCATTAACAGCTTTTCTTACACCTGACGGTCAGCCTTTTTATGGAGGTACCTATTTCCCACCCCAACCTCGACACGGCCTACCCTCTTTCCCGCAAATCCTCGAAGCAATCCGATCAGCATATTCTGATAATAAGGAAGCGGTGCTGCAAAACGCCCAAGAAATGCAACAGCTGTTAGAGCAAGACTTATTGAGAGCAACATCCAAAGAAGGTCCAGAGAAATCCCCAGAACTCTTAGATCAACAGCTTATCGACCATGCCCTGAATTTTCTGGCCACGCGCTTTGATGCTACAAATGGTGGCTTTGGTCCCGCACCCAAATTCCCTCAACCTGTCCTTCTTGAATTTGCCATTCAGAACTATACGCACAATGACAAAGACAAAACCCTCCAAATGGTTACCCAGACTTTAACAAAAATGGCAAGAGGAGGAATCCAAGACCAATTGGGACATGGTTTTCACCGATATTCTGTAGATTCACAATGGTTAGTTCCCCATTTTGAAAAGATGCTATACGACAATGCTCTGCTCTCCAGACTTTACCTACATGCATTCCAAATAACCTCGAATCATGAATTCAAAAGAACAGCCGAAAGGACCCTTAATCACATCATTGATGACTTAGCCTCTCCTGAAGGTGGTTTCTACTCAGCGTTGGATGCCGACTCGGAAGGTGAAGAAGGAACATTCTACATTTGGACCACAAAGGAGATCCGGGAAATCTTAGGGGACGACTTAGCTCCTACCTTCGAAGCTTATTACGGGGTGAGTGATGGTGGAAACTTTGAAGGGAAAAACATATTGCACATTTCTCAACATTTCGAGGAAATTTCAGGAGATGATGATCAGATCGTAGCTAAGCTCAAGAAAGCAAGAAATCTGTTGCTAGAAGCGAGAGAGTCCAGAGAACACCCCTTCAGGGATGAGAAAATCCTATCAGGGTGGAATGGCATGGCCATACGTTCCTTAGCTGAAGCTGGAGGGGTATTGGACAATGCTAACTATCTGAAAGCCAGTATTAAGGCTCTTGAATTCGTTCTTTCCAAAATGCGAAAAGATGACCGACTTNTTCATTGCTATAAAGATGGACAGACTTCTGGTTACGCATTCCTGGAAGACTACGCGGCTATTGGAAATGCATGNATCGCAATTTATGAGTCTACACTGGANCCCAGTTGGCTTGACGAAATTACCTGGATCACGGCCAAAGTTGTTGACCTNTTTTGGGACGAAAACAAAAAAGTTTTCTTCGACAGCCCTAGAGATGGTGAGAANTTAATCGTTAGGCCACGTGACATTATGGACAATCCAACACCATCGGGNAACTCATTGGCTGTTGAGCTACTGCTCCAATCCTCCAANCTATTCGGAAATGAATACCATAGGGAAATATCAGACTCCGTCTTGCACAGAGAAGCTTCTATCATGGCCCAGTTCCCTTCTGCATTTGGCAGACTACTGACATTACTAGATCGCACACTGTTGCCAACAACGACTATCGCCATCTTTGGAGATCGAAAAGAACCGAAGACTAGAGAATTGCTAAAGGCTACACTCGGTCACTACGATGCAAATCGNATCATCGCAGGTAAANGNGTNAATGAGACATTGAGTTCTAGGATACCTTTTTTAGACGAACAGANNACCTACAGCCAGTCCCCTCAAGTTCANGTNTGCAAAGAATANGTTTGTAAACCNANGACTNGCGATCCTGANACCTTNCAGNAACAACTNAANTCANAATAGACNCTCCACTATGATGAATCATAGCGCTATAATACTAGGAGCAGATTGGCAATTNAAATTCCACTGGANAAAGACGAACNGATGGAAAAAAGACGGACANATACATCTAAGGATTTGGGCNTTTCCAAGCTTTCGCCCACTCAGTTAATCCACGCTTATCGAACTATGTTTACAGCTCGATGTCTTGATGACAAAGAGCTGAAATTAAAAAGACAAAACAAGAGTTTTTTTCAGATGTCTGGAGCGGGTCACGAAGCAATACAAGCGGCCATGAGCTTCCACTTGAGACCTTCNTANGATTGGTTTTATCTGTANTACCGTGACCGANCATTNGCTNTANGCNTNGGCCAGNCACCCTCNGANCANCTTTTAGCCGCAGTAGCAGCTGATNCAGATCCCAATAGTGCNGGGCGCCAGATGCCCAGTCACTGGTCAGACCCAAAGCTAAACATCACCAGCACTTCNTCACCAACAGGTACTCAGTTTCTNCAGGCTGTAGGTGCCGCCGAGGCNTCCCTNCGTGCAAACTCCATTTCAGAGATAAATAACGGAGAAAAAGGGTTTTATGATGACGAAATCGTACTAGTATGTTCGGGCGAAGGATCTACATCGGAGGGAGAGTTTTGGGAATCAATGAACACAGCCTGNAACCTTAAGCTTCCCATCGTATTTCTAGTTCAGGACAACGAATACGCTATTTCGGTTCCAGTAGAAGTGAATACAGCGGGTGGTAGTATTTCCCGACTGTTGGGTAGTTTTCCTAATCTGCTGATTCGGGAATGCGACGGAACTGATTTTTCTGAGAGTTATCGGGTTTGTGAAGAAGCCACATCTTACTGTCGCAAACGCAATGGGCCCAGTTTAATTCATGCTCATACCACCAGACCCTATTCTCATTCCGACTCCGATGATCAAAAAACTTACAGACCAGATGAAGAACTGGTAGAAGAGACCAACAATGATCCTNTTTTGAAGATGAGGAAATTCCTGGTGCAGTCCAATTTGNTGGATNTGGAAAAATTGGAGGCTATCGATCTAGAAATAACAAANACTATCGATGAGNTCGCTGATGAGGTGCTAAAACAACCTCAANCGCTNCCTGAAACAGCTATGCGCCACNTATATTCCGAAGACGTTGACCCAACAAGCTCTATATTTGATTCCGAAAATTTTCCAGCCTATGGGGATGATCGGGAACTGACCATGGTCGATCTCATCAATGCATGCCTATCCGATGAGATGGAGCGTCAACCCGAAATGATCATCTTTGGTCAAGACGTAGCAGACGCTTCCAGAGAAGAAACCCTCGAAGAGGTGGATGGAAAAGGTGGGGTCTTTAAAGTAACGTTTGGCCTGCAAAGCAAATACGGAAAAGATAGAGTCTTNAACTCTCCCCTCGCAGAGGCCAATATTGTCGGAAGAGCCATAGGAATGGCTCACAGAGGATTGAAGCCAGTAGTTGAAATTCAATTTTTTGATTATATATGGCCAGCNTTCATGCAGATAAGAAATGAATTGGCNACTATGAGGTATCGAAGCGNCGGAACCTTTTCCTCTCCAATAGTCATCAGAGNCCCCTACGGAGGCTATCTTCGAGGAGGGGGCATCTATCACTCCCAAACTGGAGAAACCCTCTTTACCCATACCCCAGGCCTTCGAGTAGTTCTTCCTTCCAATGCTACTGACGCAAATGGCCTCCTTCGAACGGCCATCCGTTGCGAAGATCCAGTGATTTTCCTAGAACACAAGCACCTGTACAGACAGGTTCACAACAAAGGAAGATACCCAGGTAAAAACTTCATGATTCCCTTCGGAAAAGCGCGACTGATCAGAAAGGGTTCAGATATTACAGTAATTGCCTGCGGTGCACTTGTCAGAAAGTCTCTAGAGGCAGCCGCTATCGCCTCCAAACAGTATGGCGTCGAGTGTGANGTGTTAGATTTGAGGACGCTGTCCCCGCTCGATATGGATTCCATCGCCTCCTCGGTNCAGAANACTCATAANGTNNTGATNGCNCATGAAGACTCNTTNTCTTGGGGTATTGGATCAGAAATAGCTGCCCGTATTGCTGATTCCTTATTTCCCTGGCTGGACGGACCAGTCAGAAGGGTGGCCTCACTNGACACCTGGGTAGCATATGCCCCTGACCTTGAAAANGAGATTTTACCNCAAACATCTGACGTNCTAGAGGGAATCTTAAGTCTGCAACAGTTCTAGACNGAAAGGNAATCCTAGTATTTGGGCAGGGACTTATCTACTTCGTCGATCCATNCGAGAATACCCCCAGAAAGATTGTGGAGNCCCGAAAAGCCATTATCAGCCANAATGTTGGCGGCCTTAGCACTCCTGACACCACTCCGACAATGAACGACGATCTCTCTATCATNTGGAATCTCATCTATTCTCTGNTCCAATTCCCCTAGCGGGATCAGATACGATCCGAAGTCCCCAAGATTTACTATATCCCATTCAAATGATTCCCTTACATCCAGTATAAATGGAGGGTTGTTACTCCCAAGCTGGTCCTTGAGTTGAGAGGGTTCCATTTCACAAAATCTCTTTAAACTATCTCTCGGATCCTCAGANTGTTCACCCTGCAAGCCGCAAAATACATCATAATCGATAAGCTCTTTTTGTGTTGGTTCATCACCACAAACTGGACAATCAGGATTGNGCTTTAGTTTTACTTCTCGCCATTTCAGCTCTAGTGCATCGAAAATCAATAGTCGCCCTACAAGGCTATCACCCTCGTCCAGAATCAGCTTGATGACCTCAAGAGCTTGTAGTGAGCCCACTACGCCTGGCAACACACCAAGAACTCCAGCTTCTGCACAATTTGGTACTAGTCCCGGCGGGGGAGGTTCTCTGAATAGGCACCTGTAACATGGACCNNCATCTTTNGCAAATACAGATACCTGGCCTTCCCAGCGAAAGATCGATCCATAAACATTTGGCTTTCCGAGTAAAACGCAGGCATCATTGACCAGATAGCGAGTAGGAAAGTTATCTGTCCCATCAACTACTACGTCATAGTTCTCCANAATTTCTAGAGCATTATNTGAATCCAANCTACAGGAGTGCTTAACAATNTGCACATTGGGATTCACACTGGAAATTCTTCTCTTGGCCGACTCCAATTTTGGTTTCCCAATCTCCTCTGTTCCGTGAAGAATCTGCCTCTGAAGATTAGTTATATCCACTTCGTCAAAATCCACNAGTCCCAGAGTGCCTACCCCNGCTGCTGCAAGATAAAGAGCAACTGGCGACCCCAGCCCACCAACACCAACGATNAGGACCCTAGAATTTTTCAAACGCGTCTGACCTTGTCTACCNACTTCAGGAAGTGAGAGATGCCTGGCATATCTACTCAGTTCCTTGGGGCTAAGCTCGGTAAGTTGCGTTGTTTTCAAGTCACCCACCTATTCGACATGGCTGGTTAGTGTCATTCTAAATAAAGTTTGCCCCCTATCGCAGTAACGCCAAACGCTTCTGCATTACTAGTGAGATCAACCACTTCAGAATCAGGCAGTCCAGAAGATGTNGCTACATCGGCAAGTTGCGCAAATAAAAACTGATACTGCATAGGAATATTTAAAGTACTTCTGTCTTGCCAGATCTCCCGATCTCTGATTCCTCTATAGGAATAAACTTCTCTGACCAAGTCCAAATTTCTCTCCAAATCAAACCATTCTGCACCCATGCGTTCACTGCCTTGGACTAAACCATAATCAGCAGCTTCTTCTGACAAGTCACGCATGACTAGCTTGGTCGCTAGGCCATGTCGAACACCCCACTGATCCAAGCCTATCTCTCTCAGTAACCCAGCAGAACTCGCAAAATAAATCGGCCTCTCACGAATCGCATCCCTTATGAAGCTAAGTGCAAATCTATGCCCTCTAGTCAGGAATGCACCTGAGGGNTAGACAACCTGAACACCGTCAATCACAATCCCCAAATCCTGGTCTATCCTTCCCGAACCCACCGCATCCATCATCTCATCCGTAGCCAATGAAATAGANCTNNCTGGAACAGGAGCAGNTTTATAATAGTCCGTAGCGTATTTNACATCGAAGGGGGGTTGGACATCCGCTTCAGTCNTNTCCCTAATCTGNTTNGGATACCAGTCGGTATACAGATACTGTACAACAATTACTGTTACGTCTTTACGAATTCCTTCTACTTCCTGTGCATACCAGAGTGGAAATGTATCATTGTCACCATTGGTAAANATTACACCGTAGGGTTCCACGCTCATTAGTAGGTCNTATGCCCAATCTCTAGCAGCNTAATCTTCNGAACGATCAGCCCATTGCCAATTGGAAAACAATGGCACCANTGCGATCAGAAAAATNAACAACGGTANAGAGTTCCAACCTGATGTTGTCTTTTNCTTGATNAATCTTGAGANTCCTGCGAGACCCAAACCAGCNAGATTCCCCCACANCATGAANCCAGCNAAAAAGAAATANTCTCTNTCTCGGACCTCATGNGCCGACCTTGAGGCAATCTCAGGAGCCAATGAGAAACCGTATTTGAAGTTTAAATAGAGCACCAAGCCCACAGTCANCGTTCCTGTGAGCATGAACATATAAACAAAAATAGCTCTATCTGTTTTCCACAGTACTGAAAAACCAGCCAGGCCTAACGCTAGGAAGATCAGTGTAAAAGGCAGACGACCTCCACCTGGTTTCTCACTGAGGTCTACCCCTCTGGCCCATTGCCAATCAAAATACTGAAAATAATTCAGGAGTTGATGTCCCATCGGTGCTTGACGCTCTGCCACTGAAGGCTTTCCGTATTGGGCTCTGCTTAAAGTATTGGCTAAAGCATTACAACCTGCTTTCCCATTCGTATAAATGGCGACTGCAGCTCCACTGAAGGACTCACAGGTGGGATCTCCTTCATTAATCGCTGGATTTTGGCTGGCTCTAATCGGAAGGAAAGCATTGAAGGAAAGCCCTACGACAATAAGGAGAGCTGCTCGAGATAAAAATCTACGATTAACCAAAACAGCTGGACCGACCACCAAAATAAAGGCGGCCAAAGCAGGAGCGGGCAACACGGACATCAGGTGATTCGTAGATCCTAACACCATCAAGTAGCCTGCAAGTAGCAGAGACCTCTGACCCGTTAATCCTTCCTTATCATCATACCATCTCAACGCCAGCCAACTGACAGCTGCGATCACAGCCACACTGACTGTGTATACTTTCTCATTAACATTCGATTGATTCCAGACCGTGTAGGCGGTAGCTCCCATGATTGCTCCAGAAACCGCACCGATCATGGCCATTCTGGGCTGTTCAAATAATCTGGAAAGAACCCTGTGGCTAACTAGGAAAAAGAATCCGGTTGCGACAGAACTTGTGAATGCGGCAAATAAATTCACGCTCACTGCTACACTAAGGCCCAGAGGAGTAAGCAGAAGAATCCATACTCGAGCCAATGTCACGAATAATGGGTTGCCGGGTGGATGGGGAATTCCCAAGCCGTAACCTGTTGCAATATACTCAGAGGCGTCCCACCAGGAGGTAGTAGGGGCAAGAGTGATGATATATAGAATGAAAACCGCCAAACTAACCAACAGGCTTGATCGATAAGGTGGTTTATAACTGCTCATTTGGCTCCCTCTCAAAGTACTCGAGTAAAACTGGTCCTTCTCCACTGAACACACCTCATAACTTACAAAGTTTAGTGAAATCCCAAATAGTCCTCTAGGAGACAACCTCACCAGGGACTTTGGACACACCTAGCGCCATCCGCAAGTACCAACTTAGGTTTTAAGACATGTCCATGACGAGAACGCTAAAGGCTATACAAGGCTGGATCTCTCCCAATGTGCGTATAGCTAACGAAGAGCTCTACATAAATCGAGGAGACATAGAGTTTCCTGCGTCATTTCTTACCCCCGTGAGTCGAAAAAAAACATTCCCTATATGGATAGTACTGCATGGATTAACCCCAACTGGAAGATTTCATCCCACATTAGTCCAATTCACTAGAGCCCTAACTTCATCTGGTGTTGGCGTCATCATCCCCGAGATTCCTGAATGGACGAGGTTGGAGCTTAAACCTGAAGCTACCATCCCTACCATCAGGGCTACACTCAAGGCTGTAGAACAACATCCTCGCGCCAATCAAGGCCAGCGAGGCCTGATAGGTTTTTCTTTCGGAGCCCCTCAAGCACTAGTTGCTGCTACAAAAACCGATATTGCTGACCAACTAGCTGGAGTGGTGAGTTGGGGCGGCTATTCAGATATGGAAAGCATCCTAAAGTTTCAGATGACTGGTCGACATGAATGGCAGGGAAAAGAATACGTATTAACGCCAGACCCTTACGCCCGTTGGATTGTCGCTGGAAACTATCTGCCATTTGTACCAGAATACCGAAAAGCTCAAGATGTAGCCGATGCGCTCCTACATTTAGCGATTGAAGCAGGTAATCGGCAGGTGCCATCCCAGAGCGCTTCCTACGATTCACTACTAACAGAACTGGGGTCAAAAATATCACCCGAGCGAAAAGAACTGTTCGAACTCTTCGCACCTCGTTCCGATCAAGAAATAGATATCGTTGCAGCCTCGAAAATGGCGACAAGACTAACAGAGTGTGCTACGACTGTTACCCCACTCCTTAATCCTGCACCCTATCTACCAGAAGTACTTTCTGAGGTACACCTGTTTCACGGGCGAACCGACTCTCTGATTCCATACACCGAAACGTTATTGGCACAAACCCTGCTACCTGAGAAGAAAATTGCCAGCTGTACAATCACAGGCTTATTTGAGCACTCTGGACGTGGGAATAGTCTTAGTTCTGTTTTCCAAGCATTCCGAGAAATTGTGTCACTATTACGTGCCCTAAATCGCGTTCTTAAAATCCTCTGGACTTAAGAGACATCCTGCGACGTGGTTCGCTTAACTAGCATGCTATAGGTCTACTAAAGACCCCGATTCTAAGCTCTCTGCTTGCTCCAAAATAGCACCAGCCACAGCCACATCTTGAACAGCATTACCTACCGACTTGAAGACAGTCATTTCTTCTGAGTTTTCCCTTCCCGGACGACTCTCGTTCACCAACTCACCCAATTCAGCGTGTATTTGATCTAAACTAAAGACTCCTTCATCCATCGCCTGGGTAAGATCACCAGCTTCGACCATCACTGTCTCCCGATAGTCCACTACTACCTTGGCTTTGGATACCAAATCCCCGTCTAACTCTCTCATCTCAGGAGTAAATGCCCCGATTGCGTTCACATGTGTTCCAGGACCGAGGACTGAACCTGGAAATACTGGCTCAAGACTGTCGGTGGCTGTTATGATCACCTGTGCTCCCGAAACCGCTTGTCTAGCATCTTCCATCGTGGTCACGTTAACTCCATCTATCTCTCCAGCAAAAAGCTCTGCGTTGTCACTCGACTTATCTACAATTCTGATTTCCTCGATGGTACGTACTGCACGTACCGCTTCAACTTGAGTTCTCGCTTGCGCTCCAGCTCCAAAAACAGTCAATACTGATGAATCCGGTAAGGCCAATATATCTGTCGCCAGGCCGCTCGCTGCTCCCGTCCGCAAGGCAGTAACATAGCTCCCGTCCATTAAGGCCTTCACCTCTCCTGTTTCACTGTCTAAAACCAGTACGACTCCTTGAATCACTGGAAACCCTGATTTTCGATTCTCTGGAAATACAGTCACGATTTTTGCTGCCAGATGTCCCCCTTCGGGAAGATAGCCTGGCATATACAGACTGACGCCAGCATCCACATTAACCGAGACTCTGTCAGGAACTATGGCTGTTCCCTCTGACAGTTGCGTGAACGCCGACTTCATAGCATTAATTGCCTGAGGCATAGAGAAACACCTATTGATATCAGNGGCCGTCAAAATTCTTACTCTCATAGGAAACGATCCTCTGTGAGGTTGGTAGGTTGCACACTCATCAATAACAGGAGACTACCTCTGAAGTCCAGTAAAATCATCATTGTCGGCGGCGGTATTTTTGGAATCAGTGCCGCACGCGAACTCAAGAAACGTGGGCACACAGTCATCATATTTGATTCAGGACCGCTCCCAAATCCTGACGCATCTTCTTCAGACATCAGCAAAACAATACGTGCGGATTACGGAGCAGATCNCTTCTATGCCCAGTTAGCCACGGAGGCCATCACAGGTTGGCACCAATGGAACGAAGAATCTGGCCAAATACTCTATGAGGAAACAGGCAACCTGTGGCTGACCCCAAAATCAATGACACAAGGCCAGTTCGAATTTGAGAGCTATCGAGTCTTATCAGATCTCAATTATCCAATAGAACCACTGGGCAAACCAGAGATCCAAGAACGGTTCCCCAAGTGGAAAGAGGCTGGATACTCACACGGCTACTATAACCGAAGAGGTGGTTGGGCCAAGAGTACCAGCACCGTGGCATGGTTACTCGAAAAAGCTGCAGAAGAAGGGGTCATCCTGCAACAGAATAACGGAATGACTGGGCTTTTAGAGCATGCAGGTCAAGTCGAAGGCATCATCACCCAAGATGGCAATGAACACCGGTCTGACCTCGTTATTATAGCGACAGGAGCCTGGACACCTAGACTCGTACCTTGGATGACCGAGACTCTTCGATCGGTCGCCCAGCCCGTGTACCATTTCCAAGTTGCTGACCCCTCAGCCTACCAGGGAACACAATTTCCTCAGTGGGGAGCGAACGTATCGGAAACTGGCTGGTATGGATTTCCAGCTCAGCAGGAAGGGATACTAAAGGTAGCCCACCACGGTCGTGGTATTCCCATGAATTTCGGAGATGACCAATCGGTATTCCCTGAAATGGATAGAAAATTCAGAGATTTCCTAAGTAGTTCATTCCCAGAACTGAGAGACGCTCCCATTGTTAAACGTCGACTCTGCTTCTACTGCGACAGTCTCGACGGGGATTTCTGGATCGACCACGATGCTGGACGAAAGAATTTGGTCATCGCAACTGGGGGTAGTGGGCACGGCTTCAAATTCGGACCTATATTGGGAGAAATCATCGCTGACGTAGCTGAACAGAAAAGCAATCCATGGGCCTATCGTTTCCGGAGACGTTCCGTTTCCAAGCCCCTTACAGATGCAGCGCGCAGCAACGACTAAGTTCTAGGAAAATTCAATTCCCTGAGCCAGTGGTAGCTCCTTACTCCAGTTCACCGTGTTGGTCTGTCTTCGCATGTATGCTTTCCATGCGTCGGACCCTGATTCACGACCTCCACCAGTTTCTTTCTCTCCTCCGAATGCACCGCCGATCTCAGCACCGCTGGTGCCGATATTCACGTTCGCAATTCCACAGTCACTTCCACGAGCGGAAAGGAAATGCTCCGCTTCCCTAACGTTTTCAGTGAAAATCGCGGACGACAGACCTTGCGGAACGTCATTATGAATTGCCAGCGCTTCACTGAGTTCATCGACGGATTCTGCTCGTGAAGATGAACCGTTCCCGTAGGAGATGATGTACAAAATTGGCCCGAATGTTTCTTCCTGTACGATGTCGAAGCTGTTCTCAGCCGAAGCAATACATGGCTTTACGTAGTGACCACCTGGATATTCATCTCCCTCAAGGCATTCTCCTCCATAAAGGATCTCACCACCTTCTTCCTGAACCCGTTTGATCGCATTTTGCAGGTCTTCCACAGCATTTAGATTGACAAGTGGCCCCATGAGCGTGCCTTCCTCTAGTGGATTTCCTATACGTACTCCCTCGTAGGCCTTAGTGAGCCTACTCACCAATTCTTCGCGAATCGATTCGTGCACGATAATGCGTCGAGTACTGGTACAACGTTGTCCCGCTGTCCCTACGGACCCAAACAATATCCCAGGAAGTGCTAAATCCAGATCTGCATTAGGAGTCACGATAATAGCGTTATTTCCTCCCAACTCTAGAATCGTGCGTCCCAACCGCTTTCCAACGACTTGTGCTACACGATAGCCCACTGCACAGCTACCTGTTGCGGAGACCAGGGGGATCCTTCTGTCATGCAATAGCCGGTCTCCTATTTTGGAACCTTGTCCAATAGTCAATGAAAAAATCGCCGGATCAACATCGTTCTCTTCACAGACCTCCTGAGCAATTTTAGTCACTGCAATAGCAGTTAAAGGAGTCTGGCTGGCTGGCTTCCACAGTGTTGCATCACCACATACAGCTGCGATTGCTGCATTCCAGCTCCACACTGCAACAGGAAAATTGAAAGCGCTAATTACACCCACCACTCCGAGCGGATGCCATTGCTCCATCATACGATGATCCTGCCTTTCCGAAGCAATCGTAAGTCCATAGAGTTGGCGAGAAAGTCCGGTAGCAAAATCGCAGATGTCGATCATTTCCTGCACTTCCCCTTCACCTTCCATATGGATTTTACCCATTTCCAGACTGACCAAGGCTCCCAATTCCGATTTCTTATCGCGGAGTCGATTCCCGAGTTTCCTGACCAATTCCCCGCGATGAGGCCCTGGTACTGACCTCCATTGGAGGAAGGCTTCATGAGCTTTATCAACTATCCTATCATATTCTTCTTCCGTAACCTGTTGTACGGTTGATATCACTGAGCCGTCTATTGGAGAGATGACTTCCAACGTTGAACCTGATCCCGTCCATTCCCCACAAAATCCCCCAGAATTACTCTGCTCCAGACCCAAACTACTCAGAATATCTTTCATGGATGTTCCCTTTAAAGTTTGTCAGCTATTCATACGTCTGCTTCATCCACAATAACATCGCGTGATCAACCCAGACTGTCCATATTTCAATGAGAGTCCAGAATTTAAACAGATTTTCGGAAGTAAAACTATCCAGTCTGGTAAAATCTTGCTATTACATTGGTATGCGATCCTTCACAACACTGCCTACACTTATTTTTCTCCTGGCCAATCCTGTGTCAGCACAAGATCACCCAGAATCATCCAATGATTTATCTGAAGAACTGGAATACCAACTTCATGGAGCTGACTCATTGGTCAGTTCATGGGTGGACTCTGAGATAATTCCAGGCGCCGTCCTGTTGGTGAGTAAAAGTGGAGAGACTCTATTACACAAGGCATACGGATGGTCTCAGTTGTTTTCATATGGAGAAGGTCAGTACAAAGACAACTCGCCTACCCCAAATAGCCTCCAGAAACTGGATGTACCTATTCCAATGTTGACTAATACTCGCTTTGATTTGGCCTCCGTAACCAAAGTCATGGCAACTACATTTGCTGTGATGTTACTAGTGGATCAGGGCCTCTTAGATCTAGATGTTCCTATATTTACTTACCTGGAAGATTTTCGTGGTAAAGAAAAAGACCACATAACCGCCCGACACTTGCTGACCCATCGATCTGGATTACAGCAATGGCAGCCGATCTATTACCAGGCTTCCAATCCCCAAGAAAGTTACGAAGTGATCCGTAATCTTCCGTTAGAATGGAAAGTAGGAGAAGGTTACCACTACTCGGATCTAGGTTTTATGCTTTTAGGGATGATCGTCCAGGAAGTCACTGGGGATCGTCTCGACAATTACTTGGCCGACCAACTCTATTCTCCGCTTGGATTGACGAGTACTGGTTTCATTCCCAAACCACTGGAAAATAAGGGGGAACAAGGTGTCGAGTTCGCCTCTACTTCCCACGGCAACCCTTATGAACACAGAATGGTGCATGATCTTGATTTCGGTTACACCTACAAGAGAGACCCAAACCAATGGAATGACTGGAGATTGTATACTCTCACTGGGGAGGTGAACGACGGTAATTCCTATCATGCATTTTCCGGCGTGGCTGGACACGCAGGTCTTTTTTCTAATGCGGAAGATCTGAATCGCTTGCTAAATCTTTTGAATCACAATGGGGCCTATGGCAGAAAACGCTATCTAGATGTTGGAACCGTGGAAATGTTTTGGCACTCTCATAAGCGACCCCTAGGCTGGCAGAAATCTCAAATTTCAAATACAGTCATATTTTCACATAGTGGCTTCACGGGAACGTTCGTCGCGTCTGCTCCTGTAGAACGACTGTCTATTGTGCTTCTCACCAATCGCCAGAATAAAGGATTGACCGGAAACGGTCGCTATGCAGAACTGGCAGCACTGGAACAGGAACTTTTGCAGACTCTTACTTCTGACTTAAGGCTTCCCAGGGAATACAACTAATCATAGTCTAGAAAACAAATGAGGAAGTTTTAGTTTCCTATGTTGAAGAACTGGTTATAAACAAATAGGAACTGATTAGGGAGACATACGCTATGCTACGCCTAGATTATTCACTTTTGACCAATCAAGACCTAGCAAATTTCTCCTTCCTAATAACTTACAGAGACTGACAGCGCCTTGCCTCCATTAGAATACATCTATCCTGCGGTTCTAGTAGCATCCTTAATCCAATCGCTCTTTGGCGTGGGCGTGCTACTTCTGGGCACTCCTTGGATGCTTATGCTGGGAATGGATTTCACAGCTACACTCCAACTGCTACTGCCAATCTCCCTTACGATCAGTCTGTTCCAGTTAAAAGGATGTCACCAGCACGTAGATCAATCGATCCTCCGTGAAATCATTTTCTTTTGCCTGCCTGCCATCGGAGTAGCTCTGTGGATGTCCACCCGCTGGTCACCACCATTAGAAATAATCGTAGCCATTATAGTCCTCACTTTCTCTCTACAAGACCGGTTGGATTTTATAAGGCGTTCACTTCGCCAGTTGCTTAAATTTCAACGCTCATACATCGTCATCATGGGCCTCGTCCATGGAGCATCTAATCTGGGTGGCTCTATGTTGACAGCACTGGCCTTTGGGAAGGGTTTGGACCGTCACATTTCTAGAGCTACCGTAGTAGCTGGCTACACGCTTTTCGCCATAATTCAGCTTGCCGTTTTAACCTTGGCTGGAGACAATTGGCAAGTAAGCAAGGCTACAGGGGTGGGACTCATGCTCACCGGAGCTATCACCTTCTGGCTTACTGAAAACTATTTATTCCCCAAGTTTGATTCTCAAAGATATCGCACTGGCTTAGAGTTACTGCTTATCACGACAGGCATAATACTCTTATCAAAAGCCTTGATGAATTGAATGATCAAAAACTAGACTCATCTCTCAGAACCGAATTACCAATGCTAGTTGGCAAGTAATTCCCTAACCAATCCTATTTTACTCGTCCGATCAGTGCCGTATACTGAATAGACACCTGAATGAGGAGCTATGAAAATTTTTTCCAAAATATATTCCCATGGATGAATCTCGACTGACTTCGACGAGTATGAATGAAGTACTTGAACGGTTTAAGGCTGGCAAACCTGCAGCTCTTTCTAGGGGGATATCGATTGTTGAAAATCAGAGAGATGGATTTGAAGCATTCTTACATGCTGCAATGCAAACGAAGCTCCAAGGACGCCGGATTGGCCTTACCGGACCACCTGGAGCCGGAAAATCTAGTTTAGTGGCATTGTTAACGGAGTTCTATATCAGCCAAGGAGAAAGAGTAGGTGTGCTAGCGGTTGATCCAACGTCACCTCAAACAGGTGGAGCTTTGCTTGGTGATCGAATCCGTATGAATGATATAGCAATCGACGAAAATGTTTTTATTCGATCCATGGCTACAAGAGGTTCTCTAGGGGGATTAGCTGCAACTACTAAGGAAATCCTGGATCTGATGGATTGCTTCGGTTTCGACAGATTGTTAGCCGAAACAGTGGGTGTCGGACAGACAGAATTTGAGATAGCTAGAGCCGTAGACACAGTCGTTGTTGTCTTAGTGCCCGAATCGGGTGATTCGATTCAGGCAATGAAAGCGGGACTAATGGAAATTGCGGATATCTTTATCGTGAATAAAGCAGACAGGCCTGGGTCTGATAAACTGGTTAAGGAAGTAAGGCAAGCTATACATCTCCGTTCAGGTCATAATTTTAAGGGATTCGCTGGGCATCATGGGCCTGTGATTGAGGTTCATGATACCGCCGAACTAAACGAACTAGATGACGAACTGGGATGGGAACCTCTCGTATTGAAGACAAACGCACTAACAGGCGAAGGCATCCAAGAACTCACGCAGGCCATTGAGTCCCACGAAGAGTGGATCCAGGGGAGTGGTGAACTCCAAAAGAGAAGAAAACTGAGAACGGAAGTTCGTATAAGAGAAGTCATGCACCGTGAGTTGGTGAATCGGTCGATTGCCTCGCGCACCGTGAACAAAATCTTGACGAAAAGAGTTGAGGCAGTTCTTTCAGGACATGCAACGCCATATTCTGTTGCTATGGAGTTAGTAGACCAATTTTTGGAAAAAGACCAGTAGTTATTGCTAGGGGTCTTTATCCACTATGACTTTACTTAAAACTTAGTAAATTCTATTGCCGACAATAGAGAACATCGTGGAGCAGCAATGACGATTCGAGAAAAAGATGTCCCTAATATTTCTGAAGTTGTCAAAGCGTTGTCAGAGCGTGATCAAGAAATAAGTGATTTGAAGGCCAAGCTTCTTAAATGGGAATCTACCTATGAGAGGGCTAACAAGAGAAAAGCTGTTTTCAATTCAGGTTCTGGAACAGAAATAAGTCCTTTATATACGGACCTGGATCGAGCCGAAGCGGATCCGGGATTACTTGGGTTGCCAGGAAATTACCCGTACACTCGTGGTCCATATGCGACGATGTATCGAAGCAAGTTGTGGACTATGCGTCAGTTTGCGGGCTTTGCAACAGCAGAAGACACAAATGCCAGATACAAATATCTACTTGACCACGGTCAAACTGGACTGAGTGTAGCTTTTGATTTCCCTACGCTAATGGGTTTTGATTCCGATCATTCTAGGTCACTAGGGGAAGTAGGAGTTTGTGGTGTGGCCGTATCATCGACACTTGATATGGAAGAATTATTCGAAGGAATCCCACTAGATAAAGTTTCAGTGTCTATGACGATAAATGGACCCGCGATAATTCTATTTTGCTTCTACATAGCAGCAGCAGAAAAGCAGGGCGTTGATACACGAGTCCTACGAGGAACTATTCAAAATGATATTTTAAAAGAATATCAAGCACAGCATGCTTGGATCTTCCCCCCTAATCCCGCTCTGAGATGTATTGTCGATATGTTTGATTGGTGCAGTGAAAACACCCCAAAATATAATCCTATTTCTATTTCGGGATACCACATACGGGAAGCTGGTGCGACAGCAGTCGAGGAACTTGCTTTCACTTTGGCTAATGGGTTCGAGTATGTGGAAAAAGGACTTGAAAGCGGATTGGATATTGATTCTTTTGCACCTCAACTCTCGTTTTTCTTTGATGTACACAATGATTTTTTTGAGGAAATTGCAAAACTTAGAGCTGCGAGGAGAATATGGGCTCGCAGAATGCGAAAAGTGTATGGAGCGAAGAACCCTGCTTCCTGGAGACTCAGAACGCACTGTCAAACCGCGGGAGTCAGCTTAACAGCTCAACAAGCTGAGAATAATATTGTACGAGTAGCTTACCAGGCGATGGCGGCGTCTTTGGGAGGAACTCAGTCCCTACATACTAATTCTATGGATGAGACGTTAGCTCTTCCAACTGAAAAGGCTGCTCGAATAGCTTTAAGAACACAGCAAATCTTGGCATATGAATCGGGAATCCCTAATACGATTGATCCACTTGCAGGCTCTTTTTATGTGGAAACACTAACAGATAACATAGAGAGAGAGGCGGAAATTATTTTTGATGAGATCGAAACTCTGGGCGGTGTAGTTCCGGGGATAGAGAGTGGATGGTTTCAGCAAAAAATTGCGCACTCCGCCATGAGGCAACAGAATGAAATTGAATCGGGAGAGCGCACGGTTGTTGGAGTTAATCAATTTACGGAGGGTTCTGAAAGTATCGAGATCGATACTCTGAAGATCGACAAAGAAGTAGAAAAAAGACAGATTGCCAAGATTGTTGCTTTGAAGAAGTCTAGAGATGAATCGAAAGTGTCGGAGTGTCTCAGTGCTCTTCATCAAGCTTGTAGGACAGATGAAAACCTTGTCCCAAAGATATTGGAATGTGCGAGGTCGTATTGCACGTTATTCGAGATCCGTGATGTAATGCAGGAAGTTTTTGGTTCTTACAAAGAGCCTGTTTTCTTCTAGCGTCTGATTAATGTATGTCTAGATAATCGATTCACTGAACTAAGAATCTAAACAAATGTGAAACTATGTCCGAAGAACGCAGGGTAAGAGTATTAGTTGCCAAACCAGGCCTAGATGGGCACGATAGAGGTGCGAAGGTGATCGCTAGTGCTTTTCGTGATGCAGGGTTTGAAGTGATATACACTGGATTACATCAGACACCAGAGATGATTGTGAGTGCTGCTGTCCAAGAGGATGTAGATGTCGTGGCTATGTCAGTACTTTCAGGTGCGCACATGACGCTTTTCCCTCGAGTCAAAGAATTATTGGGACAAGCAGGTGCTGATAATGTCCTAGTCACGGGTGGGGGGATTATCCCGAAAGATGATGTCAAAGAGCTAGAAGACATGGGTATCGGAAGGCTGTTTGGCCCTGGTACGTCTACAAAGGAATCGATTGCTTACGTTAAAGAATGGTTCGCAATCCACGCTGTTTCTAGGTAGGATTGCCTACTCAGTGAGTTTCAGCCAAAGTTGTTTCCGACTCAATGGAATCACATAAGTACAACGAAACCAACGGGATAACTACCACTGGAACTAATGTAGTTATGAGTGAAGGGTTTACACCTTGACCGTTGTACTTCCATAGAAATACAACGGTCTGAACAAATCTTGAAGCTCCTTCATACACCTGTAAGTCTACCCAAAGAGCCCATTTGGCTGCAGCGAACCAACTGATACCGCCTACATACCCCAAACACATTCCCCAAAAAACTCCTTTTTCTGTCGTTTTGGACCAAAAAAAAGAATAAGACAGAGCAATGGCTGGAGGTACGACCATGGCGAAACCAAATAGCAATAATTCAAGCAGTGATAAATTGGTTCTGGTGGCTATCCACCATGCCAACAGCGCTGCCAGGAAAGCGTATGCGATCGTCACTCGCCGATAAGCGACCAACATATCAGAAGAAGTCATGTTCCTAAAAGAATTCAACCAGTCTCTGACCAGCATGGTAGAACTGGCCAGGAGAATCGGTCCTCCAGAAGAAATCACCGCTGCTAATATCGCAGCAATGGCCAGTCCTCCAGCTATTGGATTTATCTCGGATGCGATAGCTGTGATATTCCTATATCCCTCCAGATCTGGATTTAGACCATACCTAGAGACCGTCAAAATCCCAATAAGTCCGGCAAGTGGTGGAATGATGGATGCAATCACGGCCCCCAAAAAAAATGTAGCTGGCAGCTTCTTTTCGTCCTTCAAAGCACTAGAATAATTAGGGTAAATTGAAGCAGCTGGAGAATGCACTGCAGCTGAAAAAACCATTCCAATTGCAGCTAGCCAGCCTCCTCCGACAAAGCCCCACCATCTTTCTGGGGCTGTAGAGTGGCGTGCCAATTGAGATTCTACAGAAGCCGTCACATTTACCCAGCCTCCCGATTCACTTATGCCTAACACACCTATCGCTGCCAAAGCGATCAACATTACAACGACATGCTGAACATTGGTTATTGCTGTTCCCCAAAGCCCACCGAAAGAGACATACGTCGCGAAAACTAAGGCTGCAATCAAGGTTCCCTGCAGCATCGTCAAAGGAGTCAAGGAACTCAAAATTATCCCTATCACATAGGCTTCAATGATATTTATAACAGCGTTTTCAGTCTGAACACAAAGGCTAGTCAATCTTTGGCATCTGTCAGAATTAAACTTTATCTTAAAGACTTCGCCCGCTGTTTTTATACCCAGTTTCCTGAAACGTCTTGCAAAGAAAAAACCTACGAGCAAAATCCCTAAAAAACTGCTTATCCCATACCACCACATTACCCAAATGCCACCTGTCGCCACCGATTCTGCAATCCCGTATGTCCCTGCCCCACCTATCCTCGTTCCAGCTAGAGCAAAAGCTAGAACGAGAGCAGACATTCCCCCTCCGGCAGTTGTCCAGTCATTTTCCTCGCGAGAACGACCCGCAATCAGAGTTCCTACGACAACTGTTCCTAGCAGGTATACAGCGATTACAGATAACGAAATAGAGTTCATCACTAGAGGGAGCCTATACGTTGAATCGTACGTGCATAATATCCCCATCTTCCACTATATGGTCTTTCCCCACGACCTGCAGTTTCCCTGCTTCCTTCACAGCCTGTTCAGAACCTAGCTCTAGAAGAGTTTCACATGGGGTAATCTCCGCTCGAATAAAACCTCGCTCTAAATCGGTATGAATGCAGCCGGATGCTCCAGAGGCATTCGTCCCTTTCAAAATATTCCACGCCCTTACTTCATCTGTGCCAACGGTAAAAAAACTGATCAAATCTAGAAGGTCATACGATGTCCTTATTAGCCTTGAAAGAGCGGGTTCAGTAACTCCAAGATCACTAAGGAATTCTTCTTGATCCTCAGCGTCCAGCTCAGCAATTTCAGATTCCACTGATGCTGACAATGAAATACCATCGGCAAACAACTCGTCTAGGCGATTTTTGATATCTTTCGGCAAAGGATCTCCTGCCCTTGATTCCTCACAGTTCAATACCACTAACACTGGTATGTCTGTCAGCAGACCATAGCCCTTGAGTCCAGCACGATTTAGTTCGCTACCACTTAATGACCTCAGAGGTTTCTCTTGCTCCAGCAAGTCTTTCATTTTTTCGAAGGTTTCTTGTTCTAAAAGATCTGACCTGTCTTTTTTCAGCCTCTCCAATCTACGTTCTACTATTCCAAGATCCGCCAAAATGGATTCGGTGTGAAAAGCTTCCAGATCAGCCAGAGGATCAGGATCATCTTCCAGTGCAGGATTAACAAAATCTCTTAAAACAAGACCCAGTGCATCCTGTTCTCTTATCTGCTGCAATGCGCCTGGTGAAAGACCCTGCTTGGCCGCCCCATGCTCACCAGGAACATCACAAAAAGTAATCTCAGCATAGGTAGTTTTTTTGGGTTCAAAAAGATTGCTCAATTTATCCACCCTTTCATCGGGAACACGTACTGAACCCATCCTCATTTTTCCACCGAACCCAACAGGAATATCCAGGCCCGTCATAGCATTAAAAACGGTTGTCTTCCCTGAGCCTGCAAAACCTACCAATCCTATTTTCATCCCATTCTCCTATTCTCGTAAACTGCTCATCCAAGTATAGCACAAAACCCTAGGAAATTCCTAAAGCTTTGTTACTACTTTTAACAAGCAACTTTGGCGTCGACCCTGACAAAAAAACGTAAACCATAGTACCTTTTCCCTAGTGTAGACTGGGTAAGCATTCTCAGAATTGATGGGAATCCATAATCATGGCAAAAATACAAGTATTCGATACTACCCTTAGAGACGGAGAACAGTCTCCAGGCTTCACCATGTCCATGGACGAAAAACTGCGCATGGCAATGCAACTTGATGACCTGGGAGTAGATATTATAGAGGCTGGATTTTCAATCGCCTCAGATGATGATTTTTCCAGCGTCACTCAGATTTCCAAAAAAGTACGCCGTCCTATCATAGCAGCACTTGCTCGCACTAATCCTAAGGATGTTGAAATAGCAGGAAAATCCGTCCAATCCGCAGACAGACCAAGAATTCACACATTCATAGCAACTTCGGATATCCATTTAGCTAAAAAACTTGAAATTGGCCAAGAAGAATGTTTAGAAAGGATCACTAAAGCAGTCGAACTGGCTAGAGAAATGGTTGACGATGTTGAATTCAGTGCGGAAGATGCAACTCGAACTGATATTAGTTTCCTATGTGAAGCAATCCGTGCCGCACTTTCGGCAGGGGCAACAACCATAAATATCCCCGACACTGTCGGATATACTTTCCCCGAGGAATTCTCCTCCCTTATTAAAACTCTATTTGAGCAAGTCCATGGATTAAATGATGCGGTAGTCAGCGTGCACTGCCATGACGACATGGGCCTAGCTGTAGCTAATTCCCTCGCTGCGATACAAGCTGGAGCGAGACAAGTTGAATGCACCATCAACGGTATAGGAGAGAGAGCTGGCAACGCATCCCTAGAGGAAATTGTCATGGCCCTCAAGGTTCGTAAGGATCTAACGGAACACCACACCGATATTCATAGCGAGTCTATCTACAAAACCAGTGAACTGTTAACCCAAATAACAGGAATTCATCCACAGCCCAACAAAGCAATCGTGGGGAAAAACGCTTTCGCACACGAGGCCGGTATTCACCAACACGGTATGCTTAAAGACAAAATCACCTACGAAATAATGATGCCCGAACTCGTAGGAGCACCTGAAACTCGACTGGTTTTGGGCAAGCATTCTGGACGCCACGGGCTTAACAATCGTTACCAGGAATTGGGATGTGAATTAACTAAAGAAGAGCTAGACCGAGCCTACACATTCTTTACGATCCTCGCCGATCAGAAAAAAGAAGTCCTGGATGAAGACCTTCTGCTGATTTTACGCCATGGCGCCAAAAAAGGTGATGACAAATTGTATAAGTTGCTTGATTTAGTGGTGACTTGTGGTAATGACTTGTCTACAGCAAAAGTAAGCATATCCTTTGATCATAATACCAAAGAAGGAGTCGCCAGAGACCATGGTCCAATAAATGCCACATTCTCAGCAATCGATGAAGTCACTCAAAAGCGGGTTGAAATAGAGAAATTTGAAATCATTGCTGCCACACCTGGGCGTGATGCAGTGGGAGTAGTCAATATACAAGCAATGATCAATGAAAAAACATTCGCAGGGAAAGGGGCTTCTACAGATATAGTCAACGCAGCTGCCCGTGCTTACCTTGACGCCATTAACAAATCCGAACAATTGGAATCCGCTTACCTAAACTCACTTGCTAGCTCCGATCAATCGGCATTTTAGGACTATTGTTACAAGTGATCAGATAATATGGGGCCTAGAATAAATTGAAGTGGAACATCGCAGTGCTTCCTGGAGATGGCGTCGGACCAGAAGTAACTAAACTAGCGGTCGAAGTATTACGAAGCACTGCTAGTGTCTTTAATCACGAGTTGAATGTTGAGTTTTATGACATAGGATGGTCGGCCTACGAAAACTACGGCAGTCCACTTCCCGACAGTACTCTCAATGGTTGCAAGTCGGCCGACGCGGTCCTGTTGGGGGCGGTAGGCGACCCACGTGCTGACGAATTGGCCCCTGACCTGCGACCAGAAAGAGGACTTTTAAGTCTTCGTAAAGAACTGGGATGTTTTGCCAATATACGTCCATCCCGTCTGCTCCCCTGTCTTTCCGATGCTTCACCCCTCTCCCTGGAAATAGTTGAGAACACAGATCTGGTGATCGTCCGTGAACTAGCCGGAGGAATTTATTATGGCGAACCCTCTGGGATAGTAGATAATGGTGATGCCGCCATAGACACTATGAAGTACCACCGAGATGAGGTCGCCCGAATAGCCAGAGTTGCTTTTGACATGGCCATGAATCGAACGAAAAAAGTGACCTCAGTCGACAAATCCAATGTTTTATCTAGTTCGAGGTTATGGAGAAATACGGTAAACGAAATTGCTGGGGAATACCCAGAAGTCGAATGCTCTCACATGTTTGTCGATCGGGCCGCCATGGAATTGGTAATGAATCCTAAGGATTTAGATGTTCTGCTAACTTCTAATTTGTTTGGAGATATACTCAGTGATGAAGCAGCGGCAGTAGTAGGATCCATCGGCCTTCTGGCCTCAGCCAGCCTGAATAAAGATGGAGGAGGCATGTTTGAACCTGTCCACGGATCAGCACCAGACATCGCAGGGAGTGGGACTGCAAACCCACTAGCCGCCATTCTCTCAGCAGCCATGCTTCTGCGGCAAACATACTCTCTTGAATTAGAAGCTCGAACAATTGAAGATTCTGTTGAATCAGTGCTAGAGAAGGGCCTGCGCACACCAGATCTAGATAGAGGAACAGGACCTACTGTTGGCACTGAAACTATGGGATCAGCTGTATCTCATCATATTTTAGAATCACAAATAGCAAAATAGGGAGGTTGTGAAAAATTCCCAGAACAATGTTAGATAAGATTTGGGACAGACACACGGTCCACACCCAAATTGACCGACCTGACCTTATCTATATCGATCTGCATCTACTACACGAAGTGACTTCACCTCAGGCATTTGAAGGTCTTAGGATTGCAAAGCGTCACGTTCGTCGACCAGACCTGACTTTTGCTACTGTGGACCACAACCTCCCAACTACGGATCGATCTCTGCCCATACATGACGATCTTGCAAGAAATCAAATCGCAGCTCTGCAGAAAAACGCCCGAGATTTTGGGATCACCCTTTATGATGTGGACAGTGAAAAACAGGGAATTGTCCATGTTATTGGACCTGAATTGGGACTAACGCAACCTGGAATGACGATTGTATGTGGAGATAGCCACACATCTACCCACGGCGCATTCGGGGCACTGGCTTTTGGCATTGGAACTTCACAAGTCGAACACGTATTAGCGACGCAATGTCTCCCAATGGATAAACCAAAATCCATGCAAATCAAACTTTCTGGAAAACTCAGCAAAGGAGTAACCGCAAAGGACGTGATCCTAGGCATCATTTCTCGGATCGGAGTTGATGGTGGGTCGGGGCATGTAATCGAATACACCGGAGAAACAATCAAAGCTTTTTCCATGGAAGAACGCATGACCATTTGCAATATGTCCATAGAAGCGGGTGCACGAGCTGGGATGATCTCCCCAGACGCAACAACTATTAGTTATCTAATGAACAAGATCCCTCTAGAAGACATTGAGGATGTAAAATCACTTACAGATAGCTGGCTCGATCTAGCATCCGACAAAGAATGTCAATTTGATAGTGTCATTGAGATAGACGCTAGATCACTGGAACCCTGTGTTACCTGGGGCACCAACCCTGAGATGTCGATCCCTATTACCGAGTCTATACCAAACCCAGAGAAAGCTACATCTCAAGAAGCTAAACAGGCCATGCAAAGAGCTCTTTCCTATATGGACCTCCAACCTGGTGTTCCAATCCAAAATATTTCGATAGACCGTGTCTTCATTGGATCCTGTACCAATTCTCGACTCTCCGACCTCCAAGCTGCGGCCGCTATACTCAAAGGGAACAAGGTCAATGAAAACGTTAAAGCCATGGTTGTTCCAGGATCTACGGCCGTAAAAAAGGAGGCAGAAGAATTAGGATTGGACAAAATCTTTGTTGATGCCGGTTTTGAATGGAGAGAGTCTGGATGCTCGATGTGTCTAGGAATGAACCCAGACATCCTAAACCCTGGTGAGCGCTGTGCTTCAACCTCTAACCGAAACTTTGAAGGCAGGCAGGGCAAGGGTGGACGAACGCACCTGGTAAGCCCTGAAACTGCTGCTGGTGCTGCTATAGCAGGACACTTTGTAGACGCCCGAGAATGGATTGATTAATGAAACCGTTTACTTCGCATGAAGGTCAAGTGGTTCCACTAGATAGAGTTGACGTGGACACAGACCAGATAATTCCAAAGCAATTCCTGAAACGGATCGAACGCACAGGATACGGACAATTCTTATTCCACGACTGGCGAAGAAAAGAAGACGGTACTCCTGACCCAACATTTTGTCTAAATCGTAAGAAATTTAAGAATGGAAGCATACTTGTAGCGGGTAAGAATTTCGGATGTGGTTCTTCGAGAGAACACGCACCTTGGGCTTTAATAGACCATGGGTTCAGAGTTGTCATTTCATCGAGCTTTGCCGACATCTTCAAAACTAACTGCTATGAAAACGGGCTTTTGCCAGTGGAACTCCCCGAGAATCAAACGGCAAGACTCCTAACTCTGGCAGAGGAGCACAAAGCTTTCAAAGTCACTGTGGACTTAGTGGCAAAAAAAATATCGGACAGGCAAGGATGGGAGGAAGACTTCGAAATCGATCCGTTTGTAAGAGACTCACTAATGGAAGGTCTGGACAGAATTTCTCATACAATGAGTCTAGAAGAACATATCAAAAACTACGAAAACCAACTGTTTTTATAACTCTCTCTTCTTCAACTGGTTGTAGCTCCTTGAGCGGCAGAGGAAACCAGCGCAGCATATTTTGTCATCACTCCAGAAGCTACTTCTTTTGGGGGTAGACTCCAGTCTGATACCCGTCTGGTTAATTCATCTTCAGGAATATCTACCGACAAGGTCCTAGCTTTTATATCGAAGATTATCTCATCCCCGTCTCTAATCCCAGCTATTGGTCCCCCTCTTACAGCTTCAGGTGCGACGTGACCAGCCATCAAGCCATGAGTCGCACCAGAAAAACGACCATCAGTCAGCAACCCTACTGATTCACCCAACCCAGCCCCTGCAATAGCCGCAGTGACTCCCAACATTTCTCTCATTCCAGGCCCTCCACAGGGACCTTCACCTCTTATCACCACCACGTCACCCTTTTTTATCGATCCAGTCTGGACCGCTTGAAAAGCTTCTTCTTCTCCGTCAAAAACACGCGCTGGACCTTTGTGAAACATCCTTTCATGTCCAGCTATTTTCAGGACACAGCCATCTGGAGCTAAATTGCCCTTTAGTATTACTAGGCCACCCTGGTCTTTGATCGGTGCAGACAAAGTTTTTACTACTTCTTGTCCTTCGGCCTCCTCAGCATTTTCCACTTCCTGCCTCAGAGTTCTTCCAGTAACCGTAATAGCATCCCCATGTAGAAGACCACCTTCCAAAAGCTCTTTTAACACCAATGCAACTCCACCTGCATGATGCAAATCAGTTGCGACGAATCGCCCACCAGGCTTCAGGTCAGCAATTAATGGTGTCCTCTTACTGATCAGGTCAAAATCTTCTATGGTCAGTTCTACCTGACTCTCGTGGGCCAAAGCCAAAAGATGTAGTACCGAATTAGTCGAGCCTCCAGTAGCCACTGCAGCTGCAATACCATTTTCGAAACTCTCACGAGTCATCACATCCCTTATTTTTAGTCCTCTTTCGACTAAATCTACGACCAATTTGCCACTTTCACGGGCTACTTTCTCCTTATCTGTGTCCACTGCTGGAACAGACCCGCTACCCATGGCCGAAACCCCCATAGCTTCAAAGACTGTGGCCATAGTGTTTGCTGTGAACTGACCTCCGCACGATCCTGGCCCAGGACAAGCTACACGCTCCAATTCATCAAGTTCGTCCTCTGTTATCCGGCCGGCGGCACACGCCCCTATCCCCTCAAATACGTCCTGTATGGTAACGTCCCGATCTTTGTATTTTCCAGGTTGAATTGACCCTCCATAGAGCATCAGGGACGGGCGATTGAGCCTGGCCATCCCCATGACAGTGCCAGGAATGGTCTTATCACATCCTGAGAGAGTCACCAGTCCATCGAAAAAATAACCTCTGCTCACTAATTCAATCGAGTCTGCGACAACTTCTCTGCTAATAAGCGAAGTGGTCATGCCAGAAGTACCCATCGTTATACCATCAGAAACCGCAATGGTATTGAACTCGAGGGGCACTCCCCCAGCCTCTCTGATACCCTCTTTGACCCACTGCCCCAGCTCTCTAAGATGACTATTACAAGGAGTAGTGTCTGTCCAGGTATTCGCGACACCAATAAGCGGTCTGCCAAAATCCTCATCTTCAAGCCCCACTGCTCGCAACATAGATCGAGCCGCAGCTCTATCTCTTCCTAAGACTAATTGATGGCTAATCAGAGGAAGTTTCTTTGGAAGCTCACTCATCCTACCATCCTCCGATATAAACGACAAATGAGAATGAAATTCTACTCTTTAGGATCATACCCAAGACATACGAGAGCGTAGTTTGACACCTACTGATTCTATACCGTGATGTTTTTCTTCTTCCCTCTTTCTCTCAAAATTCTTTCCGCCCGTTTTGGCTTCTGCAATCCATTGACGAGCAAAAGCGCCAGATTGAACATCTTTCAAGATTTCTTGCATCTCCGATCTAACGGCTTCTCCGATCACACGGTTACCACTGACATAATCACCATACTCTGCTGTATCGCTTACTTCAGCCCTCATTCCTGAAAGTCCACGAGCGTAGGCTAAATCAACTATAAGTTTCATCTCATGAAGGCACTCGAAATAAGCAAGTTCGGGATCGTACCCCGCATCTACCAGAGTTTCGAATCCAGCCTTAACCAACTCACTTAGGCCACCACATAAGACAGCCTGTTCTCCAAACAGATCAGTCTCAGTCTCATCGGCAAACGTTGTTTGCAGGACGCCAGCCCTAGTACATCCGAGGGCATTCGCATAGGCCAACGTAAATTCTAGAGCTTTTCCACTCGCATCATGGTGTACCCCTATCAAAGCAGGAACACCTCTGCCGTCCTGATATTGTTCTCTCACTTTTTTTCCTGGAGATTTGGGTGCTACGAGAATCGTATCAACAGTCTCTGGAGGCTTAATCTCGTCATAATGAACGTTAAAGCCGTGAGCGAAAAGAAGAGCATCCCCATCTTTTAAATAAGGTTCTATTTCTGCATGGTAAACTTCTGTTTGAACGGTGTCTGGAATGAGAATCGCTATAGTGTCCGCCCATTCACTGGCTGCCGCAACAGATGTGACTTCTAGGCCTTCGCTCCGTGCGTGTTCAGCAGATTTGCTCCCTTCATAGAGCCCTACCATGACTTGCACACCGCTATCCCTCAGGTTTAAGGCATGCGCATGTCCCTGACTCCCGAATCCAATGATGGCAACCCGCCGTCCTTGAAGAAGATCAGGATCTGCGTCGTGCTCTTCAAAAAAAGTTGCTTTTAGGCCCTCTTCACTCATAATCTTCTTTCCTTTTTTCTTAACCTTAGTACATAACTCTAGATATTCTCTATCAAAACCTTTCGATCTCTTGCGCAGAAACCACTACAAAAAGACTTGTAAGCTCCTTCACTACTCTATCCGATCCAGCCTCGACCACTTGATCAGTGACACTCATAATAACCTCGTAAATCTTCTCGGTTTTCTTAGAGAGGGTCAACCTATCTACGTTTATAGCCCTTCTTCTCAAAACACCTAGAACACGTTCTAGAGCGCCAACCTCATTCTTAAGTTCTACTGATAAAGTATACTTGTTTATCATCAGACTTGAGTGGGCAGGGCAGGTCCCTTTATGAGGTCGTGAAGGGCCGTTCCTGTCGGTACTATAGGATAGACATTCTCGTCTTCAACGACCCTCAAATCCACCAACACAGGACCCTTTTCCTCAGAGACAGAATCTAAAATTTCTTTCAAATCTTCCGCTTTCTCCACCACATAACCTTCAATACCGTAAGCGCTGGCTACCTTAACCAGATCTGGCCCAGAAAGTGCTACCGCAGAATATCTGCGCTCGTAGAAGGATTCTTGCCATTGCCTTACCATCCCTAGACACTGGTTGTTAATAATCGCTATCCGCAGAGCAATGTTCTCCTGTGCAACGGTTGCGAGCTCCTGAATATTCATCTGAAATCCTCCGTCACCAGCTACGACCCAAACAGTCCGTTCGGGGCAACCTACAGCTGCGCCTATTGCTGCTGGTAACGAATAGCCCATGGTACCCAGCCCTCCTGAAGTCAAATGTGAGCGTGGCATCACATTAGGCAATTCTTGAGCAACCCACATTTGATGTTGGCCCACATCCGTACAAACGATCCCATCGCAATCACTCACTCTCTGAGTTACATAGCGTACTGCTTGCCTACCGCCGAGAGGACCTGGTTTTAGCGAGCAGTCTACAGTTGGTTCTGCTTCCCTACTCCACTCACTTAACTCGTTGAACCACGATTTGTATTCTCGCTTTGAAATTCCTTCTATGAGTTTAGGAAGAGTGTCCCTTAGATCTCCCAGAACAAAAACGTCTGGCTCTATCGTTCTGCCTGGCATACCTGGATTTATGTCAAAAGCCACCACTTTTGCTTTGGGAGCGAATTCGTCCACCTTGCCAATTACTCTGTCGTCAAACCTACAGCCCAAACCAATGACCAAGTCAGCGTTCTGAATTCCCATATTCGCTCTCTCTGTCCCATGCATCCCGGGAAGACCTAGAGAAAGCCTGTGTTCAGCTGGAAATCCATCTATACCGAGAAGTGTCGTAGTGACCGGAAGATCCATTGTCTCTGCAAAATCCTTTATTTGTTCGGTGACACCAGCCTCTACAGCCCCTCTACCAACCATAAGTAAAGGTCTTTTCGCCATCTCAAGAAGCACCCTGATCTCCTGGACGCAATCAGAGTTCGATTCTGCCTTTTCCAGAGTGGTTACTAGATCAGCACTTTCCTTGGGTTTCACTGAGAACCCACGAAATTGAGTAACCAATTCCGTGGAAACCAGACTCGCTTGGATATCTTTAGGAAAATCTATCAACACCGGGCCAGGTCTTCCCTCCACAGCAAGTGAAAAAGCTGCGGCCAGCATATCCGGAATGTCTGATAATTGATTTATTTGAAATCCATGTTTAGTTACAGGCATAGTGACACCTACTATGTCTGTCTCTTGAAAGGCATCAGTTCCCAGAACTGGGAGTGGTACCTGTCCAGTTATAGCAACCAGAGGTACACCATCCATCATAGCCGTAGCCAAACCAGTAACAAGATTTGTAGCTCCTGGACCACTGGTCGCTATACACACTCCAGTTTTCCCAGTCGCTCTCGAATAACCGTCCGCAGCATGTGCCGCCGCCTGCTCGTGTCGCATAAGGATGTGTCGGAGTTCAGGTTTTCTATGCAGAGCGTCATAGAATGGAAGGATGGCACCGCCAGGGTGTCCAAAAAGTACTTCCACACCATGTTCCAGTAGCAAATCGCAAAGAAGATCGGCCCCTGTAGGCACACGAACCATAATTCTTACCTATACCTTTGTTGATGTAAACATGCTAATTCACAATCCCTCTGGCCTGTGGCAATACTGCTATTTTCTTCCAAATCACTCCATTCCTAAAAACCAAGCGGGTCCTCCCGATTTCTCCGGAGGACCCGCGGCGCTTGTTCTTAATTTTTTCTATAGGGTGTTCAGGTAACCCCCCACAGAGCGCGCGCGGGCCTCTCGACGGGACTCACCACTCGAGGCCCGTCGTAAATAATCACTCTAATTAACGAGATTGATGTATTCTTTTTCACCTAATTTTTGCTCCCAAAATCCATACTTCTTTTATTTTCGGACCTCAAATCTGGCATCTCTGGGATGAACAAGTCAAGAGGACAACTACAGTTCTCCCCCCAGAGGTACTTTCATCTGATAATCATTCTCACTCTAGCAGGTATGATAAACTTGCCTAACTTTATCTTCACAACATTGTAAACCAGAAAAGCTCACCTCTCAGACATCTCTTGAATCATGGAGAAATGATATGCTAAAGCTCAGTCGCTCGTTCAGAATCATTAATTACATGCCTACGTTTTTACTTACAATTCTTCCCTCTATTTCAGTAGCACAGCAAAGATCATTTACTCCTGAAGATGCTCTCAATGTCAGGACTCCCTCAATTCAAGACATGTCCAAAGATGGAGGAAAAGTGGCGCTGACAGTGCAAACCCAAGGGGATCGACTGAACGTTGACCACGGGCGCTATGGAGATCCTACTTATGTCTCTCCCAATAAATCTGAGATATTGATAATAGATACGGAAAGTGGAAGTCTGTACCAGCTTTTTGAAGGCAACCCAGCACCTGTAAGAAATTTACGTTGGTCCCCTGATGGATCAAAATTGGCATTCTTCAGATACACGGATGGGGCCTTCCGACTAATGGTCCACCATGTAAAAACAGGGCAAATTGAAGAAGTTACCCTAAACAGTGAACTTTCTTTGGCTTCTAATTCACCATTAGAATGGAATCCAAACGGAAAAAATATAGTTGTGGGACTTAGATCTCTAGATTGGGAAGCTGAAACTCGCCAAGCTTATCTAGATCTCTCTGATGGCCCCATAGTAATCCAGGACTCAGACAACGATTTTCTGGCATGGGATGCTGTTAGAAAATCTAGTGATGAAATCATACTGAGTTTAGTAGATTTAACGGATGGTTCAGTACAGCAAGTTTTACCTGAACAACCAGTTGTTTCTCCTCAATTTTCCGAAGACGGAAACACCTTAGTCTACACGACGGCGACCCGTCTTAGAACTTCTTACATTAGGTCCGAAGGAACTGAATACGACATCTTCAAAATAGATCTTTCCAGTCTAGAGAATGAGCACATTCATTCTAGTGGTGAAAATAGAATCAACCCAATATGGAATCATCCAATAGATGCGTTTGCTTATTCAGATGATGGAAATATTTTCCTTCGTTCCTTCATGGCAGATACCTTAATAAATCTGACTCCTTCTAGAACATCAGACTCCAAGGAATACGAATTCGAGATGGTTCGCTGGCATCCCTTGAACACCGGCTTGCTACTCAGTTCTGAGGCAGGCTATCACGTCCTTGATATACAATCTGGGGATATAGATCTGATCTATGGATTTGAGCAGAAAGAGGAAGAAAGACCCAACTTGGAAATCGAGTCTTGGACAGGCGATGGAAACTACTTATACATGAGTTACTCTGCCTCAGACCGATGGGAACGTGGGTTGCTTCGCTACAACATTGAAACCCAATCGACAGAGGATCTTGTGCTAGACCAGAATCTTTACAGAAACTGGACTATATCGGACGATGCGTCCACAATTGTCTATACCAGAACCAACGGTGATGTGCCTCCTGAAGTATGGGTTTCGGATAATTCCTTCAATAACCCGAGACAGCTTACAGAACTCAATCCCTGGATCAAGAACGTAAAACTGACTAAAAGCGAGCTTATTTCCTATCTAAATGTAGATGGCAAAAAGCTTTATGGCATACTGTACTACCCAATCGATTACGATCCGCAGAAGACTTATCCCCTAGTGGCCGAAATTTATGAGACATTTTTTGACAATGGGTTTAATGCGAATATGAACCTTTTAGCTAGCCAGGGATGGTTTGGGTTTCGACCATCTGTAGACCTCGAAATAGGATTTCCAGGAGAAGCTTGGGTTAAAGGAGTGACAACAGCTATAAATACAGTGATAGACCGTGGCTTAGTTGATGAGCACAAGTTGGGCGTTCATGGCACAAGCTATGGAGGATACGCAACCAACCTACTTATAACCCAAACCGACCGTTTTGCAGCAGCGATTAATATCTCTGGAAAAGTGAACATAATAAGCTTTTTAGGAGATAGTGAGAAAATCACCACTCGAAATTATCGGGCTGCAGAGGAAGGCCAAGATCGAATTGGAGCAACTCTATGGGAACAACCTCAGAAATACATTGCCCATTCTGCAATCATGTTTGCAGACAGAATAGACACTCCCCTACTGATGTTATCTGGAGAAGATGACTGGAATGTGCCGGAAACTAACCAGAGAGAAATGTATTATGCGCTCCGACGCTTAGGTAAGAAAGTGACCTGGGTAAACTACATGCGAGCTGGACACGGAGCTGGACGTGCTGGTACTCAAGAGGATTTCCTTGACCATTGGAGTCGTATTTTCGATTGGTATGAAACCTACTTTTCAAAAGAAAAGCAATAATGCCTTCAATCGTATGTGCCAATAAACTCTAGTAGACCCTAAGTCGGCTTTGTTCACGCAGGAACTGTTTTAGGTAGTAGGGCCCTCCAGCCCCAGTACCCCCTGACGAACTGCCTTTCCAACCCCCAAAAGGATTTACTCCTGGCCATGCGCCTGCAGTTGCCCCAGCACGCCTATTAGCATAGACGGTTCCAGCTTGAATACGGTTGAAGAAAAAGTCTACTTCAGCATCTTCTTCTGAAAAAATACCAGCTGTGAGGCCATACTCAGTGGCATTGGCTAGGTCAATTGCTTGTTCTAAATCATTGACTTCAGCTACAGCCGTAATAGGAACAAACAGTTCTTTGCGAAATAACTCATGGTCGAGTGGCAACCCATCGATCACGGTCGGTTCAACGTAGTAACCGTGGTCGAAAATACCCCCACTGAGCCGGGATCCCCCGGTCAGAACCCTACCGCCATCAGCAACCGCTTTCTCTATCGCTTTCGTATATCTTTTAAATGCAGCCTCATTAATGACTGGCCCGAGCCAGACATCCTTATCCAATGGATTACCCTGGACAACTTTCGCGGATTCTTCCAGAAGCAAATCGACAAAATTGTTGTTAACGTTTTTCTGAACATATACTCGTGAGCAAGCAGAACACTTCTGTCCTTGTAAACCAAAAGCTGAATTTTTCACTCCGTCAGCCGCTTTGGTCAGATCAGCGGATTCCATTACCAAAGCAGGATTCTTGCCTCCCATTTCAGCAATAAATGGTCTAGGCATTGTTCCCGTTGACGACTCCCGCATAAGCTCCATACCTATCTGGTAAGATCCAGTGAAAACCACACCATCAATACCCGATCCTAATACCAAGCCCCTAGAAACAACTTCATTGCTTCCAGTGACGAAATTAAACACTCCTTCTGGCAAACTTGTTTCAGCAAACACCTGGGCCAGACGAGCAACAGCGAAAGGGGTGATCGGAGACGGTTTGACAATCACTGTGTTTCCCGTAACAAGAGCGGCGCCCACAGGACCAGCTGTGAGTGCCATTGGAAAGTTAAAAGGAGATATGATCGACCAAACTCCATAAGGTCGAAGAACACTCAGACTGCTCTGCTCTTCTGAATCGCCACCAAAAGATGTTACAAACCCATTGTGCTCCTCCATTCGATCGCAGTAATAATCAATAAAATCGGAACACTCTTCGACTTCCCCCACAGACTCCATGCGGTTTTTTCCCACTTCATAACCCAAAATCACCGACAATTCCCACCTTGCATTTCGAATTGCTTGGGAAACTTCTCTTAGACAGGTCACACGTTCCTGCCAAGGAAGTCCACTCCATTGAGGCAACGCATTACGAGCAGCTTCAACTGCCTGACCAACATGTTCCTCAGTCCCAGACTGAAAAGTTCCTAAGAGGATCCTATCATCTACAGGGCTATAGTCTTCAAATTTATTATCTGCCAGGACTTCATTGCCTCCGATAATCATCCCGTACTCTGCACCAAAACTCTCAACCACTGGGTCTATTTGTGCTTCCAACGCGCTGTGTACTTGCTCCATCCCTTCTCCACCCAGGGTGGCATAGGTAATCTTGGTTTCGGCATTCTCCGTCATTTTTATCTCCTGATCATCCTCAGTGTCAGCTAGCTGAAATCAGCCACAAATTTTCGATCTATATAGTCCTTGAGCTTCATTACCCATCTTCCTTCGAACGACCAACCCCATTTCCCCCCCACTGCGCTACCATTTCCAAGGTTCAACAAGGTTAGGAAATCCCCTTGCGGATGATAGCTTTTCAGAGAACCACCCTCCAACCATTTGTACAAATTATGTGTCAAATAGGGGCCCTGTCGCACTGCATAGACTCCCGCCTTAGGAGTTAATGGCGCCTCCTTCAAGGTTGCACAATCTCCAACTCCAAAAAGATTGTCGTATCCCTCAAATTGCAAGGTCGAACGCGTCAAAACAAATCCCCTAGAATCTGTCGAGAATCCAGACTCCTTAAATATCTCCTGGCTCCAGGGTCCTGCAACCCATATCAATAAGTCAAAATTCAGACTAGTACCATCTTCGAGCACCACAGAATCACTCATGACCCTAGAAACTTCTGAATTACAAATGACGCTTATCCCCCGTTTCTTTGCCTGGGAATAAATGCGCTTACGAATCGACGCCGAAAAGGTCAGGAGTAGCTCCTGTTCTTTCTCAATCATCTTAACGTTTGCAGCTAATCCCATAGATCCGAAACGCTGGTCGAGAGTGAAGCTTAGCTCCACTCCACCGGCGCCACCTCCCACCACCACGATATTAATTGGCCCCCTGTCATTACCACTGCTGAGTTTCCGCATAATTTGTTCAATTTGCTGGCACAAATATCCGATAGGACGAGTTGGCACAGCATACTCCTGCACGCCTTGTACATCAAACCCTGCCACCGTAGACCCTATGTCAAAGGATGCCACGTCGTAGGCAACTTTCTCACCGCTTTCCAGCAATATTTTCTGACCATGTGAGTCCACTCCAATCACACGCCCCTCGACCAACCTTGTATCGGCCAGTTGGGATAGCCGATGAACATCAATCACTATCTCGTCTTTGCGATACTGCCCCGAAACAAAACCAGGCACCATCCCTGAATAAACTGCCTGGGGCTCATCTACAATCACTGTGACCCTAGTTGCTCTCGGTGGTTTTCTGGCAAAACTCTTTAGAGTTTGAATGTGCGTATGACCACCGCCAACCAGGACAACTTCTCGGACAAAAGACAAATGTATTGAACCTTTTTTTATTGGGTTGATTTAAATCATCTCACATCGACAAAGGACAGTACTATCGTCATTGTAACTGGCCAAGTGCATAGTAGCCATCTCTGTCATTTTTTTAACAAAGGCCCCACTGGCCAATACTTTTCTAAGCCTATATCATTCACCTTGTTTGACTTTAGACGGTTATTTTCACTACTCGGAGTTCCATACCCATGTTTAATTCCCTATTCAACAAATCTGATGAATCAAAGCGAGCTAAAATAGATAAAATATACCAATCCCAGAGAAGCAGTTTTCCTGGAATTCAGGAAATAACTCCTGAAGAATTACAAAAAATGCAGTCTGGAAATAACCTGACAATAGTCGACACAAGAACAAATGAAGAACAGGAAGTATCGATGCTTCCTGGTGCCATCACAGTTGAACATTTCAAGGCCCACCAAGAGCAATACAGGGGCAGTAAGATAGTCGCATATTGTACGATCGGGGTTCGCAGTGGAATGTTCGTCAAGAGTCTTGAACAAGGGGATTGGGACGCCTATAACCTGGCGGGTGCTATCCTGGGCTGGACTCATGTGAATGGTGACCTTATGTCCGACGAAGGGCCTACCAAAAATGTACACATTCATGGACCTGGTATGAAACTCACTGCTGAAGGATATGAACCAGTTTGGTAGGGACTTTGACGCTTGAGATTCAGTCCAAAAACAGTTTTATTTTTTGTTGTCTGGGAACCTTTTTCTACACTAAGGCGGTATTATCTTCAACAGGACCTATCAAGAGGAATTGCATGAGTAAAAATGTGACCACTTCGCTACCAGTGGCATCTTCTTTCGGCGAAACTATGCGACCGGGTAAATGGTGGATTGAACCGTTAGCAGTTGTTCTAGGATTAGGCTTCTTTATTACCTACAGTACCTGGGCTGCTTTCCAAGGAGAGCATTACCACTTTGGAAACTACCTCTCTCCCTTCTATTCCCCAGAGCTGTTCGGGGAAAGTCACCACGCTGTTTTTGGGCCCAAACCGAGTTGGTGGTTAAGCTGGCTACCCTGGTCTCCAGCTTTTCTGATTCTCTGGGCGCCCGGTGGATTTCGTTTTACATGTTACTACTACCGGGGAGCCTACTACAAGGCTTTTTGGGCTGATCCTCCTTCTTGTGCCGTAGGGGAACCACGAAAATCGTATTGGGGAGAAAGATCTTTCCCCCTCATTCTCCAGAACGTTCATAGATATTTCATGTATCTAGCTTTGCTCTTTGTAGTCTTTCTGTCATATGACGTTTGGAGAGCTACTTTTTTTGAAGATGCTGTAACAGGTATCGAAAGTCGGGGCATTGGAATCGGAACCATCGTCCTAGCGATCAATGTCATACTTTTGGGAGGCTACACACTCGGATGTCACTCTCTTAGACATTTGATCGGAGGGAAACTAAATGTGCTCTTCGACAAACCTATCCGAAGAACAGCTCATGATTGTGTCACTTGTTTGAACCGTAGACACATGCTCTTTGCTTGGATGAGCCTTTTCTGGGTCGGATTTTCAGATGTTTATGTCCGACTCTGTTCAATGGGCATCTGGACCGACTGGAGGCTCTTTTAGTGGAGGATTACTCGACCCACGAACATGACGTACTGATAATCGGTGCTGGAGGAGCAGGATTGAGAGCCGCCATTGAAGCCTCGACTATGGGAGCATCAGTTGGGCTAGTGACTAAATCTCTGCTCGGAAAAGCTCATACGGTCATGGCAGAAGGGGGGATGGCTGCCGCACTCTCAAATATTGATGAAAGAGACGGATGGCAGGTCCACTTTGCGGACACCATGAGAGGTGGACAGTACTTGAATAATTGGAGGATGGCTCAGATTCATGCCCAGGAAGCACCCGAAAGGGTCAAAGAGCTTGAAGCTTGGGGAGCTGTATTCGATAGAACTAAAGAGGGTAAAATCCTTCAGAGAAATTTTGGTGGACATGCCTACCCACGTCTTGCTCATGTGGGAGATCGAACTGGATTGGAGATGTTACGGACTTTACAGGACCACGGAGTGCACCAAGGTCTGGATGACTACCAGGAATGTACCGTCACAAAGCTTTTCAAAGATGGAAATAGGGTAACTGGCGCCTTTGGCTATGATAGAGAAAGCGGACAATTTAGAGTTTTCAAAGCTGGAGCAGTAATCATAGCAACTGGGGGCATTGGAAGGGCCTTCAAGGTTACTTCAAATAGCTGGGAAGGAACTGGAGACGGCCATGCTTTAGGTTATGAAGCTGGAGCGGAATTGATCGACATGGAGTTCATTCAATTCCATCCTACTGGTATGGTATGGCCTCCTAGTGTAAAAGGTTTGCTGGTTACCGAAGGTGTTCGTGGAGAAGGTGGAGCCCTAAAGAATTCTGAAGGCCAAAGATTTATGTATGATGACATCCCACCACTGTACGAAAATCAGACAGCCGACACGCCAGAAGAGGGATGGCGCTACGTCACTGGAGATCGAGAAGCCAGAAGGCCTGCCGAACTTCTCACACGCGACCACGTTGCCAGATCGATAGTCAGAGAAGTCAAAGAAGGGCGTGGTAGTCCTCACGGGGGTGTCTTCTTAGACATTGCCTGGATTAAGGAAAAAATTCCTAACGCAGAAGAACATATCAAGCGTAAGCTTCCAGCTATGTACCATCAGTTTATGGAGTTGGCTGGAATTGATATAACTAAGGAACCCATGGAAGTAGGCCCCACAACACACTATGTGATGGGGGGAATTCGAGTCGATGCAGAGTCCCAAATGTCTAGTGTTGCTGGACTCTTCGCAGCTGGTGAAGCAGGAGCAGGTCTACACGGAGCCAACAGACTAGGTGGCAACTCTCTTTCGGACCTACTTGTTTTTGGTAAGAGAGCTGGGGAATACGCCGCCAGTTTCGTTAATGAAAAAGGACTAGGTGAGTTGGATCCTGAACAAATAATCCAAGCCCAAGAGGAAGCCCTAGCTCCGTTCAAGAGGCAGGATCAAGCCACCACTCTAAATCCCTATCAACTACAGTTTGAACTGCAGGATCTATTACAAGACAAGGTTGGAATCATTCGAGAAGAAACTTCGCTGGAAGAAGCCAGTGAAGAGATCGACAAACTTGCTGAAAAAGCTGAAATGGTAGCTGTCGATGGAAACAAACAATTCAATCCTGGATGGCATACTGCCCTCGACCTCAAACATCTTCTCACTGTGGCTAAGGCTTGCGCCTGTTCCGCTCTAGCCAGGAAAGAGAGCCGAGGAGCTCACTCTAGAATTGATTTTCCAGACAAGGAAACTGGCCACTGGGCCAAACACACCATCGGACTAAGAAAAGACGAAACTGGGAAGATGAAAGTGCACCACAATCCAATTCCTGAAATCCCAGAAGAACTCCAAAAGATTATCCAGGAGCAAGGCTAATGAGAACTGCTACATTCAATATTTGGCGTGGAGATGCCGACGGCGGAGAGTTCAAGGAATACACAACAGAACTCTCTGAAGGAATGGTGGTATTAGACGCAATGCACCAAGTACAGGCAGAACAAGCACAAGACCTTGCAATAAGATGGAACTGTAAAGCAGGTAAATGTGGGTCATGTTCCGCAGAAGTGAATGGAATGCCCAAATTAATGTGTATGACTAGGATGAGCGACCTGCCGACTGATGAACCCATTACTATCCAACCATTGAAAGCTTTCCCACCTATAAAAGACTTGGTTACAGACGTTTCCTGGAACTACGAAGTGAAAAAGAAAATTACACCGTTCAAGCCAAGGGAACCTGATTTTGAAGACGGATCTTGGGAAATGCATCAATCAGACGTTGATAGAATACAGGAATTCCGAAAATGCATTGAATGCTACCTGTGTCAGGACGTCTGCCATGTCCTAAGAGATCATCATATGCACGAAGAATTTGTCGGCCCAAGGTTTCTTGTATATAGCGCTGCACTAGAAATGCATCCCCTCGACACTGAAGAACGGAAGAAAGAACTCAGAGAGGATAAAGGAGTCGGACTCTGCAATATCACCAAGTGCTGCACAAAAGTATGTCCTGAAGGAATCACTATAACTGACAACGCCATAATCCCTCTAAAGGAACGGGTGGTTGACGACGCATACGATCCCATTACAAAATTGGTGCAGTTAGTTACTAAGAAGTAAGGTTGAATTAGATTAGGACAATGGAATTCAACGGAAATTATCAAGAGTAACAGAAGGTTTGCCAATGACGCATCCTACCAAAGCGCGCGCGTTTGCTGGTGCAACAGTAGGTAACGTAATCTGTGGATTTGATATCCTAGGACTGGCCTTAGATAATGCAGATCATCATCTGGGAGACACAGTAGAAGTCTCCAGTCGATCAGATACAGGTGTAATCATCAAATCTATCCACAGTATCGACTCAGGAATACCCACCGATCCTTCAAAAAATGTAGCTGGAGTAGCGGCTATGGCAGTTCTAGAAAGATCAGAAGAACCAGAAACTGGACTGGAAATAGAGATCTGGAAAGGCCTTCCTTTATCTGGCGGAATGGGAGGAAGTTCAGCAAGCTCTGTAGCTGCAGCCATAGCGACAGACTCCCTGTTGAACACC
Source organism: Gemmatimonadota bacterium (assembly GCA_002718595.1). Lineage (GTDB taxonomy): Bacteria > Gemmatimonadota > Gemmatimonadetes > Longimicrobiales > Gaopeijiaceae. Next base: position 41,724 of record PBFD01000002.1, on the reverse strand, counting down.
AAGCTGTCCAAGCAAGAACTCATGGTTTGTGCATTGGAAGGAGAAAAACTAGTGACAGGATCTATGCATCCAGACAACGTAGCTCCCGCCATACATGGAGGGATAGTCTTGATGAGGCCAGAAGAGCCAACTAATCCTATTCCTTTGCCAGTCCCCAGGGGCATGTCACTAGCTTTGATACACCCCAAACTAGAACTAAATACAAAATCTATGAGAGCTGTTCTGCCGGACAGCATCCCTCTTGCTGAGGTAACGGCACAGTGCGCAGACGCCTCGTCTTTTGTCCTCGGCCTATTCGAAGAAAATTGGGATCTCCTTAAGAAAGTTTTGGTAGACAGGATAGCCGAACCAAGTCGGAAACAGTTCGTTCCAGGACTTGATGAAGTAAGATCTGTGGCAGTCTCGGCGGGTGCCCTCGGCGCCGGCATTTCCGGATCTGGACCTTCAATTTTCGCCCTCTGTCAAGATGAAACCAAAGCTGTTCGGGCAGGACAAGCTATGAAGCAAGTTTTTCATGAGATGGATATTGTGGCTGATCTGTTTGTCCGTCCGATAGCCCAAACTGGCACTGGAGCTCAACTTTTAGACTTAAATTGAAGTACTTGAGCACCGCGGGCCAAAGCCCACCGACAGATCTGCTCACAGCCCTCACCAATGGTATTGCTCCCGACGGAGGACTTTACCTACCAGAGAAATTCGGACAAGTCCCTAGCACTACTCTCAGTAAAATAAAAGACCTTCCCTTTGATCAGGTGGCCCGAATCATTAGCGAGTATCTGCTTGGAGACGATCTTACATCCGCTGAATTAGATGAACTGACTCATAAATCTCTGAATTTTTCGATTCCACTCTGTCAGTACCAACAAAATGTCTTCGGACTAGAGTTATTCCATGGTCCTACTCTGTCTTTCAAAGATGTCGGAGCACGATTCCTGGCACATTTACTAGACTTACTGCGAAAGAAGAATAGAAAAACACTATATATCTTGGTAGCAACTTCGGGTGACACAGGAAGTGCAGTCGCCCAAGGTTTTCTCGATAAAGAAGGGGTCCAAACTGTTATTCTTTACCCCTCCGAAGGTGTCACACCACTGCAAGAAAGTCAGTTTGCAACCCTAGGAAGAAATGTTCATGCGCTGAAAGTCTCTGGAACCTTCGACGACTGTCAAAACATGGTTAAGTCAGCATTTTTAGATCCTGAACTCAACCGCCAAATAAAACTTGGTTCTGCCAATTCTATCAATATTGGACGTTTACTGCCCCAAGTTTTCTATTATTTCCATGCTTATGGCCAGCTACCTGGGAATGAACCAACTCTGTTTTCTGTTCCATCAGGAAACTTTGGAAACCTCACAGCGGGCTTAATCGCAAAACGACTAGGACTTCCGGTCCGAGGGTTTTCAGCCGCGACAAACATAAACGATACTGTTCCTGAATACCTCATAACTGGACACGTCAGGACTAGGCCATCGATCCGTACAATCAGTAACGCTATGGATGTGGGTGACCCTAGCAATCTTGCTCGTATGGAATACCTGTACAATAGAGATGTATCTAGAATTCGAAAGGACATAGTTGGAAGTGTACACAGCGATGAAGAAACCAGGCTCTGTATCAGAGAAATTTACAAATCAACTGGAAAAATCTTAGACCCGCATTCAGCAGTCGGGTATCTGGGGATTGAGTCAGGTCTCCTAGAATTTGGCGCTGGTCCTTCAACTTTCTTAATGACTGCTCACCCTATTAAATTTCGAGAGACTGTGGAACAAGAAATTGATTCCGCACTGGAAATTCCAGAGATAATTTCATCGGTTTTGTCAGCAAAACGTCAGGTAGTATCAATCGGTACTGATCTTTCAGAGTTGCGAGACTTCCTAATCGAAAGCAAAGAGACCTGAAAATCATTTTTGTGCGGTGCCACAAGCCAGTCTGGAATTCATAAGAATGCCGTCTTAGTCCCTTGGGAAAAGTACAATTTCTTTCATGGCATCGATGTCTGAAACAAGCTCTGAATCACCTGCGGGGAAACCATTTAAATCCAGTATATAGGCCATAATATCCAGATAAGTATCGGTAGAAAGACCACCTGGATTATCCTCTGGCATATAGTAGACAATCTCCTCATAGAGATACCCCATGGAAGAACCACGCCAGTCTCGCTGAAAACTTCTTCCCCTAAATTCGCTTGAAGAATGACAGGATAGGCACGTTTCGCGAAATGAATCCTCTCCTCTTTCGGCCTGTGCAACAGTGTAGAACGAAGACGGTTCAACGGTTTCTTCGTCCATCGATTCTTCTACTTCGGTTGCGACGGGAGTATCTTCTATTAGCGTCTCTTCATTGGTAAGAGTCTCGGCTGGCGTCACTCCTGCACACCCATACACACCTGTCAACACCAGCACCAATAGTCTTGTACGTAAATTTTCCATCAAAATCCTCTGAAAAAACAAATCAAAGCCAGTTAGAAAAAAAATACAACCAACAATCACTACACTCTCCAAGGTCACTTGTAAAGCCCATCAAACTGTGCACCCATAAAATGCTAGGAGGTCCACTAGTTCATCTGGACCTATTTACCTCGTCAAGCCCCTGCCTGATAATGGATCAGAAGGGCTCTTTATCACTTTACTTCCAGTAGCCACTTTCGGTAATCCTTATCATTAACTAGATAAGACCAGTGTAGAAGCGATTGCTGGATCCTTGGACTCACTATCCTGCCTTGATCTATATCAACACCCGCAGTACGAATCTTCCTATAAATAGTGGTCCTCCATCTTCCCTTCGGCCCACAAAAAGCCAACCACCTTTTAATCTGCCTTTTGTCATCTGAATGTCTTCGGCCAAGAAAATATTTGCAATACCATTCAAACCAACCCCTGGGGTCATCTGGATGGATCCATCCTTTCGCTTCCCATTGTTCCTGGGTCTGACCAGCTTTGATACGAAAATGGTTAACCGTACTTTCGTATTTTTCTGAACAGTATAAAGCTTCGTCCAGATCTCTAAACCAACTTTCAGGGAAGTCTCTATGATCAACCAATCTAGAAAAGTAGGTGCCCCCGAAAATACCCAGAGAAAGCATCTCAGGAGGAGTCAACATAGGTCTAAATTTTAATTCTATCTCCATAGAATTATCCTCCCTCCTAGAAGCTAGTCTAGTTCACTTAATAATCAGTTTTTCAAATAATAACAGTATAGAAAAAACATACACACCCTGAGTGCCAGTCTGAGCGGAAAATAGTATGAAGCACTCAATGGAATATAGTGTTAGATTAGAGGAAACAGAGAACTCTTTGAACAGGTGAACATCGTGAAACAATTAACCATCCTTTGGGTAGGACTGATGTCAGGTTTACTTATTCCTTCATCTATCAGTGCACAGGGCTATGGACAGTCTGTGGCAGTAGGTGAAGCGGAAATTTTTGTCGGTGAATCCCTAAACGAATCATCACCTGGTTACGTTTTTATTTACCGAAAAGAAGCCAACAATGTATGGTCAGAAGCTCAGCGACTAGAGGCATCCAATTCAACCGTTGGAGATCACTTCGGACGGGCTCTCGCTTACACTGGAGAACACCTGCTCGTTGGTGCAACTACTCTCGAAACAATTTATGTATTTGCTAAAGATGAAAACGGCTTATGGGAAGAGCAACAAGCCATTAAGGTGAGTGATACTCAAGAAGGCGATTTTGTTGGGAGGGTAAGTGCTTCGGACCAAAATCACGTCCTAATGAGTTCTCTAGCCAATAGTGAAGCCCGTGGAGCCGTATATGTATTTGAGAGGGATGAAGAGACCAACCTCTGGAGTGAATCCGCTAAACTGATGGGAAGTAACACTGAGCCGAACGATCTCTTCGGATTCTCACTTGCTATTGAAAATGGAGTGGCACTCATTGGAGCTCCACGCCAGAACAACATAACCGGATCCGTATACACTTTCACGCTTGATCAAAACACTGGTGACTGGATAGAAGGAACTAAACTCAGCGGAGCAGGTACTTCCCCCAACAGTGGATTTGGAGTAGCGGTAGCTCTACATGATGGACGAGCGATAGTCGGAGCAGCCACACACGAACAAGGTATGGGCATAGCATATACCTATGACTATGAAGAAGAATCGAAAGAATGGAATGCGTCCTCCACTCTCAAGGCCTTCGATGAAGGAAATCCTGGCACTCAATTTGGAGCAGCTATTCAGATTAATGATGGCGAAGTATGGTTAGGTGCCCCTGGAGCTTCAGATTTTCAAGGACGCATATACAGCATATCACAAAACCCTGTCTCTGGAGATTGGGTAGAAGCAAGGAAACTAAGCTCTAGCGAATTGATTTCAGGTGACCAATTCGGAGGCGCGTTAGCTGTGAAAGGCAATCTTGGAGCAGTTGGTATTATTGGAGCAGACTACCAACTGGGCACAGTAGCAATTTACGAACGAACTGGAAATCACTGGGATGAAGTAACACGAGTTTTCAATGAGTCAGAAAGCCTAGTTTCAATCACTGGAGGAGAAGTCAGGTGTGAAGGAGGTTCCGCATCGGAATACACCTGTAATGAGGTTGACATGGTCTCCTTTTTATCGGTTGAAGACTTGGGAGGAACTAGGGGAGTCCAACTCAACGATGTCTGGGGATGGACTGACCCTTCATCAAGTAGAGAATACGCATTGGTCGGGCGTTACGATGGCACTTCTTTCGTAGACGTAACCGATTCTTCTAATCCGCGATATCTTGGCAACCTCCCCATGACCACAGGCGCTCGCGGAAACTCCTGGAGAGACATAAAAGTCTATAAGAATCATGCTTTCATTGTAGCAGATGGTTCTGGGCCTCACGGAATGCAAATCTTCGACCTAACGAGGCTGAGAGAAGTAGGCAATGAACCGCTAACATTTGAGGTCGATGCTCACTATAGTAGCATTGCAAGTGCTCATAATGTAGTGATAAACGAAGAGAGTGGTTTCGCTTATGTGGTTGGCGTNAATGGAGGAGGCGAAACCTGCGGCGGTGGCCTACACATGGTTAATATTCAGGATCCACTAACACCTATCTTCTCAGGATGTTTCGCACACGCTAACACCGGCCGNCAGAACACTGGATACAGTCACGACGCTCAGTGCGTTATCTATCNGGGTCCCGACAGTGACTATACTGGCCAGGAAATTTGCTTTAGCGCCAACGAAACAGCTCTGAGCATCTCTGATGTAACAGACAAGGCTAATCCACTAGAGCTCTCCATGGCAACGTACCCCAATGTCGCCTACACTCACCAAGGTTGGCTGGACGAAGAACAGCAATACTTTTACATGAATGATGAATTGGATGAACTTGGAGGAAATGTGACNCAAACTCGCACTCTGGTTTGGGATGTTACGGATTTAGAAGACCCAGTGTTGGCGTTGGANCACTTCGCCGATAACGCATCTTCAGACCACAACCTCTACATTCAAGGTGATCTGATGTATCAATCAAACTATGTCAGTGGACTCAGAATATTGGACATCTCCGATAGGGAAAATCCCGAAGAAATTGGCTTCTTTGACACTGTTCCATGGACACCTGACGCACCNGGGTTTGATGGTTCATGGAGCAATTATCCTTTCTTCTCAAGTGGAATAATTATTGTTAACAGTGGAAAGGAAGGAATGTTCATCCTAAGGAAGAGTGACCGTAACCTAATCCCTTGAATTTAGTGGAGATCGACTAAGACAGGAATTCAAGTATCTCGAGCGGGTCGGGTCGGGTCGTATAGTCAGGATCACCTGAGGCGTAAATGATTGCCTGGTCAGTGCCAACAATGAAATTAGCAGGAACGGGCAGTGACCAGGTGTCATCACCATTCCAACGTGCCAAATCGATGCCCTTACCCCTATAAAATTCCCTGAGATAGTGAGGCATTTCAAATGCCACCCCGAAACTTTGCGCTATCCTATTACCTGGATCATTAAGAATTTCAAAACTCAGGTTGTAACGTTTGAGGTTGGATTCAATGCGTGAAGATATCTGGGGAGTAATACTTACAAGGTCAGCGCCCTTCTTCCTAAGAGATGGAAGGATGTCCTGGAGAGCAACCTGCTCCGCACAACAATAGGGTCACCACCCTCCTCGATAGAAACTTATTACAACTGGACCTTTAGCTNTTANGTCAGTTAAACGAATTGATTCACCCCTGGCGTTCAAAGCTTCAAAAGCTGGCNCTAGCTCCCCAATCTTAGCNAATCTTTCGACAATACCAGACTCTCTCAGTTCCCTTACTGACCTTTCAGCTGCCGCCAGAAAATCAGGTCCAAGCCTCGAAGGTGCATCATTTCTAATTTCTTTGAGGGTTTCAGCTAGGGTCATAGTGTCGATTTTTCTCCGAAAGCTTATATTCTTCTCAGACTCACTGAATCTAACCAGTCACGAAGCTGAGCACACTAGGAATCTTTAACCAAAAGACCATATGATCGAGAATAGACCATCCGTCAGTTTAGTACTTGTCCTTGCTATCAGTTTTTTTTCGGCAAGTGGTTGCGCAGAGAATACTTCCAGAGTTGGTAACCCTCAGCTAAGGGAACTGCTATTTGATTCCATCATGACGCTGACAGCTAACAGGGAAGCATTTTCTCCTATCAAAAATCTCCATTGGGGAATAGATCCTCTAGACGCCATGGAAAATTACCGTCACGAAGTAATTAGTGCAGATACCGAAGAGAAACTGTTCTATGCGCTTNAGAAAGTCAGCAATGCCAGGAATGACAGGCACCTAGAAATTTCACTCGTAGAAAATGGGATAAGGCTCCAAGAATCTTCTGGTATCGATGGAGGTAGCGAAATAGTCTACTCAAGTCCTGTAAAAATCTTACCAGATTACAGTGACTCCTCTATCTATTTCATCAGCGATCTATCTGGAGATCAAGAACATTTCCTCCGTGGGACCGTGGAACCAGGAGACCGAATCCTGGCAGTTAACAATCTACAAATGGAACAGTACGAAAAAATGGTGAGACCTTACCACCCATCATCCTACAGACCCAATTTCCGATGGCGAATGGCAGAGGATCTGACNGTNAAAACAGCAACGCTCCCTCCAACTTTCTATCAAGACCATCTCACCCTTGAACTTGAAAGGAACGACGGNTCCTCATATACGGTGCAACTTCCATACCTCCACCCTGACTCTATTCCTTGGCAAAATATTTCAGAGCCGCAGTATCCTGGGTTTAAGNTAGAACACTCCACNNCTACCTATGATCTCTATCTACCAATGGAGGGACAAAGAACAGTAATNCTGACCTGGTATGGTTTCAGAGAAACCATGATTCCTGATGTTGATGAATTGATGAAAATGGCCCAGCAGAACGATTGGTTAGATTTCAATATAATCATTGACGGCACCCGTAGCAGAGGTGGTTCGGCGGGCGCTTATGCCATGCAAAGATTCACTTCCACCCCCTTCAAAACTACTTTTGGAAACCTGCGCATCAGTGACGTTGTACCGATATTCACACAAGAAAAGCGCGATGAAGTCAGTGAAGGTGGAAGTCTCGATTCAGGTGTTCCAGAAGCTATGGATGACGGTACTTGGTTGATGGATTGGCTGGACACCGACGTAGCAGACTCAGTTAGCAGCAGAGCCACTTACAGTAATTCTGTCCCCTTCAAATTAGCTCATGCCCCCAAAGACTCAGATGGCATTTTACAACCCGCAATTCACCATTTCCGCGGGAAAATGGTAGCATTCTTTGTTCCCAGAAGAGGATCCCACTTAGACCAATTTGCCTCAATAATAAAGGATAATTCCATTGGACATATTATTGGAATGACGGCTGGAGGATACAGTAACACTTGGGAATGGGAGGAAACAATCAAATTTCCTGGCACTGATCAGCCTGTAGTCCAGTTCATGTGGGACATCGGACATACAATCAGACCTAATGGTGAAATTCTCGAGGGNAATCCAGCTCTACCAGATGAACTATTCCCACTTACAAGAAACAACTTTGATATCTACTACCAGGAACTAGTGAGAAAAGCTATGGAATACCTGAATGGTTGAACCATCACTAGGTAAAACTCCTAGCAACTTTGGAATAATCTCCCAAGCCTATACTTTCTACAATAGGTTTTCTTTAGGTGCTCGAATCCTTGTCTTTATGGTTTTGGGTGGCNCTGTTGGTTTCTTAGTAGGTGAACCTGCCACAGCAGTTCAACCTCTTGGGGACTTGTTTATCAAACTCCTAATTATGGCCGCTGTTCCGCTAATATTCTTTAATTTGTTAGCTGGAATGACTGGACTAGCCGATCTAAAAGCATTTAGACGTTTATTAATCAAAACTTTTGTTTTTTACGGAGCAACGACCATCCTAGCGATGACAGCTGGACTCTCTGTTATTTCCCTGGTGAAGCCTGGACTAGGGATGGAATTGACCAGCAATATTGACTCGTCCGTCGATGAAATTCCTGTACCATCGGAAATCCTAGTGGGTCTATTCCCNGAAAACATCTTTGCTGCATTCGCTTCAGGAAATGTTTCTCAAATAGTTGTTTTTTCGATCTTTCTAGGCATTGCAACTGTGTTGCTACCGACCGAGAAACGCAAAACTCTTTCTAAGGGGTTTGCTCTCATAGCTGAACTATTGCGGATGTTAGTAAATATAATAATGCGATTTGGACCTATAGGAATAGGATCTCTTGCAGCAGCTACTCTTGGACAATATGGCTCACAAATTTTTGGGCCTCTCTCATTTTTCATCTTAGGAATTTGGACGGCCATGATTCTTATGGCACTCATCTACATGTTAATCCTGAAAATGTTTGGTAACTTTGCCCCTCTGCAATTCTTAAAGCAGACATCAACTCTGTGGATGACAACAGCATCTACCTGTAGCAGCTTGGCCAGCCTNACGGTAGCCTTTGAAATGGCTGAAGAAAAACTGGAGCAACCTCAAGACATTTATTCCTTCACACTACCTCTTGGGGCACAACTTAACAAAGATGGCACAGCCATTATCTTNGGAGGAACTCTATTNTTTACAGCTCAGGCNGCAGGCATAGAACTAACTCCTGCATCTTTTCTGCCNATACTACTCATGGGGTCACTATTATCCATGGGANCAGGAGGCATCCCCAGNGGTGGAGTGGTAGNTTCTTTAGTGTTCATCCAAGCATTCGGCCTTCCCCTTGAAATTGCAGCGATGGTAACAGGAATTTATCGCCTTCTTGATATGGCAAGTACAACAATAAACGTGATGGGAGATATGGCAGGAACCTGTGTCATCTCTCACTCCGAACGCAACCTTCTCAACGTGAGAGAAAAACATGACCTCTGACATCCTTTTAGACTTCAGGAAACATTTTCCTGCCACATCTAATGGAGTCTTCACTAACGTAGCCCAAAGAGGGTTGATTCCGACCCCAGTGTATGANTCCATAACCAATTACTTGACGAGTCGAACCGACCTGACTTGGAGCAAGGAACAAGCATTTATTATGGTCGAAGAAACTAGAGAATCCTTTGCATCCTTTGTAAATGCTTCNCCTTCTGAAATAGCTTTTACCAAGAATGTATCAGATGGAATTAANCTAGTGGCTGGAGCAATTTCCTGGAACCNAGGAGATAAAGTCATATTATGTCCAGACCTTGAACATCCTGCAAACGTNTTCCCGTGGTACAATGTTGCCAAACTACACGACGTTGAAATNTCATCTGTTCCNGCCTCCAAAGANGGACACTTTGACCTAGATAGAATAGCTGCGGCCATAGATNAAAGAACCAAANTCATCTCTGTTTCAACAGTAAGTTTTTCTCCAGGATTCGTCACAGATGTTAGTGGTTTAGCTAGTATCTGTANGGAAAAAGGTGTCCGTCTCATTGTTGATGCTGCACAGTCTGTTGGTATCCTTCACACGGACGTTAGNGAACTTGGGGTAGACGCATTAGCCGTGGCTACACAAAAAGGGTTGCTGTCTTGTTACGGATGTGGATTCCTCTACTGTTCTTNAGAGTTTTCTGAAGANCTNCAACCAGCTTCGCTCGCTCGCTTTAGTGTTGCTACTGATGAAAACAGTCATGAAACTACACTGATAGAACAAGAATTTAGATATGCCCCAGGAGCTCGTCGCTTTGATGGGGGGAATTACAACTATTTAGGGATCACTGGGGTCAGATCCGCCTTAAAATTACTTTCCGATATAGGCACACNCTTAATTGAAAAGCATGTCCGCAGGCTGTCTAGAAAGCTTGTTNATGGGTTNCTGGAAGTCGGTTTACCAATATGCGGAGGAAGACCTGGCAACCATTTGGGGCATATCGTCGCAGTGGGGGTCAGTGGNGGAGGNCGGCATTATACAGCTGAAGATCCAGCTATGAACATTCTACATGATCGACTCGTACAAAATGGAGTACACCTGTCGATTAGAAGAGGAGTCCTTAGATTTTCTCTGCATGGTTATAACAATGAAGAAGACATTAACCGAATTATTGATATAGCCACCTCGAGTTAATGGATTTGATCTGAACTTTTATTTCCTAAAACAATTCAGTCAAAAATNACTTTGCNACTGNAATCATCCCCAAATATCTCCCAACGTAAATCCTTCTGGGAAAGGATCTTGNTCATCCANAACGTATTCTGCGAACCCGGTGATCCACGCGGTTCCNCTCAAGCTGGGAACTACCGCTTTATATTCACCCACTTTAGTCTCACGTAACAGTCGACCTGTAAAGACTGTTCCTAACGGACCTTCATGTGGAAACTCTTCACCCAATGCGAGCTTTCCCTTCGCATGCATCACCGCCATTTTAGCGCAGGTTCCCGTCCCACAGGGTGACCTATCTAAAGCTCCCGTCCAAGTGCTGGGCCTTTTCCAATCGAGCAGTCCAGTTGACACGACTACGGCATTCTTCACTCTTCCTTTTACATCTTTTGAAAATCCAGAAAGCTGAGATATAGTNATCCCATCAATATCCAGATTTTCGGGATGACTGACTGGCAATTGCTCATTTGCAGCTATTTTTATNATTTCTCCTATTCGTGCTATGTCAGCTCCGTGTTCTGGTGTCAATTCCAGACCGACATCACTCGCATCCGCAATTACATAAAACATGCCACCATATGCAACGTCGACACGTAAAGTACCAATCTCAGGGACTGTTATTTCCTTATCAAGATAGACCGCAAAACAAGGCACGTTCTCGAAAGTCACCTTCTCAACTTTTCCTTCTCTAACCTCCGCTTCTACNGCCACCATACCTCCTGGCGCTTCCAGAGAGAGACGNGTCACTGGCTCCTCTACTTGAACCATTTCTGTTTCAATTAGAGCCGTTACAACACAAATGGTATTAGTTCCAGACATTGGAGGATACTCNACCTGTTCCATTATCACGAAACCTGCATCGGCCTCTGGACAAGTAGGTGGTAGTATCACATTACAGTTTGAGGCAGGATAACCCCTTGGTTCTCTTAGCATCCTTTTCCTCACATCATCCAGATCTGATTCCATATACTGCATCTTTTCAAACATGGTGNTGCCAGGAACATCTGGGACGCCTTCAAGGATCACNCTGCCAGGCTCACCGCATGCNTGCANGTCTACTGCTTTCACTCTTTTTATATAATTCATTGTCTGGCCTCTTGTTGATTATTCCTCCTCACAATTCCCATTCATAGGCTCACTAGACTGCAGTGAAAATCCTATAAATAAAAAGAAACCGGCCCCTCTCAATGAGAAAAGGCCGGTTTCTTAAACCGATATTGTTGTTACTTAGNTATCAGCAGGATTTACAATTGTCATTGTTAATCGCGCCCAAACTCACAAGCAGATCAACAGTTTCTGGATATGGTGACACCCTAGATACGGGACCATTAGCCATGTCTGCTGTGGTCTGTCCAGCACGGCTAACAGCCATCACGTCTGCTCCCTGTTCCACTAGATACCTGACCAAATCATTATCTCCTCTAGAGGCCGCATGATGCAAGGCTGTATAACCGTTGAAGTCTCTGCGATCAACTGGAACACCGAGTTCTTCAATTAGNAACTTTACAGAAGGAACCCAGCCATTAGGNGCATGTNTATGGGCGTTACCAGCATAACCTTCACCATANCCTACACCCGCTGCGGCATGAATGGGATATACGCCTGGTCCTCCAACTGGCACTGGTGGAACTCCAGAAGCATCTTCTTTTGCACCCGAATCATCATAAGGGTCGGTAGCAAATACCAAGTTCTTTTTTTCTTTATCTTCTTTCGCTTCTTCTGGTTTCTTAAATCCATCTTTCTGAAGGAACCATGGTGCCGANGCTCTAGCCACNCGAGCTGAGTCACTCAGTTCACCAGGTTGAGTCATTGAAGGAGCATCCCGATTGAAGCGCCTCCGTGGAGGAGGTTTCTTAGTAGCTAATTCCGTATCCGCNCCATANGAANCCAAGAGTTTCATAGCNTCTAAATCAGTNCCGTAAGCNGCTCTCCAAAACGCAGTGGCTCCATTAGTNTTAACTAGCCCNCAGTTTCCATTNCCACACCCTGTATAAACCATGTACCAGGGNTGCAAAGTGATTCTAGTGTTNACGTCAGCCCCATTTTCTAGCAAGGCGGCCATGAGGTCTAAATAACTATGACTTTGCTGCCCTTGCTCCTGCGGCTGTGGGAACCTCGTGCGAGGCTGCCAACGAGAATTGATAGCTGCCCATAAGGGTGCAATACCATTAAGCTCAGAGGCAATGTTNGGATCTGCTCCGTTTTCCAAAAGTGTNATCGCTAGATCATATTGACCATTGATTGTNGCCATCAGTAATGGACTCGTTCCGTCCCCCGCACTCACAGTGTTCACATCGGCCCCACCTTCTAGNAGTGCAGCTAGCGATTCCCTGTGCCCTTGGCGGACCGCATGCAACAGAGCGGTCAAGCCTCCATTGGCCCTTATCGGCTCCATGCGTCCGTCATCCTCAGCATCAGCTTCTTCCAATTGATAATCTGGTCCGTAAACCTCACGTGCTTTTCTAGTAGCAGCTTGGACTTCCCCGGCCGTATGAACACGCGCTCTAGGGCCAACCCTAGCGTCGCTGTCCTGATTGTCCATTACAGCNGACTNTTGTCCCTCACTTCTAAATCCTGCTAGNGCNTCGTTNTAGCGGNCTGCCGCTGCTCTATCCAANCTTGCGATTCTTCNCAGGTCCATTACTGTGGTCCTGATTTCTGGATCGGCACCCAACTCTAGTAATTTAGAGATCGCTTCGGCGCGATTAAAAGCTGCGGCGAACATCAATGGTGTTTGACCCCATTCGTTTTCCAATGGATTTAGATCTGCACCAAATTCTACCAAAACGTTAATAGCTTCACTCGATCCAGAAGCCGCTGCAAAGTGCAAGGGGCTCGCTCCAGAATTGGTGGTCATCCTAGAAACATCAGCACCAGCTTCCAGTAACATTCTAACAACACCAGCACTGCCTGATTTACTAGCGAGATGCAAAGGGGTGTAACTACCTATCCGAGTCTGTGGCTCCAATTTGGCTCCCGCGTATATAAGCATACCAGCCATCTCTTCATCGCCGTACTCCGCAGCCCAGTGTAATGCGGTCATACCGTCACCCTGAGCAGCGTTAACATCTTCACCAGATCGCAGGAGGGTTTTCATACCCGCCACGTCACTGCGACTTGCAGCATCCGCAACTGGAGAAACCGCTGGTGGTGGTCCGAAGGCCATTAGCCCTAGGGTCAACAGCAACAAACCAGCTCTTAAAGGTGTATTTTTAGTTCTGTTAACCATAAGTCTACCCCCTCGTCTGTTCTTCAGCAGTAGGACCGGTGTAATTCAAAGCGAATTCACCAGTGGAATCTCCAAAGCTCTCGAGATCATCCATCCCCAACTTATGAAGTGCTGTTAACATTGCGTTAGCCATCGGTGTTCCTTCACTAGCTTGCAAATGAAGATTACCCTCCAGCTGACCATTGGCTTTACCTAGGAACATAAGAGGAGCACGGCGATGGTTATGTAGATTCGCATCTGCCATGGGAGATCCCCAAATGATCATGGACTGATCCAGTAGACTGGTATCACCCATCATTGTGTTCTGCATTTTCTCCAAGAAGTATGGAAGCGTGCTCATGCGGTAAGTACAAATTCTATTGAAATCGAGAACGTTCTCTTCTTTGCCACCATGATGCGAGGCAGGATGGAAAGCTTTGTCACTGCCACTTTCTGGATGGGCCCTGTTCTGGGCATCCCTACCCAATTTGAAGGACATTACCCGTGTCATATCGGTTTCAAGAGCAAGTACCTGGAGGTCATACATTAGCCTAGTGTGTTCTGCGAAATCGTCTGGCACACCAGCTGGAGCCTCTGGTAATTGTCTTTCATCACCGCTGCTATTTCTTCTCTCCACCATTTCGATTCTGCGCTCAATTTCACGCACGTTGTTCAAATACTGTTCCATCCTCATGCGATCAGCAGTACCAAGTTCACGAACCAATGTCGATACTTCTCCAGAGATCCAGTCCAAAATGCTTCTGCGACTCATTCTCCTCTCTGCACGCTCCTCTGGAGAATTTCCAGTACCGAAAAGCATATCAAACGCCACTCTTGGGTCTCGAATCATTGGAAGAGGTGTGTTAGGAGTGGACCAACTGATGGAGTCCGTATATGCACAGGAGTAATTATAAGTGCAGCCCCCAGCCTGATCTAAATCTTCTATGCAGAACTGCATGGAAGGCAGAGGCGTATCTTGTCCAAAACGCTGAGCATACATCTGATCTAGTGAAGTGCCAGCATGGATATCACTACCTTGTGTTTGCTTAGGGTGAGACTGCGTCAAGAACACTGCACTCGAACGGAAATGATCTCCTCCAATCTCCGGTGGCGACAATGCCTCAGCCATACGCACATCGGTGTTACTGACAATCGTCATATAGTCCTGAAAATCAATTAGTGGACTCAGGGTGTTTTCTGGAAGTATCTCAAAATCCCGACCAGTCGTGGATGGAGCAAATAAATTTTGTGTTGCTCCCCAATCGTTACAGCCTGGAAGGCCATGCACCTCTTCAATACAAATCAGCTTGGTGGCATCCTTAGGGTCATTTTCTCCCCTAAATCCAGCTCCTTTGCCTGCAGGCACCATTGCGTCCAGCAAGGGCAGTCCCACCGTAGCTCCTACTCCGTGTAAAAACGTTCTACGTGACAGTTGTTTTCCAGTTATGAAATGCATAGCACCATTTCTCCTAAAGAGTTCCGACTTTTGAAGTTAGTTAATTTCGTTCTCACCTGCGTCTTCAGCAAGTGCTGCAGCTTTTTTCATTCTAAATGGATCACTTTTTACTACACCAACGATCAACGATGAAATACTGTAACCATCGGCTTCCGCAGCACGTGTGATGTCTCTTAACACGGGCTGATCGTACCATTCAACCCTCCGTCCCATCGCATAAGCCATGAGATTCAGAGTAAATGTCCTTACAAGGGGTATGGGGCGTTCAAGCAAAGCGGTAACCAATTCATCTGGGTTGGATATAGGTGTTCCGTCATAGAGCTCGCCCCGTGTATCGAGTGGTTGCCCACGTTCTCTTATTCGCCATTGTCCTGTCACATCGAAGTTGTCCAGTGCCAGACCCATTGGATCCATAAATTTATGACAAGACTGGCACGCTGGGCTCGCCCTGTGTAACTCCATCCTTTCTCGGGTAGTAAGGAAGCGACTGCCGTCACTACCAGCTGTAACCTCAAGATCTGGGACATTATCTGGTGGAGGTGGAGGTGGAGTCCCTAACAAGACTTCCATAACCCATTTTCCTCGAAGTACTGGTGAAGTCCGATCGGCAAGAGCAGTCAGCACCAAAACGCTGCCGTGACCCAATATACCTTTCCTTGCATCAATAGACTCAACTCGCCTAAAGTGCTCTCCAGACACTCCCTGATAACCATAATGTCGTGCCAACCGCTCGTTAAGGAACGTATAGTCTGCATTGTAGAGATCGAGCAAGCTTCGATCCTCTCGAACCAAGCTGTTAAACAACATCTCAGTCTCAGTAACCATTGCATCTGCTAAATTTTCATCAAAATTCGGGAAAAAATTAGGATCAGGATGATTTTTATATAGATCCTGCAACCTCAACCACTGGTGGGCAAACCTAGACCCCATAGCCTCAGCTCTCGGATCCTTTAGCATCCTTCTTGTCTGCCTTTCAAGTTCAGCATCATCCCTTAGTCTTCCCTGTTTGGCAACATCCAGAAGTTCCTCATCAGGAAGTGCATTCCACAGGAATACTCCCAATCTAGTGGCCAATTCCATATCGCTGATCTCATAGTTTTCACCAGCAGCCACGTCCATCTCTCGCTCTAGCCTAAAAATTGTGTGTGGACTGGACAAGATTGCTTCTAACCCGGTGCGAATACCTATCTCAAACCCGTCTTCTTGTCTCGAATCCTTAAAGAATTCCATCAAATTTTCTAGCTCGCCTGGAATCAGAGGTCTCCGGTAAGCTTTAGTCGCTAGGGCGCCCAGAATCTCCTGCGCACATGGAACTTCCTCATCTAATGAAGTGGGACGACATGTGAAAATCATTTCTCTACTTGGTGTTTCAGAGATTCCCGTGATGTTATAGGGCCCCACCACTACTAGGTCTTTCAAATGTGGAAGGGTCGTAATACCCGCTCCACCAGAGCCTCCACCGGCCTGGGACCAATCATGCGGTCGAATCAAATCTTCATAGGGACCCTCCGCACGCCTTATAAAGGCAGCTGAAACTTGATGTTGACCTGCCGGGACAAAGAACGGTTCTGTCTGAAGAGAAACCCCACGATCGTAACGTTCATACTGCAACGTTTGTGCGTGCTCTCCGTCTATGGAAATGTCTAAATCGTGTCCCCTGGAGTTGTTACCCATGCTAAAGGTCATTTCGAAATGATATTGAGCATCTGCAGCAAAGTGATGGTTTATCACCATCCCACCTCTCGTTCCATAAGGAGCGCCTGGAACATGGTCCCAGGGATGCTGCGAAATATAGTTAGCGTTCGTATACGTTGTATTAATCCGTGGTGCCTCATCATTACCAACCGCCATCCTGCTAATCTCACCAGCTGCGTTTAGATAAGCCTCCAGCAGGGTCGGCGACAAAGACTGTGCATCACCAAAATTGTCAAAATTATTACTCTTTGTGTCCAGTGGTAGCCAATCCCCAGCATCCACTTCCAGACCCACTAAGTCACGCACCATTCCTGAATATTCTGCTCGGTTCAGTCTGGGGAAGGTTCTTACACCTGGATTGGGATTGTCAGCATAGGCCTCGTCCATTTTCCCTTCCAGCGTAGTAACCAATGCCAGCAGAGTATCTGGTGACGGCCTGGGCATACCTGGGGGTGGCATCATACCAGCCCTAAGTTTTACGATCATCTTCTCGACTGTTTCAGCTCTATCTAACGCACTGTCGATCTGGAATTCACTAAGTGACATGTTCCCAGTCAGCATAACATCGTTGTGACACACTTGGCAGTATGTCCTCACGACTGTATCTAATTCTTCTGATTCTAATTCCAACACCGAGTTGTCATGTGCAATTTCTACTGGAGTATCAGATTCTGGATGCAGGTAGGTCAATCCAAGAACAGGAGCACTCTCGCTCTGAGCTATCGGAGCACCAGCTGGCTGACCGATCAGTAGCAAAACCAGACCGAAAATCACTGAAATTGCAGGAATTTTTGTCATATTCTTTGATTTCCATGTTTTTAAAGGGAATTCCACGTCATAATTTTATCCGAGAAGTGCAACACGTGCAATAGCATCAACCCCTGCAGAACCCCACTTTGCCAATACTGGCAAACAATGTCAAATCGGACTTTTTGGCTTATTCTAAGGGGAACAATAGGATGGTCACCAAGAAAATACAGCCAAAATTGACCTTCACATATTTGACCCAAAACTACTGCTAAAACACCCGATATTGCCACGAGTTAGAAGCAATGAGAGGAAACCGTCATCATTTCGTTGATTTCACACCCAGCCAGACATACAACTCCAGTGATTAAAGAAAAATCTAACCCTCGTCTCACTCCTCAATGAAAGTGCGGGGAACGACAAAACTTCGTGGAGGTATGGCACACGCCACAACCCAACCTTAGAATCCATAAGCAATCACTCAAAATCGAGGTTGAATACTATGGCACATCTAGAGACATACTGTAGACAAATCTTCAAAATATCCTTGCCTGTCATGGCTCTGGTTATCACTACTGTTTGCACTCCAGCTGGACAAGAATCTGAAGAGCAATTGGTCGCCAGAGCGAAAGGTATCCACGACAGAGTGATTACTATCGACACTCACGATGACATTAATCCCAATAATTTCACAGCTGATCGAAACTATACAATGGATCTGGACACACAGGTCAATCTCCCAAAGATGGAAAGTGGCGGGCTAGATGTGTCCTGGATGATTGTCTACGTTGGCCAGGGCGACCTCACTGAAACTGGTTTCGACGAAGCGTATACCCAGGCGGTAGCGAAATTCGACGCCATTCACGCCCTTACTTCGGAGATTGCTCCAGACCAAATCGGACTAGCACTAACCTCCAACGATGTGCGCCGCCTTGCGGGAGAAGGTAAAAAGGTGGCTATGATAGGCATCGAGAACGCTTATCCCGTCGGAATGGACATCAATCGAGTACAAGAGTTCGCCGAGCGAGGCGGACGCTACATGTCCCTAGCACACAATGGTCACAGTCAGCTTGCCGACTCAAATACTGGAGAAGCTCTAGACGACTGGCTACATGGAGGACTCAGTGATCTGGGTAGGGAGGCGGTTGAAGAGATGAACCGATGGGGGATCATGATCGATCTATCCCATCCCTCGAAAGAAGCTAACCTCCAGACTCTCGATTTAAGTCGTGCTCCGGTCATTGCATCCCACTCAGCTGCAAGAACCTTGGGCGATCATTCTCGAAATATGGATGATGAGCAACTTTTTGCACTCAAAGAGAACGGAGGAGTGATTCAGACTGTCGCCTTCAGAAGCTATCTGCGACCCGACAAAGACCGCTCCTTCGACGAAGCGGCCCAGTCGGTGATGCGTGAGGTTGCAGAGGAACGCGGGTTCGATCTTCCAGAAGGAGGACGTAGGACTATGTTCATGCGCATGCAGACCATGGATGAACAGGAACGAGAGGCCTTCATGCAGGAGTATCAAGAAGTCCAGTCTACGGCTGAGGATCGGATGGCCTCAATGGAAGACATGCCTGAGCCTGTAAGTGTCAAAGATCTTGTCGACCACATCGACTACCTGGTCGACCTAATCGGACTGGAGCATGTCGGCATCAGTTCCGACTTTGATGGCGGCGGCGGTGTAGAGGGTTGGAATGATGCATCTGAAACTTTCAACGTGACACTAGAACTCGTAAGAAGAGGGTACACTGAGGAACAGATAGAGAAACTTTGGAGTGGCAATCTTCTTAGAGTCTTAGATGAAGTGCAACGTGTAGCATCGGAGATTCAAAACTCATAAATTTAACATCAACTATTCTAACCTGATACTAAGAGGAAACCGTGGAAAATCCTGCACAAAACGCCGATAATCACGTCATGATCCCGACTCAGACGTTTCTTGTTCCATTTTTTATGATCGTGCTAACACTATTTTATTTTGTCTTCCAATTGTTTTCTGATTTTTCTCGCGAAGGATTGATTCCTGTAATTCTCACTCTTGGTGTCGCAATGGCAACTATTGGATCCCGACGACAAGCAATTGGAGTTCAAGACCGCTTGATTAGACTCGAAGAGCGACTGAGAATGCAACAACTACTTCATGACGACATGGCCAGTCGTATTCATGAATTCACTACAAGTCAACTTATCGCATTGCGATTTGCTTCCGATGAAGAACTGCCAGGTCTGGCCAGGAAAGTGTTGACTGAAAACATATCGGACCGGAAAGCAATTAAGCAGCTAATACAAAACTGGAGAGCAGACCACCAGAGAATTTGAGGCCCGACAGTGGCCTATAGATTTACACCTTTAGGATCATCTATCCGATCCTCGTCTCCACTGGTCATATTTTAAGCGCAATTCTAGAAGTGGGTTATCCCCTCCTCGCTCACCTCTCACAGAGATTGCTAGCCATGGAGCAGTCGAAGTGCCCTGGTCACTCATCCCTATTTCCCTGGTCGCATAAGGCTCATCACCTCCCCGAGCTACTAGTATGAATGCCATAGCTGCAGTTTGGCGAGTTGTCTCATTATTACAGCGAACATCGCCTCCAGCTACCGATCCCGCTTCCAGGGCCCTCATCAGCCTGTCCGACAATTCATTGAAGCCAGTAGGATCTTCCCATCCAAATGCCTCCAATCCATCTGCGACAACTGCCTCATTTACCAAAGTGTTTCCCTGCACGGTGACCCCCATGCCGGCATGGGCCATGACTCCAGCCCAGCGCTTGATTCCATCAGTGCCTTCTGTAGTACCCTCACGCGAGGGAGCCGTAAAACCTGCTGTGTGTACTACTCCATCACTCAAAGTCACCACACCGTACTGACGACGGTCAGTTTCTTTATCAACTGAAGGATCGGTGACCCGTGCGATAACCTGCTCGGCATTGAGGCCTTCCTTGATAGCCTCATAAACCACATTCCGATTGTCGATATCAAAGGACGCCTGCGTAGCTGCGGCCCCCTTCCCAGGAACAAGTGCGGCTAGAGCATCAGCGAAGGAAGGTACGCAAGATGCTGAAGCTACTCCAACATCGCCAGACAACGGATCGACAGCTACCACAGACCATGTGGTCATCTCCATCGTTTTTGACTGTTCTAGACTACTCCCGCTAATACAACCACTTACTACCAACATCGTTCCAAAAATGAGGACTGCACCTCTATCCAACTTCACTCGCCAGCTAATGTTCTGCACCTTGTACCACCTGATTACTCAGTATGCCGACCCCCTCTATTTCGACTTCAACGATGTCACCTGGCTCCATGGCCTGGGTTGTGCCTGGTGTACCAGTAAATATCAAGTCGCCAGGAAACAAAGTTACATAACGGCTTACGTAACTGACAATCGTTGGGATGTCGAATATGAGATCAGCACTACTGGCTGACTGGCGCACCTCTCCATTTACCCTCGTTTGAACCATTAAATTGCCATAATCCAATCCATTCACTATGAAAGGACCCACAGGACCAAAAGTGTCAGAAGCTTTTGCCCTGAGCCACTGCAAATCGGCTGCCTGCCAATCCCGTTCACTTATGTCGTTACCCACAGTCACACCGAAGATATAATCCTCCGCCTCTTCTACGGACACGTTTGAAGCTGTCTTTCCTATCACTAGAACCATCTCTCCTTCAAAATGAAGATTCTGGGAGTCAGCTGGCTTCACAATATCTGCACCATTTGCAACAATTGAGGTCGGGTATTTGGCAAAAAGCCCAGGATATTGTGCCACTTCATCCGATGTCCCCAAGTCTCTCGCAGCCATGTCCAAATGACTCCGATAATTGAGCCCAACAGCAATTACTTTAGAGGGATCGGTTGGAGCAAGGATCTCCAGGTCCCCAATATCAAAACTGTTTGGGGTTACTGTGTATGAGCCAAAAAGATCTCCTTCTATTTCCCAAACCTCATCTCCATCAACTAATCCATATGAAACGCCCTCTTCACTTTGATACCGAACGAACCGGTTGCCTGAATCTGGTACTTGAACAGATTCACAAGCAAGCCAATATACAGCTGAGAAAGCCAAGATTAACACCCGTCGGTACATAATTGTCTCCCAATGTTCAATTTTATTATTTTATGGCCAGATCTGAGCGTGGCCAAAACTAATTCAACTCAGCCCTAACCGGCCGGCCCGGCTTAACTCCTTCAATCAAATCCCCACTCCTTAACACAACCTGGCCATTAACCACTACATATTCTACACCACTCGAAGGAATCGTACCGTCCTCATAGGTCGATCGATCCATTATCTGATCAGCATCGAAAACGACCAAATCTGCATCAGCCCCAACGCGAATACGTCCTTTATTCTCCATTTGGGGAACTGCCCGTTCCAACCTTTGTGCAGGCATTAGAGTCATCTTTCTGAGAGCCTCCATAAGACTTAGGGAGCCCTCATCTCGCACATACCGACCCAGCACCTTGGAAAAAGTCCCTGAAGTTCTTGGGTGAGCCCGACCTTCTTCCACAAAACCGTCACTCGCAATCATGGTCAACGGATGGACCACACCTGCTCTAGTAGCCTCTTCACTCCGCCCGTGAATTATGACCTTGCCACCCTGACTTCGGTACTTACCAAAAGTTTCTCTGTTTAGGCGTTCGCCAGTCGCTACCCACTGGTGCATACTAAATTGCGCATCGGTGTAATTCTCCCAATCATCAAAAAGTGCCGAACCTATTTCAGTCATGCCCGCACCGTATGGATATACTTCTGTAGAAACATCTTGGTCGGAGGAAACAGCCTCCTCAATGACCGCCAAAAATTCAGTTATAGCTTCTCCACCACTGGAGTTCGCATGAACCACATGAAGCGGGGCGCCTACTTCTCCAGCAACTTCAATAGTTCTGCGCACGCCTTCAACCCCGCCTCGAATGTGGATATGACTTGACACGTTGGCTGCTTTCGCGACCTCCAACATAGTCCCGAACTCTTCGTAGGTGGCCCCTGGTGTATAGGCCATGCCAAAGCCCATGGCTACCGCCCCCTGGGCGAGTCCTTGCTCCAACATCGAAATCATTTCCGATATTTGTTGGTCTGTTGCTATAGCGCTTCCACCCGCTCCTATGGGTAGAAACGTGCCTTCATCACCCATTACCGCCATTCGGACAGGTATATGCCCAATACTAACCCCGTAGTTCACAACTTGTCCTTCTTGCCGTTGATCATACCAACCTGCTACGTCTCCCGTGCCCACTTCCAATTCCAAAGCCGTAGTAACTCCATCGCGAACCATGAGCCGATAGCCTTCATCTGTTTGGGCGTGTTCGTGAAGATCTATAAAACCAGGAGCGAGTACTAATCCACTTCCTTCAATGAAAGTTTTTCCCTCTAAATTATCCGTGGTGATTACCTCAATCCTGCCTTCCCTAACGCCGACATTCATGATTTCATCCAAGCCCGATTCTGGATCCATCACTCTACTGCCCGCGATAACCAAATCCAAATCCTCTACTCCTGTCGCGACGGGTTCACAGCCCGTAAGTGGCAAGGCAAAAATCCAGACTACCGCAGTCCAACGGATCAGCCTCATCATACTGAGGTCTTTCCTATTTTCTGCCATGCCATGCCTCAAGCACTTCAGTCTCACGCTCGAGAGAAATTCCAGCTCTCAATTGCGCTTGTCTTTCCCTTGACCGAGAAAAGTGATATTCCAGTGTGTCTGCCGTGGTGACCGCCAAAGGTCGAAACGTCAATCCTGCCTCAACTTCTGGAGTGAGATCAAATCTAGCGAAACCTTCTCTGCCCTCCGTTGGCGGTCTCCATACTGGAAGGTCGGAGTAAGACCGTAAACCCATGCTGGCCAAGAATTCACCATCCACCCATGTAAAGGTGGTTTCGGCAGCAGTCACAGCTCGAATCCCATATAAAAGCTGTGCCATCGGCCTTGGATTGAAAGGACCTACTCCATTGAACACACCAACGTGATCTTCTTCAGCCATTCTTATCATCCATTCGGTTAAGTCACGCACATCTATAATTTGGACTGGATCACTGGGATCCCCAGGTGCCAGCACTTCCCCACCTTTATGAATACGCACTGGCCAGTAGGTGAAACGGTCTGTCTCGTCTCCAGGACCAATAATAAGGCCGGGACGAACTATGTTTGTACGTCCCACAAAAATCCTTTGAGCTTCTCTCTCCGATAGAGCTTTGGCCAACCCATAGGGCAAATCTTCAGAACCTCTCTCTATCCCTGCCGATTCATAAGTGAATGTGGGAGCGTTCGCAGTCATCGGAACTAAACTTGTATCGGCATATGCGGAACGAGATGAAACATAGAAATACCGACCTACAGAATCCTTCAAAAACTCTGCTGACATTCGCACCCAAGCTGGGTTCGACCTCGAATTGTCAATCACAACATCCCAGTTGCGTCCTTTCAAAGCGTCCAATTGCCCATTTCGATCACCAATCAGTGTCTCCACCTCGGGAAACATATTGCGATTCGTTCTTCCTCTATTGAAAAGGGTGACCTCGTGACCCCTTTCCAATGCATACCGAACCTGGAAAGGTCCAATAAATCCCGTACCTCCAAGGATTAAGATTTTTCGTTTTGTTCCTCTGGAATAGTTTCTTGATCCTCTTGTGGCTCTCTCAAGATTGGGCCCTAATCCAAACATCCCAACACTAGCCGCTGACCAACCTAGAAATCTTCTACGATCAAGTAAATTCATCTAACCTCCAAATTTCTGCACATCACTATATTTCGCACCCACCTTTGCTTATTAACAAAAATTGTTCAGTGCTTGCGAGATCCACCACTCATGTCATAGCATCGTGTAATCCGTCTTGAATGGAAAGGGTATAGTAAGTAGTAAGTAAATGTCGATGCTTCATTAAAAGGAGTAATTAGATGAATCGCAAGAACTCTAAAATTGATCGCCGAAGTTTTGTCCGCCACGGGGTCGGCGCAGGGGTCGGCGCCTGGGCTCTGGATCGGATTCCCAAAAAGAAAATGGTGTCCCAAAACAAGTCGGCTGGAAGTCCAATCATAATAACTAGCCACACTAACGACACGGCAGCTGATGCAATGCAACAAGCCTGGTCAATCCTAACCGATGGAGGATCAGCTCTCGATGCGGTCGAACGGGGTGCAAATGTTATCGAAGTGGATCCAAATGATTCTGGAGTAGGTTACGGAGGGCTCCCAAATGAAGAGGGTGTCATCCAGCTCGACTCCTCCATAATGGATGGAAAAACCTATAACGCAGGTGCAGTAGCTGCCATAGAGAATATCAAAACTCCTTGTTCAGTAGCCCGGTTAGTGATGGAGCGAACAGACCATGTCATCCTGGTCGGCCAAGGCGCTTTAGATTTTGCTAGGTCCTATGGTTTCGAAGAGGTAGATCTACATACAGAAAGATCTAGAAATGCATTTCTTCGCTGGCGTGAGGAACATAGTGACAGAGATGATTACGGATCCCCAGACCACCTGGTGACACCGAATCAAGATGAAGATGATTACGATAGCATTCCGTTTCATTATGGCACCACGAATGTACTGGCTGTCGATTCAAACGGTGACATCTCTGGGATTACCACTACAAGTGGATTAAGCTGGAAAATCAACGGTAGGATTGGAGATTCGCCGATTATTGGAGCGGGGCTATATGTTGACAATGATATAGGAGCAGCTGGAGCAACAGGCAGAGGAGAAGATGTGATCAAGTGCTGTGGATCCTTCTATATCGTCATGAGGATGGGCCAAGGAAGATCCCCACAGGAAGCCTGCGAAGATGCAATTGAGTTCATCGTGCACAAGTACAGAAATGTAAACCCGAATTTCTTCCCTTCTGAGAAGTTCGTCGCCATTAATAAAGACGGTGAAATGGGATGTGCATCCATGGGTTCAAATCGAGTCCCTAGTATGACTGTGGCCAATTCAGACGGACTGCGAATTGAGGAAGGAGTGAGAACTCAGTACACAGGATAATTTTTTTGAACCAGTAGCTTTGTACCAGGTTGGATCAGAAGATTCCCTCTGATCCAACCTGGTACAAAATTAATGCTCGATATTCTTGGAGAATCGACTTGAAAACCACTGTTTTTTCAATATTCCTGATCGTTGTAGGTGGAACACAATTGGCAGACAAAGAGTTGATCGACCATCCTGGTCAAATTACCGCTGACTTAATGACATTCAATTCATCAACAGGCTATGAAGAAGTACAGAAAATTTTAGACGGTAAATGTGTTAATTGTCACAGCGGACCTGCTCCAGCAAAAGGTTTGGAGCTCGATTCATGGAAACATATTCTGAGTGGTTCTGATCATGGGGAAGCTGTCATTCCATTCGACGCCGCGAGATCCTTGGCCTATGAAATCACTACTAAGCTGGTGGGCGGGCCACACCCCCTAGAACTTGGAGAGCCTGTTTTAACAGATGAAGAGACTTCTGTTCTCAGTAATTGGATCGCTGAAGGTGCTACTTCCCCAGAAGGCGCCGTAGCTTTTGCTGATGCCAAAAAACTGCTCTACGTAGCTAACCAAGGAGACGCACTCATCTCTGTAATCGATATGGAAACCAATGTAGTGATAAGAACAGTAGACCTAAAGGAATTAGGATTTTCAGAAAATTCTCAACCTCATCATATCGCAGTTGAACCAGATGGATCATACTGGTATGTGTCACTTATCGGTGATAACACCATTATTAAATTCAACCGCTCAAACAACTTGATTGGTAGGTTGAATTTCGAACGACCTGGCCTCCTAGCTTTGGATCCAAACAGTGACAAACTTTACGCTGGAAGATCCATGGCTGCTGTCTCGCCTCCGCAAACCATTGGAGTGATCGATCGCAATACTATGGAATTTGAGGAGATGGGAGTCTTTTTTCCGCGGCCACACGCTCTAGCTGTGGAGCCTAAGAGTGGGGCCGTATATACAGCGAGCCTAGCAGTAAACCAGATTGCTACTCTATACCCAGAGGATGAAAGTATTGAATTGACCACTTTAGATGGAAATAGGATGCATACCCTAGTTCAATTCTCGATATCCCCAGATGGGCAAAGGATGGCAGGAACTACAGAACTCAGCTCCTCCATTTTCCTTTTCGATCTAAATGAAGGTGTCGCTTCTAACCCCAGTGACACTGTGTTGACCGATGCTGCTCCATGGCACCCATCTTTCACTCCAGATGGACGTTGGATCTATGCTGGAAACAACGGAGCAAATACGGTGAGTGTGATAGATACGGACAGTCGCACATTAGCAAAAACAATTACAGGGAATGGCCTGTCTCAACCCCATGGTTCAGCCGTATCTCCTGACGGTCGATACGTTTATATATCTAACCGCAATCTTGAAACACCAGCAATGCAAATGGGTGGCTCCTCCAGGGCCCACATGCAAGGATACCAGTCACGTTACGATTTGGGCGACAATTCCAGTATTGGCACAGTTGTAGTCATTGACACTGGTAGCCAATCTATTGTCAAAGTCATCGAGATCGAGAAATACGGTTCTGGTTTGGGTGCTGCTCGAAGTAATTAACTGCGTTTCAAGCTGGCGGTTTCTCAGAAATTAGACCCCTATCAGCTAGCACCTGTTGGGCGGCCAACCTGCCCGGACCCCCAGAAACACATCCGCCAGGATGAGTCCCAGACCCACACTGATAATATCCTTCTATAGGCGTTCTATATTGATTCCATCCTGGAGCTGGCCTATCCAGAAAAAGCTGCGATTTAAAGAGTTCGCCAGCAAAAATATTGCCCTCACTTAAACCAATGAGATCTTCAATATCTTGAGGCGTCACTACTTCTCGATGCAAAACCAAGTCGCTAAAACCCGGGAAAAATTCTGTCAAAGTTTCCTCGACCGTATCGGCCAGGTTCTCCCTTTCAATATCCCAATTGGTTTGATTCAAATGGTAGGGTGCATACATGACGAAACAGGACATGATATGCTTTCCAGGAGCCGACATTTCGTGATCGATGGTAGACTGTATACAACAATCTAGAAACGGCCTCCGACTGTATGTTCCTTCCTCGCAATCAGCAAAAGCCTGCTGCAGATAATCGATTGACGGGCCAATATTTGTAAACCCTTTATAGATATCCTCACGGCCTTCCAAACCTGGAAATACAGGAACAGAATCGAGAGCGAAATTTACTTTAGCAGCAGTACCTTGGAATTTAAGATTTCTGATACAAGCCACTAAATCCTCGGGTAGATCGTCTGGAGCTACCAGTCGAGTGAAAGTCTGCCTCGGGTCCAGTGCACTCACCACCAAATCAGCCTCTAATTCAGACCCGTCCTCAAGAGAAACCCCAAAAACCTTCCCTTCTTCATAGAGGACTTTATCAACGCCAGCACCAGTTCTAACCTCTCCACCAAAACTTTCTACTGATCGAGCTAACGCCTGAGTAAATCCCCCGTTACCACCCTTGTGAAATCCCCAACCTCCAGGCTCTCCGTCATATTCACCTAATTTATGGAAAAGCCATACTAAACCAGACTCTTGATCTCGAGGCCCGCACCTACTGCCGATGATTCCACTTGATGCATACATAGCTTTTATTAGGTCTGTTTCAAAATACTCATCCAGTATCTCAGCAATACTTCCATTCGCACATTTCTCTATCAAGCCACGTACCTCAGGATCGAGTTGGTCCATATATGATTCCAGCTCCCTGAGAGCCGCCACTTCAGCGGGATTGGAACTCAAACGATTTGGAGGTATCCTATCCATCCATGGTTTTATTGCTCGAGCCATCCTACTGATCAAATGGTTCAGGTCCTTAGCTGCCTCTGCATCTTCAATGGAGTGCCTCGCGATCTCATGGTAGTTGGCATCAGAATCAGCTCCCAAAAGCAGATACTCTCCATTGCGACCTGGTTGAAAAGTATTGATCATTGGAAGTACCATGAAACCATGCCTGACCAAATCTAAGTCCTGGACAATTTCTGGTCGTAAAAGACTTATAGCATAGGAAAAAGTAGTAAATTTGAAACCAGGTAAGAGTTCTTCAGTAATCGCCGCACCGCCAACGATGTGTCGACGCTCGAGCACGATTGTTTTCAGACCCGCCTTTGCTAAATAGGCAGCGTTGACTAGGCCATTATGACCTCCACCCACAACGATGGCATCGTAAGACTTAACTCTACTCATCACCATGCACCTCCCCCATCAATGCCTTCTTTCTGGAAGGGTCGAAAAACGGCATTCTGTCCACCCTGGCCAGGACATGTCTAGGTTGACGTATGACAGGAATTTCTAGATCAACTTCTGATCCCAGACCCACGAGATCAATTGGCAATTTTGCGATTGCAATGGGCTTCTTTAAGAGCGATGAAAACAAAAAACTGCTGGCATAGCCCGCATAATCCCACTCCTTCTCACCTCTGCGATATATGCTCATTGTGGACTCTGAATAAACTTCATGGTGCGGAGGCAATACTCCTGCTTCTGTATAAGCAGACTCATACTCGTTCCAATCCACTTTAATCCCAACAGTTTTCCAGCGACTAGCCTGTGTCTCNAGTTCTGTTTCTAACGCACTTCTTCCGATGAAATTACGGTCATCTTGTTCCAAGTCCCTCAGCATCCACTCCCATCCTAATTCAATGGGTGTTTCGCGCTGAGCGTCAACCCAAGCAAACCGTGAAGTGTGAAAATCCGTTCCCATTAGAAGCAAGCCGGCTTCNACTCTAACCATTTTTAGTGCCGTCGTGCCTATCGGGGTAATATTATAGTCTTTACCCACACTAATAATAGCGTCCCATACCAGAATACTATCGCCTGAATTCACCCATATTTCGAAACCCAAATCGCCCGTGTAACCCGTGCGAGAAATTGTCACTTCACGCCCAGCTATTTCGGTTTTCATCACACCGAAATAACTCAAGGATCCTGCATTTTCGCTTAATTGGGTGATTACATTAAATGCCTCAGGTCCCTGAAGTGACAAAATGCCAAACTCTGATGAAATGTCCTCAACTCTTACCGCTGTAAGACCCTTTTCCTTAGTCACTTTACGAAAGTAACGTAGTGTGGGCTCGGCTGCTGTAAGCAAATATTCGCCAGGATTAACCTGCATCACCAAACCATCCTGAAGGACGAATCCACGTTCATCGCACCAACAGGTATACTGAGCCCTTCCTAACTCACACTGTCCCACATCACGCAATAAAATAAGCTCTAGCAGGGTCCTGGCATCTGTTCCTACAAACCTGTACTTGAAGAGAGGGGAGGTGTCGAGCAAGGACACTGAATTTCGAACAGAATAGTACTCACTGCTCAAAGAATACTGATACTGGGGAGCCGTCAAATAGCCAGACCAATTTTTCCATATTTTAGTCTGATTGATTTCTTCCAGCCGTGAATGAAATGGTGTTGTCAGAGGCATGAATCTCTCCCTTTACAACTAATCCCATTTCCAATTTGATACATTAACGATCCGATCCTCTTCTTGCTCCAAATTGGTATTCCTTGGGTGGTTCAGCCTCTTTGAGGTATCTCACAAAATAATCCCAACGTCTGCGCATCATATAGGGTTCATTGCCAAATCCATGACCCCGATTCGGCATCATGATCAAGTCGAAATCTTTATTCTCTGCTATCAGAGCATTTACCACTAGCATAGTGTTGGAAGGTGGAACATTGGAATCCAAGGTCCCATGAGCAATTAACAGTCTCCCCTGCAGGTTCTTGGCCAACAGGTGATTGGCCTGGTTATCATAACTAGTAGTCCCATCTGGATACTCCACAAGAAGCCCTTGCCATTTCTCACCCCAGTCATCTTCATAGTTGCGTTGATCGTGATTCCCAGCTTGTGAGACAGCGACTTTATAAAACTCAGGATATCGTAGAATTCCTGCTGTAGATGCAAATCCGCCACCTGAATGACCAAATATGCCAACTCTTTCGATGTCCATCCAGGAATGGCGATCTGCAAGTTGTTTGATCCCAGCAATTTGATCGGGAAGCCCATTGTCTCCCATATTCCCATAATATGCTTCGTGAAAAGTCTTAGAACGCCCTGGGGTTCCCATCGCATCCAGTTCTACTACTACAAAACCAAGTTCTGCTATTGACTGCAAATCTCTGTGAGATGGTCTAAAACTGCGACTTCCTACACTACCACTTTGAGGGCCAGGATAGAGATAATTGATGATGGGATAGGAAAGATTAGGATCGAAATCGATCGGCCGAAAAAGCAGGCCGTATAGATTCGTTTCTCCATCCCTGGCCTTCACGGTGAAAGGCATCGGCGGTTTCCAACCAGAAGCGACTAGATTGGATATATCCGACTGTTCGACAGTCATAACGAGTGCTCCCCCATCCCTTGAACGCAGTTCTGTGATCGGGGCGACTGTGGGAGTCGAATAAGTATCAAGGAGAAAGTCACCATCTGGAGAAAGAGTGACCGTGTGGTTGGCACTATCTGGAGTGAGCAGAAGAACCTCACCGCCATCAATATCTACACTGTAAACATATTCAAAATAGGGATCTCCAGCCTCACGACCCGCCCCAACAAAAGTGATCGTTCTATCTTCTTGGTCAATATCAAGAATTTGTTGAACGTTCCATGACCCCTGGGTGACCTGCCTTTTCAAATCCCCCGAATCAGTATCGTAAAGATACAGATGACCCCAGTCATCTCTCTGGCTGAACCACAATATTTCATTTGACGACGATAGATAAGCCCACCCATTGGATTCATAAAAAGTCTCCTCCACCTCGTCAAAAAGAGTTCTCACACTACCATTAGATGCATCCGCCATTCTCACAGTTGCAGTCTTGTGATCCCTGGTGCTTGAAACGAAAGCAATGTGTTCACTATCTTCACTCCACTCTACATCTCCGAAACCCGAACCACATCTAATATGGTCACTGCAGGTACTTCGATGCTGATCGGGGGGCATCTGTATACGAACCAATCTGTCTTCGGAAGGACGATCAAGATCCACAATTACTCTAGAAATTCTAAATATTACTGAATCTTCTGGCAGAGGATATCGCCATGCGTCCAATTCCTGATGGCCGACTTTTGTATTAACCAGGTACATCATTCCAACCCCTCTGGAATCATGACGAAACGTCGCGATCTTCCTGGAGTCTGGTGACCATTTGACAATAGGACGATTGCTACGTGTCCAACCAGCATTATCCGTACCATAACCAAAATCTTCATGACCGTCTGTCGTCAAGGCCGATTCTTCACCTGACTCTAGGCTTCTCAGCCACAAGTTATGATCTCGGATGAAAACGACGCTTTTTCCATCTGGCGAGATCACTTCATCCCTAGAAATTTGACTCATTTCCAGATCAAAAAACCTGCAAGTATACCTACTGAGATCACAAAGTAATTCCCTTTGACCTCCAACTATAGCTAAAAGTGTCTGCTCTTCTATCCAGAGGTCTTCCACTGGTATTTCTGAAGGTTCGACAGTCCTACCCACTATTCCAGTAAGGACGGTTGCCAGTCGTTCTTGATCGAATGCAGGAGTTCGAGTGCGTTCTTTTGGATTTACTAGAAAGTAGGTTGCGCCATCTGAACCATTTGACTGAAACCAGAAGCGACCATCATCGAGCCAACGAGCACTTACAGTTGTACCAAAAACCAAAGGGTTTGTATGTTGTGCTAAAAAGCTTTCCGCTCGAGCATAGTCTTCCACAGTAACTACACTTGTTTGATTCTCTTGAGCACCCAACGTCCTACATAGAACCAACAAACAGATAATCATCGCATAATGCTTCATGCTTTGTCCCCTGAATCCGAAACTAGACAAAAACAACTAGGAAAGGACATGATGCATCCAACTGAGTTCCTGAGCAACCACAATGAGTCAGAGGGCACCAGCAGAAGGTTCTATTGCGAGTTTCACAGCTTAGCTCTTAACCAGTTCCAGTAGGCCAGTTCGACGGTGGCACATTCCAACCGGACAACGCTCCCAGTTCAGCTAATCAAAGCCTCCTCAAAAACCTCAACTCTAGGACCATTAACAACAGCGTCCCTGATTTGACCCACCACTAGATCCACTTCTTTGGAACTGATATTGAAATGAGGAGTGAACCGTAATGAATTTTCACCTCCGTGAATCACCCCAATTCCATTCATACGCATATACTCTTCAAGGCTATCCACACCATAGGCCTTGTATGATGAATTTAGCTCACAAGAGAACAACAAACCCGTAACTTGTATATTGGTAATTTCACCATCAAAATCACCTGCCAAATCTTCTAGCTTGTTTTTAAATTCCTCTCCCCTCTGCACGATATTTTCTCTGATATCGTCAGTTATCATCTCTAAAACAGCAGTACCTACATCCATTGCCCGAGGAGTGGTGGTCATTGTATTACCATAGATTCCTTTCCTATACAGTCCTGCGGCTCTTTCGTTCATCGCCAGGATAGACATAGGATACTGACCAGCGTTCAAGGCCTTTGAATAAGTCTCCATATCCGGTGTGGGCAGATCTTCAAACCCAGGATAATCAACGATTGAGAGGTTGCCTGTCGCTCGAATCCCAGCTTGAATTGAGTCTATGAGAAAAACAGACCCATGTTCACTAGACAAAGCATGCGCTGCAGAATAAAACTCAGGTGAAATTTGCAGTCCTGGGTTGCCTTCACCCATGACCGGCTCCATAAAAACAGCTTCGATGAAAATTCCCTGTTCGTCAGCGTCTGCAAAAATCTGATTCAGATGCTCTATGTCGTTCGGGTCGACAGTAATTAAATCATCACTGTCCTCAAAACTCTTTAAATATTTCTTATAGCTCTCATGAGTCGAGTGCGAAAACTGCGCTGGCCTCCCCGTCCTCCCATGAAATCCAGTGGTCAGGGAAAGTTTCTTGACCGTTTTCCCTGCATGTCGACTTCCTGGCTGCGTCATAATTTTGGCATTCACGTCTGAAATACGAGTAGCCACCGAAACAGACTCCGAACCAGAGTTAACAGCTATGAAGTGGGTGAAAGGACACCCTCCAGAGCGATTCCTTCCCACTTCTCTCTGCAATGCATTCACCAAACGCAGTTGACTGAAACTAGCGGTCATTACGTTACTCATGACCTGAGGACGGCTCATCGCTTTGATTACTTGCTCTGGAATGTGTCCGAAACCTAACATTCCATAACCACCACTGTCGTGTAGAACTGCCCCTTTTGTAGTAATTACCCAAGGTCCATTGGCGGCCAGTGATACGTATGGACAAACCGTATCTTCCGCATAAAAATTTACCCATCCCTCTTGGATTACTCCAACTTGATCAAGCTCATCCAAATCCACTATATCTGGAAAATCCACCAGCAACTCTTGGAATTTTTCAGAAGCACTGACAATTGCCTTGGTCAGAGCGCTATCGGTTTCAGCAAAACTCCTCACAACCTCATCTGGCAACCCAGTCGTCACTTTTTTACCGGGTAAAGTTCGCATAGGTGTTAGCAGTTCAATGACGTCCATTACTGACCTCTCCATTTAACAATCCTTCCGACCTCTGACCACTTTAACTCAGGGTGGTTCAATAGTTTCGCTGTGCTGAATAGATACAATCTATTACCTTACCACGGTAATTACCACCGAATTCATTTATACACATCACTTGTATTTCTTGATCCCCTAAAACCATCAAAAAACTACTATGGCTTCAAAAAATTCTTTCGATGTTTCAACTGGAGTCGACCTACAGGAAGTCGACAACGCGGTTAACCAAGCAACCAAAGAAATACTGACTCGATACGATTTCAAAGGAACTGACTGTTCGATAGAGTTCGATAGAGATTCTTCAAAACTTCTTTTAGAAGCCGATGATGAATACCGCATGACACAGGTTGTGCAAATACTTAGAGAAAAAATGGCTAAAAGGAAGGTTCCCCTAAAGAATTTGGACCTACAGAATGTAGAAATGGCCTCCCTGGGCCGAGCGAGGCAGACTATTCATATAAAACAAAGCATTGATCAAGAAATCGCAAAAAAAATGG
This sequence comes from Gemmatimonadota bacterium, assembly GCA_002718595.1. Taxonomy (GTDB): domain Bacteria; phylum Gemmatimonadota; class Gemmatimonadetes; order Longimicrobiales; family Gaopeijiaceae. Next base: position 7,125 of record PBFD01000002.1, on the reverse strand, counting down.
TTAAGGCAGTTAAGGGCTGTGGACTAAAGAAAGTTCAAGTGCAAATACAGGGCGATCAACTCAGAGTCATTAGTACGTCTAAAGATGACCTGCAAGCAGTTCAAACTTTTCTCAAGGGAGAAGATTGGGGTCTGGAACTACACTTTGGTAATTACCGATAGCTGTTTAGGAGCTCTTTCCAGAACTCCAAGCAACAAAAATATTTGACGCTAGACTCCTTGTGGATGTAGCATATCAATCCCTGAAATACCTTTTGTGGTCACTTGCCTTCAAAAAATAGAAAGACTGATCTTTCTGAAACTACTTAACCAAGCTGAAGTACAGTGGAACATGCTAGTGGTGCTAAGATTTGTAATTATAGAAAAGGTCTCATCCTGATGGCTGGTTCGGTGCTATGACTCTGAATCTTGTCGTGTTCGTGATTTACTGTACGGCGTTTATCGGACTAGGTATTTGGGTCGGCAGAAAAGTAGACAGTGGTGCCGCCTTTTTTGTGGCAAACAGGCGCCTGGGACCAGCACTGATTTTTTCAACTGTACTAGCTGCTAATATTGGAGCTGGAAGCACCATCGGAGCTACTGGACTTGGCTACAGAGATGGGCTTGCTTCTTGGTGGTGGGTCGGATCGGCTGCGATCGGCACCTTCTTCTTGGCATTCTGGGTTGGGCCCAAAATCTGGAGAATAGCCAGCGATTTGGGTCTTTATACTCTCGGAGACTATCTCCAAGTCCGATATGGGTCAGGAGTGAGAGCTTCTATAACCAGCATAATCTGGATAAGCACACCAGCTCTACTTGCAGCCCAATTAATCGCGATGGCAAAAATCCTAGGCTTTCTAATAGGGACATCCTATGAAGTAAGCGTCTTCATGGGCGCTGTCATTATTTCTCTTTATTTCGTAGGTGGAGGTTTGCTTAGCACAGCATGGGTCAACATGATACATCTAATAGTCTTAATGGTTGGATTTATCATAATAGTGCCCTGGTCTTTAGCTTCTGCCGGAGGATGGCAAACAGTCGCCATGTCCCTCCCATCCAAACCAGACTATCTCAATTTCTGGGAAGGAGGTCAGTCGGGATGGTTACTACTCGCTATACTAGCACCCAATTTTATCGTATCACCTGGCATCATACAGAAAATATACGGGGCATTAGATGAGAGAGCCGTTCGTATAGGGCTAACTGCAACCGCAATAAGTCTTCTCATCTTTGCAATCGTTCCGACTCTTCTGGGGATGATCGCTCACAGCTATAACCCGTCCCTCACAGACAACGAAGATGCTTTGTTGTTGGTATTAGATTCTGGACTTCCCTCCATTATAGGTGCCCTAGGACTGGCTGCGATATTTTCAGCTGAAATCAGCTCTGCGGACGCAATTCTATACATGCTGGCTACTTCCCTGTCCAAGGACCTCTACCAAAGACACTTACAACCCGATGCGAGTGATCGTGAATTGCTGAAGATCGCCAGATGGGCTGCTTTTTCAGGTGCGATCCTCTCTGTGTTGTTAGCCCTCGTACTCCCATCTATAATAGGCGCTCTAACGATTTTCTATTCCCTGATAGCTATTTGCGTATTCATACCTGTGATCGGGGGTCTCTTTTCATCGCACCCGAGAAGCTTAGAGGCTTCATCTGCAGTAGCACTAGGCATTGCTGTCTTCCTGTCAGTTCAATTCCTGATACCAACAACCGCCAGTAACATATTGCTACAACCTCATCTACTCGCACTGGCAGCTTCCGGCATAACTTTCGCCAGCATCAGCTTATGGAGATCAAAAAAGTCTGGTGATAACCTGTAAACACCTAGAGGACGGAGGGTCAGGATCAAGGTAAAATCAGTTTCCTTAAAGAACTTCTACAATCCTATAGAGAATATGGGCTCGCTTTGCCTGCAGACACCTACTATTAACTTTCAGCGATTCAGCAAGAAACACAGTTGTGATTATTAACAGCACCCATTCCTTCTAAAAGAGCTATCGTTTCTGGAAATGGTTGAATTCTCTGGAATGGTCCATTCGCCATATCTACGGTTGTCTGGCCACTCCGTCCTACCAGGGTCACATCAGCACCCTTTTCAACCAGGTACAAAATTAACTCATTGTCTCCCCTGGCCGCCGCATGGTGTACTGGAGAAAAACCATTTGCATCCCTGGCATTAACGTCAGCACCAAGCTCCTCGACCAAATACCTAATGGAAGGCATCCAACCATCGGGTACATGGCGATGCGCCTGACCTGCGAAGCTTTCTCCGTATCCCACCCCCGACGCAGCGTGAATTGGATAAACCGCTGGATCACCGTCAGCCAATGGAGCTAGACCAGACAAATCTTCCCTGACCGGGCCTCTGCGTCTTCCTGGAACTTTCATTGTGGCCAAACCCGACTCGGCCCCATACGAGACCAACAATTTCATTGCACTGACATCAGTCCCGTATGCAGCTCTCCAAAAAGGAGTCGCACCCGTAGTGTTGACTCTTAGTTGATCAAAGGTATACCCCATGTACCATATATGTTTTTTTAGGCGAACATTCGGATTGGCCCCTTCTTTCAAAAGAGTTTCCATGGTCTCGAGATAATCCGAATTCTGCTGCTTCTGCGCTCCAGGCTGTGGATACCTTGCCTTGGGAGCCCAGTGGACATTAAGCACAGCGTAGAGGGGTGTGGTACCAGCAACGCTCGCCAAATTCACATCGGCCCCCTGACTCACTAAAAACAATCCCAGATCAAAATGTCCGTTGATCATAGCCATTAGCAGTGGACTGCTACTGTCTCCTTTAGTAACCGCATTGATATTAGCGCCTGCATCCAACAATGCTTGAGCTGATTCTAAATGTCCTTCTCGAACCGCGTGAACAAGCGCCGTAAAACCTCCATACCCACCCACCAAATCCTCAAAGGATGAAACCCCAGCGGCTACTGCACCATCTAGCAGTTCACCTTCCTCCGCTTCAGCGAAAGCTTCTGGTCCCTGTTCAAGCACTGCATTAGCCGCCTTAACTGCTGCCTGTACCTGACCAGTATTTGGTCTCCAGCTTGGGTCGCCTCCAGCCGTCTGTTGTCGGAAAGCAGAAATGACTTCATTTCTGCGATCTCCCGCCACACGATCCATTTTACCTCGGACCCTCATGTCGACGACTTTACTGAATGCCTCTAGATCAGCTCCATGCTGGGTCAAAACTTCCACCACTCGAGTTCTGTTTAGAGCAGCCGCAAACATTAATGGGGTTTGCTTGCCGTCATCTTCTCTCGCGTTGATTTGTGCACCGTAACCCACTAGGACATCCACGGCATCAGCAGACCCAGAAGCTGCCGCATAATGAAGAGGAGTCATACCACTTATGGCTGCAATATTTGGATCCTGGCCATTTCCCAGGAGAGTCCTGATCACTTCCCCATGCCCCATCTTACTGGCTAAATGCAATGGAGCATAACTTCCTAAACGAGTTGTGCTGTTGAAGTTTGCACCTGCAGATAGCAGCACTTCAACCATTGCTAAATCACCATTTTCTGCTGCCCAGTGAAGAGCCGTCATTCCGTCCCCCTGCGCAGCATTTACGTCTTCGCCCTGCTGTAACAGGTTGTACACCTCATCACTATCGTTCCTCATAGCCGCATCAGCTATCGGAGAGTCGGCTGGCACGATGCTTCCTGTGAAAAGAATCAGCAGAAGAGTCACTAGTGAGATTTTGTTGCCTAAGGAATTCGCCATATAAAAAACCCTATCCAAGTATGTTTCCTATCCCGAACCCGATTTTTGGTTCAGTGCTTTATACTTCTCAAATGTGCAATGACAACGGTCCTGTACTATTTCCAAATGATTCCATGTCATTAAACCCTAATTTTTGTAGCAAGGTTAACATGGCGTTTGCCATGGGGGTCTTGTCGTCTGCAAAAATATGGGTATTGCCAGCAAGTGCCCCGTTTGCACCACCAGCAACAAATAAAGGACAACGCTTATGGTTATGCAGGTTCGGATCTCCCATCGGAGAACCATAAATCACCATGGTCTTGTCAAGTAAGCTCGCATCTCCTTCTATCGTGTTCTGCAACCTTTCAAGGAAATACGGAATCATACTTACGTGATAGCTATTAATTTTTGCAAATTCTCTCACTGATTCTTCATTTCCACCATGGTGAGACGCGGGATGGAATGGCTTGTCTGAACCACTCTCAGGAAAGACTCTCGCTGAAGAATCTCTTCCCATTTTGAAAGAGAATACCTTTGTAACGTCAGATTCAAAAGCTAATAGCTGCAGGTCGAACATCAATTTAGCATGTTCAGAGAACGAATCTGGAACCCCTGCCGGAGCCTCTGGAAGTTCTCTGGATTCACCGCTGCTATTTCTAGCTTCAACAAGTGAGATCCGCCGTTCAATCTCACGTACATCCTCAAGGTAGCGCTCCAATTTCTGTTGGTCTGCAGCACCGAGCTCTCTTTTCAATTTCCCCACCCTTCCCGTGATCCAATCGAGAATACTGCTGTCAGTGCGTCTGCGCAGTGCTCGTTCCTCCGCTGTCCCACCGGCCCCGAACAGCTGTTCGAAAACGACTCTAGGATCTCGAATCACTGGAAGAGGTTCGGTCGGAGAGGCCCAGCTGATAGAATCTGTGTAGACGCATGTATACCCATAAGCACACCCGCCAGACTGATTGATGTTTTCGATACACAGCTGCATGGATGGAATCGGAGTGTCCTGACCAAACCTCTGAGCATATAACTGATCTAAGGATGTTCCTACGAAAACGTCTGAACCTTCCGTCTGTTTCGGATGTTCTTGCGTAAGGAAGACAGCACTGGAGCGAAAATGGTCACCTCCGATCTCGGGCGGTGTCGTCGCTTCAGCCGGTTCAACATCGGTATTACTGATGATCGTCAGGTAATCACGGTACGGCTCTAAGGAAAGCAGTGACGTGGGAGTTAGATCAAAATCATTACCCGCATCGGCTGGTGACCACAGATTGATCGATTCCCCATACTCGTTACTGCCAGCTGCCCCATGAACCATTTCAATGGCAACTAAACGCGTAGTATCTAAAGACGAGGATAGACCACCTACACTCGACAGCATTTTCCCAGCAGGCACCATCGCATCCAAAAACGGTAATGCTACGGTGGCACCCATGCCACGAAGTGCTGCACGACGAGAAATGTGCTTCCCAGTAATAAAGTCCATTACCTGATTACCTCCGTAAACTCACCAGTCAACTAATTAGATCCACTTTGGTCTTCTACCGTCATTTCCGCCCGGCTCATCTGGAATGCCGGACTATTTACTACACCCATAATAAAGGATGATATCTTGTAGCCATCCGCTTCGGCTTGTTTCGTGATCGCACGAACCGTCGGTTTATCATAATACTCCACTCTGCGTCCTAATGCATAGGCCATCAGATTCTCTGTAAATGTGCGTATTAATGGAATCGGACGGTCCATAAGTGCTTTCAAAAGATCATCGGGACTCGTCACTGGAGTTCCATCATAGAGTTCACCCTGCGTATCCAAAGGGATGCCATTCTCTCTAGTGCGCCACCTACCGGTCACGTCAAAGTTATCCAGGGAAAGTCCGATTGGATCCATGAAGCTATGGCAAGAGTTACATACTGGATTAGTTCGGTGCATCTCCATCCGTTCCCGAGTCGTCAACATACGTCCGTCAGAAACAGTCTCCGTTTCATCCAGATCTGGTACTCCTGGTGGTGGTGGTGGTGGTGGCGTTCCCAAAAGAACCTCCATCACCCACTTCCCTCTAAGTACAGGAGACGTTCTGTTTGCATGAGAGGTTAATGTCAGGATACTTCCGTGTCCTAGGATTCCCTTTCTTGTATCGTCAATATAGTCCGCTCTCCGAAAATAATCCCCCGCCACCCCCGGAATACCATAATGCCTAGCTAGCCGTTCATTCACATACGTATAGTCAGCGGTAAAGAGGTCCAGCACACTCCGGTCCTCCTGCACCAAACTATTAAAGAAAAGCTCTGTTTCCTTTATCATGCCATCCGCCAACTGCTCGTAGAAATCTGGATAGATCAGTCTGTCAGGATGCACCTTGTCGAGGTCTTCCAATCTTAGCCACTGGTTTGCAAATCTGGACCCTAGAGAAGCTGCTTTGGGATCCGACAGCATTCTCAATACCTCAGCTTCCAAAACTTCAGGCTGAGATAATTCGCCCATTTCTGCTCTGTGAACAAGAATTTCATCGGGCGGAGATCCCCACAAGAAAAATGACAGCCTGGAAGCTAAAGCCCTGTCACTGATTTGGTAACTTTCACCTGGTCTAATTTCATCTCTAGGAGTTTCAAATCGGAAAACGAACTCTGGACTTGCTAGAATAGCCTGTAACGCAACTCTGATTCCACCTTCGAATCCTCCTTCTTCACCACCCATCTCGTAAAATGACATCAGGGCGTCTACATCCTCTTCACTAACTGGTCTCCTGAAACCCTTGTCCGCCAATCTGGAAACTATTTCCCTAGCACATGGCCTTGCTTCTTCCGAAGAAACAGGCCTGCATGTAAAAATCGCTCTACGACTAGGAGAGTCGGATACACCTGTTGAGCCATATGGACCATAAATACCAAGATCCTTCAAGTGAGCTATGGCTGTAACACCGTAGCCGCCCACCCCAATTTGCCTATCAGAAAGAGACCACTCGTGAGGGGAGACCAAGTCTTCCATCAGTGTTTCTGATCTCTTGAGGAAGGCAGCAGAAACACGATGTGGACCAGATGGAACATAAATGGGTTCCGTCTCCATATTTACACCATTCGGATCCTGAGTATGCATCCACTTATCCACTTCCAAAAGAGCCATTCGTTCACCATCAATGGATAATTCTATTTGTTCGGAAGGACTGGTCCGCCCATAAAATCCTCCAGTAGTTGTATGTTCGAATGCTAACTTGAACACATACTCACCGTCTGCCAGGAAATTATGCATAACGGAGATGCCACCACGAGTCCCTCTTGGAGCCCCTTCAACTCTATCCCATTGAGTTACATACCCAGAATTGGTATAGGTCCTGGATCCAATCGGAGCTTCAGGATCACCTACAGCGAGGCGACTGATTTCTCCTGCAGCGGACAGGTATCCACCCAATAGGGTCGGAGACAGCATCTGTACATCA
>PBFD01000001.1 GCA_002718595.1 Gemmatimonadota bacterium | reverse complement strand
GCACTTAATGCGTTAACTGCGGCACCGAATCCGTCTAGAGACCCGGCACCTAGTGCCCATCGTTTACAGCGTGGACTACCAGGGTATCTAATCCTGTTTGCTCCCCACGCTTTCGCAGTTCAGTGTCAGACCCGGCCCAGCTAGCCGCCTTCGCCACCGGTGTTCTTCCTGATATCTACGCATTCCACCGCTACACCAGGAATTCCACTAGCCTCTACCGGTCTCTAGTCTGCCAGTTTCGCCTGCATTTCGCGGGGTTGAGCCCCGGATTTTCACAGACGACTTAACAAGCCACCTACCTGCCCTTTACGCCCAGTAATTCCGAACAACGCTTGCGCCCCCCGTATTACCGCGGCTGCTGGCACGGAGTTAGCCGGCGCTTCCTTTGAGGGTAACGTCAACCACCGATGCTATTCACATCGATGAAGTTCTTCCCCCCTGACAGTGGTTTACACCCCGAAAGGCTTCATCCCACACGCGGCGTCGCTGCGTCAGCCTTTCGGCCATTGCGCAAAATTCCCCACTGCTGCCTCCCGTAGGAGTCTGGGCCGTATCTCAGTCCCAATGTGACGGGTCGTCCTCTCAAACCCGCTACGCGTCGTAGCCTTGGTAGGCCGTTACCCCACCAACTAGCTGATACGCCGCGACCCCCTCTATGGGCGAGAGCTTGCAAGCATAGGCTCCCTTTTATCTGTAAGTCATGCAACAAACAGACAATATGCGGTATTAGTCCGGGTTTCCCCAGGTTATCCCCCTCCCAAAGGCAGGTTGGTCACGTGTTACTCACCCGTCCGCCACTCGGCTATAGCGGTGCAAGCACCACTATTCCTCGTTCGACTTGCATGTGTTAAGCACGCCGCCAGCGTTCGTCCTGAGCCAGGATCAAACTCTCCGTTAAAAATACAGAATAAGCTTGTCAGCTCTTTTGAACGCCAACCTTTTGTAGATTGACAATTCGGAATCTACGTTTAAAAACCCACTCGCACTTAGTGCGAATAAAAAGTGAGACGTAGTGCTCACCTTTGTCGTGGGCCCACTTACTACCTCAAACCTCAGTTTTCAAAAAGCCTAGTGTTATCTATAAAAACAGAAAACACAGTCGCACTAAACTCCACCAGGTCAATTTAGTTGGTAACATGGCCCCGCCGAGCTGGTGCGAAGTTACATTTAAACTATCTATAATAGCCAAGTAGGATATACAGGCTTTGTATAAGTGTCAACAGCTAAATCTTCTAAGTTTTAGAGGGTGGACGACCGGCTTCGAACCGGCGACCTCCGGAACCACAATCCGGCGCTCTAACCAACTGAGCTACGTCCACCATTATCTCGTATCAGGATCGAAATCTAAACACTAAACTTCAATACGTAAATCTAATTCAATCAGTCAAGTTTTGAACCTTACGCTGAACTGTAATTCACAGATCAGCCCCTTCCAGGGATGGCAGTTTAAGATTGCCACGACGACGCGATAGATTCGCCCATGAAGATCGTTTTTCCGCTGATGAAACCGATCATTGTCTCCCAAAATGCGCCCGGCAGGATTCGAACCTGCGACCTACGGATTAGAAGTCCGTTGCTCTATCCAGCTGAGCTACGGGCGCCAGATGCCATCAATCAAATAACGACGTCCAAGGTAGTCAACAAATCATTTCGGTCAATCCTGTCTGTATCGCACCGCAATTCCGAGCCCTTACAATATGAGTTTCATACTTATATCACCAATTTTTCAATAGGTGAAATCGGCCCTTAAATTATTAGCTCACCAAAGTTAATCCCCCCTGCTATGTGGCAACCCAAAAGATAAGACCAAACAATACGATCAACTGCATTCCTATGAAGGGAATCGCTCCTTTATATATTTGAGAAGTCGGCACGCTAGTCGGCGTGACCCCTCTTAAATAAAATAGAGAAAAACCAAAGGGTGGCGTTAAAAATGATGTTTGAATATTTACCGCAAGTATGATAGCCAACCAGACCAAATCAATCCCTAATATCTGAGCTGGAAGAATGACCAATGGAACTATGATAAAGGCTATCTCAAAAAAATCTATGAAGAATCCCAAAAAGAACACCAAGAGGTTAACAAGCAGAAGAAAGGCGAGTGCTCCGCCTGGTAGGTTAGACAGGATATCTGCAATCCAAAGATCACCGTCAAACCCTCGCAGAACTAATGTGAATACAGTGGAACCAATTAGTAGGAAGATGACCATAACAGTAAGGCGAACAGTGTCCTCCATAACCTCCTGTAGAATTTTCATTGAGAACCTTCTATTTAAGAAGGAGAGCAAGATGGCTCCAACTGCACCCAAGGATCCAGCCTCTGTCGGCGTTGCGATACCAATGAATATGCTTCCAAGTACTACTAGAATTAAAATGATTGGGGGCAACATAGAGCGCAGTACTCTTCGCGCCAAAGCAATCCCATTGGTTGTACTTCCAGCTTCCTTCATTGGAGGCATGGATCCCGGTCTCACCAGAGCCATTACAATGATATAGGTGACGTAGCAGGCGGCCAGGCCCAAACCAGGGATCACCGCGGCTCGAAATAATGCTCCCACTGAAACACCCATCTGATCACCCAGGACAATGAGAACAATGCTTGGAGGAATAATCTGTCCTAAAGTGCCTGCAGCCGAGATGACTCCAAGAGAGATGTCCTCCCTATAACCGTGGCGTTGCATTACGGGGAAAGAAATCAAACCCATTGCCGTGACTGAAGCGCCTACAACCCCAGTTGCTGCTGCGAACAGCATGCCCACCCCAACCACACCAATGGCGAGCCCTCCCCTGAAACTCCCAAACAAAGCACCGATAGTCTCTAATAGATCTTCAGCCAATTTAGATTTCTCTAGCAGAGTACCCATAAAAATGAAGTAAGGTACAGCCAGTAGAGTGTAGTTAGACATCACACCAAAAGTCCGATCAGGAAGGGCCCTCAAAAGGATTAGATCAAAATCCCCGAAGACGGAACCTAGAAAAGCAAAACCCAAAGCTGTCCCAGCCAAAACAAAAGCCACGGGGTAGCCCATAAAAATAAAGCCGAGAACCGAAAAAAACATCGTAGGTCCCCATAAATCTCCCATTTATCTTGTGTTTTTAGGAGTTTTTTCTTGGCTTTTCAGACAGATGAATTGGACTTTTTTTACGACTTGACTGAGTCCTTGAAGAAAAAGCAGAAGAAAGCAAATAAGAATGACACTCTTAATCGGATAACGTGGCAGCCCTCCAGGGTCAGGAGATATTTCTCTGATCTGCCAACTGATAGCCACCGGAGTCCAAGAGACCCAAAACATCAATACCGTAAAGGGTATTAGCATTAACACTGAGCCGATCAGATCTATCCATGCCTGAGTCACTCTACCCATGCGTGAATAAAAAATATCTACCCTTACATGATGATCATGCTTTAATCCGTAAGCCGCCCCCAGAAGAAATACAAGGCTGAATAAATACCACTGTGAGTCCAAGTAAGCATTGGAACTCAAAGAAACCCCGACATACCGAGTGGCGTACCGGGCCAAAGCATTAAAAGCACCAAGAAACACCATGATTAGAGTAGCCCAACGGATCCCCGATCCTATCCGTTCATTCAGTCCATCTATCATCCTGACTATAAGATTTAGAGTGGCTATCATAGAACTTCACTGGCAGAAATAGCTTTAGACAACATATTTGCTGATTTTTTTAACATCTCGATTCCATGGACATCTCTTTCCAGAAGTCCTACTTGGATACTCCGTACGCCTTTAAACTCTTCGCTTATTTCATCCAGATAATGTGACTGCTGTTCAAATCGACCTTTAAAGAAATCCCCTTCTAGCTCATCAGGAAGCAACCTATTGATAACAATACCAGAGATTTCGATTTGGAATTTACGAAGCACATCGCAGGCCTTCTTACTTTCTAGGATTGGGAGTCTCTCTGGATTCAAAACCAGCAGAAANCCAGTCGCTTCTGGATCAATTAACAGTTTTCGTGCTTCATGGAACTTATCGTTTCTCCTTCGCAAAATCCGACTTATCTCTTCATTGCGCCGATCTTTACCTTCATGCTGNACAAAATCCATCATGCCATGGTCAGCCATTGGCTCTTCATCGCTCTTCAAGGAATCCAGTAAAACGCCCAAATTTTTAGATTTCTCCTGATGATTTAGCATGCCTTCAGTCCAGGCAGTTATGATTTCAGGTAAGGACAAGAGCCGAACAGTGTGGCCAGTTGGAGCAGTATCGAAGATTACTAAATCATACTTGGAATCTCCTTTGGACATGAGATCCGCTACCCGTTCCAAGACGGCTGCCTCAACAGTGCCTGGAGAGTGACGAGCCAAATCGAGCTGACGATCAATTTCGCGATACATTTTGGGAGCAACCAGAGTCTTCATTGTCTGTTTGACGGTAGAAATATGACTGTCGGCTTCTCGTTCAGAGTCGACTTCCAGCCCCCAGAGGTTTTCATGTAGTGGAATTTCTTTGTCCCCAATTGGCTTGTCGAAAATATCTCCAAGAGAATGAGCTGGATCCGTAGATACNAGCANAACTCTGCGACCGGTGTTTGATACCAACAATGCCAGCGAGCTTGCTATGGTAGTTTTACCAACACCGCCTTTCCCGCCAACGAACAGAATCCGCCGGTCACACAATTCGGCTAGCAACACCTAAAGTCATCAAGAGGAGATTTCTCCATGCCCATACGTGTATGCCAATCGTGAAATTGTTCCAGCAGGACAGGCTGCAATTCGAGTGTATAGTACGATGCTGGGTTAGGCACACCCATNAATTCAGAAAATACGAGGAGCATAAAAAGGTCATCTTGGTCCCTTTTTTCTCTGGCTATAGCNCCACGGTAAGGGGCCTTGTAGAACTCATCTNCTAAATACAGCCATCGCTTAAGAGNCTTCCACTTCTTTGAGCGCCGTAACTTCATAGTCTGAATAGGACAGACATAAGGTCTTCAGACAGTAACAGTGTCGGTTTTCTCTCGATTGAAAGCTGAAAGCCCCTCTAACATGACCAGTATAGCCATTACGATAATGATTAGGTCAAAGCCCAGAAGAACATNCTGTCCACTCTCGTAGAAACCCCTCAGCTGATAGAGTGCTGCCAAGAAAGACATGGTAGTGACGAAAAGCATAGGTATCAGTGTGTATTTATGGGGACGCTTCAATTTTACCAGTATGATACTGATGACTAGCAAAGTGATACCAGCAAGCAATTGGTTAGTGGTACCAAACAAGGGCCAGATTAACATGCCTCCCTGTCCATCCGAACCACCTGCCCCAAACGCCAATACCAAACAAGATCCTACTGCTAGTAGCGTGGCTAAATAGTGATTTTGCATGAATCGCAACTTATAAATAGTACCCCACTCCTGTATAATCATTCTCTGGATCCTGACTCCTGAATCCATAGTTGTTCCTGCAAATAGCACAGCCATTACAGTCAGNAATGTAGCAGCAAACTCAACTGGCAATCCAAGCCCACTCGCTACGATGTTGGCACCACCTCTTGTGAACGTGTCAATGCCATGAACACCGAATTCGGAGTAGACGGATCGCCATTGTTCCGAAGATCCCAGCCCAGCACTAACCACAACTATTGTTGCTATGGCCAACAATCCNTCGCCCAATGACCCGAGATATCCTACAAATCTAGCATCAGGTTCCTTATCCAGTTGCTTCGAAGTCGTGCCCGAAGCGACCAACCCATGAAAACCAGATATGGCCCCACAGGCGATGGTCACAAATAGTAAAGGGACCAAGGGTGGAGCCCCGATGACCTTTGCTTCCATATTATATGCAGGGGCTGTGATCTCCGGACTCGCAAAGAGAACTGCAGCATAGAGTAATCCAAGCCCAATGAATAGTTGAATACCATTGATATAATCACGAGGTTGTAGCAAAAGCCACACTGGTAACAATGATGCCACTGCAGCATAGCCAAAGAGGATCAAAATCCATTGAGGACCTGCTGANAGCCCCATAAAAGTTCCTGGCAATTCGACAGGAACCTGATCTCCTACCCAAATGACCGCATAGAGAATGGCAGTTCCGACAATTGTCGGCCATAGGATCGGCACACCCATCCGATATATCAAGACTCCAATTACCAACGCAACCGCTATTGCACTCCAGGTTGGAATGACACTACTGGGTGTAGCCACAAGAGCATTGGAAATTGACACAGCAAAAACGGCGTTTACCATGAGCAANAACAGGAATATAACTATCATAAAGAGATTCCGAGCACGAATACTGACCACTTCTCCAGTCAATGCACCGATGGACTTCCCTTCATTTCGGACACTCGCCCAGAGGGCGCCAAAATCATGCACACCCGCGAAAAACATGGTTCCCACGACAACCCAAATGAAGGCTGGCAGCCATCCCCATATCAGTGCTATCGCTGGACCAATGATTGGAGCTGCTCCTGCAACCGTGGTGAAGTGGTGCCCCCAGAGAACGACCCTGTCAGTAGGGACGTAATCGACGTTGTCACGCTTGGTATACGCNGGTGTCTNATAATTAGGATCTAATCGATAAATTTTCTCAGCGATAAATTTGGAGTAAAACACATAGCCGAGAGATACGAAAACTACGCCGATTACTACTAGTATAATTGCATTCATGGACAACATTCTATCAACTCACTTCCTTCGACGATAGAGACTGAAAGAAATTTGTTCAGATCCGATCAGGTGTGATACAACCTTCAATTCCCTTGCCAATACGCTTATGCAACATCAGCTTTGGTGTCACTCACCCCTCCGATCACATACATAACTGCTTGGATAATCCGTTGAAAAAATCATCACAACATCAGCATGATCCAATGTCATCTCCGAGATATATGGACCTAGCTACCTTTATGAGAGCCCCTCAAATTAAATCCCCTTCTGACTGTGATATCGCCATGGTTGGAATTCCATATGATGGAGCTGTAACAAATAGACCAGGAGCAAGACACGGACCACGAGAGATACGAAACAGCTCCAGTATGATGCGCTCGATTCATCCTGTGACTCGAACAGACCCTTACCAGCAATGTCGAATTGGAGACGGTGGAGATGTCCCTTTCACCAATGTTTACGAAGTAGAAAAAGCTCATAAGGACATTGAGGATTTCATAAATCTCTTTACCTCATCAGGCGTACCTATTTTAGCGGCTGGAGGAGACCANTCGGTCACATTACCAATCTTGAGATCTCTTGGAAAAGATGAACCATTGAGCCTGATTCACATCGATGCTCATACGGACACCTGGGATGATTTTCTGGGNACTGATTANAGTCACGGAGCGCCATTTCGTAGGGCTGTGGAAGAAGGCCTCATCGATCCNTATNAAAACAATCCAAATTGGAATTCGGGGAGCACAAAATGCTAGTGTGGGATGGGATTATTCAAAATCAGTCGGTATGCATGTGGTCTTCATGGAAGATGTAGTGGAGATGGGTATTCCAGCCGTGATCCAGAAAACCAGAGAAATCATAGGATCAACCAGGACCTATCTCTCCTTCGACATTGACAGTATCGATCCAGCTTTTGCTCCTGGAACAGGGACTCCAGAGGTTGGTGGCTTTACGACACGAGAGGCACTGTCCATGATCCGTGGATTTAATGGCCTNAACCTAGTGGGCGCAGACGTTGTNGAAGTCTCCCCTCCCTGGGATACCAACGGGATGACAGCCCTTGTAGGAGCAAGCATGATGTATGAATTACTCTGCCTACTGGCTACTGCACATACTGTACGCTCTAACTAAGTCAGGAACAGTGAACACTATCGACCCAAAATTCATGCAAATCATCACAGTCAGGCCAGCATACCTTCGTGAGATCTTACTACTCAACCAAGCCGCAATCCCCCATGTGAATGAGGTCGATCAAGAGTTTTTCCATCAACAGCTAGAAGCATCCCTTTACTTCCGTGCAATTCTCCTAGAAGGAAGTGTAAAAGCCTTCCTTTTGGGAATGTCAGAAACAGCTAGCTATCAAAGTCTCAATTTTCTTTGGTTTCAGGAGAGATACGCCAAATTCATATACGTGGATCGAATCGTTGTAGATAAGCAGTTTCACAGAGGAGGGCTAGGCAGGGCCCTATATACTGATTTTGAAGGGCTAGCAAAAGAGCGGGGGTGCCCCATGGCTTGCGAAGTCAATATACGNCCTCCAAATCCGATTTCGACTAAATTTCATGAATCTTTCGGATTCTGCGAAGTAGGTCAGCAACAAACCGAAGGNGGTGCCAAGCGAGTCTCGTTGATGGTTAAGGACATGAACGACACCATTCTTTGAGGCGCACCAATCCAAGTCATTCCCTAACCTCAAAAATCTAAGATTCGAACNACATTGAATCCTAGTCGCCATTCGTTCGGATGCAGACCAAAAGGAGAACCCATCAAATATTGACTTGGATTCATTCTAACTTGATTACTTAACAAGATCTTGAAGAAATGGCCTCTTGTTCTAAACTCGATACCGAGAGACCCAACATCCCTTGGAGCGATGGTTCGAGACTGGGTTGCTATCCATTCAGCGATCAGATTGATCCTTCTATTCATATAAAATTGCCCATTGAATCCAACCGCAAAGTCCATCTCCGCAGATCCCCCCTCCGAGAATCCCCCGAACAAAGAAGGTACAACACCTATTGCTATCCTATCAGTAAGCAAGGTATTGAATGGAAGCTGAAGGTATNCATGCGCAACTGTAGCAACTCCCCGAGAGTGATTGTCAAAATCCCAAGAGCTGCCCAACACCGCAGCTACCATCCACGGCCTTCCCCCGTCTTTTTGGCCCAAACCAATTTTGGCATTGACCTCTAAGTTGTCTTCCAGGCTACTTCTCAATACTCCCAGGAGGATATTGTCATCAACTGCAAAACCCAATCCTAATCGATTATAGGCAGGACCGTCCAAACCCCACAGAACTCCTGCTCCGTCTGAAATAGGTGGCAAAAATCGATGCGAGATTTCTAGTATACCTTGACCGCGCTCAAGCATCTTGGCAGTCGGTAAATTAGCCGACTGAGTNGAATAAAATATTTCTGGNGGTGGTACCNGTTCCTGTGCATCCACACCACCGTTACCTCCAGGTAGACACCAGCAACCAATCCAAATCAGGAAATGAATCTTTTTATCTGCAGACCAATTTGTTGTTTTAATTATTTTTAGCTCCCTGATTGATCCAATTCTCAATATTTTTCATATCGGTCTCATCTAGTGCNGCACCTCCAAGGGGCATTCTTGAACCAGCTCCCTGGCTCCCATCAAGTTTCTTTATGAGATAACTACCTGTTGCATTTGAAGGTATGACCAAAATTTCACCGGTGCCGTCCGAGGGGACATTTACTAACATAGAGTAGGATCCGGAAGAGGTAGAAAGGCTTAGACCCCCTGCTCCATTCCCATGGCATGAAGAAGCCGAACAGCCAGTTCTAACGAAAATCTCCCAAACATCTGTGTTATAAGAAGGGTCAGCCTTTACAGATCGAACANTGTTGTTGGAAGGCGGTGTCTCTACTGCAGTTATGTCAGTTGCAGTGTCTCCGCATCCTAGTGAGAAAATCAGTATCATCACTGATAAATATCGCATTTAAAAAATTCGACTTAAGTGNAATGTTAAAGATGAATTCAAGTGGCCTAATATAGCNTACTAAGATGTCCAATTACATAGGGCGTCAACCCGATTTCAACTGCTCCATTCCACCTGAACCCAAAACTCTTGTTCCTTGACCTAATTTTCCTTCTGCAGTACAAGTGTCACTGAGAACGACAAGTACTCCAAACCCTCATATTCACTAGGGATCTGCCATGAAGAATCACAAAATAGGGATACTGCTTGGAACAACCACCTTGATCTTGTTATGGACACTTACAATCCCGTCCATTGTCGCTGGACAAAATGGGGCACGGGCCAGAGACCTGGGAATCCCGTTCGAAGGCATGACTGGAACCAATAACGCTATTACAGATGTTGATGANGTTTTGGTGGGACACACTACTCTGATTTCTGGAGAAGGTCCACTAATAGTTGGAAAAGGCCCAGTACGCACGGGCATCACCACCATTTTTCCACGAGGCTCCAACCCATCTGACCCCGTCTTCGCAGGATGGTTTGCGCTAAACGGAAATGGAGAAATGACGGGAACCACTTGGGTCGAAGAATCTGGTTTTATGGAGGGNCCACTGGCAATCACAAACACTCACAGCGTGGGTGTAGTCAGAGATGCAATCATTGAATGGCAGACTAANCACGGCAATGCTTTTCAACCATGGTCTCTACCAGTCGTAGCAGAAACGTATGATGGCACTCTCAATGATATAAACGGTTTTCACGTTACTAAGGAACATCTATTNTCTGCACTAGACCANTCTGTCGACGGACANGTCGAAGAAGGCAATGTCGGAGGCGGCACTGGAATGAGGTGTTTGGGATTCAAATGCGGAATCGGCACATCCTCTCGCGTCGTGAGTGCAGGAGCAAGCTACACTGTAGGAGTTCTAGTCCAAGCTAACTACGGGAGTAAGAACCAACTCACAATAGCAGGTGTTCCCGTTGGCAAGCACATAACCACCGATGTCGACCAGGAATCCCAATATCAGGATCGTGGATCAATCATCATCGTCGTAGCAACCGATGCTCCACTTCTCCCTCATCAATTGAAAAGGGTCGCAAGAAGAGCTTCACTTGGGGTCGCTCGAACTGGAGGAACCGCAAGTAACGGATCTGGTGATATTTTTATAGCTTTTTCAACAAGCAATCGCAACACAGCAGGCAATCGCCCTGTAAGCTCCCTAGAAATGTTAAATAATTCCNATTTAAGCGTTATNTTTCAAGCCACCGTTGAAGCNACTGAAGAAGCGATCATCAACGCCATGATTGCGGCAGAAACAATGGAAGGAAGAGACGGTAACCGATCTGAAGCCATCCCNCACNGGGAGTTACAACAGATCCTGAATTCGTATGGCCGTCTGGAATTAAGTCCAAATCATCGAAAATAGCTGAAATCAAATGCATTGGTCATCTGAAGACTACAATGTTACTGTTAGCCGCCAGGCTAGAACATTATTCCCTGCAAAGGTGATTTTATGAACAGGCGAACCTTAATCAAGAAAGCCGGCTTAGGAGTTGTGGGGCTGAGCATCCCTGGATGTGGAATATCCAGATCCATCGAACAGATGTCGGTTCGGGAAACCGCGAGATCTGCACAGTTTTTCGGCACGATCCTATGGCCCGTAGACATTTTCAGGGAACGTATTATTCGGACCACCGTTGGACTGAGACCTTATCGACCCAGTGGGTTCGTACTGAAANCTGAAAAACATGATTCNAAGACTATTNTACACAACTACGGGCATGGCGGNTCTGGTATGTCCCTGTCCTGGGGGACGGGACTATTAGCTACTGAACTTGCATTGGACCATCCCAGTCGTAACGTTGCTGTGATCGGGAGTGGGGTAGTAGGTTTGACCACCGCAAGGCAACTCCAGAAGCACGGTTTCAAAGTAACCATCTATGCAAAAGATGTTCCTCCNAATACAACNTCCAATAAATCACTCGCTAGCTGGACCCCCACATCTGGGNTGATTGATAATGACCAACGCACAGAGTCCTGGGATTCTCAGTTCCGTCGTGCAGCNCATATCGCATACCGACAGCTACAACTACTAGTAGGCCCAAAGTATGGCGTATCCTGGATTGACCAATGGAGATTTTTAGACGAACACCCCGACACCATCTCCCGGTCCATAAATACCCGTCCACCACTTTTACCCTCACATCTACGGACAGAGCAAGTGGTCGCTGGCCCTGAAGATCACTTCTATCCCTGCAACTACATGGTCAGAAGAAAAACACTACGAATTGAACCGTCTATCTATCTCGAGGCATTAGTACAAGATTTTCTAGCTTTCAATGGAGAACTTGTGATAAAAGCTTTTGATAGCATTAAGGATTTGATGTCTCTAGGTCAGGAATTAATTATCAATTGTACGGGNCTTGGTTCCCANCACCTNTTCAATGATNTAGAGATCTCNCCGCTAAAGGGACAACTCATCGCTCTGATCCCACAGGCAGAAGTTAATTACGCCACTATTGGAAGTCTGCCNGGGACTAACTCGGNNGGTTTCGTTCATATGTTACCCCGGCAAGACGGTATCATCCTCGGAGGAACTTCAGAAAAGGGCGTCTGGTCGACGGAACCNGACCAGCAAGCTACAAACAGAATCCTCACNGAACATTTTAGACTGTTCCAAGGTATACAATCCGGCGGATTCTATCGCTAGTAACTCGTGAACCTAGATTTTCTGACGCCTTTTATTGATCAACCCAGCTATTATCAGACCTCCAACCACTAGGGATCCATACATCGCTGTTCTTGTCTGAGTGGTTACTAGAATCACTAAAATTGCTGAATAAAGTAGGATAGTAATCAATGGAATCCATGGATAGCCAAAAACACGGAAAGGTCGATGNAGATCTGGACGTTTGGACCTAAGGCGGAAGAAACCNAGCAAAACCATCATATCCACTGGTATCGCTATCATCATCATTAATCCAATTATCTGGGAGAAACTACCACTGATAGCGAGCAACCCTATCCACANAGCAATAAAATATAAAGCATTCCTTGGCGTTCCCTTNTCGTCTACNTTAGAGAATGCCCTCGGTGCCAATCCATGACTTGCCAGGCCATATGCGACCCTGGGCAGCCCTAAAAAATTCACGTTAAGGCTACTGATTAGAATTAGTAGACTGGCCACTACGACCACAGTNCCAGCAGCAGAGCCAAACACCCCTGTTATCGCATCCTGAGCTACGAGCTCCGAACCTGCCATCTCAGAAGGTGTNAGAACCGCTAGGTACGACAAGTTTATCAGCAGATACAAAACAGCCACTGCTAAAACACCCTTTAGAAGAATGCTCGGAAGTGCCTTTCCAGGATCCTTTATCTCTTCGGCCATTTTGGACACGTCTTCCCAACCATAATAGGCAAAAGCTACAGCCAAGTAGGCCGCCGAAAAACTAGACACCCAACCCTGGTTTAGTATATCGACACCGTTACTTCCNCTNGNCCCTATGCTCAGTAAATCTCCAGCCCAAATCCCNGCNCCAGCTATGATCAACACAACGAATATCTTGATCACGGTAGTAACATTTTGAAACACCGTACTAGCTTTTATACCTTGAGTGTGAACGAAGAAAAAAGCCAAAACCACTGCACCAGCTATTACTGGAATCGACCCCTTTCCACCCGTCAGNATCCTAATGTATTCCGCTATAACTACAGCCTTTGCAGCTCCTGAAAANCCCCTTCCCACAAGTAATTCCGACCAACCGGACACAAACCCCATCACGGGGCCCCAAGCCTCTCTGGCATAAACATANTTGCCTCCAGCCTGTGGAAGAGCGGCTGACATTTCAGCCAATAGCAAAGTGCTCAAACCAGCTACAATACCTCCTAAAATCCACACTGCCAGAATAAACCAAGGGTCGCCTAAAAGACCAGCTATTTCTCCTGGGGCCCTGAGAATTCCTGCTCCTATCACCATTCCCACGGTTACTGCCAGGCCATCTCTAACACTAAGAACTCTAGCAAATCCTGGCTCTGAACTCTGATTCACNCTGTACATCCTCCTTTGTTCTATCTTTCAGCTGATCTCATTCNACAGNCGNTTATGATATAGTGGCTTACTCCTATAACTTTCCGGGTTTACACTACCCCCTGCCCCCGTCCTACTATGCTCAACTTCGAGAGGACCTCTCCACGGGCGGCAAAGCGTCAATGAACTCTTCCATACGGCTTCGAATCTGTGACGTGGGCAAGAGTCCCTTGCCTGCTGCTATATTATCCACAGCATTTCTTTCGCTGGTCGTACCAGGTATGACTGCTGTGACTGCGGGATGAGACACTACATATTTTAAAAAGAATTGCCCCCAACTTTTACAGCCAAACTCTGCTGACCATTCTGGTAATTCTCTGTCCCCAACTCTAGCA
Source organism: Gemmatimonadota bacterium (assembly GCA_002718595.1). Classification (GTDB taxonomy): domain Bacteria; phylum Gemmatimonadota; class Gemmatimonadetes; order Longimicrobiales; family Gaopeijiaceae. The sequence goes on along the minus strand of PBFD01000001.1, from coordinate 141,172 downwards.
AATAAACGCCCCCTACCAAAAGGCATGTTGATTAATACACCTACACCCATATCTCTAGCTAAAGGAAGGAGTTTTTCCTCAGCTGTNCGATTATCTATGGCATAGTCAATTTGTATAAAATCCAATGTTTCTTGCAGCATGATCTGTTCCATCTGTTCATACTGGCGGTCGCTTGAAGTGGTGATACCTATGTACTTTATCTTCCCTTCCTCTTTCCACTCACGGAGGGTCGGAATCTGTGTCTCCCAACCCCTCAGATTATGCACCTGCATCAATTCAAAAGAATCCGTATGCATCCTTTGCAGGGATCCTTGCATTCTTTCGATGCCTTCATCTCTTTCTTGTCGATCAACCTTCGTTGCCAGAAACAGCCCNTCTCTGACACCCAACTCTTGGAGCAGGTTTCCCATGATAATTTCGGAATCTCCATAATTGGGAGATGTATCTATGACTCGTCCTCCTAACTCATAGAAAGTTCCCAGTGTGGCTTTGTAGCCATCCGTGTTATCCGCCCAACCCTCACCCAGCCTATAATTCCTTCCTCCCAACCCTATAACTGGAATACTCTCTCCTGTTGAAGGAATCTCCTTGGTAATTAGTCCTTGGTCTATCTCTTGGGCAACAGTACAACCCAACATAAGTCCAGCACTGGCTCCCGCCCCTATCTGAATCATTTCCCGACGAGTAATATTCATTTTGATTTCCAGGATTGGATGATTGTAATTTTAACAGTGATTCAACATAATTTTGTTTTCATAACCTTATATAACAAAACGCACTAAAATGCATATATGCAAGTGCGCCGGAAGGTGTGACACATAGAATATGGACANCTNTTCGCAAAGTTTTGCTGTAACTTCCCCGAACAAAGTGAGATTTATTCCTAATGAATAGTTTACTAGAGAATTTTTCAAAACCCATCCTTTTTATTCTTTTGGGCGCCTTTTCACTAGTTTATCTGAGGGCTTGGNCCAGAAACATGGCCGCCCAGGTTCCCAGTTCTAAGAAACCTTCTATCTTGGAACTGACTATCGGGTTTATAACGAATTTTTTTGACTCTCTTGGGATCGGTTCCTTTGCGCCAACAACNTCTTGGTTCAAAATTCAAAAATTGGTTCCTGACGAACACATCCCTGGAACCATGCACGTCGGACACTCCTTACCGGTCATCGTCCAAGCATTTGTCTTTATGACAATTATTCAGGTAGACATGCTCACTTTAATTGCTTTGATANNCATGGCAGTAGCTGGAGCCTGGCTTGGAGCAAGATCAATTACAAGATGGCCCCGNAATTACATCCAAATCGGACTCGGGCTNGCACTTGGTGTGGCTGCTATAACTTTTGTGATGCAACTCCTAGGTGTTGAACTTGTTTCAAANTTAACTGGCGACTCCCTAAAACTTANGGGNTCCANNTTGTATGTCGGAATGGCTGGAACNTTCGTTATGGGTGCACTNATGACACTAGGAGTCGGTATGTATGCTCCAACAATGATCATGGTGAGCATGCTTGGAATGAATCCAGTTGTTTCGTTCCCAATTATGATGGGTTCNTGNGCATTTCTNATGCCTACTGCTTCCATCCGNTTCATGCANTCGAATGCCTACAGTCTNAGNCCNGCACTGGGACTGGCNCTCGGAGGCATCCCAGGAGTATTGCTTGGTGCTTTGGTAATAAAAGAGATGCCNCTGGATCTCATGCGNTGGCTAGTGGTAGTAATAGTNACATACACTTCTTTTGCTATGCTNAAGTCTGCNTATANCGAAAGNGNGANCANAGCTGGANAGGCTTGACGAGATACAGCAAATCTTCCTCACGCATTTTTAGCAATGNTTACGAGTAAAACTTCAGTTAAAGGATACTCTTTCCAAAAATGTGCATCATTCTGTACCCTTNTACTGGTCACCNGTNACNATTCNNCGAGTCAATTGCCCATTNCTTTCCCAATAGGTTNTTTTCAAAGCGATGGACGGATCTGAAGGAGNTGGTTGCACCCTACCGTCAACGTCAGTAGCTCGTGAGGTTATGGTATGCTCTCCAGGTGATCCCCCGTCCCAGTCCATATGCCAGAATGCCCACGAATATTCACTTTCTTGAGGGCGAGAAATTTGTGCAGGCCTCCAATCACCTCCATCTACACTTACCTCTACACTTGAAACAACGGAACCCCAAGCAGCGCCATGCACCCGATATTTTCCATCAGCAAAGGTTACTTTGGCTGGAACAGAATTAATCCTTGTCCTCCCAACCGATGATTCCATCCAAACTGACTCTTCGCCGACTTTCTCTTCTCTCAGGGTCACATAATCCCTGGCCATAAATTTCCCCATAAAGCGTGAGTCTCTGAGTTCTATCTTTTTTAGCCATTTGACGTTGGCAACTCCGTACCAACCAGGAGCAATCAACCTCAATGGAAATCCATGCTCGTTCGGTAGCGGCTGGTCGTTGACTTCATAACACAGCATAACACTAGGATCCATTGCATCTTCGATCGACATACTCCGAGCAAAATTTTGAGTCACATTATTTCCACGGATCTCTTCTTGTCCAGAATCACTCCCCCAAAAGACAACTTCGATCCCATCGTCCATAATGCCTGCCTCTTCTAAAACAGAAGCTAATGAAGTTCCTATCCATTTAGCGTTGTGTACCGCACCTATAAAGCTAGAAAAGCCTCGATTCCCCGCACATTCCAAAGTGAACACCTGCTCCATCTTGGGCCTGGATCTCAGCTCGTCCAAAGTTAGTAAGAGTGGATTCTTCACTAAGCCATCCACCACTAAATTCCATTCACTTTCCTGGATCACTGGACGATTATAGTGACCAACTCTAAACAAGTCAGACGTCGGAGTAATCCAAGAATCAAGATTCTCCCAATCCAATAAATTGACCTGGCTCATCGCGCCTGTATCGGGAGAGTCGGTCCAGGGAATTAGCTCGCCCTGGTCACCTATCAAAAAGGGAACATCCTCTGCCTCACATCCCAATAAAGCTAAACCCAGAAACGCAGAACCACCCTGCACTAGCCATTGCCTTCTATCTATATCTGCGTGAGTATCCACTGTTCTAATCTCCATGTTTAGGCCCACGATATCCATATATTGTGTACTTTCAGGAGGGATATCGCCAGTACCACGAGTTTGGAATCCCTTTCGAATCCTGTTTTCGATGCTAGACGAACGGGATGGATGCAGAATCAATCAATCAATCAATGGAGCCAGCCGGGCTCGAACCGGCGACCCCTGCCTTGCAAAGGCAGTGCTCTCCCAACTGAGCTATGGCCCCTCTTCCAACTTAAGTTAATCACGATTTAACTTTTCTAACAGGTAAATTGCGAATCGTAAATATCACCAAAATCATCGCTTAAGTTTTTTAGCGATCCATACAGTACGGAACACAGAAGTTCCTATTGTCCCCAGACTTAACAAACCGAGCACAGGTATCAGCAGCAAGCCGAAATCCAGATTGGAAACAGCCCAATGCGCTGAAACCGAAGGATCGAGGATCCCACCAAAACCTATCAGAAGCAACCGTTCTGCTCGTTGCATTAAGCCTGACTTACAGGTCACCCCCAAGCTCTCGCCCCTAGCCCTCGTATAGCTCACTAGCAGCGACCCGCCTAAACCAGCTGTGGCAAATAACAAACCCATCTGAGAATCTTTAAATAAATAGACCAAGCCACAAAAAACTGCGACCTCTGCGAATCTGTCTAATGTTGAATCTAAAAAAGCACCCCTCTGATCAGCTATTCCTAAGGTGCGGGCAATCCTTCCATCCAAGACATCTGCTATTCCTCCAAGTAAGATACTCCAACCGCCCAACTCAAGATGCCCCGTGGCAAAAGCTAAACCACTTAAAATCCCGAAAAAGACTCCAAGAAGATTAAAGAACAGAGGTCCCAATCCGATTAGTATTGCAAACTTCCTAAATGGATCAATAAACCAATAGAACCAGTCTCTCAAAAAACTTCCCAAGACAAATTTACCACGATCTTTACTTTCTAAATTATCGATGGATTTGTGCTTGCCACTCACCACCCAAAATAAGATAGAAATCGCCGAAAATGCTAAGACTAACAGTAACGTTTGCATCCTTAGTCAATTCTCCCTTTGGTCAGGACCCATTCCAAAATCCTGATTTGCTTCAGTTTCTGTCTTGGGCCTATTCCAAAATACATAAAGAACCCTTGGAACCAAGCACGGAATCGGCAACACCTTCTCGATTAAAGTGAGATTAATCTCACTCCCAGTTCTTCTCTCCACCTTCCTGACAATATAAGGTAGCCATCCTTCAAAAGTGACTACATGCTTAAGCCAAGAAAGTGTCACCCTTAGCTTGGATACTTTAAAATACACTATACGTCCCAACCTGCTCCTCATAGAAACTGGACTCAAAGTTCTATAACCATTCCCGTCACGAACCATATCCCCTTTAGCTTCAGCCTCAGTCAACACATTGGCATAATACTCAACTAATTCCTTTTCTTGTGACAGGAAAATGGTATCCGAACGACCATCTGATTCAGGACGATTTTCACTACGGTAGCAAATCCTCAGCATTTCACGTGCCAAGGATGCTGCGTTGAAGGGCTGGTCAATCCAAAGAGTCGCCCAAGTAAGAACACCATATCTTGCTATGCCTAAATTGTGCTGGACCCATTCCCCAACTGCTTCACTTTTACTGTAGATCACTTTGACTTTCTGCATCATTCTTGAAATCATGAAGTGGTCCTTTGCCTGATCAATAGCTAAGGACCGTTCAAAATCAGGTCTATTCAACACCAAGCACTTAGCGATTGGCCCGTCTATTCCCTCTGGAGCTAATCGTATGACGTTAGGCGGCAGGACATAACTCATAATAGCCATCACCATGGGCAGCCTATGAATCATATTAGCTGAGTATAAGGCCTCATAGAAATCCTTATATCCATCAACTATCAAAACCAAATCATAAGCACTGTGTCGCCCTGGATTTGCTCCAAGTAGTCGTGATCCGTAGAGAATGACTGCTTCAATGTGATCCCTGGCAATAGTAGTTAAGAGAGGAACAAAAACATCCTCTGCCGGGCCATGGCCATCTACCGAAATTTCTTTCTGGGCAAAGGCCGTTTCCTCTACCAATGACATGTCACCGATTTTAACATCTTTGCTCCTTCCCTATAAGTCATTTTCAGGCACCCGACTCTTTCCATTGAGAGACATTATTGACACTCACATTTTGAAAGTCTGATATTATAACCTTGGCCATTTGGAGTTGCTTAATAGCTTATAGTAACATAGTACTATTTTTATCTTTCAAGGAAACGATAACAATGCAGTTAACTAAATACGCTTTTTATAACGCAGTGGCTGGATTTTTTGAGATGCCCACGAATGACGCCACGAAGCTTCTTCCAAAGCATCTCCAATCATTGGAAGTTCAACATCAGAGAAGCATCCTAGCAATAACCGCATTTCAGTTTACTGAGACTGAAGTGGGATCTTACAATGAGATAGTGCTTTCCGTGATCGTTCCCCCAAGAGTTGAACCGAACCGGCCAATTCCAAATGCGGCCTTTTATCCATTTATGGTTGGGGTCACGACTCCAGAATCTCGGAAACATGCCATAGAGCGTTGGCATCTTCCTCATTACATGAATGACATCGATATAGAATTCTCTGAATCTTCACAGGGTCTCGCCGTGCACGTCCAAGAGGACGATACACCGATTTTAGATCTGACTGTGACAGATTTTGCAAAAGAACCAGATACACTTCTATTCAATGCGTTCACAGTTGATGCGGAAGATAATTTCAAAGTCAACATTTTCATGGAGGGACAACACAGTGAACACGAAGAAGAAACAGGCTCCCTAAAACTCTACCCTCATGAAATGACCGAGGGACTCGACCTGGACGATATTTCCTCTGTTCCCTTCAGAGAACAGTGGTTCCATAGAGGCCTGCAGACCTTTGAGGAGCTCGAGAGCATATGAGCTCCCCAAAGATCAATTAAAGGAAGAGACCTAAGATTCTAGAAATGCGAAGCATTAAGCCAAACGTCCGATCTTTGCCACGCTTCTTCGAACGCTCTTAGTGCCTCGTCAGCAGGTCCTCTTTTCCCTTGATTACGCAGTGCCTTCTCAAGTCCAAACAATGACCATCCATTGTGAGGATGATCTTCTAGAGCAAATTTATAGACCTGTTCAGCCTCGGAAAATCTTCCTGCTTCTATCAAGGCCGCGCCTAACCAATCACGAACAGCAAAATTGAGTGGTTCAGGCTCATCATACTCCAGTTGATCTTCAATTTCTGCGGCCATTTTAAAGATTTCAATAGCCTCACTCACTTGACCCTCTTCTCGGAGTATCTCTCCTTTCAATATCCCCCCGACAATAGCTAGCATATCTTTAGCAGAATGTTGGCGAAAAACCGCTCTGTCTGACGCTTCCTCAGCACCAAGCTCGACAGCAGCAAGGAATTGACGCGCCTGCTCCATATCACCTGTCTTCAGATGTGCGTATCCATGTCCAAAGTCCCAAAATCCTTTAAATATCGGATTTGGATCAGGCTCTCCCGACATCTCTAGAATTTCTTTGAACCTTCCAAAACGAATCTTTGTCAAAATTTCATAAGTAGCTGTTCCAGTAAGCTCGTCATAGTCTTTGCCAGCCTGCATTGCTACTGCACCTTGTCCATCATTCGAAGCTGCGAAGAGTAGCATGTGAAGGTTGTGACTCGGATAAATTGCAAAACCTTCGCCAATCGCAGCTTTCTGATCTGAGTGCCATGCAAGGGTATTCGACCTAACACCATCCGCCCAACGACCCACCCTGTTCCAAGTATGAGAGGGCATATGTTGAATGTGGCTAGCTCCTGGAATTTCATTGCCCAGATATTCCGCGCATGCTTCCGCCTTGTGGGGTTGGGTCGTAGACTCAGTCGCATGAATGTATAGATGGCAATTCCCGGGATGCCTGATGTCCTGGTCGAGGACTTCTTCTAAAACCCTATGTAGCAAACGTACTTCTGGTTTTTCAATGTCCCTGTAACCCCTGCGTGGTTCTAGTAGGAAAATAGACTCCGCATATAAGAAACCCACGTCTAAATCTTTGGGGTAGTCCGCATAGACCTCAGCCATCGCTTCAGAATAAAGGGTGTCTTCAGCTATATCAGGGCTTCTATCCGTACGACCAATATATCTCACCTCCATGGCATCAATGAGAGCTTTCTCCACTCCACTCGCATTGTCCGCAAGCTCACTAGCAACCCTGATCGCCTCTTGCGCTCTTAGTAAATCCCCTGGACCCATAGGCCCATTGAGGTAATGGCCCCAGGCCCAAGCTTCTCCGAAATAACACATCGCACAATTCGGATCACTCTTCTGTGCTTCTCTAAAAGACCGAGCAGCATCTTCAGGGGTAAACGCATACATCAGTTGAAGTCCTTGATCGAAGAACGCTTGTGCTTCAACTACATCCGTAGTGATTGTCCTGGATAGAGGCCCAAGCCCTTTTTCAAAAAGCTTCATTGGTACCTTAAAGCTTTCTGGCAATTCTTCTGACGCCATACCCATATTCATCTGGGCAGACACGGATTGGTCCGCTCCTCCAATGGGGCTCACCAGAAAAACTAAAATGAAAAGTACAAATCTTAAAAACATAAGTTTCTATCTCCTTGAATTCAGGCCTGTTCAAGCAAATTGGTTTCAGGGCACTGATACTATAAATTCCACCAATTCTAATATGCATGATGAGATTTATAAAACAATTGTTAAAACACTTAAAGTCAAACTACTGCCATAGACAACAGTATAAACATTTTTTAAGATTTTTGGGGGTGATAATCATTTGAAATGCCTTTATATATTCGTGACTAATCAGGGAGTTGAGAAAGTATGATTTCAGTCAGAGGAGTCACCAAACAATTTGGTGGCTTGACCGCCGTTGAAAATCTAGACCTTGACGTTGGCAGAGGAGAGGTCGTTGGTTTTCTAGGTCCTAATGGGGCTGGGAAAACTACTACCATGAGAATGTTGACTGGCGTCCTAGAACCTGATCAAGGAAGCATCTACTACGATGGTCGATTAATCAGTGAAGACTTAAATGCGGCCAAGAAAAAAGTTGGATACCTCCCAGAATCAAATCCTCTCTATTCTGATATGCTCGTGGTTGAATATCTGGAATACGCTACTTCACTGAGAAAAATGAATCAGAAAGATGCTAGGTCAGGTATTTCTGACGCAGTCGATGAAACTGGCATCTCTGAGGTTTTCTTTCGACCCATTTCTGAACTTTCGAAGGGCTACAGGCAGAGAGTAGGTCTAGCAGCTGCGATTCTACACCGACCAGAAATCTTGGTTCTTGACGAACCAGCGGAAGGCCTCGATCCCAACCAACGTGTCGATATACGAAACCTTGTCAGCAACCTCGGTCAGGAAAGAACCGTCTTGCTGAGTAGTCATGTAATGCAAGAAGTTGAGGCAACATGCAAAAGAATTCTGATAATCAACCGTGGTAAACTCATTGCTGATGGAAGTGTATCTGATCTCTTAGAGACAGGAAAAGGAAGATCTGAATACACCGTAGAAATCGTTGGTAATGGAGCTGTAGAAAAACTGACAGCATTGAATGGTGTAGACTCCCACACGACTGAAGAAGTGAACGGACGGACTAGGGTTTCATTATCGGTCTTAGGAGATGAAGAGCTAAGGCCTGTAATTTCCCAACTGGCTCAGCAGCAAGGTTGGATCTTGTGGGAACTTCACAAGAATCAAATTTCTTTAGAGCGCCTTTTCAGAGAATTGACTGACAATGAGGAGATCTCAAAATGAAGAGGACTCGAATAGTCGCTGAGCGTGAAATCCAGAATTTCTTCGACCACCCTACCGCTTATATCCTAATGGTAGCGTTTCTTGGTCTGAGTTTATTTTTGGCCTTCAGATCTATCTACGCACTGAGCCTGGCCAGTCTTCGACCACTGTTCGATCTACTTCCCTGGCTCTTTGCTGTCTTTATCCCGGCACTGACCATGCGGTCTGTTGCCGAAGAAAAGAGGACTGGAACCATAGAGTGGCTTTCTTCATACCCATTAGGTGAATTGGAAATTTTGATGGGGAAGTTAATTGGGAATTGGTTTTTTGTGATGCTGTCTCTTGCAGGCACTCTACCCATGGCTTTAGGAGTATTCCTTCTCTCAGATGCTGATCCAGGAATCATGCTGGCACAATATATCGGGGCCTCATTGTTAGCTATGCAGGGCGTAGCCATTGGCCTCTGGGCCTCTACGGCAACAAAAAATCAAGTCACCGCATTTATTCTTGCCACATCGGTTAGTTTTGCATTGGTATTTATCGGAACCCCAGTAGTGCTTTACGGGCTGACTCCATTCCTAGGAACAGCCTTATCCCGTCTGTCGGTCATGGGTCATTTTGAAAATGTTGCTCGAGGAGTAATAGACTTGAGAGACATAGTCTATTTCCTGTCCACCGCGGGATTGTTTGTAGCCATGGCAGTAGGATTGTTGGTCAAACAGCGCCTTAGCGAACAGAGAGAATCATACAAACGTCTCCGAGCAGGGATAGCGATTTCACTAGGGCTAGTGGTTGTAACAAATCTATTGGGTGGGAACATAGGAGGTCGTGTAGATTTGACTAGAGAGAGTCTTTACACTTTGTCCCCTGGGAGCAAAGAAACACTCGACAATCTCTCTGATCTGGTGACTCTCAAGCTTTTCATTTCTGACGAATTACCTTCTGAGCTACAGCCAACTTTGAGAGATGTGCGAGATCTCATATCCGACATGAATCGAGCCGGTGGAGACAACCTTGTAGTTGAGAACTTAAATCCCGGCGACGATCTGGACGTAGCTGCAGAAGCGAGATCTTTGGGGATTATTGAAAACGAATTCAACGTTCTCAGGGATGATGAATTCGAAGTGAGACGTGGATGGTTTGGACTGGCTCTTTTATATGCAGACCAACAGGAAGTCATACCGTTTATTTCTGGCACAGCTGATTTGGAATTCAGAATTGCTTCAGCAATATCTGTAATGACTACCGATAAAAGGCCCAGTGTAGCCTTCTTAACTGGACTCGGTGCCTTAGGAGAAAGTGAGCTTCCATCTCTGGGAAGAGCCTTGATGGAAAGGTATGAAGTCACATCTCTAGATTTGTCTCAAGAAGGTGATCTTGGACTGGATCCAGAGAATATGGATTTAGTGATTCTGGCTGGCCCAAAAGAACCCGTTTCAGAGAAGAAAGTAAATGAGATAGAGAATTTCATCTCTCAGGGTGGTGGTGCTCTGATACTTGTGGATAAACACCAGATATCACTAGAGACCCCCACCACCAGCCTAGTCACAACTGGTCTTGAGGAATTTCTTCAAAGACAGGGGATAGGAGTCGATGAGGGATTAGTCATGGATTATGGATCCAATTCCAATATCTCTATGGGACCACAAGGACTATTCAATGTAGTACGTCCTTACCCATTATGGCCCATTGGCCTCAAAGGAAGTCTCCACGCAACAACAAGGGATCTCAATGGTTTAAGCGCCGGCTGGGCAACCGCGATTACAATAGCAGACAGTGTTGAAAACATTGAAAGACTCTGGATAACCACAGAAGCTGGTGGAATACAACCTCCCAATTCTTTGATAATGCCAGATGCGCTCCTACAGCCCGATCCCGATGGTTTCCAGACGGTCACATTGGCTGTAGCCATCGGAGGAGGGGAAACTGAACCTACCACTAACGATGTCCGAGAAGGACGTATAATTGTTGTGGGCGATGTCGATTTCCTAGAAGAATCATTTATTCAGGTCAGTCCCGACAACTTGATTTTCGCAGAAAATGCCATCGATTGGCTGGCACAAGATGAGGCCCTCATAGCTATCCGATCGAAAACAAGGACCCCACCGCCAATAGTTTTTACTTCTGACTTTCAGAAAGCTAGCTTGAGATGGGGAAACCTGATTGGCGTTCCACTAATAATAGTCATTTATGGAGTTATGAAGGTTACTGGACGCAGACGCAGAGCTGAAGTTCGTTGGGGAGATTTTATAGCATGAGTAAAAAGACTCTAAATACAATCATAAAAATCTTTTTGTCGGTTACGATACTATGGGTTGGACTAAGTCTGATGAATAGTAGGAGCAATCGACCAGGTACTAGTATCAATAGTGTGCAAGAACTTTTCGCGAATTTCGACCCCACCACTGTTACAAATTTCAATATCCAAAGTCCAGATGGGTCTATCACCGAGTTAACTCATCTTGATGATAATTGGACAGTTAATGGCTACTCAATTGAAGAAGTATCTCTGAACAAACTGTTGGATGCTATTGACGAAAATGAAGTGGGAAGTGTAGTAGCCAATAATGCTGAAAACCATGGACGAATGGGCTTGTCTGCAGACAGCACCTGGAGATTGGAAATCATCGAATCGGAAAGTAAACAATCCACTATTTTAATCGGAAATACTGGGCCGATCTTTCCAAGTGTATTCACTAGAGTGCTAGATCAAGATGAGGTAGTGTTGATTTCTGCAGACTTGCGTGGTGCTGTAACCCAAAGCCTCACAGAATGGAGGGACAAAACCATCATCACCACTGATACAATTGCCTTAAGCAGCATTCTGCTCGACTATGGCAACGCGACCTATCGCTTAGACCGTTCAGATACAACATGGACTATGGATGGGGAAGTAGTTGACGCAGGTGCAGTCATTGGTATCACTGCAGAGCTTTCAAACATGGAAGCAAGTGGTTTCCTGGACGAGCACCAAAGCCCTTCCACTGAAAACAAAAGGCGAATAGTCGCGATGGATGAGTCTGGCAACATCATGAATCAGCTTGTACTCACAGGGCAAGGTCTTACTCGACATGTCCAAAATCCCAACTCTGAAATCATTTTTGAAATTCCCAGCTGGCAATTCAGTAGAATCGTCCCAGACATATTCATGCTAGTCCAGGATGAGAAGGAATAAGACTACTTGAAGTCCGTCAGAATTCTCAGCTTTTTAGGCGCACTTCTTATTGTAGCTTCTCCATTAGCGGGAACAGCGTTACTTCAGGATCCAAATAAAGCACAACCAGATTCGTCTAGCTTGCACCAAAGAGCCAAAAATTCACAGGCTCGCTTTGAAAGATCCAGGAATAAACTAATTCCTCCCCAGTTCGCCAGACTAAGGGTTAATTGCGACGAAATCGTCGGACGTTTTTGTTTTAGACACGAAAACTGGGATGAAGATCCGAGTTGGGAAATCATGGAAGAGCCTATTCCTGTAGAAATGGCCCGGGCTGAACTTCTTGGCGACCTGGTTGCGATCAATGCAGCTCTACCAGGGGACAATTGGGTATTAGGACAACTCATTTACTACCTGTCAGAAGAAAGAGACTGGAAAAGGGCGGAAGAACTATTGAGTCGGTGCCAAGCAACACCTTGGTGGTGTGACTCCCTTCTCGGTTTTATTGCACATTCCCAGTCCGACTGGATGAAGGCCGAACACTATTTTGGACTAGCCCTAAACCAGATGCCATCCGAGGCAGAGCGCTCTTTTAGATCCTTCAGGTATCTAGTGGATTCTGAGTCACAGGAATTACTGGCTGTCTCAACTGGGACAGAAGCTACCCAAAATCTTTTTTGGCTGTTATCTGATCCTCTTTATCTTGTGGATGGAAATGACCGGATGACAGAGCAACATGTACGCTCACTATTAGTGTATTTACGCAAGGACTCAGCCAATCCCTATGGCCTGTCCTGGGGAGATGACCTAGAGGAGTTAACCGTGCGTTACGGTGCAGAAAAGGCCTGGGAAAGAGAACAACAACCACCTGACGGCTTTCTGACCGACACTCGCAATATTGTGGGCAGACACCACCCTAAAAGTCAGGAGTTCCTCCCACCTAAATTTGTTCTACAAAACCCAGCCGAAACAGAGTCGGAATGGAGTCTAGAGCGCGAAAGTCCAAGAACAGGATATGCTCCTCCGTACGCACCGAACCTCAAAGCATTAACGGCTCAGATTGGTCGGTTCCGTAGAGGTGATTCGCTAATGATCGTGACAGCTTTCAGACCGGAAGAGGATTCGGAAATCAATCAAGAAACAAAGACGCCTCAGGATACAGAGCGAGCCCAGATCAAAGCTGACAATAATCCATTCTTGGTGCCTATACCACAATACTCAGCAAGCCGGAACAGAGAAACAGACTTGGATCAAGATAGCTTCCAGAGTGGTCTATTCTTACATAGCCTTTCAGGTCAAGATAGCTACAGAGTTTTGGGCACTGATTCAACAGCAAAATCCAGCATCCTAGTGCCGAATGGATCGTACGTGATAGGACTGGAAATCCTGGATAAATCTGCCAAAAAAGCCTGGAGGATTCGTAGAGGTCTTTGGCAGGAGTCCTTAACACCAGGCCTCACGTCGTTGTCAGACCTTCTTATTCTGAGTGGTGCCGGTACTGTCCCTAGTACATTAGAAGAGGCTATCCCCCAGATAAAACCTCGACTGACAATTCAGAGTGGAGAACCCATAAAACTAGCGTGGGAAATTTATGGTTTAAGAAATGGTGAAACACTGAACACACGCATAGGAATAGCACGCGAAAACGTAGGAATCTTTCGTCGTTTAGGAGAATTTATGCGTTTGTTGGAATCAGATACGCCAACAGAAATGTCGTTCCAGGACATCAACGTTGATGGCATAGGAACAGTTTTTCGGGCGATCCATATTGATTTGCCAGACCTGGAAACCGGACATTACACGATAACGGTTGAACTTGAACCCTCAGGAAGAGAGAAAATGCTTCTGAGTCGCAACATTGCAGTGGTTAATTAGAAGCTCTCATCCTGTTAAAACATAGGAGGTCATAAATGCAGATCGGCTCTTTCAACAATTTTTTCATGCTCAAAAAGTTCGCTATAACCCTCCTCCTACTATACGGGTGTAACAGCCAAGAGATACCCAATAGTTCGAACTTGGATGTAATCATTACCAATGCCAGAATCATTGATGGATCTGGAAATCCATGGTTCAGGGGAGACGTGGGAATAAAGGGAGAAACAATCGTAGAAATAGGAAACCTGAATCCTAACAGAGGCAGTAAGGTCATTGACGCTATGGACAGAGTCGTCAGTCCTGGTTTCATAGATATGATGGGACAATCGAGTCTGGTCCTCATTACTGATCCAGCCAGTGCTGAAAGTAAGCTCCGCCAGGGAATTACAACCTATCTGTCCGGAGAGGGTTCTTCCCCAGCCCCTCAAAACTCCCTTACCCAATCTCAACCCCCCGTAGTACAAGGAGATACCTTACGTTGGAAAACATATAAGGAATACTTTCAAATCCTCGAAGCAATCGGTATTCCCATCAACGTAGTGCACGACGTAGGGCTGACCCAAGTAAGAAGAGTAGTTTTGGGAGAAGAAGACGTTCAACCCACTTCTCAACAGTTGGAAGAAATGAAAGCTCTAGTTAGGGAAGCAATGGAACATGGAGCAGTTGGGACTTCTACCTCATTGATCTATCCCCCCGCTATATATGCAACCACTCAAGAACTAATAGAATTGACAAAGGTGGCGGGTGAATATGGTGGCGTTTATTTCACTCATATGCGAAATGAAAGTGGAGCCGTCCTCGAAGCAATACAAGAAGCTCTGGATATTGGTGCAGGAGCAGGAGTTCCAGTACATATCTATCACCTAAAAGCCGCGGGTGAAGAAAATTGGCCTTTGATGAAGGAAGCTTTAGAGTTAATAGGGTCTGCTAGATCAAACGGGATGGATGTAACGGCTGATATATATCCGTATATCAGGAATGGCATCGGATTAGGATCCTTCATTCATCCCCGCCATTATGCACGTGGGACTGACAGTTTTCTGAAAACCCTTTCCGATCCTAATATTCGTAAGGCTCTGCAACATGAAATAGAAACAACATCCGACTGGGAAAACTGGTATAAGCACGTTGGCATGAACTGGGACAACGTACTTATTGTCTCCGCTTCCGATCAAATAGACTCGGATGTCATAAACAAATCTGTGACCGAGGCATCAGAAGTAATGGGAACTGATACATGGAATGGATTCTTCGATCTTGTGCAAGCTGGTAATGTAGGAGTAAATCCCAAGAGTATGAACGAGGAACAGAAATGGCTTGCGCTTCAAGCTGAATTTGTAATGGTCGATACGGATGCATCACCAGTGAATCCAAATACCAACGCAAGCGCGCATCCTAGAGCGTTTGGCGCCTTCCCCCGAATCATATCGAAATACGTCATGGAGGATCAAATCCTTTCACTTGAAGATGCGATCCGACGAATGACCTCGCTCGCCGCTAATCGCCTAGGCCTTTACGACCGCGGCCTCATTGCTCCCCATATGGCTGCAGATTTAGTGATTTTTGACCCAGAGAATCTGCAAGACATGGCTGATTTCGGTAATGCAATGCAGTACGCAGTAGGTGTAGATTATTTGTTCATCAATGGTGTGCCGGTCATCGACAATGGCGAACTCACAAAAGTAAAGCCTGGGCAGTTACTCCGACGCAGTGATAATTGAGTGCAGATCACTGTGATATAAAGAGGCGGGGGCCTGGATCCTATACCCAGTCCCCCGCCAAATATTCTCATTTCAAAACCATCTAGTGCTTTCTAGTCAATCAGCCACCAGGATGCAGATGAAACCGGACTCGCGTATTCTCCCACATCATGGAAATATTACCCATGGAATTCTCATCATTGGGATAATAGTTAAAGCTCATCGTCTCAACCATTTCNTCAGTGNTNTCAGGNACAACNGTAAAGCTTCCTGCCTCAGTCGAGCGAACTTCATCACTTATNGGAATTCCCCAACGNTCATGATTGGGGTTAACAATGATNTCCCANTCATCTTCNCCAGGAATGGCATAGATAGAGTACGATCCNGCNTCAAGTGCNACTGGGTTNAGNGCCATGAANGCATCGATACCACNTTCACTTGGNATTGTTCCAAGAANTGCTGGGGCAGTCAANTGCAAAGTAGTAGGNTCGTTNGCCCCTGCTCTCCAAGGNNTNCCAAANGGTACCANACCGCCCATNACCTCTCTGCCACGTGCCGAAGGAGCNCCATAGCAAAGCGTNCCNACTCCATTTNCNTAATCNACNGCAACTTCNNTCAAGGGACTGGGTCTTTCTGCTANTTCTTCNGGANTCNCTCNNGNACTACATNCTGGNTAAGAAACCGCAGAACTCATTGANNNCTCNGTAGACTCNNCAGTTTCNGAAGNACTTTCNCCTGAACCACAAGCNACCAGNGNTACTGTNCCCACNANCAANGCAAANANAAACACTGTCTTTTTNTGCATAATTTCTCCTACCTGATAAAAGTTGTGTNCTGCCACTTACNNAAGGTAAATNATTCATAGCTTNCAGCAAACGTCTACGTAGTTCCCCNGGCTTTCTTCATCTCCTCTCTGAGTNCAGTGACTAGGCGNTCGATTTCCTCTTGAGTATTGTAGATGTGAGTAGANATTCTTATAGCNTTGTGACCATCCCTNTGNTGTTCATCAACATGCATCCTGTGTTCTTCAGCCATCACNGTNACAAAATTTATTGCGTCNACACCTTGAGCTTCAAAAATTGTAGATCCTGGAGAGGAAATCTCTGGAGAATTTCCACTCAAGATTTCCACTCNCTTCACTTTTTCTAGTGATTNTTTCAAATAATCAGACAAGAACCTGCACCGATTCTCGATGTTCTCTAATCCTANTGTAAGGATCATATCAAGTGCGACCTGTAAAGCAGCATACACTGGCAAACTTATGGTTCCTAGGGGANTGTACCCAGGATCCCCTTGTGTCAAATCGGTTGAGAAAGGGCTTTGGATAGAGCTACGACTAGTCTTTCTTACGAAGAAGAAACCAGTCCCAATGGGACCAATTAACCACTTATGTAAACTCGCTGAATATGCATCACAACCAAGATCACTCAGATCAATCGGGAATTGGCCCACTGCCTGAGCACCATCCACAAGAACTGTAAGTCCGTGCTCTTTTGCCAAAGCCACTAATTCTTTGACTGGNTAGCGATGTCCTCCCCTTGTTACATGGCAAAACGATAAGGCTTTTGTTTCAGATTTTATGGCGGTCTCGACCCTTTTCACTACTTCATCCCCAGAAACAAAAGGGCTGGGAACGAAAACTTCAGTCACTTTAATGCCGTCCCTAGCCTCACGNACCATCCAAGGCCTGTGACCCGCTGGATGTTCCTGCGTCGTAATCAANACCTCATCTCCCGGTGCTAGCTTTAATCCCGCACTTTGAAGATACAAGCCCTCAGAAGCATTACGAGTCAATACAAGCTCACTGGTTTCTACCTTGAATATCTCTGCCAAAAGAGGTTTGACACGCTCAGCAATAATCTCTTGGAGCATCCTCTTTCCAGCTATGGGATCTCTTGAAATTTCCCTATACCCATTAGTCACAGCTTCTACCACTGATCGGGGAGGCAGGCCTAAACTAGCGTTATTCATATAGACTGTTCCATCCTCAAGAATGAAACTTTTCCTAATGTCCTCCCAGTGATGATCCTCCACACCATCTGGGACCGAAATTACATCGGCAATGGGCCTCGATGGATCCAATTGTTCTGAGTCACATGCATATAGGGAACCTAGAGTTGAAAGACTGCTAGCTCGAAGAAAATCCCTGCGACTGAATCCCCAGGCCGTCATGAACGACCAGGCCTGAACAAGTGACCGTCATGCAAATGGTCATAGAAATCAAACATTTCTCGGTTGTAGTCAGATTTTCTAGCTTCCTCAAANGGTTCAATGATTTCAAACAGCATAGAAAGACGCTGGGCCATTGCTAGATGCTGAGTTAGATCCTCTGTCTCTAGGAAACCCCTATTACAGAACTGTTGAGTCTTTCTAAAGTAAGATTTTATAAGTCGNCTTGCAGCATTTGTTTCANCTGCNTCTCTGATTTCTTCATCAACAACCGAACCGTTCTTTTCTACTAATTCAAATAGATCTGTCGCCCAAGATGACCCTCTATTGTTTTTCCAATTTCTTACCTTTGTTGCTGCCAAGTAGTACTCTTGTGACCAAAATTGATCGTGTAGATGTGATATTAGAACACTTCGGTCATAATTCTTTGGGATAGCCATATGAGTTTTATACGAGCCTTAAGAATATTTGTGAATTTGAAACTACCGATGGCAATCATCAACTAACAGTTTTAATCTATCCCAACTATAATGTCCACAGCCAAGGATGACCATTGCATGCTCTATCTATGATCTGGTTCAAACGAACTTCCGANTCATTAGTCATAACGACCGTCATCCTATGCACTGCCGGCTGNCTTGATGAGCCTNATATGCTGATTGTTGGTGATATAGGTTACAGCGAGGAAGAACTTCTTGGACTAAATGCGGATCGTAGGTTAAAACTTGCAGAAATAACTGCGTTTGGTATTTCTGTGTCTAGAGAAGAGTCCGATCGTGTTCTTGCACCCTTACTGAAGCAAACTCAGGACCGCGCTCTGTTGGAACAACTTGCTGCCCATCGTTTTGTGGAAACATTTTCTATCAGTGAAAGGGACCTCCGTACTCATTACTCAACCAATCCNTCATTTGAACTGACTGTCAGGCATATCCTCTTTTTTTCCGAACGATGGCAACCTCAATCTCATCGTGANAACGCACGTAACAAAGCTGAAATAGCTCTTTTAAGGATCGACGGGGGAGACCACTTCCCAGAAATAGCNGCNGAGCTATCTGAAGAACCTGGTGCAGAAGGACGCCAAGGTCTTCTCNAGCCAGGACGAGAAGGATCCTGGGTTTCTGAATTTTGGAACGCAGCTATGGCACTGGAAATCAATGGCATAAGTNCCGTCACTGAAACCCAATATGGATTTCACATATTGCGCCTAGAAGGGAAAAAAGAAATTCCCTTCGAAGAAGTCAGGTCCTCAGTAGTTTTACAAGTAGCTAACCTGATGGGATTCAGAAAAGAAATCCCGAAGGGCCTTTCTCTAAATGATACTATAGCTACTCAAATGACTGTTCCAGATGAAGTTTTAAACGAACTTGTCAGAACCTGGCAAGAACAAAGTCTCAGGTGGGCAACTTTTTTTGGTTTCGAACCCAACATGACTGACCAAGAGATCAAAAGATTGGCAAAAGTAGCACTAGGTTCAACTGGGCAGAACGCTACAATCGCCCGTAACGAATTAGAGGAAGTAGGAGATTTATTATCAAATGCCTATCTTATATCAGACCATATAAACCCTTGAGTGTCAAACTATTTTTTCATCAATATCGCTAGCGACAAACCTTCACCTAAGTCTTCTAATAATTAAGTTGTCATGAAGAGCCCTCACAAATCTAAAATAGCATTTAGTACTTTTTTTTTCATCTATTTCCTTACTCTATGGTTGTTGTGGGAAACCCCAGTAGTTTATCCCATAAAAATATTCGTTGTTTTTCTCCACGAGATCAGTCACGGACTGATGGCATTAGCTACGGGGGGGCAGATAGATCAGATCANCATCGACAGAAATGAGGGAGGAGCTTGCTATTGTCCCGGTGGAAACCGTTTCCTGACTTTAACGGCTGGCTATCTGGGAAGTCTCGCATGGGGAGTGTCATTAGCGGCAGCGACAAGATACAAACGTATTGATCCCAGACATCTTACCTTGCTACTGAGTGGGATCCTCTTCGGTATAACTATGGCTTATGTAAAAAATACGTTCGGGATCCTCTTCGGTATTGTTTTTGGACTAATACTTCTCTTTATCGCAATCGAGTTCTCGAGATCACAGAACCAGAAAATTCAACTAATTCTAGGTTTAACTAGTTGCTTATACTCTATCCTAGATATCAAGGGGGACATCCTCGATCATCCCACCCTCCCTTCCGACGCCGCTATGCTCAATGATCTAACAGGCATCCCAGTGGTATTTTGGGGCTTACTGTGGATANTGATAGCGATTTACACTTGTATAAAGCTAATAGCTTGGCTCCATAAAACTTCTAATTGACATGTTAAAGTGAGGCTTGCCTTCACCGNCAAGAGGAATAACTTACTNTTGTCTAATAGGAACAACGGCATGATAGGTCACTGTCCTAGCATGTCATGAAATACGCGCCCTATTTTTAATCTAAAACATAAGGAGGTGATCAATTGTCTAATTCACTAACTCTGCCTTTTTTGGCAACGGGCAAGCGATCGNCGCTTCGGTCTTTGAGATCGTAATCGGCCTCACTTAGTTGTGCCATTGGCGGTATCGCGCCAAATATGTGGCAGAAACAAAAGTGCCCCTGAATCACTGAGACTCAGGGGCACTTTAATTTTATAACCTTTTCTAGTTTCCGATGGGAGCTCAACCTCTAGAAATATTCTGGNTCATTCCCTTCTTTCCATTTGATATTACATCCTACACTTGCCTTTTGCTTTCCAGAAAACTCATCGCCCCGCAGTAGGGATTCAATCGCTCTCGCTAAATCTTCACCTGTTATAGAAACACTATTCCCAGGCCGACTGTCATCAAATTGACCTCTGTAATAAAGTTTTTGTTCTTTATCGAATAGAAAAAAATCGGGAGTACATGAAGCTCTGTATTTTCTCGCTACAGATTGATCTTCATCGATAAGATATGGAAAAGTATAGCCTGCATTTTGTTCTTCTTCCTTCATTCGCTGCGGACTATCATCGGGATACTTTGAAAAATCGTTTGAGTTGATGGCGACCGCTGCGAGACCCATTTCTTGATGATCTTCTACCAAACTAGCCAATTCTACCTGAAGGTGTTTGACAAATGGACAGTGATTACAGATAAACATGACCAGAAACGCTGGAGCACCCTTAAAATCGGCGAGTGAAACCACCGACCCTTGAGTGTCTGGAAGTGAAAAATCGGGAGCATCCATACCTATCGGAGCCATGGTCGATCGCGTCTCTACCAAACGCGGCCTCCCTGGAATAAGAGTTTATGTAGATCACCCATTCACTTTCCTTTCATCCCCATTTGTTGAGGCAAAGTAAGTACTTTCAGCACCTTAAATTTCCGCGGACCCGCAGGAAGCTCTATAGTGACTTCCTCATTCTTAACTGCTCCCATTAGTCCNCTTCCCATGGCAGAGGACATAGAAACTTCACTGCCACCGAGTTCAATCATATCACCTGCTACAATAGTCACCTGATTTTTCTTGTCCATTTTTAAATCATGAATGTCTACTTTCGATCCGAATCCAACTCTGTCAAAAGGCATTGCACTCACGTCAATCTTAGATAGCTCACTCATTCTACTGGTTAGTTGGTTCAGTCGTGCCTGNACAAACTGTTGACGTTCAAGAGAGGANTTATATTCAGCATTTTCTCGCAAATCACCTAACTCTACCGCCTTTTCAATACGTTCTGGTAGAACCACNTGTAATTCGTGNAGGAGCTCCTCTATCTCCCCTTCTATCTTTTCTCGAATTTCATCTAACATCGTCTCAAACCCTTATTTGTCAAAGCTTCACCTTGAAAGAAGATATGTGAATTTAAGGAGAATACGTCTATTCCTTGATTCAAGACCAGTCCCTAAACCATGGTCCCTAGAATACCAATCCTGACTAAGCTCATCGAAAACAATATAAATATCACTTCCTGGTCGGTAAATATAGTTAAACCTAGCACTTGTACTCCACTGTTTCGTCAGTGAATTGTATTGCGTGATTGTTCGAAGAGTCATGACTGGTGAAAGGGCATAATCCACCTTCAAGGCCCCCACGCGCAANGTGAAATCCCCNGCGGGCAAATCCACTTTGTTTTGTACAAACTGACCTTCCGTAGAAAGCCGATTNCCCAAACGTATTCCTAANCTCAGATCTACATCCGTCCTAGTCCCATCGAAGAATGTNTGTGGAGANTAGGTTATTGTTGAGTACACTTTTCGAGATGGATCTGTACGGTACATGAAACGCCAATCGCCAAAATCGTAATCGCCGACTGGTATGACTACGTCTTTCTGAACCGCAAAAGGTTTGTCTAACCTTTCAAAACTGGCATTATACATCACTGTAGCAGTTGCCCCACTTTCGAAACCCATTCCCACCATATAGTGAATCCGTCTTGTCACCAATCTATTGTTCTGGTCTGTGGTATGAGTCAGGTTGATCATTGGCTGAAGAATTCTGATTCCCAACTTGCCTGGCCGGGGAGTTGGTTCAAAATGCACTTTTGAGGTTCGAATGCCATTCCTTGGGACAAAACCTACCTCTGGATTGAAATTTTCTCCTAAGTCCAAGTAAGACCCATATATATTCCAGTTCCTGTCCAAGTAGGCCACATGCAAACTAGACCCTAAATCTTTCCCTGCCATACCAGGAGTTTCGGTTTTCGATAAAAAACCTTGGATGGTTAAATTTTCCTGTGGAACCAAGGTCATATCAGCTGCAACGGTCCTGTTATAATGTGCAGCTCCTATGGTCTCCTTNTTAATCACCATNCCCCCGATTTTGGAACGACCCATTATGTCTCTGCTATAACGAGCAACAAAGAAGTTGTCCCCTTTCTTGCCGAATGCTTCATCGGTTTGAATATCCATGAGTGCGATATTGTTTCTGCCGATCTTTCCAGTCAGTCGNGCTCCTCCCAATATTGGAACCTGATCCCCAGTAGGTGTCAGACCAATGCGACGACTAAAAAACAGATCTGCTGTGCGGCCTACAATGCTTACAGCTCCTATATTAAACTGTCCAGCGTTTTCAAGAAAAAACTCTCTTTTTTCAGGAAAAAACAGTGGGAACCTNGTCAAATTTATCCTCTCGTCATCCACTTCTGCNTGAGCAAAGTCAGTATTCACAGTCACGTCAAGATTGAGTCCTGCAGTCACACCATACTTCAGATCCAATCCTACGTCTCCGTGACTAGAATTTTCAGTCTGAGCAAGCGTCTGTTTCCTTGATCCNCCAGCNACCAAAAATGGTTTCACTCTGAGGTCCATACCTCTGCTTAGATCTTCCATCCCAATAATATTTCCAGCCAAACTAACCCTTGTGAGATCATAAGCCTGAGGAATAGCTGACCAATAAACTTGCTCATTCTTTCTTCTAATATTGCGCTTGAAATTAGCACCCCACACCTGCTGATCCACTTCAGGGAATCGTATTGTCACCATTGGAATAGCTATTTCAGCAGTCCATCCTTCTTCAGTGATTCTTGTACCAGCTTCCCAGACACCATCCCAATTACGATTAATATTGGGAGAAGGCCATCCTGGCCTGCCACCTTCTCCTTCCTCAAATACTTGTTGCTCAAGTTTTGCCCCTAACGGACTTACTACAAACATGTATCCCGATCTGGAGTCCTTAAATGTATCCAAGATTAAAGCGAAATAATCCTCATCGAGAATACGATCTGAGTCTCTTCTCATCTCACTTGAAACCAATCCATCCACATCAGAATCGAAAGCACGCACTCCCAAATAGAGAGCATCATCGTCGTACAAGAACTTCACCTGAGTCTTCTCAGTTGCTGGANACCCCANCGAAGGCTCTTGTTGGACAAAATCTGAGATACTAGGAGCTAANGTCCAGACATCTTCATCCAGAACTCCGTCTATAACAGGAGCTTGAGTTACTCTTTGAGCGCCTACCTCTGGGAACACAGGNNCCTCTTGAAGTCCGGCGAGAGGTCTGACTGCAAAGAAGCCAAGCAACAAAATAAAAAATNATTTAATCCTNAACATCATCGCCGAAATAACCGAATGATTTGTGGATGTNGAAATCCTGTACATCCAANCCCCTATGTTGTCTTCTGAAAAAACGCAGNCACCAATCTACTTGAGCCTNCCACCGAGTTGAAGACGTNNGATGTCGGATGTTTGTTAAACANTTTTCAAAAAACCACATAAANCTAAGTGAGGTATTTTTTCATGGCNGAAAGTACCATGTTGCAGTACCCTAATCCCACGTGTGGATCATATATGATTAATTTCGCCCCCTGTGGCCCAACTCTATCTCGGCTACTCCCAGCAAATNCCATTAGCTTCCCTACAAGTTCAATTGACCTATCAACCATACTTGGATCGGCTTCGGCTCCAACTAACAAATCGTTCAGTGACAATTCTTCTACAGAACCTTCAGACAAGCAGATCATCAGAATCGCATTCATGATGTTATGAGGGAAATTGAAATGGAAAGCCAGTGGAGAATAAATTTCTCCACTTGGCTGACAAGCGACAAAATCCAGGGTCAAGTCCTGCACATACTTCTTAAAAAGTTTAGTCAGCTCAGAGTGCCTGTCTGCGTATGNCTGCAGAGAAATCGGGGGAGGTGTCTGGAAAAATGCCCAGGGATCTGGACCTAAGCCATTGAGTAATCCTTTCACNACTTCCTNACGATCTCCATTTCCTGTCTCACACTTTCTTAAACGAGCATATTCTTCCATTAGTGTACTAAGTGAATACAGTAGCCAGGGATANTCCCCAACGTTATCAGCGCGCATCTTCACAACATCACGACNGTACATAGCACGAGAACCCCANCTCAAGTGCCCACCCAGAACTGCCGAACTGATAAGAGCGAATCTTACCTGCATTCGATTGTCGAGGGTCCAGATCCGCTCAATCAAATCGTCATAGGCTTGATCGACTGGATGATATTGTGAAACTGCAACAACAAGCAGTGTTTCGGCATTTTCGACAAACTGATGACCGCTTCCTCTCAGCCCCTGAAGTAGGCTTAACAATTCTGTNACCTTACTGAAATTCTCCTGTGGTCGACCATCATCCCAAGCTCTGATAGAGCAAAGAGCTAGCACATGAAAAAAATACACATCCAACAAAAGAGATAGACAAGTCCTCATATCCTGATCTTCTTTTTTCATTCTATTGAAATGATCAACCAGGAGAACTGGAGTACTTTCGCTACTGAAACTATGTTCACTATGGCTCCAAGAATGAAAGATTTCAAAACCTTCATCTCTCGTTCTGTCATCCAGANTTTTCANGACTTTTGCCAGGGAGAATTTTCTAGAGGCCGTCTCAAAACTGTGCNGAACCATACTGGAACGCAGTTTCTTCATGGCTTTTGCGGACCCACCAGATCCTATCAATTCATCTATNAACTGATTACGAAAGTCACCTGCCAACAGAGAGTGCAGAACCGTGCAGGCAGTTTGAAAAGTTCCGTCCGATCTTGATTCACAAGTTGCTTCCATACTATGGAAATTCCTCCAATGGAAATAACGACCCCAACTCTTCAATGACAATCACACTGCAGGTGACAAATCTACGCCTATTCGTGATTCACACCAACTTACCCTTTCCAAAAGATCATCGTCACCGAACGATCTGCCGATCAACTGAATCCCAAATGGTAGCCNCTNCGTTGAAAGGCCAGAAGGNAAGGTNACCGTAGGCAGCCCACTAGCACTCCACGGTGCCTGAAACATTCCATTGCCAGTAGTACTCAAATCAGATGGAGCTGGAGAAGGAGTGCTAGGAGTCGCAAGTAGATCTACCGTCNTNGCCAAATTATCCATATCACTTTTGAATCCAACCTGTCTTTCAAGGGCATTCTGATACTCAACGTCCCTTGTATTTAATCCATTTTCTATGGTAGCGGCTAGCAATGGACTATAAAGGTTCGGGTCTTTTTCAAACATCTCCCGATGAAACCTGGCTCCTTCAACCTCAGTTATAGTTTTCAGGTCTCTATGCAAATTTCCAAAACTTTTGGGTAGCTCAACCTCTTCCACAACTGCACCTTCAGCAACAANGCTCTTNAGAANCCCATTGAAATTGGCCCGAGTTTCCTTGTCCGATTCTTTCACAAAAAAATCGCCAATCCAACCAATTCGCATCGGCCGAGTGGGCTCTTTACCAATCCCCTCGAGCTCTTTAATCTTGGATATTCTTACAGCACTCCACAACAATATGATGTCTTCTACAGAACGCGAAATCCATCCAACTGTATCTGATGACGGACTAAAGGGTATCAAACCATAACGGTCAACACTTTGAAAAGTGGGTTTAAAGCCCACTACACCACAATAAGCTGCTGGTCTAAGGACTGACCCTACAGTCTGTGATCCAAAAGCTACTGGGCACATCTTGGNAGCCACTGCCGCGGCCGANCCACTACTGGANCCTCCAGGTGTATNATCAAAATTCCAGGGATTCTTAGTTGGAGAGGGATCTGTCCAAGCAAACTCNGTTGTGACTGTCTTACCTAGCATGATTCCATCCGCNTCTTTGATCAACTCCACAGATTTTGCATCGTATTCCGGGANTAAGTCCTTGTATATCTCTGAGCANGCTGTAGTAGGAATCCCTTTGGTGAAAAAAATATCCTTAAATCCCACAGGAACGCCTTCAAGCCTACCCATCGGACAACCTCGAGATCTTTTCTCGTCAGACTTGTTAGCATCCGCCAAAACCCTTTCTGCATCTACGTTTACCCAAGCTTCAATCTTCGGATTAAGTCGATCTATCCTTTCCAGAAAAGCTTCTGCNACCTCGAATGAGCTCAGTCTTCTACTGGCTATCAAAGTGGTAATCTGACTGGCTGTCANGCTAACTATTTCCATCAAAAAACCCCCTGTTTATTTTCTTTAAATATGGGAGAGGTAATTATTTATATTCCAGCAANAATNAATTCCAAGATGAACACTACTGGACGCCAGGCTCATAGATTCATTACAATGTTCAGGTTACTACACTACCNCTACGGTAAAATATTAACAAACCGAAAGTAGTGTCATGTCCGGACATATAGTTAGGAGGGGAATCGTGATTTCTAATGTATTAAGGTTCTTTACCATCTCCTGTATCTTGGGAGNATCTAATTTAATGGTTGTCACTCAGTTGATGGCTCAAGAAGAAGAAGTGCCACCAGCAGTTGAATACCGTCAGTCGGTGATGAGTGCAATCGCCAATAGTAGAGCCATGCTGAGTGCAGTTATNGATGACGATGTGCCTTATCGTAATCATCTGCTNGCCCACGCTGTTTCCCTTAACCGCCTTGCCGTAATAACTGGGGATATCTTTCCAGCTGGTTCGGGTGGAGACAATACTCGTGCCAGGGATGANATCTGGGAAGACGAAGAAGATTTTAAAACCGCAGTCACTGCGTTCCAAAATGCTTCTAGTGAGTTNCTTGAATCGGTATATACGGGAGACCTTAATGCTATTCAGGATGCAATTGGATCAATAGGCAGAACTTGTGGNGGTTGTCATAGGCCTTTCCGTAAACCAGCAAACTGACTTTCACACTCATCACACCGCTGAAGGCTACTGACAATTTGTGCCTTAATATCAGATCCTCATTTTAAAACTGGGGATNTCAAGTNACGCAATTTTGGAAAGGCGACGGAGGAGTTTACATGAAAAGCGTATTTATACTTTGTGCAATGACAATGTTAGTGCTGATGACNNCTTGTACTTCAACTATACCNGACGAAACAACCCGAAGAGTGCCACAATTCGAAAATGAGGAAGTGGAAGTTTGGAAGAGCATCATATATCCAAGTCAACCTTTGAGTATGCACAGACATGATAACCCTCGTGCAATCATTGCCCTCAANGGAGGNACACTAAAGGTAGTCAANCAGAACGGTGACTCCCACGATATGACTTGGGAGAGCGGAAAAGCTTATTGGCTAGAAGCAGACACCCCTGGAGAGCTTCATGGTGACGTAAACGAAGGGACAGAACCCATAGANGTCATAGTCGTGCAGATGAAGAAATAACTAACCAGGGATTCAGATGGCTTCTATTGATTNCCTAGAGGCCTCCAGGCTTTTTCGTCCTCCGGGNTCCTGGGTCCTATTGTTCCTTCANCAGACTTAAGCAGGTCCTGNGGGTTGTATGNCTGGCCATTTTTCATTACCAACACCGTATTTCTGGTATTCCTAATGTCTTCCAACGGATTTCCTTTGAGAACNACNAGATCCGCTATNTTACCAGATTCGANAGACCCAAGGTAATCCCCAGCATGCATAGCTTTCGCACCATTTATAGTAGCGAATTTGATCGCNTCAGATTCAGGGATTCCTGACAAAACNAAAGACAAGAGTTCTCTGTGGACGGAAAAAGGCGAAAGGAATTCTCCCCAACTTGGGTGATCGGTACCTAATGTTATTAGATGCCCACCTCCAGCGTCATANAAAGCTTTAATTGTTTCCCTTTTTTTCCAATATATTTGCTCAAACTGCTCATTGACACTTCTCTCTGTCCGACCCTCTAAAATGCCCTGCATATATTCCGTGAAATACTTATTTTCATCTTCAAAGTATTCGTACACTTCAGGATCCCTTTTTCCGTAGTAGCCATAAGCGGAAAGAGTGGCGTCGAAAAAAACATTTCTTTGAATGTAGAGAGCAATGATAGAAGAAAAATCTTCTGACTCGATATCAACTTCGACTAAAGATTCGTAAGCCGGTCTATCGGGTGTAAAAGCATCTCCTCCCAGGAAATGTTCGACTCTATCAATTCCCATTAGAATAGCGTCCTTAGGATTAACGCTACTGCGATATCCAGAACCCAAATGGCCAGTGACAGTTGCACCATATGTATGCGCTCGTTTAATCAAAGCTTCCAAATGTTCTGCACTTATCCCCTTAGCCTTGAAAGCTCTCACACCCTGGGCCACCCAATGGTCAACCTCTTGAAAAATTTCAGCCTCGGTAATACCAGGATTCCAACCCTGCCGCCAGGAACCAAAATACGGCCCCGCACTAAAAATTCTAGCCCCTACAGACTTTCCCTGCTCGATACTTAGACGTAAATCTCTCATTTCTTCGGGATCTACTTCCCCTGCTGGGAAAGTAGAAGTCACACCATTTGCAAGAAACAGGGTCGGATACCCAATCCTTTCATCAACTCTACCCTCTCCGAATAGATCCATCGCATAATGAGCATGCAAGTCAAACATTCCTGGAATGATATAGTGTTCTGCCAATAGCTTGATAGTATCTGTAGCTGTTGGAGAATAGGAACCATTAGCATCAGCACCCACCTGCAAAAATTTTCCATTTTGGACTAAAATTCCAGGGTTTTCAATTACATCATCAGCCAAGCCATCGAAAAGGTATCCACCCTCAATCAAGGTCGCTTGGGCTTTACCATCAGCTGAAGNTAAGCAAGCCAAAAACACTTGAGTCATCAACCAACCTGAAATAGAAGCTCGATTTTTGTCCATCATCTTATACTTCACGCTCTAATGTTCGAGTTAGACAAGTCGGTCCACCAGACCCCTTGAAGCATAATTCCGATCCCGAAAAACTCTCTACTTGAACACCTTTGTTCCTGAGCTTTTCATAAGTTTTTGGACTGCCCTCAGCCATTACGCAAACCCTTGGCGCGACGGCAAGAATATTACATGCTTGAGAATCATACTCTTCTTCTGCAATATCAACTAAATCGAAACCCTTTTCTATCAAGAACTTACGAAAATAAACAGGCATTAACGGGGAATAGACTACAGCCAAATCATCATCTATTAGACTCAAAATCGACATTAGATGTAACACATCCTCAGGACCGCGAAAGTGTGGCATAGGCACGGTAATCACATCTATCTCTGGGCCGAGCAAGGTACTTAGTTGCTCTATACCCTCATGATTAGTTCTATAGCCAAGACCTACAACTAAAGTGTTTCGNCTTAGCCAAGTAACATCGCCTCCTTCTAAAGTNCCACTACCTTCTATCCTTCCCAGCACAGGTGTGCCACAATCTATATAAAAATTATTCTGGGCACTTGGTTCCTCACGTCTTTCTTTNTTACCCATGTTACACAGAATGACACCACTGTCTGTCACTATGGAAGCATCTCGTGTATAAATTGAGTCGAGACCTACAGCGTCTGTAGGGGGCAACGTAAGCACTTCTACTTCAAACTTTTGTAGTAATCGAGTTAACTCTACAAACTCCCTTTCAGTTTCTGGTCCATCAGGACGGTCCAAATAATTAAGTCTTCTCCATTCCGAATCTATGCGGGCGTCACCCTGAAAAGCGTCTTGAGGATGTTTCATGACAACTTTTNTGAGAACACCTACTTCGGACTGAAAAGAAAGGNTCATTTANAGAGTCACTCCATTACATCCCACTAAGATCTACATCCTTAAGAACCTGCTGTCGACGATCTTCGCGATCCTTAATCACCGCCTCACTTATATCAGGAAATTTGAGTCCTAATATTTGACCGGCTAGCAAGGCAGCATTTACAGCTCCCGCCTTCCCAATCGCCAAAGTACCTACTGGAATTCCCTTCGGCATCTGAACCGTAGATAACAAGGAGTCTAGTCCATCCAGTGACCACGCTTGCATCGGAACTCCCAGGACTGGAAGAGTAGTCTTTGAAGCAAAAACTCCCGCTAGATGTGCTGCTCCTCCAGCAGCGGCGATTATCACGTGTAGTCCTCTCTCTTCTGCTGAGGTCGCATATTCCGCAACCAAAGCTGGAGTGCGATGAGCTGACATAGCCTTTGCTTCAGAGGCAATNCCCAAAGAATCCAANGTCAAAACAGCGTGTTTCATTGTATCCCAATCCGACTTAGATCCCATCACAACACCTACAAGTGGTTTTGAATCATTCATACTTACAACTCACCCCTTTTTTTGGATTCGGTTTGTTCTCACCCAATCTATGTTAAGAATTATTCTTAAGCTCATCTATGAAAGTAGCCTAATCAAATGGTAGTTCTTTTTCCCTTTCCTAAGAACAAAGAAGCGACCATCAGCTGCGTCATCAACTTCAATTTTCCTGTCTACATCAGTCACCCGGATGTTATTCAAGTAAAGCCCTCCACCTTCTATAGCTCTGCGACTCTCACTCCGAGACTTGGTGAGACCTGATCTAGCCACCATATCAAGCACACTTACANCCTCACTCGCCATCTCAGATTTGGACATCTCGCTAGACGGTACATCGGAAAAAACATCCTCTATTTCATCCGCCGTCAAACCTTGTAACTCTCCTCCAAAAAGCACTTCAGTTGCAACNTTAGCANTGGAAAGTCCTTGTTCTCCATGTACTAAGCCNGTTATTTCATTGGCNAGTCTCTTGTGAGCCGAACGTTCATGTGGCCGTTCTTCATGAATAGCTTGTAATTCTTGTATGACTTCCGATTCCAACAATGTAAATTGTTTTAAATATTGTATGACAACAGAGTCATCGGCATTCATCCAGAATTGGTAAAACCTATAGGGGGAAGTCCTCTCAGGATCAAGCCATATAGTCCCAGCCTCAGTCTTTCCAAATTTGTTGCCATCGGGACCAGTTACAAGAGGATATGTGATTCCATATGCTTTTTGGTTGCGAGCTCTACGAATAAGCTGAATTCCTGCAGTGATGTTNCCCCACTGATCACTCCCTCCCATCTGAAAAGTACAGCCATATTTGTCGTTTANAGCCATAAAATCATAAGCCTGCAATAGCACATANCTAAACTCAGANAATGAAATCCCTGANTCCTCNTCCTTGACGCGCCTNTTGATGGANTCTTTNCTCANGAGNGAGCTTACTGAAAAATATTTTCCTACNTCTCTCAANAAATCTACCATNTGAAGTTCNCCTAGCCACGAAACATTATTTACAGTNCTGGCAGGATTTACAGAGGATTCGAAATCTAGAAAATGCTNNAGNTGTGACTTTATACCACTTANGTTCTCTTCGACCTGTGTTTTNGGAAGTACAGGTCTTTCTTCTGNCTTTCCNGAAGGGTCTCCAACCAATCCAGTCTGNCCNCCAAGAAGGACTAGAGGGTTGTGNCCCATTNTTTGAAGATGAACCAATCCCATTATCGGCATTAAAGATCCAACATGCAGACTCGATGCAGTAGGATCGAAACCTATATATGCCGTAATTGACCCATCACTTAATGCGTCATCAGCGCCTTTAGTGTAGTCCTGAAGCATCCCGCGCCAACGGTATTCTTCTATTAAGTTCATTTGACCTTTTCGGATTCGGATTTTTCCATCTCGCTACCAAAGTATACTCTGATCAGTATCAATAACAACTCTTGACAAACTGAAGTTGTAATCAAGACATCAGGGAAAGCCTCCAGTCTTGATTGTACAGAGCATACCAAGCAAAAGGAGGGTCTCTCCAAACGGAAGACCCTCCTTTAACACCGTTACACAAACAGGTTCCAAGTGGTCGCCTTTTCAGATGGTACGACCAATGGTTACTGCTTGGCTAATGACCCTCCCACTTATCTATTGGCTGGAGCCCTAGACAGATCATCAATTCTGTAATTAGAGAACTGGTCAACATAGCGGGACATAGCAGTCATTAAACGGTTATTTTCTTGGTATTCGGTTCGTATCGATTCTCGAGCTGCTATATGAGATGTCCTTTTCCTACCATGATCTTCCATATCTTCAGAACTGATTCTGAACATATAAACTGGGGCCATAGTCCCCAATCCTCCCCTGAATACTCTCAGCATCAGGTCGCTTATTCCGACACTTTTATTTAGTTCGTTCATGCGTTTAATTGCAGCCTCAAAATTTTCCTGTTCACCCTGTTTTACATAGTAAACTCTTACAAAGTGGTAAGGGTTGCCTGAAACAGTCTCATAATCCCAATTGTCAGGCATATAGTTAAGGGCTCCTAGTTCCGCCCAGACAGTGGTTTGCCTTCCTTCCCAAGCGGCGCCGAACAATTCTCGGTCAGAGGCGGTAAATTCATTGGCACTGACCACTCTGTCTTGCTGGAGTTCGAGTACACCACCCATTCCTCCTTCTGGAACGGCCGCCAAACGATACATCACGGTCGGACTTTCGTAGTAGATTCCCCAAGCACTCGCTGCTGATGTTTCGCCTTCATATTTATCTTGCAACATATTGAAGTACTGGCGAAATACTGACTCACCTGTGCCCGCTCCACTAGCACCGTGGTATTTGTCCATGACCATCATATTCGTTGGTTCTGTTAATTGAGCTTCAACCCCAAACACCGATAACGAACAAAAGATCATTAAACTCGAGATAATTCTTTTCAACATAGCATCCTCCAAATTGGAATTCTTACACTATAGTGTATACTGTCAGTAGAATATAATAACGACATAAACGTACATATTGCTGTTTAATGTGCCAATAATATTCATAACCGTAAAGTATGACTATGTCCCAACCAGATGACGGCCTCGAATGGATTGGTACAAAATCACTAGGACCGTAAAAGGCTTTGCACCGTCGCAAAATCTATCTTGCCATTTGGACTTGTTGGAATTCGCTCTGCGAAAGATATCGTACGTGGAAGCTCAGACTTGGAAAGCTTTACGCTCAAAATTTCCAGTATTGCAGACTCGCTCATAGACTCGCAAGACTCCAGAACAACTAACGCTCCCACAGTTTCTCCCCAACGTTCATTCTCCAATCCCACTACGACTGCATCAGAGACCCCAGCCACCTCGCGAATCTCGTTTGCCACCCTTAAGGGATCCACATTTACCCCACCGGTGATGATAATATCCCTCTGACGCCCTCTAACCCACAAATGACCAGACTCATCGATTCCTCCTAAATCACCCGTCGCAAACCACCCTTCTTCATCAGTAACGTCACTTGCTACGGTCGGTCCACGCACAAAAATTTCTTCATCATCAATTTTAACTTCTAGGCCATGAATGGGTGCGCCTGCAGTGCCGGGCTTCTGTTTCACCAGTTCTACCGTGGCCGTAGTAACTTGTGAACAGGTTTCCGTCATTCCGTACGTTAAAACTATTGGATAGCCCAAGCTCAAAGCTTCATTCAATAATGACTCATTCGTTGGAGCACCACCCACAATCAAGACCTTCAAACTTGATGGGACCTGCTTGGTCCCCCTAGTGCCTATGAGATCATGTAACATAGTGGGAACCAGTGAGGTATGAGTAATTTCTCGGTCTTCTATCATACCCACTAATCGTTCTGTCGAAAATTCTCCATCTACTAGAAGAGTAGCACCGTTCCAAGCAGCTCTATGTACTAAAGCTAATCCCCCCACGTGACCCAATGAAAGTGACGCATACCACCTATCCGTGGCAGCCAAACTCAATCGAGACCCTATGGCATAGGCACTATGTTCCAAGGCTTCATGACTAATCTGAATAGTCTTGGAGATACCTTCAGTACCCGAAGTGAAAATTAACGCTGCTGGTAAGTTAGCTGACCCATCCAGTTGGTCAGGCTTGAATTCATCTAGATTCTTTGACACCCACACACTTAACAAGTCAGAGTCAACTGCCAAATCAGATCGATCGTTGTAATTTTTCAGCAATGGACTGTATTTTTTTCTCAGAGTTTTTGACACAAGAACAATTTCAGGATTTACCTGGTCAAACGCCTCATTTCCCAACAATAATCTTGGGTTTACTGGAACTAGAGTTGACCTCGTCCGAAAAACTGAATGAACCACTTCCACGGCTTCGATGTTCAATTCGCTGGCCAATAAGACCTTAACACCCGGTCCAGCTCCCAGTGTTGAAAGTCTTGACGCTCTCTCTTCAACCACTCCATCCAATTCGGCATAAGTCCATTGGGTTTCTGGACCTTCTAAGGCCAAACCATGAGGATTTTTCAAAGCCATGCTACGAACGGGATCAATCAATCGACTAACAGCCCAAAAGATAATAGGATTGCGTAAATTCCCACCATTATTGCGGTACTTGGTAAAGCTGACATCAATACTCTAGGATCACTAGATCTCACAACCAAATTTGTCGGAGAAATAGCAAGCAACAAAACTACACAGGACGCTAAAGAGCTCCGTGGCCAGTCAAACTCAACTACTCCAATTATTGGAGCTACCAACCCTATGATCAGAAGCGCAACATATTCTAGCCGACTAGCTCTCAAACCCATACGAACCACTAATGTATTCTTACCAGCGAGTTTATCCGTATTAACATCTCTCATATTGTTAACGACGAGTATCATGGTGGTTAATGCTCCAATCCCAATACCCGCTAAGATTGCGTCATGAGACAGGGCATTTGTTTGAACCCAATAGGTTCCCGCAACTGCAATTGGCCCAAAAAAGGCGAAAACGAAGACGTCGCCCAATCCATTATAGGCAAGAGCAAATGGACCTGCAGTATAGCCCACTGCACATAGGATTGACACCAGCCCTATTAATGCTATAACCCAACCCCCAACTGCAACTAGATAAATGCCAAATAAAAAAGCTGTGCCCAAAGATAAAATCATTGCCTGCTTCACCTTGATAGGACTAATTAGTCCGGCCTGGGAAACCCTTCTAGGGCCTATGCGACCCTCATTGTCTGCACCTCTGACAAAATCATAGTAATCGTTAGCTAAATTGGTTCCTATTTGTATTAGAACAGCTGCAATTAGAGTTGCTAGACTAGGATAAAGATTAAAAAATCCATCAGAAATAGCTAAACTGACACCGATCATTACTGGTGCTATGGAGGCTACCAGCGTTTTCGGCCTTATGGCCTCTATCCAAGTCAGAACAACTGACCCATTCATTACCAAGGCAACCAGGGAAATTTTCGGAAGTCTGGCTTTCGTTTTTCGAGATATGCATTCTTAGCTTCCTGGGCTTCCTCTGTCATGTAGAAAAGTAAGGTCGCATTGCCAGCTAGTTCCTGAAGACCAGCTTGACCGTCAACATCCGCATTGAAAGCCGATTTAAGCAATCTTATCGCAAGAGGACTTTTTTCTAGAATCTCTTGAGCCCAAATCCATCCTTCGGATTCTAGATCTTCTAGAGGTACAACCTTATTTACCATCCCCATCTCNAAAGCTTCTTCAGCNCTATAGAAACGNCANAGATACCATATTTCTCGAGCTTTTTTCTGACCNACCATACGNGCNAGAAACGANGCTCCNAANCCACCATCGAAACTACCTACNTTNGGACCNGTNTGGCCNAANTTTGCTCCTGAAGCAGCCAAAGTAAGGTCNCAAACGATATGCAACACATGACCCCCACCTATNGCNAATCCNGGNACCANGCANATNATCGGTTTNGGCATNCTNCGCATATAGCGCTGTANCTCCAACACATTAAGCCGAGGCACCCCATCTCCACCNACATANCCNGCATCCCCTCTTACCTTTTGATCNCCCCCNGANCAAAATGCATGNACNCCATCNTCNGANGGTCCTTCNCCNGTAAATAGNACAACACCAATTNNNGTNTCNTCNCCTGCATCNTTNAANGCTTCCTGCAANTCNAATAAAGTNTCNGGCCTGAANGCATTTCNNACTTCNGGNCGNTTGATCGCAATCCGNGCCACNCCNTCAGCCTTNTTATAGGTGATATCGACANACTCCTTTACCGTATTCCANTGTGGNTCACTCATNNTNCCTTCCTAGCAANTNTTTAATCAGTTATTNGTTTCCTTTGCACAGCTTGNTCTCTGATCATCAGACCNTAGAGAAGCTCGTCTATACTNTTATTAACCTCTAGCAGTATTTCTCGATGGCAATGCCAGTTCTGATCGCGATCGACTTGAATCTCTATGATCTTAGGNCCCTTTTCCATNATAAGCCCAGANAAAACTTCAGNGAGTTGGTGTAAATCTGCTNCCTTTCTGTANGGAATCCCATAAAGTTCAGCNGCNGCCTCAAATTCTAGTCCATGCGGAGTTGTAAAATAAGAAGTAAANTCTGGNTCATACTCCCGAATAGGNAGNTTATGAAAAATNCCACCCCCATCATTGTTGATGACCACAAGAAGGACATTAAGCTNATATTTTGCCATCGNTAACAGGCCATTCATNTCATGACAAAATGCTATATCCCCCAAGATNGCTACTACTGAACTATCACATTCCTCTTCTGAGAAAGTNTGATCNCTAACTCTGCTCATACCAGCNCCAGCTATNCCNGCAANGNTNGAAACAATCCCATCAATACCACTCGCCCCTCTATTACCATAAACAGTCAANNTATCTTGNCTGTCTGGNCCAAAAACGTCCAAATCTCTGANCGGCATGGAATTGGANACGAACAANGNNGNNTTGGNTGGGANCANCNCNCCAATTAGCCTAATAATATTNCCTTCGAAAAATCGCTCNGAGTTAGCATCTAAAACACCTTCTATCACCTCGTCAAATTTTTGCCATTCTTCTTTCCAGCCNGGNANAACCCGTTCTTCTTTAAGCAAATNATTNAACNCTCTGATGAGAGNTTNNTCTTCNACAGCAACATAGTGCGAAGAAACTNCCAGATGATCATCCCAATTATTNCCTCCCGAAATAACTAACTGAGAAACGTCCCGACACGCTTCAANAAATCCAGAAACGGTTTCTGANACTGGAGCACTCCCTATTCTCACGATCAAATCAGGCCTTAACAANTGTCTTAATNCAGAATGACCNCAGATTAAATGAGATCTGTTGATTTTNAGACCTTCNCCATTCGGNTCAAATCGGANTCCGGAAAGNGGATCGGCGATGATAGGGAAACCCGTTTTTTTNGAAAAATNANTGAGTTCCTTGGCTAGACCCCCATTTTTTAAGCCACCTCCAGCAATNATAAGACCTCTTTCNGATCNNNCGACCANATCTTTTATTTTTAGTGTCTCAGTGNNGGNAATTGAGACTTCGGTTGGTGAAATATTGACCAAAGGCCTCCCCTTAGAACGACCAANCTGGCCCAACAAACTCAGAGGCTCCTGAACTTTGGAAAATCCGGCTTCTGGCTCTTGAGGTTCTAGAGGCTTTTCAAAAGCTAAATTAACATGGACTGGACCAGAATAAGGATTCTGAGTTCCCCAAAAAGCTCTGCAAGCAATATTTCGGATTCTCTCTAGATCACGCCATACAGGCTCTCCTGTTTCAAAATATTGCTTCACATATGTCCCATAGAGATTTACCTGATTGATTGTTTGATTGGAATCAGTACCTCTCAACAAAGCTGGTCGATCCGCAGTCAGCAATAAAAGGGGTGTTCCACTTTGATGTGCTTCAACAACCGCAGGAAGTAAGTTTGCCGCAGCTGTACCTGACGTAGTAATCACAGCGCATGGAAGTCTGGAATATTTGCCAACCCCCAATGCAAAAAACCCAGCAGACCGCTCGTCCAGGTGGGTCCACATTTTAAATCTATCGTCCCTGGCACAGGCCATTACCAGCGGAGTAGACCTTGATCCCGGAGCTAGGGCTATGTTCCTGACACCTAGTCTAGCTAATTCATCAAAAAAAGCTCTAGACCAAACTGTGGTAAGACTCGACTTGTCCATGTCTTAAAAAAAAGCCCCNGTGTTGTTTTCCGAAAGTGCTTTAGTTACTGGAGTGAATTTTACTCCGGTCTCTTCCCATTCTGAGGTGGCATCAGAACCAGCTACAATTCCTGCTCCAGCAAACAATCTCCAATNCTTTCCAGTGACTACAGCACAGCGAAGAGCAGGAACAAACATTGCATCTCCATCGGTGTCAAACCAACCCACTGGGCCTGCATACCAGCCTCTTTCAAACGGCTCTTCTCTCTCAATGAAATCAAGTGCTTTCTGTCTTGGAAGTCCACAAACAGCGGGAGTGGGATGTAACGTTTGCAAAACCTGTATNGCATCTATNCCTTCACGAAGCTTCGCTTTGATTTCTGTTTCCAAATGTTGCATCTCACCTAGAGTCAGTACGTGGGGTGACACCTGAGCATCAACATCATCGACTAACGTGCCTAGGCGGGTCAATATGTCATCACGAGTTATACAGTGCTCTATCCCATCCTTAGTGCTTCCCAACAAACTCTCCGCAAGGGTTTGTTGTTCCTTTTTATCGTGACCTCGACCTGCAGTTCCTGCCACAGCAGTGGCTTGAAATTGTCCCTTTGAAACATCGGCAACTATCTCAGGAGCAGCTCCTAAGAAACAAGAATCTCTAGAAGTTCTAATCAAAAAAACATGGCTACCNGGGTTAGCTTTCCAGAGTTTGTTAACTATGTCCACAGGATCTATAAATTCATTGAACCTCAGGTCCTGCGTACGAGCCAGCACAACCTTGGAAAGAAGTCCCCTATCTATATTCTCCAAGGCGTTTTCAATCATAGATTCCCAAATTGTTCTGTCAAAATCCTCCTTGTTATCGAGATCACCCCCATTCTTTGCAACTTCGTTTTGCTTACATTTTTTTCTCAACAATCCACATACCCTCTCCGTCTTCTGAAAGAGTTCCTCACGTACCTGTTCTAGATCTATAGAATCATGCCTTACGATAGCGTGACCTTTCAAGCGTGCCGACTGTCTACTGCCACCTTCGAGTTCAAACTCTGGTAAATGAAACAGTCCTGCTGGGAAACCTTTCCAAACTCCTTCGGGCACATGATCAGGTCCAAAAGAAAAGCCTCCATAGAACCTTATCGGACGAGAACTGCTATCGGACGAGTCCAATAGATTTTGTGCCTGACTGCGAATTTCGCTGAATCTATCCCCACTGGAATCAGAACTTTCATAGGACAATGTCTGTAAACAACCTGAGTGTGCAATCCAGCCATCACCTTTTGTCCAGAGTCCAGATTTTTCTGATTGGGTATAGTTAAGAAAGCCTATAGGATCAACGCCTACAGCATTGACTGTAACCGAAACAATCGTAGCACTTTTCGTTTGGGTAGTTTTTAAGTTTGGCATGAATCCCTAACTTACAATCAGATTAGAGTTTTGGTTTTAATGATTCAATCAGATTACAATGACAGACGCCAATATATGAGAAACCTGGCTATAACCAAGAGAGGGCCCGATCATGTGTCAAGAAACTTTTCTCTTAAGCACGTCAATGTAGCATCAGTTTAAATCATGACTCCACATTTTGGTATAGTCGGTCCTGTGGAACCAAAATAATGTGGTGTAAAGGTAGAAGAATTGAGAAAACAGAACAGAATTCAAGAAGTTTTATGCGATAGATCTCAATTGTCATTGGTCACTGGACCCAGCAAATCTGCCGATATAGAACTCACTCTTACTCTCGGAGTCCACGGACCTAGAACAGTGCATGCAATCATCTACAGACCGGTTAGAACTAACAATTTGTAGAAACTGATCTTTCTATTTTACAATCTGTGAATAATATAGAATTCCATATAATACTCAGAATACTTAACATTTAGAGAGCCAATCACTATATAGTGCCTTATTGAGATTAATTTCGATGACACCCAAATATTTCATTAGATTTAGTCCGCTTCTCAGTTTTTTTCTGACAACAGCGTTGTATTCCCAATCCTTGCCACCCGCTTCAGATATCTATGTGGGAGATCTTTCTGTATTTGATGGACTATACTACCTGGATGAGTTAGAAAATATTACCAACAGAGGAAATGTATACGATAACCAACCTTCATTTACACCCGATAGTCGCTCCATCCTCTATACAGCTTCTTACAGTAATCAAACCGAAATACACAGGTATTATTTAGCCTCTGGAAGGACAACCAGAATCACTCGAACTACCGAGAGTGAATACTCTCCTAACTCTATTCCAGGCGACAGAGCTTTATCAGTTGTTAGGGTCGAACAAGATACTAGTCAACGACTTTGGCGTTTCACGATGGAAGGAATGGATCCAGACCTGCTCCTGCCAAACATTGCACCAGTAGGATATCACGAATGGGCGAATCCTGAGACAGTTCTGTTGTTTGTGCTGGGAAGTCCCCCAACACTGCAAACGGCTAACGTTATTACTGGAAATTCAGAAGTGCTAACGGAAAACATTGGGCGCATTTTGAAAAAAATACCAAATCGTGATGCATGGAGTTTTGTCCAGAAAAACGACCAAAATGAAGGTTGGATCTCTTCTGTTACGACAGAATCTGGCCAAATAGAACCTCTTATTAGAACATTGAATGCAGACGGATTTCATGCCTGGACTTCCGAGGGTGTTTTATTGGGGAGCCAAGGAAAAGAGCTCTATCAATGGAATCCATCTCTAGAAGACGACTGGAGAAAAATCGCCGACCTAAGTTATTTGAGCGGTCCAATAAGTCGAATGGCAATTAGCCCAAATGGCAACACGATAGCTGTGGTGGTAGATGCAGAACCTTAGCCACTCAAATCGTCCGTTCTCACGAATTCTAGATCGTTTAGCCAGCGTTTCGGAGAGCCCTTCGCACTAGGTTCTTTATAAGTGGAATCTTAAAATGGTTCTTGTTCAACGCCTGTGCTTCAGAAACAGAAACTTCTGCCGCCTGGTTTCGAGATTGCTCAACGTTGGAGTTGCCTCGCATGGCATCTTCGACTGTCCTGAGTCGACGAGGTACACATTGAACACCTCCACAAGCCATTCGTAAATCGTTGATGATCCATTCTTCTGNATCAAAAACTCCAGCAATATTTACAAGCGCAAAATCCCAACTATTTCGATCTGTCACCTTTTCAAAATAGAAGGATTTCTCTGCCCAATCATTAGGAATACGAATTGTCGTTAACAAATCTCCTGGTTCCATCACTGTCATTCGTGTAAGATCTACACTTTGCCATGATCGCCTCAAGTTATTACTCAAGCAGAACGATGTTCATTCTCTAAAAAGGNCTATCACCCTTTACTGTTACCCTATAGCCAGAACGAACTTCGGGCCAGTAGTCCCACATAGCCAAGTGCTGTGTGCATCGATTATCCCAGAAAGCAATAGAATTCTCTTCCCAATGGAATCGACACTGAAATTCAGGCTTCTTCACATGATTAAACAAGAAGTTCAAAAGCAAATCGCTTTCGGTTTTTTCTAATCCTATAATACGACTTGTAAAGATCTCATTTACAAAAAGCCCCTTTCTTCCAGTCTCAGGGTGGGTACGAATCACAGGATGTTCTGATTTTGGATACTCTTTCCCACCATCATCTCGACCAATCTTGCGATTGACACTTGTATAGTAGGGAGCACCATCATGGATCGCGGTAAGGGCACTCAAAAAATCTCTCATGGGTTCAGACAANGCTTCATACGCAGCGTACATGCTGGCAAACAAAGTGTCTCCACCGTGCTTGGGAACTTTGAAAATCCTAAGGATTGAACCCATCGGTGGNTCATCACTGCAAGAAACGTCGGAGTGCCAACGCTCGCCAGCTATTCGTTTAGATGATTCATCAGCGTGAATAATCATCACTTCTGGGTGTCCTTGCAGGCCAGGATCATTGGGGTGCACAACCAATTCTCCGAAACGTTTCCCGAGTTCTTTTTGGTTTTCAANAGTGATATCTTGATCGCGAAAGAAAATCACCTGATGACTGTACAGTGCCTTCCTCAATTCTTCAAAACCACCTTCACTCAAATCCTCCCTGAGGTCAAGATTCTTTATCTCGGCACCAATGACTGGTGTCAGTGGAATGGCAGTGATACCTGAATCGTTTTTATCGCTCATACTCTATTCAAGTCTAGGATGTTGTTAATGGTGTGAAAAACAATAGCAATAGTGGTATATTAAGCACTGCAATCAACCTCGTCTATAATGATTTAAACACCAGTACCTAACGATGGAATTGACTANCANGTCGTCCCAATCAGTCATATGCAGAGTGTACTTTACANTCAAACACCAAAACNCAGAACGCTCATGAAAGGTCGTATTAGANNCTCAATAGTCAAAACCCCCTTAACATTCAATTGGAACCCTCTTCTAAGAAAAGTAACTTCAAAGCCTTGACTCTTTCGCCAGAAACCCGCCATTTTGTATNGGTAATATGAAAACAGTTTATAATGGTAGGTAGTAATCTAGTATCATAAGTGAAATGTATTGATACGGGAGCCTCCAAGGCTACCCGTTTTTTTATCGTGGCGAATGNCACGTACCCAGCGCGGGGGTGAGTACCGCGAGAGTCAACTGGTTGGATGGCCTCAAAGNTGAGATCATCTGAACCAGGAGCAAAACAGTGGAGTAGGAAATGAGTAAAGGAACAGTAAAGTGGTTTAACGACCAGAAAGGCTTCGGATTTATCACACCAGAAGATGGTAGCAGAGACCTCTTTGTGCACCATAGTGCTATCCAAAGTGAAGGCTTCCGGTCGCTTAGTGAAGGAGAGACCGTTGAATTTGACGTGGTTGAAGGGGAAAAAGGCCCAGCAGCTGATAACGTCAGAAAGGCCTCTTAATTAACCAACTTCATTAGGTAATCCAAACACTTGACTGGTAGGATTCTTCTGCGTTTTATCAAGTCGAAATACCTTTTGATCTAATACTTTACAAGTAGANATNCCCTCGTAANTACTTGNGGGAAACACTAAGTAGCAGAAAAGTATCTTTGCGGGCCAGCACATAGTACTGGCNCGCNAAGATACCAAAACNTACCTGTGCACTTCAGTTTCTGNNTCAGAAAATATCGAGGTCCTGAGCTGATACCACTCTACCAGNGTACCCAGCACCTGCAATTTCATCTACAAGATTGTCTGGAACACCCCAAAGCAACTGATGGTATAGCAGCAGCACTCCGGGATTTGACTGCTGTACTAACTGAGCCAACTCCACACTCGAAGTGTGATAACTACGATGATATCTTTGCCACTCGGGAGGTCTACTCTCTAGACCAACTGGAGAGTAGACTTCATGAATCAAGACATCACAATGGTCGCAAGCTTCAAAGATTGCGGGACTAGGAGCAGCATCACCAGAAATGACTATTACTTTGTCTGGAGTTTCAAATTTATACCCGTAAGCGGTCGGCCAACTTCCATGTTCGACGGGAATCGCGAAAACTCTAACTAATTCATCAGAATAAACTAGCCCNGGCTCCTCGATTTCATANGTCTCAGCCTTATAACCTTCAGCGGAAGATTGAGGTTCAAGTCCAAACAGGCGCATATAAATGTCCTCAGACCATGCTTCCTCGAGATGTTCTGTCATACGTTTTGTTCCTGGCGGTCCATAAACTGCCAATGGTTCTGCTCGACCCAAAACCCAAGGAGAAAACATCAGATCAGGAAGTCCCAGGGTATGATCAGAATGAAGGTGAGTAATGAATACCTTGTTAAGGTTTTGTGCTCTAAATGATTCTAGCCCTTTTAGGCGAGCTCCCTCTGCTCTCCGCACAACCCCAGGACCTGCATCTATGAGATAGACTTGCTGATCCACAACTATCGCTGTAGCTGGACCAGACTGATTTGGAGTAGGATTCGGATTGCCTGTGCCTANCATCACGACCTGGGTCCGTCCCTGCAGACCACTTGCAGGTTTGACGACTAAAAAGAGTTGGCTCCAAACCAATAATGATAAAGTACAAAACATTAGGAACATCTCGGAACGTCTCATCAAATAATCTCCATCATCNNTTGACTCCTCCCTAGGAATTTCACCCATCANTTTTTACCATTACCACT
This sequence comes from Gemmatimonadota bacterium, assembly GCA_002718595.1. Taxonomy (GTDB): domain Bacteria; phylum Gemmatimonadota; class Gemmatimonadetes; order Longimicrobiales; family Gaopeijiaceae. The sequence goes on along the minus strand of PBFD01000001.1, from coordinate 96,959 downwards.
TTAGTTATAAAAACTCAATAGTACCTATAGTCCAATTGTGAGCTATCTCAGTTTGGCTTTGGAGAAGTTCCTTCTAGGATCGTTGCTGTTGTGATTCTATCCAGTTNAGGAAATTCTTCTTCGAAGTACTCTTGGCCACGAGCAATCGCCATAGCCTGGTAAACCCCTTCTCCCCTTGGAGGTCCATCGCCATAGCCTGCATATAAATTTTCTACTACCTCCATCCCCTCCAATATTTCCCCAAACGGGACAAATGATTCATCAAGACTCGCATTATCCTTGTAGTTTACGAAAATCTGAGTCGTCCTGCTGTTTGGACCGCTTCGCGCAAAAGATAACCTCCCCTTCGTATTTGATTTAAAAGGAGGATCATCTGGTAGTAATTCCTTTTGCCAGANAAAGTTCACGTAGGGATCGTCATGAATACCCCATCCAGCAGTAAAATCCTCCAGAACGCGGTGGAACCGAACTCCATTATACCAACCCTGCTTCACCAAATTGTAGAAACGGGCCGAACCTAAAGGTGCCCAATCTGAATAAACTTCCACTACAAAATCCCCCTTTGTAGTAGTGAATCGAGCTTTGAAATGATCGGGGGGATCTTCACTGAATCGACTCACATATAGTAGAGGATTCAAATTAGTTTCTCCCGACTCAACGTCGTCTGATCCAGAGCCACAACTAGCANANATTCCTAGTAGCAAAATCGAACTCACATTTCGAATCGCTNGNATCAAACAATTCATATTCATGCCCCCCTTTTATCATTCATTTGATGGCGCTTGGTCTATACCGCTAGATTTGACCCCTTGCCCTCCTGTCCCCCNCTCCTATTCTATTTACTAGAATATCCGTCGACATTTATAACACGAGTCATCAAGAATATGAAACTAATCAGTTTTTTCTTCGCGTTGTTAGTATTAACTGGTCTAGCTATTTCCAGTCCTATTCAAGGACANGGTTACGGTAGCTCCTTGGGCATAAGTTCCGAAAGTNTACTAATATCTCAACCAAACAACAGAATCACTCCAGGAACCGTGTATGTCTATCAAAAACACTCGACGGGATGGCAAGAATCGTCACGAATAAGATCTTCAAATGGATTCGCAGGGGACGGATTCGGTTCCACGATTGAAGCCACTGAGGAAATGGTCGCAATAAGCTCCATCTCTTCCGAAACCAATACTGTGTATGTCTTTGAGAAATCCACATCAGGGACGTGGGATGAAATCGACCAGCTNAATATTGAAGCATTGTCTCCGACCGCCAACTTTGGTAAAGCGATATCTATCGATGGCGACATTATGGCAATCGGTGCTCCAGGACCAGTAATTTCACGTCGTAGNCCTCAAGCTGCTGAGATAGGCGCTGTTTATATTTTTTCCAAAAGGAATGACAGTTGGGTGCAGACCGCCCAACTGCTTGGCCGTCTTACCGGCGATGGATTCGGCTCAACGATTGTGATAGAAGGAAACAGTATTTTTGTTGGCGCGCCGTATGAAGAAAACACTGGGGTAGTGTATGAATTCTCTAAAACCTCCGAAGACTGGGAAAAACAGCGCGAGTTCAGGCTACCTAATGGCAATAGCAATGATAATTTTGGAAGTTCNNTAGTCTTAAGAAAGAATCAATTNCTNGTTTCTGCACCTGGTTACAATTTGGGTGAAGGATCAGTGTTTACATTCACATTGGACAGTGCGACCAGCCCGNTTGCCAAAAGGATCTTACCGTTTGAAGGTTTTCATCAAAATGGTTTTGGCACTTCCTTAGTTGANTCCGAAGATGGCCTTTGGNTTGGATCACCTAACGTAGAAGACCGACGGGGATTAGCATACATCTTTGGCGGTGATAACACTGAAGAATGGTCTTCGGTAAAACGTCTAATGGCCGATCACACTAGACCTGGTGACGTTTTTGGAACTGCACTGGCCGCTGCNAAAAACATCGTAGTAGTCGGTTCCACGGGAGCGGACTACCGAACCGGCAGTGTTAGTGTATTCGAATACGTGGACCAGCATTGGGAACAAACAGNACATCTTATGGGTGAAGTTGAAGGGTTCACAGCCGTAAGCGGAGAAAAGATAGAGTGTTCCAGTGGTAAGGCTTCAACGTTCGAATGTGGAGATTTCGACCTATTATCGTTCATGCCGATTGGCGACATGGCACCTCGTGGAGTAACAGTNAACGACGTGTGGGGTTGGACCGATCCTGAAACCAAGAAGGAATATGCCCTGGTAGGCCGAAGAGATGGGTCGGCTTTCATCGATATCAGTGATCCCTCTCATCCTCGCTATCTAGGAGAGCTTCTAAGGACCGAAGGGTCCAATCCAAGCACCTGGACAGATATAAAAGTTTACAAAAATCATGCATTTATCGTGGCAGACGGCGCTGGAGCACATGGAATTCAGATNTTCGATCTAACAACGTTAAGAGGCGTGCAANAACCAGAAACATTCCAAGCCACAGCCCATTATGATCAGATAGCCAGCGCTCACAACATAGTCATCAATGAAGAGTCTGGTTTTGCATATAGTGTAGGGAATAGTTCAGGAGGCCAGACCTGTGGTGGTGGATTGCACATCTTGAACATCCAAGAACCGACTAGGCCAATATTTGCTGGATGTTTTTCTGATTCTGAAACTGGGCGGGCGGGCACAGGATACACTCACGACGCCCAATGTGTCACCTACAGAGGNCCAGANGAAGAACATAGGAACAAGGAAATCTGTTTCAACGCGAATGAAACAGCACTTAGCATCGGCGATGTTACCAATCCCGCTGACCCAATAGCCCTCTCCAGTGCTAGTTATCCTAACGTTGCTTATGCTCATCAGGGATGGCTTACCGAAGATCAAGCATACTATTTCATGAATGATGAACTCGACGAACTTTCTGGACAGCCCAAAACACGCACTCTGATTTGGGATGTCTCAGATCTGGACGACCCACAGTTAGTCAAAGAACATTTTGGGACGCAAGAGGCTAGTGACCACAACCTCTACATTCGTGGCAACACTATGTACCAGTCCAACTATCAGAGTGGCTTGCGGGTCCTAGACATTAGTGACCCCGAGAATCCTAGAGAAACGGGATTCTTTGACACTGTACCTTACGGTGATAATTCTGCAGGAATGGGAGGATCTTGGAGTAATTACCCATTTTTTGAAAGTGGTGTAGTGATAGTTACCAGTGGCAACGAAGGACTATTTCTATTAAGAAAACAACAACCGATTACGTGATATCTCTCATCCACAAACGATGACCTCAATAATCTCAACAAGAAAACTCGCTTGCATAGTGCTGGNCNTGTACCATCTGGGCTGTACCACACTGGGATCTCCAAGCAAAAGCGTTGACTTATCTGAACAACAAATAANGGGAACCAGTACCAATNATTTTCTTCGTGCGATTGACCCCTTTCCCGTCCTAGACAAAAAAGGCAATCAATATCACACTGTTTTCTCTGGAGGATTCAACGTCCCTAGACCTCAGTTCGTGGACATCGATGATGANNNNGACCTAGATCTTTTCCTTCAAGAACGAACNNACGAACTAATCTTCTTTGAAAACGTCGGTAGCCCAACGAAGTCAGATTATNTCTGGAAAACTGATCAATACGAAAACCTATCCATTGGGGAATGGAGCCGCTTTATTGATTTCGACCGTGATGGAGATCTCGATTTATTCGCTGAAGAGCCCTTCAGTTATATAAAATATTTTCTCAACAATGGAACAGCNTCTTCACCAANTTTTGTCGCAGTCAANGACTCGGTACGGGATATCCAGGGAGAGCCTGTTTTCGCTGACAGACAGAACATCCCTAGCATAAATGATCTTGACTGTGATGGAAACTGGGATCTATTCCTAGGAAGAGTNGAGGGTACNATAACACGCTTCGAAGTTTCACCTGAAGNCAGAAACCACATTCCTCANTTTGAATTTATTGAGAACAATTTTCAGGGAATAGAGATTTTAGGACAGTTCGGAAGCCTGCATGGAGCAAACTCAATGTCTTTCTCTGACTTAGATAAAGATGGAGATCTCGATTTTTTCTGGGGCGATTTCTTTGAACCAGGAGTTCTATATATCGAGAATACTGGGTCATGCTCCAANCCTCTCTTTTTGAGAGAAACCTCTACGATAAACCCGATTAACACTNCTATTTCTACCAGTGGATATAATGCCCCACTGCTTGAAGATATCGACTNCGACGGTGACCTTGATCTATTTATTGGTGTTCTAGGTGGAGCTTTTAATCCCAATTTGAGCGCTGTAGAAAACTTTCACTTCTATGAAAACACAGACGANGGCTTCATCGAAAANACCANGAGATTTATCTACACCCTCGATTTTGGAAGTGAAAGCATACCTGTACTTGCCGATTTAGATTCCGACGGGGATTTAGACATGATGGCAACCAACAAGATTAGTCCTACTGACAATGCTACTGCTCAATTATTTTATTTCGAAAATACAGGTACCCTGACAAACCCTCAGTTTGAAGAACGCGCCAATATTCCATTATTCGAAAATTATCACTACGCTCCAACACTTGGAGACCTGGATAATGATGGAGACTTGGACATGTTAGTCGGAACATGGAATAAGGGAATCGGTTTTTTCAGGAATAAGGGTACGAAATATAAACCGAATTTTGTCCTTGAAGATACCAGGTCCATTGCTTTGACAAGAGGTAGTAATAGTGCTCCGACACTCCACGATATAGATGATGATGGTGACCTAGATCTTTTCGTAGGCGAATCGTCTGGAGAGATAAATTTCTACCGAAACGAAGGGGGTCCTGAAAATCCAGCTTTTGAANTGATTAGTGACCGTTTTGCTGATATTGATGTGGGACGTCGNAGTTTTCCAGCATTCGCTGACCTCGACACCGACGGAAATTACGAGCTCCTGATCGGTAGCGAGACGGGGGAGGTCTCATTGTATCGGGAAATTACTAACAACGGTGAGATCTCTTTCAAACAAGACTCTTCATTCACCATGTCGCTGAACAATTACTCTACACCCGTAATCGCAGACGTTAACAACGACGGTAAAGTGGATATCATTTCTGGGAGTCTAGGGGGAGGCCTCCTGTTCTATTACGGAAGGTGACATCCCATCCGGAAAAGCCTCTCTACCCATTGCTTANAGTATGAAACCCGTCACTAAAAACAACAAAAGAGCCCCGCAAGCCGCCATCATAGCATATGGTAGCTGGCTACGGACATGATCGATATGGTCAGNCGCTGACGCCATTGACGACACAATGGTGCTGTCTGAAATTGGCGAGCAGTGGTCACCGAAAATTCCGCCTCCCAGTGCTGCAGCTAGTGTTAATCCAAGATTCAAACCCAATAGNTCAGCCATCGGCACTACAATCGGGATCATTATAGCGAAGGTTCCCCAAGACGTACCCGTAGAGAANGCCATGATACAAGCAAGTATAAATATGATTGCAGGAAGAAAACCTGGGTTGACCGTCGCTTGAGCAACCTGAGCCAACCAAACTCCTGTTCCCAGNGCCTGCTGTGTTCCAGATATAGCAAATGCTAGTGCAAGGACAATCACNACTGGAGTCAGTCCCTGAATTCCTTTAATAGTGAAGGCCGTAACCTCTCTGAACTCCATAATTCCTTGAACTTTGTACATAAAAGCTGCTAGTAGAATTCCTGAGATGACACCCCACAGCACCGCATCTGCTCCACTCCCATTCAATATTGATCCATCTCCAGTAATCCATAAAACAGCTGGCACGGTGCCAACCATGGCTACTATGGGAGCCAACATATTTCTAGCTCTATGAGGAATGCCTTCTTTAGCCTCTAGCATCGAAACATCTGAGGACACCATCGGTTGGGCCCCGTCAGCCAGNACCTTTCCTTCTTCCCTNACCCTCCGTTCAGCCTCCTTCATAGGACCTATATTCCAATCCGAAAAAGCNACATAAAACACAAGGACAAGTGCCAATATCGCATAAAAATTCAGTGTGAGTGCAGAGAGTAAAACTTTGTTGGGCTCTGGCACACCTTGGGCAACCAAAAGAGTCACTATGTAGGCTCCCCAAGCATTAATTGGAATCAGAAGTTGTTTTGGAGCGCAGGTGGCGTCTAGAAGATAACTGAGCTTCTCGCGTGAGATCTTAGCTCTATCNAACAATGGTCTNGTCACAGATCCNGACACTAAGAGTCCGAAATTGGATTCTAAGAAAAGAAGCATACTGACCCCTATTCCGAACATACTCACTCGCCGCCGACTTGTTCCCAAACGCATCTTTTCAACCAATTTTACGAAACCCTCCATTCCGCCAGAAGCCTGTGTCAGAGTTATGATTCCACCTATCAAAGCTGAGAAAATGAGAGTTCTGGCATTACCAGGAGAAGTCACTGCATCCAAAAAAGTGTTCACTCCGTGGACCAAACCCAGAACAGGATTCCAGCCATTGATGATGGTCCATCCTAACCACACAAACAATCCTAGGGAAATGTAGACTTCCCTTGTCTTGATGGCTAAAGCTATAGCCACTATCGGTGGAATGATTGAATACCAGCCAACTGTTTCCATTGCCCATTCTCTCCTAGCCTAAAATAAATAATGAATCCTCTACGCACTCATCTGTTAAGATTTAGTGCAGAGGAATTGAATAAGACTTACTAACAATCCCCCATTATCTCTATCTTGTCAGGGCTGTTAGGCACCATACATATGAATTCAAAATTTTCTGGNCCGAGGGATTCATACCAGTGAGCAACTCCTGCGGGTATGAAAATGACATCGTCCCTAGACACTTCGACCACTTCGCCTCCAATCCCAATCCTAGCACTACCAGCCAGCACGTACTGCTGATGCTCCACGGTATTCGTGTGTTCCGGCATTCCTCCACCTGGTTTCATTATGAATCGGCGCATNCAAAAATTGGGCGCCTCGTCTGGACCAATCANGACTTGTAATTCTGTACCCGAACCNGCATCGACTTCCTTGGNAGAAACTTNTTCGGCCTTCTTATGCAACATGGTATGTACCCCTAAGTTAGGACNTAATNACAAACTTTCACTTTTATTGGCCCTTGAGAGGACAAAGCTCTACTTCTACATTGGCCATTGTTGTAACCAAGGATGATCTTAAGTCCTCTCTACTGGAATGAACAGCACAACCCCAAACAACCTGGCGCTAATCATCTATGACAATTCCAATCAGCCACTTCCCAAGGTACAAACTGGCTCATACCCCTACCCCTTTGGAGTCACTTCCTAATTTATCTCGCTATACTGGAAATCAGAACATTTATATCAAGAGAGATGACTGCACTGGTTTGGCAACTGGTGGNAACAAAGTGAGGCAGTTGGAATTTCATCTGGGCCAAGCACTCCAGGTCGAATCTACAGCAGTTCTCGTCTCGGGTGCCTTGCAATCCAACATGGTACGTTGCACTGCGGCTGCGGCTGCTAAACTAGGAATTGAATGCCACATCTTCTTATATGACAAAGCAGGTCTCCCAAGTCATAAACACCGGAAGTCAGGCAATGTACTATTGAATGGTCTATTCGGGGCCAACATCCACGACTACCCGAAAGAAAGCTCAGATGATGAAATCGACCAAGCCATGAAGGATAAAGCATTCGAACTACGAGAAAGAGGGCACNAACCCTATATCATTCAATCCTCAACAACCCATTCTCCATATGGAGCACTAGGATATGTAGCAGCTGTTGAGGAAATAGTGGTGCAACTCAAGAAAACAGACATACAGAGGGCTACCCTCGTAGTAGCCAGTGGAAGTGGAACTACACAAGCTGGCCTTATCATAGGTGCAACCGCATCAGACGGAATTGAAATTAACATCCACGGTATATGCGTTCGAAGAACAAAAGCNCTTCAACAAGGAAGATTNATTGAGATTTTACAAGGAATCGAAATACTNCTANAGTCCCCAGGCCTAGTCAAACAAGAGGATNTTTCTCTCAGCGATGATTACTTAGACTCTGCCTACGGAGGGNTCGGAAAAACAACTAAAAAAGCCATNATCTTAGGAGCTCAACAAGAAGGAATCCTTCTAGATCCAGTATATACTGGAAAAGCCTTTTCAGGTTTCCTAGATCTCGCTGCGAAAACAGATCACAAGGATCAAGCCCTCATTTTTATACATACTGGAGGATTTCCTGTCATCTTTGCTTACGAAGACGAGATTGCTGGAAACTCATAGTCACTGGATTTCGATTTCCTCACTCAATGTTGCTACCATAATCGCCTTTATTGTGTGCATCCTGTTTTCTGCTTGGTCAAAGACAATCGAATGTTCGGACTCGAAGACTTCCTCAGTAACCTCCATACTAGATAAGCCAAATTCCCTAAAAACTCTCTTNCCTATCCGCGTTTCTGTATTGTGAAAAGCTGGAAGGCAGTGAAGAAATTTAGCTACGGGATCACCAGTCATAGCCAAAACCCCGCTGTTAACCTGGTAGGGAAGTAATAACTCTATACGTTCCGACCAGACAGAGTCAGGTTCGCCCATAGAAACCCAAACATCTGTATAAAGGAAATCTACGTCATTAACTCCCTCAGCCACATTTTCCGTGAGACAAAGCGAACCTCCAGTGGCTGATCTGATTGACGCAGTACGTTCTAGNAAGTCACTTTCTGGCCAGCAAGACTGAGGAGCGGCCATCCTCACGTCCATACCCATCAGTGCACCACCCACCAATAAAGAATTCCCCATATTGTTTCTTGCATCACCGAGATAACAAAATGAGGTCTCCGAAAGCGGCCTGTCCATGTGCTCTTCCATAGTCAGAAAGTCTGCTAATATCTGGGTTGGGTGGAATTGATCTGTCAATCCATTCCACACTGGCACACCAGCAAATGAAGCNANCTCCTCCACCACNTCCTGTCCAAATCCCCTGTACTCAATTCCATCATACATCCTACCAAGCACACGAGCAGTATCCTTCATTGATTCTTTGTCACCAATTTGTGTACCACTTGATCCCAGATAGGTGACATGTGCACCCTGATCGTGAGCGGCAACTTCAAAAGCACACCTAGTCCGAGTCGATGGTTTCTCAAAGATCAAAGCAATATTTCTACCAATCAAACCCTGTCGTTCTGTCCCTTCGGCNTTCCGTGTTTTTAAAGTTTTTGCCAAATCCAACAAATACCTCAAATCACCTGGATTAAAGTCCTCCAGTTTCAAGAAACTGCGTCCCACAAGATTCATTGCCTTAGTCCCACCTCCATTTATTCAACCAATTCTTCTCAGTCATCTAATCTTTATAAAGCCGACTCCATCACTAACTTCAATTTGAGTTCCAAAAGGTTCAGACCTCTCTATAAGATCGTCCAGAATCTTATCCGCCAATTCCCCTTCAGCAATAAAAGGACGCCCTCTTTCCCAAGCCTCTGTGCCAAAGCCGAGATCTATGGGTTGCAACACGACTTCCATTAATTCACCTCCGCGAAATCTAGGCATTGCAATAATAGCTTCCCATATTTCCCTATTTGCTGGAAAACCTGTTGTTCCTCCGTTATAGCGAGCATCGTTAAAATCTCCCACATGATTGTCAGAACCCAATCCGTATCTCCTATAATTCTCATCTGGCAATCGATCTAGAGTTTCGTTTTGGAAAACAAAATCTCCAAGGCTATAGAAGATTGGCTTGCCTTTATAAATCTCAATNCCTCGCAAGACATGNGGACCATGACCCACAAACATAGTGGCCCCTGCATCAACCATCGCCCTAGCAAAAATCGGTAAAAAACCCGCTGGTTCTGATCGAGAATCTCCACTCTCATGGGCATGAATCGTCACTATGACATGATCGGCAAGCCTTTTAGCATTACTAACAACAGCAGCTATCTCTTCTAAGTCTACTGGGTCAGGAGTCGTTAATGTTGCCCGCTGATCACCTATCTCAAAGGTGTTCCCGAACACTCTCAATTGTCCCTGTGAGTCACTGGTAAAGCTTACCTCCATATCCTCCAAAACCCTTTGAAGGTCAGCGAACTGATCACTGGTAACTGTCTGCACTGTAGAATAGCGCAGAGGGTTCAAACCTGGCCTNGGCTTCGTATCACCTCTAGTNCGTCCAGCCCTTGAATGATCGGGAAAAGTGGAAGACATAGAAATTANCGCTACCCTTCCCTTTGCTGTNTCCAAGAATTTNGCCTCTCTTGCCTCTGCGAGACTCTCCCCCACGCCAGCATGGACGAGCCCTGCTTCTTTCACATAACGTGTGGTCAATCGCATTCCTTCGACACCGTAGTCGCCCGTGTGATTGTTAGCCCTGGAAACCATATCAAAACCAGCCCAAACAAAATCATCGATGAGAGCCGGATCTGCCCTGGTCCAAGTTCCTCCACTTTGATGCATAGGATAGGGCTCGTAGTCATGGAACAGCATCTCTAGATTGACAAANGCCGCGTCAGCACCGCGAATCATTTCGATTAATTCTAAGTATTTTGGTTCTTTATATACCGATAATTTTCTGGTTATTAGTGCATCACCGCCGAGTGCAAAGGTGAAATCTGANTCTTGGGGTCGTGTATTTACACTTTGCGACTCTGCCTCAAAAACCCCAANAACAAGAATAACCCAACTCACGACAAGCCAACNCATGCTCTTCATCAAACCTCCTAAAATATGCCACTATTGATACTTGCGAGATAACTTACGGCCCAGTCATAGAATAGCCCAGGGCAACAATTACAGTATGACATCAAACCCGGTACATACATAGAGAATGCATTGTGTTTTACCATTGATGCAATGGTTCAGGACGATTGGCAAACTGAAAGTCTAGCNACTACCTTAAAAAGGGTNTGATTTCTNCCTCAAGATAAGGAGCTTGGTTTAATGCTATTTGCTCAGCGAATTGGGATAANCGCAGTTTTAATCGGATCGTCCCTGATTATCGGATCCTGCGCAGTGGACAATATTCCGGAGGTCCAGCAGATAGATGGAATCGCTCTCTTGGAAGCCGATCCCAACTGGCCTGCACCAATGCCAGAAGACTGGAGTTGGGGACAGGTACTCGGAGTGAGTGTAGACAGTCAAGATCACATCTGGGTAACCCACTCTGCACAGGTGGTAGAGTTCGATCCTGACGGNAACTTACTCAGAACCTGGGGTGGACCAGAGGCTGGACCTGAATGGCCCGGTATGCTTCATGGCCTCTTTGTTGATCANAACGATTATGTATGGAGTGCAGCACGCGAGCAACACACCATCTTTAAATTTACCAAAGATGGGGAAGTTGTTCTGACAATTGGACAAATGGAAGAGATGGGNAACAGCCATGATCCATATCTTCTAGGNAGACCAGCCGAGCTCTATGTTGATCCAGACACAAATGAACTTTATGTAGCAGACGGTTANACCAATCGAAGAATCATTGTTTATGATGCTGAGAGTGGAGAATATCTTCGTCAGTGGGGCGCATACGGAAATGAACCCGACGACGATTACCAATATCCCGAAGAAGGAACTCAACTATCGCAGCAGTTCCGGCTACTTCATGGAATTACTTCTTCCAAAGACGACCTGGTATATGTAGCTGATAGGACCAACAGTCGNGTACAGGTTTTTAACCAAGATGGAACCTTCGTCATGGAACAGCGAGTCAGTGAAGGTCCTAGTGCAGCCTTCTCTTTGGCCTTTTCAACTGATCCAGATCAGCACTTTCTATATGTAGCTGACGGTACCGCTCACCGTATTCTGATTTTGAGAAGAGAGACTTTAGAGGTTCTGGGTGAGGTAGGTAGCGAAGGAAGTGGAGTTGGGCAATTGGGCCGACCTCACAATATTGCTACAGACTCAAAGGGAAACCTCTACGTAGCTGAAGCCAATCCGGGTATGAGAGCACAGAAATTCTCATTTATGGGAATTGGATCTTTTTAGGCATATCGGGTTTTTCTAAATAATCAGTTAGAACAACGTAAGACGAACCCNGCCGCGTTTTCTTGCTATTCGTTATCGTTCCAAATTACGCTGGAATAACGCCATGTGCCGTCCTCGCCTCGGCGAAAATGGTCAGCAAATTTAAATGAGATTGCTACATCTTCTCCGTCCATGTCTATAGTCATGGCTCCGTTTCCGTGTCCGATGGCAATGTTGCCATCTATTTGGATGTTATCAAAATCGAAACTGAACTCACTCATGACTGGAAAGCCATCCAGAAAGGTTCGCAGATCGGGACCACTAACTCNTGGAGCTCCTGGNGGATCAAAAAACACGTCTTCGGTGCAGATGTCGAAAAGAGCGTCCCANTCGCGGGCTAGACAAGCGTCCACCCATGGGGCAATNAGGGTTCGAATCTGTGNAGCATCATCCATCTTTACTCTCCTTTTTCATGGGATTTTCGCATAAAAATCCTGAGTCCACCAATATGTTTCATACGATTTTAAGACAAAGGTAAGTACTGTGTTAACGTATAGCTATACGCTATGAGCGTGTTAGGCTGTATATAAGTGCTCGGATGAAAAAGATCTTGGAAAACTTCAGGCAGTTTTGTAGGCCGTAAAAAGGTCCTATGCGAGCAACTATTTTCTGATTCGACAGCATGTTTACACATCGGAAGTCAGTGGTGCCAAGCGATCACGAACGTCTTCGATGTCATGTCTACACACTCCCGCTTTTTCAATTAATTTAATCTCGCAAACATTACACCTTACACACTCGTTAAAATCAATGTGGGGACCCTCAATAGCCCCCGTCGGACAATTCTGTTCACAAACATNNCAGGAATTACACTGCTCCACCCTCTTTATACGTTTCAAGGAAAAAAATGAGGTCAACGCTAACGCAGCACCTAAAGGACAAGCATAACGACAATAAAATCTAGGCACTACCAAAGACATTCCTAGAAAAAACAGTGCTATTAACCAAAGGGNCATCGAGGTNCTGCGAAAGAAAACCGTCCCGAACGGTTCAAAATACTGGTAAATACTTACCCTGCTCCCTGAAGCAGCAGAACCAAGAATAATAGCTAGAAAAATGTACTTCAATTTTAGGCCATTCTTGTGGACTTTTGTTGATATACTTATTCGAAACCGTTTAGGGANTATTTTCTCTAAAAGGTCCTGAATGACTCCGAATGGACAGAGANATCCACAAAATACCCTGCCCCATAAGATGGTCGTGATCACAGTAAACACNACCAGTATCAACAAAGGGAGATCACTNAAATAAAACCTNGGACCTACCCAAATGCCGCTAGTGATATGAGATACTGATAAAAACCCTCCTTCTAAAAAGCCCAGGTATATTAGNGTTAATGACAGAGNAANTAGTCTAATCCAGGATTTCTTAACCAAGAAAGCAAGCAAGNCNGTAAACAAGACAGCTAAAAGCTTCCAAACTCTACTCCATGAAGTTTCTGCAAGGATTCTCTCTAAAAACGTTTCTTGTTCCAACCCACTAAATTCCAACAACATATTGTCTGTTTGCAATGCTTCGACTGGCCCTGGAGTACCGATCTCCACCGTGGAGATGATTGAGTCTGCAGCAGCATTTTCCTCCTCAACCACTGTCTCTTCAGGACTCTCCATCTTTGCCGGTTTGAGATCAAGGTAAGGATCCTGTACCAAGTCAGTCGCAGCAGTAAGCTCCTCTTCTAGCTGGTCACCCACAGGCTCTTCGATGTCAAAATCTGCCAACTGTGCCGACTGTGTCAGGTACTCGAAAGATATAGCTTCTAACTCCAAACCTCTGTCATATAAAAATGTGAAAGCTTTGGAAACATCTATGTCACCGTCTATAATCATGCTCCCAGTCAAAACCACCCGTTCCTCCATCACACCTCCCCCGTCTAAGCCGAGTGAGGCAATCTCCCTTGGAGCAACTGGAAAGGTGTCCCCATCTTGTANCACCGACCAACCCTCCCTTACAAANAAACGGAGACGAGGNCCTTCTACTCCATAGATCATCAAATGTCCAGGAGANTCCCTTCTTTCCATCCTAGTTTGCGCCCTTGCGAACCTCTCTTCNCCTACTAAGANCTGGCCAAANTCATCACTCTCTGCNTACGCCAAAAAGATTTCTGCTGTCCCGGTATCATCAGTAAGAAGCGTAGACTCAATGACTCCTCTTTGCAGCATGTCAAACCAGGGCAAAGATTCAAGGTCTTCAACTGGCCCTGGAGTAGCTCCAGTATCATCTAGGTACAGCAGTGCGACTCTTCTAGCAGAGTCGCGAACTCCTCTAGAAAGAGCCCGAACGCTGATAGTAGCTCGAGAAATTCCTTGGACATCCCCATACACCCTGAATGCATCACCAATGTGTTTACCAGAAAAATGTTCCTGNAAACCAGGNCTCCTCAAAAAATCACCCATACTCTCTTGGATAGATTCCCAATAATCCATGACTCTGACACCAGTCAAAGATCCCTCCAGGTCCATGCCCACCAAAGCCTGTACAGGTCCGCTGTAACCGAATGGTTCAGGGGGTACATCTGAAGTGACGAAGACATATCCAACCAAGCGTTCCCCCGTCTCTCCACCGAAGCGATAACCCTCAACCACTGGAATCTCTCCGTCGACTAGAGTGAATCGGTCAGCCCGAGGAAGAACTTCTTTGAGACGTCGTTCCGAAACTTGCGACACATCTTGACCCATGAGCTCTGGAGGGCCCAGAACAAACGATGAGAACAGAAGAACAACTAATGACAGCCTTTCAAACAGTCTTCTCAGAAGTATAGCCTCCTATTTTTCCTACAGATAACATCATACTTTGATTCTCTAGATGACAACCATGCAAGATGATTAGAGTTTCCTGATGACGTCATCTCCATAACATGAATCTCAAGCCTGAATCTTAATATCCAAAGACACTTCAATGAAAACAATAAGACTACATGAGACTCCCACACTGACAGAAACCAAATCTGAATACTGTCTAATCAACTTTAAAACGTGTGCTAAAATGATCAAAAACCTCGAAATCACTCTCCTTATCCTGACCTTTCTGCTGGCTACTCCATTGGAGGGACAAACNCCAAAANCCTTCGACATAGGCTCNATGTTTGAANTTGGTGCTCTCCTCGATGATACCAATAACGANGGATTTCCCAATTACGTAAACGCTNCATTGATAATNAGCNCAAACCCCAGTCCCNCTGAAATACAAGCCGCCTCTGAAATATCTCTACGTCTTGGNTTTGAAACGATGGCANTGGACCTTCCCATNCATAGAGGTNTCNGATCTNGCAAGATTCCGATCTTTATAGGAACAGAAAGTCTNGCNGAGAACGNCTCCTACAACTACAGGCCAGATCTTTCTGTATTAAGGTCNGGCCAAGGACACATTGAGATCATAGAGGTCAACAACCAACAACAAATCTTGTTAGCGGCAAACGATAAAGAAGGNCTCATAGATGCGGCAAGAGTTTTCGCTGGAATCCTNCCTCACAGTGAGACAATATCCAGCACTAAACTTGACAGAATAAGCACTGATATCCAAAACGCACTCACAGCNGCAGGGGTATCACAATCAGCGGTAANCTTGACCAAAGTATTAACCACAGGGGAACAGCTAGGAATCCACTCTGTCTCATTACAAGTAAATGTCAATTCCGCTGATTCTATGATCAGTCGGTCANCTATTGAAGAATTGATCGCACCTGAAGNNGAGGCATCTCNGGCGACAAAAGAACACGACCCTCTTAAGATACAAAGGAATTGCATTAGTTGAAGTTAATTTGCAAGGAGGAACTAGTTTCCAAATAGAAAATNCACAAGANCCTCCAGTGCCAGGACCGATCCCCTCTCGACCTGGAAGATCCGCAAAGAACTCACTGGATTTATCAAANATCTATACTTCTGATGGNATCCTTGGTGATAGTGACAATGACATCATNCCTGACCGTGTAGACGCTATGATGATTTCCGGAAGTTCNGGAATTTCTCTAATGCCAGATCTAGCAGGTAGGATCGGCATGGAAAGTACTGGCATCACAGTACCTTTTGTAGAGCCTGCAGTCGCCTTAGATGACCCTTCTTCCCAGGGCACTCTAGTCCTCGTCGGAACTGAAAACACTCTGATAACACAACTGGCAGATAGTGGGAAAGTTGAACTGTCATCGCTAGAACCTGGTGANGGTCTGATTCAGATTGTNCCTGAAGNATTTAGCGGTGACCACTCNGCTGTCGTTTTGACTGGCGCTGACCAGGCTGGCGCTGACAGAGCTATTGAACAAGTAGCCATCACATTTCCTCACATACAGCAGAGGGGNAAAGGTTACACCACGATNGAAGATGTCGAAGAAGANCTATGGAGNAGTCTGTCCGGACACTCCCCTGTGGGACAAGCAGCAATCGGAATTTACAAACTAAATCAAATATCAGAAAAACTCTCTGAGGTACACCTGTCAGAACTGGACGTGACTATGTCACTAGAAAAAGTAGATCCAGGANTAGCAGACTACCTAGAAGATCANGCCAAAACAATTTTNGACGCAGACCAGATAAACCTGACATTGGACGACCGTGACGTCCAAAATGCAAGAACACTCATCCAAGAAGAAAAAATATTTGAATCAGAANTAGAACAGTTCTGGAATCTCTTTAACACCCAAGTNCTGCCCAAAGCTTCCGGNTCNGAAACCATNGAGATCTACGCACGACTAAGTGAGCCTCCCGAATTGCGCACCCAATTGGAAAACCAGATACGAGAATNACTAATGACCGAAGGTCTCTCTGATTCTAATGTTAAGGTCAAGATTCTCTCCGCTTTCAAGCAGGGATACTCTTGGTTGAATGAAGTGATCGCCCCCCAACTACTGGATAAAAAAATAGGAGAAATAGTCATAAATTTTATGCGAAATGACCCTCCTAAAGACTGGCCACAACAGGCTATCAATACCCCGGTTAGATGGCTCCACGAAATATTTCCCATTGACGAAGTTTTCGCGAGAGATCTTGAACTCGATCTTGATCAAATTCGATTCAACGAAGTTGATGAAGGGCCTACTTATTCGGTAGAAGTGCTAGATCCTTCAGGGATGTTAATACTGAGTGACAGCTTCGATCCCAAGTGGGTATTACGACCGTATTTNGACCGATTCCAGGACTACGAAAAAGTCAGGGTAACGACTGGATGGATTGAAGCGTTAGTAGATGGAGAAAACCTATTGGATCAAAGGATCATCACGGATCCAGAAACCTTCTGGAACTACTATCAAAAAACCATCCTTCCCACCATATATGATTATGTAATGGAACGTCATAAAGGACTACCACTGGGNGGAGACCGTGACGCGCCATTTTTCGGTGAACTCACCGTAGAACTGAATATGAGCGAGCCCGACTACCGNATCGGGATAGATAATGAAATACACGCTCCGATGGACGCTCTTCATGANGAAATCTATTTCGGCACTATCGAATTTTTCGATATACTGGGACGAAACTCACGNGGCGAAGGCCTCCTTTTCCCAGGTAGAATAGTGCCGATTATGCGACCTCGATCNGACGGACGACCNCCTAGTATGAATCTGACATTCACTGGATTTGCCACGTCACGGCCTGCTGTAGTTGTCAATTATGAAGTCGAAAATGGTACCCACAAAGAAATCAGACTGGACATTCCAAAAACTACCCTGGAAAAGCCTTCTGCACGACTCGCCAAGGTGAAAAGTGGAACGACAGGTCTTTCCACATTAGCCCTGCGGGTACGTACAGATACTGAGCATGACCTGAGAGACAGTCTGATANCGGTTGCAGCAACACAAAATGTAGATCGAACAATGGTTTCTGCTTCTCAGATCGAAGCCACTGTCAAAGAGATAGAACGCCTACACACCGCCGGACTTTACCTTGAAGAATTGGCCTACCCGGGACTTGAATCACTAGAAGTCTGGGCCGAATGGAACCACCGACTAGACCCAAGTAACCGAAGAACAGCTAAAATTGTTAACCATGGCTCATCTTCGAGCACACCCAGTTGGGAAACTCTACTTCCACCAGACTGGAAATATACTGGGGAACGGATGGTTCAATGGGAAACACCCATGCCTCCCTCNGAAGGCCATGAAATNTTAGCAAAGATGAGTGCGACCTTTCCTGAAGCGACGATGTACCACACTGGGAAGTCCTATCTTGGTAAGGATATCTGGGCAATGGACTTGATGCCTGAAATTTCCCAAACCCATTGGTCCCATATGAAAGCGTCCNCATTTAANCCAACTGTCATATACTCTGCTAGACAACACGCTAATGAAGTGTCCTCAACGAGTCATGTTTTACGCCANGCAGAACTTATTCTGACTGATTCTNNACAAAGAGAAAAACTCAATAAGGTGAACGTGATTATTCATCCTTTCACAAACCCCGACGGAGCACAAACTGCCTACGACCTTTACAAAATTACACCNGACTATATCCTGCACGCCGGCTACCTTGGTCCANTGGGTAGAGACATTACTTCTGGAAGCGATGCAGACCACCCCATTTATCCAGAATCCAAAATAAGGGGAAAGCTCTGGGAAACCTGGCTCCCCGACATTTTNCTTAATCCCCANGGCTATCCCAGTCACCAAGTTGTTCAGCTTTTCAGCGAATACATGGGACTNGTCCGTCAAGGGAGGGTGACCGAAAGAAACTGGGGTTTCAATAAAGGGTGGTTCATGCCGGGATTCAACTTTATCGATAGCCCAGATTTCCCCAGACATAAGGACGCTGCTTTCCAAATACGTGATCACATCACTTCAAAAATCAATTCGAATAAGGATGTTTTTGATTTGAATCAAAGAATGTATGCTCGNTATCAACGATATGGAGCGGATTACGACCCTGAAACCTTTCGTTTGCCAATGATAGATAGCGTTCTGATTGAAATGCCTCTGAAAGGCTCTCAAGGAACTGGATCTCGAGGATACAACCCACGAGTGACAATATGGAGCGGAACAACGGAAGCACCCGACGAAACTGCTTATGGACCATACATGGAACTTGTCGCTAAAGCAGGTCTTTCATGGGATGAAGCTATTCTCGATTATTTGTATCAGGGGAATCACCAGATAGAAAGGAATGGCTCCAAATTTTTTGGTGGAGTATCTTTAAAAATGAAACGTCCACGACCGCCAAAACCAATAGAGGAAAAAGATGATCAATAGACTGAGGTTCATCGCTTGCAATACAACAATTGAGACATCATTTTTTTGAGATCACTAGACCAAATACAACAATTGAACCAACAATCATTTATTGGATAATCCGGTCTATAACAACTTCGGAAAGCATGGAAAGATGAAAAACCAAGAAAGGAGTGTATCAGTATCACCGTCGTCAGCAAAAATCGGAGAAGAGGTTACCGTATCTATAGGTCAGTTGTTTCCAAACACATTATTTCTAATTGGTTTCGGTGCATTAGGAGGAAATCAGGAAATTTTGAGTGAAATCACTACGAATAGTGACGGTGAACTTGAGGGGACTGTAACAGTACCTATCTGGGCTACAAGTGATTTGGCTAATTTTTTCTTTGTAGCTTCTGGAGACGGGTTGCAACAGCCCATCGCATACTCAGAAGAATTTGAAATCATAGACTCGCAACTTTAAATAGACAAAGAATTTTAGGAGATCAGTACAGTTGGGAAAAATCACCTATCTATCTTTTAGATGACCATTTATGAAGAAAAAGACTTACACAATAGATTCTGATATCGGCAAAGCTTCCTCCCCTCCTTCCTCTGTGTACTCGGATCCAAGAATTTTTGAAGATCAGAAGGAAAATATTTTTGCCAAAACCTGGCAATTCATACCCGATGCAACAACGGTCAAAGCACCAGGGCACGTTTTACCTTTTAGCCTTCTCGATGGATGTCTGTCGGAACCACTTTTACTAACAAGAGACGATAAAGGCGATCTGTGTTGTCTTTCTAACGTCTGCACACACCGTGGAGCATTAGTGGTAGAGGGGGAAGGACACGTCAGAAATCTCCGGTGCCGTTACCATGGTCGAAAATTCCAGCTAAATGGGGAATTCATTTCTATGCCTGAATTTGAGGGTGTGTCTGATTTTCCGAATAGTTGTGATAACCTTCCCAAATTACCAATTAAAACCTTAGGTCCTCTACATTTTACTAGCCTCGATCCCGCCATGCCCTTTAGCGACTGGATAACTCCTGTATTGGAACGTGTCTCATGGTTGCAACTCGATCAATACCGCTTTGATCCTGCTTCATCTCGAGATTACACCTTGGATGCAAACTGGGCTTTGTATTGTGATAACTATCTGGACGAATTGCACATTCCCTACGTACATCCTGTGAGCTTAGGCGGCCTCGATTACGAAAGCTATAAGACTGAGTGTTTCCCTTGGGGTAATGTCATTTTCGGTTCTAGCCCAAAGGAAGAATTTCCTCTTTTTGATCTTCCGTCTGAGCACCCTGATTTTGGTCAACCCATATATGCTTTCTATTTTTGGTTATTCCCAAACCTAATGTTGAACTTTTATCCTACCCATATGCAAGTCAACGTTGTTCGCCCACTGTCCCATGACCGAACAAACATTTCTTTCCTAAACTATCTCAAAGACGATGTCGATTACTTCACTACACACATGGCAACGTCACACAGGGTGGAAATGGAGGACGAAGAAATAGTGATGTCAGTGCAAAAGGGAGTATCTTCAAGACTGTATGATCGCGGACGGTATTCTCCTCGCCGTGAAGGTGGAACCCATCATTTCCACCGACTACTAAACCAATTTGAAGAACTACAACGATAAAAAAGGATTACCAGGATGAAAAACTACCTGAACAGCTTCTTGCTATTGGTTCTGATGGTCTTTCATAGCTGTGCGTGGGAAGGATCAAATATCATTGATCAAAACACCTCTTTAGAGGAAACGATCGAAAAACAACTGCAATCACTCGATGCAGAAACCTCTTTTTATGCAAAACATCTCCCTACTGGTAAAGAGATTTCCATTAGGGCCGATCAACCCATGAACCCCCTAAGTGTTATCAAAATACCTATGATGATCTTGGCTTTTCAAGATACTGAAAACGGACAATTTGACCTTGATCAACGCTATCGAATAAGAGCTGGAGACATGAGAGGTGGAAGCGGTCTGTTACAGACCTTCACTACCGGACTGACACCTACATACCGTGACCTCATTACACAAATGATCATCACTAGCGATAATACTGCCACTGATATCATCCTTAATAAGTTGACTATGGAAAGGGTAAATCTATTTCTTGAGGAAAACGGTTACCTAGAAACTATCGTAAAGAGTTCCACGGGAGACCTTTTTCGAGACCTGAGAGCTTTTTCCGATCCTGCAGCAACTAATCTTTCAGACCGTGAAATTTTTGAACTTGGGGCTCCTTTAGATCCAGATTCTCATGACCGATCTTTCAGATTTGAAGGGGATTCTACAAAATGGCTCGGTCGCACTACAGCTAGAGAAATGGGCATGTTGTTGGAACAAATAGAAAACGCCGAGCTTACTTCCAGAAAATCAGCAGACGAAATGACCAATATCTTGAAACGACAATTTTACAGTTCGAGAATTCCTCGTTTTCTAAGAGGGAAAGCAACCGTTGGACACAAAACTGGTGACTGGCCTCCTCACGCAGGAAACGATGTGGCTATTCTTTATTATGATGGTGGGCCTTCCATCATGGCCATCTTTACAAATCAAAATAAAGGTGACTTTGTAGAGCTAGAGAGCACAATAGGAAGGATAGCAGAAGAGCTTGTTAGTCGGTGGAAATGAATCATATTGTCATTCTACAGTCAGTGATGAATACCACTACATGAGATCTGAACTCGAAGATTCGCTGGAAAGTCCAGTAGAATTTTACAAAGACTCCGAACATTTTCCTATCAAAAATAACTGCCTGTACTTAGCTAACTGTGCAATAGGGCCACTGTATCAGCCGTCTCTGGAAAAGATGAAAAACTTCCTAACCATGCAATCTGAGTCAGGAATCCAAGTGGCAGATCATTATGGAGGAATTCTCTCTAGTTTCCGCGAAAAAGTAGCCCATCTCCTCAGAACTGAGGCGGACAATGTGGCTTACGTGAGCAATACAGCGACCGGAATTAACATTCTAGCCAATGGTTACCCTTTTGCAAAAGGAGATCAGGTACTGAGTTACGTACACGAATTTCCCTCAAACCATTACCCTTGGTTACTCCAGAAAAACAGAGGAGTTGAACTAATACTTCTTCCTGACGTTAGGAATGCCGACGAAGAAGCCCACCCCCAACCCTCTCATTGGTCATTTGAGGACCTAAAAAACAATACTACAGAAAGGACTAAAGTGATTGCGATCAGCCATGTCCAATTCGCCAGTGGCTATGCCGCAGATCTTAAGAAACTGGGGGATTTCTGCAGAGATCGTAAGATAGATCTAGTAGTAGATGCCGCACAAAGCCTAGGTGTATTGCCTGTTTATCCTGAAGATTATGGCATTTCAGCTATTATCGCTTCATCATGGAAATGGCTTCTTTCTTCAAGGGGTTCAGGGATTTTTTATACTAGTCCTGACCTAAGAGATAAGCTCAAAATTACCTGCGCTGGTGATGCCATGATGAAACACCGATTAGACTACCTAAACCACACCTGGGACCCCTTTCCAAGTGCCCGCAAATTCGAATATAGCACATTGCCTTGGGAGCATCTTATCAGCCTGGAAACCGTTTTAGAAGATATCTTCATTCCTTATGGTATGGAGGCTATTTCTAAAGAAGTCTTCCGCCTTCAAGACCTTTTCATCCAACACCTAGATGAAACGATCATTCGACCAATTCTGTTTCCTCCAATCAATCGTTCAGGGATTCTCTCCGTCGAATCCGATGCGGATCCCAATACTGTTGTCTCTAAATTGCGAGAACAAAACATAGTTCTGACTAGTCAAGGAGGATACCTCAGAATCGCTCCGCATTTCTACATGGAAGATGTAGATATGATTCACGCTGCGAGGGCGTTATCTGACACGATTAAGACAGTCGTCCCTAATTGAACTGATCTTTTAAAGTAACCCTGGAGGATGTCTCTGATGCCAGTCAGTCACAGACTGGTAAAGATGGGACACACTCAAAATTTTATCATCTGCGAAAAGATTTCCAATGATCGTTGTGCAGATCGGTTGCTCATGATCAAAATCATCTTCACTATTCGAATCTCCAAAATCGAATGGCAAAACAACAGCTGGATGACCTGTCTGATTCGTCAGTCTGGTTTCACCTGAACCAGTAACAAACATATCGAAACCCTCCATTGCTTCAGCCATTTCCTGCATTAGAATTCGTCGGCGACGTTGAGATTGTACAAATTCAAGGGCCGAAATAGACCGACCACCATGGAACCGAGGAACCCTGGCTTCCTCTCCTTCTGGGGATTGAGGAACCTCTTCTAACTCTCCGTCAGGAGCTACATAAAAATCAAAAGCCGCTGAAGACTCAACGCTCAATGCGTTCGAACGACCTTCGGGAAGATTCGTCATGGGTTTTGGGTTAGCACCAAGTTCTTGAAGTTTATCCAAAAAAGCTTGAGGCGCATCTGGAGTATATCCTATCGCCATACTAGCGATATCTGGATTCTCTTGGAATCGAAATGGTGCCGTCAGAGTCGAAGGGTCTTTTTCATCGGAGCCGTGAATTGCATTGAAAACTAGAGCACAGTCCTTAATGCTACGACACATTGGACCTGGCTTGTCCATACTCCAGGAAAGAACCATTCCACCATGCCGACTGACTCTACCGAAAGTAGGTCTCAGCGCACTCAAGCCTCCCCTTCTAGAAGGACCTACGATCGATCCCTGTGTTTCTGTACCGATTGAAAATCCAACCAGACCGGCAGCAGTAGCTGAACCTGGGCCTGCAGAAGATCCGCTAGACCCTTGATTCGTGTTCCACGCGTTACGTGTTTCTCCTCTGTACCAATTATCTCCTGCAGCAAATCTACCAGTGGCTAATTTGGCGATAAGAACCGCACCTGCCTGCCTCAACCGAACAACTAGCTCAGCATCTTCGTCAATTACCTGGTTCTTGAAATCTTCCGATCCCCAAGTAGTCGGGGCACCCGTAACAGAGAATAGATCTTTGACACCCCAGGGTATACCGTGCAAAGGCCCTCGCCATTGTCCTCGCTGTAATTCTCGATCTGCTTTTTTTGCTTCATTATAGGCTCTGTCTTCCAATATCGTTACCGCACACAGCAATGTCGGATCGAATTTCTTCATCCGGTCTAAATAGATTTCGGTCAATTCTACAGAAGAGATTTTTCTCTGGCGAATGAGAGCGGCTAGTCTGTCCACAGGAAGAAAAGCTATCTCTGCAGGGTTGGTCGGAAGTGGTCCTGTCCAAGGATCAATCCCTATTTCACTGATTTGAGAAGGACTCCCTCCATCCTCCTTCCATAA
This sequence comes from Gemmatimonadota bacterium, assembly GCA_002718595.1. Classification (GTDB taxonomy): domain Bacteria; phylum Gemmatimonadota; class Gemmatimonadetes; order Longimicrobiales; family Gaopeijiaceae. The sequence continues at coordinate 72,591 of PBFD01000001.1, read as the reverse complement.
CCTATCTAAGAGGGCACCGGTACCGCCTGGGTTAGCCTGGAACTGCAAACATGGAGACTCACCATTACCGAGAGGACTCAATGCTTCCTGAAAAATACGATCCTCTAGGTTGGGCACAGCTTTGTTTATGTTCGAATTAGTTGACTCACGCGAAACGGCTCCCACACCAAGACCGACACCTGCGGCCATTTTCAAGAAGCTTCTACGTTGTAGTTCCCTGGCCATCCCTAAATTATCATCAGAGCTTCTCGGCATTTTCTACTCTCCGTTTGTTAAACATGATTCCAGATCAATAGCTAAGCTTGTCAAAATAGTTGCCAATGTTGTGCTGGTCGACCTTCCTAGAAAATCATACCTTGAGACTAGGATTTTCATTCTAGACAATTAACATTATAGTAGCACTGTCACCTCTTTGATATTTAGCACCTGTGTGTAAGGGGTGGCCAATGATCCAAAACACACGACAACAGGGAACAGAAGATGCCAATTTACGAATACCTCTGTAAATCTTGTGAAACCAATTTTGAGTTGCTTGTCCGAGGGGAAATGACACCGACTTGTCCAACATGTGAAACGGACAACTTGGAAAGACTTATTTCTTCGCCATCAGTGCATTCCACAGCTCGAAAGGCAATGAGCATGAAAGCTGCTAAAAAAAGAGACGTTGCACAGGGAAAAGACAGAATGAACGAACAAAGAAAATACGAGTTAGCCCACAACGACTGATTACAGCCCAGCTTTCACTTACCCTGTTATCAGCACCGAAGATTTTTGATGAGACAGGTCCTAAGCGTGGCTCCAACTTTTCAGAACCTGTCTCACCATCAACGTAGCTAACCTCCTATTAACTGAGATTGTATGGCTTGGCGGTCCACCACCTCACCATTCATATAAACAGCCTTGATCAACCGGGTATTGGTAATATCATCTAAGGGATTGGCTTCCAGAACAATAAAATCTGCTTTTTTTCCTACTTGAACCGTGCCAACATCTTCCATTCTAAGCAAAGCAGCAGAATTTGCCGTTGCAGACACAATCACATCAGCCGCACTCATTCCAGCCCTCACCATATCTTCGAGCTCCAAATGTGGGGCCCACGGAGAACTCCCATCTGTACCGAAAGAAATGGTCACACCTGCTTCATGAAGTCTCACCAAATTGCGAGCCTGAATACCAAATCTCTCTTGAGCAACAGGACTTGGAAAATTCTCCATTAATTCCTGACCTGCCAGCATCTCCTCCAGTTCACTGGCCACAATAGTACCGTCAAGCCAAGATAGATCGGAAGGAACACCTGAACCTGGTAAATTAGGGACTAAAACCACTTGAGGTCGGTCAGTCCAGAGTTCAATAAGTTCATCGTCTACATCCATATCTCTTATGCCGTGCGCAAACATATCGACCCCAGCCCTTAGCAGACCCTTAGCATCTTCCAATCTATAAACGTGAGCCGTCACCCTCAGATCGTTCTTGTGAGCCTCATCTATTACTGCACCGTAAAGTTCGGGCGACAAACGCTCGTAACTCCCCCCCCTGCTATCAACCCATATTTTCACGAAATCTACATTTTGCTCAGCTAATTCCAAAACTGCAGCTCGTGCCTCATCTTCTGAAGTAATCCAATATGGCACCTCAGTTCTTCCAGGTTCTGGGCTGGTGATTCCTCGTCCTGCAGATTGAGATCTAGCTACATCAGCCATCTCTTCTCCTCTCATCTGCAAACCAACTTCCCCTTCATCTAACCCGAGGCTAATTGCCGCGGTTGTTCCATAGTAAAGTGTATGTTGTAATTGACTAATTCGTTCGGATCGATCATTTGAAAGATGGAAATGTGCATTAATCAGAGTCGGCATTACCGTAGCTCCATCCAAGTCAATCCTAGTTCCGTCCAACATGTCACCAGCGTCACTTCTTGATCCTACCCAAGCAAAACTCTCATCCTCCACAACAAACACCGCATCCTCAATGACTGATCCGTTTCCAATAATGAGACGAACTCCTTCGAAGACAGTTGTAGAAGTCATCTCATTCCCAGAATCACTGGGCCCACAGCCCCATAAAACCAACAATACAATTAGAAATCTAGATCTCATCGTTTCCTCCATTTTCTAAGAAATCATTGTTTTGGTGATGTATCTTGCTCTTTTTCGGTGTTGCATTCATTCTCTGTCAGAATCTTCCTCTGAAATAGGCCTATCTTCGGATTCCGACTCTAAAGTTTCCAATACTTGACGCCATTCAAATTTGTTGCCAATTCCACGGACATAATGATCCATCCAAGCCTTCTCACTCACTGCTTTAACCAATCTGTTTCTTGGCTGAGTGATGCCGTGGGTACGCCCAGGATACATAAATAATTCTGTAGGGACGTTCAGTTTCTTAAGTGCCATGTGCAACTCAACTGACTGCGGACTCGGAACCCTTGGATCACCTTCCACCACATGGATCATTGTTGGAGTACTCGCATCGGCGATATACTTCAAGGGAGATTGATTCCAATAGGTATCAAAATTTTCATATAAGAAATCGTCCCCTATATAAAACTGCCTATTTCGTTGCACATCACTCTGAGCGTACATACTGATCCAATTCATCGTTCCAGCTCCAGAACTAATAGCCTTGAAGCGATCAGTATGCGTAAGAATCCAATTAGACCAGTGTCCACCTGCGCTCCATCCTAGAGCTCCCATTCTATCCCCATCCACAATTCCTTCTTCAATCAGGTAATCCACTCCTGTCATTATATCGTCATAACCCAGAGTGAAATAATCACCGACAATATCAGTACGGTGTGCGTTTCCGTAATTGACTGAACCACGGTAGTTTGGCCTCAGAACTGCGTAGCCAGCACCAGCATAGACCTGAGAGTTATAACCCCCATTGAAATCCAATTGGTCTGCTCCAGCTGGGCCCCCATGAATCGCTACGATCAAAGGATATCTTTCTCCCTCCTCATAACCCACTGGATAAATCAAAACTCCTCCAACAGTCTTGCCGTCCGTTGAAGTCCAGTTGACCTCTACCTGTTCACCCAACAACATATTGCTCACCTGAGGGTTTACATCTACCAGTTGCACCCAGGAAGATCTGTCCTCCATCCTCTGAATGTCAGGAACTGTGAATAGGGTTGGCGGCGTTTTCGGGTCGGCATAACTAATCAATATTTGACCACTATTTAGATCTCTATTTACAGATAGCCTGGCCCTTTCATCCGTGATCTGGCTAACCCTATCATTTTCAACATCCAGCGCATGCAATTGGGTGGTGACTCGAACACCTGCATTGAAGTAAATGGTCTTTGAATCGTCTGACCAAAATCCCATTCGTAAGCTTTGATCGAATGCGGAACCCAATTTCTTGAATGACCCACCTTCATTATCAACCTCACGCAAGTAAATCCTACTTTCAGTCATGGAATACCTAGTCATGTCATCGGGTCCTGAAAAGGCCATCCACTTACTATCCGGAGAAAAGCTTATCAAGCCTTCACCGACTTCGAAGTTATCTGTTAAACGTTCAATGGTATGGGAGGAAACGTTCAGTAGGTATTGATCAGAATATAACCGAGCCTGAGTGATATTTCTTTCGTATCGCTCTGTCGAGCCGCCTGCAAAGGCAATCCATGCAGCATCTGGAGACACAGCAAAACCGTTTACACTGTAAGTATCGCTGTGAGTCATTTGAACTTCTGCCAGATCATCCATGGCAACCCCCCACAAACTGGAAAGAGGAGTGACCATATTTTTGACGTCAACACTGAAGCCTTCATCCAAGCGCCGACTGTTGTCTTCGTCCAAGAAATTGGTGCGGGTAAAGTATACGTGTCGGCTGTCTGGAGACCATTCCCAATTCTGAACCCCAGAAGCACCTCTTGTAATCTGCTGTGGTTCAGCACTCAATAGTCCAGACACTGGCAATCTGTGTAGTTGCTCCCTGCCTTCCTCCCCGCTTTTATAAATCAGCCACGTACCATCCTTGCTAAACGCAAAATCTGTGACTCCCCACTTTGTCGCTGTAACCACTCTGGCTTCTCCACCATCTGGACGCATCATGTAAAGCTGTTGTCCTTGACGATCTTCAGCCTGGTCTCTATCGGAAGCAAATACGAAGAATGTACCATCCCTCGACCAGGCAGGTGAAGTTTCATTCTTATCTCCAGTAAAGGTCAGCTGTCGAGTGGACTCCACCCCATCCTTCATAGAAACCAAATAAAGATCTGACTGAGATTGGTCCTCTTGCCAATCTGGAGTACTAACAGAATGCAACAGCCATTCACCATCTGGACTTGGAGTCCAAGATCCAGAACGTGCAAATTTTTGTGCGTCTAAGAATGTCATCGGCCTAGGTTCAACTATATCGCTCTGTCCAGTTACAGAACCGACACTGCAAAATACAGCCAGCGAAGCTCCAATGAATGAATTTGCAAGTGTCTTCTGATATGTAATTGATAGCATTTTTACCTCAAAGAAATGGTTTTAGATATCTACGAACATACTGCTTCAACTCAGCTTGCAACACTCTGCATCTCTCCAACGTTTGGAGAGATGATTCTTGGTCATAGCTTATCGGTTGCCATCTTAGAGCATCACAATGGTCGACGGAGATTAATGACTGACCTATATTCCACCTGCATTCAACAGAAAAAACAAAAAACCTGAGGCAACGTTACTTGAAAAGAATTGTCATTACTGGTGCCGGTGGACAGATAGGATCCGAACTAGTCACCTCCCTGCGAGAGCGATATGGGACAGAAGCCGTCATGGCCACAGACATACGCCCTCTACCTGATGCTGTCTCCAACGATGGCCCAACCGCCATTCTAGATGCTCAAGACTACAATGCTGTTGCACAAACTGCGCTCGCACATAAAGCGGATACTATTTTTCACTTAGCCGCAATTCTTTCTGCAGTGGGAGAAGAGAATCCCAGCAAAGCCTATGACATCAACATGGGAACACTGAGATCCGTTCTAGAAGTTGCTCGCCAGGAGAAATACTCGGTATTCACACCCAGTTCTATAGCTGTTTTTGGTCCAACGAGTCCAAAAGAAAAAACCCCACAAAATACAGTAATGCGGCCGACTACAATGTACGGAATCACTAAAGTCGCGGGAGAATTGTTATGCGACTACTACCATAGAAAGTACGGTGTTGACACAAGAGGTGTCCGTTATCCTGGCCTGATATCCTATGGTGCTCCTCCCGGAGGAGGAACTACTGACTGGGCCGTGGATATTTTCTTTCAAGCCGTCGAAAAGAACAGGTATACTTGTTTTCTAGATAAAAATACAACTCTGCCCATGATGTACATGCCTGACGCTATTGAAGCTTCCATCCAGTTAATGGAAGCTGATCCCAATAGGTTGGTCCACCGTAACGCTTTTAATGTGACCGCCATGCACCTGAACCCCCAAACATTGGCGAATGAGATTAAACAACACCTTCCCAACTTCACAATCGAATACAAAGTAGACCAACATCGCGAAGCCATAGCCCAGAGTTGGCCAAGGACTATCGATGATAGAGCTGCTAAACACGAATGGGATTGGTCACCCAAGTACAATTTAAAGAGTATGACAGCAGAAATGATTACTGAACTTTCCCACTCTTTGAACTAACCACCAAATGCAAAGATCATCCCCAACTCATAGGAGGTGACCGGANATGCCTTCCGATCGCTTGAAGCAAGTTTTNAAACAAGAAGTATCAGANTTACATGAAACNGGTATAGCAAAAGGNAAAGAAAACATTGTGACNGAAGTNAAACGTGCTCAGNAGAATAGAGGACCTCGCTTTTTNCTAGAAGGNGAAGGCNAAAAAGAATTTATTCGTCTTAATTCGAACTCTTACCTCGGGCTAGGNCTTCATCCAGAAGTTATTGANGCTGAAGAAAAAGCATCCGCTCAGTTTGGAGCAGGTCCAGGTGCCGTCCGATTTATAAGTGGATCATACTCTGCNCACAGAAACTTAGAGTTGGAATTNGCTGATTTNCATAATNGANAAGCTTCCATGATTTTTTCNTCCGCCTATGCNACNATAATCTCGACNATAACCTCNNTTGTGANTAAAGACACTGTAGTAATCAGTGATGAANTAAACCANAATTGNATCATAAATGGNACTAGGATGTCCTCTGCATGCGGTAAGGTNATCTATCCACACCTTGATATGGATGTACTGTCATCTTCCNTAAAAGAATGGGCCGGAAAAGCCAAAAGAGCCCTGATAATCACNGANGGTATTTTCAGTATGAGGGGNGACCATGCTCCNTTAGACNAAATAATGGAGATAGCCCAAGAGCACGATNATATGTACGAGGAAAACGCTGTNGTCCTGGTCGACGANTCACATGGAGTCGGTGCGATGGGAAAAACTGGGCGTGGAGTAGAAGAGTTTACCAAATCAACCCCAGTTGACATTCTAGTTGGNACCTTNGGTAAAGCTTTCGGAGTAAACGGAGGGTATGTGACTTCTTCCAANGCCGTTATCGATTTTCTCAGGGAAAAATCACCGATGTACATTTACTCCAATCCCATCACTACCGGNGAAGCCTCTGCCGCNAGAAAANCAGTACAAGTCGTGAACAGTCACGANGGAAGATCCCTGCTAAANAACCTCAGAGATCTTACCAAACATTTTGAAGACGGAGTGACGGCNATTGGTATGGAAACGATTCCTGGAAATCATCCAGTTGTTCCTCTAATGATACGAGATACCGAGCAAACCCGCTCTCTAACNGACTACCTATACCAACATGGTGTTCTGGTGACGGGATTGACTTATCCNGTAGTACCCAAAGGTGACGAGGAAATTAGAGTACAAATCAATGCGGATTTGACAGTTGAAGACATTGATATCGTACTTGAACTGTTAAGACTTTATNCATATCAGGAATGTTAACAAGTACACGGAAGCTTTTTAAACGGGAGTCACGCTTACCGGACAGACTTTGAGCTCAGCCGTCTGCGTTATAGGATCATAGCCCGATCCTGTAAGAACATTCACTGGNACATCGTTAAAACTAAAAGACGTGAACACTGTACCCCTAGGTGATCTCGAAGTCGCTTCTACTTTCACCTTTACCGAACCCCTCCTACTGGCCACCGTGGCAAACCCGCCATCCCGGAGACCCCATTTTTTTATATCTTCTGGATGCATTTCGAGAGATTCTTCTGACAGTAGATAATCTATCCCCCGAGAACGACCCGTTTGAGTTCTGGTATGATAAGAGGCCAGTCTGCGTCCAGTAGTCAGCCAGATCGGATAATCGGCATCAATCGTTTCNGCTGGGTCGCGGTATTCTGTTAGTGCTAGCAAACCTTTTCCATTTATGAAACCGTCTTCGTGAAGACGNGGTGTTCCAGGATGATCGAAATCCGGAACTGGCCACTGAAACTCCCCTCCGTCAATCCGATCCCAGTCTAACCCGTTGTAGATTGGGGAGAGCTGACAGCATTCATTAAAGATTTCATCAGGACCACTGTAGTCAAACCCCTCAAAACCCATTCTCTTAGCCAGGGCCGAAATGATCCACCAGTCTGGCTTGGATTCTCCCTTAGGTTCCACCGCTGCTCTTAATCGCTGAACTCTCCTCTCGGTATTTGTCTGNGTTCCCTCCACTTCTGTCCAGGAAGCAGCTGGGAACACAACGTCAGCCATAGCTGCTGTCTCGGTAAGAAACAAGTCNGCAACTACAAGAAAATCCAGACTCTTCAGAGCGTTTTCACAATGCTTTCGATCGGGATCTGACACCACTGTGTTCTCACCATCGATTAACATCGCCCTTATCTGGTCACCACACATGTCCAAGGCAGTTACTTTCGTGATACCTAACTCAGGGTCTATTTTTCTTCCCCAAGCCTTCTCGAACTTCTTCTGGCTATCTGGGTCCGTCACCGACTGGAAACCGGGGTAGTTATTGGGCAGGGCTCCCATATCACCAGCTCCCTGGATATTGTTTTGTCCACGCATGGGATTAATACCCGTACCTTCCCTTCCAATATTGCCAGTCAGCAATGCCAAATTGCATAGACTTTGAACGTTTTCTACACCGCAAATATGCTCTGTAATTCCCAGGGTATAGTAAATTGCTCCCCTATCCGCAGAACCATACAAACGGGCAGCAGCTTCTATCTTCTCAGGTGCTACTTCACATATTTCGGAAGCCCATTCTGGTGTTGTTTTTTCCACGTGAGCAAGAAATTTCTCTGGTTCTGCTGTGCGTTCTTTCAGGAAATCGCTATTTGCCAGACCCTCCTTTGAAATGACATGCGCCATAGCTAAGAGCAGAGCTGTATCAGAACCTACGCGGATCGGTAGATAAAGATCCGCTAATTCNGCCAAGTCAATCCTCCGAGGATCTGCTACAATTAACTTCGCACCCTGTGCCATCGCTCTCTTGAGACGAGTCGCAGCTACCGGGTGTGCCTCAGTCATGTTCGTCCCAATACAGAAAATTACGTCGGGCTTCTCCATGTCAGCCAGTGGGTTCGACATCGCTCCTCTTCCAATGCTTGCCGCCAGACCGGCGACAGTAGGAGCGTGTCAGGCTCGGCTACAGTTATCGATGTAGTTGGTACCGAGCCCAGCCCTTACNAATTTTTGCATCACGTAGGCCACTTCATTCGGCGCACGACCNGANGCAANNGCATANAGACTNTGACGACCATGCTCNTNAACCACGTCANTCAGCCCTTTCGCAGCATGATTCAAAGCATCTTCCCAAGATGTTGGTTCCAAATCACCTTCATCATTCCTGACCAATGGTGTTGTTAGACGATCGCGATGTCCTACGAAATCATAGGCGAACTGTCCTTTGACACAGAGAGCCCCGTTGTTTGCTGGGCCATCCATGGCAGGAAGAACTCCTATGACNTTGTCTTCCCTGGAAAGAACATCAATAGAGCATCCCACTCCGCAGTAGGTACAGACAGTCCTAGTCTTCTTGGTCTCACCAGGCACTTCCTTATTCGCCAGTGCTTTCAAATCTGCTAAAGCCCCGGTGGGACAAGTCTGTACNCACTGTCCACAGAAAGTACATGCCGAATCGTTAAGCAATCCCTCAAACTCNGTGGAGATCTTGGTACTAAAACCCCTATTCATGACCGTGATTGCATAGTCNCCTTCCTGTTCTGCACAAACACGGACACATCGATAGCAAGAAATGCAATTGTCGTAATCTCTTTTGATGAATGGATTTGGATCGGCCTCATAGCTCTGGCCTGATTGTTTTCCTCCAAAACGTCCTGATCGGGCATCATACTTGTCTGCNAGCACCTTAAGTTCTTGGGACGCATACCCAGACAGAGGATCNACATCGATTTCCCTGTTTTCCGATGTGACCATTTCGAGCAGAACTCTTCTGTGCATGTCCAACCGGCCACCTGCAGTTNTNACACGNATCCCAGACGCAGCCTTAGCGGTACAGGAAGCCACTGGGTTCCTAGACCCCTCCACCTCAACAATGCACATCCGACAACCNCCAAATGGATCCAATCTTGAATCGTAGCAAAGAGTTGGAATATCTATCCCTTCTCTCTCGGCTACCTCATAGAGAGTTTCGCCGGGATTAAAACCAACCTCCTCACCATCCAAATGCAGTGTTNGCTTTTTCACCGTACCCTCATTTTCATTTTTCATTTCAATAGACTCATTGACATCATCCTGTCACATGNTCAGAAACTCTACTTGGAAAGTACTTTAGAAGACTATCGGAGATCAATGGAGCAGCCATACCTAACCCACAAGCACTCGTTTCTGTCATTGTCTTGCCCANATCCATTACCTCATCTAACCAGTCCTGAAGATCCGATGGTCCAGCAGTTCCAGCTAGCCTTTCCGTAAGCCTCTGTGTACCTATTCGACANGGGAAGCACTTACCNCAGGACTCGTGGGCAAAAAACTCCATTGCTTGGAAGGCNACTGTCATCATGTCCCTAGTATCGTCAAAAACCATTATACCTCCAGCTCCTAAGAATGACCCCTTAGCACGTATACTCGGTTCATCCAAAGTCACGGCTAGGTCATCACCAGCTAGAAAACCGCCAGAAAGTCCCGCCATGGTAACCGCCTGGACTGATCGGCCTTCAGTGCAGCCTCCTGCCCATCCTTCAATTAATTCCATCAGCGGAAACCCTAAAGGAACCTCGTAGTTACCGGGTCTCAAGATATCGCCCGATAGGCTGATTATCTTAGTCCCCGAAAGATCTCCAATACCTAAGTCATGGTACCAATCTGCCCCTTTATGGACGATCGGCGGAACTGAGGCCAATGTTTCAACATTATTCACTACCGTAGGTAAATCCTCATANCCATTAGTTACAGGGTAAGGTGGCCGATTACGAGGGAACGGATGTTTTCCTTCAAGGCTATTGAGTAGCGAAGTCTCTTCTCCACAAATGTAAGCCCCAGCTCCTCTCCTTATATAAAGTTCAAAACTNAAATCACTNCCCAAAATATTTTTTCCCAAGAAACCTTTATCGCGCGCTTCTTGAATCGCATCTGTGAGAATTACTTCCGTCTCTGGATACTCATACCTCAAATAAATAAATCCTCTGGCTGATCCAGTGGCATAAGCAGCGAGAATCATACCTTCAATCAGAGCGTGTGGATCGTGGTCCATGATNCATCTATCTTTGAAGCANCCTGGTTCGCCTTCATCAGCATTACATACTACAGTTTTAGGATCACCGACTGCNTCAGCTACTGCTTGCCATTTCTTACCAGTAGGAAACCCTGCACCTCCCCTTCCTGCCAGACCAGAACTGTCGACAAGTTCTACAANANCTGCAGGCCCTAAGTCCAGGGCAATCTTCAGAGCTTTATAACCCCCAGNACTTAAATAACCTTCAACGGAGGCTCTTCCAGGAGATCTAATGTCTAAGAAAACACATTCTNCGTGTCCTCCTGGAACTAATGGTGGCAGAGGAGATGGCCTACTCTCTAAACTAGACCCGGGAAGACCCACAAGAGTTTCACGTCCTTTTAGCACGGGTATGGGCTCGTCACACCTTCCTGAGCAAGGCATGGAAGAAGATCCATCTAAACCCTGCAAAACTTCATCAGCGCCGTGCAACTTACAAATGGGTCCTGTGCAAACACGAGGAGCATCGAGTCCAGCAGGCTCCCTTGAAAAATGGTGATAAAAGGTCACTGTCCCAAAAAGATCTGCAACAGGAATCTTCANAGATTTGGCTATTTNTCGAAGTACTTCCTCCGACAAATNACCATCCCTATCGTGAAATTCCTGCAGGACCCCCAACAGAGGTGCTGGTTCATCCTTCCATCGGAAGATGATTTCCTGGTCGCTGATAGTCTTCATTTGAACTTAACTTTGGCCAAAATTAGTTGTTAAAGCAAGAAGGTGTAACTCCTTGGTAAATCTCTAGCAAAAAGAAACNNANTACGTATGCAGAGGAAAAAGCTTTACATTACAGGTAGNNTATAAAGACCAAGAATTACGAGTGGCGGACATTCTATCAAGATTGTGAATTNNAAAACACAAAAAGGATAAAAATAAATGCTCACTGACATAGAAATTGCACAATCAGCAAAACTCAAGCCTATAGCAGAAGTAGCTCNGAAAATAGGCCTCGATTCTGAAGAAATTCAGCCTTATGGACATTACAAGGCCAAAATCCCTCTCGACCTTATAGAAAAACGCCAGAGTAAGAAGGGTAAAGTTGTACTGGTGACNGGTATCAGCCCAACGGCCGCTGGCGAAGGAAAATCTACAGTGTCGGTAGGCTTGGCAGACGCCTTAACCATACGAGACCGCAACCCTATTCTATGTCTTCGTGAACCTAGCCTAGGACCAGTTTTCGGTATAAAGGGGGGAGCAGCAGGTGGAGGATACTCTCAGGTCGTTCCAATGGCTGATATCAATCTTCATTTTACTGGTGATTTTCACGCTATAAGCTCGTCACATAGCCTATTGTCAGCCCTGCTGGACAACCATTTGTTTCGTCCTAACAGCCTGCAGTTAGATCATAGAAAGATTACCTGGCCAAGAGCAGTCGATATGAACGATAGAGCTCTGCGAAACATAATAGTCGGGCTAGGAGGTAAAAACGGTGGAATCCCTAGAGAAGACGGTTTTGTAATAACTGCAGCCTCTGAGATAATGGCAATTTTTTGTCTATCTAGGTCCCTAAAAGATTTAACAAGAAGACTTGGAAATATTATCGTGGGATCTACGAGAACTGGCGATCCTATCCGTGCCGAAGAACTGAATGCTCATGGGGCTATGACGCTTCTATTAAAAGAGAGTCTTAATCCGAACCTCGTACAAACTATGGGTGGAACCCCNGCCTTCATTCACGGAGGTCCTTTCGCAAACATCGCACACGGATGCAACTCTCTTGTTGCCACCCAAACAGCAGTTTCTCTGGGTGATATCGTTGTCACGGAAGCTGGCTTCGGAGCCGACCTTGGAGCGGAGAAATTTTTTGACATCAAATGTCGAATTGGAGAGCTAGAGCCGCAAGCCGTTGTGATTGTCGCAACAATCCGAGCCCTTAAAATGAACGGTGGCGCAGGTAAAGAAACCTTGCAAAACGAAAATGTAGATGCTGTAAAGAAAGGACTTGAAAACCTAAGGGGCCATGTTGAAAATGTTAGTAAATTTGGAATCCCNCCCATTGTAGCTATCAACAGATTCGCTACCGATAGCGATACGGAGGTTTCTGCTGTATTAGAAGCCTGCCAGGAATGGAACACTACTTGTGTAGAGGCTGATCCCCACGGACAGACTGGAACTGGTTGTCTTGACTTAGCNGATGCAGTTACTGAAATGGTCGAATCTGGAACTGCCAATTATCGTCCNCTGTACCCNAGTGAAATGGGCCTCAGAGAGAAAATAGAGACTATCGCCACNCAGATATACGGTGCTGAAGGAGTGGATTTTGTAGGCACCTCTGGACCAACNATTGACCATCTAGAGTCGATAGGAATGGGCCATGTTCCTGTATGCATAGCNAAAACACAGTATTCTTTCTCTGACAACCCAAANCTNTTGGGAANACCCACAGGATTCAGGATCAGCGTGAGAGAGGTCACTCCATCAGCTGGCGCAGGTTTTGTAGTCGCCAAAACTGGGAGTATTATGACAATGCCAGGATTGCCTCTCCACCCTGCTTCAGAGGGTATGTCTGTATCGGAAGATGGTGAAATCGTAGGTCTAACATAGTACATTTCATGCTACTGAATTTGTTGGTGAAACTAACTGAATGAGCCGATGCTTTTATCTCCAAGTGGAGGGTGAAGATGGCAGACAAACTTGAAGACGTTCACGCTGTATTGATCGATCTAGATGGAACCATCTTCGTAGGAGACAGATTGATTCCTGGAGCAGCTGACTCAATTGAAAACCTGCGCCGTGGCAACATCCCTATGAGATTTGGGACAAACATTTCTCGAATGCCACGAACAGCTATCGTGAAACATTTATCCGAAATGGGTTTAGAAGTTGAACTAGAAGAAGTGTTAACTGCTCCACTCGCAGCAGCTTCCTGGCTTGAAAGGAAAGGACTTTGGAATTTAGCTCTTAGGGTGGGAACAGATACTCATTCCGACTTTGCACATTTCACNATTAATGANACTTCACCGCAAGCAGTAGTCATAGGAGATATGGGTAGCGATTGGGATTTCAATATGTTAAACACAGCATTCCAACAGATAATGGATGGAGCTGCTTTTGTTGCTCTCCATCGAAATCCACACTGGGATACAGGTGATGGGCTAGCAATGGATGCCGGTGCATTCGTCACAGCACTGGAATACGCGACGAAAAAAGAAGCAATGACATTAGGTAAACCTAGTCGTGCCTTCTTCATGGCAGCTGCAGAATCAATGGGTGTAGATCTTTTCAATATGGCTGTAGTCGGTGACGATATGAAAACAGATATAGCTGGTGCAAACGCCTGTGACGCNGCTTCTGTCTTGGTCAAAACTGGAAAATTCACTGAGGACGATCTGTATTCTAGGAAAGCTAAACCCGACATGATTCTGGATTCGGTAGCNTCACTCCCCAATGCACTAGGTGTGGGCTTCAAGTGATGAAACCCCCAAACCCAACGGGTAACATAAGCTCTTCTAATCAGACTGATCCCATAGCACTTTTCAGTGAATGGTTTATGGAAGCAAAAAACCATGGAATAGCTCTTCATGAGTCCATGGCCCTTTCGACTTGCACTCCAGACGGCATTCCATCCTCAAGAATGGTCCTCTTGAAAAGTTTCGATGCAGAAGGTTTTATATTTTTCACTAATTACAACAGCAGAAAGGCTCAAGAAATCGTCAGTAATCCAAAGGCGTCACTATTATTGCACTGGCCTGCATTAGAAAGACAAATCAGAATAGAGGGTAGTGTTACACAAACCAGTACTGAAGAGTCTCACTCCTACTTCAGAACGCGTGATAGAGGCAGCCAGGTTGGTGCCTGGGCCTCAAAACAAAGTGAAACAATTGGAGACGAATCTCTGGCAAACGAAGTGGATAGAATAGAAGAACGTTTTAAAAACCAAGAAATTCCCTTGCCACCCTTTTGGGGTGGCTACAGAGTTTGCCCTAATAAAATAGAATTTTGGCAGGGTCGTCCCGACCGACTGCATCAAAGGCTTTTATTTGTCCTGGAGTCGGATAANAAATGGACTTCAACATTGCTTTACCCATGACAGACTGCCAAGATCTGGAANTGTTTCATCAAACATTTANTGGCAGTGTGACTAAAAAACTGACAGCACAATAGGGCAAGGGAAACCATGTCAAAAAATATTATCTTAGGTATGGGCTTTGGAATTATAGCCCTGGGTATNGCACGATTCTTTTGGGCACCCTTGGAAGAACATACCCATTACCATGCTAACTGGGCTATATACATCGACGACACCCGCCTTGATCTCTCTTCCGACAAATACATGGAAGATATTTCCAGTTGCTACGGATCTGAGGGATATGTNACGCCAGAATCCCGNGTACATATGCATCTTGGAGAACAAGATATTGTACACATACACCATGACGGTGCCGCTTGGGGACATCTGTTAACAAACTTAGGGTTTGGACTAGGTGAAGGTTTCATGGTTTTCCCTGATGGTACCACCCTGTTAAACAACGAAAGTAAGCGNTTNACATATATCTTGAACGGTCAGATTCTCACCTCCATACATAACCAATTGATTTCATCATCNGACAGGATGCTCATAAGTTACGGATCCGGATCTATTGATTCTGTGTTACAGAATCAATTCTCCAAAGTCATGTCGAATGCAGCTGAGTACAATGACAAAACAGATCCAGCTACCTGCTCTGGAAGTCACGAACCCCTGCCATTACTGGACAGAATAAAATTGGCCTTTTGGGGTTAAACACTTTTATCAATCATTGTGTCAGTGTNCCACAATCAATATTCTTGTGATTGAGTACCACATCTTATAGCAATCGCAATACAACCTGTTCCGTTGCCTGGAGAATAGAGATGCATCGACCAAAGTTTTGCACTTTACTTATAACAGCTGTTGTAATAATAACTGGGGAAATAGCAGCACAAACCTCCGGCCCTTCAAATGGATCATTAGTCATCGTTGGTGGGGCAATGAGGGACCCAGGGATCATGCAGAGGTTCATGGACCTGGCTGGGGGAAATGACTCCCCAATTGTGGTTATACCTACGGCTGGAGGAGATGAAGAGTACGACCAGTTCTATTCTGGGCTGAAAGCTTGGAGAGATCTGGGCGCCACGAACATGACTGTGCTGCACACTAAAGACCGTTCCATAGCCGATTCAGAAGCTTTTGTAAGTGCAATCACCGAAGCAACCGGAGTATGGTTCCCAGGGGGCCGTCAATGGCGACTGGCAGACTCATACTTGGACACGAGGACNGAAGAAGANCTATGGAAATTATTAGAAAGNGGTGGAGTNATAGGCGGATCATCTGCAGGAGCTAGCATTCAGGGATCATACTTGGTCCGAGGTGACACCCAAACAAATGAAATTATGATGGGAGACCATGAGGTTGGTTTTGGATTTTTGACAAATTCTGCCATAGATCAACACCTACTGATGCGAAACCGTCAATTTGATCTGGTCGATGTCATCAACGAACATCCAGAACTCCTGGGTATTGGAATAGANGAAAACACTGCTATAGTGGTAACTGGAGACGAATTTGAGGTCATCGGCCAAAGCTACGTTGCAATTTACGACAATACTCGAATGATAGGAGATAGAGGTTTTAGCTATTTCCTTGCTCCAGGTGACAGGTTTGATATGCAGACTAGAGAAGCAAGAAGACCAGCCAGAACGTTCCAAGCTGTCGACCGAGCCAAACCAAAACGTTGGCCTGGAGGATANAACTCAACNAAATCAGTACTCATTGGTATCCGANCTGTTTTGACATCATAAATGAAGTGGNTATTCGACACCACAAAAACGCATTGCGGTTAATGCCAATGTACTTGTNGCAATCAAGACTTCCTCTANAGGAACAAACTCATCAGGTCGATGTGCATCACGGACGTTTCCAGGTCCATAGAGTACAGCTGGAGTGCCACCATGATTAACAAGGAGTCCCATATCGGAACCATAGGGTACTCCCGTGACTATTGGTTCAGTCTCCGTCACCGTCCCNTGAGATTCTCTAACAGTGGCAGCAATACCAACATGCGGATCTACGGAAGCTGCTTCGAAACGCCCACCCCACCACTCTATTTCTGGTTTATGAATGCTCAACCAATCATCATCTAANGCAGTCCTCTCTAGGACNTCCTCAAATTCTTCTCTGGCTGTCATCAACTCTTCTCCCGGACGAATTCCATATCTTCCCTCTAGGAGCACACCTTCAGACACAGANGAAGCCCATTCTCCACCAGTNATTTTCCCNACACATATAGGGAAAGGTANATCTCCTGGAATNCTTGGATGGCCTCCTTNGTTACGCTTTTTCTCCAANGAATCAAGAGCTGAAAGTATTANAAAGCTTTTTTNNATAGCACTTACACCTTCCCCNCGNAAGGCCCCGTGNGCAGCCTTGCCCGCCACTCGTATACGAAAATTTTGGCAACCCGCACCCGTAGTCACGACTGCTAACCCAGTGGGCTCCATCACAAGAGCACCTCTGGCTTTATAGCCACGTACGATGGCCGCCAAAGTGCCTATTCCNCCATCCTCTTCTCCTATCACACTTTCAATCANCAAAGGGGTACTCAAAATCACCCCAGCNTCTTTAATTGCCTTGGCAGCGAAAATGGCCGAACANAACCCAGCCTTCATGTCGACGGCACCTCTTCCATAGATCTTTCCTTCTCTCACTTGCGGNTCAAATGGAGGACTNCTCCAACGNTCTATGTGACCAGCAGGTACGACATCAACATGACCATTATAGATGAGACCGTCTNCCCTCGATCCTTTTCCNATNTGACCNACCACACCCACNCCACTNGACCGATCAATTTCTGTTGAATGTCCTGGNTGCTCCGCCAAAGCATCAAAATCTAAATCCCAACANTCTACCTNTAGTCCAATCTTTCCCATCANCTCCGCTACCCATTGTTGAGCAGGAGTCTCTGNNCCTCCAACACTTTCGATAGCTACCAACTGTAATATGCCATCCAGCAATCCTTCNNCATCAATCGAATCCAGAACTTTACGTTCTAGTGAGGTCAAATTTTTCATGATTCAGCTTAAGATCCTTCTTTTATGAGATCATCCTGAAAATAAGATCCTGTTGGAAATACATATTTCTAGCCAAGATATCATTTAAAAAGGTCCTCCAGAAACTTCTGGAGGACCTTTTTAATCGATCAGCGANCAGATCCTGACTCCCTAGCCACCATTACTCAAAGTCCAGACGTACACAGCTAGTGCTTTAATTTGATCATCTGTTATAGAAGACCCGCCCCTTGGGGGCATCATCACACCCATGGCGTTCTTCACATCTGCCAAGGCTACGCCCTCAGTGATTACTGTGACAATCTCATCATAAGTCCCCGATCCATTCAACCATTCGGCGTCTATGAGACTTGGCCCAATAAATCCTTCACCAACGGGGCCATGGCAAGTAGCACAAAGGCCAGCCCCTCCATAAATCTGTTGCCCCTCGGTAACCATAGCTTCTGTAGCTCCCTCGGGAAGGCCCTGAGCATCTGCACTGGTTGCAGAGGCGAGCATCATGATGAACATGCCGGACCAACAAAAAATCTGCTTCATCTGCTTCCTCTATTGTTGCTGTTGAGGCTGAGTGGCTCAGCGGGTGAGTCCCGCAGTGTGCTCAGCATTTTNTAACGCTACATCAAAGATAAAATCAGGACGGCCCAATCCCAAGTCCCAAAAGTTCATTTGTCGATTCTGTTGATCATCTTCTACACGATTGCTGTTCCAAAGTACATATTACCACTACTATAAATAGGAAGCTTATGACGCCAGTGGCACAGATCTTGCAATTACATTCTGTTCAGAAAACCAAGACTTGATGACTCGAAAGGCGTTCAGGAGGTACACTGTGCTAAAAGACATGTGGAGTTACATTCGAAGCACTGTGGCGATAACGTCGTTGGCGTTGGTTGGAATCAGTCCAAATGAGATTAACGGACAGCAAAGACCATCAGGATTTAGGTTTGACGCTCCGAAAGTTCATTTTAGTATCCAAATCGGTGCAGACCAAACCAAAGCTGCCAACGAAATTGTGCAGTTTGTGAGCAATANGCTGACTCTAGATCCTACGGATTTACATCAGCCCAAGATCGCTCTGGAATTCGGGGTGAGGATGGGTGAACGCACTGATATAGATTTCGAAATGGTATTTGCTGGAGTTAGCACCCCNTCCGAGTTTAGGGATTGGGTAGACAATGAAGACCTGCCCATCGAGCAAACTACTGATTTATTTAAGAGTACTTATGGGATTAATCTTAAGCGGTATCTTAGGGACAGAGGTGAAAGGTTGAGCCAATTTGCTTGGGTGCCNAANGGCTGGGCCCCATTCATTGGTGCTGGAGGAGGACTAGCCGTTTTAAAATTTGGACAAGTGGGAGATTTCGTAGACTTCGAAACTTTGGATGTTTTCGGAGCAGACATGAAGTCTAGAGGACATGGTGCAATTGGAAAAGTGTTTGCCGGCATGGATTTTTATTTAGGTGCTGGATGGGGCCTGACCACCACTTGGCAATATGCGTGGGTCACTAGCCCAATGAATGGAGACTTTCAACANTTTCAGCCCTTTGATTTAGGGGGACTTGGAGGACAACTAGGAGTAAGACTTCTATTTTAGTTAGAANTAACTGACACTTGAGCAGTCACAAGCAAGGAGTAAACCATGAACTATATCAAAAAGCAAAGATGGACTGTCACAAAAGACCTCCTCTTGGTTGGCTTACTCTCTCTCATATTATTACCAAGTACAATACATGCCGCCAAAGTTACAACGATCGATGATAGGTGGTTGGCTTGGATGGGATGCTGGTCACCCAAAGAAGTTCAGCAAACCGGTCAGGAGAGCCTGGCATCTCTGTGTGTGATTAACAATGAAGAAAAAAATGGATTAGAGATTCTGACCATAGTGGATGGAACCATTACCGAACGAAGAGAAGTGGGACTTAATGGCGCAGTCAAAGAAATAAATAGTGAAGATTGTGCAGGAATTGAGGCCTTCACTTTTTCTGAAGACGGGCGGCATATCTTCCTAAACACNGAATTACTCTGTGCGGGAGGCCAACGTAAAGAAACTGGCATCATGAGTATGACTAGTCCCCAGGAATGGCTGGANGTNAAGGCTATTGGAATAGGGGGGCAAACTACTCCTTGGGTCCTAAGGTATGGAATTGCGTCGCAAGATGTCTTTGAAGCNGCTGGACTAAAAGAAACTGTGGCTAGAAGCACGCTACTTACAAGAATAGCCTTCAGCGCTCCCCTGACNCTAGCCAATGTCGTTGAAGCTGGNACAAAGGTAGATCCACAAGCCATAGANGCTTGGGTTTTAGAGAGTGCACAGCCATTTGCCTTAGATGGAGACATCCTTAAAAGAATGTCTTTTTCAGGAGTAACTCCTAATGTACTAGACGCTGTCATTGCGNTCTCATTCCCTAACGAATTTGTCTTGGAGAGATTTGGAGTAGATACTGATNGAGAATTCCAAAGCTCTGNCTTGAACACTAGAACTAGTGACCGGATAACTCGGCAGAATTTCAATTATGGAAACACGTACTACGGGGGTAGTTACAACAGGGGCCCATTTAGGTATGGATACAGTCCATACTATGCCTACAGATACGCGGATCCTTACTGGGGCTATGATCCTTACTGGAGCTATAGCAGCAGATATGGCTATGGATTCGGNTACAGCCCCTACTATCGTTCNGGATTAATTTATAACAATTACTACAACGGNTATTACAGAAGCCCCACCCGAATAACGGGCAGAGTTAGNACCAACACCTGGAACTATGACGACGGCAACAATCGAGCCCGAGCAGTACCCGGAAGGGGATACACAAGAGGAAACAGAGGAACACCCAGTACTGCTGCACCTTCCGGAGGGGGTAGCAATCCACCATCANGTGGTGGAACACGCACGGCTAAGCCTCGTGGAGGAAAACCAGGTGGGACACCCTAAGGAAAGGTCCACGACNGACTGCCTTCNCTAGTGAAATATTGAGCTAATACCTACTGTCGTCCTAGGGGACGACAGTAGGTATTTCGATTAAATTTCCAGGATCGGGACGTATACCTAGATGGTCTAACTCTGTGTTTAGGCCTGGCATGCCTTCGCCAATCAACTCATTGATAGTTGTTATCACTTCGGTCAAATCACTCATACCCAGGTCGATCTGATACAGTTGATCAGCCGTAGGAGCTGTTGCAGAGCCTTCAATACCAGACAGAAGNCTAGACATACGATTCAATCTCGAAAGNTCTTCAGTTGCATCATNTAGCCTAGCTTTCAANTCTCCTACATTACTTCTTAGGCTATCGGTCACTTCCGAACTGGAATCAAGAAGTGTTTCGACATCCTCTAGTTGTCCTCCAAGNCGCTCAGAAGCATCCCTCGCCTGTCCCAANAACCCCAGCATCTCAAAGACCGACATTGCAGCTTCATATCTAGCANTTCTGTCAGNGTCGGACATGNCATCTCTTGGATCCGCCTGAACTTCTATCTCAATTTCACTAGTTACCAATCCTGCCATTATCCTAGCTTGATAGCTCCCTGGCAAGACCATTGGACCGGTCAAAGGCGGACCGAATCCACCTCCGTTGGGATCTTCCATATCAGAGGGTAGTTCGTAACGCATATCCCACAAAATCTCATGAAATCCAGCTTTTCCAGGCCCCGCCAACTTACTTATNGGTCGNAACGATGTNTCCAAAATTTCCACGCACACGGGCTGGTCACACTCACTANCTTCTCCCAGAGCTAGNTCTTCTCCCAACCAATAACGAATCCTAACTCCATCCTNTGGATTTTCTGCNATAAACATNTCACCCCAGAATGGCCAACCCCCNGAACGAATCCACTGAGTTCCTGGTTTTGACTGAAAACTTTGTAAGCNATTCCCTAGGATAGCAGGATCTTCNGCAATTTCCTGCAATGGACCTAGATCGTGTAATATCCATATGCTCCGGCCATGGGTACCNACAATTAAATCATTCTCACGNGGATGGATCGCGATATCATCTACTGGAACAGTTGGGAAATTACCCTTGAGAGGTTGCCAATCACTCCCTCTATTAAATGAGACGTAAACACCTACCTCATTNCCGAGNAAAAGAAGATTNGGAGACAAGTGATGCTCCCTAACGACATTTATCGACCAATCTGGTAAATCTGATGAAATTGACTGCCAACTGGCACCATAATCTTCACTAACATAAAGATACGGTTTGTAATCACCATCGTTGTGTGCGTCGAAAGAAGCATATACACGACCTTCAGAATGCCTAGATGCTTGCAGCCTGCTTACGTAGGTTCCTGGGGGTAGNCCTGGACGGTTTTCGACGACCATCCAATTATCTCCACCATCTCTTGTGACCTGCAAGTTCCCGTCGTCAGTGCCCACATAAATTACCGATGGACTGAAAGATGACTCTGAAATCGCTGTAATGTTNCCATAAGAAGAAATGCCATCATTACGAGATAAATGAGGTTCTGATAAAGGTCTACCCATNATCTCCAAGGTGTCCCGATCAATGAGCCTTGTTAGATCGGGAGAAGCCTCTTCCCAGGTCATGCCNTGATCTCGGGATCGAAGCAAGTGATTNGCTCCAATATACACAGTGTTTGGGTCGTGTTCCGAAACTACTATCGGTGCATTCCAGTTAAAATCGTAAGAACGTTCCTCATCTACTTCAGANGATCGTGCCACGGGTCGAATCCTGGTCNCCGATCCAGTACTTCTGTCTAAACGAGATATGTTGCCCCCCTGTGACTCCGTATAAACAATATTTGGGTTTGTAGGGTCTACCTGGTTATAGAATCCATCTCCACCAGAAACATCTTCCCAATCGCTGTTGCGCACACCGTAGTTATTTAGAGTCTGATTCGGCGCACACCACGAACTGTTATCCTGCAATCCTCCGCAAACATGATATGGATGTTGCATATCAAAGCCAATCTCATAGAACTGCCCCACTGACATGTTGTCATACATACGCCAGTTTTGGCCTCCATCTCTAGTTGTTGACAAACCACCATCACTGCCNAGGATTACATGNTCAGAATTTTCTGGATTNACCCAAAGAGCATGNTGGTCAACATGAATACCTTCTGCAGCNTCCCCTTCCCACCAAGTTTTTCCTCCGTCATCGGATATCGAAAGTTGCACTCCGCCCAAGTAAATTCGCTCTGGATTGTTTGGATCGATCCTNACCATACTGAAATACATCGGGCGGGGATTACGTTCACTTACTTTTTCCCAAGTGTCTCCCCTATCTGTCGTTCGATATATTCCTCTNCCCTCTCCTTCTACGCTCTCTACAGTGGCATACAGAAGGCTNCCGTCTCCTTGGTAGATATCAAGCCCGATTCGTCCTTTGTCTCCTTCTGGTAAACCCTCGTTGAGCTCTTGCCAACTCTCTCCACCGTCATAGGTGCGATAAATACCAGAGCCTGAGCCACTAGCGCTAAATCCGAATGCAGTACGACGACGCTGATACATGGCAGCAAACAGGGTGTTCGGATCCTCGGGACTAATGACTAAATCGATAGCTCCAGTGTCCTCGTCTATATAAAGAACTTTTTCCCAAGTGTCTCCCCCGTCGGTAGTTTTAAAGACTCCTCTTTCATCATTTGCTCCCCAGAGATGGCCCACAGCGGCTACAAACACGACATCTGGATCTTGGGGGTGAACTANGATGCGCCCTATGTGTCTCGTTTGGGACAATCCTGTCGAAACCCAAGTGTCTCCCCCGTCCACCGACTTGAACACTCCAAATCCATAGGGAGAGCTTTGCCTATTCTGAGGTTCTCCAGTTCCCACCCACACAATATTAGNATTAGAAGGAGCGATACTGACCGCACCTATTGAAGCAGTTACTTGATTGTCGAATTTTGGCTCCCAGGCCATCCCATCACTTGTCGTTTTCCATAAACCTGCCGTAGCAAATCCTACAAAAATATTTGCTGGATTGTCGGGGTTCACGGCAATGTCAGATATTCTTCCACCCATGATCGCCGGACCCACCTCACGAAATACCACACCCTCTGTTACCAACTGGACAGGATCCTGAATTTCTTGACTCACANCCGGAANAAATGAGGTGATGGTAATGAAAAGGGCAATTACCCACAGGCGCACATCNCTAGTTTGTAATATTAGAGATGGAAATCTNTGCTGAAAGTATTGCATCATTTGAATAGGAGCTNATCCTATCTGACGAGATGGAAAAGTCATGAATCCTCCGAGCGACTTGAGTTCTTGTCTTAATGGCTAGTAGGTGNTCACTCACTTAATGAGTGCCATCGGTCCTAGCTATAGCTAAGATGAGAAGCCCACTAAGGCAAGCCATCTATTCCCGAGGTCTAAATTTTANTGTAAACTATTGAAATCCTTGAGAGGTACTAGCCACTCCGTCAANCATCTCAATCATTTTCAAATCTAGAAGGTGTCTTTTGTTTTCATTCCAGATAATAGCAGNTAAAAAAAACCTAGATTCTAACCTGTTCAGAACATTGATGATCATCGTTACCATAGGGATATTAGTCACAAGTTGCACAAGCAATGGTGATAGTGNATCCTGGAAACAACCTTTGAATCCAGAGGACTGGCCGCACTATGCGAGGGATTTAGGTAGCACAAAATATTCCCCCCTAGAGCAAATCCACCATGATAATGTCGATCAGCTAGAAATCGTGTGGAAATGGGAGTCAGCCGACTACGATCTATTGGAAGAATATCCCGACCTCGAAATCAACAATAACTTCCAGACTACCCCCATAAAAATTGATGATAAAATCTATACAACAACTAGTATGGGCCAAGCGCTAGCATTAAATCCGAGCACTGGAGAAGTACTTTGGACATACAACCCCTACCTATCAGGAGATCGAACTCCAACAGGAAGAACAAACAGAGGCCTGTCATACTGGAAGGACGGAACTGACGAGCGAATACTGTTAGGATCTGGTGAGTACCTGATCGCGCTAGACGCACAAACAGGAAAACTTGTCCANGATTTTGGAACCGAAGGACGTGTTCATCTGGCTCAAGATATTGACGACAGGGTGACTCGTTACAGATGGGCGTCAGTACCTCTAGTNGTTAGGGATGTTGTTATTGTGGGGTCACAGGCNCTAGCCGAAACGAGAAATTGGCAAAGGTCACCCCCAGGCTACGTTAGAGGATTTGACGTTCGAACAGGAAAGCTCAAGTGGCGATTCAACCCTATTCCTCAAGCAGGAGAGCCAGGCAATGACACATGGGCCGATTCTTCCTGGGCCTACACGGGTCATGGTAATGTATGGACNTTAATGACNGGGGATGCTGAAACAGGAACTGTTTTTCTTCCACTAAAAACCACTACAAATGACTGGTATGGTGGGCACAGAAAAGGTGATAATCTATATGGAGAAAGCCTTGTGGCACTGAATTCCGAAACAGGAGAAATAAGGTGGC
Organism: Gemmatimonadota bacterium; assembly: GCA_002718595.1. Taxonomy (GTDB): domain Bacteria; phylum Gemmatimonadota; class Gemmatimonadetes; order Longimicrobiales; family Gaopeijiaceae. The sequence continues at coordinate 47,494 of PBFD01000001.1, read as the reverse complement.
ACTATCAAACAGTTCATCACGGGCTTTGGGACTATGATCTACCAGCCGCCCCAAACNTGGTAAATGTTCACATTGACGGACAAGAGATCAAAGCCGTNGCCCAAGTCACAAAACAAGCCTTCATTTTCTTCTTTAATAGGGAAACTGGTGAACCCATATGGCCGATTGAAGAAAGACCGGTTTTACCCTCTGATGTTCCAGGAGAACAGGCANCTGTTACACAACCATTTCCTACCTGGCCNANCCCTTTCGACCTTCAAGGAATNACAAANGAAGATCTAATAGATTTCACACCAGAACTTAGGAATGAGGCCATCGAAATTCTTTCTGACTTTGTCTATGGACCGATGTATACCCCTCCAACGGTAAGANANGAAAACCTAACTGGNAGAATGGGAACCGTCATGATGCCTGGGTGGGTGGGTGGGGCCAACTGGGGAGGAGCAGCAATCGATCCTGAAACAGGTATGATTTACATTCCNTCTGTGACGTCCCCAAATGTTGTTGCACTTGAGCCACCTGACCCTGAAATTTCCGACTTTAACTTTGTTCGTGGATTACCTAGAGAAGTNAGTATGCCTCAGGGTTTACCGATCCTCAAACCACCTTATGGACGAATTACTGCTATCGACTTGAACACTGGAAATCATATCTGGATGCAACCAAACGGACCCGGACCAATCGATCATCCATTATTAAAAGACATGGACTTGCCTTGGCTNGGTCAGCGAGGCCGTCCTGCCCCTCTGCTTACAAAGACTCTTCTGTTTCTAGGTGAAGGTTCAGAAGGAGCACTTTCTATTTTGCCAATAGCAGGAGGACCAACTTTTCGTGCNTGGGACAAAANGACGGGTGAAGTCATTTGGGAAGTTGAACTAGAAGCAGGAACCTCAGGTGCTCCCATGACTTATATGATTAACGGAAAACAACATCTTCTAGTAGCAATCGGCGATCACGAAGTGCGAGGACAGTATGTNGTTTTTGCCCTTCCTTAAANNAATAGAATAAGCGTTCTAAACACAAACTGGAGTCAATCCATGAATAGAAGTAAGCACACATTTTTATTTCTCTCCGCATTCGGTTTTCTATCGTCGATTAATTTGATGGATGGAACCAAGATCAACGCTCAGGATGATTTTACTGGTACAACTGCAATTGTTGGCGCTATGCTCCTGGATGGATATGAAAGGCCTCCTATTCACCACTCGGCGATTCTTATACAGGGAGACCGTATCGTCTCTGTAGGGACACAGGCAAATACAGAAATTCCTGAAGATGCAAACATTATTGATGGCAGTGGTATGACAGTACTGCCTGGGCTCATTGACCTCCATGTCCACACTATGTTTCTAGGCCACGGCGACTACGCAGAATGGTTTCCTATTTTTGAAGGAAAAGAAGAGGAAATGATGGAGCTAGCAGCAAAACAACTGCTCATGGCTGGAGTAACTACTGCAGTTGATCTGGGTGCCCCCATAGAGATCATCAATGTAAGAGATCGTATAAATGATGGTCGAGCCATAGGATCTCGTCTACTGGTAAGTGGCCCTTGGATTGCAAGAAGAGCTTGGGGTTCATACCCTTCCTATTTTCAACATGTGGTGAATAGTTCTGAAGAGGCTGGACAACGAACTCAAGAACTAGTGGATGCTGGAGTGGATGTAATAAAGACATGGGCCGGAATGGAAGAAGCGGATATTCGGGCTGTCGTGGACGTAGCACATCAATCTGGAATCCCAGTCCACAGTCACCTCTACACACCAGAATCTATATGGGACGCCATCCGTGGTGGTTCAGATGTCCTACAGCATGTTGGATCTGGTGGAAATCCAGATTATCCGGAAGACCTGATCGAGGCTATAGCTGTTAGAAATATCCCGATCGTGCAAACAATGGCACACAGAATCTGGGTATACCCAGCTACCATAGCCTTTCCAGAAAGGCTTCAAGATCCTCGCCTTAAGGAGGATCTTCCAGGCGACTTGTACGCAGAATTTCAAAGGTCTTTCGTAGATTTTGAAAGACTATCCTATTTCCGAAGCACTCCAAGACAGATTCGAAATAGCAAGACGGCAGCCAGACAATTTATCGATGCCAACGTGGTAATGGGCATGGGAACAGATTCGGGGAGTCCACTCAACTTCCACACAGAAGCGGCTTGGAGAGAAATCTCTGCTCTGGTAGATAGTGGCATGAGTCCAGCTCAAGCTATATCAGTGTCTACCAAATTGGGAGCTGAAATTATTGGCCGAGGATCGGACCTTGGAACAATTGAAGTCGGCAAGATAGCGGACCTTATAATGGTAGCTGGCGACCCTCTATCTAATATCCAAATACTCGCCAACATCGAGCACGTGATGAAAGGAGGAGTCCTGTACAAGTAGTGAAACTCCTTTAAACTGTTTCCTCCTTAATGGAAGTCTTCATTGCTTCATCAAGTAAGAACAAATCCGTTAATAATGCCCTAAAATGAATAGAAGCGTTGAGGTTGTCGATTAGCTGTGAACTGATAGCTGGCTGTACTTTTACCAACGTCACAGCCGCTCGCGTCTTATGTGCATCCTGTCTCACGACATCTGCCAATGCCAAAAACTCGGAACTAGATTCCAAAGACTCCATGACTACTTCCAGGTCTTCATCCAAAAAAACCAAGGCCTCTTCTGTAGCCTCCAAGAAACCCATTAATTCACCGTTAGGTTCGCGATCCCCAGTTACACCTTGGGCAGCATAAGCCAGAAAAAATTCATAGCTAGCTTCGATTTTATCTATATGTTTTTGCAGCTGATCTACAGTCACGTGGGTCTATTCCCTTCACCTTGCATGAATCCAGTGTCGCCACCAGACTCCCCTTGTCCGGCAGGTCCTTTCTCCCCTACGACCCAACGATCTGGGTCATGGTGTTCTAGGTACTCATCCTTCGTGATCCAACCAAAAAACATGGACTTGGTGATCCACCACTTGTCTGGTCTTACGGCGAAATAGATATGGGTGATGACCAAAGTGATCAATGCCACTCCCCCTAGGCCATGTAGAACATAAACAACACCCCACTGCGCATCGGAGAAGAACCTATCTGGATCAGCTGGACCAAACCAAGTGTCGATTCTGAACATCATCAACAAGCCCGTTACAATTGCTAACAACCCAGCAACGGAAGCAGCATGATGAAAAAGTTTGTGGTCAATTGGATATTTCCCCGCTTTGGCCACTTCCTCTTCACTGCTTGTCAGGATGTTACTTAACTCTGACTTCCCTGCTTCAAGATCATCTTTATCTATCCACATCGCCCAAAAATCTTGCCAAAAAGTAGCATGGATAATGTGATAAATGATGATCGCTGTAAGAGCCAGTCCCGCTATCCAGTGAATCTCAACCCAAGCAAATTGTACCCCTACGATAGGGAAAAATGCTGTAACCAGGAGGACAATCATCGCAACTGACATGAGCCAATGAAAGACTCTTTCGGACATGGCATGACGCAAAATTTTTGCTGGCAAACTCCAGCCTTTGCTTGAGGGNTTTNCCAAACTGCCGATTCCTGAANCCCCATTCGANTTTGCGTATGCCCAAACACTATGTAGGACTACAAAACCTAATCCTACCGCCAGAGCNGCCCACATCAGATCCCATGATATACCTATTAAAACCTCTTGGCCCCAAGGATTAGCTAGTTTTCTCCATAGTTCCACTTTCTAATCCTCCATTCCACGAATGGACCTGCGAACGAGATTTCTCATCAGTGGCAATTTAAAATCATTGTGCCGGAGCGGCTGGGCGTTTGTTGTNCTTAGCGAAAGTTGTCCCGCAGCCATTCCTAGTTCGTCAGTTGGTTCTTTACCCTTTATGAAAGATTCCACAACTTCAAGACGCACTGGAAAAGGTGCGACCCCATTTACCGATAGTCGAACGTCCTCGATCACATTCCCGTCCATCTTGATTGCTGAAGCAACNGACATNAGTGCNAANTCCCATGCCTTCCGGTCTTCAACTTTTTCATAGTAGAATTNAGCCCCTGACCAGGTNGTTGGAATACGAATTGAGGTTAATAACTCACCAGGGTTAAGTATGGTCATACGCTCGATATCTACTGCAGGACTCATGAAATAATCTTGNGCTTCAACTATTNTTTCCCCCTTAGGACNCTTTATTACAAACTGAGCACCCAAAGAAATTAGTGCGGGCGCAGAATCTGAAGGATTAACAGCTACACACCTACTCGCTCCTGTGATGCAATGTTCCCGATTCATAGAGGTGGGTGTGCCAGCATAACAAACATTCCCACCAGCACGATAGCATGGCCAGCCACTTCTATAATACCAACAACGAGTGTCTTGAGAGAGATTACCACCCAAGGTTCCTCTGTTCCGTATCTGAGGAGTAGCGATGTGACCGGCAGCTTTAGCTAGAACTGAGTAATTTTCCACAATATGTGAATGTTTTGCCACTTCTGTAATAGTGGTCATTGCACCGATCTCAACNCCTTCTGANCCTGTACGAANTCCTTTAAGCTCNTCAACCTGCGCAAGATCAACAACTGCAGTAGGTTTCTTTATTCTGTCCTTAAACCAATCAAAGCTATCNAGNCCNCCAGATAAAACCCAACCATCCTCTCCATAACGTGACAACANCTCTATAGCATCATCCACGTCGGTCGGCTGGAAAAGCTCGAAACCCGAAATCATATCTCTTATGATNGCCATAATTCGCCCCTCCGGTTAGACGTGTATGTCAAGAGGACCGTATGCCGGTTCTTGACCTTCAATTTCTGCGAGAATCACATCAGCTGTTAACGGAGTTCNACACAGACACTGTCCATCCAANGCATCCGCAATAGCTGAAGTTAGCGCGGCNGANCCAGCTCCAACTGGTGGTTCTCCAATTCCCTTAGCACCCACTGGATTCTGTGGGTCAGGAATCTCAACTGCTGCCCAATCNANATCTGGAGGAATATCCAAGATTCCTGGTGGCCGAGCGGTGTAGAGACGATTCGCGAAAGACACACCCCACACTGGATCAAAAACCCATTTCTGACTCATCGCCATTCCCATTCCTTGAATGGATCCACCCAACCCCTGAGCCCGCAAACTCCTTGGATGCAACACCGTTCCACAATCCGTCACTCCAGTATAATTCACCAGGTCCACCTGACCTGTTTCAACATCAACTTCCACTTCTGCAAAACCCACGACCCAAGATTGTATAGCTCCCTCTCTCGGATAATTATCTCTTGCTGCAGCTACCAATCCCTGCCCTTCCAATCCCTTAACCGCAAGTTTCGTCATGTCATTGAGGTCTTCACTTGCCTCAGCTCCGCTATAAGCACCACCCAAATTTATGGCTCGTTCGGCAGCNGCGCCCAAAGTCATACCCCTAGACGGNTTCGCACGGTGAAAGACNCTTCCATCAGACGTCTCATAATCTGACGGAGAGCCACCTAAATCACGAGCGGCGATTTCTTGTAACTTACGTTTTGCATCCATTCCAGCAGCATGGTTAGCTCTAGTATGTGCAAAAGTTGTCTGACTTCCGGCTTGAACAGAACTCCAAGGAAGATGTTGTCTGCTGTCACCCCAGACGACCTCACAGTCTTCCCATCCTATCCCTAAAACATCAGCTGCTGCACGACCCGTATCCGCAATGGAGTGAGTCCCAAGATTTCCAATGCCCTGATGTATCTGCAATTTACCATCTGGTCGAATCAGAAGAAGACCGTCAAANCCAGTGCTACCAGCTGTATANGGGCTAACGGCTAGTCCTATTCCAGTTTTCTTTGTACCGTTCTGCTGCCCACTCCTCTTGATGCGTTCATCCCATCCGAAAAGTTCTACTCCCTTTTCGATGGCTTCCTTTACGTGAACACTGGTTAAGCCACCTTGTCGAGGTCCGAAAACGGAATCTCCGTCGGGNGCGTTGATCCTCCTAAGATCCAGACGATCAATCCCTAGCTGTCTTGCAGCCTTATCCAAGAGTGGCTCCAGCATGCCAATATACTGGGCACCACCAGGCCCTCTTTGAGCAGCTTTAGGAGGAGTATTCGTGTAGACCCCCACTCCTCTCTGCCTCTGATTCAGAGGCTGGTATGCCAGAGATGCTGTAGATCCTCCCGACATATGATCATTNGTCCCATAGGGTCCGCCATCACCGAGGGCGTATATATCTAGNGCTGTAATACGCCCGTCCTCCCTGAACCCTATCTTAATTCGCGCCTGCATTCCGGGNCTAGCTCTACCAAGATAGTTNTCCTCATATCGGGTNATCCTAAGCATNACNGGTCTATTTAGTTTCCTCGANAAATGAGCTGGCACNTGCATGATCGGACTTCCNCTGATCTTACTGCCAAATCCACCACCGCAGTANTCACCAANCAGAACNACGTCTTCTAATTCCAGATCAAGCATNTTGGCCANTGCAGATCTTGTCCGAGCAACACTCTGGGTGGATGTATGCATATAGATCTTACCATTCTTCCAGTAAGCCATAGTACTCCTTGGCTCCATGGGATGGTGNGTAAGGGACTGATGCACAACAGTCTCATCCAAAATTACNTTNGCTTCAGAAAAACCCTTCTCAATATCGCCAACTGTCCATTCGTCAGATGGTTCCCCCATCGGCATCATTCCTGGACCAGCGCTATCAAAATCCTCCTGTGTCCATTTGATCGTTTGTATTTCACGACCAACTCTCGTATTTCCTTCAAGTCTTCCGTTTGGACCATCTGGATGCAAGCTATCCAATGGATTCAGTACGAAAGGAAGAGGTTCATAGTCAATTTTTATGGCCTCAATAGCCTCTGCTGCAGTTGTTTCGTCTACAGCAGCAATTGCCAATATCGCCTCGCCCTCATAAAGGGGCTCCATCGTCAAGCACGGTTCACCTGGAGCATCAACTGCTGGGACATCGTCAGCCGTTAACATCCCGAAGACGCCCTCCATCGCNAACGCTGCACTAGCGTCGATTCTGCGAACCCGACAATGCGGCATGGGACTTAGCAATAATTTNGCGAACAACATACCATCNGCCCTGAAATCTTCGGCATATTTGGCACGACCAGTAATCTTCGCAATCAAATCGGGTGGGCTAATATCCTGTCCAATCAATTTTTCTGCCATTTCAGCCCCCTATACCTGGCGCCGCGCGTATTCTGCGCCGCGTAAAGCCGATGTGAGAATTTTGTCATAGTCGCAACACCTGCAAAGGTTGCCAGAAAGTGCCTGAGCCGCTTCTTCTCTAGTGGGGTTGGGATTTTCTTCGATCATTGCGACCATAGACATGATGAATCCTGGGGCACAGAAAGCGCACTGGAAACCACCCTCGTCAACTACACCTTGTTGGCACGGATGTAAAGAACCATCGGGGTTCTCTAGTCCCTCTATAGTAGTAATCTGCTTGCCCCTGACACTTTGTGTTAAGACTGAACAAGCATAACTGGCAACACCATCAATTAGCACNGTNCANGCTCCACATTCCGCTCTATCACAGCCNANTTTGGTTCCAGTCAGGCCCAACTTATAACGAAGAGTCATTGCGAGCGTTTCCTGATTCAAAACGTCAACTCGTCTTTGCTGACCGTTAACGTTCAAGGTGACTAACCTTTCTACTGAACCCTGCACTGCCATGGCACCNAGCAAAGGCTGGTTACCCCTGAATAGATAGCCCACAGATGATGTAGTGGCACCAGTAGCGATCACGCCCTTGATGAACTTCCTGCGTGAAACTGACCTAACTGGCGTGCCGATAATCTCGACCTCACTCATGGAACCCCACCTCCTTGAGTAGTTCTTCCTGAGAGTCTCTTTCTGGGCGACTCCCCTGCCCAACTCTTCAAAGATAATGTCACAGCTACTTATGTGCGAGACCGGTTCGAAACTCTTGTATTTAACCATCTCACTTAAATTCCAATATTATTTTTGGATCAACCTGAAATATCTCATAGACTTTTTCAGTTTCACTAATCAGCTACGGACTCTATGTTGTCTGGAAAGTAAAATCGAAAACCCCATACCTTAAGCCAGTGAAAATACTAGCCTCTAATTCGTATACACCTTTGAATGCAAACGAAGTACTGGAAATCCTCAGTTATAACTATGGGATAGAAGGTTCCATTGATCCTCTGCCGAGCGAGCGAGATCAAAACTTCCAGGTTTCCGCAAAAAACGGAGAGCATTTCGTATTAAAAATCGGGAGCCCTCTAGAAAATGATGATCTTATTGTCTTTCAAGACGAGGTTCTTAATTTTTTGGCCGAACGTCGACTACCCTTTTCTGTGCCAGTGCCAATACCTGACAAACAAGGACAAAACATTGTCTCCTTCCGAACCGAGTCCGGAGCAAGAAGATTGGTTCGCTTGGTCTCCTACATAAAAGGTGAAAAACTTTCCAGCCTCATATATAGAGACACAAAAGTCCTTCGATCTCTGGGCCGTTCAGTCGGTTGTTTAAACCAAGTCCTTAGCACTTTCGAAAAAGAAATTCCCGAAAGAGATGGTTTCGCCTGGGACCTGACCAATGCTCACGAAGTGATAACCACTAATCTGAACTGCATAGAAGAACATACAGAAAGGAATCTTTTAGAAAGCTTGTGTGAGAATCTAGAAAGTAATATCCAACATAAACTCCATAAACTTCCCACCAGTCTTCTTCATAATGACGCCAATGATCACAACGTATTAGTAAGCCCACCTCTTTCAGAAGGTCACCAAGTGGTGGGGATTTTAGATTTCGGAGATATGATAACAGGACCTTCTATNTACGACCTGGCCATCTCTGCTGCATATGCCCAAATGGGAATGGAAGATCCATTTTCTTCAATACTGACCCTTGTTCAAGCATATAATGAAGTGCAACCAATTACCCCAGAAGAATTGGAGGTTCTCTTCCCACTTGTCTGCGCCAGACTGGCAGTTAGCGTTAGCCTTTCCGCAGCCCACATACAAGATGGAAACATGGATCCGTACCTGACNATAAGTCAGAAAGCATCNTGGAGATCTCTAAATACTCTGGTAGAAATTCACCCNCGATTGGCACGAAATCGCCTNNGAGAATCCTGTGGTCTTCCTCCGTGCCCNAACAACGAAAAGATAAAGNAGTGGATGGAAATCAACAAAGCCAATTGTGGTCCTCTCGTCAAAGATCCTCTGGATGATTCTTTGATATTTGACCTGAGCCCAGGAAGTACTTCTCTCCCTGATTTAGAAACTTTGTCCAATGTTGATCAAGTAACGACATTATTGTTTTCTCATATGAGTAACGCCAACTCCACGGTTGGAATCGGAAGATATGCTGAACCAAGACTATTATACGCTTCTGACAATTATATCCAGCCAAGTGCAGGCTTCCCAGAACGGCGGACTATACATCTCGGATTAGACCTGTTTTTGCCAGCGGAAAACCCTGTACTAGCTCCGCTAGATGGGAGGGTTCACAGCCTAAGAGATAATAACATCGACTTGGACTACGGACCGACCATTATTCTAGAACATGTATTGGACGAAGTAGTATTCTACACTTTGTACGGCCACCTGACTGCAGATTCTTTAGATGATTTAAAGCCAGGAGATTATGTAGAAAAGGGTCAGGAGTTTTGCAAAATCGGTGATTATCCAATCAATGGAAACTGGCCACCGCACTTACATTTTCAAGTCATTACAGATTTACTGGACCTGGACGGAACTTTCCCTGGAGTGGCCCTACCAAGCCAAAAATATACTTGGATGAGCCTTTCCCCGAATCCATCACTGATGTTAAATCTTCCCGATGGCTCCACATTCTTAGAAACCAGTCCAACAAAAACAATACAGAAGGAACGAGAGGATCATCTAGGCCCATCCCTGAGCCTTTCGTACAAGACTCCTCTTCACATAGTAAGGGGATGGAAACAAAATCTCATTACAGACGAAGGTCAACTTTACCTCGATTGTGTCAACAACGTAAGCCATGTGGGACACTGCCACCCTAAGGTAGTCGCAGCTTCAACTCTACAAATGGGCGTATTAAATACCAACACCCGATATCTAAACCGAAATATCACCACATATTGCAAAAAACTGCTCAATACTTTGCCGGAGCCCCTGAGCGTTTGCTTCCTGGTCAATTCTGGCAGTGAAGCCAACGAATTAGCATTTAGGATGGCACACGCGACTACTGGATGTAACGACCTCATAGTTGTAGATGGAGGTTACCACGGCAACACTGGAGCAACAGTTGAGGCTAGTTCTTACAAGTTCGAGGGACCAGGGGGCCAAGGTCCCAGTGCGCATGTGTTTCCAGTTGCGGCACCCGACGACTACCAAGGCCCTTTTCTAAGAGATGATCCAAAGAGAGGTGAGCGGTATGCACAGGAGGTCGAATTGGCAATCCAGGCTTCTCAAAAGAATAGCGGCGGCCCATCACTCTTTATATGTGAAAGCCTTCTAAGCTGCGGAGGACAAATTGTCTTGCCTCCTAACTATCTGAAAACCTCATACAAACTTGTTCGCGATGCAGGAGGGGTTTGCATAGCAGACGAAGTTCAAGTCGGATTTGGAAGAGTCGGAAGTCATTTTTGGGGGTTTGAAACCCAGGACGTTATTCCAGATATCGTCACAATGGGTAAGCCCATGGGTAACGGTCACCCAATGGGTGCCGTGGTGACAACTCCCGCGATAGCACAGGCTTTTAATAATGGTATGGAATATTTCAATACTTTCGGAGGAAACCCCGTTTCCTGTGCTATCGGCATAGCGGTTTTGGACATAATCGAGGACACCAATTTACAGGAACAAGCACTTAAAACTGGGAACTATCTACTAAGAGAACTCCAAGTTCTTCAAACTCGACACGAGCGAATAGGAGACGTGCGTGGGTTGGGTCTCTTTTTAGGACTAGAGGTGGTATCCAACAAAGGAAACAAACAACCTCGTAAAGACCTAGCCAAATACATCGTCGAAAGGATGAAAGACCACGGAATTCTGTTGAGTACTGACGGGCCGAATGATAATGTCATTAAGATCAAGCCACCCTTAGTATTTGAGGAGAAGGATGCTACACGATTGGTAGGCGCACTCGACAACATCCTAAAAGAAGATTTTATATCCTACAATAACGGAGAATAGATGTATGACAGCACAATCTGAACAGTTCGCATCATTGAAAGTCACTGGAATGTCCTGTGGTCACTGTACAGCGCAGGTTCAAGCTGCTCTTGAAAACTTGGAAGGTGTTCTACAAGCAGAAGTCTCATTATCTGAGCAAACAGCTTCAATAACGCTGGAAAAAGAAGTATCAAACGATGTTCTGACCAGTGCTGTAGAAGCAGCAGGATATCAAGCAATAGCTCACAAATAAGCATGTTCAGACTGCTTTCTTCTGTTACACTGCTTGTCGCATCTCTTTACTTAGGTAACACACGATTAGGATCACTACCGCCATTATTAGACTTCCTTGATCCTGCCCGTGGCGTATGGACAATTATAAACTCAGCAGACCGATCTAAATCCGATGTCGGACCTTTAGAAGGATTGAGTGCGGAAGTTCAAATTATTTATGACCGCCGACAAGTCCCTCATATTTATGGGGAGACAGTCGAAGATGTTCTTTTGGGTCTAGGCTATGCAGTAGCCAAAGACAGATTGTTCCAATTAGAGCTACAAACTCGTTCAGCCGCAGGAACTCTTTCAGAAATTCTTGGAAAAGAAGTTCTTCCAGTAGACAGAGAGATGCGTCAATTGGGACTCGCCTGGTCAGCAGAAAAAAATCACGCTGAACTAGATCCTACATCCCAATCATACCGGTACCAGTCAGCCTACGCCCAGGGTGTAAACGCCTGGATCAACCAAATGACATTGTCCGACCTACCACTGGAGTATCACCTAATAGGNAAAAGGCCGATGGAATGGTTGCCACAATATTCAGCATATCTTNTGAAAAGGATGGGTTGGACTCTATCCATGAAAAACACCGAAAGACAAACNNGTCTAGCATCTGGCCTAGTGGGACCAACTGCAGCTAGAGCTTTGTTCCCNGTGNANAGCTGGATACAGGAACCAATACAGCCTAATGGACAAANAGAGCCCAGATTNGACCCANANNCCNTACCCACACCCATAAATCCTNATAACAATNGTCAAGNAATATCATACATNTCTNAGCTCTTCGAATTANCCAAAAAACCNNGCCAANATGANTTTACAGAGACCACNCTAGGTTCNAACAGTTGGGCAATTTCACCNAGTCGTTCCTTAAGTGGNAACCCTATCATAGCTGGAGATCCNCACCTCGGACTTTCTCTCCCCAGTATCTGGTATGAAGCNCATCTTATTGTNCCTGGGCAACTAGANGTTTATGGCGTTACCATTCCAGGAAGTCCTGCTATCNCAATAGGATTTAATCGANATGTTGCCTGGACTTTCACTAATACTGGTTCAGATGTCATGGATTTTTACAGGGAACAGATAGATGATCCANATAATCCCCANAANTANTCTTTAGATAATAAATGGCAAAGCTTGGAAAAACGGATCGAACCCTACCTGGATNTAGATGGAACGATCCTTGCCGTCGACACGGTCCTCCATACCCACCGAGGACCAACCTTTAGAGAAAACCAAGATTACATTTCTATGCGTTGGACCGTCTTGGAGGAATCCGGAGAACTGGACGCTCTCTCAAAAATCGCTAGAGCTCAATCAGTTGATGAATGGATGTCAGGTATGGAATCATGGGTGGCACCCACTCAAAATGGGTTGGTTATAGATCGATCTGGGAACATAGGAATACGTTCCTCAGGACGTTACCCGGTCAGACCAAAAGGCAATCTAGGAAATGTGATTCAGGATGGAACAATCTCTGGTAGTGACTGGACAGGATGGCTTGATGTATCTGAATACCCTGGATCAGTAAATCCAAAACAGGGCTATCTCACTTCCAGTAATCAGCAACCCGTCGATCCTACTGTTTTTGACAGCTACCTTGGTTCCGACTGGCCTCCTCCGTGGAGAGCAATGCAAATAAATAAGCTATTGCGTTCTGAAGATGTTTATACAATCGAAGATCTAATTGATTTTCAAACCCATCCTGGCAGTGCCAGAGCAGACATCTTCGTAGCCGCTTTTTTAGAAGCCAGCAAAAATCGAAACGAACTCTCAGATGCCAATCTCAAGCAAGCTAAAACTTTACTGATGGAGTGGGACCGTAGATATACCAAAAACAATGAAAGAGCAATTTTGTTCGAAGTAGCGATGCAGAAACTNGCAGAAAATACTTGGGANGAACTAAAAGATCCACAAGGACGTATGCTAGTAAGACCAGGCAGTACAGTTTTGGCAGGATTACTGCAAACNCCTGAAAACAAATGGTGGGACAACCNGGGGACTGAAAATCTGCTAGAAACAAGGGATGATATCCTGGTCAAATCACTAAGTGAAGCGGTTGAAATAGTCAGNGGGCGGTACGGTCCAGCAGTAGAAGGTNGATGGCAGTGGAGTAGANTACAAACTGCCAANATATACCACCTATTGAATATACCTGGNTTGTCGGCACTTAACCTGCCGGTCCAAGGAGGACCTGAGACTCTGAATCCATCATCAGGTAATGGAAGACACGGGGCTAGCTGGAGAATGGCGGTAGAATTTGGTGANACNATAATAGCAAGAGGCGTTTATCCTGGCGGACAATCTGGAAANCCCTTGAGTCCATCTTACAAGAATCGCTTGGACGATTGGTCATCGGGTAAGCTCCAGGAGCTTTATTTTCCACAATCTCAAGAAGAATTAGCTAATTCTTCAGTGAAGTCAGTACGCCTGATCCCCGGCAATGGGACATGAACCCTCTATTATTGATCATCCTCATGGTTTTAGGTTCACTAGCTTTTGGCTGGATAGCATTAGTGATTCTGGGATTTGTTCATGGGTTTGTCACACAAAAAGAACGGTCCTGGATATCCTCTGGACTCACGGCTATGGGATCCTGGTTTCTCTTACTGGGCTGGAGAGCCTTCAATGGTGACCTTCCAATCCTACTACAGTCTCTCGAAAGTATCATTAATATCCCTGGCTGGTCGTTGACANTCATTACTCTNGGTTTGGCTGGAGTGCTNGGGGGGACAGNATCCAACTTTGGACAACAAGCTAGAAGATCCCTACAAAAACAGTCTGATCACATTGCTGATTGAACTGACCTGAACCTCCCATTTGCACTGCTACGGATTGCCTGTAAACCTTTCTGTCGGTTAGTTTTGTCCCTGACATAGCCTCTGAAAGAAAAAAAGCGACACTCTCTCAGGCAGTTTAATAAGACTAGTGGAACAGAAAAGGGTAAATATGGAGTGTCTAAACTCTCTTGTCTGCAGTAGGACTCAAAGATGATTTTCCAAACCCTCGAAGGAATTGACCTTTCTGGCTTACTCACTCAGAGTCCAATCTTCGCNCTAGTAGTTCTATTTTTCGCNGGGGTTATGACAAGCTTAACACCTTGTGTTTATCCCCTGATACCGATTACTGCATCTATCTTAGCAGGTACAGCTCAGACCCACCAATCTCGNTCAAGAGTCATTGGCCTGACCTTAACNTATGTCATGGGNCTTGCATTATTCTATGCACTNCTNGGCCTNCTAGCCGGAATGACAGGNACTCTATTCGGTACAGTCAGNGCTAGTCCCTGGACCAGACTGATAGTTGGCAACCTCTTATTAATCTTTTCTCTTGCAATGCTTGATGTAATTCCAATTTCAGCACCTCAAAGGCTGTTACAATGGACAGGAACCCTCAATGCTGGGTCATACCCAGCAGTCTTTCTGNTNGGNTCTACTTCTGGAATCATAGCCGCACCTTGTGGAGCACCTGCGTTTGCGGTGGTTTTAACTTGGGTGGCNGCCACACAGGCTGGCATGATGGGATTTGTCTATCTATTTGTGTTTTCGCTAGGCATGACTTCACTTTTNGTTTGCGTAGGTTTGTTCTCNGGTTTNGGAGCAGCNCTTCCGAAGTCTGGAGCTTGGATGAAATGGATAAAAAAAATAGCTGCTGTGATCATGCTGCTAATGGCCGAATACTATCTGATCTTAGCAGGTTACAATTTCTAGGAGGTAATTATGAGATTTCTAGCTGGTTTACTGGTCTTAGTTTTTCTCCTTCCCGCCACCCTAAGTGGACAATCTGGTTCTGTTTCACTCCCCATTGGTTCAGAGGGGCCTTCAGCTCAACTGCAGGATCTAGATGGTAATACAGTTNAATTAAACAANTATANCANCGGGAAACCCGCNCTCATTGAATTTTGGGCAAGTTGGTGTGAGCAATGTGAGGCCTTACAGCCTCAACTGGATGAAATACAGAGTAGTTACGGAGACAGAATGAATATAGTAGCTGTAGCCGTTGGGGTTTCCCAAAGTGTCAGGAGAGTAAAAAGACACCTAGAAGAACACGACCCTGGTTATCCTTTCCTCTGGGATGCTCGTGGAGCTGCAGTCAGGGCGTATGATGCAACCACTACTTCAATCGTAGTCATGCTAGACGAACAAGGTAAGGTTGCCTATACCGGGGTTGGCCCTTCACAGGATTTAATAGAAGCTGCACATAGAATCATGGCTCCTAACTAGGAAAATCGCACTGCAGATAGAAAAAAGAAGTCCGATCCAAAATACAGATGATTCTGGATCGGGCTTCTTTTTTAAAAAACCAAGATTAGGTCTAGTTTTCACTAGATTCTGGTGTCACCTCATCTATAATATTTCCTAATTCTTCGTANGCCATGGGATCATTTTGATTGAAACGTTCAATTGTTCC
The DNA here is from genome assembly GCA_002718595.1 of Gemmatimonadota bacterium. Classification (GTDB taxonomy): domain Bacteria; phylum Gemmatimonadota; class Gemmatimonadetes; order Longimicrobiales; family Gaopeijiaceae. The sequence continues at coordinate 31,740 of PBFD01000001.1, read as the reverse complement.
AGCAACGCGGCCGTCTGGGCCAACCACAATCACCGCCCTGCTATCAACCATATCATTATCCCTTAGGCCGCCACCAAATGCTGCATAAGTACCCCCATTGTTTTCGGCATCACTGGCAAAAAGGAATGGGAGGTCTATATCNCGGGCCCANGAACTCAANTCCTCTTCAGAATCATTTGAAATCCCAACTAGGACAACGTTTTGTCCTCCGTTGAAAAGGCTTGCGTACTGATCACGGTACGCTGTCATTTGGACTGTTCAGCCACGTGTCCTCACTCGGAAGAAAAAGGCTAGAACCACTGTTTCTCCACGGAGATCGGATAAACGAACAGGATCCTCTAAAACTCCATAGCGGGTAGCACCCCTCATACTAAAGTCGGGTGCCATTTCTCCTACTTCAATCAATGTAGAATTCCCTTGAGCACTGACTTCTTGTGAACCTAGAGAAATCCCAAAGACCAAAGCCAAAAANAATACTATCCAACGGAACTCCATTCGAGTATCTCCTTCTTTGACTCTGAAANNAATAAACTTTCTTNCCAAGTATACTGACATTTCTTTTNTTGCGCATCATCTGTAACCAAGTAAATCCACGCCTAGCTCGATACCATGAACTAATCGCTTCATCTGAAATTTTAGTGGCCTTCACCCATCCTGTTCCGATCTCAATCAGGAAGTGTCAGCGCCACNAACTCTGCTGACCTATCTGAAGTACCGCCCACCGCCANAACTATATATTGCTTTCCTTCTAAAGAGTACGTCATTGGCAATCCAGTTTGACTTCCNGGAAGATCTATTTCAGCCAAAATTTCCCCGGTGGATTTNTCATGAGCNCGAAGCACTGAATCTCCTCCAGCTCCTTCCCCAGCAAAAACCAGAGTTTTTGTTACTAGNATTCCTGCCCTGGTTGGNTTGCCAGTTCTGNCAATTTCTAACCCTTCCAGTGCAGGGTGATCTTTGATACTCTCTGGTGTATCTCCNTTAGGAATCATCCATAANTGTTCCCCACTGTTTAGATCAATCGCTGTGATTCGACCATACGGNGGCTTCATAAGCGGTAACCTTTGAGGACCTCGAGCTGAAGCACGACCTTGTATATAGCGCATTGTAGACACNTCTGGATCCTGAACCAAACCGTAAACTGACGGNCTCATTCTTGAACCCACATAGATCACTCCAGTCTCAGGATCTACCGCACCACCTTCCCAGTTCGCCCCACCCAGACTTCCTGGAATTGTCAGTGTTCCACCAGTTTGGGTTTCCTGGTCTATAACCGAGGGTGGNGTAAAAAGCTCNCCAATNCGAAAACGTGACACTATCTCTTCTGCNTCGGCTCTCAACTCAGGAGTGAAATCAATCAGATCCTCTATCCTAACACCCTGTCTATCATATGGAGCTGGTCTGGTTGGAATAGGTTGAGTGGGAGAAGCCCTTTCGCCTGGCACATCAGAAGCTGGNACTGGACGCTCTACGATGGGCCAAACTGGTTCACCACTNCGGCGATCGAAGACATAAGCAAAGTTTTGTTTGGTAAGCTGAACTACTGCAGGAATTTCCGTGCCNTCCACGTTGATATCTACGAGAATCGGAGANGTAGGGTTGTCATAATCCCAGATGTCGTGATGGACAATCTGATAATGCCAAACCCTCTGTCCTGTCTCCACCTCAAGCGCCACTAGGCTGGAAGAAAAGAGATTGTCTCCCAACCGATGTCCACCGTAGTAATCCCCTGTTGCTCCTTCAACAGGAAGGTAGACATATCCTAAATCTGCGTCGACTGCAAATGGTGACCAAACAGCCGCATTTCCAGTATANGACCAAGAATCATTCTCCCAGGTATCGTTACCGACCTCTCCTTCCAAAGGGATCGTATGAAAAATCCAAGTCTGACTACCTGTCCTAACGTCAAAGCCTCTAACATGACCAGGAACATTTTCAGGAGAAGGTGGCCTTCCTCCTACAGCTAAAGCTGCACCTACTATCAAAGTTTCGCCTACTATCACTGGAGGAGAAGAGGANCCGATAATGCCTTCGATCGGGTCCACAGGACGACCTAAACCATTCTTCAGGTCTACAACACCTTCATTNCCAAAAGTTTCAACTTGATGTCCGTTATNCGCATCTAGAGCTACCAAATGGTAGCCAGGAGTGATCACGTAAATACGNTCATCACCCCTGCCNTCTGACCAATACGCTACACCTCTGCCTGAATTCGCGCGNGGAGCCCTGCGAGCTCTCTCACCCTCATCCATACGCCAAATCCAGAGGGTCTCTCCTGAACTGGCATCGATCGCAATTACATTTCTCCTGGATCCTGCCGTCGCATATAGAACTCCGTTTACCATAAGAGGAGTGGTGGAATTTCTAATCTCTGGACGTGGTCCCTGGTTTTTACTGCTCCAGCGCCAAGCAATGCGAAGATCTCCTGCGTTCTCAGCAGTTATCTGATCTAGGCTTGAATAACCTGTGCTGCCTAAATCACCTCCGTAATAAAGCCATTGGCCATCGGTTGCACCCTGCTGGCCCACCAAGGGAGTGAACAGAAGACACCCTACTAGCCAAGATTCCACAACATGAATTTTAAATTTCACGCTTTCTATCCCTAAAGACCCTGGTTAAATAGAATAAATAAGAGCTAGCAGTCCAATCTTGATCTAATAGGCAAAACAGTAGAAGAGGCCGTCACCACCCGTTNCTCTGAGATCTTCTTGGCCACAACCNCTGCTAGCATGTGCTGCATTCCATGAAGTNGGGTTGTCCCCACCNCCAATACGGTCAAAATGTCCAACCAGAGCACTACCTTCACCANTACCTGTCCAATTTTGACATGTGGTGTCACCGTCACCCGTTGCTGCCGTTCCGTCCAACTGAGTACCAGTTAAAATATCATGACGGTTAGGATCATCACCTCGCCCATTTGTCATCTCCCCCAACTCATTCAGAACGGTCTCCTTTGTGAGATTGTTCTCGCCATGAAGATTNTCAACATCTGTAGCTACTTGAACCCCAGCAAAGTTATACCACGGACCGCTACCAATACGATCGCGNGCGTTAATACTCGAAGANCCGTCAGAGCTAGTAGNACTTAGATAAGCATGCCACATTTGATCTCCAAATCCTGCCGCAGTTGCTAANGCTTGGCAATGTTGGTCAGCACCCTCCAGNCCNCCTAAGTCCCCNCCGTTACCCGAACCCACACTTGTGAGGAAAAAGCTCATCATATGTTCCGTATCGGCATTGTCCGCCACGTCATCANTGGAAGATGTGCAAGACNTCGCACCAAAAAGAATTATTACTGGTAATGTCAACAACATACTTTTCATGATTCCTCCTCTATCTGATTAATTAATACCCTTAACAGANCGCGACCGACCAGTCGAATAATTCGACTGAGCCGGTCGCTCAACTAACTTCCTTCCAACTAAATACCCGATCCTATCAAGAGCCTGGCCAGATTCCTTGAGTCCTTTGGTCTCCAGCAGCTACCGCACCGACCCCTTTGTAAACAAACTTCTGAACACGTTTACCTTCATAGGTCTCAGTAGTATAAATGTTACCNTTAGAATCAGTGGCTATACTGTGAACAGCAAAAAACTGCCCAGGCTGTCTTCCACCATCTCCAAAAGTTGTCAGGACTTCCATTGTCTCNCGCTCTATTANATGAACTTTCATATTCTGGCCATCAGCTAGATAGATATACTTTTGGTCATCATCTTTAGAAAGTGCAATATCCCAAGTCGATCCCTGTGAAAGGGTCTCAGGAGCCACNAAAGCTTCCATCAAGTATTCTCCATCCAAAGTAAATACTTGGATTCTATCCGAAGCACGGTCACAGACGTATAACTTCCCATCATTTGAAGGGACTGCACAGTGCACTGGTCCTCTAAACTGTTGAGCAGGTGGGATGTCTGGACTGTACCGGCCCAAGGGACCGTCATCAGGGACATTAGCATAAGCACCCCAGAACCTTTTTAGTTCACCCGTGCTCGCATCAAGTACCGCTATCCGTTTATTTAGATATCCATCAGCTAAGTACATCTCATTTCGGTCAGCATCAAATCCTATTTCAGCTACTCGACCAAAATTTTCAGTATCGTTACTGCCACCCTCATAAATGGCTCTCCCATTTGTCATTCCCGTCATCCTTGCCCCAGAGCTACCAATCTGCATTAAGAATTCACCATTTCTAGTGAACTTCAACACATGAGCATCAGCTTGGCCATTTCCACCAATCCATACATTGTCAGCGTGATCGATAGTGATCCCGTGATTAGATTGTGGCCATTCATATGCACCGTCTTCTGTTGGCCCCCCCCAGGAATTGACGAGGTTACCATCTGCGTCGAACTCCAAAATGTTCGGCGCTGGAATACAACACTCACTGAGTGGTGGATCTTGAGCAGCACCAATTTCAGTATTGGCAGCAAATGTAGTCTGGCGATGGATGATCCATACATGGTCTCTAGAGTCTACATCCACACCGATAGTGGAGCCTAAGATCCAATGATTGGGTAAAGGTTTTGGCCAAAATGGGTCCACCTCAAACATCGGTGCTTGTATCATATCACCTGAACTCGCTTGTGACGTTTCGCCAGTAGTACATCCACCAACTATCACCGCGGTCAGAGCGACTCCAACTAAAAGAGTNCGTCTAAAATCCATTGATCCTCCTCTGTATGTCTCATGCAAATAAATAGCCAGGCCAGCAACAATTGTAGCCAGAAACACATGTGATTATGACAAAGTTCACTTAAGTTGTACGTTATTGCAACTTAATTACGCAAGTGTACTGTCAGAAAAAGCCATGGAACCACATTCTATAACGAAAACTAGGAATCTATTTTTGAGACCAGCCAAACTCGTAATTCTCTCAATCTTTTTGAGTTTGACTGGAGCGAACCCAGTGTCAGCATCGGACAAGACTCTAGTCCATGACACTCCATCTGATGTAACAATCCAAGCATTTCTTAAACCTACTGGGAATGCACTTCATTTCGTTGTTCGAGTCCCCTTAACAGCCATGCANGACATNAATTTCCCAGTAATCGGCCCTGGATTTTTGAATTTTGAAGAAGCCGATCCTATGCTAAGNGATGGGGCAATGTTATGGATTGGACAGCCAGTCAAAATATACGAAAATGACAGGCTGCTTGAATATCCAGAAATAATAGATATTAGGGCCTCTCTACCTTCTAACCGTTCTTTTAGAACCTACGAAGGAGCACTTGAACAAATCTCAAAGCCACCGTTACCGAACGAAGTGCAGCTTGTATGGGAACAGGCAATGTTAGACATCCACTTTCAATATCCAATTCAATCAGAAGATTCTGAATTTTCAATTGATCCTGGACTGGAACGGCTCGCCTCTCGGGTCATGACTGTGCTAAAATTTCNTCCCGCTGGTGGAGAAGAAAGAGTTCTTATGTACACTGGAGATCCAGGGTTAGTCACCCTAGATCCCCAGTGGCATCAGGCAACTGTNCAATTCATAAAATCTGGATTTGAACACATTTTGGGGGGATTAGACCATCTCTTGTTTATCCTATGTCTGGTGATTCCATTCCGACGATTCCGAGAGCTTATCGGGGTGGTCACATCCTTTACCATTGCCCANTCAATCACTCTTNTCGCTTCAGCATATGGCTTCGTACCAGACGCTTTGTGGTTCCCCTCCTTTGTAGAGATGTTAATCGCTTTATCAATAATCTATATGGCGGCTGAAAATATTATTGGTGCACAATTACAAAGACGGTGGGTGGTGACCTTTGGCCTTGGTCTTATCCATGGGTTCGGATTTTCTTTTGCATTATCTGAGTCACTGCAATTTGCTGGAAGTCACTTAGTTCTGGCCCTGCTCTCCTTTAACGTAGGAGTGGAACTGGGTCAAATTTTGGTACTCATTATACTGATACCTCTACTCGATTTTCTATTTCGTNCGNTAGTAAAAGAAAATATTGGGTCCATACTGATTTCTGCAATCGTTTTACATACAAGCTGGCATTGGTTCACTACTCGATTGGAAATCCTCAATGAATATGCCGTGGACTGGGGCAACCTCATAGGACAATCCCTCCTAAACCCTATTGGTGCATTGGCCTTGNTTNTAATGGCTGCAATGTCAGTAAGATTTNCAGTGTACCGAAACAAAAGCCAAATCAGCTGACTTTGTAGGAAATTAATAAGCTAAAGCATAAGCTTCNCGCCTAGGATCCGCCGCCGCAGTCAATGTGCCCGAGTCCTCAAGGAAAATCATCTGAGCACCTCCAAAAGTAGCAGTCCAACCATTCACGACGCTGGGAAGGTGCCCCTGTCCTGCAAGGCTTTCCAGTATGTCAATTGAAAAACGATCTTCAAANGCCACTCTTAGATCCTGGTAGCTTCGGAATCGAGGTGCCTCAATTGCTTCCTGAGGAGTCATCTTGAACATGAAAAGATTATTTAGGATTTGAACCAAGGACTGNACCTGACTATCNCCTCCAGGAGTGCCAAGGGCAAAAGAAAAACTACCATCTAANTTTAGCCCCATGGTAGGTGTCAAAGTATGATAGGGTCGTTTCCCAGGCGCTATTACATTAGGATGGTTCTGATCTAACGTAAACAGTGCCCCTCTATTCTGCAGAACCACTCCGGTCTCTGGTTCTAGTAAGCCAGAACCAAAGGAGCCAAATAGGCTTTGTATCCAGCTAATCGCATTGCCCCATTGATCCACCACCGCTAAATAGACCGTGTCACCTGTGTCGTCTGCATCTCCAGGAGAACTTGCCGACGCAGACCTAGGAGTTATCCCTGCTGAGACGTTTTCAGCTGCCATTGGCCCAATGGAAGCCGCTCTCGATCTTAAATAGTCCNACCCCAGCATTTCGGAAATTGGAATGTCTACAAAGTCTGGGTCTGTCACCCATTGATCCCTATCTGCAAAAGCAAGTTTTTTCAATTCTATCAATGTATGCAGATAATCCTGCGAATTGTGGCCCATCTCTTCTAGGTCATAGGTTTTNGCCATTTCCATGAGCTGTAGTTGNGCTATTCCCTGAGTATTGGGTGGTAACACCAATACCCTGCGATCCAAATAGCTCCCCTCNAAAGGAGTCACCCAGGTCGTTTCATGTTCCCTGAAATCATTGTCTCTGAGGTATCCNCCCTGANCCTCTAAGAAGTCAGTGATTTGATTAGCAATTGTACCTCTATAAAACCCCTCTTTACCATCTGTTGCGATCGTTTCTAATGTTTCTGCCAAAGCTGGATTTACTAATAGTGATCCCACGTCTTCCGGAGAACTCACGGGTAGATAAAGATCACTGGCTGGTTTATTCAAGTGTTCCGAAGCCCCAGCTATATCACTCGCCAACCTAGTGGATACAGGAAAACCTTCCCTTGCATATTGAATCGCTGGAGCCAATGCTTCCGAAAGTGAGATCGTCCCAAATCGACTCAACGCATCATCCCAAGCAGCAACCGCCCCTGGAACACTTACTGAGAGGGGACCTGTCGATGGTATTTCCTCTTGACCAGCGAGGTCAAAAAAATTGGGTGTTGCCAGTGCCCCGGCTCTCCCACTGCCGTTCATACCCACAACTTCACCTGTCACACCATCATAAAAAATCCCAAAAGCATCTCCTCCAACACCATTCATATGAGGGCGAACTACCGCCAAAACTCCTGCCATAGTTATTGCTGCATCAATGGCATTACCTCCAGCCTTCAAGACCTCATGTCCCGCAGCCGTAGCTAACGGATGACCTGAAACCACTGCGCCATGTACTCCTCTCACATCTGGTCGATTCATNCCAGGAAACCGCATGCCTTCTGGCTTCAGACTGACGTCTTCTGCTGGTGCAACACAGCCGAAAATAGCGACCAATGTCATTGAAACAGTCAGGTGAGTCAGAGATATTTTCTGCATGGTTCTTTTTCTCCTGGATAATATGTCCGTTANGTAAGGCCCTGATACTTTCNTACTTGTTCTTCAAAAAATAACATAGGCAATATTAGTATCGTGTCACCNATTTTAACCAGCACTCCTATTTATCATCAGGCATACATCTTGCGAATTTGTATGATGCTAGCAGGAATAGCCACTAGATGGACTCGTCGATGATTAGAAGAAGAAACATTTTCCTTAGTTTAAAAACTGTTGTAAGTGTCTTTGGGTNGATGGNATGCGAAGAGTTTGCTNCTGAACCAATAATGTGTACAAAAGAGATGCGACCTNGCATCNTCATCACCATAACNGATAAAGACACNGGTNCAAAAGTGACANGATCAACTATTACCCTCCAAGATGGTGACTACGTTGAGACCCTGACCACCACAAGTACTGGTGCGGGAGGANCAGNAAATCAAGTGTCTGGAGCCTGGGAGAGAAAAGGCAATTACGACATTATCGTAAGCAACCCTGATTATTTAACATGGCTTCGACGAAATATTCCANTCACCTCTGACGAATGCCACGTCCANACAGNAATNGTAACGGCTAANCTCAGTCCAAAACCATAACTGACATATANTGTAATATCTTNANANTCTNCTAAAAAGACCNCTCACCCCTGCGATCTACTACNAACCTTCCCTCAACGAAAACCATTATTGGAAGTGCATCATACTCAAAAGGATGGCCNTCCAATACCATAAAATCAGCTTGTTTGCCAGATTGAATACTTCCNANTCGGTCCCCTAAACCCAATATTTCAGCTGCGTTTAAAGTCCCCATCTTAAGAGCTTCCACTTCGTCTGTCCCATTTCGAAATGCCCANGCGGCATTTAATGCAGGCTCGCCCCCCAATCGACCTATTGGAGAAGCTCGCCGAGAGCCGCCTGGACCAAAAAATGCCACTTTTACACCCGCTCGACTCAAAATCGCAGGTCCTTCCATNCTCCACCCAGAACCACCACCTCTAATCTCCGAAGACGCTGCCCCAGAGTTNCCCAGGATCACTCCTGCTCCAACCTGAGCCAATTCATCAGCGACCTGATAGGCTTCCACTCCACCAGCAATTACCAAATTCAAATTGAACCTTTGGGAAATCTCAATGGCTTTACGGATTTCTTCCACCTTATTCGCNTGAAAAATTGCTGGAACTTCTTTATGNATCACTGGCAATAGTGCCTCTAACCTTTGATCGTAGTCATGCGCCAATTTGTTGTCCCCATAAGCCTCAGCATTTTCCAGACTATTGCTTATGAGATCAGCAGCAGCTTCGAGTGTAGCTGGTATATCAGCGTTTTGGTTCCAGAACTGAGAAGTTTGAGAAGTCAAAGAAAAGACCAGGCTNCTAGGCTCTTTAATTGCCATCTCTTCAAAATCCAAGCCCACTGGTTGCACAACCACCCCAGATCCTCCAATGAAATTTTGAGTTCCTGGNGTNACGTTGATAGAAGTNACCCCTACCCCGAGATTCACTTTGTATGAAGGNAACCAAGGATCGACAGCAAATATTGCATTCATTTCAGGGACCACCGGCTCTGTGATTTCATCATTCTGGACCTGCCATTTGAGATCACCGATCCAATCGTTAGGGAATGCTCTGGCCAAAATCCATCCAGGCAGTATCACCCTCCCCCCAATGTCCATGACTGGAATTCCCTCTGGAAGGCTTTCNAATGTCCCTACTTCTTTGAAGTCCCCTTTTTCAACCAAGATTGTTGCGTTTCTTAACTCTCCATCACCGACGGTAAAGAGGTGAGCATTCGTTATTGCGAATGTACTGTCGTGACTGGTTAAATCGCCTTTAATTGTCTGAAATGGTCCGACGGAGCGAGGTCGGTCGGTCTGCAATTCTGTTTCTCTCTCATACTCAAGAACTCCGTCCACGATAACACGCTCTATGCGATCCGCCGTCAGGTCCAAAAAATGCCCATCTAGCAAGACCAGGTCGGCATCTTTCCCCTCCTCTATGCTACCGACTCGATCTTGCAACATCATAGCTTTGGCTCCATTTATCGTCATAACTTCCAATGCCTGCATGTCAGTCAAACCATGTCTGGCAAGGAAAGCACCATACTCTCGGAAATCCTTGAAATGTTGATTTGACATATCTGTCTGGATACTTGCTGAAACACCTGCATCCAAGAGGTCTTTCAGAAGATTTCGAGGTTTTTCGTCCCCAAAATATTGGACAATCATCATCGGACCAATTACCGGTACGATTTTTGTCTCTTTAATTAGATCAATGATAGGAAACACTTCCTCTGCATGCCCNAAAGCCAAACGATCTATGAAACNATATTTTCTAGCCAGCCGCATCACCATCATAATTTCACTAGGATAATGTGAGTGTGCNTGCACCATCACTTCTCCACGGATNACAGCAGCAAAAGCTTCAAGNCGTTCATCCACTTCTGGAGGCTCTGTAAGTTCCCCTAATTCATACTTGTCTTGTTCCTCTATGTAGATACTNGCACGTCTAAAATATTCATCTGCAGTCGCATACCACCCCATNACTGTCTGTGGCGTCTCTCCAGGCCGCAAATTGATCAAGGGTCGCACTGCCATCTTCAAGTCTACATAGGGCTTGAAAATCATTTCATCACTGGGAACACTTTTCATCTTCAAAGCAACTGACTGACCGCTACTTATGATCCCACTTCCAGAACGAGTAATCACCGAAGTGACTCCTCCAGAAAGCGCTACTTGAATCATCGGGTCTTCCAGGTTCAAGTTTTCGACAGCCTTCCATTCTGCAGTCACAGGNCCAGGTATGGACCTTCTTCCTGATCTATCCAATGCAAGATGCGTGTGNGCATCTATCATCCCAGGTATCACAACTTGCGCCTCATANTCCTTGAAATTGGACGGACGACTTACCGACTTGCCAATTTCANTGATCTTTCCGTTGCGAACTAAGATCTCGCCTTCCAGTAATGTCCCGTTGGTAACCGTATGAATCTTTGCAGCCCTGATCACAATCGCTTCCTGGTGCTGGGCACCCTGCAAAACCGCCACCGTTCCGAACGCATGTAGAGCTAAAAAGGCTACTAGCGCCACGTTCAACACGGCTGAGTCCATTAGGCTCAACTTTCTCAGCATAACCCTCATATTCCTTCCAGTTTAGAAAATTATTTTAATGCCAATGTCCACCAAAGGGCTGACCTCGCAGCCAGTCTTGTTCAAGCCAGGTGTACCAAAGCTCTGATCGCTGTATCCAATCCATTGCAGGCTGCCCTATGGGAGCCCCAGGTGGGGGTGAAACTTGATTGATTTCTCGGAAGTTCTCAGCCGACCTATTTAGAAAACGTTTAATATCTCGTACTAGGAATCCAGCTAAGCTTCCTTCTTGTTGTTCGGACGAACCCAATACTTCACTTACCATCTCTAACGTTGACGAGGCTATTCCTCTTACCTCCATCATCGGAGAGTTAACCGCTAGCCACTTTACTCTATCCACTACAACACCCACTACAGCTCTTTTCACTGACAAATCATATGGACTGTCTGTTTCTGCACCTAACGTAGCATCGAACAATCTTGAGAGGACATCACGCAGACCTGGTAGATTGGGATCCAAGGCTTTCTGCTCTACTAGACGAGCTGCCCTACTTTGTTCTAAAAGAAAATTGACTGTATGACTTGCAGCTACCACCGCTGGAGTTACGGCGTCGAATGCCGAACCGGTGTACCTAGGAAACATTTCCCGGTGCGAACCATATCCTGGGGGCCTTGGTGGTATCAAACTTAAAATGTGGTCGGGTATTTTCAATTCGGATAATTCCAAAGTCCTCATCAATGCGTCTATAGCTGCATTTTGCGCTTGAGCCGAGACTCTCTGAAACGGTTGGAGCCCATCCCCCCTCACTGCATAAGTATATTCCACGCCACCGACAGCCGAGGCAGTCGATTCTACCTGGAAACGGTGATGCAAATAAAGCGGAACTAACGTCTCTTCGATCGTGGCCATGGGAGCGCCTGACTGAATCGCCTTTTCTCCAAATCGCCTCATCGCAGCAGCTCTTACATCCATCATCCTATTGAGTTCAACCCCAACGTCATTTCCATTGGCCCATTGGTCCGCTTGTGGAGTAGTAGCAATATCCTGATTGGACATGTATAGAATGTCGTCTCCCCGTGCCACCTCTAACATTCTGTTCAATTCTTCTGTCTCATTTGTACCAGCTGGAAATTCTCGATAACCGTAATTCACAGCGACCTTATCCCATTCCCCTATATCCACATCATAAACTTCGGAATAATCCAGTGACCCATCACTATTCAGATTCACTAGATGATGTGGATAATCCATTACAGAGATGCGTCCTGCCCCACTGTTGTAATAGTTATGGCCCAAACCAATAGTGTGGCCTACTTCATGTGCCGAGAGCTGACGAATCCGAGCTAAAGACCATTCTGCTAATTCAGGCGGAGTTTCATCCCCATTTTCATAAGGTGATAACAATCCCTCAGCAATCATATAGTCCTGGCGAATTCTTAGAGAACCTAGGGTAACCACACCCTTAATAATCTCTCCAGTCCTTGGATCTGTTACCGATCCTCCAGTACTCCATCCCCTGGTAGACCTATGAACCCAATTGATCACGTTATAACGAGCATCAAGTGGACTAATACTGTCTGGTCTCATTGCAACTTGAAAAGCATCGATATATCCAGCAGCTTCAAAAGCCTGATTCCACCACCTGGCCCCATCCAAAAGAGCAGACCGTATCGGCTCTGGAGTCCCAGGGTCCAAATAATAGACTATGGGCTCGATAGCTTCACTCATTCGAGCCGAAGGATTCTTCTTTTCCAAGCGGTGACGTCTGATAAAACGCTGAGTCATCGGCTCCCCTAAAGGTACAGCGTAGTCTTGATAGGTCACTGCCCCATAACCAGCCTGGGAGTTGAAGGCTCTAGGAACGTAATTGTCATCTGGGACTTGTACGAAAGAATGGTGCATTCGAATGCTAGCTGCTTCACCTGTTGCCGCTACACTACCCACTCCTTCGAAATTGGAGTTGCCACCTCCGAAGCCTCCTCTTCCCCCACCTCCACTGCCAGGCTGCTGTACAAACGTTAGTTCTGCCTCCATCTCTGTGTTAGTTGGAAATGAATTCGTCATTTCCATATATATCGAACTTCTGTCCGTATCCAGTCGATAAGTTCCAGGCTGCATGCGCTGAGCGGCATTTATAGCATCCCTCAAAAGGAATTGAGTGGCGTTAACCAAAACCCTATCCCCTGTTTGTGCTTCTGCTGCGAAGCTCCACAATACTGATCGAGCAAAAGCGTCTCTTACTGCTCTCACTTCACTGAGATTGTCCGTTATAGCTCTAAATTGGTAGTTAGGTTGCACCATCAAAATTTTCCGGCCTACCTTTTCAAACTTGACCATCCTCGATCCTCGTAGGGCCCCTCGATCCAAACCAAGATCATTAGAACCCAAGCCGGCTCCATAACCCACATAGTGGATCATCTCTTGGTTCAACTCGGGCACCTCCATCCACAATTCACCCATGTCTTCATCCCAATACAACGGCAGGAATCCATCCATCTTTTGCATGCCTTCTGTCATCTCATCAATGGAAGGTAAATTGCCAGTATTCCTCTCCCCTTGGGCTTCAGATGCTACCAGAACAGAACTCGCTCCGAATATTTGCAACAACACTAGGGACATCGTCATAGCCATCATCTTTAATTCTTTGCAAAACATTGCTGAATCTCCTCGTCAAACAAGACATGGTTTTTATTTATCTGCTAGACACAACCTCAACCAACATGCACCAAAATTCATCTTGATGCGAATCTCTACGCTGGACAGCCTACCCGATCGAGTACAACTATAAGCAACTAACTACAGGTGGGTTTTTATTTGCCCTATCTTAGAACAAATACCATCGTTATGCGATAAGCAATGTATATGCTAAGCCAATTATTGAAATAATGCCCTTATGTAAGGAGGTTACCAGAATGCAGTCATTTCTCATGCGAATCTGTGTCGTAGCAGCAATTTCTGCGACGATGATACCAGGATCCACTTCAGCACAAAACGCTGATCCTCGTTTAGAAGATCTCAAGAACGAGGCATTAACCCTCGTACAAGGCCGTGCGAAACAGGTTCAGGAAATAGTCGATCATCTCTTTAGTTTCGGCGAACTAGGAATGCAAGAGTTCGAGACCCAGAAATATCTGACTGGAATCTTAGAGGAAGCTGGATTCGAGATTGAGCTGGGAGTCGCAGGAATGCCCAGCGCATGGACTGCTCGTTGGTCGAATGGAACAGGGAAGCCCGTTATCGCTCTAGGATCCGACGTTGATGGAATTCCACAGTCGAACCAAAAGCCTGGAGTTGCCTACCGAGACGCTATTCTTGATATGGCACCTGGACATGGCGAGGGCCACAACTCAGGACAAGCTGTTAATATAGCTGCTGCTCTTTCCGTGAAAGATCTCATGGAAAGAGAAAATATCGACGGAACCTTACTCATCTGGCCTGGTATTGCCGAAGAATTGGTTGTTGGTAAAGCATTTTTTGTAAGAGAAGGAGTCTTTGATGGTGTAGATGTCAATCTGTTTACCCATGTGAGTAACAACTTTGGAATGTCCTGGGGACAACGAGGAGCCAACGCTCTGATGTCAGTTCAGTACCGGTTCACAGGAGAAACCGCACATTCAGCCGGATCACCCTGGAGAGGCCGATCCGCTTTAGATGCTGTCATGCTCATGGCAAACGCATGGGAATTCAAGAGAGAACATGTCCGTCCGTCACAGCGGTCCCACTATATCATCGTAGACGGTGGCGACCAACCCAATGTTGTGCCTCAAACCTCTACCATTTGGTTCTATTTTAGAGAAGTCAACTATGAGCGTACCAAGCAACTGTACGAAGATGCCAACCTCATGGCCCAAGGAGCAGCTCTGATGACAGGCACTGTAATCGATACCATCCAGACGGTTGGCTCAGCATGGAGCCAACACATGAGTAAACCAGTGGCCGAAGCTACCTACGCCAATATACAAAGGGTTGGACTCCCTGAGTGGTCTGATGAGGACATGTTGATGGCAACGGAGTTCCAAAGGGAATTGGGGCAACCAGAATTTGGTTTACCCACCGTAATCGGTGAGCTAGCTGGACCTGTCAACCTAGCTTTATCACTAGGGAGCGGTTCAGACGATATCGGAGATATCTCCTGGAATATGCCCACCGTCACTCTTCGATTTCCAGCCAATATGCCTGGGGGGCCAGGACACAATTGGGCCAACGGAATCGCTATGGCTACACCTGTCGCTCATAAAGGAAGTCTCGCCGGTGCCAAAGTTCAGGCATTGACGCTACTCGATCTCCTACTTGACGGAAAAACAGTTGATGCAGCCTGGGATTACTTCAACAATGTTCAAACCCTGGACCAAGAATATATTCCATTTATTACTCCTGACGATAAGCCAGCCACCTTCCTGAACGCAGAACTGATGGAAAAATGGAGGCCCTTGATGAAACCTTACTACTACGACGCTAGTAGGTTCGATACCTACTTGGAACAACTCGGAATCGATTATCCCACCGTCAGAAGTAGGCCTATCTCAGAAGATAAAAGGTAAGAACGTTGGTGAGAGTTCGGGGATGGCCTATGTAAGTCCCCGAACTCTCAGTAACAACGACGCTGGTTGTTGCCTAAACCTTTCTCACTACTATCAGCCCATACCTCTCTTTCCCTACCTCTTTACAATCTATCCTATCAAGGACTTCATCTACCAATTCGATCATACGCCGACTGTTTCCACAAATGATAGTCAATGGACATTCTTCCTGGTAACGATAAACAAAATTCTCTACTAATAGATCAACTTCATGATGCCTGACACCATGGAGATCCAAAAAGATCCCAGGCTGATGCTTCTTACGAGTCACCCTTGAGTCTTTAGACATTTCACACTCGACTATAGTCGCTCCAAAACGTTAATTAAATTCTTGTCCTTATGAGTCACCTGGTGTGAAAACCTTTTTCAACCAGCGACGACGGACACCTGGAATTTCGCCTTTTAGATTGCCCTTTTGGATCAAACCACGACCCAAAACATGGTTCTTCCATTTCAAAGGTATAAATCCGTAATCATTTACAGAGACCGAAATGCTTTCCTGATTTAACAACCCATCCCATTCTTCTTTAGAGGGGCTATATGCAATCGATGAGACACATCTCTCCAAAAATCGCAATATGTCATTGGTGGGTCTCATTTCGTCACGAAATACTGGTGCCATAGCCCTTAAACCGACCGATAATACTCTGCAATTTTTGCTCTCAAACCAATCATCGCTAGGCCATTGGTCACAACCATGCAACCAAAGATCTTTCCCCCTCAATAACCAATTAAAATCAGAAACTAAATCGACTTGGCCGTTTACATACCTAAGCATTCTTTCAATCCCAGTAGCTATAACCTCTTTAACCTCGACTCCAGTCTTCTTTTCTGAAGGAAATTGAACAGCGGAATCCTGCCATCCTGACGATTTGTGTAAACATGCGCGATCGCCTCGTTCCTCTTGATGACGTAAACGGGCCACAAAGAACCCTCCAGAATCAAGATGGTGTGGATATATTCTACATGTTTTTTCCAAACTTTCGTCGAATGTCTTCCCTTCAAAACGAGTCAACCCAGGAGAATGTGGTATCTGTAGGCCGCACTCCTCCAGGTATACTGGCATATCCTTCAAAACAGCATCAATGACCCCTTCATTTTCCTCTGGAGCAAAAGTGCACGTCGAATAAACCACAACTCCACCAGGACGCGTCAAAGCGATAGCTTTTCTTAACAAAACTTCCTGACGCTTAGGCACCGATTGGCGAAATTTTTTGGATTCTTTTATTCGCCTGTTACTCTTACGCCTTAATGTTCCTTCTGCAGAGCACGGTGCATCCACTAAAACTCTGTCAAAAAGAGATGTCTCCGGCAATCTAAGTCCATCCCCAGAAACCACCATAACGTTGGAATGAACTAAACGATAAATATTAGCCATCAAAGCTTGTAATCGACCCTCATTACGATCGACTGCCACCAGGCAACCCGTGCCTTCCATTAAATCAGCAATCTGTGTGGTTTTGCCTCCCGGAGCGGCACACAGATCTAGAATTTTTTCTCCAGGTTTAGGTCGTAAAGCCAGTGCTGCTATTCCTGTGGAAACCTGCTGCACATAAAAAAGGCCAAGCCAATGTTCTATAGTGTCCGTAATATTAAATGGGCCTTCAAGTACCCTGATGAAACTGTCGATCCCTTCTACCGCTTCCACTGAAAAACCCTGATCTCCTAGTCGGCCCATCAATTGTGCAGATGAAATCCTACCTGTCCTGACCCTTATGGTAGTAGGATCCCTCCCTTGAATGGAATCCTGAAAGGATTTCCAGTCGGGAATTATCTTGCGATATCGATCAAATGACATTTCTAGCCACAATCAACGGTTCTTAGCTTCCCTAACTTGTGGTCGCCATCTGCCACGACTACTCCGAATGCGATAAATCATCAAAACTGTGATCAACATTGCTGCCAACGTAGGCCAATATGTATCTGCTTTCACCTGCCAATAGAAATGAACTACACCCATGATCGTCGCTACATAAGCCAACCTATGAAGTTTCTTCCAGTGCTTACCCAAACGGCGAATCCAGCCCTTAGTGGAAGTGATCGCAAGCGGAATCAATAAGATCCATGCAGTGAATCCGATGGAAATGTAAGGTCTCTCTAAAACATCTTCTATGATGAACTCAAAATCTAAAGTCTGGTCCAGCACAGCATAGGTCAAGAAATGCATTGTCAAGTAAAAAAATCCAAAGAGGCCCAAAGGGCGACGAATCTTTATTATCTCATTCCACCCTACAACGGCTCTTAAGGGAGTAATCGCCAGTGTTACTAACAAAAATATGAGGGAAACATCACCCAATCGGTGTAAAATTTCCTCTATCGGGTTGGCACCCAGCCGATCATCCAAAAATCTCCAGACTAACCACACAGTCGGCATTAATCCTGCAAACCAAGTAACCGACCTGAGTATGATTAAACGCAATCTTTTCCTTGATTGCAATTCCACAGTTGAATCGGACACCGACTGACTAGTAATGAGTTCGAAGATCCATGCCAGAGTACAGGCTTGCTACTTCATCAGCGTATCCATTGAACATCAGGGTCCGTCTTCTTCTAAATTCTCCTATGCGTCTCTCACGAGCTTGGCTCCAGCGAGGATGGGACACATCTGGATTAACATTGGCGTAGAACCCGTACTCATGAGATGCTGAACGTTTCCAGGTATTCATGGGCATCTCTTCTAGGAATCGCATGCTTACTATCGATTTAATGCCTTTAAATCCATACTTCCAGGGCACTATAAGCCTTATCGGCGCACCATTTTGGTTAGGTAGAGTCTTACCATAGACGCCAGTAATGAGCATGGTGAGGGGATGTTTAGCCTCATCCAAACGAAGCCCTTCTACATATGGCCATCTCAATACTCCATATCTTTGACCAGGCATTTGCTCCAAATCGTGAAGAGTTCTAAATTCCACGAAACGTGCACTTCCAGAAGGTTTTGCCTGATCAATCACATCCTTTAAAGAAAAACCTTGCCACGGAATGACCATCGACCAAGCCTCAACACAACGCATTCGATAAACCCTGTCTTCGATATTCCCAGGTTTAATAAAATCTTCCAGACCGTAAGTCCCTGGGTTGTCACAAAGACCACCCACTTCAATAGTCCATGGCCTGGGTCTTAAGGTGTGCGCATTTCTTACAGGATCTGACTTTCCAGTTCCAAATTCATAAAAATTGTTATATGACGTTACATCATCAAATGGAGTCAATTCTTCATCTAACTCCGAACGCACCTTGCTCCAATCTTTCTGGGAATTTTCCGGTTCGATTGATCCCCCAATACCAGATCCCATAGAAGCTCCTGCTACAACAGCCGCACTCTTGCCTATGAACTGGCGACGATTTAGATACATGCCCTCTGGAGTTATCTCAGATGATGGAATTTTTCCCGACTTACCTATCAGCATTATTGCCTCCGAAACAAAAATAGAACTATACGAACAAGATAACCTTTCCCTGGCTTAATTTCACTTCTGAGAATAGATCGAACAGGTTATCTGTTGTCCGTCAAGGAAAATCTTGTTATGCGTCCCTGAGGACCAACAAGCCAGCCAGCCTCTGGGGAAGCGAAGCCAACCGCCCAATAAGTCTCTCTGGTAATTGGGATCCAACTCATACCCCCATCTAGTGACACATCACCACCGTCAGGTCCAACTATGACTACCGTCGCAGTGGGCATGCCAGGGACTATGGATGAACCATAGATAGGACCTAAAATCTCCGGCGCCCCCGCAATCGTCCATGTTTCCCCATGGTCTTCCGACAGAGCCACATTGTCTGTAAGAACCGTGTCATTGCCAATCACCCCACCCATTGCGAGCACATCCCCTCCTCCCATGATCGCCAACGACGTCAGCCCCGCAGACGAACCACCAACAACTGGAGTGACAGAACTATTCCAGGTTTCCCCTCTATCTTTGGTGTACAAGACTCTAGCATTTTCTCCATTTCCAGTAGCAACCCAACCTCTGGAATGATTATCTGTAGCTACACACGTTCCGCTAGCCGCAAATCCGCCCTCTCCAACCTGAGCATCAGGCAATGCAGATTTTTCGATACGATCCCATGAATCTCCCCCATCAATAGTTCGCAGAAGAAAAAGCTCTTCATCCACCGCATCGCCATAGGCAATTCCTACTTGCTCATCCCAAAAAGCCATGCAGTCCAAAAACCCTTCTGGATGGTCCATTACAAATTGAAGTGACCAAGAATCCCCTGAGTCAACGGTCCTATAGATCCTGGACAAGTCCCCTGTCCCTGCACTTAAGAGATAAGCGGTACTTCCACTAAAAGCTTCCACATCTCGAAACTCTAACATCTCCGCCCCAGGTAGTATCCGAGCAGTCCAATTCAATCCACCATCCACAGTCAGCATATAAGTACCCTCATGCCCACTTGCCCAAACTGTGTCTTGGTTAACCACACTTACAGCCTGCAACAAAGCAGTAGTTTGACTCTGCTGAACCAATGAAGTCACCCGCACCCTAGGATGATCGGGCATGAAACCTCTGGAATCCTGCTCACCGCAACTTTGAGTGCTTACCAACAGGGTAACACTGGCCAGCCAAAATATGATGTTGTGAGTCACTAGTCACTCCGAAGCAAAATTGACATTATTGTTATACAATAGGGTTAATCTTCTTTACAGTCAGGTGTATCTTTAGTGACAGCTTGAGTATTTCACAAGAGAGAAACCCTAAAAGGCAACGACAGAATGATGCACTTTGGACCTATCCATAAACTCATAGTTTTTAGCTTACTGTTTTTGGCCTGCTCCCCCAGCCAGGTTGACGAAAAACCCAGCAAAGTCATCGTGTTCATTGCAGACGGTGCTGGGGTGGAGCAATGGACCCTAGCTCACTTCGCCAATGCGAACTTAGCTGTAGGCCAAATGCCCGTTGCCGGCCTTATGGATACCCGTGGATCAAATCACGAAGTGAGTGCCAGTGGTCCTACAGCAACAGCTATCGCGACAGGAACTCGGAGCTTCATAGGAGCTGTCGGAGTTGGTCCCGACAGTCTTCCCAGAGAGTCCCTCTTGGAGATAGCCCACCGACAAGATTGGGGGACAGGCTTAATTACAACTACAAGCATAACAGACGCGACTCCAGCTTCATTTGCCGCACACGTCCCAAGCAGAACACAGCGAATAGAGATACTAAAACAAATGATTGATTTACCCGTCAATGTTTTGTTGGGAGGCGGATCAAGAATGATGCAGGTAATAGAATCACAGGATTTGATAGAAATACAGACACTGATTGAAGACCGCTACACTTACACTGAAGATCTGCTCGAACTTAAAATGCTTTCTCAAGACTCGACGGCCAATAACATTTTGGGGTTGTTCTCTCCTGGGGAAATGGCCATGGCACTGCAAGGACGCTCACCCAGCCTAGCGGAAATGACGGCAGCAGGAATAGACATTCTTGAACGTCACCCGAATGGATTCTTTCTACTCATCGAGAATGAAGGATCTGACACATATGCTCACAGAAATCTTGGACGTGATGTACTAACAGCTGAGATGCTGCACTTTGACGAAGCCATCCGCATTGCACTCTCCTACCAAGAAAAACATCCAGAAACTCTAGTGGTAGTCACCTCTGACCATGAAACTGGAGGCATAAGCCTGAGAGGCGATGAAGACAGAAACATAGTTATGGAATACGCCACCACCAGTCATACGGCAGCCCTAGTTCCTCTATTCGCAAAAGGTCCTGGAGCAGATCGGTTGGGCGGACTCAAAAGAAATGACCAAGTAGGTAAAATCCTTGCGAGCCTGATGGATTTTTCCTCAGATTAAGTAAGTATTTGTGACCCCTCAGCTCACAGAAACCAATTGACTTGTCTTCTCTGAGCATTTTAAACAAACGTTTTAAATACTCTTCACCTTGCGCAAACACCCATGGCGAGTGGAAGTTGTGAGCAAATGTAGTGTTGTGGCAATGTAATCATTGGGAGAATTACTATGGCAAACTTGACTAGAAGAGCTATGCTTGGGACCTCCGGAGGGCTCATTGCTGGAGGGCTCCTGAAAACCAAAGCAGATGCCATCTCTTTTGCAGATAACGAATCCGAAAATACAATCCAAGATCAAGATCCCACAAAAGTCTTAGGTAGGTTGACTAGTGAAGTGGGGCAAAGAGCTCCTGAGGAACAACCTCGACGGCTTGTTAGAAACCCCAATGTCTCACATTCGAGTTCATCCAGAACTCCATTGCACCAACTGCAGGGAATCATAACACCAGCTGACCTTCATTTCGAAAGACATCATGCTGGCATACCAACCATCGCCCCCGACCAATACGAATTGCTGATTCATGGTATGGTTGACCGACCCATGAAATTCACTTTGAGTGACCTGAAGCGTTTCCCTTCAGTGTCAAAACTGTACTTCATAGAATGTTCTGGTAATGGTGGTTCCTCCTACAACAAAAACGCCTCACGTGAGGTGGATCCCCAGCAGATGGATGGACTGACGAGTACCAGTGAATGGACAGGCGTCCCCTTATCAACACTACTCCAGGAGGTCGGTGTGCAGAAAGGCGCCACCTGGTTAATGGCTGAAGGAGGAGATGCAGCAGTGATGGCTCGAAGTATACCAATTGAGAAAGCTTGGGACGATGCAATGATAGGTTACGGTCAGAATGGAGAGGCTATTAGACCGGAGCAGGGATATCCCGCAAGACTTCTTCTACCTGGATGGGAAGGCAACGCTTCCGTCAAATGGATTCGTCGAATCGAAGTCAAGGACCAACCAACTATGACTCGGGACGAGACCTCAAAATACACTGATCCTCTCAAGGACGGCACAGCCAGACAGTTCAGTTTTACCATTGATGCCAAATCAGCCATAACCTTCCCTGCCTATCCTTATGCATTGACTGAACCAGGTTGGTGGGAGATTCAAGGGATCGCATGGAGTGGCAGAGGACGCATCACTAAAGTCGATATAAGCACTGACGGTGGTGAAACCTGGAACGAATCTAAACTTCATGGGCCTGTACTTTCCAAATGTCACACCCGGTTTACCTACCCTTGGAATTGGGATGGTAAGGAAACATTACTGATGAGTAGAGCAACCGACGAAACAGGCTATGTCCAACCGGCATTGAGTACACTAATGGAGGCCAGAGGTGAAGGCACCTCCTACCATTACAACAGTATTAGACCCTGGAAAATCGAAGAAGATGGTAGAGTGTACTTCGGTCAAGGAGAGACTTCATGACCATGACTCAAACTGACACTCCCCGATATCGTGATAGGACCACTTCGAATCATAGAATTCCAACCATCTTTTTTGCACTTCTGCTACTGGGAAATATTGCATGTGCAGATGCCAATACAGGGTTAAATGGAAATCAGGAAACTCCCGGAGGTAGCTTTAACCTCGGTTCGACAGCCAGCGCTTCCGATATCGCGGCTTGGGACTTAGATATGGACCCTAGTGGATCGGGCGCCCCAATTGGCAGTGGCTCCGTATCCGAGGGGAAACAGACTTATGACCTAAAATGCGCCAGTTGTCATGGCGTAGACGGTGGGGGCACTTCGCTAGGAGATCAACTGGTAGGACGTGAACCTCTTGAAGGGTTCCCATTTGGGCAAGTTAGAGGTCAATACCGGCGTACAGTTGGTAATTACTGGCCGTATGCAACAACTCTCTTCGATTACATCATCCGAGCAATGCCAATGAACGCGCCTGGATCACTTACGGTAGACGAAGTCTATGCTGCTTCAGCCTACATTCTCTATATGAATGATATAATTGATGAGAATGCGGTCATGGATACAGAAAGCCTGCCAAAGGTTGTTATGCCAGCAAGGGATCGTTTTGTGATGGACAATCGCACTGGCGGTCCAGAAATACGTTAGAAAAAATGACAATTAAGAAATGCGTGCCTGTTTTTGACAAGTGGTACCAACACTAGCGCTCCAATAGCTCTGTGCTGTAGACTTAGTCAATAGAGCCACCGAGATATAATTAAACCGTCGAGGTGTAACATGAGATCAAAGCAAGTTGGAACTGAAACTCTACTGGGCGCTGTCCTGAGCCTAATTATATTTACTGCGTGTCAAGACGGCGTGGGACCAGACTCATACCAAAGTGAACGTCCTCTGGATAACAATGAGTTAGCTATGGATGTGGCGTTAGTAGCCGCCGATGCAATACTTGAGGATATTGATGCATGGGGAGCTGACTTCGATTTTAGTATCGGCTTGGGTTTTGAAGCTGCTACTTCAGTAAACAATGAGAAATCATCCAAGAAATTTCACCCATGCAAACCAGGGCATCACAGAATTGGATGGTCATGTACCCGAGAAGTTAGCTTTTTTGATGAAGCTGGAAATAGTCAGTCGCAATATGACAAATTAACCACGGAGCGAGTGCACGCTGTCACAGACATCAGCGGAGATGTCTCTAGAGAAAAATGGAGCGCATTGGTCAACCGTGAAAGAGACATGAATATTACTGGCCTCGCCGGAGAAAATACACATAGAACTATCAATGGCAGTGGGACCGTAGAGGTTAGCAAAAGTAAGCATCTTAAAGACGGTAGCGTTCGAGAGTATGATATGACCGGCTCTTTTACTAAAACAGACGTAGTCATGCCTGTCAGAGGGACTAAACCTCGTTATCCAATCTCGGGAACAATCACTCGATCTATGCAAGCTCAAGTAGTCAATGGTAAAAAGGGCGACAGAGAAAAATCGGTGGAGATGACCATCACCTTTGATGGGGATTCCACAGCAAACATGGTTGTTAATGGGGAAGAATTAGAAATCGATCTCACAACACGAAAAGGTAAGAACCCACTTAGAAGAAAAAAGGGCAGCTAATTAGCGTGAGATGAGATTTCCTTCAAAAACAGAAGGGATATTCGAGGAAAAACGATCGAACATCCCTTCTGTTTTTTCTTTTGTATGGAAACGGCACTATGGAGACAGCTCCCCTCCCACCTGAATTTCTGTTACCTCTATGCCTGCATCCCTCGCACACAAAGATGAACTGGAGATTTTGCCTTCTACAGCCACACGATCTCCAGCAACAAACTCCTTCAAATCCCCCGTTAGGGCATACAAAATCCCATCATCTGTCAACAGTGCCGGGGCCTCACATTCAGGAACATCATTCATAATCCTTCCCTCTCGGGATACGTTGCCGTCTGGCCCAAGGACAAAAAATTCGCTTGATAAAGCTATAGGAGCAAAATAAAAGTCAAAAACTATAAAAACATGCGCAAAAGAGGGATCTGCCCAGTCAGGGATTTCGACATCGATAGTCAATTCTCCTCTCTCTGTCGTCAGTGCTTGTCCAATTTCTTCGAATCCCACCTGTGTTGCTCCTATTCCTATTCGAACGGGAGTGATCGCTGGCATTCCACCAGTCGTTAATGTCACGGTCGTTCCAGCCCTCCCTATCCCGGGAGAGAAAGAATCGATTCTCCTAGAAACGTTATGAAAGCTCGATTGCACCTCCTGAGCCATGACGTCTGCTGTTCCCTGACAAATCATTCCGAATATCAATATCGCAACGAATGATCGGCATTGCTTTGCCCACATCAAAAACCTCCTTATATCTCAAGCCAAATCTACTATCGTGCCTACCTTTTCAGTATTGTTCCTCCAAAAGGATCGGATCCTACATCATATCGATTCTCGATCTGCATGCTGTCCATATCTATAATCACAACTTCACCTCCCCTAGGTGTCCCTCTATAAGAGATCTGGACATACAGTTTCTGACCGTCTGGTGAGAACAATGGAAAAGCAGATCCTGGAGCACCAAGGGGTATGGTGGCTACCACCTCCCTCGCATGTGCATCAATGATATAGACATCTTCTGTGCCGCCACGAGTAGATGCTGCAAACCTCCCGTCGGATGAAACATCGATCCTCCCCGGTCCTTCCCCTTCAGTTTGAATCACCTCAACAACCCCGTCAGTTTCGATATCTATAACTGTCACGGAACCATCATAGTCAGAGTGTATCCATGCCTCACCTTCAGGTGAAAATGCAACTCCAACCGGACCTCCTTGAACTGGGATGATCTTAGTTACCTCATCAGTTTCCGTATCTAGCACAACCACACGGTCATCCAGACGCATGGGATAATACATTTTGTCTGTAGCATGATGTATAGCCAGGAAATGACCTCCTCTTAACAAAAGGTCAATCTTCTTAGCGACCTTCTGTTCCTTAACATCATAAACAACAACACCGGGTATGGCATGGTTTTCAACACCTACATAGAGCTTGCTACCATCTCTATTCAAAGCTATTCCATGGGGCGAAGCAGAAGAAGATTCCAAAGGACCGTAGAAATACTCACTTTCAATCTTACCCAATTCAGTGAAAGTCTCAGTATCCAGGATTACAACATGAGGGCCGTTTGGTATAGCTATGAATAAAATGTCTCCATCGGGTGATGCAACACCTTCGTGAGGTTGATTTTCTGCAGCAAATTGATTGACAATACCCTGAGCTGGGCTCAACTCATAAACAGTAAAATCCGTGTGACTAAGGGCAATAACCGAATGCTCTTGCGCTTGACAAGCTGTTAGAGAAAGTACTGTTGCCAATCCCATGAGAATAATGGTACGAATCATCTGATTTGCTTCTCCTTAATTCAAGAGGGCACCCAGGAAATATTCCTGACTACTGTAACAGAGGGTCAACCCTGAATACTCCAAACTGAAAATCTTGAAGAACTAAGATTATACTAACAGGACTGACAATTGTGATTATTGATGGACCCTAAGCTTTCAAGCAAAGCAATAGCTTCAGGGTATGGCTGTGTGCGCTGGTAAGGGCCATTGGCCATGTCGGCTGTCGTTTGACCCTCCCTACTCACCGCCATCACATCGGCACCCTTTTCGACCAAATATTGGATCATGTCTGTATCACCTCTGGACGCAGCATGATGCATAGCGGTATAGCCCTGATAATCTCTAGCATCTACATCGGCACCGATTTCTTCGACAAGATACTTCATGGCATCCATCCAGCCATCAGGCACATGTCGGTGTGAGTTTGCGGCGAACCCTTGTCCGTAGCCCACACCAGAAGCCGCATGAATTGGATAAACACCAGGCCCTCCCAAGGGAACTACTGGTAGTCCAGATTGATCAGATTTAGCGTCTCCATCCCACGCTGGGCGTCTGCGATCTGGCATCCTCTGAGTTGCTACCTTTGGATCAGATCCATAAGAAACCAACATTTTCATAGCTTGTATATCAACAGCATAAGCTGCCCGCCAGAAAGGTGTGGCTCCTGTCATATTTACACCGAGAAGACCTCTTCCATATGCCGTATACCATAGGCGTTTTTTCAATCTTGCATTTGGATCAGCTCCACTATCCAAAAACATTTTCATGAGTTCTAAATACCCAATTTCTTGCTGAAGATGGGCGTTTGGCTGTTGATACTGTGTCTTAGGAATCCATTGCTGATTAATCACAGCATATAACGGAGCGCCTCCAGCCTCATTGGCTAAATTGACGTCCGCACCGTTCTCCAGCAATT
This sequence comes from Gemmatimonadota bacterium, assembly GCA_002718595.1. GTDB lineage: Bacteria > Gemmatimonadota > Gemmatimonadetes > Longimicrobiales > Gaopeijiaceae. The sequence goes on along the minus strand of PBFD01000001.1, from coordinate 4,646 downwards.
CAACCGCCAAATCAAAATGTCCATTTATAACAGCTATCAGTAACGGACTTGTGCTCTCAGCGTTTACCTGGTTCACATCTGCACCAGCATCTAACAAGGCTCTGACAGCTGATCTGTGACCCTGCCTGGCAGCATGCAAAAGAGCCGTCATCCCACCAACTTTCCCTATTTGTTCCGCACTTGTTAAGGGACGAGGCTCTTCTTTTTCCTCTGTTGATCCTTCTTTTTCTTCAACTGAAATATCGGAATTGAAATCATCGCATGCATAAGTGGTGGGACCACCTTGCTCTATCGTCAGCAACTTACCTCTCCTACCATCCGAACAGTCTTCCTCTTCCCCTTCCTCCATTGGAGCTGAAGATCCAACTGGACTTTCCTTCTTCTTCAGCAATTTATCTTCAGCAACCATGTCTATTATTTCGGTCTGAATAGAAAGATCCGCACCCTTATCGGCCAAAATTTTTATAGCTCCCACTCTTCCCAAGGATGCGGCAAAAATTAGAGGGGTTTGTCCTGACTGCATTTCTTTTTCATCTATAGCAGCTCCGTGGTCTAGGAGTGCTTCAATACTCCTCACATCCCCAGAAGCGGCAGCAAAATGTAGAGAAGTAACTCCCCCGCTCGAAGTCCTTTGATTGGGGTCACTTCCTGCTTTCAATAGACTGACAACCATGGGGGAATGGCCTTCTCTGCTAGCTAAGTGGAGAGGGGTATAAGCCCCCATTCGAGTAGTCGCTTCAATACTGGCACCCGCATAAAGTAACATTTCCGCAATCTCTGACTGTCCGTTAACAGCAGCCCAATGTAGAGCTGTCATTCCATCACCCTGGGCTGCATTAACGTCTGCACCTTGATACAGCAGATTCCGTAACACCTCGACTTCATTGCGCATAGCTGCGTCTGCAACAGGTGATTCAAGAACACTGGCACCCGTAAGTACAATCGTCAAAAAGAATGTGGCAACTATACTCGAAAAACTTTTGTTTCTCATTTTTTCTCCCTCATTCCTTAACTGCGAGAACCTGAATTATTCATTTCCGTCGTTTTCGCGCCCATAGATAAAGGGAAAGCACCCGTGCTATCGCCAAAGCTCTCCATATCATCATGGCCCAAGGCATGTAGCAGACTTAGCATGACGTTAGCCGTAGGTGTCCCATCTGGAGCCTTCAGATGAAGATTTCCTTCAAGTTGCCCGTTAGCATGTCCAGCAAACAAAAGCGGAATACGTCTATGGTTATGTACGTTCGGATCTCCCATCGGAGAACCATAGATAACTGCAGATTTATCAAGAAGATTGGAGTCTCCTTCCTGGGTACCCTTTAGTTTTTCCAAAAGGTGAGGAAGAAGACTTACGTGAAACTCATTCAGCCCAGCAAACTCTAGGATTACTTCTTCTTTGTTTCCATGGTGTGAAGTAGGGTGGAACGGCAAATCAATTCCGCTCTCTGGGTAGACCCTGTTTAACGCATCCCTGGACAGTTTCAGTGAGAACACCCTAGTCATGTCATTTTGGAAAGCCAATGCTTGGAGGTCAAACATGAGTTTCACGTGCTCTGAGAATGAATCGGGAACACCTGCTGGAGCTTCTGGTAGTTCCCTCGACTCTCCACTGGAGTTTTGTGCCTCAATCTTTTGGATCCTTCTCTCAAGCTCTCTGACGTTCTCCAAGTAGCTCTCTAATCGGACCCTGTCCTCAGGCCCTAAAGCTCTCGTTATTTCACCGACCTCACCAGCAACCCAATCGAGGATACTACTATTCGCCCTTCTTCTTTCCGCACGTGCTTTAGGGGTCCCGCCCGCTCCGAAGAGCATATCGAAAGCTACTCTGGGATCTCTTATCATTGGAAGTGGTTCGGTGGGAGATGCCCAACTTATTGTGTCAGTATATACACAAGCGTATCCATAAGAACATCCACCAGCTTGATCTACATTCTCAATACAAAACTGCATCGATGGAATTGGTGTGTCCTGCCCAAAACGGTTCGCAAACATTTGGTCGAGAGACATCCCCACCAACACATCAGACCCTTCAGTCTGTTTGGGATGCATTTGTGTTAAGAACACAGCACTGGACCGAAAATGATCCCCTCCTATTTCGGGTGCTGAAAAAGCATCCGCATTTCTCATGTCTGTGTTACTGACAATTGTTAAGTAGTCCTGAAACGGCTCCAGAGGCTTTAAAACACTTGGACTTAAGTCAAAATCGCGCCCCTCTTCCGCTGGAGACCACAGATTCTGAGTTTCTCCCCATTCTGTACACCCTGCCGAACCATGAACAATCTCAATACATATTAATCGAGTCTTATCGATCTCAGCGGATGATTTCGACCAATGGCGCCCAGCTGGCACCATAGCATCGAGCAATGGTAAAGCAACACTGGCTCCTGCTCCACGCAGAAAAGTCCGGCGAGGCATATGTTTTTGGGTGATGAACTCCATAGTGTCATACTCCTTCAGAGGGATCTAATTACTACTATTCTCAACTTCTTCTACAGCCATTTCTGCAGAAGCTTTCATTTGAAATGCGTCACTATTGATCACACCTAGAATGAATGAAGACATTCTATACTCATTAGCTTTTGCAGTCTGTGTGATTTTTCTGATTGTCGGTTGGTCAAAATACTCCATCCTGCGCCCAGTGGCGTAAGCCATAAGGTTGCTAGCAAATGTCCGGACAAATGGAATGGACTTGTTCAACAGAGCTCTATGCAAATCAGAGGGACTAGCCAAAGGCGTCCCGTCATAAAGCATTCCATTTGTGTCTAGCTCAGTGCCGTACTCTCTAATTCGCCAAGTACCAGTAACATCGAAATTATCCAAGGCCAGTCCGATAGGATCCATGAACTGGTGACAGGCGTTACACGTTGGATTGGCCCTATGTCTTTCCATCCTCTCTCGCGTTGTCAAAAATCTTCCGTCCTCGGAACCTTCAGTAGCAAGCAAGTCTGGGACATCTGGCGGAGGTGGCGGAGGTGGCGCATCTAGAAGTACTTCCATCACCCACTTCCCTCGTAAAACAGGAGAAGTTCTGTGAGCCATGGAAGTCAGCATCAGTACACTTCCGTGACCCAGTACCCCACGTCTGGTATCATCGGGATAAGACACCCTACGAAATGCATTTCCCGCCACACCAGGAATCCCATAGTGTTGAGCTAAGCGTTCGTTCAAAAATGTGTAATCAGCATTAAGTAATTCAAGAATACTCCTGTCTTCACGAACGATATTGTAGAAGAAAAGCTCGGTCTCCCGATACATCGCTTCCGATAAGGTCATATCGAAATATGGATAATCGTACACATTGGGAGAAACTTTTTCCAAGTCCTGAAGTCTCAACCACTGTGCTGCAAATCTTGTAGCCAAAGCCTCAGCACGCGGGTCACTCAACATCCTTTCTACGTGACCCTGGAGAACTTCTCGATTGGCAAGATCACCAGTTGAGACATCTTGCAACAACGGAGCGTCTGGTGGTGTGCCCCAAAGGAAAAAAGATAGTCTTGAAGCAAGAGCCAGTTGATCTATCCTGTATGGTTCTTCCCAATCGACACCTTCTGGAGCTTCTTCAAACCGGAACACAAAATAAGGGCTCGCTAGCATGGCCTGTAAAGCAAGTCTCACTCCTCTTTCGAAACCCCCTTCCTGGGCCCCTTCCTGATAGAAGCTCATTAAGTCACTAACCTCAGCCTCACTGACTGGACGCCGATAAGCTTCGGAAGAAAGTCGTGTCACGATATCTCTGGCACACCCTACTTCCTCTTGGGAAGTGGTCGGCCGACAAGTGAAAATGCTTTGTCGGCTAGATGTTTCGGAAACCCCAGTAACATTGTAAGGACCACTGACCGCCAAATCCCTTAGATGTGGGAGTGTAGTCAACATTTCCTCTGGGAATCCCTCTTGTACCGATCTACCCAGAGGAGCCCTCACTTCTTCCACTGGACCTTCAAATCTTGGAACAAACGCTGCAGCTATTTTCTTGGGACCAGCACGAACAAAAATGGGTTCTGTCTCGATCCTAGTACTAGTGGGATCCGCGTACTCAGCTTCTGAAAGATCAATATCCAGAAGTGCAACTCGTTCACCATCAAAAGAGAGTTCCAGTTGTTCTCCAACAGCTCTTTTCCCCACACTCTGAAATTGGAACCAAAAAGTATATTCTCCATCAGCCGGGAAGATATGCTCCGCAGCTACTCCACCCCTACTTCCAAAAGGTGTTCCTTCAACGTGTACCATTTGAGAAGCACGTTTCTCCGCACTGTAAACTGTTTCGGTCGGAGTAACTTCACGATCGCCAATCGCCAGTCGACTGATCTCACTGGCCGCGGTCAGATAAGCCTCCAAAAGAGTTGGAGAAAGCATCTGAACATCCGCTATGTTATCGAAATTTGCACTTTTTGTGTCCAAAGGAAGATACTCCCCAACATCTATTTGAAGCCCTAGCAAATCTTTTATGGACTCGGTATACTCGGCCCGATTCAGACGCTGGAAAGTTCGACCACCAGGATTTGGATTCATTAGAGCTTCCCGATCCATTCTGGTCTCCAACTCTTCTACCAAAGCTAACAAGGTATCCGGACTAGGTCTGGGCATGCCTGGTGGAGGCATCATACCAGCCCTCAATTTTCGAATCATTTTCTCTGCTGTCTCAGGTC